>CYUG01000001.1 GCA_001403775.1 Dermabacter indicis
TGCGGGTCGCGGCGGCGCGAGCTCACCACGAGCACGACCGGGGCGCCGAGGTTCGCGGCCACGGTCGCGTTGAAAGCGACCTCGGTGGGGTTCGCGAGCCCGTTGTAATCCGAGCCGAGCACGAGCACCGTCTCGTACTTCTCGTGCAGCTCCTGGTAACGGCGCATGATTTCTTCTTGCGCCTTTTCGGGGCTCGAGTTCACGAGGTCGTAGGTGACGCCAAGCGCTTCTTCGTAATCCTGGCGCACGCCGGGATGCGAGACGAGCAGCTCAACGGCGGAGTCCCGGTCGTGGCGCGAATCGATGATCGGCCTAAACACGGCGACGTTTTTCGACGTGGCAACGAGGGCTTCAAGGAGGCCGAGGGCAACGGTGGACTTGCCGGAGCGTCCTTCTGACGAGGTTACATACACACTGTGAGACACGCTTCTAGGATAGGTCGAGCGGTTGGACACTGTCAGGGAACCGCGTCCCGCTCCGTTCAATCTCACCTCTACACTTGAAGAATGCTTCGCGTCGCCCTCCGTCCCAAGTTCCTGGGTCTGCTCGCCCTCATGGCGGCAGCGACCCTCGTGTGCGGGCTCCTCGCGAACTGGCAATTCGAGCGAGCGACGCGCGCCCTCGATAACCGCGAAGAGACGCAAACCGCGGCGCCCGTGCCGATTGAGACTCTCATGGAGAAGCACAAACCCGTCACGAACGAAGTCCAAGGGCGTCTCGCGTCGTTCACCGGGGAGTTCGTGCCCGGCGAGCAGGTTCTCGTGCCCGACCGTGAAATCGACGGCCATAAGGTCGCGGTCGTTGTCACGAACGCGCGCATCACCGAGGGACCACTCCGCGGCACGTTCATTCCCGTCGCGCGCGGCTACACGACCGCTCCTTCGAGCGAGTGGGGGAGCCTTCCCGAGCCACCCGCCGGGCCACGTGAAATCGTCGTGAGGCTCGAGGCCTCCGAAGAGGCTAGCGGCACCGTGCACCAGGAGGCCGGTGGGGGCGCGGCAACCGTCGGAACCCTTTCTTCCACCCTGCTCGTCAACGTGTGGGAGGGGCCCATGCTCGCCGGTTACGGGGCGATCACGAGTGAGGCGCGCGAGTACATGGCCGGGTCGGGGAAGTCCGACGGTGCCAGCGCTTCCACTGCGGAGGCCGGTGCGAGCGATTCCGCGGCGAACGGGGCCGCCGATGCGGGGGCGGGGGAGTCCGACGG
>CYUG01000002.1 GCA_001403775.1 Dermabacter indicis
AGCGCGCAGCCTTGGGGGCGACGCGTGAGCGAGCGAGCCACGCAGCGTCCGAGCGAGCAGCGGCCCCTCGGCGACGTGGGCGGGGAAGTCAAATCGACTCTCGGCCGATGGTTTCAGTCACCCGCGCTCGATTTTTATGCGATTGCCGTGATCGGCGGGATCCTCATCACGATCGGCCTCGTCATGGTGCTGTCGAGTTCCTCGGTGACCAACATTGCGAAGGGCGATTCGCCGTACGCCTCCTTCGTGACGCAGGGTATCTTCGCCACCATCGGTCTCGTGCTTCTCGTTGCCGCGGCCCTCACGCCGGTCAAGTGGTACAAGAACCTCGCGGTCGCGACTTTTCTCTTGTGTCTCGGGCTGCTCCTCCAATCGCTCGTCTTCACTCCGCTTGGGCTCGGTAAGGGCGGCAACAGGAACTGGATTCAGCTCGGCCCGCTTCGCGGTCAACCGTCGGAGTTTCTCAAGCTCGCGCTCGCCGTGTGGCTCGGCGCGTTTCTCGCCAAGAACCGCGACCGCCTGCGCGAACTGCCCGTGTTGTGCACGGCCATTGTCGGCACGGGGGCGGCACTTGGCCTCATTATTTTGGGACGCGACCTCGGCACGATGATGATGGTGGGCATTCTCGCCGCGGGTGCCTTCTGGGTGGCCGGCGTGCCGAAGCGGTGGTTCCTGATCGCGGGTGGCGGTGCCGTGGCCGTCGTCATTGGCCTCGTGCTCGCGAGCCCGAACCGCATGGCACGCGCGCTCAACTGGCTGCACGGTGAGTGCGCGGGCGACTCGTGCTACCAGGCCGACAACGGCCTCATGGCACTCGCGACCGGCGGCTGGTGGGGCGTGGGGATCGGGCAGTCGCGCCAAAAATGGGGGCGTGTTCCCGAGGCCGATAACGACTTCATTTTCTCCATCATCGGCGAGGAGCTCGGCCTTTTCGGTACGCTCCTCATCGTTCTCCTCTTCACGCTCCTCGCACTCGTGCTGTACCGCATGATGCTTCGGATCCGCGATCCGTTCGTGCAGATTACGATCGCTGGGATCACCTCGTGGATCCTCGCTCAGGCCTTCGTGAACATGGCCGTCGTGACGGGGCTCCTTCCCGTGCTCGGCGTGCCCCTGCCGTTCGTTTCGGCGGGCGGCTCGGCGCTCATCGCCTCGATGCTCGCGCTCGGGGTGCTGCTCGCCTTTGCAAGATCCGAACCTGGCGCGGCGGAGGCCCTCCGGGCGCATGCCCGCTACTCGAAAAAGTCGGCCACGGTTGTCGCGAAGCCGGCGTCGGAACACCTGACCAGAAAGGGAACGCGCTCATGACTCCCAACGCCCATACTCAGGCACGCACGCAGGCGACCATTCTTGTGGCGGGGGCGGGAAGCGCTGGTCACGTGTCGCCCATGCTCGCGGTGGCACGGGCGCTCACCGAGCGCTATTCGGGCGTGCGCGTCGTGGCTCTTGGCACGAAGGTGGGCCTTGAGGCGGATCTCGTACCCGCGGCGGGCTTTGAGCTGCTCACGATCGACAAGGTGCCGTTCCCGCGCCGCCCCAATGCTGCCGCTTTGCGTTTCCCCCGCGAGTTCGGCCGCGGCCTCGGCGATGTTCGCCGTTTCATCCGCAGCGAGAACGTCGACGCGGTCGCGGGATTTGGCGGCTATGTGTGCCCGCCCGCGTATATCGCGGGTAGGCATGCGAAGATCCCTCTGTTTATTCACGAGGCGAACAAGCGCCCCGGCATGGCAAACAAGCTTGGCGTCCGGCTGGGTGCTCGCGCCATGACCGCCTTCGATATGAGCGACACGTCAGGGCCGCTCTCGAAGGCCGAATGGGTCGGAATGCCCATGCGCTCTGAAATCGCCCTCCTCGATCGCGAGGCGCGACGTGCACGAGCGCGCGAATCCTTCGGTCTCGATCCCGAACGACCGACCCTGCTTGTCACGGGAGGCTCGCTTGGCGCGCAGCGTCTCAATGAAACTCTCGCGCTCGCAATCGCCCCCCTCGAGGGACTTGGCGTACAAATCCTTCACGTGACGGGGAAGGGCAAGAAAGTTCCGGCGAGCGGCAAGCACTACGTGCAGGTCGAGTACGTCAACGGGATGGAAGATGCCTACGCTGCCTCAGACTTCGCGGTGACACGCTCGGGCGCAGGGACGGTGTGTGAACTCGCCGCCGTGGGCTTGCCGGCGCTCTTCGTGCCCCTTCCGATCGGCAATGGTGAGCAGGCACTCAACGGCGCTGACATGGTCGAGGCCGGCGGGGCGCGCATGATCAAGGATGCCCTCCTCACGCCCGAGCTTCTCCTTGAAACCGTCGCCGAATGCTTGCTCGATACCGAGGTGCGTCAGCGCATGGAGAACGCGGCGCTCGCCCTCGGTAAACGCGATGCCGCCGAGAAAGTCGCCGACCGCATCGCGGCGTCGATCCCGGCGCTCGCGACCCAGCGCCCAAAGGGAGGTGCGCGATGACCCCCGTGAACGCTCTTCTCGACAATCTTCGCCCCTTCTCCCCAGGCGAGCTTCGCACGATGCTGAGGCCCGGTGCCGTCGTCACCAATGCCGCGTGGCCCGAGAAACCAGTGCGCAAAATCCACGTCATCCGCATTGGCGGCGCGGGTATGAGCGCCGTTGCCCGGCTTGCCCTCGAAGCGGGATTCGAGGTCACGGGATCGGAGTCGCAAGAGGGGCGCTTCCTCCCGCCACTGCGGGAGCTCGGCGCGCGCATCACGGTCGGCTTCGACAACGCCAACATTGAGGAGGGCACGGACCTCGTCATCGTTTCGACGGCCGTGCGCGCCGACAACCCCGAGGTGCGCCGTGCACACGACCTCGCCATTCCCGTGATCCACAGGGCGGCGGGCCTCGCGGGACTTCTGCGCGAGCACGCCCTTGTCGCCGTCGCCGGGACGCACGGGAAGACAACAACGAGCGCAATGG
>CYUG01000003.1 GCA_001403775.1 Dermabacter indicis
CCCTTGGGGCGCGTGAGGCGACTCGCGCGCGGGCGGTACCCGTGCTTCTTCGCGGCCGCGCGGGCTTGGTTGAGGGCGCGACGGCCCAGCTCGTCGGGGCGCGAGAAATCACGAGGTTTCGCTTCGGGGTCGGGCGCGAGTTCATCGGTCATGTCCAGTCCGACGCTTGCTTCGCCCTCCTCGCGCTCCCGCTCGGCTCGGGGCTCCTCGGCCTCCCGCGCGGAAGACCCTGACTGGGCGACACCACTCCCCTGCTTGTCCGCAGCCCCTTCCGAAGCAGTCCGCTGGTGCCACGTGCCGAGAGCGTAGGGGTTGAGTGGGGATCTTTGCCGACCGTGGTGGCCACCGGCGTCGCTCACCACGTGGCCCCCGCATCTCTCGCGCTTCGAGGACCGCCCTCGCGCACGGTCGCGGACCCCTTCACGACATCGACGACATGCACGTCGTCGCCAATCGAGTGCGGGATATCGTCGTCATTCGCGGTCGTAATGAGCACTTGCGCCGCGCCCTTGATGATGCGGCCGAGGCGCTCGCGACGGTGGGCATCGAGTTCGCTGAACACGTCATCGAGGATGAGGATCGGTTCGCCGTCGCCGAGGTCACCCTCTTCGATCGTGAGGAGGTCGTAGGACCCGAGGCGCAGCGCGAGAGCGAGCGACCATGATTCGCCGTGGCTCGCGTATCCCTTCGCGGGAAAGTCGCTCAGGCGGATCTCGAGGTCGTCGCGGTGCGGACCCACGAGGCTTACGCCGCGGTCGATTTCGTCGTCGCGGCGCTCCTCGATGTGGGCGAGGAGGGCGTCATGAAGCTGCTGCAGGCTCGGCAGGGGCGGCTCGTCGCGCGTTGTTTCGGCGTCGGTCGCGGCGGCGAGCCCTCCGTCGAGAACGCTCGACGCGTAGCGAATGTTTG
>CYUG01000004.1 GCA_001403775.1 Dermabacter indicis
CGCGACGGGGCAACGCAGCTTGCCGATGGCGCCGGAAAGCTTTCGAGCGGCGCAGCCCAGGTCGACGAGGGGGCCAAGGGACTCGCGGGAGGGACGAGCGAGCTCGCCTCGGGCACGGGGCAGCTTGCCGAAGGTGCCGATGGGCTTGCGAACGGCACATCCAAGCTTGTCTCGGGCACCGCTTCCCTCGCGGAGGGCGCCCATGGCCTCGCCGACGGCACGACTCAGCTTTCGGACGGTGCTCGCGGCCTCGCGGACGGCAGTGGCGAACTCGCGAGCGGCCTTCGGGACGGCGCTGAGGAGGTCCCGAGCTATTCCGAAACTGAACGCAAGCACCTCTCCGAGGTGAGCACGAAAGCCGTGACGCTTTCGACGACGCGTGAAAACGAAGCCGATGGAGGCGCCGTCGCGACGTTCCCCTTCGTCGCGGCACTCGGCCTGTGGCTTGGTGCCTTCGGGATTTTCCTCGTGTGGCCGGCGCTTCGCGAGAGGTTCCTCGATTCGGCCCTTCCCATGTGGCGGGTGGCTTTGCGGTCGCTTCTGTGGCCGCTCGTCCTCGCTGCGTGCCAGGCGCTCTTGGTGATCGGCTTGCTCGTGGCCTTCGGCGTGCCCGTGGCGTCGCTTGCCTCGGTGGCCGCCATTACGGTAGCCGCGGCCCTGTGCTTCGCGATCGTGCATCAAATGCTCCTGACCGTGTGTGGTGTGCGAGTGGGGCGAGTGGTGTCAATCATCGTCCTCGTGCTTCAAGTCGTTGCCCTCGTGGGGATCCTCCCGCTCGAGAGTGCCCCCTCGCTCTTGCAGTCCCTCACTGCATTCATGCCGCTCACCGTCGCATCCCAGGGGCTCGTGAGTGCTGCCCTCGGCGGTGCGATCGTCTCGACTGGAACGACCCTCGCGGAACTCGCCCTCTTCGCCGCCGTGAGTTTTGCCCTCACGCTCGTGTTCTCGCGCGGAGCGCGCCGAGTGAAGCCTTCCTCGGCACCTCGACAGGCGCCGAGCGTAGGGGTTGCACGGGCCGCGGGCTAGCAAAAGTTCCTCGAAGTTGTGGTCGCCTCGAGCGACTGTGGTTCGACGGCATCGGCGAGGAAACTGACAACGCCGTCCTCGTTGCGCTCGACGAGGCCGCGCACGCGAACCGCGGGCGCGGTGCGAAGAAGTGCCCTGTTGGCACTCCAGAACCCGTGCGAGCACACGACATTGAGGATGCCCGTTTCATCCTCGAGGCCAAGGAACGTGATGCCCGTGGCGGTCGCGGGTCGCTGGCGATGGGTGATGATGCCGGCCGTCCACACACGCGTGCCGTGCTCGGCTTTCTTGGCGTCCTCGATGCGAAGCACACCCCCCTCGCGCGCGCTTTCGCGGGCAAGCGTGAAAGGGTGGCGCGCGGGGGAAACTCCCGTGGCCCACGTATCGGCGGCCACGAGCTCGGCGTCGCTCATCCCAGGCAGCGTCGGGGCCTTCTGCGCGAATGCGAGTCCGGGGATCATCCCGGGCTTCACGGCTCCCGCCGTGCCCGCGCTCCAGAGGGCGG
>CYUG01000005.1 GCA_001403775.1 Dermabacter indicis
CGTGGGGTCCGGGTTCCGCCCGCGGGGTCCGGGGCCGCCCTTGGAGTTCGGGGGCCGTCCGGGGGCCCAGGGCCCACCCGGACCGGACTTCCCGCCGTCAGGATTCCGACGGCTCCTCGCGAATATCGATCCCAAACACCCTCTTGACCTGCGCCGTCACGAGTTGCGGGTGGCGCCTGTCGCTCGGGGTTGACGCCCACGGCGTGAACAACCCCGGGAAGTCGGGGTGGGTGATCTTGCCGTGAGTCGAGCCGGATGTTTTCACGATGAAGCCGTGTTCCTCAAGGCGGCGTTTAAGGGCGGCGCGGTCACCGGGATGGCGCGTTCCCTTCTTCTTGCGGTTACTCGGTCCCGTCAGGTCCACGGGGTCGAACGATTCGACCTCTTCGGGCTTCACCGAAAGGGCGTAGCCCGTGGGGAAAGCACCGATCACGTGATTGTCGGATCGCCGCACCTGCACGGTCCACGCGCCTCGCTGAAAGTGGTCGCTTGCGCCGTTGTCACTCGTCCACGAGTCTTCGGGATCGGCCACGGTGAGCACGATGATGTCGTGGGTGATGCGCGCAAGGCTCGCGCCTGAAACGGTGCGCACTTCCTCCTCGCGAACGGTGAGAGGTCGCGTAAACGGTCGCGGATCGGTGGGGTTGAGGGTCACGACGGCGCCTTCGGGCGGGGCACCGAAGTCTCGATCGATAGCGAGCGCTTCCACGGCAGCGGTTTCCGTACGCGCTCCGCTCGCTGCATCCGCGTCCGCACGGTGTTTCTCGCGGCGCTTCTCGGCCTCATCAAGCAGGTCCGCGAGATCCTCCCCCGCGGCTCGGCGCCGTGCAAGCTCGGGAATTGCACCGTAATCCACCGCGCGCACCTCTCGCTTTGCGCGCGTGCGTCCCGCGAGCGCGGCGGGGCTCGGAGCGCCGG
>CYUG01000006.1 GCA_001403775.1 Dermabacter indicis
GGCGAGAGTCTGCGCCCCCTCGCATACGAGGTCGCCAAGGAGAGCACCGGCCTCGGTGGGGGCCGGGCGCCGTCGGACCTCCACGTGCGCTTTGACCCCGGCCTTTTCTGCCCGCTCGCGCTCCTCCTTCGCCCTGCGCGCAGCTTCGCGCGCGTCCTCTCCCTCGTCAAGATCAGCAATGCCCGGCTCCCACAGAGCGATCGTGAGGGGATATTTTGGCGAGCCGTCTTCGGTGACGGCCGTGACGCTGCGCCCCACGAGCCTGGAAGCGCTCACCTCGGGGCTCGCACTCGTCGCGGAGGCGAGCACGAACGTGGGGTTCGCCCGGTAGTACTCGGCGATGCGCGCAAGGCGGCGCATGAGCATCGAGACGTGCGCGCCGAACACACCGCGATACACGTGGCACTCGTCGATGATGATGTAGCGCAGGGTGCGGAAGAACGGGATCCAGTGCTCGTGGCCGGGGAGGATCCCGTAGTGGAGCATGTCGGGGTTCGTGAGCACAAAGTTCGCGTGGCGCCGCACCCATCGCCGCTGCTCGGTTGGGGTGTCACCGTCAAAGACCGCGGCGCGGACCTCCCGCAGATCGGCTTCGCGTGCGAGGCGTTCGATCGAGGTGAACTGGTCGTAAGCGAGTGCCTTCGTGGGAGCGATGTACAGGGCGCTCGCGCGCCTCGCTGCGGGGTCTTCGCGGCGCGCCTGGATATCGGTAAGCGCGGGCATGAGGTAGCCGAGCGATTTTCCCGACGCGGTCGAGGTCGCAATCACCGTGTCACGACCCTCGTGCACGAACTCGGCAGCTTCCGCCTGGTGCCACCACGGGCGCTCGATCCCACTTTGTTCAAGGTGGGTGCGCAGCGAGGGATTCACCCATCGCGGCCACTCGGCAAAGCGCGCCTCTCGCGCGGGGCGGTGCTCCACGAATCGCAGCGAATCGTTGCGGTGCGGCGGGGCGGAAAGGCGCGCAAGTGCGCGCTCCGCATCAAACCCTCCGCTTTTCACGTGCCGCCTCCACCCGTCTTCGCTCCACTCACGCGGTACGTCACAATGGTAGGCATGAGCATGGCACACGCGCGCACCGACCTCCCCTCCACACCCACGATCGACCCGGCCCTCCTTAAGCGACTACGCGAGGATTTCACCGCGGCGCACTACACCGCCGACGGCATCAACGAGATTCTCAGCGCCCCCGCTCGCGCGGCACTCGAGCGCGAGAACCCGATCCCGGCACTTCGCGAACTCGGCCCGCTTGCCGAAAGCGGCACCGCGAGCGCAACCCTCATGCGGCTCTTCACGCTCGGCCGCACCGCCACG
>CYUG01000007.1 GCA_001403775.1 Dermabacter indicis
CTCCAGCACCGGCACCCGTGGCTCCAGCACCGGCACCGGCACCCGTGGCTCCAGCACCGGCACCAGCACCCGTCGAGCAGCCGGCTCCTGCACCAGCACCGGTTCCGGCGCCGCGTCACGTTGATCCATTCGCAGATGCACTGGAAACACTCGGCAGCGCAGCCCATCACGATTTCTTCGAGTTCCGCGACGATCTCATCGATCAAATTTCGGCGATCGACGGAATCGACGGCGATGCGGTTCGCGCCTTTGCTGATGACCCCGAGGGCTTTGCACAAGGCCAGGCTCACCAGGCTGTCGAGGACTTCCTGTCCAAGAACCCCGAAGTCAAGCACCTGGTCCAGTAACTTCGGGTATTGAACCCGGAAGAACTGACGGCCCCGCGAGACAAGGTCGCGACACAACGTCGCACCACTGTCTCGCGGGGCCGTCATTGACATACACAGTACGAAGGGCAACGTGGCCCGACCCACTCAAGTGAACATCACGGAAACAACACGCAAAATAATTCGTTCGCCGGTGGTGTGAGCCACGTCGACTCTGTACTTTATAACGGTCAGATAACGGGACGTGTGTCCCGGACAGCACAAGGGGAAGCGTGGGAACCGCACGCGCTCTGACGCCGTGGTTCACACACTCCCACCAACACTTTCAAGGGAGTGCACTCATGAAGTTCGATATGGGCAACCAGACCCTCTCCACCCTCACCACCAACACCGCAGGCTCCAACGACGACCTGGGCACCCTCGTCCAGCAGCTCGTCGCTTCGGTTGAGCCGCTCGAAGGCAAGTTCAACGGTGCCGGCCGCGCCGCCTTCGACCAGTTCAAGGGCCGCACCGACGAAATCAGCGCCGACCTCAACTCCTCGCTCAGCCGCATCGTCGAGGGCCAGGGCGGCATGGACACCGCCTTCCAGACCGGCGACCAGGAGTCGATGGACAACGCCACCTCCGCCCAGGGCTCGGCCAACTTCGACGGCGCACGCTTCTCCGGCCAGCGCTGAATCCCACACACACCCACACACGTCATTTAGAGAGGACCTCTCATGCCCACCACCGACCGCATTTCTTTTGACACCGGCGTTTCCCAGTCCGTCCAGGGCGACCTCGCAGGCATCATCGGCCGCCTCGAAGGCCTCATCGCCCAGCGCGACCAGCAGGTTGCTACCGCGATGGCCGACTTCCAGGCCGACGGCGTCTCCGAAGAATACCGCCACGTTGAACAGCGCTGGAACCGCGCCTCCAACGAAGTCAAGGGCATCATCAACCTCGTCAAGTCCACCATGGGCAAGAACGACGAAACCGCCACCAGCGCCCAACAACGCGCCGCCAGCGCCGTCTCCAACATCGGCTAAAACCCACACCACCAACGCCCTGCCGCCCACGCGGCGGCAGGGCGCT
>CYUG01000008.1 GCA_001403775.1 Dermabacter indicis
GACCGAACTGTCTCACGACGTTCTAAACCCAGCTCGCGTACCGCTTTAATAGGCGAACAGCCTAACCCTTGGGACCAACTCCAGCCCCAGGATGCGACGAGCCGACATCGAGGTGCCAAACCATGCCGTCGATATGAGCTCTTGGGCAAGATCAGCCTGTTATCCCCGGGGTACCTTTTATCCGTTGAGCGACACCCATTCCACAATGAGGTGCCGGGTCACTAGTTCCAGCTTTCGCTCCTGCCCGACATGTCTGTCTCGCAGTCAAGCTCCCTTGTGCACTTACACTCAACACCTGATTGCCAACCAGGCTGAGGGAACCTTTGAGCGCCTCCGTTACTCTTTAGGAGGCAACCGCCCCAGTTAAACTACCCATCAGGCACTGTCCCTGAACCAGATCATGGCTCGAAGTGAGGAATCCAAAACGACCAGAGTGGTATTTCAACAACGACTCCACCAACACTAGCGTGCCAGCTTCTCAGTCTCCCACCTATCCTACACAAGCCGTTCCGAACACCAATACCAAACTATAGTAAAGGTCCCGGGGTCTTTCCGTCCTGCTGCGCGTAACGAGCATCTTTACTCGTAATGCAATTTCGCCGAGTTCGCGGTTGAGACAGTGGAGAAGTCGTTACGCCATTCGTGCAGGTCGGAACTTACCCGACAAGGAATTTCGCTACCTTAGGATGGTTATAGTTACCACCGCCGTTTACTGGGGCTTAAATTCTCAGCTTCGCCCAAAAGAGCTAACCAGTCCTCTTAACCTTCCAGCACCGGGCAGGCGTCAGTCCGTATACAGCGACTTACGTCTTCGCACGGACCTGTGTTTTTAGTAAACAGTCGCTTCTCCCTGGTCTCTGCGGCCATCAGTGCTCTCACACCTCAGGCCCCCCTTCTCCCGAAGTTACGGGGGCATTTTGCCGAGTTCCTTAACCACGATTCTCTCGAACTCCTTAGTATTCTCTACCTGATCACCTGAGTCGGTTTAGGGTACGGGCAATAGTGCTCGTCACGCCGGAACTTTTCTCGGCAGTCCAGGATCACCCACCTACCCCAAAAAAGGGTCCTCATCACGACTCACCCTAAAGAGCACAACATTACTCGCACTCGGGCTGCTCGCTTGAACGGGGACAACCATTACCCCGCGGAAGCTACCTCACTGCGTCATCCCACACGCTGACCTAATACGCGCTCGGTTCCCAGCCTCACCACCACCAACCAACCCAAAGGGAAGGAAGGGGCAACTCGGGTGGTTAGCATCACACGCCTCGGTATGGGTCCTCACACTATCGGTACGGGAATATCAACCCGTTATCCATCGACTACGCCTGTCGGCCTCGCCTTAGGTCCCGACTAACCCGGGGCGGATTAACCTAGCCCCGGAACCCTTGATCATTCGGAGGACGGGTTTCTCACCCGCCTTTCGCTACTCATGCCTGCATTCTCACTCGCATAGCCTCCACCACTGGGTTCCCCCGCAGCTTCACCGGCCACACGACGCTCCCCTACCCACCCCACAAAAATGGAGTGACACAGCTTCGGCGGTGTACTTGAGCCCCGCTACATTATCGGCGCAGAATCACTTGACCAGTGAGCTATTACGCACTCTTTCAAGGATGGCTGCTTCTAAGCCAACCTCCTGGTTGTCTAAGCAACTCCACATCCTTTCCCACTTAGCACACGCTTAGGGGCCTTAGCTGATGTTCTGGGCTGTTTCCCTCTCGACCATGAAGCTTATCCCCCACAGTCTCACTGCTACGCTCTCACGTACCGGCATTCGGAGTTTGGCTAAGGTCAGTAACCCGGTGGGGCCCATCGCCTATCCAGTGCTCTACCTCCAGCACGAAACACGCAACGCTGCACCTAAATGCATTTCGGGGAGAACCAGCTATCACGAAGTTTGATTGGCCTTTCACCCCTATCCACAGGTCATCCCCTCCATTTTCAACTGAAGTGGGTTCGCGCCTCCACACGGTCTTACCCGCGCTTCACACTGCCCATGGATAGATCACTTCGCTTCGGGTCTAGAGCCGGCGACTGAACGCCCCATTCAGACTCGCTTTCGCTACGGCTACCCCACACAGGTTAACCTCGCCACCGACCACTAACTCGCAGGCTCATTTTTCAATAGGCACGCCGTCACCCCTCAAGACTCCGACGGATTGTAAGCACACGGTTTCAGGTACTCTTTCACTCCCCTCCCGGGGTACTTTTCACCTTTCCCTCACGGTACTAGTCCGCTATCGGTCACAAGGAAGTATTTAGGCTTACCAGGTGGTCCTGGCAGATTCACACCGGATTCCACGAGCCCGGCCCTACTCGGGGCAACACCACGCCAAGCCATGCAGTTTCAGCTACGGGACTCACACCCACTATGGCGCCTCACTCACAAGGCTTCACCTACCACACACCACGACGCCACAACACCGGTAGATATTGTGTAAATGCACCCCACAACCCCACACCAGCAACCCCTACCGAGTCTCACACCAGCATGGTTTAGCCTCCTACGCTTTCGCTCGCCACTACTCACGCAATCACTATTGTTTTCTCTTCCTAAGGGTACTGAGATGTTTCACTTCCCCTCGTTCCCCCCACACCACCTATACATTCAGTGGCGGGTACCACGACTTTCACCGTGGCGGGTTTCCCCATTCGGACACCCCCGGATCACAGGTCGGTTGTCACCTCCCCGAGGCTTATCGCAGACTCCCACGTCCTTCATCGGCTCCTTGTGCCCAGGCATCCACCGTATGCTCTAAGTAACTTAGAAACACTCGAAAATGAACACATAGACCAAAAACATTGAACTATCTGTAACAAAAAAATTGCTTACAAGATGCTCGCGTCCACTATGCAGTTGACAAACAACACCCCCACACCCACCACCACCAACCACAGTCAGCAGCAACAGGGGGGACAAGACCACGCATGCAGCCTCACACCCCAATAGTGTGCCCACAACAAGCAACCCCCAACCGCACTCTTTCCAACCCCACAAAAAAAAGGGGCGTACTCAAACACAACCAGAAAGCCACTCATCTTTTATTGATGTTCCACCCAACCCCAAAAGCGCTGCACACACTCGGCGCAGAACACTCCACACCACAAAACGGGTGCGACAGGGTATAAAAGTGAGACTCCTTAGAAAGGAGGTGATCCAGCCGCACCTTCCGGTACGGCTACCTTGTTACGACTTAGTCCCAATCACCGATCCCACCTTCGACAGCTCCCTAACGAGTTTGGGCCACTGGCTTCGGGTGTTACCGACTTTCGTGACTTGACGGGCGGTGTGTACAAGGCCCGGGAACGTATTCACCGCAGCATTGCTGATCTGCGATTACTAGCGACTCCGACTTCATAGGGTCGAGTTGCAGACCCCAATCCGAACTGAGACCGGCTTTTTGGGATTAGCTCCACCTCACAGTATCGCAACCCATTGTACCGACCATTGTAGCACGCGTGAAGCCCAAGACATAAGGGGCATGATGATTTGACGTCGTCCCCACCTTCCTCCGAGTTGACCCCGGCAGTCTCCCATGAGTCCCCACCCGAAGTGCTGGCAACATGGAACGAGGGTTGCGCTCGTTGCGGGACTTAACCCAACATCTCACGACACGAGCTGACGACAACCATGCACCACCTGTGCACCAGTCCAAAGAAAACCACATCTCTGCAGCGATCCAGTGCATGTCAAGCCTTGGTAAGGTTCTTCGCGTTGCATCGAATTAATCCGCATGCTCCGCCGCTTGTGCGGGCCCCCGTCAATTCCTTTGAGTTTTAGCCTT
The DNA here is from genome assembly GCA_001403775.1 of Dermabacter indicis. GTDB lineage: Bacteria > Actinomycetota > Actinomycetes > Actinomycetales > Dermabacteraceae > Dermabacter > Dermabacter indicis. Next base: position 3,789 of record CYUG01000008.1, read on the forward strand.
GCGGCCGTACTCCCCAGGCGGGGCACTTAATGCGTTAGCTACGGCGCGGAAAACGTGGAATGCTCCCCACACCTAGTGCCCAACGTTTACGGCATGGACTACCAGGGTATCTAATCCTGTTCGCTCCCCATGCTTTCGCTTCTCAGTGTCAGTCACGGCCCAGAGACCTGCCTTCGCCATCGGTGTTCCTCCTGATATCTGCGCATTTCACCGCTACACCAGGAATTCCAGTCTCCCCTACCGCACTCTAGCCTGCCCGTACCCACCGCACGCCCAAGGTTAAGCCTCGGGTTTTCACGGCAGACGCGACAAGCCACCTACAAGCTCTTTACGCCCAATAATTCCGGACAACGCTTGCGCCCTACGTATTACCGCGGCTGCTGGCACGTAGTTAGCCGGCGCTTCTTCTGCAAGTACCGTCACTTTCGCTTCTTCCTTGCTGAAAGAGGTTTACAACCCGAAGGCCGTCATCCCCCACGCGGCGTCGCTGCATCAGGCTTTCGCCCATTGTGCAATATTCCCCACTGCTGCCTCCCGTAGGAGTCTGGGCCGTGTCTCAGTCCCAGTGTGGCCGGTCGCCCTCTCAGGCCGGCTACCCGTCATCGCCTTGGTGAGCCACTACCTCACCAACAAACTGATAGGCCGCGAGCCCATCCCCCACCGAAAAACTTTCCACCAAAACCCATGCGGGCCAAGGTCATATCCAGTATTAGCCCCGATTTCTCGGAGTTATCCCAAAGTGAAGGGCAGGTTACTCACGTGTTACTCACCCGTTCGCCACTAATCCACTGTGCAAGCACAGCTTCATCGTTCGACTTGCATGTGTTAAGCACGCCGCCAGCGTTCGTCCTGAGCCAGGATCAAACTCTCCATTAAAAAACAGAAAAATCTAAACCCAGCAGAAACAAAACAATCAACATTACGCTGACCATCCAGAAATTGAACAAGAAATTCAATGTTCCTGCCAAAAAAATTGGCATCAATAAACAGACACACTATTGAGATATCAAACAACATACGCAC
>CYUG01000009.1 GCA_001403775.1 Dermabacter indicis
GACCAGAGCGCAGCGAGGTCCTCGAGACCCTCGCGCTCGACGAGCCGGAGCACGCGCTCGACGACCTCGGGGCGTGCATGTTCGCGCGTTTCGCGAAGAAGCGCCGCCGCGCTCTCGTGCGCCGCCTCGTTCTTGAGGGCCGGGTCCACACCGCCCTCGATTGCCTCTTGACGCTGGGGAGAAAGTGATGCGGGACGCCTGAACTGTGCCATATACACAACCCTACTCGTGACGGCTCGCCCGGCTTTGGGTACCGTAGGTCCGACGGTTGCCGAGCAAACGTCGGCCCCAAACCTTTCCTGCCCCCGAGCCCAAGGAGACCGCCGTGGAAGCCTTCATGATGACCCTGACCTCTGGCGTGGTGAGCGGCGTGCGCCCTTACTTCATGCTGTTCGTGCTGGGCTTTGCTGGGCGGCTGCTCGAGGTGCAGGAGATTCCGCAGGTCATGCAGCGCACCGACGTGCTCGTGATCGCCGCAATCCTCGTGGTCGTCGATTTCCTCGCGGATAAGGTGCAGTTCCTCGATTCGGTGTGGGATGCCATCAACACGGTTGTGCGGCCCGTTGCCGGTGGCGCGATTGGCTTCCTGCTCGGCGGTGAAACGGATACGACGACCGCGGTGATCTACGCCGCCGTGGGCACCGCTGCGGCGCTCGGCACGCACGGCGCGAAGGCCGCCACCCGCGCGGCGGTCAACGTTTCGCCCGAGCCGGTCTCGAACGTGCTCGTGAGTGTCATTGAAGATATCGGTGCGGCGCTTCTCGCGATTCTCGCGGTGCTGCTTCCGATCCTCGCGGGAATCGCCGCGGTGTTCATTCTCATCGGGGCGATCGTCGCGATCGTTGTGCTCATGCGGTTTGTGCGAAAGTGGCGCGCGCGGCGGGACGTGCAAAATGGGGCGGTACCCGAAGGCACCGCCCC
>CYUG01000010.1 GCA_001403775.1 Dermabacter indicis
GGGTTCCCGCCGCAGCTGAGCGCGCGGCCTCGCCGAGGGCCTCGCCCGTCTTGAGGAGTCGTTCGGCGCGTGCCGTGAGTTGCTCGGGGGTCGCGGGCGTGCCGAGTGAAGGCGTGAGTTCCGCGCGCGCGTCGGGGGAGTCGGCGGCGTGTGCCGAGCCATAGGCGGCGAGCATCGCGACGGCCGCCGCGCGCGAAAGCGCAACCGAGAGATCACCCGTGAAGGCGCCCGAAAGAATCGCATCGAGCGTCACACGCATGGAGTCGATCGTGGGCGGGTCACTAAAGCCCACAAGATACGTGAGTCCCGGTGCCGTGGAACGGCCGAGCTCGAATAAGCGCCGTACCTCGTCGGTGTCGCGTTGGACCCACGTGTGGAGAACGTAGAGGCGCCAGAGCGCGCCGGGAAGCGAGGCGGGCTCAGCGCCCGACCAGAGCGCAGCGAGGTCCTCGAGACCCTCGCGCTCGACGAGCCGGAGCACGCGCTCGACGACCTCGGGGCGTGCATGTTCGCGCGTTTCGCGAAGAAGCGCCGCCGCGCTCTCGTGCGCCGCCTCGTTCTTGAGGGCCGGGTCCACACCGCCCTCGATTGCCTCTTGACGCTGGGGAGAAAGTGATGCGGGACGCCTGAACTGTGCCATATACACAACCCTACTCGTGACGGCTCGCCCGGCTTTGGGTACCGTAGGTCCGACGGTTGCCGAGCAAACGTCGGCCCCAAACCTTTCCTGCCCCCGAGCCCAAGGAGACCGCCGTGGAAGCCTTCATGATGACCCTGACCTCTGGCGTGGTGAGCGGCGTGCGCCCTTACTTCATGCTGTTCGTGCTGGGCTTTGCTGGGCGGCTGCTCGAGGTGCAGGAGATTCCGCAGGTCATGCAGCGCACCGACGTGCTCGTGATCGCCGCAATCCTCGTGGTCGTCGATTTCCTCGCGGATAAGGTGCAGTTCCTCGATTCGGTGTGGGATGCCATCAACACGGTTGTGCGGCCCGTTGCCGGTGGCGCGATTGGCTTCCTGCTCGGCGGTGAAACGGATACGACGACCGCGGTGATCTACGCCGCCGTGGGCACCGCTGCGGCGCTCGGCACGCACGGCGCGAAGGCCGCCACCCGCGCGGCGGTCAACGTTTCGCCCGAGCCGGTCTCGAACGTGCTCGTGAGTGTCATTGAAGATATCGGTGCGGCGCTTCTCGCGATTCTCGCGGTGCTGCTTCCGATCCTCGCGGGAATCGCCGCGGTGTTCATTCTCATCGGGGCGATCGTCGCGATCGTTGTGCTCATGCGGTTTGTGCGAAAGTGGCGCGCGCGGCGGGACGTGCAAAATGGGGCGGTACCCGAAGGCACCGCCCCAACGCTCAGGTGAGGATCAGATCAGTCCGCGTCGCTTGAGGAGCGGCTCGTACTGGGCCTCGCGGCCCGTCATGTCCTTAAAGGCCTCGGGAATCGGGCGTGTTGCGCCGATTGAGAGCACGTGCTCGCGGAACTTATCGCCGTTTTCGCGCGTGAGCCCGCCGTTTTCCTCGTACCACGCGACCGTGTCCGCATCGAACACTTCGGCCCACAGGTAGGAGTAGTAGCCGGCCGCGTAGCTGCCCGAGAAGGTGTGGTTGAGGTAGCTCGTGCGGTAGCGAGACTCCACGAGAGGGTGCATGAGCCCCGCGTCCTCGAGCGAGGCCTGCTCGAACACCACCGGGTCCTCGATTGGCTCGGCCTCGAGCGAGGCCGGAAGGCGGTGCCACGCCCAGTCGAGGGCCGCGGCACGCAGGTATTCGACGGTGCCGAAGCCCTCGCCCCACTGCTGGGAGGCGGTCACGGCGTCGATCAGCTCTTGCGGAACGACCTCTCCGGTCTCCACGTGCTTCGCGTAATTCGGCAGGATCTCCGGGTGGAACATCCACATCTCGTTGACCTGGCTCGGGTACTCGACGATGTCGCGCTCGACCGTGAGCCCCGAGAGAGTCTCGTACGTGACGTTCGAGAAGAGGCCGTGCAGGGCATGCCCGAACTCGTGGAAGAGCGTGCTCACCTCATCCAGCGACACGAGCGCCGTATCGCCATCGGCGGGGGCGCTGATGTTGAGGTTGTTGACGACGACGGGCTTCGTGCCCTCCGAGAGCGACTGGTCAACGATGTTGTTCATCCATGCGCCGCCGCGCTTCGTGTCGCGCGTGAAATAGTCGCCGAGGAACAGGCCGAGCCCCTCGCCGCTTTCGTCGAAGACCTCCCACACCTTGACCTCGGGGTGGTAGCCCACGAGATCCTCGCGGCGCTTGAACGTGATGCCATAGAGCTTCTCGGCGGCGTAGAACACGCCATCCTCGACCACGCGATCGAGAGCGAAGTAAGGGCGCAGCGCCGCCGTGTCCACGCTGAACTCCTCAGCCTTGACCTTGTCGCTATAGAACGCCCAATCCCACGGCTCGAGAGTGGTGATGCCGTCCTGCTTCGCGCGGGCTGCGATCTTTTCCGCCTCGCGGTCGGCATTCGCCATCGCGGGCGCGCTCGTCTTCGCGAACAGCTCATCTACCGCGGCAGCCGTGCGGGCGGTGCGGTCGGCGACGGCGAGTGAGGCGAAATCCTCGAACCCAAGCATCGCGGCCTTCCGGGCGCGCAGCGCCGCGATCTCG
>CYUG01000011.1 GCA_001403775.1 Dermabacter indicis
CCCTGTAGATGACGGGGTTGATAGGCCAGATGTGGAAGCGTAGTAATGCGTTCAGCTGACTGGTACTAATTGGCCGATGACTTATCAACACTCTTGTTTGTTTGTTGTTGTTGTTCGCGTTCACTGTGTGGTTGACTCACCACACCCCCCGAATATGGCTCCCCTCGTGTGGGGGGGGTGGGGTTGTTGTTGATTTGTTTCGGTGGTCATTGCGTTGGGGAAACGCCCGGTTCCATTCCGAACCCGGAAGCTAAGCCCAACAGCGCCGATGGTACTGCACTCGGGAGGGTGTGGGAGAGTAGGACACCGCCGAACTCCTCGTTTCGGGTTGAGCCCCGGCCGTCACGGCCGGGGCTCCCCGCATTTAACACCGTCTTTTCTTCGCCTACTTCGTGGCGTCCCTAAAACTCGGCTCCTTGCCAGTGTGAACTTGACCGGAAAACGAAGTCTACAAGGGCCCACCACGGCAGTAGTCCACTAGCGTAGAACTACGTTGTGTACCGTGCACCGGCGCGGGACCGCCAACGATGAGAGAGACCCGCGTGCTTGGCACCTACGCTGTGGCACGCCCCCTGTGAGGAGTTGCGGATTGTCCGACAACGAAAGCTTTGAATCAGACTCGCGACCCACTCGCGACGAACGCCCGCGTGCAAGGGGCGAATACGGCTCGCGTAAACCGCGCGGCGCAACGCGAAATGATGACGGCCGGAAAATGTCCCGCGGCGACCGCGATCAGCACGGTGAAAAAGGGCGTGACAGCAAACGTCGCTCCTACGGTTCGGACCGTAGCTCGCGTTACACACGTGCGGGCCGCGATGACGAGTGGAAGGGTCGTCGTGGTAAGCGCGAGGACCGCAGCGGTGAGGGGCGCTGGGGTCGCGACGAGAAGCCGCGTCGTGATGGTGAGCGTCGCTGGAACCGTGAGGATAGGCCGCGTCGTGATGGTGAGCGTCGCAGGAACCGTGACGATAAGCCGCGCCGCGAAGGCTATCAGCGCCGCTCCGATTTCAAGGGCCGTGGCCGCCGTCCAGGTAAGGGAGAGCGCGGCTTCCGCGATGAGCGCGATCAGAGGCGCTTTGAACGGCGCGAACGCATGTCGAGCGCCGAAGGGTTCGAGGCGGATCGCCAGGAACGCCTGCGTGAGGGCCGGGAGCCCTTTGTCCCCGCCGATATCACCGGTAGCGAGCTTGCGCCCGAGCTACGTGGCACGCTCAAGGCACTTACGAAGGAGCAAATGGAGCGCGTGTCGCGCCACCTCGTGGCGTGCGCGATGCTCACCGAAAGCGAACCCGAACGCGCCCTCGAACATGCCAAGTGGGCGGCACGATTTGGCGCGCGTGTTCCTTCGGTACGAGAGCTTTACGGTGCCTTGCTTTACGAAGCAGGTGACTATCGCGGTGCGATCCGCGAGATGCGCGCGGCGATGCGCATGAGCGGTAATGTTGATCTCTTGCCTATCGTGGCGGACTGTGAGCGCGGCCTCGGACGGCCGGAGAAGGCCTTCGATATCGCCCAGTCGGAAGAGGCAGCAAAGCTCACTAATGCTGAAACCATCGAGCTCATGATGGTCGTTGCGGGTGCCTACGCCGATCTTGGGGATCTCGATACGGCGATTGCCACGCTCGAGATTCCGGCCCTCCGCTCGAAGGTCGATGGGAAGTGGCAGTTCAGGCTGTGGCTCGCCTATGCCGACCTTCTCGAGAAGGCGGGTAAGCCTGAAGAAGCCAAAAAGTGGATCACCCTCGCGGCCGATGCCGACGTGAACGAGGAAACCGACGCGTATGCACGTCTTGGACGCGCTCCGCGCCCGCGTGAAGCAGCCACCGAACGGACCGAGGAAGAAATAGGCGTGTTTGACGTCGAAGCCGATTTCGAGGAAGCCGAGCGCGAAGCCGCAAAACTCGAGGCGATGGAGGCTGAGCAAGCGTCGGACCGCGAAGAATCCGGTGAGGCGGTTATCCCGGCCGAGCCTGGTGAGCCGGCCGAGCATGCTGCTGTTGCTGAAGATTCCGAGACCCTCGCGCCCGCCGGTACCGATCTCCCGCACGAGGAGGAATGACGTGAAGTTTCCTGACCCGACCTTCTTCGACCTGTTCGATGCGCTCCTGTTTGATATGGACGGGACGCTTATGAATGGCGCCACCGTGATTGACCACGGTGTTGAGGCTATGGCCGCTGCTCGTGCGAAGGGGCTGGCGATCGCGTTTGCGACCAACAATGCCTCGCGCACCCCGGACATGGTGGTGGAACACCTGACTTCGCTCGGCTACGAGGCCCACGCTAACGAAGTGGTGAACTCGCCGATGGTCGCGATGAGCCTCGTGAAAGAGCACGTGGAGGCGGGCAGCACGATCCTCGTCGTGGGAGGCCGCGGCCTCGTCGAGGAGGTCGAGCGGTACGGCTACACCGTGACCCGAGAGGATCGCGAAGACGTCAAGGCTGTGATCCAGGGCTTTGCGCCGACCGTTGGCTGGGCTGACCTCGCGGAAGCGGCCTACGCCATTCGTCGCGGAGCGTTCTTTGTTGCCACCAATATCGATTCGACTCTGCCAACCGAGAAGGGGTTCGCTCCCGGCAACGGCGCGCTCGTGCACGCCCTCGAATTCTCGACGGGCGTCAAGGCCGTCGCGGCAGGGAAGCCCGAGCCCGCGATGTTTACGGTTGCCGCGCAGAACGCTCACTCGAGCCTGCCGCTCGCGATCGGGGATCGCCTCGATACCGACCTCGAGGGCGGAAATCGCGCGGGCGTTCCCACGTTCCACACGCTCACGGGTGTCTCAAGCTGGCTCGATGCCGCACACGCGCCTGCGATTCAGCGTCCCGTGTTCGTGCGCCCCAATCTTTCGTACCTGGCAAAGAGCGCCGCGCATCCCGTGATCGACGGCGAACGCGCGCACCTTGGAGGTACCTCGGCCCACCTTGAAGGCGGTGACATCATCGTGACGGGGGACGCGTCGAGTTGGCGTGCGGCACAGGTCGTGATGTCACTTGTGAACGCGCGTTTCCCCGAAAGCGCTTTCGAAGGTGAAATCCGCTCCGAGTCGGGCGAGCTCTTCGCGCCGTTCGGCGAGTAACGCTCCCGTGGTACCCCGCCTCGATGCCGCTCTTTTTGCGCGCGGCTTCGCATCGTCGCGCACGCATGCGCGTCGCATTGTTGAGGAGAAGCGTGCATTCGTCAATGGCCGAGTCGCGCGCAAACCGTCACTGAGCATCAGTGACGCTGACACGCTCGATGTACGCGGCGTTCCCGAAGGCGGAGAGTTCGCTTCTCGCGCCGCCCTCAAACTCGAGGGAACCCTGGAGCAGCTCGGCTCGCGGGCTCCGCGCATCGACGGGGCGCGGGTACTCGATCTGGGGGCGTCTACCGGGGGCTTTTCCGATGTTTGCCTTCGCCGCGGTGCCCGCCACGTGTGGGCGGTCGATGTGGGCCACGGCCAACTTCTTGCGCGCCTCGATCGCGAGGAGAAGCTCGCGAACCTCGAGGGTACCGATGCGCGTTCTCTTACGAGACCCATGCTCGCTGCGGCGGAACCGACCGGGGTGGGCATTCCCGATCTCGTTGTGACCGACGTTTCCTTCATTTCTCTTACGCACATCCTCGAGGTGGCGGCACGGCTTGTGGAGCCTGGTGCTCACCTCCTGTTCATGCTGAAGCCGCAGTTCGAGGTGGGGCGTTCTCGGCTTCCGAAGTCGGGCGTGGTGACGGATCCGGGCGCCTGGCGTGATGCGCTCATGCGCGTCGCCGAGTGCGCCCGAAGCGTCGGACTTTCCCTCCTTGCTGTGCACCCGAGCCCGCTTCCGGGTCAGGATGGGAATATCGAGTTTTTTCTTCTGTGCGAAAAATTGCCTCGCGGTGCGCGCGTAGCCGAGGGCGAGTATGGAATGATCGAGGGTGCCCTCGCCGAAGCCGAGGGCCGTCGTCGCGAGGCGCACGCCGGCTCGTGAGAGTCGGGAGAGTCGCACGTTCCGGAAGGAGGAGAGCCCTGAGGCGTTTTTTACTGTACGTTCACACGGGCCGCGTCGTGGCTCTCAAAGCTGCGCGGAGAGTTGCCGAAGACCTGCATGCCGCCGGTGTGCGGCCAACGTTGACGCGTGCGCAGGCCGAAGAAATCTCTGCGCGGTCCGAGGATCCCGCCGCACGAGCGCTCGTCGAGACCATTGACGCGGGTCGCCTCGAAGTTCTCGACCACGTGGAACTGTCCGCGGAAACGGAACTGTGCATCGTGCTCGGTGGCGACGGCACGATTCTTCGCGCGCTTGAGCTGATTCGCCCCCTCAACATTCCCGTTCACGGCGTCAACCTTGGGCACGTGGGCTTCCTCGCCGAGAGCGAAGTTGCGGAGCTCGGCGCGACCGTGCGTAGGCTTCTCGCGCGCGAGTATGTTCTCGAGGCGCGAAGCGTGATCCGCACGAAGGCTTTTGCTGCCGACGGTAGCCTCCTCCACGCTGATTGGGCGCTTAACGAGGCGAGCCTTGAGAAGAGCGATCGCGAACGCATGATTTATGTCGTCGTGGGGATTGACGGGCGCCCCGTTTCGGAGTTTGGATGCGATGGCGTGCTCCTATCGAGTCCCACGGGCTCGACCGCGTACGCGTTCTCGGCTGGCGGCCCGGTGATGTGGCCCGAGGTCGATGCGATGCTTCTTGTTCCCCTGGCCGCGCACGCGCTTTTCGCGAGGCCGCTTGTCATGGGCCGCTCGTCCGTCGTGGAGATTGAGCTTTCGCCCGATTCGCCTTCGCCGGGCCTGCTGACCCTCGATGGTCGTCGCCAGGTGGAACTTCCACCCGGCTCGAGACTTGAGACTCATCTGTCGAAGAGCAGCGTCCATTTTGCGCGTTTCGCGGAAACTCCTTTTGCAGATCGCCTCGTCGAAAAATTCCAGCTTCCCGTGGAGGGCTGGCGTGGGGGTAACCCCGATGCGCGGTTTGACTCGGGCGCGGGGGAGAGCTGAATGCTGCGATCGCTGTCGATTCGCCGCATCGGGGTCATCGACGATGCCTCGATCGATTTCGGGCCCGGCTTCACGGCACTCACGGGTGAGACCGGTGCGGGTAAGACTATGGTCATTACGGGGCTCGGCCTGCTCATGGGGCGCCGCCTGGATTCGCGGCGCGCGGGGGTCTCGAGCACGGTTTCGGGCCGCGTGGAGCTCGAGAAGGGTGCGCCCGTGCGTGAACGTCTCGATGAGCTGGGTGCGGAAGTGGAAGACGACGAAGTGCTCGTCGTTCGCCGCGTGACGAAAGAGGGGCGCTCGCGTGCGCACATCGGCGGTGCGCCGGTTCCCGTGGGTACGCTCGGCGAAGTCGTGGGCGGGGAAATCACGATCCACGGGCAAAGCGATCAGCTTCGCTTGCGTGAGCCCGCCGCGCAGCTCGAGGCGCTCGATTTGGTGCTCGGCGAAGAAGGCCGACGCTTGCTCGCCCGGCATCGCTCCCTCTTTGGGGAATTCGTTTCTCTTGACAGGGAAGTGAAGGAGCTTTCGGCGGCGCTTCGTGATCGCGAGCGGCGTGAGGCTGAGCTGAATGACGTTCTTCAAGCGATCGAGGCTGCTGGCACGTTCGAAGGTGAAGATGATGCCTTGCGCGAAGAGATCGAACGTCTGAGCGATGCGGCTGACTCGATCGCTGCTCTCGAGGGCGCGCTCATGCACCTGGCCGGGGATGAATCCTCGAGCGTGCTCACCCACGCGGATAGTGCGGCGGCGTCGCTGGGCTCAGCGCCAGGAACTTCGGACGTGTTGAACCGCATTCTCGCGCTGCGTGACGATGCGAGCGATATTGCGCGCGAAATTTCGCTTGTGCGCGACGGGTGGGAAGCCTCTCCCGGGAGACTCGAAGAGGCGCAAGAGCGCCTGCACGAACTGAGCGTTCTCGTGCGCGATCTCGGCCCCCGGCTCGGTGGCGCGGAGAACGTGAGCGCGCTTTTGGAGCATTCTCGCGAGGCCCTCGAGTCTCTTCACGAGCTCGAGGATGGCGTGAAGCGACTCGAGGAGTGCGAGGAGCGCCGCGGCGAGCTCGACGGCGAGCTTTCCGAGGTGGCGTTGGAACTGAGCGCGGAAAGGCGCGCGGCTGCGGCGAGGCTTGCTTCGGAAATCGAGAGTGAGCTCGCGGGCCTTGAGATGCCCGGTGCGGCCCTTCGAATCGAGGTTGAGCCGGCAGCTCGCGGTGCGAGTGGCAGCGATCAGGTCACGTTCACGATGCAGCCCCATCCCGGAGCGGAGTTCATGCCGGTTGCGACCGGAGCCTCGGGTGGTGAGCTCTCGCGCGTGATGCTCGCGCTCGAAGTCGCGATTGCTTCTCTTGCGGATGCTACGCGCGGCGGCGCCCATCCTGTTTTTGTGTTCGATGAGATCGATGCCGGCATCGGCGGGCGAGCTGCACGTGCCGTGGGGGAGCGGCTTGCGCGGCTCGCCGAAAGCGCCCAGGTCATTGTCGTCACGCACCTTCCGCAGGTGGCTTCGTGGGCGGGGTGTCACGTGCGAATCGTGAAAGAAACTCGAAGCGACGATGGCGAGGAGCGCACCATCTCGCGTCTTGAGCCGCTCGAGGGGGAGGCGCGCGTGCGCGAACTGGCGCGGATGCTTGCGGGAGATGCGGAAAGCGATACCGCGCTCGAGCACGCCGCTGAACTCCTCGCGACCTCGACGGGGGCTCACGGCGCGTGAATAGTGAATTTCAATTCCCGATTGCTGGTCGGGCGAAGGCCGGCTCGCGCACGAAAGACCTCACGAAGCGCGTTGAGCCTGGTGACATTGTCGTGATTGATCACGAGGACATCGATCGCGTTGCCGCCGAGGCGCTCGTCGATAAGCACCCGGGTGCTGTACTCAACGCCTCCCCATCGATTTCGGGGCGCTACCCGAACGCCGGGCCGCAGATTCTCGTCGAGGCCGGTATTCCCGTGCTCGATGTGCTGGACCAGGATTTGTTTAACGTCGTGCGCGAAGGCCGTTTCGTGGAGATCGACGAGAGCGGTGTCGCGCTCAGCACCGGCGAGCGTCTTGAAGCGGAACTGTACACACTCGATGTCCTCCACGAGAAGCTCGAGAGGGCCCGTGAGGGACTCAGCGAGCAACTCGAGGCGTTCGCCTCCAACACCATGGAATACATGCTGCGTGAACGCGAGCTCCTCATCAACGGCGTGGGCACGCCCGAAGTGCGAACCCGTTTCCAAGGGCGTCCTGTGCTGATCGTTGTTCGCGGCTACCACTACCGCGAGGACCTCGCGACCCTCATGCCTTTCATTCGCGAAAATAGGCCCGTCATCATCGGCGTGGACGGCGGCGCCGATGCCGTTCTCGATGCCGGGTACGGGCTCGACATGATTATCGGCGATATGGATTCGGTTTCGGATCGTGCCCTGAAAAGCGGTGCGGAGATCGTGGTGCACGCGTATCGCGATGGCCGCGCCCCCGGCATGGAACGCGTCCGCAAGCTCGGCCTCGGGGAGGGCGCTGTGACGTTTCCAGCGTCGGGAACGAGCGAGGACATCGCGATGCTTCTCGCCGACGACCGCGGGGCCGATGTCATCGTCGCCGTTGGCACTCACGGGACGCTCGAGGAGTTTCTCGACAAGGGGCGTGCGGGCATGAGCTCAACGTTCCTGACGCGCCTTCGCGTGGGCTCGAAGCTTGTGGATGCGAAGGGAGTCTCGCGGCTGTATCGCCAGCGCATTTCCACTTTTCAGCTCGTCTTCCTCGTCATTGCGGGCTTGCTCGCGCTCGCCGTTGCTCTCTCGGTGACTGACGGCGGTCAGGCGCTCATTCAGATTCTTGGCGCGAGGCTCGATGATGCCTTGCGTTTCTTCACCGCTCTGTTTACCCAGGGAGGATCGATCCCATGATCGACTTTCGCTATCACCTCGTCTCACTCGTGGCGGTATTTCTCGCCCTCGCGATCGGCATCGTTCTCGGTGCGGGCCCTCTCAGGGACGGCGTGGGGCAAACCCTGACCGCGCAGGTTGAGCAGCTCAGGGTCGAGCGTGACGAGATGCGCGCGTCGAATGACGCGGTCAAGGCTGAAAACGCCGACCTCGAGGGGTTTGTGGAGGCTTCCGGCGCGGGCCTCGTGACCGACACGATGCGTGGTGAGAAGGTCGCGACGATTTCCGATCATTCCTCGCTTGGCAAGGAAGTGGAGGCGACGCGCGTGCTTGTCGACTCAGCCGGCGGTGAGAGCGGCCCGCACATCGAGCTTGGACAAGCGTTGTGGGATCCGGCTTCGGAGGGGGAGCGTCGTTCCGCTCTCGCGTCGATCGCGAAGACTAGGCCGGGAGTGAAGCCGAGTGGAACATCGACGTCGGAGATGGTTGCTTCGGTGATTGCGCGTCTCCTTTCTCCGTCGGAGGATCTCGATGATGACGCGAGGCTCGAGATCGCCAAGGTTTTGAGCGCCAGTGGTCTCATCACGCTCCAGGGAGATATTTCGGCCGTCGATTCTGTGCTCGTGTTTTCGGGCGAAGGGTCGCTTTTCGCGGTCTCGAGTGATTCCCCTGAATCGGCCTCGACGCGGGCGGATAACCTGCAGAAGGCTCGTCTGTCGCTCGTGACGACTCTCGATAAGCGCGGTGTGTCGATGGCCGTTGGGGGGTCTCCAACGGGGCGCGGCGGTTCGGAAGGCATCGTGTCGGCTGTACGCTCGGGCGAGCTTCGAGACCGCGTCGCAAGCATTGACATGCTCACCTATGCGTCCGGCCCGGCGACGCTCACGCTCGCACTTGCCGGGGCCCAGGTTGATATGCCCGGGGCCTATGGTTCGGCTTCCGATGCCAAGACTCTCGTGCCCGATGCACCGGCGATCCGCGAGCTCGCCTCCTCGCGCGCCGAGGAAAGCGGTGAGGGCGATTCTGCTGCCCCCCGCGGTGGCACGGACGATGCGGAAAATGTGCCCGCGAGTGACGGCGGTGGGCAGTGATCGACATCGTTCGTGCCATAGGGGTCGGTGCTGGAGCGGCGACGCTCGCGTCGCGCGCATGTGCCGGTCTCGTTGACAGGGCGCCGGTCTCGCTTCGCGCGCAACTCGAGCGCACCAACTTTCGAGGCGAGCGCGTCACGCTCTTTGAAGGGATCGAGGTGGCGAGTGCTCTTGCCGCCGGCTGCCTCGTTGGGCTTGGTACGCCTTCGGCTGCCTCGATGGCCCTCGTGGGTGCCGTCGGGCTCGGCGACGACGTGCTCGAGCCGATCCTTATGCGCGGTGACGAAAAGCCGCCGAAAGGACTCAAGGGGCACCTCGGAGCGCTTGCGCGAGGTCGCCTCACGACCGGAAACGTGAAAATCCTCGGCATCGCGGCGGCGGCCGGCGTTCTCGCACGCGAGTGCGGGCGGGCGCGAGAAAGGGCAGGGTCCGACACTTCTTGCGCCTCGGTGGCTCTCTCGGTCGTGGATCGTGGCCTCGATACCGTGCTCATTGCCGCGAGTGCCAACCTCGCGAATCTCTTTGACCTGCGCCCGTCCCGCGCCCTCAAGGCGACGACGCTCGGCGCGCTTCTTGCCCTCGCGGGCCCGGCTACTACCGCTTCTGCGCCTTCGCGGGCAGCTCTCGCCTCCGCGCACGTGGCCGCGGTGATTCTCGCTGCGCCCCGCGACTTTGGTGCACGCGGCATGCTTGGCGATGCCGGCGCCAATGCGCTTGGCGCGAACGTGGGAGTGTTGGCGGCGTTTTCCTCCTCGCGTGCTTTTCGTACGGCGGTCGCATCCGCGGCCGTCGGCCTTACGCTCGTTAGTGAGCGCGTGAGCTTCACACGCGTGATTGCCTCCTCTGAAATTCTGACCGCAATCGACGAATGTGGGAGGGAATGATGCCGACCTCCCGTGCCTCGTCCCTAATCCGCGCGACGGGGCTGATCGCCGCTATCACGGTGCTTGCGCGTCTTGCGGGCTTCGTGCGCTACCTCGTCTTTGGGGCGAGTGTCGGCGCGGGCGACATAGGAACCGCGTATGCGAGCGCGAATCTCGTACCGAGCGTCCTTTTCGAGGTCGCCGCGGGCGGCGCACTCGCGAGCATGGTCATCCCGCTTATTGCGGGACTCCTTGATGAGCCCACCCGTGATCTCGAGGTGGGCAGTCGGGTCGCCCCTCGTGAGAGTGCGTCCGGGATCGTCTCGGCATTACTCACGTGGAGTGTGCTCGTGACGTGCGTTCTTGCTGCTCTCGTATGGGTTTTGGCTCCCACGCTCGCACGGGTCATCCTTGGAAGCGGGGCGCTCGCGGCGGAAGCACCCGCTATCGACCTCGGCGCTCGACTCATGCGTGTTTTCGCGCTTCAACTGCCGTTCTACGCGATCACTATCGTGCTCGGCGCCTATCTTCAGGCTCGACGCACGTTCTTGTGGCCCGCCCTCGCGCCGCTCGTCTCGAGTGTCGTGGTGATGGTGACGTACGGTCTCTACTCACTTACGATTCCCGTGGGGGTCACGCCCGCGACGCTCTCCAACCTTTCTGAAGCCGCACTCGGGTGGGGCACAACTCTCGGCGTCGTCGCGATGGCCCTGTGCGTGCTGATCCCCGCCGTGCGTTCGGGCTTCCTCTACACGCCGCGCCTCGCCCTGTCCAGGGGCGTGTGCTCGCGCGCTCTTGGCCTTGCTGGCTCGGGCCTTGCCACCGTCGGAGCGCAGCAACTTACGACCGCACTCATTCTCGCCCTCGCGGTTCGTGCAGGTGGAACGGGCACCCTCCCGCTTTTCCAGTACGGCCAGGCCGTGTACCTCTTGCCCTATGCCGTGCTCCTCGTGCCGGTCATGACGAGCGTGTTTCCCGAGCTTTCAGAGATTCGCACGCTCGGTGATCGCACGAGGTTCTCCGCGCTCACGCTGCGCTCGATTCAGACCGTGGTGGCGTTTGCCGCCGTGGGCGGGGCGGCGCTGTGGGGCGCGGGTGTCCCCCTCGACAATTTCTTTGTTGCGGTAGATCGTTCGGGTATTCGAGGTGTGGGGGCTGTGACGGCTGCGCTTGCTGTGGGTCTCATCGCCTACGGGATCGTCATGCTCACGACCAAAGTGCTCTATGCGGGAATGAGGCCCGCCGAGGCGCTCGCTATCGGTGCGACGGGCTGGGGTATCGCGGGCGTGCTTATTCTCGTGACGGTTTTGACGTCGCCGCCGCGAACGACGGCAACCGCAGGTGCGCTTTTCGGATTGTGCATCTCGGTGGGCATGTGGATCGCAGCGATTGGGGCGCTTAATCTCCTTCGTGATCGTGTGATGGTGCGCGAGCACGTGCGCCCTCTCGTGAAAACGGTGCTCGCTTCGACTCTCGCCTCCGTGCTCGGGTCCCTCGCAGGGCTTGGAGTCGCCAAGCTCGTCGATGACGTCTTACGTGGAGCGTGGGGCTCGCTCATGCTCGGCATTGCCACCGGCGTGGTGGGAGCCACGGTGTGCCTCTGCGTGCTGATGATTGCGGATCGCGCGCTTGCCGCGCCCGTCCTCGGGCTTTTCGCGCGCCTCGCGAGACCCTCGAAGAAGGCGTAGCGGGATGCGGCGTGTGATCCTTGTGCGGCCGCGTGCCGAAGGAGGCTTGCTTGTGCACGTACGTGAAGAAGCGCGGCTCCTCGCGCGTTCGGGAGTGCGCGTCGTCGATGCGGGGGAAAGTGCGCTTGTCGCGGGCGCTGACTCGCGCGCAGGCACATCCGGCATCCACTACCGACCTCTCGCAATCGCCTCGGGTGCCTCCCCTTTCGCCGCGTATGGCGCGCGGCGGGCGCTTCGCGCGATCGTGGGGGAGGAATTGCGGCGTGCCGAGGGCGAGCCGCTCACGGTTCACGCGCACGGTGCCCGAGCGGGGGCCATCGCCGCTCTTGCGCTCACGCCGATGCTTCGCTCGCGTGTGCGCCTCGTGACGACGCTCCATAATCGCATGCCCCGCACAGGGCTCGGCGCGCTCATCGGCCGGTCGTTGTTCGCTTTCGCGTCGCGAAGAAGTGCTCTCGTGCTCGCAGTATCCCCGGATCTCGCGGATGCCGCGCGCACGAGTGGCGCGCGTGCCGTCGAGCGGGCGATCATCCCGGCGCCGAGCGCGGAGCATGTGGGCGAGTGTACGCCGAGAAGCAGCGACGTTCTCGAAGTCGTGTGCATCGCCCGTCTCGCACCCCAGAAGGACCTCGCATGCCTGTGCGAAGCCGTGCGTATCGTCAATGAGCGACACCCCGGCCAGCTTCGCGTGCGAATCGCGGGGGAGGGCCCGGAGCGCCAAAGTCTCGAGTCTCGCATCGTCGCGGGGAGGCTCCCCATCGAACTTCTCGGCCGAGTGGCGGCACCTCGCGTGCTTATGGGCGAAGCCGACCTTGTAGTGCAAACAAGCTCGTGGGAGGGGCAGCCCGTGGCGCTTCAAGAAGCGATCGGGGAGGGCGCCGCCATCATTGCCACGGACGCCGGCGGAACGCGATGGGTCACGGGCGAACAGATCTCGCTCATTGAGCCGGGGAACTCGCGGGAGCTCGCGAAGCGGCTTACCGAGCTCCTTCCCCTCACGCCCGGAGCTCGCGCGCGTCTCGAGCACATGCGGGAGGCTTCGCGCGCGAGAGCCGCGGAATTGCCCACCGAGAGCGATCTTTTGGCGCAGCTCGAGAACGTTCTTTTCGCAGATCCACGCTTCGAGGAGAAATAGCGCATGAACACGCACGAGAACTTTCTTGCTGATGAGTTCCAAAAGCGATCCGTAGCCGAGAACCGCACCGTGTACGAGGGGCTTGTGTGGAATGTCGAGCGTGACGTCGTCGACTTCGCCCCGGGAGTGAGGTTTTCACGCGAATACGTTGCCCACACGGGGGCCGTCGCCATTTTCGCTTTCACGACCGAAGGGGAAGTCATCGTGATCCGGCAATACCGGCACCCGGCGGGGGCCCACATGTGGGAGCTTCCCGCGGGTCTGCTTGACCACGATGGTGAAGATCCGGCGGAAGCGGCCGTGCGCGAGCTCGAGGAAGAAACTGGATACACCGCGGGCAGCGTTCAGCACCTTCTCGATTACTACCCGAGCGCCGGCGGTTCAAACGAAAAGATCAGCGTGTATGTGGCACACGAGTGCACGAAGGCCTCGCACGTCGACTTCACACGCGTCGACGAGGAAGCCGAGATCCTCACGCGCACGGTCCCGCTTGAGGAGCTCGAAGGCGCCGCGCTGTCGGGGCGCGTGCACAACAGCGCACTGCTGATCGCGACCCTTGCGTATACGGCGCGCGCACGCAGGGGAGAAGCCCCCGACGCTCAGCTGCTCGGTGGGGTGTAGTCGCGCAGTGCCTCAATGATCGTGGGTGTGACTTGCGCGGCCTGCCACGGCCTCGCTCCCACCGCCTCGAGTTCGCGGACGATCTGTTCGGGGCTTGCGTGTGGGATGCGGTGCTCCGCTTCCGCGTTAAAGTGATTCCACACCCAGTGGCGCACGTGCCCGGGGGAAATAAGGTTTTCGACCGGCATGTGGAGTTCTTCGGCGTGGGCAAGGAGTCCCTCGCGAACCTTCTTGTAAGCGCCGAGGACCTCGGGAAAACGTCTCGGCCACGACCGATGGTTGGGATAGGGGCTCGTGGCACGGGTTGAGGGAAGGTGAACACGTGGCAGTTCGCGTGCTTCGCGCACGCAGCGCCACCACTTCTCGCGGTGCTTGAGGTCCTTTGGTGCAGCCTTGTCGAAGGCTTTGCGTCCTTGACTCGAGGCCTTCGCCATGGCTACGAGCGGTTTATCGCGCAGCACCATGAACGGTGCGATGTCGGCATTACGCGCGATAGAATCGCGGCGCTCCCACATGGAGCGCGCAACCGCGAGTTGAAGCGGGCTCTTGAGGTTGCCGAGACCGTGCAAGCCGCGCCACGGCTCCTCGAGCGCCTCGGGGTGGGAGAACGTCGCCTCGAAAGCGAACTCTTCACGGGCCCATGGCGTTTTCCCCGCGTCGTCGAGCATGCCCGAAAGCGAGGCTTTGAGTTCGGCGAGGTATTCGACATCGAGAGCGGCGTAGTCGAGCCACGATTCCGGCAGAGGCCGTTTCGACCAGTTCGCGCTCGAATGTTCTTTCGTGAGCCGCACCCCGAGTAATTCCTCGGTGAGGGCGCCCAAATTCACCTTGGGCAGACCGAGCAGCCGTGCGGCGACCTCGGTGTCGAAAAGCGCGGGAGGCTCGAGTTCGAGCATCGAGAGCGAGGGGAGATCCTGCCGAGCGGCATGAAGAATCCACGGATGCGAGTTCATGATGTCCGTGAACGTTCCCGGAAGTTTGCACGCGAGGGGATCGAGCAGCAGGATTCCCGCTGACTCGGTCTTGATCTGCACGAGGTAGGCCTTTGCGGAGTAGCGGTAGCTCGAGGCGCGTTCGACATCGATCGCGAGGTCCTCGCCTTCTCGCACTTGTGCGCACCATTCGAGGATGCCCTGGACGTTTGTCACGAGAGTGGGGGTTCCTCCCGCGGGCTTCTGAATGAGCGGTGCGGGATCGGTTTCCTGCACCTGATCGTGAGAATCAGTCATGGATCCGTTAGCGGTCCTTCGAAGCAGAAAGATGAGGCGCCCTCGCGTGGTGAGAGGGGTGAAGCGGGCTCACGGAAAGCGGCTGCGGCGGCAGACCGCCGGCTGCACACAAAATCGCGGACCACGCGCCGAAGTGATGGCCGAGGTCGAGCGAGTCGGGAGTCCACGAGGCTCGCATCTCCACGTCGACAGTCGTGGGGCGGGCGGCGAGTGCGCCGTAACTTTGGGACACCACACGCGTCACGGTGCACCCGAGTTCGTGCGCTTCGGCTTGTGCAAGCTCAAGTGATTCGGTGACCCAGCTCCACGCAACATCGCCGAGCATCGATTCGAGGGCGAACTCGTGCTCGAGCTGCGCCTGGATGAGCGTCACGATGCGTGCGCGGCCGCTCCACTCATCCCTGCCGTTCGGGTCGTAGAGCACGATGAACTTCCCGCTCGCCAGATCCGCGTCGTGCATAACGACGTCGGCCTCGGCCGCCCACGAAAAAGGGGCGAGGCGGGACGGAGCGGGGATTTCTTCCCATTGAACTTCGTGGCGCAGGGGCGCGGTCGAGAGCGCGTCGATCGCGCTCACGAACTCTTCGCGCTCCTGGGGAAAGTGATGAATGGCCACGGCTGTAAACCTATCGCCCCGTGTCGTGCATGCGGGGGAGGCGCGCCGCGCCCGGGTTACTTGGACGAAGCGTCCTCGTCATCGCTGTGGACGAGGCAAATGGAGTTGATGCAGTACCGTTCGTCGGTGGGTGTGGGGAATCCTTCACCCGCGAAAACGTGGCCGAGGTGTGACCCGCACGAAGCGCAGCGCACCTCGGTGCGAACCATCCCGAGGCTGCGGTCCTCGATGAGTTCAACACGGTCACTTTCGGAGGGAGCCCAGAACGCAGGCCACCCGCAGTGCGCGTTGAATTGCTCGCTTGCACGGAAAAGCTCTGCGCCGCATGCGCGGCACGCGTAGGTTCCGGCTGCCCGCACCTCCTCGTATTCTCCCGTGAACGGCCGCTCGGTTCCGGCTTCGCGAAGCACATGGTATTCGTCAGCGGTCAGGCGCTCACGCCATTCATCTTGAGAAAGAGCAAACGGGTACTGGCCCTCACCGAAGGGTGTGGTCATTGGTCCTCCTTGGACTTGACGGTTGTGTAGCGTTCGATGCACGCGCCGGGGCTGTAGAAAAGGTCCGTGAGATGCCACGAGAGGCGGTGCGGTTTTCCGACGCTTGCCCGGGGTGCATCGCCTCCCACGGTGAGCGCGGAGCGTGTCCATACAAGTTCATCGAACGCCCCATCATCGAAAAACATTCCATTGACGCGAGGACCACCTTCAACCTGGATTCCGCGAAAACCGCGGTCCGCGAGCGCCGAAACAATCGCACGGGCGCCATCCGCTTCGATGATTGACTCGCGCGAAAAACCACTCGCGCGCGCGACTTCGGCGCCTTTTCCGGGAGGGCACACGAGAAACGCCGGCCAGGCCTCATCGATGCTCGGCGGGATCTCGCCGCTTGTCGTAAGGATCGCAAGGGCAGGGAACTCCGCGCTGCACGGACGCAGCCTTTCGCCACGAAGATTCTTCCGGCCCGAGGGGCGGCGAAAGTCCTCGCTGCGCACCGTGGTCGCTCCGCACACGATGATGTCGGGAAGCGCGCGAAGAACTGTGAGCGTGAAAAAATCCCACGGATTTGAGAGCGAAGCGGAGGAACCATCCTCACCGGCGATGGCCCCGTCGAGGCTCTGATTCATCATCGAGCGCACGTGGACGCGATCGGGGGGAAATGCGAGCACGCCACCGAGACGAAGCGCCCCTTCATCATCGAGCGTGATGCGCTCGAATGCGGGAGCGCCGCCGCCCACGAGGCGGGAGAGCGGTGCGGTCGTGTCGGGGTCGATTTTCGCCATCAGGCGTCGGACCTTTCGCACACGAGCGCACCCGCCCCGTCGAGCGAGAGAGTGCCGTCTTCCGTGATGCTTCCCTCGCCGAAGGTGGCGAGAATGCGCACGGGAAGCCCAGCCTGCCACGTGACGCGCGCATCGCCCCGCGAGGCGAGCACGCTGATGTTCCCGCGATGCATGAGAATTGCACCCTCGGCGAGAACGTCGACCCTGATGGAGGTGAAGTCACCGCGATGAAGTGCATCGCGCTCTCGCCGCAGGGCGAGGAGCGTGCGGTAAAACTCGAGGAGTGCGGCGTGTTCGCCGCTGTTTGCTTCGTTCCAATCGAGGAAAGAAGCCTCGAACGTGGTGCGTGCCTGGGGGTCGGGAACTGCATCGCCCCAGCCCATGCGCGCAAACTCTTCCTTCCGGCCCGTGCTCACGAGCGGGCCGATCTCGCTACCGTGGTCGCTGAAGAACGCGAACGGTGTACTCGCACCCCATTCCTCGCCCATGAAGAGCATGGGTGTCGTGGCAGCCAGAAGGTAGAGCGCGGCGATCGCGGCGTGCGTACCGACGCCGATCGTTTCGGTGAGGCGGTCGCCCGCTGCCCGGTTTCCCACCTGATCGTGGTCCTGGATAAAGGCAACGAAGGCGCGCGCGTCGTAGTGTCCGCTCGCGGGATCGATCTTGGCGCCCCAGGTTTTCTCTCTGAACGTCGAGTACGAGCCATCGTGTTCGAAGATCCGCTCGAGGGTTTTCTTGACGCCACGCGCGGCCCCGAAGTCCACGTAGTAACCGTCGCGTTCGCCGCTCGCCCACGCGTGAAGGTGATGGTGAATATCGTCGGCCCACTGCGCGTGCATGCCAAGCCCACCGCCGGCGACCGGCGTGACCATCGCAGGATCGTTGAGGTCGGACTCGGCGATAAGCGTCAGGGGACGGCCCGCCTCATCGCTCATGCCCTGCACGGCCGTGGCAAGCTCCGCGAGGATGTGCGTGGGGGAGTCGTCGCGCAAGGCGTGGACAGCGTCAAGGCGGAGCCCATCGATGTGGAAATCGAGGAGCCATTGGCGCGCGTTGTCGAGGAGGAAAGCTCGCACCTCGTGCGAACCGTGAGAATCGAGGTTGACCGCGGGGCCCCACGGCGTGGAATGTGCGTCCGTGAAGTACGGGCCAAATTGTCCGAGGTAGTTGCCATCAGGGCCGAAGTGGTTATAAACGACATCGAGGATCACGGCGAGACCGCGCTCGTGCGCCGCATCAACGAAACGCGCGAACGCTTCGGGCCCGCCGTAGGCCTCGTGCGTGGCGAACAGGCCGACGCCGTCATAGCCCCAGCCGCGCTCACCCGGGAAAGCCGCGACCGGCATGACCTCAATGGCATCGATGCCGAGCGCCTTGAGGTAGTCGAGACGCGCGATTGCCGAGTCAAAAGTACCGGCGGCACCGGTGTCGCGATCGGCCGCGAACGTGCCGACGTGCAGCTCGTAGATCGCCTTTCCTCGAACATCCATACCCTGCCACGGGGCCTTGAACGCGAACGAGCGTGGATCGACGACCTCGCTCAAGCCGTGCACTCCACGCGGCTGAAAGAGCGAGCGCGGATCGGGGATTGGCGGTGCGAAACCATCGAGAAGAAAGCCGTAACGGTCGCCAGGCTGAGCCGACCGGTCGGGGGCATGCCACCAGCCGCCCTCGCCCCGCTGCATCGCGACTTCGCGCCGGCGCCCACCCTGCGGCTCAAGAGTGAGCTCCACTTTGCGAGCGTTCGGCGCCCACACCTCGAAGCGGGAATAATCCCTCATCGACTCATCCTTCCTCGTCTTCGGCCTCGTCGCGCACGAGGAGGGCGACCGGCCAGTCCGCGAGAAGTGCGCCGAGCTCGAGCGTTCCACCCGCGATTTTCTCGCCCGTAAGAGTGTTCGTGTAGTGGTCCTCGTCGAGCACGATCTTGGCACCATGCCAGCCCTTGCCGCGCGATTCGAGAACGTGCGGGAGCCGTGCCGCCACCGCCACCACCTCGGCGTGCGCATCCCCGTGGCCGCGCGCAAAAGCAACGGCGTGGGATGTGGTCGTGGGCAGTGGAGTGTAGGTAGCGTCGGGGCCGACGAAGGCCTCTCGGTGGCTGCGGCGCACTTTGAGTGCGCGATGCACCAGAAGGAGTTTTTCATCGGCGATGCCTTCGGGAGTCTCCCCGGCGAGAAGTGTGTCGAGCCTGTTCGCATGAGCGTCGTGGTCCACCGGGCGCCGATTATCGGGGTCGACGAGGCTCAGGTCGAGCGTCTCATTACCCTGATAGACATCGGGGACGCCGGGAATCGTGAGCTGGAGGAGTTTCTGGCCAAGGATCGCCGTGCGCTGAGATTCAAACGTGAGTGTCGTCCACTCGCGAAGGATGCCGCTGACCTCTTCGCTTTCGAGAGCCCACAGCGCGAAGTCGAGCACCTCGCGCTCGTATTCCTCATTTCCATCGACCCACGCGGTGTGCACCTTCGCTTCGCGCATCGCCTTCTCGAGGTATCCCGTGAGACGCTCCTTCGTGAGCGGCGCGAGCCTCGAGCCGGGAAGTTCACCCATCGCCGCGAGAGTTTGCCACACGAAAAGCTCGAACTGAGGGTCGACGAGCGGTCCGCGGTGATCCGCGCTCGCGGTATGCAAGCGCGCAACGTGCTCGGCCCATTCCGACGGATATTCGGTGAGCGCCGCCAGCCGTGCCCGGACGTCCTCGCTGCGCTTCGTATCGTGCGTCGAAAGGGTCGTCATCGACGCGGGGAACGATTCGAGCATCTGCTCGCAAAAGTTGTGAAGCGCCTCGGGGTCCACGCCGATGCGCCTAGGGTCCGACCCCACTTCGTTGACCGCGAGAAAGCGGTGGTAGCGGTAAAAAGCCGTATCCTCAAGAGACTTCGCGTGCACCGGCCCGCATGTTTGCGCGAACCGCGTGACGAACTCGCAGCGCAAGGGGTCGAGAGAGCCGTCGGACGCGAACTGGCCTTGCCCGCCCGCGAGTGCGGTGACGATCTCGAGCGCCGCGAGGTCGTCCTCATCGTCACCGATCTGGAGGGCCGCGCGATCGGCGGCATCGGCGAGCACGTCCCGTTCGGTGGCAGGAGCCTTCTCGCCTGGAACGATGTAGGCGCGGTAGCGATCCATCGCCAAAAGGAGTTCAATGATGGCCTTTTCAAGCCGGCGTGTGGTGGTATCCCGCAGCATGATGTCCGCATCGCAGATCCGATGCGCGAGGTGGACCAGGCGCGCGATCTCGGCCCACAGCGAGCCATGGATAATCTCCTTCGCACTCTCGCGCGTGATCTGCTCGAACGAGCGTGTATCAGAGGTGAAGGTTTGCCACAGGTGCGTGAGTTCCGTGGCCCCAACGGGGTCGTGGAAGACGCCTTGGATGCGCCAGAGCGCGTCGTAGCCCGTCGTGCCGGCGACCGGAAAATCTTCCGGAAGTGTCTCGTCGCCCTCGAGAATCTTCTCGATAACGGTCCAAGCGCCACCTGTTGCGCCCGCGAGGCGACGGAGGTAACCGCGGGGATCCGCGAGGCCATCGGGGTGATCGATCCGGTAGCCGTCGATGACTCCCTCGGATTGGAGCCGCATGAGTGTCTCGTGAGTCTTGTCGAAGACCGCGAGATCCTCGACCCGGACGGCGGCGAGCGTTTCGACGTCGAAGAATCGACGATAGTTCAGCTCGTCGTTCGCGACGCGCCAATAGGCGAGGCGATAGTGCTGGGCCTCGAGCAATTCCACGAGTGGTAGCTCTTCGGTGCCCGTCGCAAGTGGGAACACGTGATCGTAGTAGCGAAGAACGCTTTCGATCCTTACTGAGCCGTCGGGCTGCGGTACTTCCGCTTCGCCACGTTCGAGTTTGCCCTCGAGGATTGTTTTTCCGATGGGGCGTCCGAGAACGGGGAGCAGAATCCCGTGTTGTGCATTCGGGTCGATATCAAACCACGAGGTATAGGGGCTTTCGTGCCCATCCCGGAGAACAGCCCACAGCGCGGGGTTGTGCCAGATGGGGGTGGGGATCGTCATGTGGTTCGGCACCACGTCAACGATGAGCCCCATGCCGCGCTCGTGCAGAGCGCCCGCGAAGGTGCGCAGCGCCTCCTCACCGCCGTTATCGGCGCTCACGCGCGAGTGATCCACGACGTCGTAGCCGTGCATCGAGCCGGGTGCCGCCTGGAGAATCGGTGAGACGAAGGCGTGAGTCACTCCGAGCCGCTCGAGATATGGCACGAGCTTTTCCGCGTCGTGGAAGGTGAACTCGGGCGTGATTTGCAGCCGGTAGGTGCTGATAGGTGCGTCGGTCATGGGCGCTCCTTTCGCTCGAATGCGGAATGGCTCAGTATTTCTCCCAGTCGGCCTCACGGTTGTGTTCGCTCGGCCGTGCCGGAGTGAGCACCGACGTGTGCGGCGTGAGGGGAGTGGAAAGTGACGTCGAGTCGTCGTTTTCACCCGGGGGAGTGAGGGGGCCGCGACCGAGAACGAGTGTCGTGAACGCCGGGCGCGTGAGCACTTCACCGGCTTTGACGGTGTCGCCTGGGTTCAAGGTCGCGGACGTCGAGGCCGTGACGCCCCACTCTGGGCCGTACTCCTCACTCGGGACGGTGAACTCCACATCGGTTTCGGAGGCGTTGAACATGAGAAGCGCCGAGTCGTCAACAATGTGTTCGCCGCGCTTGTTCGGCTCGGGGATTGCGTTCCCGTTGAAGAACACGGTGAGGCACTTCGCGACCGGGTCGTTCCACTCCTCATCGCTTATGGGGGTGCCGTCAACGCCAAGCCACGCGACGTCCGGAAGGCTCGACTCCGCGCCGTCTCGGACCTCGCCGATCAGGAATCGACGTCGACGGAAGATCGGGTGAGAGCGGCGCAGCTCGATGAGCATGCGCGTGAAGTTCAGCATCTCCTGCTGGCGTGGGCTGATTTCCCAATCCATCCAGGAGATTTCGTTGTCCTGGCAGTACACGTTGTTGTTGCCGTGCTGCGTGCGGCCGAGTTCATCACCGTGGAGGATCATGGGTACGCCTTGGCTGAGCAGCAGCGTGGCCATCATGTTCTTCGTGCGCTGAAGTCGAAGGTCGAGGATCGCCTCGTCATCTGTCGGCCCCTCCGCGCCCGAGTTCCACGAACGGTTATTCGATTCGCCGTCTTTCCCGTCCTCGCCGTTGTCGTCGTTATGTCGCTCGTTGTAGCTCACGAGATCACGCATTGTGAAGCCATCGTGCGCGGTAAGGAAGTTGACCGAGGCGATCGGGGTGCGCCCCGTGTGCTGGTACAGGTCACTCGAGCCCGCAAAGCGATTCGCGAACTTCGCGAGCATTCCCGGCTCGCCGCGATGAAAATCGCGCATGGCATCGCGATACTTGCCGTTCCATTCGGACCACAGGGGAGGGAACCCACCGACCTGATATCCGCCTTCGCCGAGATCCCACGGCTCCGCGATGAGCTTGACCTGCGAAATGATCGGATCCTGCTGGATGATGTCGAAGAAGCTCGAGAGTCGATCCACTTCGTGCAGTTCGCGCGCGAGAGTGGAAGCAAGGTCGAACCGGAAGCCGTCGACGTGCATTTCGGTAATCCAGTATCGAAGCGAGTCCATGATGAGCTGCAGCACATGTGGCGTGCGCATGCGCAGGCTATTGCCCGTTCCGGTCGTGTCGTAATAGTGCGTCGGGTCCTCATCCACGAGGCGGTAGTAGTTCGCGTTGTCGATCCCGCGGAAACACAGGGTGGGGCCGAGGTGATTACCTTCGGCTGTGTGGTTGTAGACGACGTCGAGAATGACCTCGATGCCCGCCGCGTGCAGGTTCTTCACCATTTGCTTGAACTCTTGAACCTGCTGGCCCGCGTCACCCGCATACGCGTACTCGTTGTGCGGCGCGAAGAAGCCGATGGTGTTGTATCCCCAGTAGTTGCGAAGCCCGCGGTCCTGGAGGTGACCGTCCTGAACAAACTGGTGAAGGGGCAAGAACTCGACCGCCGTCACGCCGAGCGACTTGAGGTAGCCGATCGCAACGGGGTGGCCCATTGCCACGTATGTTCCGCGGATGCTTTCGGGAATGTCCGGATGCGTGGCCGTGAAGCCCTTGAGGTGGGCCTCGTAAATGATGGAGTCGTGGTACTCGTGTGCCGGCGGATGGTCGTTGCCCCAGTCGAAATAGGGGGACACCACGACCGAGTGCATCGTGTGGTCTTTTGAGTCGAGGTTGCTGAGCTGGTCCGGGTTCTCGAGGTCATAGCTGAGCAGGCTCGCGTCCGTATCGGGCATCCCCGCGATCGCACGCGCGTACGGGTCAAGCAGCAGCTTCGAGGGGTCGCATCGATGCCCTGCCGCCGGGTCGTAGGGGCCGTGCACCCGGAAGCCGTAGCGTTGCCCCGGCTGAACAGCGGGGAGGTACACGTGCCACACGAATGCGTCGACTTCGGTCATTTCAACACGGCGTTCCGCGAGATCTTCGCCAATCAGGCACAACTCGACTTTCTCGGCAACCTCCGAATAAAGAGCGAAATTGGTGCCGCTGCCGTCGAAAGTCGCGCCGAGCGGATAGGGGGAGCCTGGCCAAATCTGCACTGTCGAAAGATTCCTTGCGCTGAGGCAGCGAGTGGCTGCACGTGAACAGGTCTGCGCAGACATTGTGCCCCGCTGCCCTGGCAGAAAACCGAAGTGTGACGGCAGGACAACGGTATGAAAGAAGGCCCCGTGCGTGTGCACGAGGCCTTCTCGTTGGAGCGGATGACGGGACTCGAACCCGCGACCCTCACCTTGGCAAGGTGATGCTCTACCAACTGAGCCACATCCGCGTGGGCGATACTGGGATCGAACCAGTGACCTCTTCCGTGTGAAGGAAGCGCGCTACCACTACGCCAATCGCCCGCATGAGAGAGGGGAACTTTTCCTTTTCGCTCCCAGCGACTAGACAACACTACACCACGCAAGCGCGCCCCCAAACTTCAGAGGGGTCCGCACACGACTTTTGTGGTGAGGCTCGCAAGTGCCCGGTGCGCTCGCCGAAATGTTGTGTGCGTGCGAGGAGAGTGTGGAGTGCGTGTCTTGCGGCGGATGTTCCTACCCCGAAAGGTAGCGTTGATGCAGGCGAGAGGTGATCTGGATCAAAAGTGCGCCGTTCGCTTTGCACCGGGCGCGTTCCTGACGTAATGTATCTACTCGTTGGTCCGAGCGATCGGCCAAAAATGCGGATGTGGCTCAGTTGGTAGAGCATCACCTTGCCAAGGTGAGGGTCGCGGGTTCGAGTCCCGTCATCCGCTCTGGAATCTCAGGTTTCCACGTGGTGGGTTGGCCGAGAGGCGAGGCAGCGGCCTGCAAAGCCGTATACACGGGTTCGAATCCCGTACCCACCTCTCGTGTGGCTCACGACCACGCATAAAAAGACCGCACGGTCTCATAAGGGCGATTGGCGCAGTTGGTTAGCGCGTTTCCTTGACACGGAAGAGGTCGCTGGTTCGAGTCCAGTATCGCCCACTGATGAAGGCGCCCCGAGGGGTGCCTTTTTGCTGTCGCGTTCTTGCTTTCACCCCGAGTTCTCTTTCGCGTGAGAGGGTGGGGCCATGAGCGAAAAACACGCACTCTTTCTCGACTTCGATGGCACCCTCGCCGACCACGGCATCGTCCCCAAAGCCCACGTCGAGGCCTTGAAGCGGGTGCGAAAGGCCGGCCACCTCGCCTTCCTGTGCACAGGCCGTCCCCATTCCCTCATTCCGCATGACGTCGAGGCAGCACTCGATGGCGTGATCGGCTCCGCGGGCGCCTATGTGAAAATCGGCGACACGATTCTTGAGGATTCGCGATTCCCTGACGAGCTCGCCGAGCGCACACTGCGCGTTCTTGAGGAAGCGGGCACCTTTCCCTTCGTACTCGAGTCTCCCGAGGCGACCGTCGGAAAGAGCAATGCCGAACGGTATATTCGTGAGCGCCTCACGCGTTCCTTCCAAAAATCAGGGAAGCTGCCCGTAAAACAAGAGGGGACTCTCGGCGGGGGAGCGTCGGAGCTGCTCGATGCCTTCGTTCTGCGCGAAGACCTCGCAGGCACCTCCTTCGCCAAGGTCGTCGCGTGGCAAATCCCCGTGAGCGTCACCGAGCTTGCTCAGAAGATCGGCCCTGAAGTGCGCGACATGCCGTACTCGATCGGTGACGATAAAGAAACCTCCGGCGAACTCCAGCTCGCGGCGATCGACAAGATTGACGGCGTGAAGCGCGTGCTTGAGCACGTAGGTATCCCGCTCGAACGGGCCGTGGGATTTGGTGATGGGATGAACGATGTCGGGATGCTCAGAGGTGTGGGCCTGCCCGTGCCGGTTGAAGGGTCCGTCGCCTCCCGCGCGATTACCGATCCCGCATTTGTCATGAAAGGCCCGCGTAAGGGCGGCATCGCCGATGCCATCGAAGAACTGGGGCTCGTGTAGCCCCTAGGGGGACTTAGCCCTCGGCATGAGTGGCAACGAGCTGTGCCGCGAGTTCATGGATGCGGTTGCGTGCTTCACGTGGATGGAGCACTTCGATGTGGTCGCCGAACTGCAAGAGTTGGCGCACAGACTCGATGTCGGGGTAGAAGATGGTCACTGTGCTCCAGCCATCGTGCCCCTTTGTCGCTGAAGTCAGCCGGGTCCCGAGAATGCGCGATGCAAGATCGAGACGGTTTGACCGTAGCCGAGCCCTTACGGTGACAGCGGCGCGACTGGTGAAGCTGTGAACGAGTTCTTTCCACACGAGGCTCAACGTGCAGCCCTCACGCAATTGTGCGGGGGAGTCGAGAACTTTTACCTCTAAGAGGCGCGCAGTATTAAACATCCGGGCTTTGCCTTCGACGTCTCCGACCAAGTACCAGTGTGCTTGCTTGCAGGCCAAGCCGTAGGGGTCGAGAGTGTAGGTTCTAGCCGAGTCTGCGCCGCTATGACGGTACTCGATGATGAGGCGCTTTTCGCTCCGTACCGCAGACAGCAACTCTGAAAGATCAAATGTCTCTGGGGCGGTAAACCAGCGCGAATGGTCAATCACGATGACATCGTCGAGCAAAGGAGCTTTAGGCTCGAAGTGACGAGATCGTGCATGAAGCTTTTCGAGTGTGCTTTGTCCTAAGGCGCGCAGTCCAATCTGAGAAAGATGATCAGCGTCGGGCCCCATTGCTCGAAGTAATTCCCGCTCGTTCGGTTCTAACTTCGTGAGATCCAGCCGCAAGGACTGGTCTAATACGATCGCTCCATGACGGCCGCGCTCAGCATAGACGGGGAGACCAGCTGACGATAGGGCCTCGATGTCGCGCAGGATGGTGCGCGTGGACACCTCAAAACGTGAAGCGAGTTTCTTCGTTGTCAACCGGCCGTGGGTGTGAAGCGCGAGAGCGATCGAGAGGAGCCGTGATGCTTTCATGCATGCATTTTAAAAAACATGACACAAGATGTCGTGTATCTCGTGCAGTGTCATCCTTGCCAACGCGTTTTCTAGAAGGAGGCACCATGCCGGTACCCAATTTGTTCATCGTTTACGTAAGCGACCTTGCACGAGCTCAAGCGTTCTACAGTGATCTCTTCGAGATGGCGCCACGGTTCGCGAGCCCTAGGTTCGTGGAATTCGAAGTTGCGCCTGGGGTTGGATTGGCTCTGTGGACGGGGCACGCAGAAACGCTTGACTCTACTGAAGTTCACAGGGGAGAGATTTGCGTGAACGTTGACAATGCCCCGCAGAGTATCGACGACTATTTCCGCACATGGGAAGCGAAAGGGGTGACGATTGTCGAAAAGCCTCACGACGATATTTTTGGCCGGACCTTTGTCGCTCAGGATCCCGACGGCAATCTCCTGAGGGTCGCTCCCGTCGATCCCTCTTAAAAACAAACGGGGTTGCCGCCGCCTCTAGCTGCCCCTGTGCACTACTCGAGCTCGAGACCCAGCTTCTCCTGGGTCGCGCTGAGCTGGCCCGCCGAAGCGCGGAACTGCTGAGTCTCGCGTTCATCGAGCGGGATGTCGAGCACGCGTTCCACACCGTTTCGGCCGACGACGCTCGGAACGCTCATTGCGACGCCGCTTACGCCTCGATAGTCATCGAGCACGGTGGAAACGGTGAGCACAGCCTTTTCGTCGTTGAGGATCGCCTCGCAAATGCGTGCGGCCGAGACGCCGATGCCGAGGTTCGTTGCACCCTTGCCTTGAATGATGGAGTACGCCGAGTTTGCGACTTCGTCGCGCACCGCGTCCAAGTCGGCTTCGGTGAAGGCAAGGGAATCGTCGGAATTTTTCCACTCGCGAAGCGGAATTCCGCCAACGTTCGCGTTCGACCACACAGCAAACTCGCTATCGCCGTGCTCACCCATGATGCGGGCGTGCACGCTAAGGGGGTTCACACCAATCTTCTTGCTCAGGAGGAACTTGAGGCGGCTCGAATCCAGCACGGTTCCGGAGCTAAAGACACGCGACGTGTCAAGACCGGTGATCTGCTGCGCCGCGACCGTGAGCACGTCACAGGGGTTCGTGACGAGCATGAACATGGCCTCGGGTGCCTGCTCAAGAAGCTGCGGCATGAGTAAGCGGAGAATCTTGACGTTCGTGCCGGCAAGGTCAAGGCGCGATTGGCCCGGCTTTTGGCGAGCCCCCGCGGTGATCACCACGACGTCGGCGCCCGCGACGCAGGAGATGTCACCCCCACCGATCACGGTTGCGCCCGAACTGAACTGAGAACCGTGTGCGATATCGAGCGCCTCGGCCTCCGCCTTCTCGGCGGAGAGGTCGTACAGGGCGATCGTCTGCGCGCTGCCTCGAAGCATCGCGGCGTAGGCCACAGAGGATCCGACGCTGCCGGCGCCGATCACGGCGATCTTGGTGGGACGGGGAGAAAACGAAGCGGAACCATACTGAGTAGTCATGTTTTTATCGTTTGTCTTCGTGGGAACTTTTTGCAAGCCAGTGATCCTCTTTTCACACACGAGGCAAACAACGGGCGGGCGCAGAAACGACCGGCACACACTCGTTAGACTGTGCGGTGGAGCCGGCAGCGTAGGTCGGTTCGCCCCCGAGATTAAAGGAGTTACCCGTGTCCCAACTTTCCATCGTCCTTGACGGCTCTCCCACCACGATCGAGCAGGGGACCACGGGTGAAACACTTTTCGAAGGCCGCCGCGAAATTGTCGCGCTTCGTATCAATGGCGAATTGAAGGATCTCTACATCGCCCCCGCTGAAGGTGACGATGTTGAAGGCGTCGACATCGCAAGCGAAGACGGCCTCAACATTCTCCGTCACTCGTGCGCGCACGTGCTCGCGCAGGCCGTGCAGCGCCGCGATAAGGACGCAAAGCTCGGCATCGGACCGTTCATTACCG
Organism: Dermabacter indicis; assembly: GCA_001403775.1. Lineage (GTDB taxonomy): Bacteria > Actinomycetota > Actinomycetes > Actinomycetales > Dermabacteraceae > Dermabacter > Dermabacter indicis. Next base: position 27,660 of record CYUG01000011.1, read on the forward strand.
ACGGTTTCTACTACGACTTCGATGTCGCTGAGCCCTTCACTCCTGAAGATCTCAAGGCTATTGAGAAAGATATGCAGCGCATCGTCAAGGAGGGGCAGCGATTCCAGCGCCGCGATATCGACGATGCCGATGCACGCGAAGAAGAGAAAAACGAGCCCTACAAGCTCGAGCTCATCGGTCTCAAGTCGAACGCGGACACCGCAGCCGAAGGCGCGAGCGTGGAAGTGGGCGACGGTGGCCTCACGATGTACGACAACATCAACAAAAAGGGCGAGGTCGTGTGGACGGACCTGTGCCGCGGCCCGCACCTGCCCTCGACGCGCCTAATCGGCAACGGTTTCTCCCTCATGCGCTCGGCGGCGGCGTACTGGCGAGGCAGCGAAAAGAACCCCATGCTCCAGCGCATTTATGGAACCGCGTGGGCGACGAAGGACGACCTGAAGGCGTACAAATTCCGCCTTGAGGAAGCGCAAAAGCGCGATCACCGCAAGCTCGGCAGCGAACTCGACCTGTTCAGCTTCCCCGATGAAATCGGATCCGGCCTCGCCGTTTTCCACCCCAGGGGGGCCATGGTGCGCATGGAAATGGAAAACTATTCGCGCCAGCGCCACGTCGAGGCGGGTTACGAATTCGTGTACACCCCTCACGCGACCAAAGGGCAGCTCTTCGAAACCTCCGGGCACCTCGACTGGTATCGCGACGGCATGTACCCCCCGATGCATCTCGATGAAGAGCGCGATGCCGAAGGCAACGTCACGAAGCAGGGCCAGGATTACTACCTCAAGCCCATGAACTGCCCGATGCACAACCTCGTGTTTGCGGCGCGCGGCCGTTCCTACCGCGAGCTACCTTTGCGACTGTTTGAATTCGGCACCGTGTACCGCAACGAAAAGAGCGGCGTGATCCACGGTCTCACACGTGCACGTGGGTTCACCCAGGACGACGCTCACATCTACTGCACGCGCGAGCAGATGCGCGAGGAGCTCACAACGCTCCTCACGTTCGTGCTCGACCTGCTCAAGGATTACGGTCTCGACGACTTCTATCTCGAACTGTCGACGAAGAACCCAGAGAAGTTCGTGGGGAGCGACGACGTGTGGGAGGAAGCGACCCGCACGCTCGAAGAGGTCGCGACCGCTTCGGGTCTCGATCTCGTGCCCGATCCGGGCGGCGCCGCATTCTACGGCCCAAAAATCTCCATCCAAGCGAAGGACGCGATCGGCCGCACGTGGCAGATGTCGACCATCCAGCTCGACTTCAACCTCCCCGAGCGCTTCGACCTCGAATACACGGCACCCGACGGCTCACGCCAGCGCCCCGTCATGATCCACCGCGCGCTGTTCGGTTCGATCGAGCGTTTCTTCGGGGTGCTCACCGAGCACTACGCGGGTGCCTTCCCCGTGTGGCTCGCGCCGGTTCAGGTCGTGGGGATCCCCGTGGCTGGCGAATTCGTGCCGTACCTTGAAGAGGTTGCCGCGAAGCTTCGCGCTCACGGCGTGCGCGTCGAAGTCGATGCGTCTGACGACCGCATGCAGAAGAAGATCCGCAATCACACCAAGGAGAAGGTGCCGTACATGCTCATTGCGGGTGGCGAGGATCGCGATGCGGGCGCCGTGAGCTTCCGCATGCGCGACGGCAGCCAGGACAACGGCATCCCGGTGGACGATGCAGTCGAGCGCATCCTCGAAGCGATCCGCACGAAAGTGCAGGTGTGAGACACATGAGCGCTGAGCAGGAGGGGCAGGTCGGGGAGGCCTTTGAGAGCGCCCACGCGTTTGCTGGCACCCCCGACGCCCTCCAGCGACTGTGGACGCCCCACCGCGTGGCATACATCCAGGGCGAGGGCAAACCTTCGAGTCCGGACGCCACAGATGAATGCCCCTTTTGCGCGGGGCCGAAGAAGACAGATGAGGATGCCCTCATCGTCTATCGCGGAGAAACAGCCTTCGTCATTCTCAATCTGTTTCCCTACAACTCGGGGCACCTGCTCGTATGCCCGTACCGTCACGTGAGTGATTACACCGAGCTTATGCGTGAGGAGTTCACGGAGATCGCGGAACTCACACGCACGGCCATGCACGTGGTGCGCACCGTTTCGAAGCCTGCGGGCTTCAACCTCGGCATGAACCAGGGAGAAGTCGCAGGCGCTGGTATTGCCGCACACCTCCACCAGCACGTTGTGCCCAGGTGGCTCGGCGATGCAAACTTCCTTCCGATTGTAGGACGCACGAGGGCCCTGCCCTTCCTGCTTTCGCAGACCCGGGACATGTTTGCCGCCGCGTGGCCCGCGGCGGGGGAGAAAGGCACGAAGGAGCGCACGTGAGCACTACTGGTGAGCCGTTCGGCTACGGATATGACGTGCGCCGCGAGGCCCCTGCGGATATCGCCCACGTCGCACCGTCCTTTGCTGAGCGAGCGAAAAAGAAGCCTCGCGGGAAGCTCGTGACGTGGATAATTTTCTCGCTCGCCTTTATCGGCCTCGCCATTACCTCGATACTCCTCTTTTACTTCGTGATCCTCCCGCAGGGCATCGGTACGAGCCTCGTGTCGCTCACGGCGGCTCTCGTACCGTTCGGCATCGTCCTATTTGCGGTCTGGTGGCTTGACCGCACCACCCCGCAGCCGCGCTTCACGATGGCCTACGCCTTTTTGTGGGGTGCGATCGGGTCGATCGCGATGACGCTCATATTCGGCTACGCCGTTGAGCTCATGATTGCACTCCAAGCCAAGGATGCGACCGCGCACCAGTTCCTCTCGGTGGCATTCCAAGCACCCGTGGTCGAGGAAACGACGAAGGCCTTTGGTCTCGTGCTGCTCCTCCTCTTCGGGAGGCGCTACATCTCCGGAACGATCGATGGCGTGATCTACGCGATGCTGATCGCGGCCGGTTTCGCCTTTACCGAGAACATCACCTACTTCGCGCGCTCGTTTGCCGAGGCGCAGGTCGTGGGCAACTCCACGGTGTTTTGGCAAACATTCTTCATGCGCGGTTTGCTTTCGCCGTTTGCGCACGCGAGTTTTACCTCGCTCGTGGGGCTCGGAATCGGCATCGCGGCGGAGCGCCGTAGTCTCCCACTCTACTTTTTTCTGGGAGCCGGCGGCCTTGGTCTTGGGATGGGCCTTCACGCACTGTGGAACGGTGGCTCCATGCTTCTAGCGCTCAACGGTGTCACGAGCCTCAAGGGGCTGCTGTTCTGGTATGCCGTGATCGAGGTACCAATCTTCCTCACGCTCGTCCTGATTCTCGTGTTCCTGCGGTGGCGCGAGCGGCGAATACTGCGAAGGCGGCTCTCGGACTACGGCCGCGCAGGATGGTTCACGCCGGGGGAAGTGGACATGCTCGTGAAATTGCGCGGACGGCGCCGCGCGAAAGCGTGGGCGGCGAGTTTCGGCGCGGTGGCGGCATGGACGATGAGGGACTTTCAGCGCCTTGCGCTCCTCCTCGCGGCCCAGAGGCAGGCGGCCCTTGCGGGACACACGTCCTCGAGGATCAAACAATCCGAGACCATGTTGCTTTCGCAACTCACCGAAACGCGTCGCGTGCTTGCCGCGCTTACGAATCCGGTCGTGCCGGCGCGTACAATGGTTCAGCGATAATTGACGACGAATGAGGGAAACCGATGTCAGGTCACTCTAAATGGGCAACCACGAAGCACAAGAAAGCGGCGATTGACGCCAAGCGTTCGAAGCTCTTCGCGAAGCTCATCAAGAATATTGAAGTTGCGGCACGCGTAGGCGGGCCCGACCCCGCCGGCAACCCCACGCTCTACGACGCGATCCAGAAGGCGAAGAAGAGCTCCGTGCCGAACGACAACATCGATCGTGCGGTCAAGCGCGGCGGTGGTCTCGACGGCGCGGGTGTCGACTACGAAACTCTCATGTATGAAGGTTATGCACCCGGCGGCGTCGCTCTCCTCGTGGAGTGCCTCACCGACAACAAGAACCGCGCAGTCTCGGAGGTCCGTGTGGCCTTCTCCCGTAACGGCGGCAACATGGCTGATTCGGGTTCCGTGTCCTACCTCTTCAACCGCAAGGGCGTCGTGACCGTTGCGAAGACCGGCCACACCGAAGACGAGCTGCTCGAGATCGTGCTCGATGCCGGTGCGGAGGAAATCAACGACGAGGGCGAGGTTTTCGAGATCATCTCGGAGGCGACCGACTTCGTGAACGTCCGTAAGGCTCTTCAGGAGGCTGGGGTCGATTACGAGAGTGCGGAAGCATCATTCGTGCCGACCATGCGTACGGCTGTTGATCTCGAGGGGGCCCACAAGGTGCTCCGACTCATCGATGCGCTTGAGGACAGCGACGACGTGCAAAACGTCTACTCGAACCTCGACATTCCCGAGGACGTGGCCGCACAGCTCGCGGCCGAGTAGTCACCCCGCTCAGGGAATTCATGCGAGTTCTGGGCATCGATCCCGGTCTCACGCGGTGCGGTTTTGGGGTCGTCGATGGCGGCCCCGCCCGCTCCGCTCGCCTCGAGGGTGTGGGCGTGATCACCTCGCAGAGGGATCAGGGCGTAGACATGCGCCTCCTCGAGATCTACCGGGGGCTCACGCACGTGATCGAACGGTATGCCCCCGACATGGTTGCCATCGAGCGCGTGTTCTCTCAGAACAACGTCTCGACGGTTATGGGTACAGCGCAGGTTTCGGGCCTTGCGATCGTGCTTGCCGCCGAGCGGCGGATTCCGGTGGCGATGCATACGCCCTCGGAGGTCAAGCGGGCGATCACGGGGAACGGTCGCGCCGATAAGGCGCAGATCCAGAACATGGTGCAGAAGCTCTTGCACCTCGATGCGCCTCCGAAACCGGCGGATGCCGCCGATGCCGTGGCGATTGCCATTACGCAGCTTTGGCGCGGCTCTGGCCCGGTCAAGTTAGGGTCCGACGGCGCCCGGCGCACGAGTGCCCAAGCTCAGTGGGCCGAAGCCGAGCGGAAAGCTCGACGCGCCCAGGAGAACTCAACCTCCCGTTTGTAGTCGTACGCGTGTTCTAAAATCAAGGCGTGATTGCTTCCCTTCGAGGCGCCGTGAGCGCCATTGCTCTCGATTCCTTTGTGCTCGATGTCGGCGGGGTTGGCTATTTGGTCAACACGTCGCCGCAAACCCTTTCGGCTGTGCGTACGGGGCAAGAGCTTCTCGTGCACACCGAACTCGTGGTGCGCGAAGATTCGATGACGGTGTATGGCTTCCTCACCAAAGACGAAACCGACCTTTTCCGCACGATTCAATCGGTTTCCGGAATCGGGCCACGCATCGCGATTGCCGTGCTTGCGGTGATGGACCCCGCGCGCTTTGCGCGGGCGGTGCTCGAAGAGGATTTGAAGACCCTCACGTCGGTGCCGGGGATCGGGAAGAAGGGCGCGCAGCGCATGACCTTGGAGTTGAAAGATAAGGTCGCCCCGTTTGCCGCGAGCACCGCAGAAGGAGAAGTGCCGGCCCCCGCGGAAATTGAAACCGCAGAAGAGTCAATTCTCGATACTCGCGCAGCGAAAGACGTCGTCCAGGGGCTCCAGGGACTCGGCTGGCCTGAGAAGGGCGCCCGCGAGGCGGTTGAGGCGGTTCTGGCGAACTATGAAGAAAACGAGAAGGGCTCGAGCGCGAACCTCGATTCGGGCGTGCTTTTGCGCCTCGCACTACGACACCTTGGTGGGCGTGCATGATCGAGCATTCGAATGTGAGCGGCGAGCGCGAAGAATCCAATGAGACCCTTCAGCGGATCATCGGAGCCGAAGCCGGCGCGCTTGATCGCGCAGCCGAAGGCGCGCTCAGGCCGCGCGAGCTTGCCGATTTCGTAGGGCAGAAGAAGGTACGCGAGCAGCTTTCGCTCGTTCTCGACGCCGCCTCTATGCGTGGAACGCCGCCCGAGCACATGCTGCTTTCGGGCCCACCCGGGCTCGGAAAAACAACTCTCGCGATGATCATTGCGCACGAGCTCGGCTCCCCGCTCAAGATCACGTCCGGCCCGGCCGTGCAGCACGCTGGCGATCTCGCGGCCATTCTCTCCTCTCTCGAAGAAGGAGAGGTGCTTTTTATCGACGAAATCCACCGTCTCGCTCGCCCCGCAGAAGAGATGCTCTACATGGCGATGGAGGATTTTCGCGTCGATGTCGTTGTGGGCAAGGGCGTTGGTGCGACAGCCATTCCGCTCGAGCTTCCGCCATTTACCGCAGTAGGAGCGACGACGCGCGCGGGGATGCTGCCCTCGCCGCTTCGTGATCGCTTCGGCTTCACAGGACACCTTGACTACTACACGGCTGACGAGCTTGCGCGCGTGATCGCGAGGAGCGCCGCGCGTCTCGACATCGATATTGATGCCAAGAGCGCCCACGAGATTTCCTCGCGCTCGCGAGGAACGCCCCGCATCGCCAACCGCTTGCTGAGGCGTGTGCGCGACTATGCGCAAGTGCGAGGGGGCGGAACGATCACGATGGACTCTACTCTCGAAGCGCTCACCGTGTACGAGGTGGATCCCCGAGGTCTTGATCGGCTCGATCGTGCTGTTCTTCAGGCCTTGTGTACGAAGTTCGGCGGCGGTCCCGTTGGTCTTTCCACCCTTGCCATTGCCGTAGGGGAGGAGACCGAAACCGTCGAAACCGTTGTTGAACCGTTCCTCGTGCGCGAGGGCCTGCTCGGACGTACACCACGGGGCCGCATTGCTACGCGCGCCGCGTGGGAGCATCTCGGGCTCGAATCACCGTCGCCGGATTCCGCGCACGGCGCCACTCTCTTTGAGGATCCCGGACGTGAGGACGGTCGCTTTAGCTGAATAGGGGTCAGAGCCGCCCCCGCGGGTAGAGTGGAAAAGATCGTTACTTCAACGGAAGGCATCTCCCGTGGATCCCATGATTCTCATGATCGTATTCCTCGTCGTCATGGCCGTGCCCATGTTCCTCATGTCGCGTGGCCAGCGTAAGAGGGTGCAGCAGCATCAGGAGCTCGTAAAGTCCCTCGGCGTTGGCGATGAGGTTCGCACGCACTCCGGCTTCTACGGCATGATTGTCGAAGAGGATGGCGACACGGTCATTCTCGAGACCGAAGACGGCTCGCAGCTCAAGTGGAATCGCAATGCGATCGCCGAGCGTGTCGAAAGCTTCGGTGAGGAACCAGCAGGTTCCGTGGCGAGCGAGGCTTCTGCTTCTGGCGCTGATCTTCGCTCCGACGAGGAGAAGAGCTCGGACTTCCTCGCGGACGACACCAAAAACTGAACCAAGGAAGGCGACGCGCATTTCCGCGCGTCGCCTTCGTGTGACATAAAGGACCGTTCATGCCAGCACGACGCATAGCGCTTACGGCGCTCACCGTCCTGATTCTCGCCCTCGGGGGCATCCTTGGCTTCGGCGTAGCGAACAATGGGTGGAAAGCCGCCCCGAAGCTTGCGCTGGACCTCGAGGGCGGAACCCAGGTGATCCTCCAAGCCAAATCTCATAGCGGCGAGGACATTACGCCCGAGCAGATGGAGCAGGCGCGCCAGATCATCTCCCAGCGTGTCAATGCCATGGGCGTCGCGGAAACCGAGATCTCGGTCCAGGGCGGGACAAACATCGTCGTGAATGTTCCCGGCAAGATCGACGAAGCCACGAGCGACGCTTTGCGCCGCACCGCGACGATGAGCTTCAGGCCCGTTTTGCTCCAGGTTGAGCCCAACGCGGGAGTTTCCGACGCTGGCGGTGCGAGTGATGGATCCTCAGTGGAGGACGCGGAATCGCTCGGGCCCGTCGCCCAAGACGTTGCCCAGGCCTCAGACGGTGGGTCAGAGAAATCCTCGTCGTCCAGTAAAGGCGTGAACGCTTACGAAGGTGAGAAGGCCTGGAGCCAATCGTGGTTGAACACGGTCGACCAGGAAGAGTTCGCGAAGCTCGACTGCACCGACCCCGATACCCTCAACGACCACTCGATCACGGGTCGCGACGATGAGGCAGTCGTGGCGTGTGGTGCGGGCGGGACGTCCAAGCTCATTCTCGGCCCCGTCGTTGTCACGGGCGAGGCAATCGAGGATGCGAACGCCGGAGCGGACCAGAACCAGACCGGGCAGGCCACGGGCTACTACGCGGTGAACCTCACGTTCAACGACGCAGCGGGCAAGGTCTTTGGTGAGATGAGCTCGGCGCTCTACAGCGGTCAGGGGGCGACTCAGCAATTCGCCATTGTGCTCGATTCGCTCGTGATCTCCGCCCCTCAGGTGCAAGCGGTCACGACCACTCAGTCGTCGATCACGGGCAACTTTACGGCCGAGCAGGCCAAGGAACTCGCAAGCCAGTTGAAGTTCGGTGCGCTTCCGCTCGAGTTCACGGTGCAGTCCGAGCAGCAGATCTCTGCGACCCTCGGCTCCGACCAGCTGACGTCGGGCCTCATTGCTGGTCTGATCGGCCTCATTCTCGTCGTGATCTACGCGGCCTTCCAGTACCGCGTTCTGTCAATCGTGACAACCGCTTCGCTCGCCATCATGGGTGTGCTCGCGTACCTGATCATCACGCTCATGTCGAACATGCCGGAGATCGGCTATCGCCTCTCTCTCGCGGGAGTTGCGGGCCTCATCGTGTCGATCGCCTTTACAGCCGACTCCTTCATTGTCTACTTCGAACGCGTTCGCGACGAGATCCGTGAAGGTCGCGGCATCGTCGCAGCAATCGACCATGGCTGGGACCGCGCGAAGCGCACGATCCTCGCCTCCGATGCCGTGAACGTTATCGCCGCGGTCGTGCTGTACCTCGTGAGTGCGGGCAGCGTGCGTGGCTTTGCCTTCACGCTCGGCCTCACCACGATCCTTGACCTGCTCGTGGTTTTCCTGTTCACTCACCCGCTCCTTCAGAGTCTCGGTCGCACGAACTTCTTCGGTAAGGGGCACCCCGCCTCCGGACTCGACCCGGCAACGCTCGGTCGAAACGTTCCCGCGTATGCGGGACGTGCGCGCTTCCGCAGCCCCGACGAGCGCCGAAAGGTCGCCAAGAAGAAGGGCAACGGTAAGGACCAGGCAAGCATCGGAACTGAAACCCTCGCCGAGCGGAAGGCACGCCTTGCGCGCGAAGCCGCAGAGGGCTCGCATACCACTGAAGCCGCGACAAAGCCCGCCGGCTCGCACGCAGCGACGAGCGAGGAAACCTCCGCTCACAAGACGACCCCGAAGGAGGACCGCTGATGTCGCGCTTTTCCACATTCGGAAACGAACTGCACTCCGGTGAGCGCTCGCTTCCCATCGTGCCCCGCCGCAGATGGTGGTACATCGCTTCCGCACTCATCCTCGTGATCCTCGCGGTGATTACGGGAGTGCGAGGGGTCAACTGGGGCATCGAGTTCACGGGCGGAAGCGAGTTCCAGATCTCGCACGTGCAAAACCCCGACCAGACGCTCGCCCGTGACGTCGTTCGCGAGCACGTCCCCACGAATGAACCGCGCATTTCGCAGGTCGGCGGGAACGTCCTGCGCGTGCAAACCGAAGAGCTGTCGACCGAAGCCACCAAGGCACTCGGCGCTGACCTTGCCAAGGCCTACAGCGTCCCGCCGGAAGACGTGTCGAGCTCCTTCGTAGGGCCGAACTGGGGCGGTGATGTCACCGCGAAAGCCATCCAGGGCATCGTGATCTTCATGCTTCTCGTGACCATCGTGATGGCGCTCTATTTCCGCAACGTTAAGTCGTCAATTGCGGCGATGGCAGCGCTTGCCCACGACCTGCTCTTCACGGTCGTGGCGTACGGCGCGATCGGTTTCGAGGTCACTCCAGCGACGGTGATCGGCTTCCTCACGGTTCTCGGCTACTCGCTTTACGACACGGTCGTGGTGTTTGACAAGGTGCGCGAGAATACCGAGGGCTTCCTCGAACGCTCGGATTCGACTTTCGCCTCGCTCGTCAACCGCGCCACGAACCAGACGCTCGTACGCTCGATCAATACGTCGGTCGTAGCGCTCCTTCCCGTCGGGTCGATCCTCATCATCGGCGCGTTCATTCTCGGTGCCGGCACACTCAAGGACATCTCGCTCGCGCTCTTCGTGGGCATCATCGCCGGCACCTATTCCTCCATCTTCCTTGCGCCGAGTTTCCTCGTGGACCTGCGCAAGGGCGAAAAAGCTATCAAAGACCACACCGCGCGCGTTGAGCGCACACATAAAAAGGACGTTGCTACGGCATGACCACCACGCCAGTGCCCCCCGAAATCGCCGAACTCGAGCGCACCCACATCGGGCTCTACCAGGATTTCCCGCAACCCGGCGTTCTGTTTCGCGACATCACTCCGCTTCTGCGCGACCCCAAGGCAATGAAGACCGTCATCAAGTACTGGGCGAGTACCGTTCCCGACGAGATTGACCTGATCGTCGGTACCGAAGCCCGCGGCTTCGTTTTCGGTGCCCCTCTTGCCTACGAAATGGATCGCGGCTTCGTGCCCGTGCGCAAGGCCGGGAAGCTTCCCGGCAAGCCCACCTCCCTCACGTACGACCTCGAGTACGGCAATGCGACGATCGAGATTGCCGAGAATGCCGTGCCAAAGGGGGCGCGCGTGCTCGTTCTCGATGACCTCCTCGCGACCGGTGGCACGGCCGCCGCGACGATTCAACTTGTGGAGTCGCTCGGCGCGGAGGTTGTTGCGGCGAGCTTCCTCATCGAACTTCTTGGGCTTGGCGGCCGTGACAAGCTTGGCGACACTCCTGTTCACGCGGTGTGGAGCATCGAAAACTAGCGAGTTGTTTCCCGGTGCCGAGCGCGGGCAATTAACGGTCTAAACTGGGATGATTCCACAACGAGGAAGGCGGTGAGCGGCATGGACGCGGATCGTGATGACCTCCGCCCGCGCAGCGTGTGGGGAACGAAAGACGATCCTCTGCTCGTACCGCTCATCGAGGCGATCAGGGAACTTCACCCTGACGCCGACCTTTCGCTCGTCTACCGCGCTTACGAAACTGCCGAGTATTGGCATCGATCGCAGTTTCGCAAGAGCGGTGAGCCGTACATCATCCACCCGATCGCGGTCGCGACAATTCTCGCGGGCATGGGGTCTCCGCCCGATGTGCTCGCCGCTGCGCTCCTTCACGACACCGTTGAAGACACGGATTACACGCTCGAGGAGCTGACAGCCGATTTCGGCGAGACCGTGGCGGTCATGGTCGATGGTGTCACGAAGCTCGACAAGGTGCGCTACGGTGAGGCCGCCCAGGCCGAGACCGTGCGCAAGATGATCATTGCGATGAGCCGCGACATTCGCGTGCTTCTCATAAAGCTTTCCGATCGACTCCACAATGCGCGCACGTGGAAGTACGTGTCGAGCTCGAGCGCGGAGCGCAAGGCGAAAGAGACGCTCGAGATCTACGCTCCGCTCGCGCATCGGCTCGGTCTCAACGCGATCAAGTGGGAGCTCGAAAACCTGAGCTTCCAGGTGCTTTACCCGAAGCTCTACGACGAAGTGGTCGCGCTCGTCGCTGAACATGCCCCGGCACGCGAAGAGTATCTCGCGGGCGTGATCGGCACGATCCAAGAGGACATTAAGTCCGCGCACATTGACGGCACCGTGACGGGCCGCCCCAAGCACTACTACTCGGTCTACCAGAAGATGATCGTGCGTGGGCGCTCCTTCAGCGACATCTACGACCTTGTGGGTATTCGCGTGCTTGTCAACACGGTACGCGATTGCTACGCGGTGCTTGGCATCCTCCACGCACGCTGGAGCCCTATGCCGGGGCGCTTCAAGGACTACATTGCGCTCCCGAAGTTCAATCTGTATCAGTCGCTCCATACGACCGTGATCGGTCCGGGTGGCAAGCCGGTCGAAATTCAGATTCGCACGTGGGACATGCACCGCCGTGCCGAATACGGCGTTGCCGCGCACTGGAAGTACAAAGCGGCAACTGCGAGGGGCGAGAAGATCGACGACTCACCCCAGAGCTCCGCCGTGGGTGGAGATATGTCGTGGCTTCGCCAGCTCCTCGACTGGCAAAAGGACACGACCGACTCCGACGAGTTCCTCGATTCGCTGCGCTATGAGATGGCCTCGAACGAGGTGTACGTGTTTACTCCGAAGGGTGACGTGGTGGCCCTCCCGCAGGGGGCAACGCCCGTGGATTTCGCGTATGCGGTCCACACGGAGGTCGGTCACCGCACGATGAGTGCCCGCGTGAACGGCAAGATCGTGTCGCTCAAATCCGAGCTTCACACGGGTGACGTGGTCGAGGTCTTTACGTCGAAGGCCGAGGGGGCCGGTCCGAGCCAAGACTGGCTCAACTTCGTTGCCTCGACGCGCGCTCGCACAAAGATCCGCCAGTGGTTCTCGAAGGAGCGTCGCGAGGAGGCCCTTGAGCGTGGGCGCGATGAGCTTGCGCTTCAGCTGCGCAAGCAGAATCTGCCACTTCGCCGCATGTTAACGCACGAGATGCTCACGAATGTCGCGGCGGACCTCAATTACGACTCGGTTGATGGCCTGTACACGGCCATCGGCGAGCACCACGTGAGTGCTGAGAACATCGTGAGTCGCCTCATTGCTGAGGTGGGCGGTGCCGAGGGCGCCCAGGACGACATCGTTGAGTCAGTTGTGCCTTCGAAGGTGCTCGCGAAGCCGCGCCGTGCCGCGCGCGCCGATCAGGGTGTCGTCGTTGACGGCCAGCGGGACCTCTGGGTGAAGCTTGCGAAGTGTTGCGCGCCCGTGCCCGGCGACAAGATCGCGGGCTTCGTGACCCGCGGTAATGGCGTGAGCGTGCACCATGCGGCGTGCGCGAATGCGGTGCAGATGCGCGAGCAGCAAGCCGATCGTTTCGTGCCTGTCAGGTGGTCGGGCGCGACGAACCAGGCGTATCTCGTGCACATCAAGGTTGAGGCGCTTGATCGCGCGCGGCTCTTGACGGATCTCGCAGATGTGATTTCCGAGCTTGAGGTCAACATCCTTTCTGCGTCGGCGCATTCGCTTCCCGACCAGATTGGCGTCGCGCTGTTCTCGTTTGAGCTTGCCGACCCGTCGCATTTGCGCACCGTCCTCACACAGGTTCGGCAGGTCTCGGGAGTCTTCGATGCCTATCGTGTGACGAGCGATGGCAAACCGATGAGCACCACTCTCTAAGCGACTTGTTCAATGCTGGTTGCAGGGCCGCCATCCTCGAGTCGATCCTCAATGGCCCGCGCGAGCGCGGCGAGCCTCTTGTAGTGCGCCCGCCCTGTGCGCGGTCCTGAATAGCCGGTGCCTCGGCCCGATCGGCGAGCGCGCATAGCGATTCTTTCGAGCTCGATGCTCGTCACCCAGCCCTGTGCGACGAGTCTTTCGGCGAATTCGCGGGCCCCCTCCGGTGCGTTCGCGCGAGTAAGTTCGGCAAAGGCACGGTGGGGCGCGAGAATAGGAACTCCCGACGGGTAGGCGACGTCGCCCTCGGTGAGTGTGATTTTTCGCATGGAAAGCGTGCCATGCGTTTCGGTGTGCCGCTGGGACGCTACAACCAGGCGATCGTGTGGCTCGCCACCGCACCAGACCCAGGCGGCCGTGTGGTCTGCGATGACTGCGCCGGGAGCCGTGGCGGCTCGGGGCGAGCGCTCGAGGGCAATTCCGACGGCGGCTGCTCTTTCCCGCACCCCCATGTCGCGTGTGAGGGCGAGGGCGAATCCCGAACCTATCGATGCGAGCGGGACGTCGCGTGCGAAAAACGGCAGGGAGGCGCCAGCCGAAACGAGAAGGTCGTTTCCCACTTCGAACGCGAACGGCGAGCGAGCTGCCTTACGTAGCGGGGGAGCAAGGGCCACGGTGGCGTGAGAGTGCCGAGTCATGACTCAAGGTTTACATGAAAGGCGGGGGCCCGCTGGACCCCCGCCTTTCATTGTGGAGAACTCGTACTGTGGAGCTCGATACGCGCCTTAGCCGAGATCCTTCGCGCTTCGCTCGATCACTTCGAGCCATTCGCGCCTTGCATCGAGAGCGGCCTGGGCCTTCTCGATCTTTTTGGCATCTCCGGTGGCCTTGGCCTTTTCGAGGTCCTCTTCGTAGCTCGCGATTGCGGCGTGCAGCTGCGACGATGCGCCCTCGACGCGGGCCTTTGTGCGAGGATCGGTGCGGCGCCACTCGTCGTCCTCGGCCTTCTGAAATGCGGCACGCACGGCGCGGATGCGCTCGTCAACACGGCGCATGGCGTTGCGCGGAACGCGGCCCGCGGCATCGAAACGATCCTCGATCGACCGGAATTGCTCCTTCGCCTTCTCGAGATCGGTGATGGGTAGGAGCGCCTCCGCTTCGGCAAGGAGGCCTTCCTTGACCTTGAGGTTTTCCGACTGCTCAGCGTCGATTTTCTTGAGGTCCGCGTTGCGGCGCTCAAAGAACGAATCCTGCGCAGCTTTAAACTTCGCCCACTGGGCGTCGTCCTTCTTGCGGTTACCGCGAGGGGCGGCGCGCCACTGGTCCATGAGCGAGCGGAACTCTCGCGCGGTGGGGCCGAAGTCTTCAGAGTCCTGGATGGCCTCAGCCTGTTCGATGAGACGCGCCTTGATCTTTTCAGCCTCGGCGTGCTGTTCATCGAGTTCGCTGAAGTGGGCGCGGCGCTTGCGATCGAATTCGCTGCGCGCGGCCGAGAGGCGCTTCCAGAGCTTGTCTTCGACCTCGCGTTCGAGGGACACCTCGTTCTTCTGCATCTCTTTCCAGTCCGGAACCATCGAGCGCATACGCTCGGCGGCCTTCTTCCAGGAGATGCGGTGTGAATCTGTCGCGACGAGCTCCTCGATGCCCTCGACAAACGCGGTGCGCTTCTTGGTCGACTCTTCGCGCGCGGCGAGGCGGGCCTTCTCGAGTTCGCCAATGAGCTCTTTTGCCTTTTCGCGGAGTTCGTGCGCGCGCTCCCGCAGAGCGGGGATATCGCCGACGACCTTCGGCTCCTTCATGTTTTTGCGCATGTGCTCGAGGATGCGGTTGAGATCGGCCTGCGTGAGACCAGGAACCTGGAGCTTTTGCTCGACGACGTCGAGGAATGCGCTCAGATCGAGGTAGGCGTGGGCGAAAGGCGTGAGCGCTTTCTCGCGCTCGGTGCCCATTTCCACGGTGCCGATCTCACGGATCTGCGTGCCGTCCTTGACGGTGACGGTGCCCTCGTCGTTGACGTCGCCGAAGGCCAGCGCCTCGGTGACCTTTGCGTCGTCGTAGCTTGTTGCGGTGGGAACGATCGGAACGAGAGGCGTGCGCGGCGCCTTGCCCTTGAGCTGCGCGGGGGACCCGGGCTTCGGAGCGCCAGGCTTAGGGGCATGGGGCTTTGGTGCACCGGGTTTCGGGGCGCCGGGCTTGGGGGTTGTGTCCGACGCTTCCTGAGCCTTTGACGCTTCTTCGGTTGCAGGTGCTGCTTCCGAGCCCTTGTGCTCGGACTCTGGGGCCTGCGGGGCCGTAGTGGAGTCGGCAGCCTCGGAGGTTGCGGTCGTTCCGGCTTTTTCTGCGGCTTGGGGAGCCTCGGGCGCGGGGGTCTCGGGGATGTTCTGGTCGTTCTCGTTCACGAGCTTCTCCTAGGATTCGAGGGCACCGGGGTGCCTCGGACAGGGGGCGGGGCGTATTGCCTCGCACCAACGGCGGCGCTTCGGCCACGGCATCACGTAAAACTGTATCGCGGATAACACTGCGAACGGAATTTCATGTCTCCTTCTGGGAAAAGCGGCACGATGGTGGGTATGACTGAAGAGCGCGCCACCCTCGATTTTGTTGTCTCCCCGTACCTCAGCGCGACCTGCTCGCTGCTTCACAGCGACCGCGACGCACTCCTCGTCGATCCTGGTCTCGAAGTCGCGACCGATGTGAGCGCGCTCCTTGAGAAGAACGCGCTTGAGCTTCGTGCAATCCTCATCTCCCACGGGCATCTTGATCACGTCGCCGACGTTTCGTTGCTCGCTGATAAGTACGGGGTTCCCGTGTACGTGGGCGGGGCAGACGAATACAGGCTTGAGGACCCCATGGGCCAGCTGCCGTCGGCTTTTACCAACCAGATCCGCCCTCGCTGGGATGCGCGCGGCTGGACCAAGCCCGCGAACGTGCACGCTCTCGGTGACGGCGACGTTCTCGAGGCGGGGGTCCTACGTCTCGTCGCGCATTCCTATCCCGGTCACACCGAAGGCTCAACGCTCTACTTCTACGACGGCGATGTTCAGGTGAGTCCACTCGTGGGCATCACCCCGCGCGCCCTTGAGGCGCCCGCGCTTGCCTTCACGGGCGACGTGCTGTTCAGGGGCACGATCGGCCGTACCGACCTTCCGGGTGGCAATGCCGAGGATATGAAAGCCTCGCTCACGAAACTTCGCGCCTTTGCGCTCGAGCACGCTGAGGCGTTGATCGTGCCGGGCCACGGCCCCCTCAGCACTTTCCGCGACGAACTCGCAGATAATGGATACCTGCGCACGGCCTTTTAGCACGAGGTTCACGCACAAGACACCACGACCCAATAAGGAGAAGTGCCCATGGCGAAAGTGACACCACTTTCCGGATTCCCCGAATGGCTCCCCGCCGAACGACGCATCGAGCAGCATGTGATGGATACGTTCCGCGAGGTCGCCGAGTTGCACGGCTTCTCCAACATTGAAACGCGTGCGGTTGAGCCGCTCGACCAGCTCCTTCGCAAGGGGGAGACGAGCAAGGAGGTGTACGTGATCTCGCGCCTTCAAGCGGAGGGCGAGGATCACGAGAAGGAGGGCCAGAAACTCGGACTCCACTTCGACCTGACGGTTCCCCTCGCGCGCTACGTTCTCGAGCACCAGAATGACCTCGCATTCCCGTTCCGCCGCTACCAGATTCAGAAGGTCTGGCGCGGTGAGCGCCCTCAGGACGGTCGTTTCCGCGAGTTCTATCAGGCGGATATTGACATCATCGGGCAGGACACGCTGCCCTCGCACATGGATGCTGACGTCGCTATCGTCATGGCCGAAGTGCTTGGCAAGCTCCCGATTCCAGGTTTCACGATCTCCATTAACAACCGAAAGCTTTCGCAGAGCGTTTTTGAGGCGCTCGGCCTGAGAGATATCGAAGGCGTTTTGCGTCAGCTCGACAAGCTCGCCAAAGTCGGTGAGGCGGAGGTCCGCAAGCTCCTCATCGAGCAGGTGGGGGCGAGCGAAAAGCAGGCCGACGGCTGCCTTGCCTTCGCGAGTATCAAGGCCTCGCACGAGGACCTCGCCGAGAAGGTCGAGGCGCTCGGTGTTTCGAGCGAAGAGATCACGAACGCACTCGAGGAGCTGAGCTTCGTGATCCGCACCGTCAACTCTTCGGTGCCGGGTGCATGCGTCGCCGATCTTTCGATCGCACGCGGTCTCGACTACTACACGGGCACTGTTTTTGAAACGTTCGTGGAGGGCCACGAAGATCTCGGCTCGATCTGCTCGGGAGGCCGTTACGACACGCTCGCGACCGACAACCGTCACTCGTACCCGGGCGTTGGCCTCTCGATTGGGCTCTCACGCCTCGTGTCGAGGCTCGTCACGCGTGCGCTCGTGACGTCGACGCGAGCTGTGCCGACCGTCGCGCTCGTGGCCGTGATGGACGAGGAGCACCGAGACGCGAGCGTCGAAGTGGCACGCGTGCTTCGCTCGCGAGGTATCGCCGCGGAGGTCGCGCCGAGCGCGGCGAAATTCGGGAAGCAGATCAAGTACGCGGATCGTCGCGGCATCCCGTTCGTGTTCTTCCCCTCCGCGGAAGGTGAGGGCGAAGTGAAGGACATCCGCAGTGGTGAACAGGTTGCCGCGGATGCACACACGTGGCAGCCCACTGAGGACGACATGACCGTCCGTGTGGTGGCGGCCACGCCGGGTAAATAAGCGGAAATAAGAGCACCGTCAAGGGAGTTGGAAAAGTATGGCTACCGTAGAAATGACCAAAGACAACCACGACGAACTCGTCAAGGACGGGATCGTTTTCATCGACTTCTGGGCGGAGTGGTGCGGCCCCTGCCAGCGCTTCGCCCCGATCTTCGAGAAGGCCTCGGAGGAAAACCCCGACCTGACCTTTGCGAAGGTCGACACCGAGGATCAGACCGAACTCCAAATGCAGTACGGTGCGACCTCGATCCCCACGATCGTGGCTTATCGCGATGGAATCCCCGTTTTCGGCCAGCCCGGTGCACTTCGCCAGGCTGATCTCGATTCGCTCATCTCGCAGGTGCGCGGCCTCAACATGGACGAGGTTCGCAAGGCCTACGAGGAGCAGCAGGCGAAGCAGGGCAAGTAAGCACTCGCTCTTCGTTCGAGGGAAGGGGCGCGCCGGGAGGGGCGAGCCCCTTCCCCTTTTTTGAAAGTGTGCGGTTTTGAAAATGGGGAGCTGTCGGTATAGTGCTGCGCATGACATCGGAAAGCTCCCAAGACCCTCCCCGTAGCAAGCCCAAGCGCCAGCAGGCCGTGCTCACCGTCCAGGGCAAGACACAGGTGAGCAAGAACCTCGTGAGGCTCTGCCTCGGCGGCTCCGACTACGCAAAGCTCAACCGCAATGTGTGCACGGACGCATACGTCAAGCTCCTTTTGCTGCAGCCGGGGAGCGGTCTTGCCGCACCTTTCGACATGGAACGGCTGCGCGACGAAGCCCCCGAGCTTCTGCCCGCACGCCGCACGTATACGGTCCGCCAATGGGACGATGCGAACGAACGGCTGTGGATTGACGTTGTTGTGCACAACGCTCCGGGGCAGCACGGCCTTGCATCCGACTGGGCCGCACGTGCACAAGAAGGTGACCGGATCGCGCTCATGGGAGCTGGCGGCGGATATTCACCGAAGCCGGATGCCGATTTTCACGTCCTCGTGGGTGATCACGCAACCGTCCCGGCCATCGCCGCCGCACTGGAGGCAATGCCATCGAGCGCGCGGGGCTACGCCGTCATCCACGTCGAGGACGAAGCCGATGTCCTTGCCCTCGCTCACCCGGAAGGCATTTCGCTCGAATGGGTCGTGGGAGCGCGTGAGGGGCTGCTCGTGGCTGTCGAAACGCTTGATGTTCCGCGCGGCATCATCGAGAGGCGCGGTGTCCAGGTCTTTTGCCACGCCGAACGTGGCCTTACGAAGCAGTTGCGCGCGCATTTCGTGAAAGAGCGCGGCATTGCGCGCGAAGACATCTCGATCTCGGCGTATTGGGCGCTCGGCCGAGTAGAAGATCGCTTCCAGGCGGAAAAACGCGAAGCGATTGGTCGCATCGACCCCGATTGAGGGCGGTCGGGGCGCGGCTCGCGCTCCACACCTTGGTGTTTTCCATGTCCTTGCACTGCCGAGAACATGCTGCGAAGAACAGTCGCTAGTCTCGAAGCATGAACAGCACAGTCACGCAGTTGCCGAGCTGGGCGATCTCGAGCCCGCTCATGGAGAGCTACTACCTCACGGAATGGGGTGTCCCTGTAACCGATGAGACCGGCGTTTTTGAGCGTGTGAGTCTCGAGGTCTTCCAATGCGGGCTCTCGTGGTCCACGATTCTCGGGCGCCGCGAGGCCTTCCGCGAGGTTTTTCACACCTTCGAGGTGGATCGAGTCGCAGCGATGGAGGAGAGCGACGTTGAGCGCCTCATGGGGGACCGACGGATCATTCGCAACCGTCGGAAAATCGAAGCGACCATCGGCAATGCTCGCGCCGCGCAGGCGCTTCGCGAGGAAGATACCGACCTCGCCGCACTGATCTGGAGTTACGTTCCCGAAAAGACGTACATCCCGCAGGCGCAAGAAGATATACCCTCACGCGATGAGACTTCGACGCGGATGTCGAAGGACCTCAAAGCGCGAGGGTTCTCTTTCGTGGGGCCCACGACCTGCTTCGCACTCATGGAAGCGATAGGGGTCGTGGACACGCACCTCGTGTCGTCGCCACGGCGAGGGAGCTCAGGAGTTTTTGATTCCGACGGTTACCGTGCTCACGACGTGGCGCGATAGGGAAAGGTGAGCTCAGGCGGGATTCTTCGAATCGAGATCAACCTCGATGACGCCGTCGGTCACGCGCGAGGCGTACACGGGCAGGGCATACTCATCATTCGCGTAGCACTTGCCGGTTTCGAGGTCGTAGACCTCTTTGTAGATCGGGCTCGCAAGAGTCGGTCGATGGGTACCGTCGACCTCGCGATCGCCCACAATCCCGCGCGACATGACGCCCTGCTGAGTGCGCGGATCCACATTCGAGACAACGTAGATCTTGCCATCCCACGCTTTCACCACGGCGACCTGCTCGGTGCCGAAAAGTGCCGCTTCGGGCAGATCCTGGTTGATGTCGGTCTCCTTGCAGATGCTCTGCCAGTTGCTCATGGGGTGTCCTCGCTTGTCGGGTCAAGTGGCGGGCAAAATTGTTGGCGGGGGAGTGTGACCAATACGGTGCCTGGCCTGCGGCTTCACGGACCAAAGTCCCTCCCGGGACTCGTGTGGGTGGGCGCGAAATACCCCTCGCTCGTGTCCCTCCACTGTACTCGAAAACGGGGCCCGATTTTGTGTAGGGTGAGAGCTACGTCTACACCCCTAAGCCTTGAAGTAGGAGCTGCCGTGAGCACTACCGACGTTGCCCCCAACTCTGAAGCCGCTAGCGAGGACACTCTCGTCAAGCACGTCGTTGTCGTAGGTGGCGGCCCCGCCGCCCAGCGCTTCGCCGAAACGATGCAGGCGCGCGATAAAGCCGGCGCCTACAAGATCACCGTGATCTCCGAAGAAAAGGTCGAACCCTACGATCGTGTCAACCTCGCGAAGCGCTGGGACAAGAGCTACGACCTGACCCTCGGCGACCGCTCGCTTTGGGAGGATCCGCATATCGACCTGCGCCTCGGCGATCGCGTGAATTCGATTGATACCGAATCGAAGCTCGTGCGCACATCCACCGGCACCGTGTACGGCTACGACGAGCTCGTGCTTGCGACCGGCTCAAACGCCTTCACTCCGCCGATTAACGGTTGGGACACCAAGGGTGTGTTCGTGTACCGCACCGTTGACGACGTCGACGGCATGAGCGCGACCGTCGAGGGGCTCAAGAACGATGAGAAGCGCACGGGCAAGGCGGTCGTTCTCGGTGGCGGTCTACTCGGCCTCGAGGCCGCCGGTGGTCTCGCGGCCGAAGGCTACGAAGTGCACCTCGTTGAGCTTGCGGGCTGGCTCATGCCCTCGCAGCTTGACGAAGGCGGCGGCAACCTTCTCAACCGCCTCATTGAACAGCGCGGCATCGTGCTGCACACGGGCGTGAGCCTCGAGCAGGTGCTGCCCCGCGTCGAATACCGCAAGGGCAATACCGCTGACGAAGAGGCGATTAATGCCGCCGCCTCCAACGTGCGTGGCGTCAAGCTTTCCGACGGCACCGAACTCGACGCCGACCTCGTGTGCCTCGCCGTCGGTATCCGCCCCCGCGACGAGCTCGGCAAGGTCAACGGCTTCGAAATGGGCCCGCGCGGCGGCATTATGGTCGGCCAGGATTGCCGCACCTCGGTTGAACACGTCTGGGCAATCGGCGAATGTGCCGCCATGGAAGGCCGCACGATCGGCCTCGTGGCCCCCGCCAACACGATGGCCGAGGTCGTTGCCGACCAGCTCCTCGGCGGCGAGAAGCTCTTCGGCGAAATCGACGGATCGACCAAGCTCAAGCTTTCGGGCATCGATGTCGCAAGCTTCGGCGATGCGAAGGGCGCCGAGAAGGACTCGCTCGACGTGGTGTACGCCGATCCCACGCGTGGCATCTATCAGCGCCTCGTGATGAGCCCCGATGCAGCCGTTCTCCGCGGCGGCATCCTCGTGGGCGACGCTTCGAACTACTCGACGCTTCGCGCGTACATCGGCCGTGAGCTTCCGGGAGATCCGGCGGCGTACCTTGCAGCCGGCGGCGGCGAAGTTCCCGATTCCGGCGACATGCCCGACGACGTCATCGTCTGCTCGTGCAACAACATCTCCGCGGGCACCATCAAGGCAGCGATCAACGGTGAGGGAGAATTCGCCGAAGCGTGCCACGATATTCCGTCGATCAAGGCCTCGACGACCGCCGGCACGCAGTGCGGCTCGTGCGTCCCGCTTTTGACCAAGATTCTCGGCAACGAGCTCGCGAAGTCCGGTATCGCAATGTCGCGCGGCCTCTGCGAGCACTTCTCGATGCCGCGTGCCGAGCTGTTCCAGATCGTGAAGGAGCATGACCTCAAGAGCTTCCCCGAGGTCATTGGCCGCTACGGCAAGGGCAACGGTTGTGACGTGTGTAAGCCCGTCGTCGCCTCGATTCTTGCGTCGCTCCGCGACGACTACATCCTCGGCAAGGGCCTCCAGGAACTGCAGGACACGAACGATCGCTTCATCGCGAACATGCAGAAGGACGGCACCTACTCGGTGATCCCGCGCATGCCCGGCGGCGAAGTGAAGCCCGAAGCCCTCGTGGTGCTCGCTGAAGTCGCACGCGACTTCAACCTCTACACGAAGATCACGGGTGCACAGCGCATCGGTCTTTTCGGCGCACGTCTCGAGCAGCTCCCGAATATTTGGACCCGCCTCGTCGAGGCCGGCTTTGAATCGGGCCAGGCCTACGGCAAGAGCCTCCGCGCCGTCAAGAGCTGCGTGGGTACGGATTGGTGCCGCTTCGGCCAGCAGGACTCGGTGGGCATGGCCGTGCTCCTCGAGAACCGCTACAAAGGTCTTCGCTCACCACACAAGTTCAAGCTGGGCGTTTCGGGCTGCGCACGCGAATGTGCGGAGGCCCGCGGCAAGGACATCGGCGTGATCGCGACCGACAAGGGCTGGAACCTCTACGTTGGCGGCAACGGCGGCTTCACGCCGCGCCACGCGGACGAGTTCGCGCACGACCTGAGCGACGAAGAGCTCGTGAAGTACGTTGACCGCTTCCTCATGTACTACATCTCGGATGCCGACAAGCTCCAGCGCACGGCGTCGTGGGTGGACGCACGCGGCATCGACCACGTCAAGGAAGCCGTGCTCGAGGATTCGCTCGGCATGGGCGAGCAGTGGGAACACGAGATGCAGAAGTTCGTGGACAACCACAAGGACGAGTGGGTCGAGGCCGTCAAGGATCCCGAGAAGCTCTCGCGCTTCCGCTCGTTCATCAACGCTCCCGAGACTCCGGATCCGCTGTTTGCGCGTATGCCGATGCGCGACCAGAACCGTCCGGCGACGCTAGAGGAGCGCGAGCAGGTGCTCATCTCCGGCCCGGTGATTTCCTTCCGCGACGCGCACGGCCAGGAGGTTCCCGCCGAGCAGGTCCTCGAGCGCCAGTAACTTCGTGAAGGCTTCCGACCTCTCAGTTGCACACCGGTGGCGGGGCCGTGTCGTTGATCTTACTGATCACCGCGGCCCCGCCTGCTGGCGTGCGGCGCAAGCGCTTGCGCTCGAGGGTGCGACGGCATACGTAGGGAGTGCGGACCCTCAGAACCGCGTGCGATCTTTCGATGAGCTTGCGAAAGAGCGCGGCCTCGAGCACCTTGCCCTCCAATGGGCGGCGGAGCCTCGTGGGGAGATCAGTTCCGACGCTTGCCCGCCACACGCCGAAAAGATCGAGCTCAATGATGGCGAGGAACCGTCGGGTACGAGCGAGAACCCTACCGGTGATGTGACGCTCGTGGGCGGTGGTCCCGGTGACCCAAACCTGCTCACCGTCGCCGCTCTCACGGCGATTGCGCATGCCGATGTTGTTCTTCTCGACCGGCTTGGCATCGCGCTCAACGTCGTTGATCTCGCCCCCGGCGCGCTCGTGATCGATGTGGGGAAGGCCCCCGGGCGCCACAAGATGTCCCAGGGCGCGATTAACGAGACGATGCTCGCGTTCGCGCGCGCAGGGGCACGGGTTGTGCGGCTCAAAGGCGGAGACCCGTTCATTTTTGGCCGCGGCGGTGAAGAATGGCGTTTCCTCGCCGAACGCGGCATTCGCGTGAGCGTTGTTCCGGGCCTTACGAGTGCCTTGAGCGTTCCCGCACGCGCCGGAGTCTCCGCAACCTATCGCGAGGTCACGCGCGCGGTCACGATCATTTCGGGCCACCAGCCATTCAACCAGGCAGAGCTCTCAGCTCTCGTTGCTCTCGGAAGCACAATCGTGATCCTCATGGGAGTCGCGACCTTCCCCTCAACCGTCGCGGGGCTCCGCGAGGCTGGCCTCCCCGATTCCACGGGCGTCGCGCTCCTCGAGCAGGGATACACCGCACATGAGCGGCACACCTTTGCGACCCTCGGCACCGCGATCGAAGACGCCCGCTCGAGAGGCGTATCGAATCCCGCGATCATCGTGATTGGCGACGTCGTGAATGTCAGGGAAGTATCGGCAGAAATCACCAACGTCCACGCGGGTAGCCCCGGCGAAAGAGAGAAACTCCCGTGAACACTCCTGATCCGACCAAGGCGACCGCATCGCACGAGCGCCCGCTCCAGGGCCTACGTGTGGCGGTGACCGCCCAACGCCGCGCCGACGATCAAATCGCCGCCCTTGAGCGCGCAGGTGCGAGCGCAGTGCATGCCGCGACGATGCGGATCGTCCCGGTCGAAGATGATGCCGCACTGATCGACGAAACACGCGCGTTGCTCGACGCTGCCCCGCCAACCTTTTTCGTGACGACCGGGCAGGGCATCAACTCGTGGCTCCAGATCCTCGAGGAGCCTCTCAAGCAGCAGGTCCTCGACTACCTCGCCTCAACAAAGATCATTTGTCGCGGCGCCAAGGGCCGCGGCGCCGTGCGCAAGTGGGGGCTCCCCGACGCGCCGAGCAGCGAGAAGGAAACGAGTACCTCGATGGTGAAGCTCGCGCTCGGTCTGGGTATTGCCGATGGCCCCGTAGGTCTGCAGCGCCACGGCTATGTCCCCGAAAAGGCACTCGCGCCGCTCGGCGAACGCGACGTTTACGTTGTCGCGCCGTATCGATGGGAACTCGCGGAAGATCTCACGCCCGTATCCAACCTTGTCACCAGCATCATCGCTCGTGAGGTCGATGCCGTGACGTTCACGGCAGCGCCAGCAGTCGTTGCCCTGTTCGAGGTCGCGAACGAGATGGGTGTTCGCACGCAACTCCTCGAGGCACTCGGAAACGAGGTGCGCCCGGTTGCCGTCGGACACGTGACCGCCGAGCCGCTCGAAGATGAAGGTCTCGCGCCGCTTTACCCCGAGCGCGAAAGGCTCGGGGCGATGGTCAAGCTCATGGGGGAGAAGCTCAACCCTCGCGAGAACTGAGCGTTCTCAGCGCGCTTTCGTAACGAGCCGCGACGAGCGGGGCGAGGGCGTCGCCCAGATGGTCGAGCACGACCCAGCCCGCATGCTCCGCGCGCTCACGAGCCTTATCGAGCAAAAGCCCCGGCGCAGCGAACAGGGGGAGAACCGTGCCCGGCGCTTCGGCGCTCTCGAGTCGGTCATTCAGGCGTGGGGCGCACGTCGCGAATCGCGCATGCACATCCCTGCCTATACGCGCCGCAAGGGTCGTGGCGAGCGACTCAACGGCGTCGTTCGCTCCGGGACGCGAGGAACCCACCGCGAGAAGAACGATCTCGCCGTGCGATTTTTCGTTTTCGCCACGCCTAAGGTGGGAGGCGAGCACCTCCGCAAGGTCCTCGCCCGTACCGATCACGCCAGCCTGCGTAAACGCGAGGCCATGGGCGCCCTTTGCCTCACGAAGCACGTTCGGGGCGTCCTCGGTGGCGTGGTAGGCCTCGGTGAAAAGCAGCGGCACGGCGATCGCGCAGGAGTGGCCCAGGTCAGCAAGCATTCCCGCCACCTCGGAGATCGACGGCGAAGCGAAATCCTCAAGGTAGGCCGCATGGGCCTCGACCCCAAGCATTGCGCCGGCAGCTGCCACGAGGGATTCGGTTGCCGCTGCGGCGGCAGGGTTACGGCTTCCGTGGGCAATGCCCACAAGGGCGGGGGCGGCACTTTTTGTCATGCAAAAACCCTACCCGAGGTGCTATTTCTTCTCGCTTTCGGCACGCGCAGGTCGGCCATTCGCTACGGGGTCCGAGCCCCACATCACGAGGGCCGCGGCGATCGTGCCCGTTGCCATGATGCCCGCGAGCACGAGGAGCTGGAACCGCCCAGCCTCGAGTGGCGAAGCCCCAGCGAATACCGCACCGACGAATGCCCCGGGCATCGTCACGATACCCGTCACGCGCGTTTGATCGACGTTAGGGATGAGCGCCTCGCTCATGGCTCTCGAGGCAATCGGGCGCACCGCCCGGCGATTTGTCGCACCGAGCGCGAGCCACCCCTCAATCTCGCCCCAGTGTTCAGCCGAATCTTGCGCGAGGCGGCGACCTGAGAGCGTCACGATGCTCATCGCGTTTCCCGTAATGATGCCGCCGAACGCGAGCAGGTTTTGGCCCGTGAACTCCAGCGCCCTCGTGAGAAACACGGCGAGAACGGAAACTGCAACTGCGGCTGCCATTGACACCGCCACGAGAAGAACCGTGTGCCTGTCGGCGCCGAGACGTTTCGAGGAGGTCCAAATCCCGAAGCCAAGCATCACGAGGAGCGCAAGAAACACATAGCCGATATGGGTAATCGCGAGGCTAAGAACGCTCGCGAGGATCGCGAGCTGCACAAGCGCTCGCAAAAGCGCGACGGCGGGATCAGCCCACTGGTCCACTCCCCACACGCGCCTGAGCACGAGCGTGAGGGCGAGGCACAGTGCGAGAGCCAGCGCGGTCGTGATGAGAGCCGATGTGCTCATGCGGCGCCCTCGACACTATTCACTTGCGATACCGAGACGCTCAAGTTCCTCTTCGATGATGCTCGGATCGAGCTTCTGGAAAATCGGCTTCGGCTTTGCGACCGGAGCGCCCACGACGACTTCGCGATGCCCCCAAGCGGGCACGTTCGTGTAATCACCCGTGATGATGGGGTAGGTGCCGTCGGCATCAAGATCCTCGACCTCTTCGATGCGCGGCATAGGTGCAATCTCGCGTGTGCCACCCAGGACCTTTTCGACCTGGTTCGCGGAGAACGGCAGGAACGGCGAGAGCATGGTGTTGAGATCCGTGACCGCCTGCGCGAGCACGTGCAGAATCGTCAGCAGGCGCGGGCGCTCCTCCTCGGCCTTGAGCTTGAACGGCTCGGTCGCCGAGACGTACGCGTTTGCTTCACCCACGAGATGCATAATCTCCGCGATCGCCTGACGCTGGTGGTGGGTGCGAATGCGTTTTCCGACGGTGTCAAAGCCCTCGGTGATCTTCGTCAGCAGGGCGGTGTCGGCATCCGTCAGCTCACCGGCGGCAGGCACCTCACCCACATTCTTCGCGATCATGGCGGCGGTGCGGTTCACGAGGTTGCCCCATCCCGCGACGAGCTCATTGTTCGTGCGCGATACGAACTCGCTCCACGTGAAGTCCGCGTCCTGGTTTTCTGGGCCCGCGGCGGAAATAAAGTAGCGCAGGGCATCGGCCTGGTAGCGCTCGAGAACGTCGCGCACGTAGATGACAACGCCCTTCGAACTTGAGAACTTCTTCCCCTCCATCGTGAGGAACTCCGAGCTCACGACCTCCGTCGGAAGATTGAGCGTACCGAGCCTGCCCGGCTCACCGCCCTTGCTGCCGCCGCCATTGTGCGCAATAAGCTCGGCCGGCCAAATCTGCGAATGGAAGACGATGTTGTCCTTGCCCATGAAGTAGTAGGAGAGGGCCTCCGGGTCGTTCCACCACTTACGCCACGCTTCCGGGTCGCCCGTACGTCGCGCCCACTCAATCGAAGCGGAGAGGTAGCCGATCACGGCGTCGAACCACACGTACAGGCGTTTCGTGGGCTGATCCTCCCACCCCGGAACCGGAATGCCCCAGTCGATATCGCGGGTCATCGCACGCGGCTTGATGTCCTTGAGGATGTTCTGGCTAAAGCGGATGACGTTCGGGCGCCACAGTCCCGTCGCCTCACGTTCGTTGAGCCACTCGCCGAGTGCATCGGCGAGTGCGGGAAGGTCGAGGAAGTAGTGGGTCGTCTCAATGAACTTCGGGGTTTCGCCGTTGATCTTTGAGACCGGATCAATGAGGTCCGTTGGGTCGAGCTGGTTGCCGCACGCATCGCACTGATCGCCGCGAGCACCCGGCGTTTTACACAGAGGGCACGTGCCCTCGATGTAGCGGTCGGGGAGAGTGCGGCCGGTCGAGGGCGAAATTGCGCCGCGGGTGACCTGCTCGATCATGTAGCCGTTGTCCCGCACGGTCGTGAACATTTCCTGCACGATCGCGTAGTGGTTGCCCGAGGTCGTGCGAGTAAAAAGATCGTAGGAAAGGCCCAAATTGACGAGGTCCTCGACGATCACGCGGTTGTTGCGGTCCGCGAGTTCGCGCGCCGTGATGCCCTCCTGATCAGCGGCCACGAGAATTGGGGTGCCGTGTTCGTCGGTTCCCGAGACCATGAGCACGTCGTGCCCGGCCATTCGCATGTAGCGCGAGAACACATCGGAAGGGACACCGAATCCGGCAACGTGGCCGATGTGGCGGGGTCCATTTGCATAGGGCCAGGCAACAGCAGAAAGCACAGTACTCATAGGGCACCAATTCTACGACGTTTTATGAGGGAAGCGCCTTATCCTGGACTCATGAGTTACGACAACGACACGAATGCCACCGGACTCACGCTCGCTCAGCAGAAAATGCGCGAGGCGGGCGTGGCGGAAGCTGCCATTAACGTCTTCAGCGACTTTTACCACCAGCTTGAGCAGGGCGTGACCGGGTCGATCCCGGAAGAGACGATCTCGCCGCTCACCGAGGTAGATCGACTCGCCGATGTCGAGGTTGATCCCGAGGTTGCGAAGGATGCTTTCTCGAAGCTCGTTGTCATCAACCTCAATGGTGGGCTTGGCACCTCGATGGGCATGGATCGCGCGAAGTCTCTGCTCCCTGTCCGCGACGGAAAGAGCTTCCTCGAGATCATCGTCGAGCAAGTGCTCGCCGCTCGAACGAAGACTGGCGCCCGCCTCCCGCTTCTGTTTATGAACTCGTTCCGCACGCGCGAGGACACCCTCGAGGTGCTCGCTAAATATCCCGACCTCCAGGTGGGGGATCTGCCGCTCGACTTCCTCCAGAACAAGGAGCCGAAGCTCCGCCGCGACGATCTCACGCCCGTCGAATTCCCCGAGAACCCGGAGCTGGAATGGTGCCCGCCGGGCCACGGCGATATTTACACGGCCCTTCTCACCTCGGGCGTGCTCGATGCGCTTCTTGAGCAGGGTTTTCGTTACGCATCGATCTCGAACTCGGACAACCTCGGCACGGTTCCTTCGCCCGAGATTGCCGGGTGGTTTGCCGCCTCGGGTGCCCCGTACGCCGCGGAGCTGTGCCGCCGCACGGCCGCAGACCGCAAGGGCGGGCACCTTGCGATCCGCAAATCCGACTCCCGCCTCATCCTGCGTGATACCGCCCAAACCCCGGCGGAGCAGATGGAGTACTTCACCGATGAACACCGCCACCCGTTCTTCCACACGAACAACCTGTGGTTTGATCTCGTGAAGCTCAAGGAGATCCTCACCGAGCGTGAGGGTGTCATGGGCCTTCCACTCATCCGCAACGAAAAGACTGTTGATCCTTCCGATAAGTCAAGCACCCCCGTCTACCAGATTGAATCGGCGATGGGAGCGGCTATCGAGGTGTTCGAGGGCGCGACCGCGATTGTGGTGGACCGCTCGCGTTTCTTGCCTGTGAAAACGACGAGCGATCTGCTGCTCGTGCGCTCCGACGTGTATGCACTCAGCGACGAATTCGCACTCGAAAAGGTCGTGGACAAGGCGCCACTCGTCAAGCTCGCCGATGGCCCCTACAAGCTCGTGGGTGACTTCGAGAAGCGTTTCCCGGGTGGTGCGCCGAGCCTTAAAGACGCGTCTTCCCTGACCGTTGAGGGGGATTGGACGTTCAATGAGGGCGCCCGGATTGAAGGTGACGTGACCCTCGGAGCTGAGGGCGGAATCCTCCCGTAGTTCCCCTCCTCGAATTGCATAGAGGACGCGGGGGTTTGGTGCGGTGCATGTGGCCCGCCCAGGCCCCCGATTCCATGCTACGCTGCCTGCCAATCACCATTGAGGCGCTAGGCCTTGGCGAGACTCCGCTAAGTCGAGCGTATGCCGGCTCGCCAAACTCTCTTCGCTTATGAAGACTTTCCACATTCTCCAAACACCCGTTGCGCGGGTCCTAACGTTCTGGTTGGCTATGTGACATGGGCCTCGCTCGGGGGAGTGGGGTTGCGGTGACCTGGATGGGGGAGTGCATGAAAAGTAGGCCGGCACAGATTTTTGGTGCGTTTAGTGTCGCGGTTGTGATGGCGGCTGGGTTAGTGGGCTGCGGTGGGAGTGGGGCTGCTGGCGGTCCGACGCCTGTCGCGCAGTCATCCAGCTCTCCGCTGAGCAGTGATGCCGGCGGTTCAGATTCGGGTGGTGGCAGTGATGGCGGCGGTGAAGCCTCCGGCCGCACGCCGAATCTTCCTCCAGAGAATGCCGCGTTGGAGGCTCCTGACTTCAAGGACTATACGGGCATCAAATATGAGACCGATCAGGGTGCACAGGAGACGGTTCGGTTCTTCTTCGATGCGATGTATTACGGGTATGCCACCGGCGATATCTCGCCCTTCCAACGCGTTGTCGATGAGTCTGGATGCGAAGGATGCGCAAAGATTATCAACGATGTCGGAGCATGGAGAACGTCGGGAAGTTACCTCACACCTTCTAAAAATACGACTCTTTCACTTGAGCGCATGAAGGATGAAGACTCTTATCGCGGGCGCACTCCGATCTATTACAGCTTTGAACGGAGTGCGGCGGTCAAAAAAACTGTAGACGGGAAGTCAGAAAACTTCCCACAGCAAAATTATGAAGCGTCGGCACTGCTGGCTTGGCAGAACGATCACTGGGAAGTAGTAGCCGTGTCGTGGCGAAAGAAGGCTACCGATGAATAGCCGCTTTTCGTGGCCATCCTTGATCGCTTTGCTCGTCTTGATAAGTATGTCCTCACCGGCGAATCTGGCGAGAGCTGAAGATTCGGATAGTCAATTCGATGCAGGCTTTACAGATGGCGCTATCAGAATAGATGGCCACAAGCGTGGTCGTGGTGATTCTGTTGAGCGGCCGGTGGATATGTCGCCGGGGAAGCGTGATGCGGTGACGGATGCCCCGCGGCGGGTGTGGGTGTCGGCGAATGATCGGGATTTGGGTTGCCGAAGCGGTGGGCCTGATGCGTTCCAAACGATTGCTGTAACGTCGTTGTGTCGCTCCGTGCGGGCAGCATGTCCTTTAGTTTTTCCAGAGGCGTCAGTAGTGGTGGGGCGTGAGGTGGAGGCGTCGACGGGTGCGCCGATTTTTGGGACGGAGCGTTTGTCGGGGTGTTCGTCGTCTTCGGGTTCGGGTAGCGGGGGACCTGTGATGCCAGTCGTGTCACAGGAGGATTTTCGTTCGCTTGGGGTGCGTCCTTTGGTGGCGCATTTGGGTCCGCCTGGACAGTGGATTCCGGTGGGCATCGACATGATTGTGTGGGCCGAGTCGGATGTACAGGTGTTTGAGGTGGAGATGTTTGGGCAGCCGGTGCGGGTGCGGGCGACGCCGGTGAAGTATGTGTGGGATTTTGGTGATGGGACGGTGTTGACGACGTCGTTTCCGGGTCGGCCACATCCATCGAGGGATGTGTCAATGCGGTATGTGGGGCAGGGGTGGTATGAGGTTTCGCTTGTGACGGTGTTTAGTGGGGAGTTTTCGGTGGCTGGTGGTCCGTGGCAGCCGATTCGAGGGACGGTTGAGGTGGCTTCGGAGAAGAAGTGGATTTATTCGGACGTCCGGCAGTCGCGTCTTGTGGGGGACGAAGTGCCCAAGGAGTATGTGGACATTCCTGAGCGAGGCGCCGACACGCTCGGCCCAATAAACCCGGAAGCCAAAAAAGAGACATTGACAAAGCCGCGGAAGAAACACTGATTGATTGCTGGTTTTCGCCACCCTGATTCTCATGGATGCTGGGTACCTCAATTAGCGCTTCGTGCGGTGAACTGCTTCACGTCGGTTGGGGAAGGCGAGAGAGGCTGGAGAAGAGGGGGAGGTCGGGGCCCCTTGCTGAACAGGCGAGCCTAGGTGAGGTTGGGAAATCCAAGAAGCGGAGCCAGCTGAACAAGTACGGCGGAATGAGACCGAAGCTACCGTCGGACCTGGGCTGCGAAGCCAGTGACCACAGGCCTTAGACCCACTCCCTTGAGCCGTCTCGCATCACGATCGGATGACGCAGAGAAGAGGAGGGGGGAAGGCACCGCTACCGGTGATCTCTAGGCCTCCCAAACCCCCGCAGCGCCTATGCAATGCGAAGTGGATGCCTCCAAACCCCCACAACCCCTATGCAATTCAAGGGAGGGGGAGAGGGTGGGCCTTGAATTTCGTGTCCGGATTGACGAACGCCTCCTGACTTTCCACGATCAAAAGTTCGCGCGCATCGACCTTGAGAGTGCGATCGATCAGCTCGAACACCGAGGCGGCCGTCTTCTCGAGAGCTTCGATGGGGCCGGCGCCACCGAGTAAGTGCGCCGTGAAAAGCGCCGTCGTCACATCTCCACTGCCATGAACCTTGCGCTTGAGGCGCGGGGTCGAAATGAGGTACGCGCCGGAAGAATCGGCGACGAGAAGCTCGAGGGTGCCGGACTCAGTCACGTCAGTGAGCACGCTCGTGACGAGAACGGTTTCCGGGCCCTTTGCTCGTAGCTGTTCGACCGCCTTGACAGTGCCCTCGAGCGTAGAAACATCGACGCCCGTGAGCACACCGAGCTCGAAGTGATTCGGGGTGAGAACATCCGCTGCCGGAACAACCTTGTTCGCCATGAGCGGCGGAATATCGGAATCGACATAGAACCCTTCGCCTGCATTGCCCATGACAGGATCGGCGATATACATAGCGTGTGGATTGTGCTTCTTCACGCGCTTCACGGCATCGAGGATGACGTCGGTGACGGCAGCGGAGCCCTGATAGCCACTGAGGATAGCGTCGGCCTCGCCGAGAACGCCGAGTTCCTCGAGACCAAGCACAACGTCGTGCACGTCTTTTGCGTCGATGACCGGGCCGCGGAACGTGGCGTGGCCCGTGTGGTTGGAAAAGAGGACGGTGTTGACCGGCCACACCTCGTGTCCGAGTCGCTGGAGCGGGAACACCGCTGCGGAGTTGCCCGCGTGGCCGTAAGCGACGGCGGATTGAATCGACAGAATTTTCATGCGTCACTCCTTGACGACGTGTGGACGATACACATGGTGATTAGAACAGGGAAGGGCCGAGTGCCTTGGCTTTCTCGGCGAGGTAGCACGTGCCGCATAGCGACTCGTAGGTCACGCGACCGGCGCCATCAATGGCCACCTGATCCCCCTCGAACACGAACACGCCATTCACGCTGCGGCAATTGAACTCAGCCTGCGATCCACAGCGGCACATCGTGGGGAGCTTCTCG
The DNA here is from genome assembly GCA_001403775.1 of Dermabacter indicis. Taxonomy (GTDB): domain Bacteria; phylum Actinomycetota; class Actinomycetes; order Actinomycetales; family Dermabacteraceae; genus Dermabacter; species Dermabacter indicis. Next base: position 60,922 of record CYUG01000011.1, read on the forward strand.
AAGTTGTCGGCAAGCTCAAACAGACGCGAAGACCCGGGAAACTGGCAAGCGAGAAAGTCGGTGCGAAGGCCGTAGCAGATGACGGAGATCTGGTCGTTCTTGGCGACGAGGAACAACTGATCGATCTGGTCACGATCGAGGAACTGGCTCTCATCAACGAGAACGACGTGAAAATCGCGATCAGGTCGCTCGGCGATGAACGCTTTGATTTCTTCGCGTAGGTCGTGGCCCGACTCGATGAGGACATCGACTCGCCGCTTCGCGCCGCCACGGGCGAGAACCCAGTCTTCGCCCTTCGTGTCCACAGCGGGCTTCACGGTAATGGTGCCGAGGCCGCGCTCTTCGTAGTTGTAGGCGGTCTTGATGAGGGTGTCGGATTTTCCCGAGTTCATCGCGCCGTATTTGAAGTGGAGCTTGGCCATCGATTCCTCCTGAGCTTCCCTTCATCGTGCGCGAATAGGTCCTCCACAACCTTAGTGCACCTGGCCTTGCTAGCGTGAAGCGGTGATGACAAGCGACGAAAGCAGCGGCGGCCGAAAGGTTTTCACCCGGAAGAATCAGGCGAGGAAAAACTCGAGAGCGTGGCGCGAGAGAAGCCGGGCAGGCGTCGGACCCCACGGTTCCGAACCCACCGGCGGGAGAAACCGAACCGAAACGGGCCAAGCCACACGACCCGAAACCCGCGCTGGCCGAGTGATTCCCGTGGGGCTTTCCACCTCCTCACTGTTCCCGCTCGGCCTCGAGGAGACGTTCCAGGCTGCGCGGCACACGGGCTACGACGGCGTCGAGGTCATGTGTTCGCTCGACCCTGCAACCCGCGACGCGATGCGCCTCGAGACTCTCAGGCGCGTATACGACCTGCCGATCTTGTCGCTTCATGCCCCGACCCTCTTCTTCTTGCAGTTCGCGGGCGGTCTCGACCCGAAGAAGAAGCTCGAGGATACGATGCGCCTTGCCGTGGATCTTGGAGTTCCGACGGTTGTGGCCCACCCGCCGTTTCGATGGCAGGGGCGTTATGCCCGGGATTTCGTCGATATCGTTGCCGAACTTGAAGAGCGCTACGGGATCGCGCTTGCCGTGGAGAACATGTACCCGTGGCGGCTCGGTGTGCGCGAGGCACTCCCGTACTACCCGGACCACGACCCGACTGACGAAGATTACGCGCACCTCACGATCGACCTCTCTCATGCGTCGACCGCGGGTGATGATGCCCTTGCGATGATCGAGCGTGTGGGCGACAGGCTGAGTCACCTTCACCTCACTGATGGTTCCGGACACACGCTTCGCGATGAGCATCTCGTGCCCGGGGATGGCGATCAGCCGGTGACCGAAATTCTTCGCACCCTTGCGCGCGCCAACTGGGGTGGGTCGGTAGTCGTGGAAATCGCGACGGGTGCGAGCCGGAAGTTTGAGGCGAAGCTTCCCGCTATTGAACGTTCCCTCGCCCTCGCGCGCCGAGAACTCAGTCACGTTTGAGGCCTCCAGGGCCCTTAACTGGTCACTTTTTCATCGAATCTCCAGTGCTTCGGTGGACAATAATGGGGCGCTTTGAGAGGCGCGAACCGAGACTGAAAGCGATTAGTAGTAGTGATCCCCAACACCGCGTTTGACCATAAAAACGCCGCCATCCTCTCCGTTTCCGCCGTGGAAGCTCAGGTTCCCGTCACCTCTGACTCGATCGACGAGATGCTTTCACCGGCCCGCAAGCGCCTTCGACTTCCGAAGGGCACACTTCAGCGCGTCGCCGGGGTGTTCGAGCGTCGATGGTGGAAGGACCCGGAAAACGGCTGGAAGCAAGGCGCAGTGATTGCCGCCGAGCGTGCGATGGCGAGTGCCGGCATTACGCGTGAGGACGTCGGCGTTCTCATCAATGCCTCCGTGTCGCGTCAGCACCTTGAACCGGCGATGAGCACGCACATTCATGCGGCGCTCGGCATGCCGGCCTCGTGCATGAACTTCGACATTACGAACGCGTGCCTGGGGTTCGTGAATGCGATGACTCTTGCCTCGGGCCTCATCGACGCGGGTCAGATTGACTACGCCCTCATCGTGGGCGCTGAGGATGTTGAAGAGGTGCAGCGACGCACCATCGCGCGCCTCAATGACAAAAACTCGACCCGCCAAGACTTCAACAACCAGTTCGCGTCACTCACGCTTGGCTCGGGTGCCGCCGCCGCGGTCGTGGGGCGCTTCGACAAGCACCCCGAGGGGCACAGGATTCTCCACACGCAAACGCGTGCGGGCACCGAGCACCACGAACTGTGCATCGGCGACATGGACGACATGCGTACCGACACGGCGGGCCTGCTGGAGAACGGCCTGGAGCTTGTGACGCAGACGTGGCGCGCCGCGGAGGAGAGCGGCCGCACCTATTCGAACAAGCAGTGGTACATCACTCACCAGGTGTCGATGGTGTACACGCGTGCCTTCGCGAAAGCCATGGGAATCGATCCGGAGATCATCCCCGTGACCTTCCCCGAGCTCGGAAACATCGCTGCCGAAGCCGTTCCGCTTACGCTTGCCCTCAACCAGGATCGCTTCAAGAAGGGCGATGACCTGCTTCTTCTCGGCGTGGGGTCGGGCTTGAATACCGCGATGATGGAGGTGCAGTGGTGAGTGCAAAGAGCTTTAAGGACGTGCAGGAAGTCCCCGATCTCGCCGGCGTGGATCCGGAGCTGAATCACACCCTCGAGGTGCGTGATTCGTTTGGCGATGTGCGCCGCTGGCACTATCTCGACAATGCCCGCCAGCTCGAAGAACGGGGTGTCAGCCCCCGCGGCACGCTCCTGTGCGTGCACGGCAACCCCACCTCTTCGTTCCTATACCGCAGCCTCTTCACCGACGAGATGCTTGAGGCAGGTTGGCGCGTGGTTGCAGTGGATCAGCTTGAGATGGGTTACTCGGAGCGCACGGGCCGCGAGCGTCGTTTGCAGGACCGCATCACGGATCTCTCGCTCTTCACGGACGCGCTCGGTCTCGTGGGCAATGTTGTCACGGTGGGGCACGACTGGGGCGGGATCGTTTCCATCGGGTGGGCACTCGATAACCGGCATGACGTGATCGGCATGATCCTCACCAACACCGCAATCCATCAGGGGCTCGGCGAATCACTTCCCGCCTCGCTTCAGCTTGCGACGGCGCCCGGGTTCCTGCCGTTCTCGACATCGCGCACCGATGCCTTCCTTCGCACAACCGTGAACCTCTCCAAGCCACCGCTCGCGCAAGAGGTGCGTGAGGGGTACTACGCGCCCTACCGGTCGAAGGCGCGCCGCCGCGGCATTGAAACGTTTGTGGCCGACATCCCTGCGAGTGCGGATCATCCTTCGCGCGCAACGCTCGAGCGGCTCGCCGAAGGCCTCACAACCATGGACGTTCCCACCCTCATGGTCTGGGGGCCGCGCGATGTGGTGTTCTCGGACCGCTACTTGCGAGATCTTCTTGAGCGCGTGCCCCACGCGGATGTACATCGCTTCGAGGGAGCCTCGCACCTCGTGTGGGAGGACGCGCCCGTGGCGGGCGTTGTGGAGCGCTGGCTCGAGGAACGATTCGTCAAGGGGGAAAACCTTCGCGAGCGTTCGGTGTCGAGCTTTGCCGAACAGCCGGAGTACAAGCGCCTAGGGTCCCTCATCACCGAGCGCGCGAACGATCCTGGAACCGCATTTGAGCCCGCAGTCGTGGAGATGCTCGCCGAAGGGCCCCGCACTATTACGTGGAACCTGCTCGAAAAGCGTGTTTCGCAGCTCGCGAGCGGCATGCGCGCGCACGGCATCAAAGCGGGGGACCGCGTAAGCATACTCGTCACTCCGGGTGCCGATCTCACGGCCGTGCTCTACGCATGCTTGCGCATCGGTGCGGTTGCGGTTGTTGCGGACGCAGGCCTCGGCATCAAAGGCCTCACTCGTGCAATCGTGGGCGCGCACATCGACTACATCGTCGGCATTCCCACCGCTCTCGCCGGTGCGCGGGCGCTCGGCTGGCCGGGCGAGCGAATTTCCGTGCGTACGCTCCCCACGATCGATCGCGCCGTGTTCGGGGTAAAAGCGTCGGTCGATGAGCTCATGCGCGAGGGCGAACAGATCCATGCTCTCGGCGGCGGCGATGACACTGCCGATGTTGATCCGGATGCGGACGCCCTCGTGCTCTTTACGTCAGGATCGACGGGGCCCGCGAAAGGAGCCGTATACACGCACCGCCAGGCGAGCGCGATGTTTGCGGCCGTTGGCGACACGCTTCAGCTTCGCCCCGAGCGCGGACTCGTTGCAGGATTTGCGCCGTTCGCGCTGCTCGGACCGGCACTCGGTGCACCGAGCATCGTCCCCGAAATGGACGTGACGCGCCCCGGCGAACTCACGGCAGCGGCGCTTGCCGACGCCGTTGACGAACTCGGCTCGCCCGCGGTTTTCACAGCCCCGGCGGCCCTTCAAAACATCATCGATACGGCAGGCGATCTAGACGACCGCCAGCGCGAGGCGCTTTCACGCGTGCCGAGCTTCTTCAGCGCCGGCGCGCCGATCCCCGCGCCGCTCCTTCGCGCCCTCCGTGACGTTCTGCCAAACGCGCACTCGTACTCGCCGTACGGCATGACCGAGTGCCTCGCGGTCGCCGCAATTGACCTTGAAGGAATCGAAGCCGCGGGCGAGGGCAGCGGTGTGTGCGTGGGCGGGCCCGTACCGCGTGTGCAGCTTGCGATCGCGCCGCTTGAGTCCGACGGTCGCGCGGCCTCCACCGTGACCACAAAGCCCGGTGTCGTTGGCGAAATCATGGTGCGCGCCTCGCACGTTCGCGATCGCTACCTCATGCTGTGGGACACGACGCGCGAGTCGATGCGCTGCGAGGGCTACCACGCCACGGGCGATGTCGGCCAACTTGATTCCGAGGGGCGCCTATGGGTCGAGGGCCGCCTCGCCCACGTACTCACAACCGCGGCGGGCCCCGTGACTCCCGTACAGATCGAGAAGGCGGCGGAAAGCCTCGAGTTCGTGCGTCGCGCGGGTGTGTGCGGCGTGGGTCCCGCGGGCACGCAACAGGTGGTGGTGATCTACGAGGATCCCGCAACGTTCCGCCCGGGTAAGGGGCAGACGCCAAAGCCCGCGACCCCTGAGCGCCAGGCTGCGATCCGTGAAGCCGTCGAGAAAGCGACCGGTATCGCCGTGACCGCAGCATTTGAAACGCCGACCCTCCCCACCGATATTCGCCACAACTCGAAGATCGAGCGGGCGCGACTCGGGGCTTGGGCTGAACGTGAGCTCGCGGGGGAAAGGAGCGCGCTGTGAAGGTTCTCGTGACGGGTGCAAGCGGAATGCTCGGCGGGGAAGTGGCGAAACGGCTCCGGGATGCGGGCCATGACGTGAGTGCCTTTCAGCGCCGCCCCGCAGGCATCGACGGCGTGAAGGACGTGTGCGGTTCGCTCACGGAAGCACGTGACGTGCAGCGCGCCGTTGACGGTCACGATGCAGTCGTGCATCTCGCGGCTAAGGTCTCGATCTCGGGGCCCGAGGAGGAATACCGCGCTGTCAATATCGAGGGCACGCGTAACGTTGTGAATGCGCTGCGCGCCCAGGGCGGCGGAAAGCTCGTCAACACCTCTTCACCCTCGGTCGCGCACTTTGGCGAGGCCATCGTCGGACTTGATGCCACCGCTCCCGAGCCCACGCGCGCCCGCGGGCCTTACGCCCGTACCAAGGCCGCCGCTGAGCTCGTGGCGATGGACGCAGATGGCGAGGACGGTCTCCTCGTGACGACTCTGCGCCCGCACATTGTGTGGGGGCCGGGTGATACGCAGCTTGTCGAACGCATCGTTGAGCGTGGCCGCAAAGGCACTATGCCTCTCCTTGACCGCGGTATGGCGCTCATTGACACGACGTACATCGACAACGCCGCGGAGGCGTTTGTCGCGGCGCTGAACCGCATTGACGATGTGCATGGCGAGAGCTTTGTGATCACGAATGGTGAGCCGCGCACGGTTCGCGACTTCGTCGTGGGGCTGTGCGATGCAGCAGGGGTTTCACGCCCGCGGATCACGGTTCCCGGGCCGGTTGCGCGCGTTGCCGGTCGCGTCATCGAGAAGGTGTGGGAGCTCCGCCCGGGCTACGACGAGCCGCCCATGACCGAGTTTCTCGCGGAGCAGCTTTCGACTGCCCATTGGTTCGATCAGCGCCGCACATGCGAGCGTTTGCAGTGGAAGCCGCGCGTCAGTATGGACGAGGGCTTCGCGAACCTCAAGGTATACTACGATAAGCAGCGTGACTGAAGATTTAACCACCTCCTCCGCTCATGATGCGGAGATTGCTGCCATTGATGCCGAGATTCGTGCCGAGCGGGATGCGAAGCCTCGCGCGTCGAGATTGACCGTAGGGCTCGTGTTGGTGCTCGGATCGACTCTTGGCCTCATCGCGTCTTTCGCGCTCATGCAGGATAAACTCGCGATTCTTGAAGATCCGAACGCGTCGCTGGCCTGCGATATCAACCCGTTCATTTCGTGCGGGACGTTCCTCCAAACATGGCAGGGGCAAACGTTCGGCATGCCCAACATGTACCTCGGCTTTTTCGGCTTTTCGATCATGGGGGTTGTGGGGGCGCTTCATCTTTCGCGCGTCGAGCTTCCGCGATGGTTCCAGTGGGCGACCTTCGGTGGGCTCGCCTTTGCCTTTGCTTTCGTGCTGTGGCTCTCGAGCAACGCGCTGTTCGCGATTCGTGCGCTGTGCCCGTGGTGTCTCGTTGTGTGGGTTGTGGTGGCGCCGATGTTCTTCAGCTTCGTGACCTATCTCGTGGAGGAGGGCGTGATCGAAGTGCGCGGTATCGCACGCACCGTGCTCCGCTCGTGGGTGGTGCTTTCGCTCGCGTGGTATGCGCTCGTGATCATCGCGGCGTTCTTCGTATTCCTTCCTGAGTGGCAGGCGATGTTTTTCTAGTCCTGCTGCGCTTCTGCCTCCACATGCCCCGGTTATCCCCAGCGGATGGCCGGGCTATTTTCATGGTCGTTTCTTGTTTTTAGTGTGGGGCTATGAACACTGACACGGGGCGCGAGGGGCGGCATCGCGCGGACATCAACGGGAGCACGGGCACGCGCTCGTGGGACGAGATCGAGGAATGGTCCCGCGAGAGTTCGGGGGAACGCAGAGGGTTTCGATGGTCAGCGCTCAAGGAGCCTCGCGTGCTCCTCGGCATTCTCACGGCGGGTGCACTCGCCCTTGGCGGTGCTCACATGGCGACGTCGATGACGCCCCGCGACGACACGGTTGCCGTCAATGGGGAGGCGCCACCGGAACCGCCGCACTCCACTAGTTCGCCGCGGGACTTCGCGAGTGCAGCGCCCACGGCCTCAAGCCCTCCTGCAATTGTGGGCGGTGAAGCCCAGCCCGTAGCCTCGCCAGAGGCGCCGCACACCATACTCGTTCATGTTGTGGGAGCCGTGAAGGATCCTCGCGTTGTGGAACTTCCTTCCCGGTCCCGCGTAGGGGAGGCACTCGAAGCGGCGGGTGGCGCCACGGATGAAGCTGACCTCAGCCGGCTCAATCTCGCACGAGTGGTGAGTGACGGTGAGCAGGTGTTCGTTCCGCGCCAAGGTGAGGATATTCCCGCAGGGCTACCCGCTCCTTCGCCGCAGCAAGGTGCAACACCCGGTGAGTCCACGGGAGAGAACCCTTCGGATCGCGGACTCCTCAACATCAACACCGCCACGGAAAGCGAGCTTGAAGAACTTCCCGGCGTGGGGCCCGCCATCGCGTCCCGGATTGTTGAACACCGCACCACAAACGGCGCCTTCACGAGCGTAGAACAGCTCCAAGACGTCAAAGGGATTGGGCCCGCGATCTTCGAGAAACTTCGTGAACGCATCACCGTGTGACGACGTCGGCGCTGGAGTCGGCGGTTTCGGCGAGAAGCCCGTTCGGGGTTTAAGCCTTATCCCTCACGCTGTGGTGGTATGGCCCGCGACGATTGCAGGGGTTGCCTTCGGCCCCGTTGTTCTGCTCGCTGTGATCCTCCCGGGCCTCCTCATGCTCATGGTTCGAGATAGGCGCGTGCGGGCACACGCCCTTCTTGCCGTTGCTCTCGGGGCGGCGCTTGCCGGGCCGGTTGGGCGTGCGCACGCCGCGGAGCTGAGCCTAGATGAGGCGCTCTCGATAAGAAACGTCGTGACCGAGGTGCAGGTCGCTCTTGGCGAGCAACCGTCGGAACCCAGGAAAACACGCGCGTGGGATGCGGCACACGCCCGCGCATCCGCTCGGCCTGTGACGTCGACGATTTCGGTGGGAGCGGGGAAGCAGGAGCTTCCTGGCAACGGACGCATTGTGTTGACGTGGAGCGAGAAGACGCGCGGGGAAAATCCGTTTGCGCTTGCACGGGGCGAGATTCTCACGGCCCGGGGCTACGCCGAACGGGACGGTGCGACCCTTTTCCTCGACGTCACCGAGTGGGAGCGATCGAAGGTCGCGAATGAGAAGAATGAGGGATTTGCGTCACGAATAGGGCGCTTCCTCGAAGACTGGCGTAACGCACGCAAGGACCTCGTGCGCGAGACATCGGCATTCCTCCCGCTTAATGAATCCGCGCTCGTGGTAGGCATGACGCTTGGCGACGTGACCGGGCTCGACAAAGACACGAAGGATGCCATGGCGACTTCGGGTCTTACCCACCTCGTTGCCGCCTCGGGCGCAAACATCGCGCTGACCTACGCGTTTGTCACTCTGCCGCTTCTCGCGTTCGGCGTGCGACGCAAGGCGAGGGTAGTCGCGGGTGCGCTGGGAATCGTCGTGTATGTCGCTGCCGTGGGACCCGAACCTAGTCTGCTGAGAGCCGCGCTCATGGCTGTGCCCCTCATGATTGGTCGCTACTGGGGGTTTCGCACCCCAGCCGTGAACGCCCTCGCGCTCACCGTACTCACGTGGTGCCTCCTTGACCCCTCACTCGTGCGGGAAGTGGGATTCGTGCTGAGCGTCGGGGCCACGTGGGCGATCCTCGCCCTCTCGGTTCCGCTCGCGAGGCTTATCCAGAAAGTCAGTGGCGGAAGGGTCTCGCGGAATCTTGCGCTTGTACTTTCGGTTCCGACGGTTGCCCAGGCCGCATGCACGCCCGTTCTCCTTTTGCTTGCCCCCGAAACGTCCGTGTGGGCGGTTCCGGCGAACATTGCCGCGGAAATCGTTGTTGCTCCCGCGACGGTGATTGGTTTCGCTGGCATCCTTGTTGCGCACGTGTGGCCGCCGCTCGGGGTACCGTTCATCGCTGTTTCAGGCGCGGGCGCGCACGTGCTCGTGCTCATCGCGACGGTGAGTGCCGGCCTTCCCGGTGCCCACATCGCGCTTCCGGCAGGGGCGAGTGGTGCGCTCGTGGTGAGCGGGGTCCTCGTGCTCGTGGGCCTCACGCTGTGGCTCCGCAACCGTCGCGAGGTGCGTTTCGCGCTTGCTTTTGTTGCGGTCGCCATTCTTGTGGCTGGTGGCTCACGGCTCGCGAGTCGCGGCGTGGGGGAGTGGGACGTCGTCATGTGCGATGTGGGGCAGGGCGATGCGATGCTCGTGCGCGCGGGCAGGCAGACGGTGCTCATCGACACGGGACCCGATCCCGAGTTGCTCGCGCACTGCCTCGATCGTGCGCGGGTCGACTCCGTCGATCTTCTTGTAGTGACGCATCCTCACGCGGATCATGATGGCGGGCTTCCCGCGCTTACGGGGCGGTGGGTGCCGAAAACTGCGTGGGTGTGTCCGCTCGATACCTCCACGGGAGCGAAACTTCCTCACACCGAGGTTGAGACGGTGCTCGCGCCCCGTACGGAAACCGTTGGATCGCTGTCCCTCGAAGTTCTGTGGCCGCGTTCAGCCGAGGAAGCGAGAGCCCTTGGGGCAGGCGAGGGCGGAGGTGAGGAGTCGGCGCTCAATGACTGTTCGATTTCGATGCGCGTGGAAGCACCGGAATGGAGCGCACTGACGCTAGGGGACCTAGAGCCAGACGCGCAAGAGCAGCTAGCGAGATCCGGATCAGTGGAGCCGGTTGACCTGGTCAAGGTTGCGCACCACGGATCCCGCCGGCAGGCACCGGAGCTTTACGAAGCAGCTCACGCCCCGCTTGCCGTCGTTGGCGTTGGCGAGAACACCTTCGGCCATCCCCACCCCAAGACGCTCGCGATGTTTGAGCGACAAGGGGCAGTGCTCAGGCGTACCGACGAGGAGGGGATGCTGGTGTTGACGAGAACGGACGCGGGCTGGACGGTGCGCACGAAGTGACGCTCAACAGGCCGATGTAGCATGGCCTGTGCTCATGCCTATGCAGCGGGATTCCGCTGCTGATCTTCGAAGGAGTTCTGCGTGTCTGACGCCGCGGCGAAGACCGTGACCGCCACTCTCCGTAAGCGCATTATTGCTGCCCAATACAAGGCCGGCACGCCGCTACGCGAGGTTGCTCTCGCAAAGGAGTTCGAGGTGTCGCGCGTTCCTATCCGTGAGGCGTTGCGCATCCTTACTGCCGAAGGGTTCGTGGAGACGCGGGCAAACGTCGGATCTCGTGTGGCCCACCCGCCGTTTGACGACGCGCGCGAGTTGTTTGACCTTCGCATCACGCTCGAGACGTCCCTTGTGCGTGACGCTGCCGCACACTTCGCCGAGTTCTCTGCCCCTGGCGCCGCCCATGTGGAGCGCTCTCGGCGCCTGTGCGATGACATTGAAGAGGCGCTTGCGCAAGGCGATGAGGCTTTTGTGAATCGTGATGGCGCGGGCATTGCCGAGGCGAATCTTCGCGTGCACCAGGGTCTCGCGGATCTCGCGATGCGCCCTGTGCTGAGCAATATTCTTCAGCAGATCGGTGGGCGCGTGGAGTGGCTTCACAGCGCCCACCACGGCTTCACTCTCACACGCGACACTTCGGCGTGGGATCAGCACAAGCGGATCCATGAAGTCGTGCGAGAGGGAGATGCGAAAGAGGCGGAGATGCTTATGGGAGCGCACCTCAAGGCTTCGCGCGATGGTTTTCTCGCGAGCCTCGCAACCCTTGCCGACGAGGACCGCTAAGCGCCCCTCCTTGCTGCGCTCCTCACGCGAATTGGCGCACGAGGGCAACGAGCGCCACGACGACGATAGCTGCACGCAACACCGAATTGGGTAGGCGCTTCGCGACGTGTGAACCCACGTACCCCCCGATCATTCCGCCGAATGCGAGGATGGCGACTCCAGCCCACCACACGTGTGCGTCGAAAAAGACAAAGGCGACGAGGTACACGAGCGCCGCGGTCGCGTTTACATACAACTGCATGAGGTTCTTGACGGGGTTGACGTCCTTCATGCTGCGCGAAGTGGTGATACCGAGGATGCCCATGTAGAGCACGCCCTGGGCCGCGGTGAAATATCCGCCGTAGATCGCTGCGGCGCCCATGGGTACCACGAGCCCCGGGCTTTCGTATGCCGCCCCCACGGGACCCGTGGACTCACTCGGCTCTGTCTCTCGTCGTTCTTTGAGCCATGCCGTGAGGGAAGGCTGGCCAATGACGAGGATGAGCGCAACGATGATGAGAATGGGGACAACGACGTCGAGTGCGCGTGAGGGGGAGAGCAGCAGCAGGATTGAGCCGGCGCTTGCACACAGAATCGTCGTGATCGATAGCGGGGCGAGGTGAGCTTTTTCCGCGGCGATTTCCTTGCGGAAGCCGAGCACTGAGGCGATCGTGGCGAATGACATGCCGATCGTATTGGTGCGAACGGCGACGCCGGGTGGAACCCCGAGTGCGAGGAGCACCGGGAGCGTGAGGAGGGACCCGGACCCCACGGCGGCGTTGACGATGCCCGCGAGTATGCCCATGACGAACAGGAGCAACACGCTCAGGATCTCCACGCGACCCACCTCCGAAGCTTTGTATACATAGAAACAATAGGCGTTACGCTAGCCGGTTGGTGGCGCGTAGACGCGGGATGTTCGCCCTGTGGTCGATAGACTCTCCCCATGGCCGAAGTCCAGTGGCACAGTATCGAACCCGCGCTCGTTGTGCTCATCGCGGGCAAGGAGGCGCTCCTCGCCCAGCGCGCGCTCGAACGCATCGTCGACCTCAGTCGCGAACGCCACGCGGACCTCGAGGTTCACCGCTTTACTTCGACCGAAATCACGAAGAGTGATCTTCTCCAGTACACGGCACCCTCGCTGTTCGGCGAGCCGCGCCTCGTGGTCATCGACGAGGTGACGCGCGGTGCCGAGCCCCTCATCAACGCCCTCATGGAGTACGTGAAAAATCCCGAACAGGATGTCACGCTCGTGCTCATCAACCGGGGGGATCAACGTGCAAAGAAACTCCTCGACGCCGTTAAGAAGTCGGGGGCACCATGGGTCAATGCAGCCGAGATTAAAACGCCGAAGGCGAAGATGACGTTCGCCATGAGCGAGTTTTCACGCGCACGACGCCGCGTCAATTCCGATGCCGTCAAGGCGCTCGTTGATGCTTTCGGCACCGACCTCATGGAACTTGCTGCTGTGAGCACCCAGCTTATGCGTGACACCGAGCCAGAATCGGGGCAGCAGGCCGGTCCAATCACGCTGCGGCACGTTGAGGCACTCACGGCGGGGCGCGCGGAAACCACGGGGTTTGCGATTGCCGACGCTTGCCTCGCCGGCAAAGAGCGTGAAGCGCTCGTGCTTCTTCGCCAGGCGGAACTCTCGGGCCTTTCTCCCGTGGCTATCGTGGCGACGATCGTGCGTAAGGCTAGGCAGGTTGCGCAGGTGGCGATTCCTGGCGCGACGGCGAAGAGCGTGGGCATGCAGGATTGGATGTTCCGCAACAACGCTCAGCTCGCGCGGCACTACTCGGATCGAGCCCTCGCCTCGGTGTTTGAGTCACTCGCGAAGGCTGACGCTGCCGTCAAAGGCAATGATCGCGACACGATGTGGGCACTTCAACGCCTTATCGTTGAGATCTCGCGTGCGAAGAGGGGGCGGTCATGAATCGTTTCGACTGGCGAACCGCTTTGTGGGTGGTGGGTGGTGCGCTCCTCACGATCCTTATTGTGCTGAGTTTCGCAAAGGATCTCATCGCGCAACTGCGCGTTCTCTTTGGTTGAGTAAGGCGGGAGCGACGTTCTACCGGGGGACTGAAGGCCCTGGCGGAGCGAAGATCTGCGTGACCTACCACCGGATTCAATAACACTTTGATAACTCTTGTGATGGGGCTCTACTTTCGCCTTCATAACGGTGGTATACAAGAAGTGGTTTGTTTTCCCACCGGAGGTTACCCCCATGCCCAGCCGCTCTGCTACTTCCCCTCGCCACCGTGCTCGCAACGCCGGAATTGGCGCACTTGCAGTCACATCGCTTCTCGCACCCACCGCCGCCGTTGCGGCACCTGCCGAGGCTTCGCCAGTTTCTGAAGCGGGAACTGAAAATGGCCCTGAATCCGCTTCCGATGCGGGCACGGTCGACATCCCCCAGGCGCAAGACTGTGTGGCGCATGAGCGCGATCTCGAAGTGCAGATTGCCGATGCCAAGCTTGAGGTGAACAACTCTCGCGAGGAACGCGATAGGAACGGTCAAAAGCTTGCCGCAGCACGTCAAGACCTTCAGGCGAAGTCTCACGAAACTGCTGAGGCCAAGCAGCAGAAAGAGGCGGCCGAGAAGAAACTCCAGGACGAGATCAACCGCGAAATCGCCGACGCGCAAGCCGAGGATCAGACTACTGCGCAAGAACTTGAGCGCGCGATCGCTGACGCAGAGCGGGCCCTCGCCGAAAAGCAAGCCGCCGACAAGGCTCTCGCCGATGCGCAGGCGGAACTCGAGAAGCAGCAGGCTTCTCTCTCAACCGTCGAAGAAGCAACTCCCGCGAGCGTAAAACAAGAACTGCAGCGCGCCGAAGAGGCGGTTGCTTCCGCTCAACAGGGAGTCGCAGAGGCTCAAATCGACGTCGAAAACGCTCAGAAGGCTGCAGATTCTGCGGCAAGGGCAGTAACCAAGGCTGAAGACAACAAGAAGATCGCAGATGCCTCGCTCAAGGACGCAGAAGACGGCTTGCAACGAGCTGAAGAGAACGTGAAGCGTGCTCAATCCGCGAAGAACGCTGCGGATGAAAGCGTTGAACAGCTTACGAATAGTGTTGATTCCGAAATTCAAAACGCCGAGAGTGAACTGGCGGAAGCGATAGCAGAACGAGATCAAGCTGACGCAAAGTTAAAGAATGAGCAAGCCGCACTAGACGCAACGTCAAAAGCGGTAACCGAACAGCAACAGAATGTTGACAAGGCAAGAGCAGCGCTAGACCAAGCAAAGACTGATGCCGATCAGGCTGCTAAAGCTGCCGAAACAGCGAAAACATCGCTTGCGAAACTGCAGGATGAACGTGCCACAGTTCAAAAAACGCTTGACGATCTCAAGGCCCAGAGCGATAAGGTCGCCGCGGAAAAGAAGGCTCTGGAATCGGGCGCCAAAGATCGTGCGCAAGAGCTCAAAGACGCGCAACAAAAAGTCAGCGACGCCCAAAAACGCGTTGATGAAGCTCAGAAGCGTGTTGATGCAGCTCGCGCTGCTCTTGACAAGGCGAATAGCCCACGTACACGCAGTGCAGCGGGCTTTCTAGAGTGGGTGTCAAAGAATGATGCATCCGCTGAAGCATCAGCCAAGTCTGCGTTGGCAGTATTCGCCTCCGACGCGAAGGATGAAAAAGGTAACATCTATGCGCGGGCAACTAAATTTGGTGAACCTCGCGACGCGACTTCGCTCGAAAACATGAAGCTTGCCGTCGCGAAACTTAAGGTCGCTAACGAGAAGCGAAAAGAGGGCCGCACTGATGGTGTTCCTTTAAAGCCATTCAAGGTCTCTTTGCGGCTAATGAGCGTAGGTCAGGTAGCTGCGAATTCCTCTGTTTCTTTCGAATCGGGGCATACAAGTGGGTTGGGCGCCCGCGGAGAAAACTTTGCACCAAATCATTTGGCTAGCCAGGATCCATTTTCCGGGTGGTATGTGCAAGAAAAAGAAAACTATCGAAAGTCTGGCCTCCCCGCAGTAGTACCTGAAAGCAATCAAGAACAGCTCCAGAAGCTTAGTGACTTATACGAGGCGAGCTGGCCCGATGGCGTCGGACATTATCTGAACATTGTTTCCCTGTCGCATTGGGGTGGCGAGAGCGATAATGTCGTAACCGGTTACGGCGTCGCGACGCGCGACATTAATGGTACACTATATTTCGACCATATGCAGGAGTTTGACTACGAACATCCGATCCAAGACAGTTCTGGAAAATGGGTAGAGGAAAAGCTTTACACAGTTGAAGAGTATGAACGTCTTCTTTTGAAATACGAAGACAGCATCAAGCCTTCCAATCTCGAAAATGCCCTTAAGAAAGAGCAATCTGCGCTCAACTCGCGAAAATCTGAACTTTCGGCTGCCCAGAAGCACGAGTCGGACGTGCGAAACGGAACGACTGACCGGGCGAAGCAGATCGCAGAGCTAGAAAAACGAAGCTCCGATTTGCGTGCTCAGTCTGAAAACGAGTCGAAGAACATCGCTTCGCTTGATAAGCGCATCCAAAGCGAGACTGCGGCGCTTAAAGACCTGCAAGACCGAGCTGATGTAGCATCTGCAGCAGTTGAAACACCGCAGCGTAACTATGAAGCTGCCAGCTCCGAGCTCTCCACACGTCAACTCAATCGTGACAGCAAGAAGGCAGATGTCGCTGCGGCCGAGAAGGCCCGTGCTGCGGCGCAAAAGAAGGTCGATGATACGGACCGCAAGATCGTCGAGCTTAAGAATGGCACTGCTCTTGCGAACGCTCGTGCGCATGCATCCTTAGCCGCGCAACAACTCGAACAAGCAAACGAGGATGCATCGTCCGCTCGTAAGAAGGTCGACTCATCTCGCGCCAGTGTAGAGAGCGCCGAAGAGAAGCTTTTACAAGCGGGCCGTCAAAAGGGGCTGGCTGACGACGAGGTAGCGCGCAAGAAACCTGCTCTGGAGACGGCAAAGGCGAATCAACGTAAAGCCGACCAGGACTTGGTAGCGGCTCGTGAGGCAGCAAAAGACCTCGTTAGTGCGCGGGAAGCCCTTGCCTCCGCAACTGAAGGCCTCGAAGCTGCCAAGACCCGTGCTGAGAAAGCTGCGGACGGTTACGAGAAGGCTGTCGCTGCCGTGGATCCCGCCAGGGCGAAGCGTGATGCAGCTGCGGAAGCACTCGCCGCGGCGGGGGCGCTCACGTTCGACGGTGTTGTTGCCAACGGCGTTGACGAGACGGCATACCCCGAGGTTGCTGCGGCACGTGCCGACTACCTCGCGGCCCTCGAAAAGTTGGACGCGGCGGTTTCCGCCGAGAGGCGCGCACAGGATGTGGTGACATCGGCTCAGGCCGGATTTAATGTCGCGCAGCGTCGTTACGACTCCGCGATCGGTCTCCTCGATCGCCTTGAAGAGCAGATGCGCATTTCGGCTTCGAACTGCGAGAGCGCCAGTGCTTCCGGAGAGAACCGGGGCATGACTCGCGAAGGCGACACCCAAGGTGCGTATCGAGTGGCGACTCACGAAGGTGAAACCCGCCCGGATGCGCTGCCTCGCACGGGCTTCTCTGCTGCCGGGCTCGCCGGTCTTGCAGCCCTCAGCGTGATCAGCGGTGCAGGACTTGCCGCGCGGAGCCGCTCCGGCCGCCGCGCACGCCGCGACTAAGGAATTCGCGCGAGAAGCGACGACCACGAAAACCGCGCCCCGGGAGTGCCTCGTGCACATCCCGGGGCGCGGCCCGTCTAAAGCCAAGCAACCGTCGGAATCCTTGAGGTGAAAAGGGCAACGAAAAAGGCCCCGCCGAAGCGGGGCCCTCAGTCTCGCTAGAGCGCGAGAGTTACGCTCACTTATCGAGGGTTGCCACAAGCTTCGCGAGACCCGACTTGCGGTTCGCGGCCTGGTTCTTGTGGATAACGCCCTTCGACACAGCCTTGTCGAGCTTGCGCGAAGCCTCGCGAAGAGCCTTGGTCGATGCTTCTGCATCGCCAGCGGCAACCGCGGTGCGAACCTTACGCACGTAGGTCTTGAGCTCACTGCGGTACGCCTTGTTGCGCTCCTGAGCCTTCGCGTTGGTCTTGATGCGCTTGATCTGGGACTTAATGTTTGCCACGAGGTGCCTTTTCTAGATGTTGAGGTGAAACGCCGTTCATGAGAGGTGCTCGCGCTCGACGGGGACGGGCGGTGGGGTATCGCCTGGAGACGTCAAACGTTCGCATCGCGAACGGAAAAACTCACGCCGGCGCATGCAGCACCACGCCCCAGAGACACGAAAGGGGTGTAAGTGCGCCGCACTCAGCGCAGTATGTTCACACATACAGCCGTCAACTTTACCAGCGGCTGCGGTGAAAGCACAGAGCTTTAGCTCACCAACCGTGCTCTTCGCGTGTGGCATTAGCCACCCGATCAAAGCGGGCTTTGTCGAGCTTGCCGCCCTCGCGGCGCACCTTCGAGGCCTCGAGGCGAATGAGACGATCGACTCGCACCTCCGAGGGGCGGTGCTTGGCATCCCACGAACCGGTGCCGATGTCCACCCAGCGGTTGCCGTATTCATCGGTGTGATCGCCCTTGCCGCGGTCGCGCGAGGTGAGCATGAGCGACACGATCACGCCGTCGCCCTCCTCGGCAAGTACGAGCACGGGGCGGTCCTTGCCCTTCGAGGGGTCTTCTTCGAACGGTACCCATGCCCATACGACCTCACCCGGGTCAGGGTTGCCGTCTGCCGCAGGTGCGTACGTGATGGTCAGGGGAGCGCTGCTGGAACGGTCGGGGAGGGCGGAGTGCGCTTCGGTGGGGCCGGGATCACCGGGGTTTTTCGGTCCGACGCTTGCCGGGCCAGCGTCGGACCCTTTTCTTTTGTTCCCGAGGGCGCGCATGCCTTCGCGCGCAAGGCGACCCGCGGCCCGCTGCACCCTGCGGTTTCGGGCAAGCGAGCCTGCAATGGACTTGAGTGAGGAGAGAACGCTCATGGTGTGACCGTATCAACCCGGGTGATGGTGTGAGTGAACGGGCCAAAAACGAGTGTGCATGGGAGAATGAACCCATCTTTGCCCGTCGAAAGGACTCCCGTTGACTAGCGCCCCCGCGAACATGCGCGAGATCGAGCCAGCTGCGACCTCCATGGAGAGGATTCGAAACTTCTGCATTATCGCGCACATCGATCACGGAAAATCGACTCTCGCCGACCGAATGCTTCAGCTCACCGGCGTGGTTGATGAGCGGGCGATGCGGGCCCAGTACCTCGACCGCATGGACATTGAACGCGAACGCGGCATCACGGTGAAGAGCCAGGCCGTGCGCATGCCGTGGGTCGTGGATGGCGAGGCGTACGCGCTCAACATGATCGATACGCCCGGCCACGTGGACTTTACGTACGAGGTCTCGCGCTCGCTCGCTGCATGTGAGGGCGCGATCTTGCTCGTTGATGCTGCGCAGGGCATCGAGGCGCAGACCCTCGCGAACCTCTATCTCGCGCTCGATAATGATCTTGAGATCATCCCCGTACTCAATAAGATCGACCTGCCCGCAGCCGATCCCGAAAAGTACGCGGCGGAGATCGCGCAGCTCGTGGGCTGCGACCCGGAAGATGTGCTCAAGGTTTCGGGCAAGACCGGCGAAGGTGTTGAGGCGCTCCTCGATCACGTCGTGCGCACGATCCCGCGGCCCAACGGGGCGATCGACGCGCCCTCGCGCGCGATGATTTTCGATTCCGTGTACGACA
This sequence comes from Dermabacter indicis, assembly GCA_001403775.1. GTDB lineage: Bacteria > Actinomycetota > Actinomycetes > Actinomycetales > Dermabacteraceae > Dermabacter > Dermabacter indicis. The sequence continues at coordinate 79,583 of CYUG01000011.1, forward strand.
CGTATCGCGGTGTTGTGACGTACGTGCGTGTTGTCGACGGGCAGCTCGACCCGCGCGAAAAGATCCAGATGATGTCGACCGGCGCGACCCACGAGCTGCTCGAGATCGGCGTGATCTCACCCGAACCGAAGCCCACGAAGGGCCTTGGCCCCGGCGAAGTGGGCTACCTCATTACGGGCGTGAAGGACGTGCGCCAGTCGAAGGTCGGCGATACGGTGACCGCCGCGCTCCGCGGTGCTGAGGAACCGCTACCCGGCTACTCTGAGCCGAAGCCGATGGTGTTCTCGGGTCTCTTCCCGATCGACGGCTCTGATTATCCGGCACTGCGAGACGCGCTCGACAAACTCAAACTTAACGACGCCGCGCTCAATTACGAGCCGGAAACGTCGACCGCGCTTGGCTTCGGCTTCCGCGTGGGCTTCCTCGGCCTGCTTCATCTCGAGATCGTGCGCGAGAGGCTCGAGCGCGAGTTCAACCTTGACTTGATATCGACCGCGCCGAGCGTGGTCTACCACGTGACGATGGAGGACGGCACCGAGGTCGAAGTTCTCAACCCTTCGGACTTCCCCGAGGGAAAGGTCCACGAGATCCGCGAGCCCGTTGCGAAGTCCACGATCCTCGTGCCCAAGGAATTCGTGGGCACCGTGATGGAACTGTGCCAGTCCAAGCGCGGCACGATGAAGGGCATGGACTACCTGAGCGAAGATCGCGTGGAGCTCCGCTACATTCTTCCCCTTGCCGAGATCGTGTTCGACTTCTTTGATCAGCTCAAGAGCCGCACGAAGGGCTATGCCTCACTCGACTACGACGTTCAGGGCGAGGAAGCGGCCGACCTGGTCAAGGTCGACATGCTTCTCCAAGGCGAAACCGTGGACGCGTTCAGCGCGATCGTGCACCGCGACAAGGCCTACCACTACGGCGTAGAGATGGCCGGCAAGCTTAAGAACCTCATCCCGCGCCAGCAGTTCGAGGTGCCCATCCAGGCCGCGATCGGCTCGCGCATCATTGCGCGCGAGAACATCCGCGCGATGCGCAAGGACGTGCTCTCCAAGTGCTACGGCGGCGACATCTCCCGTAAGCGCAAGCTGCTCGAAAAGCAGAAGGAAGGTAAGAAGCGCATGAAGTCGATCGGTTCGGTTGATGTGCCACAGGAAGCTTTCATCGCGGCGCTGCGCTCGGATGGCGGCTCGTCCGACGGCAAGAACAAGTAAGGGGACGAAGATGAACGTCGAACCGCTTTCGGTCACGATTGCCCAGGGCCCCGCGCGCGTACTCTCGACGTGCACGGTGGAATCACTTTTCCACGTTGAGGAAACGGGTATCCGTTCGGGCATCGGCAAGATCCCGCGCGCGGAGGGCATCAAGCTGCTCACGCACGGCGTGCTTGGCGACGTGCAGGGCGATACCGAACATCACGGCGGTCTTTTCAAGGCCGTGTACGCGTTCGCGCGTGAAACTCGCGAGGAACTTGCGCGCCGGGAGGGTTTGAGCGACTTGCCCGACGGTGCCTTCGGCGAAAATCTCGTCACGGAGGGTATCGATACCGACGAGGTCGTGATTGGCTCGCGCTGGCGCATCGGCGGTGCCGAGCTCGAGGCGAGCGTGCCGCGACAGCCCTGCAAAACTTTTGCCGTATGGATGGGGCGCTTCGCCAAGAAGGCGGGAATTGAGCCCCAAGGGCCGTGGGGCCGCCGCTTCAATGCCTACGGAAAGTCGGGGGCGTATTTCCGCGTTGTACGCGAGGGCGTTGTGCGCCCGGGTGACGAGATCGAGGTGCTGTCGGTTCCCGAGCATGGCGTGAGCATAGGCGAGATCTTCCGTGGTCTCTCGAGCGAGATTGATCCCGAGAGCGCCAAGGCTCTCTTGAGCTGGGCCCGCGACACGGAAACGCCCGTGTACACCTCGATGGCGAGGGGGTGCCTTGCGGCGCTCGAGAGCGCCGGTATCTCCTTCGAGTTCCCCGCCTCGCTTATCACCGATGGCCGCGGGAACTAGTGCGAACGGCCGAGGACTCTCGGTTTACATTCACGTGCCGTTTTGCGCGGTACGCTGCGGGTATTGCGACTTCAACACTTACACCGCAAAAGAGCTTGGCGGGGGAGGCTCGCAAGCTGAATATCCGGATAACGCGATGCGCGAAATGGAGCTCACACTCGCAGACGATCAAGCGTCGGGCTTCACGTACGACCGCGTTGACACCGTGTTCTTCGGAGGCGGTACCCCCACCCTCCTGCCCGCCGAAGAGCAAGCGCGCATGCTCGCCCACCTCGACTCGCTTATCCCTCTCGCCCCGGGAGCCGAGGTGACAACCGAGGCGAACCCCGACTCCGTCACGCGAGACTCCCTCATGCGCCTTGCCGAGGCCAGATTCACTCGCGTGAGTTTCGGCATGCAATCGGCGGTGCCGCGTGTGCTCGCGATCCTCGATCGTACGCACAACCCAGAGTCCGTCCCGCGGGCCGTCGCGTGGGCCCGGGAGGCAGGCCTTCAGGTGAGCCTCGACATGATCTATGGAACGCCGGGGGAGGGCCTCGCGGATGTCGAGACCACGATCGACGCGATCACCGAGATGCAGCCGGACCACGTGAGCGCCTACTCGCTCATCATCGAGGGCAACACCAAAATGGCCCGGAAGCTTCGCCGAGGCGAACTCAGCGAGCCCGATCCGGACTTCATGGCCGATGCCTACGAGCTCATCGCCGACCGCACGCGAGCCGCGGGGTTCGAGTGGTACGAGGTCTCGAACTTCGCGCGCGGCGAGGCATATCAATGCCGCCATAACCTCGCTTACTGGCGGGGCCGCGACTGGTGGGGGATTGGCCCCGGTGCGCATCGACACCGCGACGGCTATCGGTCGTGGAACCTCAAGCACCCCTCGCGCTATGCCGCCGCCCTCGCCGCCGGGCGATTGCCCGTCGACGGGTACGAGAACGTTTCGCCCGAGGATCGCGCGCTCGAGCGCCTCATGCTCGAGATGCGCACCCGGGAGGGTTTCGAGGCGGCGAGTAACCCGCTCACCTCGAGCGATGAGGCACGCGAGGTGCTCGAGCGGCACGTGGCAGCGGGGCGGTTGGATGCAAGTGCGTGGGATAGCGGGGTCGTGAGGCTTTCCGACGCCGGCCGGCTTGTCGCCGATGCCATCACGCGCGATGTTTTGCCTTGAGAGCGCCTTTGAAGCGGCTGAGGCGCGGGTGATCCCTACGGTTCATGTTGATCACTTTCGTTGTCCGCTTTCTTATGCCGGGCGGCGAATTGTTGAAGAACGGTAAAAATTAGAAAGCCGAGAAGCAGGATCGCCACGATCATCACGACAACAACGAAAATGACAGTGAACCACGCGGACCTAAAAAACATGAGATTCCTACGCTTTCGAAAGTCGCCGCTGACCCGATTTTACACTTACCTGAACCCACCTCGTACTTTGGATCGCGTTCAGTGCAGATGAGGCCCCGGTCAAGCGAACGGTAGAGGTATTGGGTTTATCGAACTCAAGATTACTAAATGACACGCCATACCCGCCAGAGGACTTATGTCGTACCAAGTGGTTCTTCCTGGTGTGTCTTTGAAGTACTCGTACGCAAAGTCAAAATCTCTCCACACCACCACCCACCTCATGGATTCCTGCAGAGGCGGGGCTCCGCCGCATAGTCGACGCTTCCGGTGGCCCTTGAGCGCGGGCGAGGTAAGCGTCGGAATTGACCCCGTGCCCAAACCCCCACAACCCCTATGCAATTCAGTGAGGGGCGGTGACGAAGTCGATCAGCTCCTCAATACGCCCGCTAAGGGTTGGCTCGACATCTGCGTACGAGCGCACCCGCCCGAGAATCTTCTGCCACCCTTCGGCGATATCGGCTTGGGACTCGGCAGGGAGACCGAGTGCTCTGAGTGATCCCACCTTGATGTCGGTACCTTTAGGGATATGCGGCCACTTCTCGAGGCCCACCCGTGCGGGTTTCACGGCCTGCCACACGTCCACGTACGGATGACCGAGAATGAGCACGTTGCCCGCAACGCCCTTTTCCCGCATGACGGATTCGGCGATCCGTGTTTCTTTCGATCCGGGAACGAGGTGATCCACGAGGATGCCGAGCTTGCGGCCGGGCGCAGGATTGAAAGCTCGCACGCGCTCGAGAAGGTGATCGGCGCCATCGAGCATCTCAACGGCGACCCCCTCGATGCGTAGGTCGTGCCCCCACACCTTCTCCACGAGCTCCGCATCGTGCTTGCCTTCGACCCAAATTCGCGAGCCACGCGCCACGCGCGCACGTGCTCCTTCGACGTAGGTCGAGCCCGACGCGCTTCGCTTCGGGGCCGACGGTTGCCGGGCAGCCGTCGGACCAGCCTTTGTGGGTGGAACAAGGCGGACGGGTTTCCCATCGATCAAGAAGCCTGGGCCGAGCCGGAAGGTGCGTAGGCGCCCGTGACGATCCTCGAGTTCGACGATGTGGATACCGCCCGACTTTTCCACGCGCGTGATCGCGCCAACCCAACCGGTTTGGACATCCTCGACGACGAGCCCGCGCTCGGCGGGGACATCCCTGCTCGCGGGGTGTTTCGGGTGGAAGGCATCCCCGGTACCGGAAAGGACGTCGTGGCCGTATCGATCGATATTCACGGCGGTTTACGCTACCAGGGGCGTGTTCGCTCACAGGGGATCGCCACACCGTGCAAGGGGCGCCTCCTCCGCGTAGTATTGGCACTCGAAGCCCGTGACTGCTAATGCGCGAAAGGATGAGAAGTATGGATGAGCGCAAGCTCAGCATCCTCGGCGCAATCGTGGAAGATTACGTGGCAACCCGCGAACCCGTGGGGTCGAAGTCGCTGCTCGAACGCCACGAGCTCGGTGTGAGCGCCGCGACCGTGCGCAACGATATGTCGGTGCTCGAAGAAGAGGGCCTCATTATGCAGCCCCACACCTCGGCGGGGCGCATCCCCACCGATAAGGGCTACCGGGTGTTCGTGGATTATGTCGCGCAGGTGAAGCCGCTTTCGGCTCCCGAACGTCGCGCGATCCAGACCTTCTTCGATGGCGCCCACGACCTCGATGACCTGCTTTCCCGCACGGTGCGCCTCCTCTCGCGCCTCACAAACCAGGTCGCGGTCGTGCAATACCCCGCGCTGCGCCAAGCCCACGTGCGTCACGTCGAGCTTGTGAAAACCTCCGAAACGCTGCTGCTCGTCGTGCTCATTACCGACGCGGGCCGCGTGGATCAGCAGACCATTTCCCTCCAGCACCCCCAAGACGCGGAGTTTTATGAACGCCTACGCGAGCGCATCAATCGCGTGTGCACGTCGAGGCCCGTGACCTCCGTGGGCGGGGATCTCGACGCACTCCTCGAAGCGGAAGCCGAGCCGACCCGTGCTGCCGCCACCGAAGTCTTCGAGGCCCTCGGTGAACTTCTCGCTTCGCGCCGCGAGGACCGCATGATCGTTGGCGGCGTGTCGAACCTCGCCCGCGGCGAGCAGTTCTCTCGCGAGGTGGGCCCCATGCTCGATCTTCTCGAGGAGCAACTCGTGCTCTTGCGCCTCCTCGGTGAGATGCACTCGAACTTCGGCGAAGTCGACGTGCTGATCGGCGAGGAACTCAGCACCCTCTCGGGGGAGGCTTTGCAGCGTGCGGCCCTCGTGGGAAGCGCCTACACGGAAGCGGCGGGGGGAAGTTCTCCCTCGTCGCGCATTGCGATCCTCGGCCCTTCGAGCATGGACTACGTGACCTCCATTTCTTCCGTGCGCGCCGTCGCCCGGTACATTTCCCGTTTCATCGGTTAGTAACTGAACTCAACTCTCAAGGAACCACACTTCGTGAACGACGATTTTTACGAGATCCTCGGCGTTTCTAAGGACGCCAGCGCGGACGAGATCAAGAAGGCCTACCGCAAGAAGGCCCGCAAGCTTCACCCCGATGTGAACCCCGATCCCTCCGTAGCCGACCAAATGAAGAAGGTCTCGCAGGCCTACGAGACTCTCTCCAACCCCGAAAAGCGCCGGATGTACGACATGGGCGGGCAAAGCCCATTCGGCGGAGGCGGTTTCGGCGGCTTCGGCGGGGGAGCGACGTTCGACTTCGCTGACCTGTTCGACGCGTTCGCAGGTGCTTCCGGCATGGGCGGTCGTGGGCGCGGCCCGATCCCGCGTGAGCGGCGCGGCAACGACATTCTCCGACGCATGACGCTCGAGCTCGATGACGTGGTGTTCGGCTCGGAAAAGGAGATCACGTTCCCGACGGCTGTCACGTGTAATCGCTGCCACGGCAACTGCTGCGAGCCGGGAACGGGAACGAAGAAGTGCTCCGTGTGTAGCGGGAGCGGCCACGTGCAGCGCACCGTGAACTCGCTCCTTGGACAGATGGTGCAACTCGCGCCCTGCTCGGCATGCCAGGGGCACGGCACGACGATCGAAAACCCCTGCGCTGAATGCCAGGGGCACGGACGCGTGCAGGAGGAGCGCACGATCACGCTTCGCGTGCCCGCAGGTATCGATACCGGCCGCCGCATTCAGCTTCGTGGCGAAGGCGAAGCGGGCGAGGCCGGCGGCCCCGCCGGCGATCTGTTCGTCGAGGTTCGCGTCAAGGAACATGAAATCTTCCACCGCGAGGGCAACGACCTGCTCGCGCGCCTCACGATCTCGATGGTGGCCGCGGCCCTCGGCACGAAGGCCACGCTCACGACCTTTGACGGTGAGCGCGAGGTCGAAATCAAGCCGGGCACCCAACCGGGCGATGTGATTCGCATGCGGAACCTCGGTGTGACCTCGCTTCGCGGCGATTCGCGTGGCGACATCCTCATCGAAGTGGGCGTCGAGATCCCGAAGAAGCTTTCCGGTTCTGAGCGGGACCTTCTCGCACAGTTTGGCGAGATGCGTGGCGAACCGGATCTGCGCGAAGGTGCGAAGAACGCCCAGCACAGCGACGGCGGAGTATTCGCCAAGATCCGCGAAAAGTTCCGCGACCTGTGAGCCTGAAGAACTTCCTTCTCCTCGAAGGCACGCTCGAAGGAGCGAGCACCGGGGCAGCGTTCTCGATCGGTGGGGATGAGGGCCACCACGGGGCGCGCGTCATGCGTTTGCGCTCGGGTGAGCGCATCCTCGTGACCGACGCGAGCGGGCACCAGGCGGAAGCCTCGGTCGTGAACGTGTCGAAATCGGGTTTTGACATTGAGCTCAATGAAACACCGAGTTCCCAGGCAGAGCCTTCGACTCGGCTCGTGCTCGTGCAGGCCCTCGCCAAGGGGGGTCGAGACGAATCGGCGATTGAGATGGCGACCGAACTGGGCGTGGATCGCGTCGTTCCGTGGCAAGCAGATCGCAGCGTCGTGCAGTGGAAGGGAGCGAAGGAACACAAGGGGCTCGAAAAGTGGCGAGCACGAATCGTTGCCGCGGTCAAGCAATCGCGGCGCGCACGAATCCCTGAGCTGGAGGGCGCTGTGACGAGCACGGAGCTCGCGTTGCTCGTCGAGCGCGCGGTTGCCGAAGGCGCCACGGTTCTTGCCCTCCACGAAAGTGCGACCTCAGGGCTCGGCCCCATTATTCGTGACCTCTCCGCGCGCGGCTCGATCGACGAGGCGATGCCAAAGACCGTGTGGGTCATCGTGGGCCCCGAAGGCGGCATCACCGACGACGAGATCGCCCGGTTCGCCGCCGCCGGAGCAACGCCGATTCTGCTCGGCGCCGAGGTTTTGCGCGCCTCGAGCGCGGGTCCCGCAGCACTCGCTGCGCTGTGCTCCGTGATTGGCCGATGGCAATAGCGCGTTCACGATGACACCTGTGGCGGCAAGTGCACGCTCGCAAGCGTCGGACCCCACACGTGCGCACACCGGCCGCCCACTAGACTGGTGGGGCTAGCGCGCACATGCCCCGAGGAGGAGCAAATGACCACCACCGACCCGAACTGTATTTTCTGCAAGATCGTTGCCGGCGAGATCCCGTCGACCAAGGTGTACGAGGATGCCGACGTCGTGTGCTTCAAGGACCTCGAGCCGAAGGCTCCCGTGCACGTGCTCGCCGTGCCCAAGGAGCACTACTCCAACATCGTGGAACTCTCCGCCAATAAAGACCTGCTCGCCGCGGTCGTCAAGGCCGCGGGCGCCGTTGCGAAGGAACAGGCCCAGGGGGAGTTCCGCTTCATCTTCAACACCGGTGAAAGCGCTGGCCAAAGCGTTTTCCATGTACACGGACATATTCTCGCCGGTACGCCCCAGTCTGAAGGAGACCTCTTCTAACCGTGCAGGAGACCACCGAAATTCTCGAGCGCTACGTCGCGATCCCCGATCACTTGCGCCCCGTCGCCGTCCTCGGCGCAAACGACCAGGCACTCAACGTCATCGAAAAAATCATGCCGGACATCGACGTGTCGATGCGCGGGCACCAGATCACGTTGCGCGGACCGGAAGGCTCGCTCGATCGCGCAGCCGCGATCATGAACTCCCTTATTGAAATCGCCGCGAGCGGCGAAACCGTGACGGGTGAGGCGGTCCACCGCGCGGCGGAACTCTACGGTGATGATCGACGCCGGGATCAGCACGTGTCGCAGATCCTCAGCCAGTCCGTGCTCTCGTCCCGGGGCCGTACGATCCGCCCGAAGACCGTTGGGCAAAAAGAATACGTGGACGCGATCGACGAGAACACCATCGTGTTTGGCATTGGCCCCGCGGGCACCGGCAAAACATACCTCGCCGTCGCGAAAGCCGTGCGGGCTCTGCTCGATAAGCAGATCAACCGCATCATTCTCACTCGCCCCGCGGTCGAAGCAGGGGAGAGGCTCGGCTTCCTCCCGGGCACGCTCAACGAGAAGATCGACCCGTACCTGCGCCCGCTTTACGATGCCCTCCACGACATGCTCGATCCCGAGTCGATTCCGCGCCTCATGGGCGCCGGAACCATCGAGGTTGCTCCGCTCGCCTACATGCGCGGGCGCACCCTCAATGACGCCTTCATCATCCTCGACGAAGCCCAAAATACGACCGCCGAGCAAATGAAGATGTTCCTCACGCGCCTCGGCTTCAACTCGACAATGGTGATCACCGGAGACGCGACCCAGGTTGACCTCCCCGGCGGAACGAAGAGCGGCCTCAAGGTCGTTGAGCGAATCCTCGGCAACGTTGACGACATCGCCTTTTGCCACTTGAGCTCGAAGGACGTTGTGCGCCACCGACTCGTGAGCGACATCGTTGATGCGTACGCACGCTGGGATCTTTCCGAATTCTCACCGAAGAAGAAGGGGAAGCGATGAGTATCGAAGTCAACAATGAAACGACCGCGAAGGTCGACGCTCGAGAATTCGTGGACCTCGCGCGGTATGTTTTCGATGCGATGTTCCTGCACCCCGCAACGGAACTGTCCATCACCTTTGTGGACGAAGACTCGATGAGCGAACTCCATGAGGAATGGATGGACCTCGAGGGCCCCACCGACGTCATGAGCTTCCCCATGGATGAGCTACGCGAGGGACGCGAAGGCCAGCTTGCGCCCGAAGGGCTCCTGGGCGACATCGTCATGTGTCCTTCCGTTGCCGCGCAGCAGGCACGCATCGCCGGTCACAGCACGGAAGAAGAGATGCTCCTTTTGCTCACTCATGGCATTCTTCACTTGCTCGGCTACGATCACGTGGAGCCGGAAGACGAGCGCGTGATGTTTACGCTCCAGCGCAAGTTGCTTCTCACCTTTCTCGCGGGCCGCGGTACGCGCGTGGGGATTTCCGATACCGGGGGTCCGCGCCCGTGAGCACCATCGCTATTCTCATTCCCCTCGCGATTATCGCGATCATCCTCGCGGTGTGCTTCTCGGCTGCGGATGCAGCCCTCAGCACGCTTTCACGCCACAGCATCGAGCGCTACTTCGAGGATGAGGAAAAGAAGCGCGACCGCATCCTCACGATGCACGACGACACGCACACGACGTTCGCGACCATCGCGCTCGGGCGTGTGCTCGCCGAAGCGACGTACGCGGTCCTGATTACGGCGTGCATGTTTGAGAGCCTCGACGGCCTGTGGATTCCCTTGCTCCTCGCGATCACGGTGACGTTCCTCGTGTCCTTCATGGGAGCCTCGGTATCTCCGCGTACCCTCGGGCGACGCGCCCCCGAGAAGACGATCTCGTTCCTCGCGCCGCTCGTGCGTTTCGCACGCATCGTGCTCGCTGTGCCCTCGAAGGTGCTCATTCACATCTCGAATGCCTTCACCCCCGGCGGCAAAGTCGCTGGCGGCCCCTTCGCCACGGAAGAGGAGCTTCGCCACTTCGTGGATCGCGCCAGCGAAACCGAAGCGCTCGAGGACGATGAGCGCAACATGATCAAAGGCGTGTTTGACCTTGACGACACGATGATCCGCGAGGTCATGGTGCCGCGCACCGACATGGTGACGATCGATGCCGACGCGACCGCAAACAAGGCGATGCGCCTCTTCGTGCGCTCGGGCTACAGCCGCATCCCCGTGATTGGAGAAGAAGGCGTCGATGACCTCCAAGGCATGCTCTACTTCAAAGACGTCATGCGCGCGATTCACTCGCCGTGGAATCCGGGCGGCGACAGGCTCGTGACCGGGATTATGAGGCCCGTGAAGTTCTACCCCGAGTTCCTCACCGCGGACCGCGTCATGGAGGAAATGCGCACCTCGCGCGTCCACGTAGGTATCCCCGTCGACGAATACGGCGGCGTGGCGGGCATCGTCACGATCGAGGACATCCTCGAAGAGATCGTCGGCGAAATCGCCGATGAGCACGACCGCCGCGAGCAGGAAGCCGAAAGGATCTCCGAAGGCGAATATCGCGTGTCCTCGCGCATGTCGATTGTGGAAGTCGGTGAGCTCTTCGACCTCGAGATCGAAGACGACGACGTGGACACGATCGGTGGGCTCCTCTCGAAGACCATCGGGCGAGTGCCGATCGTCGGTGCTGAAGGAGACGCACACGGGATCCACATGGAAGCCGATCGCACGAGCGGCAGGCGCAAGCAAGTTTCGGCGATCCTCGTAAGCCGCACGCCGCGCGATGCGGCGGGCGACGCTGGCGAGAGCGACGACTAGGAGGTCGAGAGTGGAAGCTCAGCATCGAAGCGGATTCGTCGCGCTCGTGGGCCGGCCCAATGTGGGGAAGTCAACCCTCACGAACGCCATGGTGGGTGACAAGGTCGCCATCACGAGTTCGAAACCTCAAACGACGAGGCGCGCGATCCGCGGAATCGTGAGCCGTGAAAACGACCAGATCATCATCGTCGATACCCCGGGAGTGCACCGGCCTCGCACGCTCCTTGGTAAGCGTCTCAATGATCTTGTTCGGGAGACCCTCGCCGAAGTCGATGTCGTGGGATTTTGCCTTCCCGCCGACCAGAAAATTGGGCCCGGCGACCGTTTTATTGCCGAAGACCTTCGACAACTGCGTGGCAACCGTCGGACCCCCGCGATTGTGGCGATCGTGACGAAGGCCGATCTCGTGAGTCGCGATGAGCTGGCCGCGCACCTCATGGAAGTTGAGCAGTTTGCCAAGGCTGAGGACATCGTTCCCATCTCCGCGCGCGAGGGTGACCAGATCGATGTGCTCATGGACGTGATCGCGTCGCACCTTCCCGAGGGGCCTGCGCTCTATCCCGATGACCAGCTCACCGAGGAGAGCGTGAGCGACCGCATCGCCGAGCTCGTGCGCGAGGCTGCCCTCGAGGGCGTGCGGGATGAGCTTCCGCATTCGCTCGCGGTCGTGGTTGAGGAAATCGTCGAGGAGTCGCTCGATGGGGACCCGTTCGCCGAGGTGGCCCCGGGAGAGGGACGGCTCGTCGTGCGCGTGTCTCTCTTCGTGGAGCGCGATTCGCAAAAGGGCATCGTGATTGGCAAGGGCGGCAAACGCCTCAAGCAAGTCGGCACGAGGGCGCGCCGTGGCATCCGCGATCTCATGGGCCGCCCGGTTCATCTCGACATCCGCGTGAAGGTCGCGAAGGATTGGCAGCGCGATCCCAAGCAGCTCGGCCGCCTGGGTTTCTAGGATCTTGGGCGTTTTCGTCTCACAGTTTGAGTTTCCGACGGTTGCCTCGCTCGCGTATGCGCCCCCAGGTGTAAGGTGACGGCCATGAACCGTCACGCTCGCACCGTCTCCGCGACCGAAGATCCCAGCACACCCGTCGTCGGGCAGCACGGCGATGCGCCTCAAAAGCCCTCCCGGATGCCCGTGGGGCGCTACACGCCGTTCCACGAGCAGATCCCCTTCACGCTCGAGGATCGCCAATGGCCAAACCGCGTGGCGACTCGTGCGCCGCGCTGGTGCGCGGTCGATCTTCGCGACGGTAATCAGGCCCTCATCGATCCCATGAACACCGAACGCAAGCTCCGGATGTTTACGCTCCTCGTCGAGATGGGGTACAAGGAGATCGAGATCGGTTTTCCCTCGGCCTCGCAAACGGATTTCGACTTTTGCCGTACGCTCATCGAGCAGGACCTCATTCCCGATGACGTGACGATCCAGGTTCTCGTCCAGTGCCGCGAGCATCTCATCGAGCGCACGTACGAGGCGCTCCAGGGGGCAAAGCGCGCGATCGTGCACTTCTATAACTCCACGTCGATCGTGCAGCGCGATGTCGTCTTTCGTGCAAGCGAAGACGAGGTGCTCGACATCGCCGTGCAGGGGGCGCTGCTTGCAAAGAAGTACGAGGAGTCGCTCGACGGTTGTGATATCACCTATGAGTACTCGCCCGAGTCGTTCACGGGTACGGAGGTCGAATACGCCGCGCGCGTGTGCAATGCCGTCATCGACATTATTAAGCCCACTCCCGAGAAGAAGATCATCATCAACCTCCCCGCGACCGTGGAGATGGCGACTCCCAATGTGTACGCCGATTCGGTCGAGTGGATGGACAGGAACCTTCATTCGCGCGAAAGCGTGGTGCTCTCCCTCCACCCGCATAACGACCGCGGCACGGGCGTTGCCGCAGCGGAGCTCGGCTACCTCGCCGGTGCCGACCGCATCGAGGGCTGCCTCTTCGGAAACGGCGAGCGCACGGGCAACGTTGATCTCGTGACGCTTGGACTCAACCTCGCAACCCAGGGCGTCGACCCCCAGATCGATTTCTCGAACGTGCCGGAGATTCGCCGCACCGTGGAGCACTGCAACCAGATCGATGTGCACGAGCGCCACCCGTACGGTGGCGACCTCGTGTTCACGGCGTTCTCGGGCTCGCACCAGGATGCGATCAAGAAGGGCCTCGAGCGCATGGATGTCGATGCCGCGAAGGCGGGCGTTGAGGTGGCCGATGCCACCTGGCGTGTGCCGTACCTCCCCGTCGATCCGAAGGACATCGGCCGCAGCTACGAGGCTGTGATTCGCGTGAACTCGCAATCCGGCAAAGGAGGAATGGCGTACCTCCTACGTACCGAACACGGGCTCGATCTTCCGCGTCGTTTGCAGATCGAGTTCTCGGGCATTGTGCAGCACCGCACCGACACCGCGGGCGGCGAGGTTACCCCGGCCGAGCTGTGGGAGACCTTCGTGGACGAGTATCTGCCGAACCCCGATTCGGCGAAACGCTGGGGCCGCTACGGCTTTCGAGGCGTCACCCAGCACTCGGAGGGCGACGGTACCGACCGGATCGCCGTGCAGTTGCGCGTCGAGGATCACGAGAGCACGGTGGAGGGGCTCGGCAACGGTCCGCTCGATGCCTTCGTCAAGGCGCTTGCTTCGCGTGGTGTGAAGGTCAGGATCCTCGACTACGCGGAGCACGCACTCAGCGAGGGCGACGACTCGCTCGCTGCTGCATACATCGAAGCAGAGATCGGTGAAGCGATCTACTGGGGCGTGGGCGTGGACGGCTCTATTACGCGTGCTTCGCTCCAGGCGCTCGTCTCGGCACTCAATCGCGCTGCGCGCGCCGGGATTCTCTAGGAGGTTTGCGGGCACGTGGCCTCGAGGCTTTACCGCGATGACGCGATCGTTCTTCGCACCCAGGACCTGGGCGAGGCCGATCGCATCGTCACGCTGTATTCGAAAAACCACGGAAAGATTCGGGCCGTAGCGAAAGGGGTACGGAAGACCTCCTCGCGTTTCGGTGCGCGGCTCGAGCCTTTTCAGCGCGTCGACGTGCAGTGCCACCGCGGTCGCTCGCTCGACACCGTTTCGCAGGTCGTCACGATTACGGCCTATGCCGAACAGATCGCGGGGGATTACGCGCGTTACACCGCCGCTGCGGCCATGGGAGAGGCCGTTGATCGCCTCACGAACGAAGGCTTTGACCCCACGAGTGCGCACTACATGATGCTCGTGGGCGCGCTTCATGCGCTCGTGCATTCGGGGCACCCACCCGTACTCATTCTCGATGCTTTTCTTTTGCGCACGATCGCGATGGCGGGATGGAGGCCGGAGCTTCGACGCTGCGCTGTGTGCGGAGCCGAAGGCCCCCACCAGGCGTTCGATGTGAGCCAAGGCGGAGTCGTGTGTCGCGACTGCCGTCGGCCCGGCGCCATTGCTGCTCGCCCGAGCGTGACCGAGCACATGATCTTTCTGCTTGCGGGCGATTGGGACGAGGCGCTCGCAACCGATCCCGCGGCGCAAGGGGAGGCGGGAAGGCTCATCGCGCGCATTCTCTCCTATCACTTGGAGCGACCCCTCGCTGCCCTAGACTTGGTGGACCGATCCATTGAAAGCGCCCCCGCGCTGAAGGAGCACGCGTGACATCCTCCTATATGAAACCGCCCGAGCATCCCTCGGGAGAAACCGCCCCGAATCTCGACAGTCGCTTTATCCCGAAGCACGTTGCGGTTGTCATGGACGGCAATGGTCGCTGGGCAAATCAGCGCGGTCTTCCGCGAACCGAGGGCCACGCCGCGGGTGAGGCGGCACTACTCGACGTTGTCGCGGGTGCGATCCAGGCGGGCATCACCCACCTGAGTGCCTACGCCTTCTCGACCGAAAACTGGTCGCGGTCGCCAAGCGAAGTGCGCTTCCTCATGGGGTTTTCGCGCAGCGTCCTTCGCCGTCAGCGTGACACGCTGAATTCGTGGGGCGTGCGCATCAAATGGATCGGGCGATCGAAGCGCCTGTGGCCGAGCGTGATCAAGGAACTGCGCGAAGCCGAGGAGCTTACGGAGCACAATACGGGTCTCACGCTCTACATGTGCGTGAACTACGGCGGCCAGGCGGAACTCGCCGATGCGATGCGCGCCATCGCCGCGAACGTCAAGAGTGGCAGGCTCGCGCCCTCCCGCATCAGTGAGAACACCATTCGCGCGCACCTGTACGACCCGGACATGCCCGACGTTGACCTTTTCATCCGCACGTCGGGTGAGCAGCGCACGTCCAACTTTCTCTTGTGGGAGGCGGCGTACGCCGAGATGCTTTTCGTTCCCGAGCTGTGGCCCGATGTCGATAGGCGAACGCTGTGGCGCGCGATCCTCGACTACGCCAAGCGGGATCGGCGCTTCGGCGGTGCGGTAGACAAGGTCGCGAGCTCTTCCGAGAGCGGCGCGTAGGGGCTAGTTCTCGCGTGCGTCGGTCTTCTCGCCCCCGGCCTCGTCGGGTAGGAGCGGTGCGCGCTCGCCCGTGATGTCCCGCTCATGGGCGAGTTCGCGCGTGGCGCGGTTTCGCGCGGCACGTTGACGAAGAATATGAAACGTGAGGAGTCCGACGGCCGCTACGGCAATCGCCGCTGCCACGTAGGGATTGGTGAGGGCCACCTCCCACCACAGGGCGAAGGCGGCAAGACCCACGGTTGCGTAGATCACTGCCCAGGCGAATCCGCCCACAAGGAGGGCGGGGATGTAGCGCGAAAGCGGCATGCGGGTGACACCCGCCGCAAGATTAGCGGCTGTTTGGAAGCCCACGGTGAGGAAGCTCAGCGCGATGATGGGCGCACCCCACCTATTGACTTTCTCCGCCGCATTTTCCACGCGCGGGCTCGTAAGGATCGTGTGGAAGCGACCACGGTTCGCGAGCTTAAACGCCAGGCGTCCCAAAAGATACGTTCCGCCGGCGCGGCAATAAATTACGACGAGCAGAAATGCGATCGCGGGGATGAGGGGGAGAGAAGTGATCCAATCAAGCATTCGAGCGGATCGCGCTTACTTCGATGCCGATGTCGTGGAACATTCGGGGCACAGGCCAAAGATTTCCATCGTGTGCTCAATCTCGGTAAACCCATTCTCGTGGGCGATCTTGTTCGCCCACTCCTCAAGTTCAGGAGGAAGGAACTCAATCGTCTTGCCGCACGCGCGGCACACGAGGTGATGGTGATGCGAGTCTGTGGTGCACTGGCGATAGATCGCCTCCCCGGAATCGGTGATGATGACATCCACGAGACCGGCATCAACGAGCGGCTGCATGTTGCGGTACACGGTCGCAAGGCCCACCGACTCACCGTCAGCCCTCAAGAGATCGTGAAGCTGCTGCGCCGTCATGAAATCTTCAGCCGATTTGAGCGCACGCAAAATTGCTGTGCGCTGCTTTGTGGTGCGGAGTGGTTTCGCCACGTCAATCACGTGCCCTTCGGTTCATGGGAAACTCGCGCGCGACCAAGAAATGTTTGCGCGAGAACTCCCAGGATATAGAACCCAATCGCGATCAGCACGATCACGCCACCAGGCGGAAGATCGACGTACACGGTAAGCACCAGCCCGCTGACCGCGCAGATCACACCGAGGAGCATGCTCACGCGCATCGTGCGGGTGAAACCGCGCACGAGCTGCTGCGAAGCAGCGACCGGCACAATCATGAGCGCGGAGACCATGAGGGCACCAACGATTCGCATGGCGAGCGTCACGGTCAGCGCCGCCATGATTGCGATGAGCACATTCACGGCTCGCACGGGCAGGCCAATCGCTCGTGCGTGCTCTTCGTCGCTTGTGACCGCAAAGAGCAGGGGGCGTGCCCCCACGCCAATCACGAGAATCGCGAGGGCGAGCGCGAGTGCCACCCACAGATCGGCTTGGGTCACCGTTGCGAGCGAACCGAAGAGGTACGCCATGAGGCTCTGCGAGGTGCCACCCGCGAGCTGGATGATCACGACGCCGCCGGCGATACCGCCATAGAAGAGAATCGCGAGGGCGGTGTCCCTGCTCGTGTGGCCCACTTCGCGCACGTATTCGATGAGCACGGCACCGACAACGCTTGCCACGAGAGCACCGGGGATCGCAAGAGCATCGCTACTCGAGAGCTGGAAGATCGAACCCGCGAGCCACCCGAGAGCAACGCCCGTGAGTGCCACGTGGCCGAGCCCATCACCGAGGAGGGAGAGGCGTTTTTGCACGAGGTACGTGCCCACAACGGGCGCGGTGAGGCCCACGAGAACCGCGATGATGATCGGGTAGCGGACGATCGGGGAGAGGAGAAGGTCGAGAGGGCTCACGGGTGAATCTCATTCCCTAGGCACTGATCGATGGTCGTATTCACGTGGTGTTTGCCGTCTTCGCTCTCGCTCGCTGACGCGTGCGGATCGTCGTGCGGGAGCGGGCCGTCGTGCACGATATGCCCCTCGTTCATGACGATCGCCCTCGTAATGAGGTCGCGCAGCGGGTCAAGATCATGAAGCACCACGACGACGGTCGTTCCCGTCTCGTGCAGCTTCGCGATAAGGCTGGAGATATTTTCTTGGGTTGCGGCGTCGACCCCGGTGAACGGCTCGTCGAGCACGAGAATTCGTGGCTCGCGCACGAGAGCGCGGGCAATCATGACGCGCTGACGTTGACCGCCCGACATTTCCGTCACCGCGCGACCCGAGAGATCGCCGAGCCCCACGAAATCGAGAGCGCGTTCGACTTTCTGTTTCGACGCTTTCGCGAAAAGGCGCTTGCTCGTGAGCAGGCCGCTCGCTGCCGTTTCGTAGGCGCTCGCTGCAATGTTGCCGCTAAACGCGGCCATCTGCGGAACGTATCCGATGGCGTCGTGCACGCCGCGACTTGTCGAGGGGCGTCCGAGGATCTGAGCGCTTCCGTTCGCGAGGGGGAGTACCCCGATCATCGCTTTGAGCAAGGTCGATTTCCCCGAGCCGTTTGGCCCGAGGATCGCGACAACCTCGCCCTCGTTGATACGGGCGGTGACGTTTTTGAGTACGACGGAACCGCCGCGCACGAGGTTCACATGGCGAACCTCAAACGCGGCGGCGTCGTGAATAGTGGCGGTGCTCACTGCCAGGAGGCAACGAGCTTGTCGGCATTTTCTCGCATGACCTGAGCATAATCTTTCTTCGGATCGAGCTGCGTCTCAAGATTGTCGAGCTCCTCGGCCTTTGCACCCGTGCGGCTCGCGAGTGCCTCCGCTACCGCGGGTGTCGCGGATGTCTCGAAGAACACGGTCGTGAGCTTTTCTTCCTTCACGAGGTCTGCGAGCTCGAGCAGGCGCTCCGTCGATGGTTCATTCTCGGGGTCGATGCCCGCGATACCGATCTGGTGCAGGTCGTAGGTATCGGCGAGGTAGGCGAAAGCAGTGTGGCTCGTGATGAACGACTTTTCGCGCTTCACCGATTCGTACTTCGTGTGAAGCTCCTCGTCGAGATCCGTGAGTTCCTTCTCGAGTGTCTCGTAGTTCTTGGCGTAGTCCTCGGCGTGGTCCGCATCGATCTCAGAAAGAGAATCGGCGAGTGCCTTTGCCGCCTTGATCATGCGGTGGGGATCCTGCCAGAAGTGAGGATCGATGCCACCGTGATCGTGGTCGTGTCCCTCGTGGCCGTGATCGTCGTGCTCGTGAGCGTGATCTTCGCCGTGCTCATGGTCGTGCTCATCGCCGCCGGAATCGCTCGCGCCATGCTCATGCTCATGCTCATCGTGGTCGTGGTCGTGGTCGTGGTCGTCGCCGCTCGCGGGAAGGATGTCCACGAAGTCGTTGAGGTTCACAAGCTTCTTTGGCTTGTGTGCCCTGATCGCGTCATCAACCGCGTTCTGGTAGTGCTCGATCTGCACCACGAGATCGGCGTCCGCCATCTGCGCAACCTGCTGCACCGAGAGCTCAAGGCCATGCGGGTCGATGCCCGGCTTGACCGGGTTGATGATGGAGACGTGCTTTCCGCCAATTTTCTCGGCGAGGTACTGGGTGGGGTAGCACGTGATCATGACCGAGATATCGCCGGATCCCGAGCCGCCGTCGGAACCCTTGCCCCCGCCCGAGGTGCCGCCGCAGCCCGCAAGGAGGGTGGCGAAGGTGAGTCCGCCGCCGAGCACGAAAGCGCGACGCGAGACCGGTGTGGAAAGGCCGTGAGAAGAACGTGAAGTACTCATGAGAACTATTATCAATGATGGTTGTGGGATGCGGCAAATCTGAGGCCGCGCATGCGTGAGAAGGAGCAACGTTTTCGTGGTTTCTGGTTAGGGTGGAACATAGCGTGCAAGCCATGCATGCCCAGCGTTTCAAGGAGATCTCGTGGCGAAGCCCCAACCGTCGAAGCTCGATAGCGTCATCGCCCTCGCAAAGAAGCGTGGATTCGTGTTTCCCGCCGGCGATATCTACGGCGGCACGCGCTCGGCCTGGGATTACGGGCCCCTGGGTGTTGAGCTCAAGGAAAACATCAAGCGCCAGTGGTGGCGCACGTTCGTGACCTCGCGCGCCGACATGGTGGGGCTCGACTCCTCGATCATCCTTCCCACGCGCGTGTGGGAAGCCTCAGGCCACGTGAAGACCTTCACCGACCCGCTCGTCGAGTGCCGCAGCTGCCACAACCGCTTCCGTGAGGATCACCTCGTGGAAGAGTTTGAAGAGCGCAAGGGGCGCAAGGCTGAGGGCATGAGCGAGATCCCATGCCCGAACTGCGGCACCAAGGGCGAATTCACTGAACCGCAGCAGTTCTCGGGTCTTATGAAGACCTACCTCGGCGCCGTGGACAACGAGGCGGGCCTTCACTATCTACGCCCCGAAACCGCGCAGGGCATCTTCGTGAACTTCCTCAACGTCGTCAACGCCGCGCGCGTCAAGCCGCCGTTCGGCATCGGCCAGGTAGGCAAGTCCTTCCGCAACGAGATCACCCCCGGCAACTTTATTTTCCGCACGCGCGAATTCGAGCAGATGGAAATCGAGTTCTTCACCCAGCCCGAGCGCGCCGGCGAGTTCTTCGACGAGTGGGTTGAGGCATGCGAGAAGTGGTTCTTTGACCTCGGCATTAATCCGGACAATGTCCGCCGTCTCGACGTTCCCGAAGGGGAGCGCGCACACTACTCGGATGCAACGATCGACCTCGAATACCGCTTCGGGTTCCAAGGCAGCGAATGGGGCGAGCTCATGGGCGTTGCTAATCGCACCGACTTCGACCTCACAAGCCACACCGAAGCTTCAGGCACGAAGATGCAGTACTTCGACCAGGCGAGCGGCGAGCGCTACACCCCGTACGTGATTGAGCCGTCCTTCGGTCTCACACGCTCGATGATGGCGTTCCTCATCGACGCCTATGAAGAGGACGAAGCCCCCAACACGAAGGGCGGTGTGGATAAGCGCACCGTGCTCAAGCTCGACCCTCGCCTCGCCCCCGTCAAGGTGGCCGTTCTTCCGCTCTCAAAGAGCGAAGATCTTCAGCCCACAGCACAGAATCTCGCCGCCGAGCTGCGCGGCCTGTGGAACATCGAGATGGATCTCTCGGGTGCCATCGGTCGCCGCTACCGCCGCCAGGACGAGATCGGCACGCCGTACTGCGTCACGGTCGACTTCGACACGCTTGAAGACCAGGCCGTGACGGTGCGCGACCGCGACACGATGGCGCAAGAACGCGTGGCCCTTTCGCAGATCAAGGGCTACCTCGCCGAGCGCCTCGCGGGCTGCTAAGGAGCGCCCCTCGCGTATGAGCCGTTCCCTCACGATTGGCCCCCACACGAGCGACACGCCCGTCGTTCTCGCCCCGATGGCGGGTGTCACAAACATGCCGTTTCGGCTTCTGTGCCGCGAGTTCGGCGCGCTCCACTCGGAAAACGACGGTGGGTTCTTCGTGTCCGAAATGGTCACGAGTCGCGCGATCGTTGAGCGCCATCCGGAAACCATGCGCCTCGTGACGATGGGGGAGCGCGAGAAGCCGCGTTCGATCCAGCTGTACGGCGTAGATCCCGCGACTATTGCGGCCTCGATCCGTGTGCTGCGTGAGCTCGACTTGGTTGATCACGTCGACCTCAACTTCGGCTGCCCCGTTCCGAAGGTCACCCGCAAGGGTGGCGGCGCGGTGCTCCCGTGGAAAACGGAGCTGTTCACCCGCATCGTCACCGAAGCCGTGAAGGCCGCCGAAGATGTGCCCGTGACGGTGAAAACCCGCATGGGTGTTGACGATTCGCATCTCACCTACCTCGATGCCGGTCGTATTGCGGAAGAAGCGGGCGTCGCGGCGATTGCGCTTCACGGCCGCACGGCGAACCAGCACTACTCGGGGCATGCCCGCTGGGACGCGATCGCGGCCCTCAAGCAAGCCGTGACGAGTATTCCCGTTCTTGGCAACGGGGATATTTGGAGCGCGGAGGACGCCCTGCGGATGGTCGAGGAAACCGGATGTGACGGCGTGGTCGTGGGCCGCGGTTGCCAGGGGCGGCCGTGGCTGTTCGCCGACCTCGCGGCGGGGTTCGCCGGTAAGCCGGACCGGGTGAAGCCCACGCTCGGGGAGGTCGCCCAGGTGCTCATTCGCCACGCTGAGTTACTCATCGAATTCTTCGAAGACGAGGGTCGCGGGGTGCGCGACCTGCGCAAGCACGTCGGCTGGTACTTCAAGGGATACCCGGTTGGTGGCAAGGCGCGCCACGCCCTCGCAACCATGGAATCTCTCGACGACCTCAAGGAGAAACTTGCCACGCTCGATTGGGATGCCCCGTACCCGGGGGAGCCGGTCGAGGGGCCTCGTGGGCGCGCGGGCCACCCGAAGCGCACGCACATGCCCGACGGCTGGCTCGACTCGCGCGAAATCTCCGAGGAGCATCGCGCCCGCTTGCACGAGGCGGAATTGTCCGTCTCGGGAGGGTGAATCATGCCGCCGCATATTCCCGCCCCGTACCACTCGCGCGACATCGAGCGCTTCTTTCAGGAACCGCCGAAGTCGCAGGCCCGCACGCCGTTTCAGCGTGACCGCGCGCGCGTGCTCCACTCCTCGGCGCTCAGGCGACTCGGAGCGAAAACCCAGGTGCTCGGCGCCGGCTCTAACGATTTTTCGCGCACGCGCCTTACGCACTCGCTCGAGGTCGCCCAGGTAGGCCGCGATATCGCGCACGAGCTTGGATGCGATCCGGATGTCGTGGATGCCGCGTGCCTCTCGCACGATCTAGGCCACCCGCCGTTCGGCCATAACGGTGAGCGCGTGCTCAATACTCTGGCGCATGACATCGGTGGGTTTGAGGGCAATGCACAAACCTTGCGCCTTCTCGCTCGGCTCGAACCGAAGGTCCTCGGCGGAGAGAAGAGTTACGGCTTGAATCTCACGCGCGCCGGGCTCGACGCCGCGATTAAATATCCGTGGCGCCGGGGCGAGGGACCGAATCCCGACTCCCCGAAGTTTGGGGTCTACGAGGATGATCTCCCCGTGTATGAATGGGCTCGCGAGGGCGCGCCCGAGCACCGCAAGTGCCTCGAGGCGCAGGTCATGGATATCTCCGATGACATCGCTTATTCCGTGCACGATATCGAGGACGCGATCGCGGGCGGGTCGATTACGCTCAGCGCGCTCAAGGATCCGCAAGAGCGGGCAGCAGCCCTGTACGTCGTCCAGGACTGGTACGCGCCGCACCTTTCGCTCGACGAGCTCGATGTTGCCCTCACTCGCCTTGAAACCGAGACGGTGTGGCAGTGGGAATACTCGGGTGATCCGTTCTCCGCTGCCGCGCTCAAAGACATGTGCTCGCAGCTCATCGGCCGTTTCGTTGGCTCCGTCGTCGACGCTACACGCACGGCGCACGGCGAACATGCCCTCGCGCGCTTCGAGGGCAGCGTTGTCGTGCCCGAGGAAACAGAGCGCGAGATCTCGGTTCTCAAGGGCCTCGCGGCGGCCTACGTCATGTCGAGCAAAGCGCAGCAGGGCGTGTATGCCCTTCAAGAGCAGATCCTCACCGACCTCTTTGCGCTCTTCCGCCGCACGGGCTCGGCGCATCTCGACCCGATCTTCACCGTGCTCTATGAACGTGCGACGAATCCCGACGAGCGCGAGCGGGTTATCGTAGATCAGATCGCCTCGCTCACGGATGTTTCCGCCGTGCGACTTCATTCCGAGTTCTTCTCTGGCGCCTATTCGGACGCGCTTGCGGGCGATGTGCCGCTTCCCGGGTTTGGCCCGGAGATCCCCTTTTAGTGTGCGAGGAAGGTGCGCGTGAAAGGTCTCATTAAGCGCGAAGACATCGTCGCCGTGCGTGAACGCGCGAACCTCGAAGAGATCGTGTCCGAGCACGTGTCGCTCAGGAGCGCCGGCCTCGGCTCGATGAAGGGGCTGTGCCCCTTCCACGACGAGAAAACGCCCTCGTTCAACATCCGCCCCGCGATCGGCCGCTATCACTGCTTTGGCTGCGGCGAAGGCGGAGATGTGATCGAGTTCGTCCAAAAGATCAACCACATGAGCTTCACCGAAGCGGTTGAGTACCTCGCTTCGCGCTATGGCGTGCAGCTGCGCTACGAGGAATCCTCGCCGAGGGGCGATCGCGATTCGGGCCCGCGCACCGATTTCGGTACGCGCCAACGTTTGCTCGCCGCGCACGAGGTCGCGGAGGAGTTCTTCCGCGAGCACCTCACGAGCCCCGAGGCGGAGATTGGCCGCCGGTTCCTCGCCGAGCGAGACTTCGGCCCGAGCGCCGCCGCGCATTTCGGCATCGGTTTCGCTCCCCAAGGCTGGGACAACCTCACGCGGCACTTGCGCGGGCGCGGATTCACGGAAAAAGAACTGACGCTGAGCGGGCTCGTCTCGGAGGGGCAGCGGGGCGTCTACGACCGTTTCCGCGGCCGCCTCGTGTGGCCGATTCGCGACGTCACGGGCAAGACCATCGGCTTTGGTGCGCGTCGCCTTTTCGATGATGACAAGGGCCCGAAGTACCTCAACACACCCGAAACTCCTATCTACAAGAAATCGCAGGTTCTCTACGGTCTCGACCTCGCGCGCAAGAACATTTCCTCGAAACGCCAGGTGGTCGTCATGGAGGGCTACACCGACGTTATGGCGGCGCATGCTGCCGGAATCGACACGGCGGTTGCTTCGTGCGGAACCGCGTTTGGTTCCGAACACGTGACCCTCGTGCGCCGCATCATGGGGGACACGTCAGCGCTGAGTTCGCTGAGCCTCGCGAGCGGCGCGGGCAGTGCTTTTGCCGGTGCCGGGGGAGAGGTGATCTTCACGTTCGACGGGGATGAAGCGGGCCAAAATGCCGCGCTCAAAGCCTTCCGCGAAGATCAACGCTTCGTCGCGCAGACCTACGTGGCCGTGGACCCCCAAGGCATGGATCCGTGCGACATCCGCGTGAAGCGCGGAGAGGAGGCCCTCAAAGACGTCATCGCTGCGCGTATTCCGATGTTCGAGTTTGCAATCCGCGCGGCACTGAGGTCCGTGGATCTCGACACCGCCGAGGGGCAGATTGCAGGGCTGCGCATGGCCGCGCCGGTGGTGGCTCAAATCAGGGACCACGCACTTCGACCCGAGTACGCGCGGCGGCTCTCCGGCTGGTTAGGCCTTGATGAACGCACCGTTCAGCGGGCGGTCCAGGACGCCGGCAAAGCGGTCTATGAGCAGCGCCGAATTGCGCAGCAAGCGTCGGAACACCCGCCCGAGGGCCGGGGGTATGGCAATTCCGACGCCACCCACGCACCCGAGGAGACCGAACCTCTCCTGTCTCCCATTCGCCTGCGGGACATTACGCAAACCCGCGACCCGATCGAGACTGCCGAGGTGCAAGCGCTTGCTCTCATGCTCCAGGCGCCCTCGTCCGTGAGCCTTGCCGATGTGCACGCTCTTCCCGACGAGCCCTTCCGCACCGTGACGCTCCAAAGCGTGTGGGATTGCGTGATCGCGACCGGCCTCTTCGAAGAGGCGGCCGAAAACAAGGTGAGTGTGCGCGCGTACGTCGAGGCGGTCATGGAGATTGCAGGTGAACCGCTGCGCCCCCTCATCGGCGACCTTGCCTCGTATCCGCTTCCCGCGCGCGACGAACAACAGCTGAGGCGTCTTGGCCCCGCGCTCATGCGACGCCTCCAGCAACTGAGCTACACGCACGAGATTTCGGAGCTTCGCAGGAAGCTCGGAAGGCTCACACCCGATCGCGATGCCGAAGAGTTCCACGCGACGATGGCGGCGCTTCAAGAGGCGCAACAGAAGCTTCGCGCGCTTAAGGAATAGAGAACCCGCCCTGGTTGGGGGAGTGGACTTCCCCTCTTAGCCGACAAGATGCAGGCGGCGCGGTTCCTCACCGCTCGCGGCAGCGCGGAAGCTTTCGAGTTCGTGGTCCCAAGCCTCGCCGAGGGCCTTGCCAATCTCGTTTTCGATGCGCGCGGCGTCTCCAGCTCCGGCGGCGATGCAGTAGCGGATGCGATCCTCAGTGAGGGTGACGTTGCCCGCCGCATCGATCGCTGCGTGATGAATGCCGAGCGACGGCGTGTACATCCATCGCGAGCCTTCTTCGCCCGCATGCGGTTCTTGCGTGACTTCAAAACGCACGCTGTCCCAACCGCGAAGGGCGGTCGCGAGACGCGCGCCCATGCCTTCGGGGCCTGTCCAGTTGATCGCCATGCGCAACTGCGAGGGGTCGCTTTCGTGGCGATGCCACTTCACGCGTACGGGCACGCCGAGGACTCCGCTGACGGCCCATTCAAGATGAGGTGCGAGGGCACGCGACACGGAGTGGATTGTAAGGGTTCCACGAGCCATGGGCTTACCTTTCGTATCAATCGAAACGTCTTCCCCACGATTCGCCTTGATACCTGTGGCGGCCTAGCTCGGGCCTTGGAACAGTCTAGAGGGTTTCGCGGATTGCCCGCAATGCCTTTTTCTTCTCACTCTTTTCGAGACCATCGATGTAGAGGGCACCATCGAGGTGACCGACCTCGTGTTGGATGAGCCGTGCCACGATTCCCTCGCCCTCAAGAGTGACCTTCTTGCCGTCGAGGTCGATCCCTTCGCATGCGGCTTTTGCCGAACGCTCACGCTCAAACCAAAGGCTCGGCACGGAGAGGCAGCCCTCGTCACCGCCTTGCTTCTCCTCCGAAAGGTACGTGATGACAGGATTGAGGATGTAGCCGAGCTCGCCATCGATGTTCCATGAGAAAGCCCTGAGGCTCACGCCAATCTGGTTGGCGGCAAGCCCCGCACGACCCTCCTCGTTGACGTTCTCGAGCAGGTCCTGGACGAGTGCGCGCACACCGGGCGTGATCTCCTTGATCGGGTCGCACTCGGTGCGCAGAACCGGATCGCCAACAATACGAATGTCACGCTTCGCCATTACTTCTCCTCCTCGTGGGACGCGGCGGCCTCTGGCTCGCCAGCGTCGCTGATTGTGTGGCGCACCTCAGCACCGGGAACAACGGTGCGCTGGATAGTGCACGCAGCGTCGATCACGCGATCGATGACAGCGGCGAGTTTTTCTCGCTCGCGCTCATCAAGACCGGAAAGATCCAACTGTATGGTCTCGTGAATCTCATGGTAGCGGTCGTCCTCGGTATCGGAGGTGCCGTGCGCGTAAAGGCGTGCAGCGAAATCCTCACCGAGGCGGCGCGCGACGGCATGATCCATCGACATTCCCGCGCATCCAATGAGAGCAAGCTTCAAGAGTTCGCCGGGGCTGACGCGGCCGTCGTCGAGCCCGATCGGGATCTCAACCCCACTTTGGGTGTGGCCCACGAACTGGCGGGTGGCGACCCTGTCGACCCATACGCTCCCGGGACCAAAGTTGTCAGGGCGCTCGAATGTCTCGGGCGAGTGGACGCTCATGGTTGCTTTCCCTCCCGCCGCGCGCGGCGAAGGTCGACTTCGAAAAATGAAGGCCCCGGGTTTTCCCGGGGCCTTCGCTTGCTCCCCCAATTGGACTTGAACCAATAACCCTTCGATTAACAGTCGAATGCTCTGCCGATTGAGCTATGGGGGATCGACTCGAAATACATTAGCAGCGACCGCCCTCGGATCGCCAATTCAGAGGCCAGATCCGGCCAGGATGTGCCAAAGGCCACGCTGGCGCCCGCCACGGAGCCTCAACTTTCCAAGGAACCCCCCGAGCGGCGATAATGGAGCGCGCATACGGGCCCGTAGCTCAGTCGGTTAGAGCACCGGACTCATAATCCGTCGGTCGTGGGTTCAAGCCCCACCGGGCCCACCATCCGTGCAGGTCAGAGCGTATTTTTGGACGATTTTTCGGCTTGATTTTCTCGGGAAATCTCACCGATGCAATCTTTGTGCAACTTTTCGTTCTTCGACTGCAACGCTTCCAGGGCACGCTGGGGCACACCGTGGGTGGAGTAGTGGCGCTCGGCCACTTGGATGGTGTGCCCCATGAGGGATTCACGATCCATCCGTGAAAGACCCGACTCTTCGAGTCGGCGTTCAACAATGCGGCGGAAAGTATGTGAACTCATCTCTGGGTGCCCGGCATCGGATAATGTGCGTTTAATTGACCTGGTGAGGGCGCGGGGGTCTGGGATGTTACCGGTTCGAGCCGTGGCGAAGACAAACTCCATTTCGGCATCTGTCGCCCCAGGCCTCATGCGCAGTGAAAGCCGCCGTTTGAGCACTTCGCACGCTTGCTTCGTGAGCGGGATGGAGCGGTAGGAGAGCTTCGACTTCAGCCGAGGCTCCCATCGACGTTTCCCATCTTCTGTATGGATCTGGCCGCGCAGGTGGATCGCTGGCGGGTCAGTTTCAAGATCGACGTCTTGCCAGCGCAGCCCGGCGATTTCTCCGATACGGCAGCCGGTTTGAAGGAGCAGCATGATGGCGCCAGAGGAGTTATTACCTTGGGCGCGCGGGTCATTCATCACCGTATCCATGAGGGTCGCGATTTCCTCATCGGTGTAGGCGCGGTTTTTATGTACCACCTGCGGGTTTTTGCTGACTGCACCGTCGCGGGGAAGGCGCAGCCGGTCAAGTGGTGAAGGTGGCGGGGTGCCGGTTACATCGCCATCGGCGATCTCCCATAGTTTTCGCCAGATTGTCAGGACATGCTTGCGCTCGCCCGTTAGCCCTTCGCGACCAAGGCGTAGCAGCTCGTCGGTGAGCTGGTTTCTCGTGATGTCGTCGATCTTGAGGTCGGCGAGCGGGCTATTGAGTGCGTAGGTTTTTGCTGTGTAGCGATATTTCGTTCTCGTGGCGCTGGAGCGTTCGCGCTCGAGAACACCTGCGTCGATTCCATCAAGGTAGCGCTGCGCGTACTCACCGAGGGGCTGTCGAGAAGAGCGCTCCTCGATTTCTCGCGCAAGCTTCTCTTCTGCCTCGCGCATTTTGAGCTTGATTCGGTGTTCGATCGCGCCTTTCGTAGGGCCCGAGACCATGAACCGGACGTCTCTGCCGTTGCTGAGTTTTGCGCGCGCTCTAGCCCGACGCGGAAGAGAGGAAGGCTTGACCCCTTGAGCTTTCGCCTCCTCCTCACTGACCCATTTCCCTTCGAGCTTCACCTGGTGCGAGATGGTTCCGATTTCTCCGGGCGCGAGGGACTGGCGTGGCATGGCTGTACTCCAGGTGGATCAAGGCGAGGTCGCTCTTAGTCTCTCACCACGAGAAGGCTTCTAGCCCTTGGCGGTACACAAAATTGCATCGGCCAGTTTGAAAGGAAGCGTCATGGGATACCGCAAAAACCGCGACAGTAACGGAAAGCGCCGCTGTCCAAGCGGCAAAGTTATCTACGGATCGCGTGGCGAGGTGCAAAAAGCGCTCGACAACGGGCGATGGGTTGGCAAGTCTGGCCTGCACAAACACCCCCAGGGAGCCTATTTCTGCAAACAGTGCAAGCGGTGGCACCTGACGAGCATGACGCCGGAGCAGTCTCAGGCGTGGCTTGAGCGCCAGCGGCGTAAGCGTGAAAGGGAAAACCGTCGGCTTGATTTAGCTTTGGAGCGCTAGAACCCCTGGAAGGCCGGAGGTTGTGAAGCGTCCTGGGTTTAGTTCCTACCTCAGCTAAGGAAGGATTGAACTATGCCTAGAAAGTATTCCGTCGAGTTCAAGGAGAAGGCGGTCCATCAGATCATCGAAATGGTCCGCTTGGAGTCTTGCTGACTGCAACGCGCCTACACGGAGGTTGGTGAGCTCCTTGGAGTATCTCACCACACGTTGCGGGCTTGGTACCGTGACAGCGCTTCAGTACGTGATGACTCTGACGCTTCAGGCGGCGAGACAATGGAAGAAGAGCTCAAGCGTCTGCGCCGCGAAAACCGTGAGTTGAAACGAGCAAACGGGATTCTTAAGACTGCTTCGGTTTTTTTCGCAGCGGAACTCGACCGACCCACGACCAAATGATCTCCTACATCGACACGTATAAAGATCAGTTTGGGGTCGAGGCCATCTGCCGAGTCCTTAAACAAGCAGATCATGGATTCATTACTGGCTCTTCAGAGCTGAGTGTGGGCGCGCCGGCGGTGCGGGGTAGCTGGAGGTAGGCGTCGAGGTCCCCGATGATGAGCGGACTCTTACCTCTGCTCGCACCAAGGACCTCGACAATGCTGAACTCTACGTGCGCTACACCCTCATCTGGGAAGAGCCTCTTAAGGTCGTGGAGGTTGGAGGTCTGACGGTGGGTGGGCTTGGATGCCTCGAGCCCGGGGCGCTCGACGCGCCAAAGTCCGCGGCCGCCGGCCTGGATCGCTCACAGGTCACCGGAGCGGACGAGTGCGTAGGGCTGGGAGCGGCCAATGGACTTGATGGTCTGCACGCCCTCCAGCGTCATGAAGAGGGGCGTGGCGGTCACCGGCTCTCTGGAGGGCCTGATTACTCGGGGATCTCGCTGAGTTGGGCCTCAATCCGATCCAACCGCTCGGTGATGTTGCTTAGGTGCTCCACGATGAGTTGGTTCGAACCATCGATCGCCGTCGCCGTTTCGCGTCGTGCGCTGGTGACGGCGCCTACCACCCAGACGGTAAGAACAACGAAGATCGCGAGTGGTATTGCGGCGGCGAGGATGACAACAAATACGGTAGTGGTAACTGTCATGAAGATTCCCTTTCCTGTTCTTGATTAATCAGGTGCACAATGTGGTCTGGAGTTATTTCAAGCTGAAACGGAGCGACCCAGTAGTGCTTCCTCACTCGGCTCTCTCCGAGCTGTTCCAGGCCACTCTCGATGAGTCGAGCAGCTTCCAAGCGGTTGAGGTGCTGGTAGAGCAGTGGCCGAGACATCCCGAGTCGGCGGGCCAGCTCACTGACATGGGTCGACTCCGTCTCTAGAGAGGCGATAATTCGCAACCGGGGCTCACTTCCGAGAGCATTGAGTATCTGAGCGAGCCGTGCTGCGTCCATTACCCCTCCGGATCGTAATCGAACGATGTCAGGTGTAAGTGTATGCTTACAGTCAGCGGTGCGCAAGTTCTGCCGGGTCTGGCGGAGACGCTGGCTGCTCACCCGGGGTGGCCGGTCGGACTGCGGGCCGGCCTGCACCGCCGGCGAGTACGGGAGGGGTCGACCTCATGGGGTCGCCTCCTCCTTGCGTGCGACGAGCTGCGAAGTCTCCTGGGGCCTGACCCTTGTTCGGCTCTTCACCGTTGCGGTGGGGAGTGAGGGGTTCGACGGGTTGAGCGGCGGGTAGGGGTCGAGGTCCCCGAGGATCAGGAGCGACCAAGCTGCCCGATTTGTTCTCGAGGACCTCGACGTGTCTCACGCTACGGGGTGCGCCGACGCGCGCACGACCACCAATCCCTGCGCTCGCTGCGATCTTCTGTTCGGGCTCGATGGCGTTCGAGTCGAGCGGGTTGATCGCGACCCGATCACCATGCGGGTGACGGTCTCGACGCCCTGGCAGCTGGCGTGCTGCCCGGACTGCGGGGTCGTCGCGCTCAGCCGCGGCCGGCGGGTGCGGGTGCTGCGCGACNGTGACGTGCGTGAGCGCGCCCGAAGGAGTTGACCGGGATGGTCGACCTGACCCGTGACCAGGCCGGACGCGTGCACGCCCGGCTCCTGGACTTGGTGCCCGGTCGCTCGAAGAAGGCCTACACCGACTGGCTGCTCGACCGCGGCGTCGACTTCCGCGCGCGGATCGAGGTCGCTGCCCTGGACCCGTTCGGTGGCTACAAGTCCGCGATCGACGCCGAGCTCGCCGACGCCACCGCCGTCCTGGACGCGTTCCACGTCGTCAAGCTCGGCACGCAGGTCGTCGACGAGGTACGCCGCCGAGTCCAGCAGGACACCACCGGGCACCGCGGCCGCAAGGGCGACCCCCTGTTCGGAATCCAGACCATCCTGCGCGCCGGCGCCGAGAACCTCACCGACCGCCAGCTCGCCCGCCTCGAGACCGCGATCTTGGCCGTTCCCGCCCACGAGGAGGTCAACGTCGCCTGGCGCTGCGCCCAAGACCTCCGAGCCGCCTACCGCGCGAAGGACACGACCAAGGGCCCTCGCCGCGCCGAGAAGATCCTGGACGCGTTCCACACCTGCCCGATCCCCGAGGTCGCCCGCCTGGGACGCACCCTGCGCCGCTGGCGGCAGGCGTTCTTGGCCTACTTCGACACCGACCGCGCGAACAACGGCGGCACCGAGGCCGTCAACGGCATCATCGAGCTGCACCGGCGCCTCGCCCGCGGCTACCGCAACCGCGACAACTACCGCCTCCGCATGCTCCTCGTCGCCGGCGGACTGATCACCTGATCCCTACCGGAACGGCGAAGAGCCTCATTACTTCACGCGGCTACCGCAAAGCCTCTGCACGCACTCCCAGCGCAAGGGCCTTAACCGATAGCCTTCTCATCCCAGCGATTCAGCGTGTGCATGCGCAGAATTTCTCGGTTTACGGCATCCGCAAGATGTGGCACGCGATGAACCGTGAAGGTTTTCATATCGGCCGCGACAAGACCGCACGACTGATGAAGCTCGCAGGTGTTTGTGGCCGCAGGCGTGGACGAACCCCTGTGACAACGATTAGCCCGAAGACACCGAATCATCGCCCAGACCTTGTACAGCGAGACTTTCGTGCACAAGCGCCAGGCAGGCTGTGGGTTGCCGACATTACCTATGTTCACACCCTGTCAGGATTCGCCTACACCGCGTTTGTCGTGGATGTCTACAGCCGAAAAATTGTTGGTGTTGCTACACGCTCGACGATGCGTACCGATGCGCTGCCCATGGAGGCTTTGGAGCATGCGTTAACGACTGCGGGCGAATTCATGAAAACCAGTTAATTCACCATAGTGATCGGGGCAGCCAGTACGTGTCACTGACGTATTCCACCGCGCTAGCGGAATCCGGAATCCGTCCGAGTGCGGGAACAGTCGGCGATTCTTATGACAATGCTCTAGCCGAAACAGTCAACGGCCTCTACAAGGCGGAACTGATTCATTCCCAAGGCCCGTGGACGTCGGTCGGAGAAGTCGAGCTGGCCACCTTGCGGTGGGTGCATTGGTGGAACACCAAGCGTCTTCACGAAGCATTGGAGTACACCACCCCACAGGAAGTAGAAACCGAGTACTATCTCACCCAGCCCATCAACACAGGGCCGTAAAAGAAGCGGAACCAAACCCAGGACGCTTCAATCGGGAGCGTACACGAGACCCTTGTTGATGAGGTTGGCACGGGCGGGGCCTTTTGGAACACTGCCGCTACGTCAGAGCCCGAAGGCTCCGCCGCTGACGAGGATCACGATGCCGAGGCCGATGAGAACGATGGGAAAGAGGATGTCCTCCCAGCGTTCGAGCACTTCCGCGATCGGGGGCCGGGTGGCGACGAACTTTGCCAGGGCCACCAGGACCCCAACGAGCGCGAGGAAGATAACGATGTAGGTGACCACTGCGAGAGGTTCCACGCTAAGGAATACAGGGGTGTAGACACCGATGTTGTCGCCGCCATTGGCAAAAGTGACGCCTGCGACTGTCCAAACGCCGACCTTCTTGCCGGCAACCTTGGCCTCGTCGTCATCGTCGTCATCGTCTCCGCGCCAGGCCTGCCATGCGGCCCAGAGGCCGATGCCCAGCGGGATGAGACCAAAGTATGGAATGACTGCCGGGGGCAGAAATGCTCCGGCGCCGATGGTCACAAGGATCGCGGCGACGAGGATGCCGGCAAATCCGAGGTACTGGCCGGCCAAAATACGGGCGGTGGTGCCGCTCTGGCGTGCCCCTCGCGCGAAGAAGAGGGAGAGCACGATGATGTCGTCGATGTTGGTAGCTGCGAACAGGCCTATCGCCTGCAAGACCGTGGTGAGGTTCATGCGCCCACCCCAGCTACGTTGCATTCGGGAAGCGAGCAGGCGGGGTCGATGCACGGGGCGTCTTCGTCTACTGCCAAGGTGGCATCGACCAATGTAGTCAGCGCCTGCGCCAAGTGTGGATCGGCGATCTCGTATCGTGTCCGACGACCCTCGGGCTCGGAGACGACGATCCCACAATCGCGCAAGCATGCCAGGTGGTTGGACACGTTCGAGCGTGTCAGGTCCAGATCTCGGGATAGTTCCGCCGGGTAAGCGGGATGGTCGAGCAGGGTCAAGATGATCCGGGATCGAGTAGGGTCGGCCAGTGCACGACCCAGGCGGTTCATTACGTCGAGACGCGAAGCAATAGTCAGCATGCACTGAACTATACAGCGAGCACTGAATTAGTCAAGTTCCGGGTAGCGGTGCAGCTGTGTGTGCTGCTCAAGAGACAGTGGAAGGAGCAGAGATGGCAGAGATTCCGGCAAAGTTGCAAAAACAGCGTCGCCAGTTCGAGATTCAAGTTGCGCACGAGCCTGGCGTAGTTCGGGAGATCGGTTTTCAGGCCCCAAGCAATGATACGAAGGGGACAAAACTCGATGGCCTCATCATCTTGAACCGGGAAGGCTCGAACAAACTTATCTACCTCATCCGCAGCCTCGACTCGATTCCCGTTTGCAGCGGGGACACCTCGGGGTTCGACGACGGTTCGCGCCGCCAAGGAGAACCTTGCCGGATGGATTGCCGAGAGGGACAACGAGGGAGACAACACTGGCGACGGTGCATACTTGGTTGAACCACGCTCGTTTCTGATGATCGGCCCATGTGCGATTTGTGCCGCGCCCAAGGCAACCGAATTGGCTCGAAGTTCCGTAGCTTTGAAAGTTTCCGCTCGAACCGCAAGTCACCGGAGGTCCTCACCTTTGACGAGCTTGTCGAGCGTTCACGGTGGAGCGTGGAGCTTGCCGAGAGGCAGGAAGAGGCGGAAGCGGAATTTCCTGACTTCCCGTTCTAAGGAGCGCTTCTGCTCGCGTCAAATAATTGACTTCTGTCGTGTAACCGGAGTCGGAACCCGGTGTGACCGGGGTGTAGCTACGAACCCGGTACAACTGGTCGGGGAGTTTACTGAAAGCTCCCACCGGGGGAATAGGGGTTTCGTACGGGATCCATCGGTACTCCTCAAAACTAAAGAAATCTGCTCGCTTAAAGCATTTTGCTGCACGGGGTTATGCGCCCTCGTATTTCGGGCTCGGTCTCGGTCTCGGGTGGGTGGCGTGTGCATGGTTCGGGTTATATGCCCACTCAAGGAAAGCCGGTCATGGACGCTAAGACCCTCACGCACGCCAAACGCCTTAGCCGCTTCGCTGTTATCGCGGCGGTGATCTTTGCAGCCCTCACACTTGTCATTACTCCGGCGCGGGCGCTTGCCCACGGTGAAGGTGTGCTCCAGATCGGCAACGAAGCGCTCACGGGCGAGGGCATGGTGGCCGTTGGTGAAAGCACGCCGGTGCCTCGAGGGTCAGATGGGTCGGTCGTCTTGGCAGATGGGACGTTTGATTCGTCCACTTCGACGACCTCAAAGTGCTATGGCAACGTGAGCAGTCAAAACAGGTTCGTGCCGGTGATCCGGTGGACATCCAATAACGCGATCGGGAAGTTCCAAACGAAGCCGCCGAGCGGGTATTTCGAGGACATTCAAAACACGATCGACTCTGCTCTCAACATGGCCTCGATGATCCTCGCGCTCGTTGGTATACCTGCGCAAATGCGATGTATGCGATTTTGGTTGACTCACACACGGGCATATCCGTCGGTCGCGGGTTCAAGCCCCGCCGGGCCTACGCAAAGCCCTCGCATGCAGCACAAACGGGGCCCGACAACCGTCGGACCCCGTTTGTACGTGTGCGACCGAGCGCGTCGATTACGCGCTTGCGAACACGACTGACATGTCGTGGCCGCCGAAGCCAAAGGCGTTGTTGATCGCAGCGATGTCGCCGCTCGGAAGTTCGCGCGGCTGGCCGTTCGCGATGTCCATAGTGACGCCCTCGTCGAGGTTCTCGATGTTGATCGTGGGCGGCACCATGCGATTGTGGAGTGCGAGGATCGAGAAGATTGATTCCACGGCGCCCGCACCGCCGAGGAGGTGGCCCGTCATCGACTTGGTGGAGGTGACGACGACCTGGTCGGTCTCGCCCTCGAGGGCGATCGAGATGGACTCAAGTTCGTTGAGGTCGCCGAGCGGGGTCGACGTGCCGTGCGCATTGACGTGCACGATGTCGCGTGCGGCAAGGCCGGCGTCGGTGAGCGATTCGCGGATCGCGCGCGCCTGGCCTTCGGTGCTCGGTGCGGAGATGTGGTGGGCGTCCGACGCCATGCCGCGGCCCGCGAGGTAGGCGTAGATGTGGGCGCCGCGGGCCTTTGCGTGTTCCTCGGTCTCGATGACCATGATGCCCGCGCCCTCGCCGAGTACGAAGCCGTCGCGATCACGGTCGTAGGGGCGCGACGCGGTCTCGGGCGAATCATTGCGAGTCGACAGTGCGCGGATGTTCGCGAAGCCCGCGAGGGGGAGTGGGTGCACGCAGCCTTCGGTGCCGCCGACGATCGCGATGTCGGCGCGGCCGCTGCGGACGAAGTCGAGGCCGTGTGCGAGCGCCTCGGCGCCCGAGGCGCACGCCGAAACGGGCGTGTGCGCGCCGGCCTTCGCCCCGAACTCGATTTCGATGTGGGCCGCAGCGGAGTTCGCCATGAGCATGGGAACGGTGAAGGGATTGACTCGGCGTGCGCCGCGTTCCTTCACGGTGTCCCACTGATCGAGGATTGTCCATACGCCACCGATGCCGGTGCCGACCACAACGCCGAGGCGAAGTGGATCGACCTCGGGGCTGCCCGCGTCCTTCCATGCCTCGCGCGCGGCGATCATCGCGTACTGGCCGTTCGGGTCAAGTTTCTTTGCCTCGGGTTTTGAAAGGTGATCGAGCGGATCGCCCGCAACCTTGCAGGCAAAATTCACGGCGAGGCCGTAGCGCTCAGCCCAGTCATTCTCGAGCGTGTGAGCGGTCGAGGTTCCCGCAAGAGCCGCCTTCCAGGAGCTTTCAACGTCGACTCCAAGCGGGTTGAATGTGCCGAGGCCGGTGACAACAACGCGAGGGCTCTCGCTCATGGGTTCTCCTTGCAGGCGTGAGGGAAAAGGGCGAAAAGACTACGGTGCGCACCCGCCGCACAAGGGCGAGCGCGCACCGGCAAAAAATCAGGCCTGAGCGTTCTCGATGAACTTCACGGCATCGCCAACGGTGACGAGGTTCTTGACCTCTTCGTCGGGGATGCGCACGTCGAACTTCTCTTCAGCGTTTACGACGATGGTCATCATCGAGATCGAGTCGATGTCGAGGTCGTCGGTGAACGACTTGTCGAGCTGGACGTCAGCGGTCTCAACACCGGTCTCCTCGTTCACGATCTCGGCGAGGCCGGCGAGGATTTCGTTTTCGGTGTGTGCCATGGAGGCTCTCCTTTGTGCTTTACGAATTAAATCAGCGGCATTAGCCTACAGCGCAAAACCTGAAGGTTCAGGTTCCGACGGCTGCAAGTTTGACGCGTGTCTCGCTACTGCCGGTCGCTTCCTGCCCCGGGTTCTTCTTCAAAGACCCTTCTCTTCGGGTCTCTTCGGGCGCGGCTTCGACCAAACAATACGGGGCACGCGTTACGGCAAAACAACGATCTGGCACGCGTAAGCGAGTCCGGCGCCGAAGCCGATTTGCACGCACACGTCACCGGACTTCGCCTGTCCCTCGTCGAGGAGGCGATGAACGGCGAGCGGAACAGAAGCGGCAGACGTGTTGCCCGTGTCGGCGATGTCGCGGCCGATCACGACGCTCTCGGGAAGCTTGAGCTGCTTGGCGAGTTCATCAATGATGCGCATATTGGCCTGGTGCGGCACAAACACGTCGATGTCGTCAACGGTGAGGCCTGCTTCGTCGAGCGCCTTGCGGACGATCTCGGCGGTGTGCCACACGGCCCAGCGGAACACGGTGCGGCCATCCTGCTCGAGCGTTGGGAAACCGAGCTCCGGCTTGTCCCGATACTCGAGAAGCGAATGGGTCATACGGATCGTTTCCCAGTGCTCGCCGTCACTGCCCCAAATCGTGGGGCCAATCTTCGGCTCGTCGCTCGCCGAGATGACTGCTGCGCCCGCACCGTCGCCGAGAAGGAACGAGATCGAACGGTCGGTGGGGGAGATGAGGTCCGACAGCTTCTCGGCCCCCACGATAAGCACGTTCTTTGCCGCGCTCGAGCGCACGAGAGCATCGGCCTGGCCCACCGCGTAGCAGAAACCCGCGCATGCCGCCGAGATGTCGTAGGCAACCGCATCCTCAATACCGAGACGCGCGGCAAGCAGAGTTGCCGCCGAGGGAGTCTGATACTCGAACGAGATCGTCGAAACGATGACCGTGTCGATATCCGCAGCGTTGATTCCGGATTTATCGATTGCCTCGCGCGACGCTTTCTCGGCGAGGTCGATCACGTGGATGCCTTCACTTGCACGCTTGCGGGTCACGATGCCCGTGCGGCGGCGAATCCATTCATCAGAAGAATCAATCGGTCCGGCGATGTCGTCATTCGTGACAACGAGCTCGCCGCGTGCAGCGCCATAAGCGAGGATCTGGGAGCCCGCAACGGGCTTTGAGGGGCGAAGTGTCACCACCGAAATTACGCCTCCTTTGAGGTCTGGCCGGCGTGCTCGCGGACGAATTCGCGCGCGGCATCGAGCTGGTCGGGAGTATTGAGATCGAAACGCGCGATGGACTTCGCGTCGCGCTTGACGAGACCCGTGAGGGTCCCGGCGGGCGCGAGCTCGAGCATGCCCGTAACCCCCTCGGCGTCGAAGGTGTGCATGCACGCGAGCCAATCAACCGTGTGGGCAACCTGCGTCACGATCGAGTCCAAGAATGCCTGGCCGTCGCGAACCACAGCACCGTCGGCGTTCGAAATCACGGGAATCTGCGGCTGACGTACCGAGTAGTCGCTCACGCGCGCGGCAAGCGCCTCACGGGCACTCGCCATGTACGGCGAGTGGAAGGCGCCGGCAACCTGGAGCGGGATCACACGAGCTTTCGCGGGCGGGTTCTCCTTGAGCGCCTCGAGCTGTGCGAGTGAACCCGCGGCAACCACCTGGGCAGCACCGTTAATGTTCGCGGGGACGGCCCCGGCCGCCTCGATCTTCTCGAGCACCTCCTCGCGCACACCGCCCACGACCGCAGCCATACCGGTTCGTTCCGCGGCAGCAGCTTCGGCCATGGCCCTCGAGCGGTCGCGCACAAACTCCATCGCATCGGTCTCCGTCAGCGCGCCGCTGAGGCCTGCGGCGGCAACCTCGCCCACCGAGTGGCCGCCATAGAAATCCGGGCGAGGCATATCGAGGGCGCCGAACAGAACGCTGTGCACGATCAGGCTCGAGGCCACAAGAAGCGGCTGTGCGATCGCCGTGTCGCGAATCGTGTGGGCATCCGACTCGGTTCCGTGCTTCACGATGTCCACGCCCGCAGCCTCACCGAGTGAGCCCGCGTATTCGGCGACACTATCGATCTCGAGCCACGGGGCGAGGAACCCCGGCTTCTGGGCGCCCTGTCCGGGCGATGCAATGACGAGCACGCCACTGTCCTTTCACATGTCTATCGGGACGAGGCCGCTTCCGTGCGGAGCGCGGCCTCAAACATTGCGAGGGAGGCGTCGGACCCTACCCCCGACGAAACTGCCAGGTGCGCGGCGTGCGCGAGAGCCTCCTGAAGCGAGCGTTCCACCTCGTCCCAGGGCTTCACGCGCGTACCGCGTCGCCCATCCGTCTCCACAATACCGGCCGCCGCAAGCGACTTGATGGCCTTTGCGGACGTGTTCGGTGCGACGGAGCAAGCCTCGGCGAGCGCCCGCACGGAGGGCAATTTTTCACCAGGGGCGAGAGTGCCCTCCGCTGCGGCGTTCGCGATCGCATCGTGGAGTTGCGCGGCAGCATTCGGCGCCGAGGCGTCGATATGCAACCACGGCGGTTTAGCGGGCATGGAGCTCAGGCGTCCCCACCAGCACCGCCGGACGTGCCGGCGTTGACGTTGAGCAAGTCGTACTTGTCAATTGCCTGCTTGACGACCGAAGCATCCACCTTGCCCTGATCTGCGAGCGACTTGAGCGCGCGCACCACGAGCGACTCGCGGTCGATGTGCAGGTAGCGGCGGCCGGCAGCGCGAGTATCGGAGAAACCCCAACCTTCGGCACCAAGAACGGCGTAGTCGTTCGGAATCCACGGCCGGATCATGTCGGGAACAAGGTAATCGAAGTCGGTTGTCGCCACGAACGGGCCTTCGGCACCCTTGAGCTTCTCCACCATCCACGGGGTCTTCGGTTCTTCCTCGGGGTGCAGGAGGTTGTGCTTGTCAGCGGCGAGAGCGTCGTTGCGCATCTCGCTCCACGACGTCACCGACCACACGGCCGAACGCACGCCCCAGTCGTTGTAGAGGAGGTCGCGGGCTTCGCGAGTCCAGGGAACCGCGACACCCGACGCCATGAGCTGGGCTACCGGTCCATCGCCCTCTTGGACCTCGTCAACCTTGTACATGCCCTTGATGATGCCCTCGACATCAACGTTCTCAGGCTCGACGGGCTGGTGAATCGGCTCGTTGTACACGGTCAGGTAATAGAAGACTTCCTGGAGGCGGTCCTCGTGATCGCCGTACATGCGCTGGAGGCCATCGCGCACGATGTGTCCGATCTCGTAACCGTACGCCGGGTCGTAGATGATCGCGGCAGGGTTCGTGTACGCGAGAAGCGGCGAGTGGCCATCCATGTGCTGCAGACCCTCGCCCGCGAGCGTGGTCTTGCCAGCGGTCGCGCCAATCACAAAGCCTTTAGCCATCTGGTCGCCCGCGGCGTAGAAGAAATCGCCGGTGCGCTGGAAGCCGAACATCGAGTAGAAGATGTAGAACGGCACGAGAGGAACCTCGTGCGTTGAGTACGCGGTACCGGCTGCGGTGAAGGCACTCGTCGAGCTGATCTCGTTGATGCCCATGTGCTTGATCTGGCCCTGCGCCGACTCCTTGTAGGCAAGGAGAAGATCGCGGTCCACCGAGAGGTAGTTCTGGCCCTTCGGGTTATAGATCTTCGCGGTCGGGAACATCGCATCGAGACCGAACGTGCGTGCCTCATCGGGGATGATCGGCACCCAGTACTTGCCCGTTTCCTTGTCGCGCATGAGGTCTTTGAGCAAACGCACGAGCGCCATCGTCGTGGCGACTTCCTGCTTGCCTGAGCCGCGCTTCGCCACAGCCCACGTCTTTTCACCGGGGACGGTGAACGTCGCCTTCTTGTGGCGGTTGTCGGGAACGACACCGCCGAGCTCAGCGCGACGATCACGCATGTACTGCATCTCGGGGGAGTCCTCCGCCGGCATGTAGTACGGCTGATCGTAGAGATCTGCCTCGAGCTGCTGATCGGTGAACGGAATGTGCAGCGTGTCGCGCAGCTGCTTGAGATCATCGATCGTGAACTTCTTCATCTGGTGAGTGGCGTTGCGGCCCGCGAATTTCTTACCGAGCACGTACCCCTTGATGGTGTGGACGAGGATCACGGTCGGCTTCCCGTTCTTCACGGTCGTCGCGTGCTTGAACGCCGCGTAGATCTTCTTCGGGTCGTGGCCGCCGCGCTTGAGGCCCCACCAGATATCGGCATCGCTCATGTCCTCGACAAGAGCCTTCGTGCGCGGGTCGCGGCCGAAGAAGTTGTCGCGGATGAAGCCGCCAGATTCGGCGCGGAAGGTCTGGAAGTCGCCATCCGGGGTCGTGTTCATGAGATCCACGAGCGCGCCGTCGGTGTCCTCGGCAAAGAGCTTGTCCCAGCCTTCGCCCCATACAACCTTCACGACGTTCCAGCCTGCGCCGCGGAACTGCGCTTCGAGCTCCTGGATGATCTTGCCGTTGCCGCGCACGGGGCCGTCGAGGCGCTGAAGGTTGCAGTTGACGACGAACGTGAGGTTGTCGAGTTGCTCGTTCGCGGCGATATGAAGGGCGCCGCGCGATTCGACCTCGTCCATTTCGCCGTCGCCGAGGAATGCCCACACGTGCTGTTCGCTCGTGTCCTTGAGTCCGCGGCTATGGAGGTAGCGGTTGATCGAGGCCTGCTCGATGGCGTTCACCGGGCCGATGCCCATGGAGACGGTCGGGAACTGCCAGAATTCCGGCATCGCGCGTGGGTGCGGATAGCTTGGGATGCCGCGCGGATTCGACTTTTCCTGGCGGAAGCCGTCGAGGTCCTGTTCGCTCAAGCGGCCCATGAGGAAGGCGCGCGAGTAGATGCCAGGGGAGGCGTGCCCCTGGAAGAACACCTGGTCGCCGCCGCCGCGGTGCTCGCGGCCGCGGAAGAAGTGATTGAAGCCCACTTCATACACGGTGGAGATTGAGGCGTAGCTCGAAAGGTGGCCGCCGACACCGATCTCGGGACGCTGGGCGCGATGCACCTGCATAGCAGCGTTCCAGCGCACGGCACGGCGGATCGACTTTTCGATCTCAAGGTCGCCGGGGTATTCGGGCTCGTCCTTCGCCGCAATCGTGTTGACGTAGTCGGTGTTCTCCACGCTCGGCACGTCCAGATCCCGTTCGCGTGCGTGCGTGAGGAGGTTGCCGACGATGTGCGAGGCGCGCTCAGCGCCGCCGTTCGCGACGACCGCGTCGAGCGATTCGAGCCACTCCCTCGTCTCCTCGGGATCCACGTCGTTTGCGTGGCTGGGAAGACCGATTCCTTGACGCCCGGTGATGTCGTTCGAGTTCACGCTTTTGTTCTCCCTCATGGTGTGGGTGAAAAAGGGGCTGTGCCTTTGGGCCCGCCTTTGTGCTCACCCAGCGTATAGCGTGCGCCCGAGAGCGACGTGAGCGCTAGGGAGCGAAAGGTGCCGTGGCTCTCACCGGGTCCGGCTGTTTCTCGTATCGTTTTTTGTGAGTGACACCGCCATGGACCTTCGGTACAGTTGGAGCGTCCCGAGATCCCCATCTCACTTTCCGACCCCCGAAGGAGTCGCCCCTTGTCACCGGTTGCAGCTTCGAGCGACAACCTTGCCGAAGTTTTTGAGTTCCACGAAGGCCAGCTAGTGCAGGAGTTCGGGTACGACGACGATGTAGACCTTGACCTTCGCGATGCCATCGAGGATCTCATCGATGCCGACCTCGAAGACGAGTATTCCCGCGAGATCGTGGATGGCGTGATCATGTGGTGGCGCGATGGCGATGGCGACCTCACCGACGGTCTCGTGGATTGCCTTTCGAGTCTCGTTGCGGGTGGGCCGGTGTGGCTTCTTACGCCGAAACCGGGACGCT
Organism: Dermabacter indicis; assembly: GCA_001403775.1. GTDB lineage: Bacteria > Actinomycetota > Actinomycetes > Actinomycetales > Dermabacteraceae > Dermabacter > Dermabacter indicis. The sequence continues at coordinate 122,114 of CYUG01000011.1, forward strand.
CCGGCCACGTGGATCCCGCCGACATCCAGGAGGCGGCGAATACCGCGGGCCTTCGCGGCATGAATGCGGTATCGCTTGGGCCAGATTGGTCGGGTACGCGCCTCGCCTCGCGCTCCTAAGTGCTGTGGGGCGGGCGGCGTGACTCTTGGCCGCCTCTCGTTTTGCCGTATCCCGGATGTCGTGGGATGATTGCCCGCGCGGGTCTTTAGCTCAGTTGGTTAGAGCGCCACGTTTACACCGTGGATGTCGGGGGTTCGAGTCCCTCAAGACCCACGTATGTCATGAGTCGCGTCATGCTTGACGCATGAGTCGCGACATGCTGGACGGGCCGGCATCCCAGTTGTTTTTGTTCTGGGGTGCCGGTTTTGTTCATTTGGGGTAGAGCGGTGGGTCGCCGTGTTTCCAGTAGGCCTTTTGGTAGTCGCGGGCGGTGTCGATGTAGTGCTCGGTGAGTACTTCTCCGGTTTCAACCAGTGATGTGATGATGTGGTTGTCGGTGATGACCATGAGAATTTTCTTGTGTTTGTAGGCGCGTCCGATGCCGAGGTGGAAAAGTTTGCCGGCGTAGCGCACGCTGACTTTGCCGTTTTTGTCGATTGTGTCGTTTCGGGTTCGCCATTCTTCTTTGGGGTTGTTGTTGGGTGTGGCTTTGACTCCGGTGGTGTATGCCTGCTGTGGGGTGCGTCTGCCCAGGGCGCGGTGGGGTCGGGTGCAGTTGTAGTATTGGCGAAACTCATTGAGGAGTTGTTGCAGCTCATCAATGTTTTGTGCTGGGGGTCGGGCTTTAATCCATTTTTTGAGGGTTTGGTGGAACCGCTCAATTTTTCCTTGGGTTTGAGGGTGGCCTGGCCGGCCGTTTTTCTGTTGGATTTTGTGTGCGACGAGCACTTTTTCGAAAGCGTTTCTCCCACCTTTGCGTCCGGCTAGGCGTGCGGTGAATACCAGTGCGTTGTCCGTAAGCGTGGATGCTGGCGGGTCGTATGTGTGGATTAAGCGTGTGAGTTCGGCGGCGACGGCGGGGCCTGTGAATGCGGCGGCCGCGGTGATTGACAACAGGTATCGCGAGTGGTCATCGAGGAAGTCGAGGACTTCAATGCGTGTGTTGTCGGCAAGGAAGAGGTGGGTGATGTCGGCTTGCCAGCATTCGTTGGGCATTGCGGCCTCGAAGCGGATGTAGGAGCTTTTTGGCTTCTTTTGCGGCTGCGGGGTGATCAGGCCTTCGTTGGTGAGGATGCGACGGATCGTCGAAGTTGACGGGGTGCGTTTGCCGGCCTGTTCGAGGTGGTAGGCGATGGTTTCGGGTCCTGCGTCAAGTCCGTGCCGGGTGAGCTGTTTGCGGATATCGATGATTTCGTTGCGCAACGCGTCCGGTACCGCGTGTGGGTGGGTGTGAGGGGCACGTGATTTCGGTGCGATTGCCTCGGCGCCGCCTGCGTCGTAGGCGTTGAGTATCTGGTGGACGCGTTGGCGTGAGATGCCAAAGCGTTTGGCGACGTTGGTGGGTGTGCCGCCTTGGTTTTGAACGGCTCTGACGATGGCGAGGTTGCGGTTGGGACTGTTCATGGTGTCAACCATGTCCCGACTCACCAGTCAAGCGTCACCGACACGAGTGAGGTAACCCTAAGTGTCAACAGTGACGCGACTGACCTGTCAAGGATCACAACGCCTTCCCCAGGCACACCCCGTCAAATATGTCATGACCTCGGACACCTCAAGACCCACGTAAGATGAGAAAATCGAAACCTGCCCCGCCTGATGGCGGGGCAGTTTTGTTTCTGCGGTGACGTGCGCCGGGGCGTCGAAGCTGGTGTGGGCGAGGACGGTGGCGGTGGTCTGCTCGGGTGTGTAGTTGGCGTTTTCTTCGTCGTTGATGGTGATGCGGGTGAACAGGGCGCGGTTGAGGATGCGTCGTTCGGCTGGGTCGCACTTGTTGTGGAGGTCGTCGAGGTCGACGAGGAGTTCGGTGAGCCGGTCCAAGCCTGTTCGGTCCTCGGCGTAGGTGTCGGTGACGTTGCCATGCCGGTCTCCTTCCGCGGACCTGCCCACCGGGTCGGAGAACCAACCCGGTGCCCAGCAGTAGGCCTGTCATGTCGAGGGGGTACATGTTGATGATCCACAGTGACTCACTTACGCTCACCGACAACTCGTCCGTCAGAAGAGGCACGGCCACGTAGAGAATCGAAGTGTCGACCGTTGCAAGCAGCAAACCGAGAGAGACGGCGGTGAGCACGAACCGCCGTGTGCGCTGCGAGGCCGGCGCAGGGGGATCTTGACTCATCTCAGCCTTTCAATATGCCGATACATCGTCAGAGCGCGGTAGATTTGAGAGCCGCGTACAAGGAGCATGAAAGTCAGACTCCTGATCATTGGCGCATGTGCTCGGAGGCAAGTCGCGCGAAGATGAGGGTGTCGGTCCATTCGCCTTTGGTGAACCAGTCCTGGACGTGACGTGCTTCGAGCCGGAGCCCGACACGACGAGCCAGTGCTGCCGAGGCGCTGTTGCGGGCATCCATCTGCGCGGTGATGCGGTGGAGCCGGTAGTGGTCAAACCCGAGGGCGAGTACTGCTCGGACGGCTTCGCTGGCGAAACCTTGCCCACCGTGCGCTGGGTCGAGAACCCACCCGATCTCGCCTTGACGGTGCTCGTGATCGGTGAGCCACAACGCGACGTCTCCGATTGGGACGCCGTCATGCTCGATGACCAGCGCAAGCGCGCCACTCTCGCCATCGATGTCAGTCTTCGCTAGACGTTCGGTGAGCTTGTCGTGGGTGACTTCCGCGGTCCATGGCTCGTCCAGCAGGTAGCGGGCAACGTCGGGGCGCGAGTACAGCTCGTGAAGCCATTCGGTATCGTCGGCGTTATGCGGACGGAGCCGAAGCCGCTCCGTCGCCAACGGCCACTGGGCGGTGGGCTTGAGATCGCGCCGGTAATGGAAAAGTTCCTCGCGCTGTCCTGCGGGCGTGGTCCCGACGGCTCGCTCGACCTCATGGAACCCTGCGTTCGTCAAGCACCGCTGGGAGGCCTTGTTCTCCAGGAGCGTGCGTGCTGTCAAGGTTCGCAGTCCACTGTTGCGTGCGAAGCGCGATGCCAACTCCAGGCCCCGACGAGCGTGCCCTGCTCCCCGCGCATCCGGATGAATCCAGAACCCGACCTCGGCAGCCTCGGAGCTGACGTCGAAGAGCACCAAGGAGCCCACAAACCGGTCCGTCTCGGCGTCGGCAAGTGCAAGGACTGCCAGCGTGCCGGACGACAGACCCTCAGCAACCTCGTCACGGATCATCCGTCGCACGGACTCGGGGGTGTAGTCGGACTCGGGCAGGTGGCCGAAGCGCCGCACAGCTTCATCCTTGGTGCCGGCTGCATACGCGTCTGCGTCCAGCTCAGAGAGGGGACGTAGGCGAGTGTTCTCAAAGGTGATCGGGAGGGTGGTGGCATCCAGCATGCGCTAAACCTAACATAGAATGGATAGCTAACTGAAGCATGTTTGGTTAGGCTGGTGGGGTGAGCTACTGGGAACATCGCAAACCTGTGCGACGCCTCCGCGCAGTGGACATCGGGGAGGTTGCGAGGGCATCGGTGAGGCTGCTGGACGAAAGCGGGTTGAGGGCCCTCACCCTGCGATCTGTGGCGCAACAGGTGGGTGTTGCTCCAGCCAGCCTGTACTCCCGCGTCGAATCCGTCGACGACCTGTTCGACCTCGCCCTCGACACAGCGCTTGCAGACGATCCCGTGATGTCCGAGTCGATCCGCAACGCCGACATGTCTGCCCTGATGCACGCCTTCTTCGCGCACCTCACGACCCACCGGTGGGCCGGTCAGGTCATCGGTATGCGCGCTCCCAGGGGCCCGGCGTACCTGGCTCTTTCCGAGCGGATGTGCGTCCTGCTCGAACAAGCGGGTACCCCGGATCCGCTGGGAACTGCCTACCGATTGTCCAACCTGGTGATTGGCGCCTCGCTGACCGCACCCATGGCGTCTGACGAGAAGCGCGTCGCCATTGACCCTGACCAAGCTCCTACCTATGCGCGGCTCCACGCGACGCACCACGTCAGCCCACGCGAGATTCTCTCCGACGGCCTCACGGCACTCCTGTCGTGAGGGGGCCTTTTGATTCGGGGCCGCCCTGCGTTGCTGATGGCCACGGACTGGTCTCCGTGAGAGTGCGCCCCTTCGCAGTGCGCCGATAGTCGGACGGGCTGATCCCGACATCGTTCGCGATCGCGCGGAGCGCCTCGCTATCGTGATACCGCCGTTCCAGAGAGTCGACTGCCTCGCTACCGATGCTGCGGTGCGGACTTACCGGTTCTGGCTCACGTTGGGTAGGCCGCCCCGCGCGACTGCGGATCGTTCGGTGCAGTGATCTCATGTAGCCCACCGGTGGGGCGAGTTTCTACAAGCTTTCTGCTAGGTCCACCATCGCCACCCTCACTCTTCGCGAAGAGTGAGGGTGTTGTGACGTTGTGTTCTGGTTGCTCAGTCGCGGTGAGCGCACGGCGTGTCGACAATGCGGGCGCAGCGCTTGTATCTTCGCTCCGGACGAAGGGCGGGGTCCGTGGCCCGAACAGCTTGTGTGAGGCTCTGACATATTCCCCACAGATTTGCGCTTTCGGTTTTGCAAAATTCCTATACTGGAGTGCGCACGCACGAACGGTCGACAAGGAGCATCAATCCATGACACCTGAAGCGCCCATGTCGGGTACTGCGCTCGACGTTGAGGCAATCCGCCGCGACTTTCCGATCCTCAACGAAACACTCGCGGATCAGAAGCCACTCGTGTACCTCGATTCAGGGGCGACTTCTCAACGCCCGCAAAGCGTCATCGACGCCGAAGTGGAGTTCCTGACTTCGACTAACGCCGCGGTCAAGCGCGGCGCGCATCAGCTCGCGGAGGCGGCAACGGATCGTTACGAGGGGGCGCGCGAATCCATCGCTAGTTTTATTGGCGCGACGGACCCTCGGGAACTTGTCTTCACCAAGAACGCGACCGAAGCACTCAACCTCGTAGCGTACGCCCTCGGTAATGCGGATTCTTCAACTCCGGAACACCTACGCGTGCACGAGGGCGATGAGATTCTCGTGACCGAGATGGAGCATCACTCGAATCTTGTGCCGTGGCAGGAACTTGCCCGCCGCACGGGTGCGACGCTTCGCTACATTCCGCTCACGGACGACTTCGAGCTCGACCTCACGGACCTCGATGCGCTTTTGAGCGAACGTACGAAAGTTTTTGCGTTCACCCACCAGTCGAACGTGCTCGGCATGATCAATCCCGTTCGCGAGCTCGCGAAACGCGCCCGCGACGTCGGGGCGCTCACGGTGCTGGACGCGTGCCAGTCCACCCCGCATATGCCGATTGACGTGACCGACCTCGGAGTCGACTTCCTCGCCTTTTCCGGGCACAAGATGCTGGGCCCGACGGGCATTGGCGCGCTGTGGGGTCGATACGAACTTCTCGCGGAGTTGCCCCCGTTTATGCTCGGCGGCTCGATGATCGAGATCGTCCACATGGATCGCACCACTTTCGCGGAGCCCCCCGCCCGTTTCGAAGCCGGCACCCCCATGATTTCGCAAGCAGTGGGTCTCGAGGCAGCCGTCGGATATCTCCAGCGCCTGGGAATGCCTCAGGTTGCCGCCCACGAGGCTGCCCTCACCGAGCGTGCTCTTGAGAACCTTGCCGGGATCGATGGGGTCCGCATTATCGGTAAAGGCCCGGGCGAAGGACGCGTGGGTGCTGTTGCGTTTAGTGTCGAGGGGCGGCACCCGCACGACATCGGGCAGGTGCTCGACTCACTCGGTGTCGAAGTACGCGTGGGGCATCATTGCGCATGGCCACTGCATCGTCGATATGGTGTTCACGGAACGACTCGCGCAAGCTTCAGCGTGTTCAACACACTCGAGGAGGTTGATCGCCTCGCCTCCGCGCTCGAGGAAGCCATCTCGTTTTTCAAAGGATTTGATCGATGAACCTCAATGCCATGTACTCCGAGCTCATCTTTGAGCACGACAAGAGGCCCCAGAACTTTGGGTTGCGTGAACCGTTCCAGTCGGAAGTTCACCACGTCAATCCCTCGTGCGGCGACGAGATTACGCTTCGAATCGAGCTCGAAGGCGATGCCAATAACCCCACCATCAAGGATCTTTCCTACGACGCGACGGGGTGTGCCATGAGCCGCGCCTCCGCCTCGATCATGAGCGACCTGCTTATCGGGGAAAGTCTCGAGGACGCGCAGAACACCTACGCGCATTTCGATGAGGTTATGCATTCGCGTGGCAAGAACGAGGGCGACGAGGAGATCATCGGCGACGGCATCGCGCTCGTCGGAGCTGCGAAGTTTCCCGGACGCGTGAAGTGCGTGCTCATGGCGTGGAAGGCCTACCAGGCGGCACTTGCCGAGGCTCAAACAGCGCGCGCCGCCAAAGCCTAATCCGTTATCCAACACGTGCCGAGGAGCAATCCATGACGAGCATCGACCGCGTGACCTCGTATCTCGAAAAGCTCTACCCGCTTTCATGGGCGGAGGACTGGGACCGCGTAGGTCTCGTACTCGGAGACCCCACCTGGGAGGTCGCTCGGCTTCGCCTCGCCGTAGATCCGACGGTTGCCGAAGCGCGCGAGGCGGCGAAGACACCGGGGACGCTGCTCATCACCCACCACCCGCTGCTCCTCAGAGGCGCAAACTTTCTTCCCGCAACGAGCGGCAAGGGTGCGGTCGCAACAGCGCTTCTTCGCTCGCAGGGCGGCCTCTGGTGCGGGCACACGAATAGCGATCGGTCGCTCAACGGCACTGTGGGGGCATGGATCGAGCTACTGGGTCTCGAAGGGGCGAAGCCTCTCGCTCCTGGCGAGCCTCAGGAAGGCGAGTCCTTCTTTGGGCTTGGCGCCGTCGGCGAACTTCGTGAGCCCTCGACGGTTGGCGAGATCGCGCAGGTCATTGCGGGGGCTGTTCCCGCGACAGCGCAAGGCGTGCTTCACACGGGCGAAGCCGCGCGCGAGGTACGGCGAATTGCCGTGTGCCCTGGAGCAGGGGACTCGTTCCTTGAGAATGCAACGGACGCCGACGCCGACCTCTACATCACGTCCGATCTTCGCCACCACCCGGCGCTCGAGCACCTCGAATCGAAAGCCGATCACGCCCGCGTACCCGCGCTCATCGATCTCCCGCATTATGCAAGCGAATCGCTCTACCTGCCGCATCTCGCGGAAATTCTCCGGGAAGAGTTCCCCGAGCTCGAGGTTGAGGTATCTGAAATCTCGAGCGACCCGTTCACGGGAGCTGCGCGATGAAACCTCTCGTCAAGCCGGTGCCCGTGCGCGAGGGTGATAAGATCGCCGTGCTCTCTCCCGCGTGGGCCGCGCCCGCGTATTTCCCGGCCATCCATGAGCAGGCCATGCGCAGGCTCGAAGAGCTCTTTCATGTCGAAGTCGTCGAGTACCCCACGACTCGCGCGCTTGGGGCAAGCCCCGAGGAACGTGCACGCGACGTGAACGCGGCCCTCGCCGATCCCGAGATTCGCGCGCTCATGTCGACGATCGGCGGTGACGACCAGATACGGATTCTCCGTTACCTCGATCCGGATCTTCCTCTCGCCGATCCAAAACCCTTCATCGGCTATAGCGATAACACCAATCTCCACTCGTGGCTTTTCGCGCACGGGCTTGCAAGCTTCTATGGCGGTTCGACCATGGTCCATCTCGGGAGCGGTCCGACGGTGGATTCCGAACACGTCACCTCACTTCGCGCGGCGCTCTTTGGTGAAGGGGACCTGACCTACACTATTCCCGCCGATAGCCAAGACTACGGGTACGACTGGAGTGAGGAGCGTGCCCTCACGGAAGCCTCCCCTCGTGAAGCGGCGGTTCCGTTCGAGGTTTTCGGCCGACAGACCCGAGTGCGGGGCCGCACGTGGGGGGGCTGCCTCGAGGTACTCNCTCACGGAAGCCTCCCCTCGTGAAGCGGCGGTTCCGTTCGAGTTTTACGGCCGAAAGACCCGAGTGCGTGGCCGCACGTGGGGTGGCTGCCTCGAGGTACTCGACCAGCTCGCGTGGGCCAATCGGCTGCCCGCCCCGGCAGATCTCGAAGACGCAATTCTCATTTTCGAAACCTCAGAATTTCGTCCTCCCGCCGATATCGTGGGCCGCTGGATCCGTGGCATGGGAGAGAGGGGCTACCTCGAGGCTGCCGCAGGCGTACTCGTGGCTCGACCTGTCGTTGACGATCGCGAAAATCCCGCACCTGAGAATGTGCGCGCGGCCCGCCGCGCGGCCCAACGTGACTATGTGCTCGCCGAACTCACACGCTACGCCCCCGACATGCCCGTGTGTTTCGGCCTTCCGTTCGGCCACACTCGCCCCCAGTACGTGATCCCCTATGGCGGCGAGATCACCCTCGATACCGCGCGCAAGGAAATTACCGGCCACTACGGCTCGTAGGGCCTAGCGGCGTTCCCAATCGTCGATCACGGTGAGGACCGAACGGGACTTCCCCGGGGTGAGTTCAAAGCCGAGGGAGTCCCCGAGCGATTCTTCGAGGATGGCGAGCACATCACGGGCGGTCTCAGCGGGAGCACTCGCCTCGCCGAGGGCACGAGCCACGAGCCCCCGGTAACGCTTCGCATCATGGCTAATCACGCGTCGCTTACCGTCGCGCACCGCCACGGGGGAGACCTCGAGCACCTGGGAGCCCTTGAGCGGCATCATAGAGCGGTAGGCGCCGGAGCGGCAATCCACGACAACCTCCGCGCTTTCCTCAATCGCGGCAGCGACTTTTGTGAGACGAGGCCGCCACCACGTGGCCACCTTCCCAAGGCCGTCCACTTCGCTTCCGGCCGAAAGCCTGTAGGCCGGAATGGCATCGGTGCGGCAGTCGACGATTCCAAAAAGCGCGGAGGCGACGAGGAGCCGGCAACCGTCGGACACCGCAGGTTGACCAAGAGCATCAAAGAGCACCCCTGAATACACGTCGAGCGGGGCTGCGACCGGCTCGTTCTCGAGGCGTGCCATGCGCTCGAGAAGCTCCGGCTGCGAAGCGGGAATCTTGAGTTTCGCCATAGCGCAATCGCCTCGTGCCGTACTCCCGGCCGCTTCGATCATGTGGCGGCGGGACTCGGTGAGCTCGGGGAAGGCCATGGAGGAAAGATCGAGGGGTGGCGCATCCGGGGCTGCCGGGCGAGTTTTCGTTTCCGAGGGTGGTAAGAGGATTAACATCTCGCGCGTGCTCCTTACGCTTAGCAGTGGAGTAAAGTTGAGACCTGGACCAGTCAGCTGGACAGTCGCGAGGCGAAGCCTCGAGGAAAGTCCGGGCTCCCCCTGGCACGGTGGTGGGTAACACCCACCCGGAGTGATCCGCGGGCCAGTGCCACAGAAAGCAAACCGCCTGCTGAAGCAGGTAAGGGTGAAAGGGTGGTGTAAGAGACCACCGCGGCACCAGTGATGGTGCCGGCACGGTAAACCCCACCGGGAGCAAGGTCATGCAGGAGGCGCCAAGGCTGCCAGGCCGAGCCTCCGGGTAGGCCGCTCGAGGTCACCGGCAACGGTGATCCTAGATAGATGACTGTCGAAACAGAACCCGGCTTATAGGCTGGCTGGTCCGCGCCCTTGGCGCCCCTCAGATCAGGCCTCTTCGACCGACTCGGCAGCGAGATCTGCGGCCGACGTGTTCTTCTTGTCCTTCTTGGCTTTCTTCTCGCCCTTGTCTTTCTTCACCTCGAGCTTGCGCTCGGCGTGGGCAAGAGCCGCGGCGCCAATGATGCCTGCCTCATTGCGAAGCTTTGCGGGCACGATCTCGGTGTGGAGGTCGAGGAAGTGCATGAACTTCTTCGAATCCTTCGACACGCCGCCGCCCACGATGAAGAGATCGGGGGAGAAGAGGAACTCCACGTGCGAGTAGAACACCTGGAGGCGTTCCTTCGCCCACTCCTCATAGCTGATTCCGAGTTGCTCGAAGACCGAGCTTGCGGCAAATTTCTCGATGCTCTTGCCCTCGTACTTGAGGTGGCCGAGCTCCGAGTTAGGAATAAGCTTGCCGTCGATGAACATGGCCGAGCCGATGCCCGTGCCGAGCGTCGTCATGATGACGAGGCCGGACTTGTCCTTACCGGCGCCGAACTCCATCTCGGCGATGCCAGCGGCATCGGCGTCATTGACCACGAATACCGAATGACCCGTGGTCTCCGAGAGCAGTTCGTCAACGTTGACGCCGATCCACGAATCATCCACGTTCGCGGCCGATTTTGCGACGCCGTGCTGAATGATCGCGGGGAACGTGACACCCACGGGCATATCGGAAGGAACATCGAACGAATCGATGAGCTCTTTGACGGTCTTGGCGACCGCCTTGGGGGTTGCCGGCTGCGGCGTGGGGATACGCACGCGCTTCGCGGCGAGCTCGCCCTTTTTCAGGTTGACGGGCGCGCCCTTGATGCCGCTACCGCCGATATCGATTCCGAATGCTTCCTTGGCCATGGTGAAATGCTTCTCCTTGCGAGTGACAACGCCGTTTATTTTACGCCGAAATTTTTGCGTCTGGATCGGTGAGGGTCTCGTAGCCGTCCTCCGTGATGAGGAAGGTGTGCTCGAACTGCGCCGTGTAGCCCTTGTCGCGGGTCGTAATGGTCCAGCCGTCATCCCATTGATCCCACTCCCGAGCACCGAGCGTGACCATGGGTTCGACGGTGAAAATCATGTTTGGCTCAATGATGTCGTCGTAGTGGGGTGCCGAATCGTAGTGGGGAATGATGAGGCCGTTGTGGAATCCTTCCGCCACACCGTGGCCCGTGAAGTCGCGCACCGAGTCGTAACCGAAGCGTCCCACATACTTTTCGATGACGCGGCCCACAACATTGACCTCCCGGCCCACCTTCGCGGCGCGGATGCCGCGGAACATCGCCTCTTCGGTTCGGTCAATGAGTGCAGAGGCTTCGGGCGCGATCTCGCCGATGGGGAACGTGGCGTTCGTGTCGCCGTGGACAACGTCGAGGTAAGCGGTGACATCAACGTTGAGGATGTCGCCCTCCTCCATGACGGTTGAGTCAGGGATGCCGTGGCACACCACCTCGTTGAGGCTCGTGCAGCACGATTTCGGGAAGCTCAGGTAGCCGAGAGTTGAGGGGTAGGCGCCGTGGTCGAGAATGATCTCGTGCACGAGCGCATCGATCTCGTCTGTCGTGACACCTGGCTTCGCGGCATTGCCGGCCTCGCGAAGGGCGATAGCCGCGATCTTCGATGCGCGTCGGACGCGTTCAATCACGTCGGGCGTTTGCACGTATGGGCCGCAGTTATCTGATTTCGCTTCATCTTTGAACGCGTACTCCGGGCGCTCAATGGCGGCGGGAACCTGACGGAGCGGGCTTATGACGCCGGGCTCAAGCACGGCGCGGTTTTCGGGGCGAAGCCATTGGTCTACAGTCATGACTATCAGTCTCGCAGGTTCTTCTGGATAACGAATAACGAAAGGCCGCGCCGTGAGCGAGTTCTATTACAACACCAAGACGAAGCAGATCGAAGAGGGCAATCAGAGCCCCGCGATCGAACTCATGGGTCCCTACCAAACGCGCGAAGAAGCGCAGCATGCGCTCGAGCTCGCCGAGGAGCGCAACGAGGAATGGGACGACGCGACCGAAGAGTGGAACGAGTACTACAAGGACGACGAGGACACCGAGAGCGACGAACGCGAAGGCGGCGAGTTCTAAGGGCCGCGGTCACAGCACGCCACTCGGGCCCGCTGCGGACCCTACTTTTCGAATGTGTGCTCCGGAGCGGGAAACTCCTTCGCGCGAACGGCATCGCCGTATTCGCGCGCCGCTCGAGAAAGATCCGAGCGGAGATCGGCGAAGGCCTTCACGAAGCGCGGTGCAAAGCCGCTGAGCCCGGCCATGTCCTGCCACACGAGCACCTGCCCATCGCACTCGGGGCCCGCGCCGATACCGATCGTGGGCACATCGAGCGCCTCCGTCACGCGCGCCGCGAGCGGAGCCGGCACGAGCTCGAGAACGATGGCGAAAGCGCCGGCATTTTGCAGGGCAATCGCGTCGGCAAGGAGGGCGTCGGCCTTCTCCCCGCGCCCCTGCACCTTGAACCCGCCGAGCTGATTGACCGACTGCGGCGTAAACCCGAGGTGCCCGCACACGGGGATTCCGGCGCGCACGAGCGCCTCGACCTGCGGCAAGATTTCCCGTCCGCCCTCGAGCTTGACCGCGTGCGCGCCTGACTGCATGAGCTCAACCCCGTGGCGTACCGCGTCCCCGGCGCTCGCCTGATAGGTGCCAAAAGCGAGATCAGCAAGCACGAGCGGGCGCTCACATGAGCGGGCTACGGCTCCCGTGAAACGCACGATGTCGGAGTGCTTTGTGTACACGGTCGAGTCGTACCCGAGCACGGTGTTGCCCGCCGAATCGCCTACGAGGAGCACATCTATTCCGGCCTCATCGAAGATGCGGGCGCTGAACGTGTCGTAGCTCGTGAGCATCGTGATCGCGCGCCCTTCGTTCTTGAAGTCGCGAAGAGTGTGGGTGCGGACCTTGCGCGGGGCTCTGCTCTCGCTCACGGGAAATCCTTTCGTGCGTGTCGGGTGCGACGCGTGTGCCCTCAGCGTATCCGGCCTCTCGGGGGACTTCAGCGCTACGGTCGGCGTGGGGCACAATTGATGTATGGAACGCCACCAGGACTCAGTGCTCAGGCAGGTCGAAGAACAGGGGATTGACTACATCCGCCTGTGGTTCAGCGATGTTGTGGGACGCCTCAAATCGGTGGTGATCTCGCCGCACGATCTCGAAAAAGCCTTTGATGAGGGCATTGGAATCGATGGAAGCGCAATCGAAGGGCTGACGCGCTCGTACGAATCGGACATGCTTCTTCGCCCCGACCCCTCAACGTTCCGCGTCATGGGCGCCCCGCGCGGCGGCGAAACCGGCGTCATGATCTGCGACGTCTTCACGCCCGATTCAGAACCGGCAGCTTCGGATCCGCGCCGCGTTCTTCGCGACGCCCTCGCGCGTGCCGAGGCCAAGGGGCTTGAATTCCTCACGCATCCCGAGGTCGAATTCTACCTTTTTGATCGCCGCTACGAGCAGGGCGTGCCTCTCGAGCCCGTCGATCAAGGTGGCTACTTCGATTACGTGCAGCGGATGGACGGCAGTCGCTTTCGTCGTGAAGCGATGCAGGAACTCGAGCGCATGAATATCCATGTCGAGTACTCCCATCACGAGGGAGGCCCGGGGCAAAACGAAATCGATCTTCGATACGCGGATGCGCTGACGACCGCGGATAACCTTTTGACGCTGCGCGCTGTCGTCAAGGGCATTGCTCTCGCTGAAGGGAAGTTCGCGAGCTTCATGCCGAAGCCTATGATCGAACACCCCGGTAACGGCATGCACACCCATCTTTCGCTCTTCCACAACGGTACGAACATCTTCCACGAGCCGGGAGCCGAGTACGGACTTTCGCGCACCGCACGTCACTTCATTGCGGGACTTCTTGTCCACGCTCGCGAATATTCGATCCTCACCAACCAGTTCGTGAACTCCTACAAGCGTCTGTGGGGTGAACAAGAGGCTCCGAGCTACATCGTGTGGGGCCACAACAACCGCAGCGCCCTCGTGCGCGTACCGTTCCACAAGCCAACCAAAGGGACAAGCTCGCGGGTGGAGTTTCGGGGTCTCGATTCAGCAGCGAATCCCTACCTTGCTTTCGCAGCGCTCCTGGGAGCCGGCCTCAAGGGCATCGAAGAGGAATACCCGCTTCCCGATGGTGCCGAAGACACGGTGTGGGAACTCACTGAACGTGAACGCCAGGCGATGGGGATCAAACCTCTGCCCTCCGACCTCTTGCGGGCAATCGAAAGTTTCGAGAATTCCGAGCTCATGGCGGATATTCTCGGCGAACAGGTCTTCGAATACATTCTCCGCGACAAGCGACGTGAATGGGAGGGCTATCGCCGCCAGGTGACCGATGCCGAACTTCGCACGACGTTCGACATCTGAGGCTCAGCATGCGGCTTGAGACCGGCGCGATCGAGGCGCTGCAGTCAGGGGACATCGGCGGCGAGTTCACCCACTTCGACCTTGCGCGCCTCGGCTTCGTGCGCACCGAGAAGAGCGCCGCACTCCTTTCTGAAGACGCACTTTTCTGCGTGCCAGCGCAGCTTGTGCGCGCAATGGGGGCAGCGGCAGATCCCGATGAGGCACTCCTCGGTCTCACGCGCCTCGCCGGCGCTGCCGCCGAGGCGGGGGAGACGCAGCAGTTTGCCCGAGTGGTGCGGGACGAGCGGCTCGGGCGCACACTCGTGCTCCTGCTCGGAAGCTCGGTTGCCCTGGGCGATGCGCTTGCGAGGCAAGTGGGGGCGCTTGAGAACATTCTTGGGTGTCCGACGCTTGCCGGGCCCACGCGAAAAAGATTTCGCGAGGTGATGCTTGCCGCCGTCGGCTGCGATCCTGAGGCTGCGGTCCCCGTCGCTGAAGCGGGAGAGGAGCCGCGCCATGCTTTTCGGCGCGCCTACTATTTTCTGCTCGCCCAAATTGCTGCCCGCGACGTCCACGCTCCCGCTCCCGCGGAACACCAACAGGAGGTCTCTGCGCTTCTGAGCGACCTCGCCGATGCCGCCCTCGAAGCAGCTCTCGCGCTCGCTCGCGCCGCAACCGAGGGGCACGAGGCCGTGCGACTTGCGATTATCGCGATGGGGAAAACTGGGGCGCGCGAGCTCAACTATGTTTCTGACGTGGACGTCATGTACGTTGCGGAGGCCGCACACGAGGGCGTGAGTGAAGCCGACGTCACGAGAGTGGGAAGTGCCCTCGCGCGTGAAGTGGCGCGCGTGTGCGAAGAACGTACCGCCGACGGCAGTCTGTGGCAGGTCGATGCGAATTTGCGCCCTGAGGGACGCGACGGGGAGCTGGTTCGCACGCTCGACTCCTACGCCCGCTACTACCGGAAGTGGGCCCGAACGTGGGAGTTCCAAGCACTCCTCAAGGCTCGCGCTTGTGCGGGCGATCGCGAGCTCGGCGCGCAATTCGAGGAAATGACAACGCCCCTCGTGTGGCAAGCCTCCTCACGCGAGGGATTTGTGGACGACACCCGTGCGATGCGAGCGAGGGTGCTTAAACACGCCGACGCTGAACGCGATCTCAAACTCGGGCGCGGCGGACTTCGCGACATTGAATTCACGGTCCAGCTGCTCCAAATGGTGCACGGCCGCACCGACGAGAGCATTCGGGAAGCGGGGACACTCGTCGCGCTTGAGGCCCTCACGCGCGGCGGCTACGTGGGCCGCGAGCATTCCGCTGAACTTGCCGAGGCCTACCGATTCCTCCGCGTGTGCGAACATCGGCTCCAACTGTGGCGTTTGCGGCGCACCCACATGCTGCCCACCGCCGAACGCGATGCGCGCCGCCTCGCACGAGCGCTCGGTGTGCGGCCCGAACACCTGCGACGCAACATTGAAACCGTGCGCAGGCGTGTGCGCCAACTCCACGAAGAGATCTACTTTCGCCCGCTCCTCGCGACCTCCGCGCGCCTCAGCGACGGCCAAATTTCTCTCAGTGCCGAAGCCCAACGCGATCGACTCGAAGCGATTGGCTACCGCGATCCGAAGCGCGCTTTTCAACACATTGAGGCACTCACGAGAGGGCTGAGTCGCGGCTCTGCGATTCAAAAGCAGTTGCTTCCGGCCTTTCTCGAATGGTTTGCAGGAGGAGTGGATCCCGATCTGGGGCTGCTGTCGTTCCGCAAGCTCTCCGAGACGCTCCGCGAAACCCACTGGTTTCTCGGAATGCTGCGGGACTCGGGGGTTGCCGCCGAACGGCTCACACACATCCTCTCGAGCTCACGATACGTGGGTGAACAGCTCGAACGCCACCCGAACACCGTGCGCTGGCTTTCGAACGATGCCCAATTGCAGCCCCTCACCCGCGCACAGATGACGAAGGAACTTGATTCGATCGCCGGTCTGGCCGCGAATGAGGACCACGTGATCGACGCCCTTCGCGGCGTGCGCGCACGCGAGATTGTGAGAATCTGCCTCGCGCACCTCTCAGGCATCCTCGATCTGCGAGAACTTGCCCGTGCCCTGACCGATCTCGCCGAAACGATCCTCGCTTTCACCGTGGCACGCGTGAGTGAGGGGGCAAACGCTCGGCTGTGCGTGATCGCCATGGGGTCATTTGGAGCGGGCGAGATGGGGTACTCTTCCGACGCCGATGTGCAGTTCGTGTGTGAGGGCGACCTCGAGGTCGCGACGCAGATCGCCGCCCGCGTACAGAAAATCCTTAACGCCCCGGCTTCGGGCATCAACATGCGCGTCAATGCCGACCTCCGCCCCGAAGGCCGCTCGGGCCCCCTCGTGCGTACCCTTGCGAGCTTCGATGACTACTACGCACACCACGCTGAAAGGTGGGAACGCCAAGCGCTGCTGCGTGCGCGCTGTGTCGCCGGGCCGAAAGAGCTATGCGTCGCGGTCACGCGGATCATGGACCGCGAGCGCTATCGTCCCGGCAAGATGGACGAGCGCGAGCGCCGAGACTTCGCCCGCATGAAAGCCCGCATCGAAGGCGAGCGGCTCCCGCGTGGCGTGCGGCCGAGTCATCACCTCAAACTGGGCCGTGGTGGAACCACCGACGTCGAATGGGCCGTGCAGCGACTCCTTCTTGACCATGCGGGAAACGACGAGAGCCTGCGGACCGTCGGAACTCTTGACGCCCTTGCCGCCCTCGAGAGCGCGGGGCACCTGACCTCCGCAGATGCCCATGCGCTTCGCCGCGCCTGGCTGCTTGCATGGGAGTTACGGCGTGTGCTCTTTCTGTGGCGCGGGCGCGAAACCGACATCCTCCCAACCGACCTCGTTGACCTGCGCGCCATCGCCGCACTCGTGCGTGAACCTGTGGAGAATGCGAGCGCGATCGAGGAGAGATACCTCAAAGTCACGCGCCACTCGCGCCAGGTCGCCGAACGCCTGATCTTTGACGAGTAGCCTGAAGAGGCTATGACCTCACCTGAACTGAGCGCTCAAACCCCGCGCGGCCGCATGTACCGCATGGAGCCCGGGGGAAAGCTCATCCACCCCTCCATCACGACCGTCGCCGGAATGCGCGCGAAAGACCACCTCAATGGCTGGTACGCGCGGATGGCCTCGAAACGCGCGCTCGAGATGTTCTCCTACCTCGATCGCAACCCCTCGCGGGCCTTCGACGAAATTCGCCGAGTGAACCGCAATAGTTGGACCACGCAGAAACGAATCGCGGAAGCGGCGCCCGACTACACGAAAACGACGGCGGACTTCGGCACGTACGTGCACGCGCTTTGCGAGGCGTGGGAACGCTCCGGTGAACGGCCCACGGACGCCGACATGCGTGAACTCGCGACCGACATGCGCAGCGGGGGAGACCTTCTCAGCATGGAGAACAACCTCGGGGAGCTCGTGGCGCGAGCAAACGTGCGCCTCGACGGCTTCGCGGGATTCCTCGACGACTTCCAACCGGAGTTCATTGAGATCGAACAAACCGTCGTCAATCGCAACGTCGGATATGCGGGCACGACGGACGCCATCGTAAAAATCGGAAACACACTTCTCACGGGCGACATTAAGACGTCGAAGAAGGTGCGAGGCGATTACGCGCTTCAAGGCGTGGCCGTCATGAGAGCCGAGAATCTTCTCGATAATGACGGCACCCTCAGGGACATGCCCGAGCTCACGGGCGCGTTCATCATTCATCTGCCGGAAGCAGGCGGGTACAGCGCGGTCCCGCTGCGCACCTCTGATGCCGAGTGGGAAACGTTTAAGGCGCTGCGAAAAGCATGGGACTTCGCGCCAGATGACTGCGCGCTCAGCGAAGCGCAGAGCCCGAAGGAACTGCTTCTCTCGCTCTTGAACGCGAAGCTCTAACGCGAAGCCCCACGAAGCGACCCCGTTTACAGGTCGTAGTAAAGCTCGAACTCGTACGGGTGGGGGCGCAGCCTGAACGGCTCAACCTCAAACTCGCGCTTGTAGGCGATCCACGTCGAAATGAGATCCTCCGGGAACACATCGCCTTCGGTCAGGAAGTCGTTATCGCGTTCAAGCTCATCGAGCGCCTCCTCAAGCGACGCAGGAAGAGTCTTGATCTGAGCATGCTCCTCGGGCGGAAGCTCGTAGAGATCCTTATCGATCGGCTCGGGCGGCTCGATGCGGTTCCTGATGCCGTCGATGCCGGCCATGAGCTGCGCGGCGAACGCGAGGTACGGGTTCGCCGAAGGATCCGGTGCGCGGAACTCGAGACGCTTCGCTTTCGCGGAGTTACCCGTCACGGGGATGCGAATCGCTGCCGAGCGGTTACGCGCCGAGTACACCATGTTGACCGGAGCCTCGAAGCCCGGCACGAGACGCTTGAACGAGTTCACGGTGGGATTCGTGAAAGCCGTGAGTGCTGGGGAGTGCTCGATCAGGCCGCCGATGTACCAGCGGGCGAGATCCGAAAGGCCCCCGTAGCCGCTCTCGTCGTAGAAAAGCGGCTCTCCGTTCTTCCACAGCGACTGATGGCAGTGCATGCCCGAACCGTTGTCGCCAAAGATCGGTTTCGGCATGAACGTGGCCGAACGTCCGTTCTCCCACGCGACGTTCTTGATCACGTACTTGAACTTCATGACGTCGTCCGCCGCCTGAAGAAGTGTGGAGAAACGGTAGTTAATTTCCTGCTGGCCGCCCGTGCCCACCTCGTGGTGCGCGCGCTCGACCTCGAGGCCCACCTCGTCAAGGACTCGCACCATCTCATCGCGAAGATCGGCCATCTGATCGACGGGCGCCACGGGGAAATAGCCGCCCTTCATCGCGGTCTTGTAACCCTGATTGCCAAACTCTTCTTCACGGCCCGTGTTCCACGCGGCCTCGTTCGAATCGATCTCGAAGAAGGCACCGTTTGCTTCGGTCTGGTAGCGAACCGAGTCGAAGATGTAGAACTCGGCCTCGGCGGCAAAGAAGGCGGTGTCGGCAATACCGGTCGAACGGAGGTATTCCTCGGCCTTCGCCGCGACCGTGCGCGGGTCGCGGCTATAGGGAGCTTCAGTGAACGGATCGACAATCGCATAGTTGATAACGAGGGTCTTCTGGTCACGGAACGGATCCACGTACGCGGTGCTCAGGTCCGGGATGAGCTTCATGTCGGATTCGTGAATCGCCTGGAAGCCACGGATCGACGAGCCGTCGAACAGCTGACCTTCGGCGATCGCTTCCTCATCGAAAGTTTTCGCGGGAACGTTAAAGTGCTGCATGACGCCGGGAAGATCGCAAAAGCGGATGTCAATGAACTTGACGTCCTCTTCCTCGATGAACTTCACGGCTTCGCTGGGATTGCTGAACACGTATCCTCCGTCCGTACGGTGCGCACGTTGGCTTTGAGCTTTTGCTCCCCCTATTTTACGACCCCGCCCCTCAGGGTTTGCGTCGCGCAAGGCCGTGAACGTACGGTTCTGGAATGAATCGGCCCATAAATAGTGACGAGCCTGTCGCAAGCGAAGGTCAAGGTGCGGGGTACCCCGGTGAAGCCTTTGGCCTTCCCGAACACGGCACGCGCTCTATTGCACCCTTGCCACGGCGCTTTCTTTCGATGTGCCTCGATTGGGCGGCCGCCGCAGCCGCGTCGTTCTTCGCGTTCCACTACGATCCGCTTGCGACTCTCGGTCTGTTCCTCGCGCAGATCGTGCTCATGCAGACTCTTTTTGGGGCGAGCCTTGGACAATTCCTCACGGGCCTTCGAATGCTGCCCGTCACGCGGCGCTCTCCCATGCTCGTGCGCGCGCTCGTACGAAGCTCCATCATGCTGAGTGTTATTAGCGCTTTCGTCGTCAATGACAACCGACAAACCCTTCACGACCTCGTTGCGGGTGTCGTTGTCGTGCGAGCATAGGGGAGCGTTAAATCACCTCGCCCCCAGCAGCGTAACCGTGGGGGCGAGTGCAGAAATCCGGGTCGGCTCAGCGGCCGCGCATAGCCTTGCGATTGGGCCGAGCGCGCATGGGATCAACGCCCTTTGGAATTGCCTGGCGCACGGGGTTCGGAAGCGCGCGAAGGCGACGGCCAATCTCCCCGGCCTCGGCCTTCGTCAGCTCGTTCTTCATGCGGGTCAGGTGCCGGTTGAGCTTCGGCAACGGAACCTCGCCTTCGCCGTGGCCCACGAATACCGTGTGCACGGGAACGTTCGGGAACATGCGGTTCATGCGCTTCGCTTCCTTGCCCATGAGCTTACGTGCACCACCGCCGGAGCCCTCCGACACGAGCGCGATACCCTTGCGGCCGCTTGCCCTGAAAAGCATCGAGCGGCTACGTGCATCGAAAGCCGCGGGATCCTGCTCGACGTTCCACCCGCGTGAGATCTGCTGCATCACGGCGATCGCAGCGCCGGGCTGATCCTCGATTTTGGCGTACGTGGCTTTTTGCGCCCTACGGCCGAGGATGATCATCGCGAGAAGGAGGCCGAACCCGAGACCGATGAAAGCGCCGTAAATCGGGTGGCCGAAAGCGCCAAACACGAGTGCGAGGAGGACGGTGAGGCCCACGATCGCGAGGATCATAAGCGGCGCCGTCGAGCGGTCGTAGGCCTGCGTCTCCTTGAAGACGTCGATCGTCTGCCGGATGCGGCCAGGCTTCTTCGCCTTAGCGGGGTCGTCGGTCGTGTTCTTGCGTGCCATTAATCCTTGTCCTTAGCGCGATGCGGGCGGTTCGAAAACCACCCCTTAGCATAACGAGAAAGCGAGCCTAGGCGTTCGCCGCGGCCTTGCGCTCCGCGCGCTCCCTGTCGCGCTTTTCACGTGCCGCCTGGCGCTCCACCACGCTCGTGGCCTCCTGAAGGGCAGGTGCGGAGGAATTGAGATGCGAGAGTTCCTCAGGAATCTCACGCCCAAGCTTTTCCATGGCCTGCGCCCAAAGACGGCCGGCGCGGTACGAAGAGCGCACCATCGGACCCGCCATGATGCCCGCGAAGCCCATCTCATAACCTGCCTCGGAAAGCTCAAGGAACTCTTGCGGCTTCACCCAACGATCGATCGGGTGGTGCAGCTTCGAGGGGCGCAGGTACTGCGTAAGGGTAAGAATCTCGCAGCCGTGATCGCGAAGATCCTGCATAGCGGCGAGGATCTCCTTCGTTTCTTCGCCCATGCCGAGAATGAGGTTCGACTTCGTAATCATGCCGTGAGCTTTCGCATCGGCGATCACACCGAGGCTGCGCTCGTAGCGGAAGGCCGGGCGGATCTTTTTGAAGATACGCGGAACGGTCTCTAGGTTGTGCCCAAAGACCTCGGGCTTCGACTCGTACACCTGCTGCATCGCGCTCGAATCGCCCTTGATGTCGTCAATGAGCAGTTCGACACCCGTGCCGGGGCTGATCGCGTGGATCTGGCGGCAGGTCTCGGCGAAGAGCCCCGCTGCACCGTCCTCGAGGTCGTCGCGGGCTACGCCGGTGACGGTCGCGTACTTGAGGCCCATTTCTTTGATCGAGGTGGCAACCTTGAAAGGTTCGGCGGGGTCAATCCCCTGGGGCTTACCCGTCGCGATATCGCAGAAGTCGCAGCGGCGCGTGCACGTATCGCCGCCGATCAGGAACGTCGCCTCGCGGTCTTCCCAGCACTCAAAGATGTTCGGGCAGCCGGCCTCCTCACACACCGTGTGCAAGCCGCGCGAGTGCACGCGCTTTTTCATATCGGTGTATTCGGGACCCATGTTCGCCGTGGTCTTGATCCAGCTGGGCTTGCGTTCAATGGGGGTTTCCGCATTGCGGGCCTCAACCCTGAGCAGGCGGCGTCCTTGAGGTTCAACTGCCACGTCACACTCTCCTTGCGAGTAGGGGTCTCACGATTCTAGGGGGCACTCCGGCCTGGTCCCACAAAGCACGCGTGTGATCTTCACGGGGTTTCATGTCCTTAGTCGAGGCCGCGTTCGGCTTCAAGCTCTTTCATAGTCGCTTCGACGTCGGCGAGGACGTCCCTTGGCCGCACGGTGCGGCCAGTTTCGACCGATAGAGACGTCACGCCCGCATCGTCGATTCCGCACGGAATCACGTTCATTGCCCACGACAAGTCGTTCTCGCAGTTCAGGGCGAAGCCATGCATCGTGCATCGTTTTGCTACGCGCAGCCCGATCGCACAGACCTTTCGATCCATGCCGAGCTCGTCGAGAACCCAGACGCCGCTTCGGCCCTCAACGGGAGCCGTGCTCACGCCCGCCTTCGTGCACACCTTCATGATGGCCCGCTCGATGCCCCGCACAAAGCCCACAACATCGATGGGGGCGGGAAGCTTCACGATGGGGTACCCCACGAGCTGACCAGGACCATGCCACGTGATCTTGCCGCCACGGTCGACATCCACTACGGGGGCGCCATCGCGCGGGCGCTCGATGTCGAGGGTGCGGCGCCCCGCGGTGTAGACCGGTTGATGCTCGAGGAGCAGGAGTGTGTTTGGGCGCTCGCCCGCAATCACCTCAGCGTGGATCTTCCTTTGCACATCCCACGCGGCGTTGTACTCAACGGGACCGGGCGGAAGACCGAATTCTTCGTGGGCGGTTTCGATCCCGGACTCTTCTGAAAACGCAAGGTGGATGATGTCGAGCACCCCACCATAGTAGTTGCCCATGCGTGCACGGAAAAGCTCCCCGTGCACCGGTGCGCCCCGCAAACCCGCGAGTTATCCACAATTTCGGATGGCCCCTGGGATTACCCCCAGAAAAGGCATGAAATGGTCACATGAATCTCCACTCGACGCGTCTCACCTCCGCTTTTGGAACGGGCCTGCGCCCCGTTCGGTTGATCCGCACGGAAGGTGGTCGGCAGGTGTGGCAAGCTCGGGACCACAGGGGCCGACGCTTGACGCTCATCCGCGCCCGCTCAATTCGTGCGGCGATGAGAGTTCGGCGCGAGATTGCGCTGCTTCGTATCCTCGAAGCGGGCGATACACCTGCGGTACCCACGCTCAAGTGGCGCGGAGTGGCGGCTTATGCCGTAGCCGAAGGACCGAGTGCCCTCGCGCCGCCACGAGGCAAAAGGGTCGCGCGTGAAGCACGTGTGAAAGGTGGGAGCAGTACGGCCCAGATGGCGTCGGACCTCGCGGCGCTCCTGAAGAGCTTGCACTCACGCGGCCTCGCCCTCGGTCTCCAAGGACTCCGCGGGCTTGAACTCTCACCGCGCGGACGCGTCGTCGTGACCGACTTTTCGCACGTGGGGCCTCTGACGCCGGTGCGAAAGCGCGCCGATCAGCAGTGGCTCGCTCGCCTCACGAGCGGCGCGGGAACATACCGCTACGCGCAGCGACGAGCCGAAGAACAGCATGACCCCGAATGGCTCGCGAGCAGCTCACAGGCGATTGGGGAGCGCGCATCCGCGAGTGCGCCCGCCGCGCCCATCGTCTCGCGTTCGCGGCACCGCAACGCAAAGGGCACGAAGTACCGCATGCGCTTGTGCATGACCTCGCCCCCGAGGCTCGCAGCGGTCGCGGTTCTCACGTGCACGATTCTCGCGGGAGTCTCGATGCTCGCTTCCCTCCCAGACACCGCGCCGCCTCGTTCCAGTGCCCCCAGCGCACTCGAGGATCCCGCCACGATCATCCCGCCTCTCGTGGAAGCACGACACCGCTATCTCACTGGAGCAACCGAGCTCAATACCTCTGCCGCACCGGGAAGCGAGGCGGAAATCGCCGATCAAAAACTCCGCTCCGCCCTCGCAGGTGCGAATGTCAAGGGCGGGCAGGTGCGCATCCTCGAGGTGCACGCACTCGCGCAGAACGACAACGACGTGCACGTGCGTGTTCGCCTTGAAGACTCCGCTGCGCGTATCGACGGAACTGCACATTCACTCGAACTCGACGGAAGCGATCCTTACGAAGTCGACATGCGACTCACGCGAATCGCCGGCGAGTGGCGAATAGCGTCCACGACCCCCGTGGGAGAGAGCGTGGGTAGCGCTTAGCGCACAAAGCTCGGGCCGCGCCTTCAATCGAAAGCGCGGCCCGAGCCGTATTGAGCGAACTATTCTCAGAGGCCGAGGTCGCCCTCGAATGCACCATCCTCGAGGCGCTTCTTCATCGTCGAGAGGAAGCGAGCGGCGTCGCCGCCGTCCACGAGGCGGTGATCGTAGCTGAGGAACAGGTACATCATCGAACGGATACCGATCGTTTCGTTACCGTCGGCGTCCTTCACGACAGCCGGGCGCTTGACGATCGTGCCGCAGCCGAGGATACCGATCTGCGGGTTCGGAACGATCGGGGTATCGAACAGCGCTCCGCCCGAACCGGTATTCGTGATCGTGAACGTCGCTCCCTGGAGGTCATCCGGCGTGAGCTTGCTGCTCTTGGCCTTCGCACCGAGCTCACCGATCTGGCGAGCAAGCCCCGCGAGATTGAGATCGCCAGCGTTCTTGATCACCGGAACGACGAGGCCACGCTCGGTGTCCGCTGCCATACCGATGTTCTCGACACCGTGGTACTTGATCATGTCGCCCGCGATCTCGGCGTTGAGCTTCGGATGCGCCTTGAGCGCCTCGACAGCCGCCTGCATGATGAACGGGAGGAACGTGAGCTTCGCGCCCTCACGTGCGAGGAAGTCGTTCTTCGCACGACCGCGAAGAGCGGCGATGCGGGTCATATCGACCTCGACCGCAGTCGTGAGCTGAGCCTGGGTCTGGAGCGATTCGACCATGCGCGAAGCAACGATCTTGCGCAGGCGAGACATCTTCTCCTCGGTACCACGCAGCGGCGACGCCTCGACCTTCGGGGCTTCCTTCTTCGCGGGAGCCGCAGTGGCCGGAGCCGGAGCAGCAGCGGGAGCGGGTGCCTCCGCCTTCTTCTTCGCCTCGATCGCCTCCTGCACGTCCTGCTTGCGGATGCGACCGCCGATGCCCGAGCCCTTGAGCGAGCCGAGATCAATGCCGTTATCCGAAGCGAGCTTGCGCACGATCGGCGTCACGTACGCCTGCGCGTTGCTGCTCGAGGACACCGTTTCTGAAGCCGAAGCAGCGGGAGCAGGCTTGTCCTCTTGCTGAGGTGCTGCCGGCGCGGCCTCTTTCGCGGGAGCGGCAGGAGCCGGGGAGGCGTCGGAAGGTGAACCCGAGCCGATGACGGCGATCGGAGCACCGACCTCAGCTTCCTCATCCTCGTGCACGAGGATCTTCTGGAGCGTGCCTGCGATAGGCGAGGGAACCTCGGTGTCGACCTTGTCAGTCGAGACCTCGAGGAGGGGCTCATCGGCCTCGACCTCTTCGCCAACCTCCTTGAGCCAGCGCACAACGGTGCCCGAATCAACGGATTCACCAAGCGCGGGCATCGTGACCTCTTCGCCCTCGGCGCTACCGGAAGCGTTCGACGAATCGGCGGGCGCCTGGCTCTCGCCAACGGGAGTCTCCTGCGACGTGGAGGGAGCAACCGTCGGATCCGAAGCGAGATTCTCACCCTCGCTCGGCTCTGCAGAGCCGGCGTCAACACCGGAGCCATCGCCGACGACTGCAAGGTCGGCGCCGATCTCGGCGTCCTCGTCTTCGTTCACGAGAATCTTCTCGAGAACACCGGCCACGGGGGAGGGGACCTCGGTGTCAACCTTGTCGGTCGATACCTCGAGCAGAGGCTCATCAACGGCGATTTCCTCGCCCACTTCCTTGAGCCAGCGAACAACGGTGCCCTCGGTGACGGATTCACCGAGCGCGGGCATCTTAACGATTTCAGACATGTGTAGATCTCCTCGTGATCAGGCGTGAGCGTGGAGCGGCTTGCCAGCGAGAGCGAGTGCAGCCTCGCCCATCGCCTCGTTCTGGGTGGGGTGCGCGTGGATGAGCGAAGCAACATCCTCGGGCTCCGCCTCCCAATTGACGATGAGCTGTGCCTCGCCGATCTGCTCCGAGAGGCGTGCACCGATCATGTGGACACCGACGATGGGGCCGTCCTTCTCACGCACGAGCTTGACGAAGCCCTGTGTGCCAAGGATCTGCGACTTGCCGTTTCCACCGAGGTTGTAGTCGTAGGTGGCGACGTTCTCCTCGCCGAACTTCTCCTTGGCCTGCTTCTCCGTGAGACCAACCGAGCCAATGTTCGGCTCGCAGTAGGTCACGCGCGGGATGCCCGATTCGTCGATCGGCTGAGGATTCATGCCCGCGATCTGCTCGGCAACGAAGATGCCCTGCTGGAAGCCGCGGTGTGCGAGCTGGAGGCCAGGCACGATGTCGCCCACGGCGTAAATTCCGGGAACGTTCGTTTCGAGAGTTTCCTTGTTCGCGAGCACGAAGCCGCGATCCATCTCGATTCCCTGCTCTTCGTAACCGAGACCCTTGGTCTGCGGACCGCGGCCAACGGCAACCAGGAGATAGTCACCCTCGTAGGTCTGGCCATTCGCGAGCGTCACCTTAACTCCCGACTCGGTCTGCTCAGCTTTCTCGAAGAACACGCCAAGCGAGTAGTCAATCTTGCGCTTCTTGAACGCGCGCTCAAGGTTCTTCGAGATCGCCTCGTCCTCGTTCGCCACGAGGTGGGGGAGACCTTCGATGATCGTGACCGATTCAGCGCCGAGCGACTTCCACACGGAAGCGAACTCCACGCCGATCACGCCGCCGCCGAGAATGATGGGGTTCTTCGGCACCTCGGGAAGCTGAAGCGCCACCTCGGAGTCGATGATGCGGCCACCGAGCTCGAGACCGGGGAGGGTCTTCGAGAACGAGCCCGAGGCGAGGATGATGTTCTCGCCCGTGAGGGTCTGCTTGGAGCCGTCTTCAGCCTCAACCTCGACTGTGTTCTTTCCCGTGAGGCGACCAAATCCGTTCACGAGGGTCGCACCGGAGGAACCCACGAGGCCCTGGAGGCCCTTGTAGAGGCGGCCGATGACTTTGTTCTTGAAATCGAGCATCTTTTCGGTGTTGACCGCGGAAGCGGTCATCTCGATGCCCACGGCCTTGGCTTCGGCCGGAGTATCAGCAATCTCGCCAACGTGGAGCAGCGCCTTCGTGGGCACGCAACCACGGTGAAGGCACGTACCGCCGAGCTTGTCCTTCTCGACGAGGGCAACGCTCTTGCCGAGCTGGGTGGCGCGCAGCGCGGCCGCGTAGCCGCCGCTGCCACCTCCCAGAATCACGATGTCGAACTTCTGGTCTGTGGAGGTATCCGCCACGTTCAGCTCCCTAACTGTTGAGGATTGGGGTCATGTCGCCGAAGGTCCCGGCCTCGAACGCTAAGCCAGCCGGTGCGGCATGCACGTCCATTATCGTAAGGGAACCGCCTGGATGTTGCCGTGGCTCGCGCGAGCGAGGGTGAGAGTGTGGGAAAACCCCCACCTCAGCCCTTCGTGAAGGGGCAAAAGCAGGGGCTTTCCGACGGTTGACGCGCGAGAATCGCGCAACACTTTTTACTTGGCAGCTTCGCGTTCAACAACCTCGACGAGGGTGCGCATGCTCATGCCGGTGCCACCGATGTTGTTGTAGCCGAACGGCTTTTGAGTAAAGGCAGGACCCGCAATATCCACGTGCGCCCACCTGGTTTCGCCAACGAATTCCTTGAGGAAAATGCCGGCGCTCAGCGCGCCGCCGGGGCGTTCGCCGATGTTGCTGAGGTCGGCAACGCGACCATTCAAACCTTCGCGGAGCTCCGCGGGGAAGGGTAGCGGCCACATGGGCTCGCCCGCAGCCTTCGAGGCTTCCCACACGTCGTCGCGCGCCTCGTCGGTGCCCATGACACCGGCGGTGCGGTTACCGAGGGCAACGATCGCGGCGCCCGTGAGGGTGGCGACGTCGATCAGAAGATCCGGTTCGAGTGCCGAGGCGTCAACGAGAGCATCCGCCATGACCATGCGGCCCTCGGCATCGGTGTTCAGTACCTCGACGGTCTTGCCGTTGCGCATCGTGACGACGTCACCGGGGCGCTGCGCGCCGCCACCGGGGAGGTTCTCCGCGAGCGCGAGGAAGGTCGTGACCTTTACCTCGAGTTCGAGCGCCGCGGCGGTGAGAGTCGTCGCGAGCACGGTCGCGGCGCCGCCCATGTCCATGGTCATCTCATCCATGCCTGCGCCGGGCTTGAGGGAAATGCCGCCCGAATCGAATGTGATGCCCTTGCCCACGAAGGCCACGTGGCGCTTCGCGCGCTTCGGAGCGTAGGTCAGCTTGACGAGGCGCGGCGGGCGGGTCGAGCCCTGACCTACGCCCACGATGCCGCCGTAGCCGCCGTCGGCAAGGTCCTTCTCGTCGAGAACCTCGACGCTCACGGGGAGCTTCTTCGTGAGGTCCTTTGCACGCTGAGCGAAGGATTCGGGGTAGAGGAGGTTCGGCGGGGTATTGACGAGGTCGCGGACGATGTGCACACCTCGGGCGAGCTTTTCTGCCCGATCCGCGGCGCCTTCGAGGGCCTTGAGTTCGTTCTTGTCGGCCACGACCAGAGTGATCTCTTCGACGGGCTTTTGCTCGTCCTTGAGTTCGCTCTTGTAGGAAACGTAGGCGTACGCACCAAGCGCCGCGCCCTCGAGTGCTGCCGCGATGTGGCTTTCCGAGGCGGCGGGGAAGGCGAGCGCGATGCTCGTATGGCCGGTCAGAGTGCGCGAGGCCGAGCCGAAGGCATAGCGTATGTCTTCGCTCGTGGCATCTTCGAGTGCGTCGGTGCCGAGGCCGACGCCAACAATGGCGCGCGACTTGTAGCCTGAAGGCGCGGGGATGGTGGTGAGTGTGCCCTTGGCGCCGTCGGCCTTGACCGCGGCGAAGGAGTCTTCGAGGGAGGGCAGGCCCGCGGGGGTCGCCGGGGCGGAATCCTTGCCCTTGAGGAGGGGGACCACGAGTACATCGGTCGTGATCGAATCAACGTTGCTGATGCTCAAAGTTATATGTGCCATGCGTTTATCGTAGGGGAGTCATTCGAGTTCGAGGTGGGAGTGGGCGCATGCTGGTCGTTCTGTTCGTCGTCGCGGCGCTCGTCGCTGCATTCGGCGCGTACTACGTGATCAAGGACCTCGCCGCGGATCTCGTGCTCATGGGCGCCTCCCTTTTTCTTGCGCTCGTGTGGCTCATAGGCGCGTTCGCATGGTTGCTCGCGCCCACGGGTCCTGCCGACGCCGTGGTCTTTTGGGGCTATGTTGCGACGGCCATCACCCTGCCGGTCGCCGGGGTGTACATTTCCTTCCTTGAGCGCACGAGGTGGGGGTCCTTCGCCATTGCTGCGATCGCACTCACGTGCGTATTTCTTGCGTACCGCCTTCCTCAAATTTGGCCCGCGGGGTTCGGCCGGTGAGGGGAGCGCATTCGCCGCGTGCGCACGAAGCGCCCCAGGGCTCTCGAGGATTCCGCACTGCCCTTTTCGTGGTGTACGGCGTCTTCGCCGTTTCGGCCACGGCCCGAGCACTTGTGCAATCCATCCGCGACTTTTCCGAGGCGCCGTTCGCCTTCTCTCTCAGTATCGTCGCGGCGCTGACCTACGTCGCGATTGCCGTGCTCCTCATGAAGAAGGTCCCGCACTGGGGTGCGATTTTGGGCCTGGTGGGCGTTGAACTCGTGGGCGTGCTTGGCGTAGGGGCGTTGAGCTTTGCGAAGCCCGAGTGGTTCCCCAAGGCCACGGTGTGGTCGCATTTCGGTGAGGGATACGGATACGTGCCGCTCGTGCTTCCACTCGTGGCGGGTGTCTCTGTTCTCCTCGCGCGGCGCCGCGAATCCCGACGCGGCTCGTTACGCTAGAGTCGTGGAAGACGACCTCTTTTCTCTCAAACCAGGTGTCGAGGCACCGAAGACTCTCGCGGACCGCAACGTCGATCACCGTGCCCCGCTCGCGGCCCGCATGAGACCGCGCTCTCTCGAGGACATCGTCGGCCAAAAGAACGCTCTCGCTGATGGCTCGCCGCTGTTCAGGCTCGTGGGAGAGGACGATTCCCACACCGCCCCGAGCTCGATCATTCTGTGGGGGCCGCCGGGTACCGGGAAGACGACCATTGCCTACGCCGTTGCGCGTGAAGGTGACCGTGAGTTTGTAGAGGTCTCGGCCGTTCTCGCGGGTGTCAAGGACATTCGCGAGGTGGTGGATGCCGCGCGTTCGCGCCTTCGTACAACCGGCCGCGAAACGATCCTCTTCGTCGATGAGGTGCATCGCTTCAATAAATCGCAGCAGGATGCTCTTTTGCCGTCGGTCGAGAATCGTTGGGTGACGCTGATCGCCGCAACGACTGAAAATCCCTACTTTTCGATCATCACCCCGCTGATCTCGCGCTCGATCGTTCTCACCCTCGATTCACTTGGGCCCGAGGAGATCGATGTCCTCATTACCCGTGCACTGACCGAGGAGCGCGGGCTCGGCGATGCGGTTGATCTCGACGAGGATGCGCGTGAGGCGCTCGTGCGGCTGAGCGGCGGCGATGCGCGAAAGTCGCTCACAGCCCTCGAGGCGGCCGCTGCCTCGGCACTCAAAACTCCGGAAAAGCGCATTACGGGCGACATCCTCGCTCACGCGCTCAACCGCTCGATGCTCACGTATGACCGCGAGGGCGATCAGCACTACGACGTCGTGAGCGCCTTCATCAAGTCCATGCGGGGGAGTGACCCCGATGCAGCGCTGCACTACCTCGCACGCATGATCGAATCGGGTGAAGACCCTCGTTTCATTGCGCGACGTGTCGTGATCGCCGCGAGTGAAGAGGTGGGCATGGCGGACCCCTCCGCGCTCCAGGTCGCTGTTGCGGCGATGCAGGCCGTGCAGATGATCGGCATGCCCGAAGGGCGCATCCCCCTCGCGCAAGCGGTCGTGCACATCGCGACGGCGCCGAAGTCCAACGCGAGCTATGCGGGCATCAATCGCGCCATCGACGACGTCCGCCACGGCAAGGGGCGTTCGGTTCCCCCGCATCTGCGCGACGGCCACTACAAGGGGGCACAGAAGCTCGGCCACGGGGTTGGGTACGTCTATGCCCACGATGAACCGCGAGGCGTGGCGCGTCAGCAGTACGCACCCGATGACCTCGTGGGTGTCAACTACTACGAGCCGACCGATCGAGGATTCGAGGGGCGCGTGAAGAGCTCACTCGCGATTCTGCGCTCGCTCACCCGAGGAGCCGGTCACGAGGCAAGTTCCGACGGCTAACGCGCGGTGAGCGATCCCACAGGGGCACGTTGCACTCAAGCGCCCAAATCACTTGAGGCGCAGCCTTCGACACGGTAAAGTTTTGCGCTGAATCCGCGGCTGCCAAATGGATTCATCGCATCGAAATTGAGGTAACCTACGTGACCAGTGTCACCAAAGCACGTCGTACCGCACGCCTTTCGCGCGCGCTCGGTATTGCGCTTACCCCGAAGGCCGTCAAGTACTTCGAGAAGCGCCCTTACCCGCCGGGCCAGCACGGTCGTGGCCGCCGTTCGAACTCGGATTACGCGGTTCGTCTGACCGAGAAGCAGCGTCTGCGCGCTCAGTACCAGCTTCGCGAGAAGCAGCTTCACCGCGCCTACGTTGAGGCCAAGAAGCTTCCGGGTCTGACCGGTGAGTCGATGGTCGAGCTCCTCGAGACTCGCCTTGACGCGCTCGTTCTTCGCGCGGGCTTCGCTCGCACGATCCTTCAGGCTCGTCAGTTCGTCTCGCACCGCCACGTTCTCGTGGATGGCGAGATCGTCAATATCCCCTCGTACCGCGTGAAGCCCGGCCAGACCATCCAGGTCAAGCCGAAGTCGCAGACTCTCGAGGCTTTCGCGGATGTCGCTGAGGGTTCGAACTCCGATGTTCAGGCGTCGGTCCCTTCGTACCTCTCGGTCCAGCTCGAGGAACTCAAGGCTCAGCTCGTTTCTCGACCGAAGCGCTCCGAGGTCCCCGTGACCTGCGACGTCGCGCTCGTCGTCGAGTATTACGCTCGCTGATTTCTTTATGAAGGAGGCCTCACGGCCTTCGTGTCAGGCGGCCCCGACCAGTACGAGAACGTACACTTGGTCGGGGTCGTTTGTTATTAAATGCCCAGCCCAGTCCGTGCCCGAGAGGGCTTAGGGAAGGAAGAATCCATGCAGACAGCCGAGGTGTCACGCCGCTGGCTCGACTTCTTCAAAAACAAGGATCACGAGATCGTCCCGAGCGATTCGCTCGTCTCGTCGGATCCCTCGATCCTTTTCACGGTTGCCGGCATGGTGCCGTTCATTCCCTATATCGTGGGCACCGATCAGGCGCCGTGGCCGCGCGCCGCGAGCGTGCAAAAGTGCATTCGCACAAATGACATCGACAACGTTGGCAAGACCACGCGTCACGGCACGTTCTTCCAAATGGCGGGCAACTTCAGCTTCGGCGATTACTTCAAGGAAGGCGCGATCGACTTCGCGTGGGAACTGCTCACGAGCAGCGTTGAGGATGGTGGCTACGGCCTCGAGGGTGACCGCATGTGGATCACCCTGTGGGAAAACGACAAAGAAGCGTTTGACCACCTCACTCGCGTGATCGGCATCGATCCGAAACACATTGTGCGACTCCCGAAGGAAGAAAACTTCTGGTCGACTGGCCAGCCGGGACCCGCGGGCCCGTGTGCCGAATGGCACTACGACCGTGGACCCGAGTTCGGGCCGGAAGCCGAAGGCGGCAACGTGGATCCGGGTGGCGATCGCTACCTTGAGATCTGGAACCTCGTGTTCGATCAGTTCATGCGCGGCGAGGGCAGCGGCAAGGACTACCCGCTTCTCGGTGAGCTCGACCGCAAGGCTATCGATACGGGCCTCGGCGTGGAGCGTCTCGCGTACCTTTTGCAAGGCAAGAAGAACATGTACGAGACCGATCAGGTCTTCCCCGTGATCTCTCATGCTGAGCAGCTCACGGGTCGCCGCTACGGCACCGGCGATGAAGAATCCGACGTTCGCATGCGCGTCGTTGCTGATCACGTCCGCAGCGCGATGATGCTCGCTTCGGATGGAGTACGCCCGGGGAACGAGGGGCGCGGCTATGTCATGCGCCGCCTTATCCGCCGCGCCGTCCGTTCGATGCGCCTTCTCGGTTTTGACAAGCAGGCAATGCCCGAGCTTCTCCCGGTCTCGAAGAACGCCATGGCGGCCTCGTACCCGGTTCTCGAGGAGAAGTTCAGCGCGATCGAGCATGTTCTGTACACGGAAGAGGATGCTTTCCGCCGCACACTCTCGCACGGCACACAAATCTTCGAGGGGCTCAGCACCAACCTCAAGAAGAACGGCTCTGACCTCCTTGCGGGCGAGGACGCCTTCACACTTCACGACACCTACGGCTTCCCGATCGACCTCACCCTGGAGATGGCGGACGAGGCAGGCCTGCGCGTCGACGAAGCCGGCTTCCGCGCGGCGATGCAGGAGCAGCGCGAGCGTGCCCGAGCCGACGCTCAGGCGAAGAAGGCCGGGCATACCGACACCGCGTTGTTCCACGACATCGTGAACGAGCACGGTCTCACGCGCTTCGTGGGGTATACGGACGACACGGTCTCAACCACCGTCGGTTCAATCCTCGTGAACGGTGCGCTCACCGAGCAGGTCAGCGCTCCCGCCAATATCGAAATCGTTCTCGCCGACACCCCGTTCTACGCGGAAATGGGTGGACAGCTCGCCGACCAGGGCACCATTAGCCTCGCGGGCGGCGGCATCGTTGAAGTCGACGACGTTCAGGCCCCCGTCAAGGGTCTCTCCGTCCACCGCGGCCGCCTCATCGAAGGCAGCGCGCGCGCCGGTGAAGCGGCGATCGCGCGCATCGATACCGAGCGCCGCGGCGCCATCGCGCGCGCTCACACCGCCACCCACATGGTGCATCAGGCGCTTCGCGAAGAACTCGGCGATGGTGCCACCCAGGCCGGTTCGGAAAACTCTCCGGGCCGCATGCGCTTCGACTTCCGCTACGGCCAGGCCGTGCCTCAAAGCTCGCTTGCCCAGGTCGAGGGCAAGGTCAATCAGATGCTTCAGCAGAACCTCGAGGTTACCGACGCCCAAATGCCCATCGACGAGGCGAAGGCACTCGGTGCCCAGGCCCTCTTCGGCGAGAAGTACGGGGATGTCGTGCGCGTCGTGTCGATCGGTGGCGATTGGTCCCGCGAACTGTGCGGTGGCACGCACGTTCCGATCACGGGCAGCCTCGGCTCGGTTCAGCTCGTTTCCGAGTCCTCGATCGGCTCCGGTGTGCGTCGCGTGGACGCGCTCGTGGGTGAGAGTGCCTACAAGTTCCATTCCAAAGAGCACGCACTCGTGTCCCAGCTCGCTGAAATCCTCAAGGTCGGAGCCGAGGACATCCCCGAGCGCGTGCAGGCACTCACCAAGCGCGTCAAGGAGATGGAGAAGAATCTCCAGCAGATGCGAGGTCAGCAACTCCAGGCGCAAGCGAGCTCGCTCGTCGAGTCCGCGACGCTCGTGGATGGCGTTCGAGTTCTTGCTCATGATGCTGGTGAGGGCGTCGCCGCTGGCGACCTGCGCACGATCGCCACGGATCTTCGTGCGCGGCTCGGTGAGTCAGAACCGAGCGTGGTGGCGCTCGCCGGGGAGTCCGACGGCCGCGCAGCCCTCGTTGTGGCCACAAACGCCGCGGCGCGCGAAGCGGGCCTCAAGGCCGGAGCGCTCTTGCGTGACGCCGCGGCCGCGATGAACGGTCGAGGTGGCGGCAAGGACGACCTCGCTCAGGGCGGTGGCGGCGAACCTTCGCTCGTAGCGGCCGCACTCGAGTCCATTACCACCGCGCTTCGCGACCGCGCCTCATGACCCATCGCTTTGTGCGGATCGGCGTCGACGTGGGGGATGCCCGCGTCGGCGTCGCCCGCAGCGATGCCGACGGTCTCCTCGCGACACCCGTTGATACCTTTCCGCGCGCGGAGGCGGCGGGCGCGCTTCAGGCGCTGATTGCCGAGCTGGGGGCCGAGCGTCTCTACGTCGGCAAGCCGCGTCTCTTGAGCGGGGAAAGCGGCACCGCCGTCGAAAAAGCGGAGGCCTTTATCGCGGAACTCGCCGAACTCGAGCCCATTGCGGGAGAACCCGAGTACGACGTGTACCTTGTAGACGAACGCTTGAGCACCGTCAGTGCTCACCGTGCACTGAGCGACTCCGGCCGCCGGCATCGCACTCATCGGCCGGTGATTGACCAGGTCGCAGCGGTCATGATTCTGCAGACCGCCCTAGACTTTGAACGCGCGCGCGGCGCCGCGGCCGGAGAACCGTGGAGCCCCGGCGATCCCCACTAAGGAGTATTTGTGCCAGATTCTTCACTTGAGGACCTGCTCGGTTCGTCGGGCGAAAGTCAGCCTCGATCGGGGCGTGGCAAGCGTCGGAAAGCCAAGCCAAGCATACTGAAACGCTTGCTTCCCGTGATTCTTGTGGTGGTCGTTCTCGCTGCGCTCGCCGGGGGTGGCTACTTCGGCTATTCATGGATCTCGAACAACGTCAACGTGTCGAGCGCACCGAAAGACTTTGAAGGCGAAGGCAAAGGCGAGGCACAAATCGTCGTGAAAAGCGGCGATACGGGTTCAGACATCGCGGAGTCACTTGTGGAGGCCGGTGTCATCAAATCCAAGGAGCCGTTCGTCAACGCCTTTTCTGTCAGTCAGGATGCCGCGAACATCACGCCCGGTACATACAAGCTTCGCAAGGAAATGAGTGGCGCTTCTGCCTTGCGTTTGCTCCTGGACCCGGCGAGCCGCGTGGGGATTCGCGTCACCTTCCCCGAAGGGCAGACGGCTCAAAAAATGTATGAGCGCCTGAGCGAAGCTACGGGCCTTCCTATCGAAGACTTCGAGAAAGCCGGAGCCGACTACGAGGCTCGCGGGGTTCCGGAGAACCCCGCCGGATCGATCGAGGGGTACCTGTGGCCGGGCACGTATGACTTCCACGAAGGAGATTCCGCCGAGGACATCCTCGACGAGATGGTGTCCCGCATGATCGCCCAGCTGGAGAAGAAGGGCATCCCGAAGGACAAGTGGCACGAAACTCTGACGATCGCCTCGATTGCCGAGAAGGAAGCGCGTGACCCCGACGACTACGGCAAGGTCGTTCGCACCCTCGAGAATCGCCTCGCGGGCGTGGGGGAAGCCGGGGGGAAGCCCATGAATCTCCAGCTTGATTCGACAGTCGCGTACTTCGCCAAGAGTGAAACGGTTTCAACGACGCCCGAACAGCGCGCAACGGATTCGCCCTACAACACCTACAAGCATCCCGGGCTTCCCGTTGGGCCGATCTCGAATCCGGGCGATGCCACCATCGACGCCGTCGACGACCCGCCCGAGGGCCCATGGCTGTACTGGGTGACCGTCAACACCGAAACGGGAGAAACCAAGTTCGCGAGCACGAAGGCCGAGCACGATAAGAACGTGCGGGAGTGGCGCGAATGGGCGAAGACAAAGTAGGCGCGACGCGGCTCCGGTTCGCGGTGATCGGAGACCCCATCGCTCATTCTCTCTCCCCTGAACTC
This sequence comes from Dermabacter indicis, assembly GCA_001403775.1. Classification (GTDB taxonomy): domain Bacteria; phylum Actinomycetota; class Actinomycetes; order Actinomycetales; family Dermabacteraceae; genus Dermabacter; species Dermabacter indicis. Next base: position 158,425 of record CYUG01000011.1, read on the forward strand.
CATGAGGCTGCCTATCGTGCCCTCGGGATCGACGGCGCGAGCTACGAAAGAATCCATGTTCCGCGCGGAGATTTCGAGACGTTTGCGAGAAACGTTTTGCCTTCGCTTGATGGTGTCAGCGTCACCATGCCTCACAAGGCGAACGCTCATGACATCGCCGTTGCCCACGGTCGCTATGCAGAACTTGGCATCGCCAACACCCTGATCCCACTAGGGTCCGGGCGCACGCGCCGGTTTGCTGCCTTCAATACCGACGTGGCGGGCATCACCGGCGCGTTCATGTCGGCTGGGGTCTCCGAAATCAAGAGCGCGACGCTACTCGGTTCGGGCGCGACCGCCTTTTCGCTCGCCATCGCCCTATGCGAAGCAGGCTGCGAGCGTTTCACGCTTCTTGCCCGCTCGCGAGAAAAGCTCAGCACTCTCGAATCGCTCTTGGCACGGCGCGGTGCCCGTGTGCGCATAGGGGAGTGGGAGCGACCCGCGCGGAGCTTCGACTCCGATATCGTCGCAAGCGCGCTCGCGCTCGAAGGTGCCGAAGTTCTCGCCGAGCGAGTGCTCAACACTCTGCACGATGTCGCGCGGGTACCGTCGGCCTTCTTTGACGCTCTTTACTTTCCGCGCCCCACCCCGCTCGCGCGCATCCGCGCGGCGCTGCTCACCAGCGCGAACGGTCCTCACGAACCCGCGTTTGCCACCGGCGCACACATGCTCGCGCACCAGGCGGCGCGGCAAGTGGAACTCATGTGCGGTCTTGACCATGCGCCGGCCGAAGCTATGTACGAGGCTGCATTTGGGCCGGACCGTTAGAGCGCACCCGTATAGCCAAGCTGACGCCACGCCTCGTAAATCGCGATCGATGCGGAGTTGGCGAGATTAAGTGAACGCCGGCCCTCAAGCATGGGGATACGCACCGATTTCGTGATGCGTGGGTGCTCGAGTACCCACTCGGGAAGCCCGGTATCCTCGCGGCCGAAAAGGAGGACATCGGTGTCCTCGTATCGCACATCCTGGAAGTGTGCGCTCGTGTGGCCGGTAAAGGCAAACACGCGAGAATCTGGAACGGCCACGAGGGCGTCCTCGAAGTTCTTGTGGACGGTCATGACAGCGAGATCGTGGTAATCGAGGCCAGCCCGCTTCAAATGTGCATCATCGAAGTTGAAGCCAAGTGGCTCAATGAGATGGAGCGGAGCACCCGTCACGGCGGAAAGCCGGATGGCGTTCCCGGTGTTTCCGGGGATGAGGGGTTCGAAAAACATGATGTGGGGCATGTGTTTGAGTCTCTCACGGCACAGGCCTGAACCCCTCAGAGTGCGCGCGCGTGATTCCGTTCACGAAACCGCAAAAAATGCGCTCTCGATTTCCCCGAGGCAGCGGGCGGTGGTAATCTCATTGAGTCGCAAACGAAGAAAGCGATAAAAACCCTGTCCGGGTGGCGGAATAGGTAGACGCGCTAGCTTGAGGTGCTAGTGCCCGATTAAGGGCGTGGGGGTTCAAGTCCCCCCTCGGACACCACGAAAACCCCGTGTAGAAAAACCTGCACGGGGTTTGTTGTTGCCCGCTTCTTGCCGAGGGCACCGTCTGCGAGTAGGGAGTCTGAACGGTTCATCAACGTTCACTCAAAGTTATCCACAGTTCAGGCAAATGCCTTGCCCTGGTTCTTTCGGTCTGTTTCTCTTGTGATGGGCGTCTCGTAGGGGCGGAGAGACGAGTTCCAACCTCGCGGAGCGGGCATGCATTAACGCGTCTGCGGCTGCGGAGATGAGGCGGGGGCCTCGCTTCGTGGCCAACGGTGCGGCATGAATGAAGATTGGTTGGAACCGCGGGCGAAGCCGTGCATGGAGTCATGCGGGGTGCTTCGCCCGCCCCGCCCGCACCACCGGTCTCTGCTCAGCGCGTTTTTGCGGCTTCCGTAGTGGGGTTAGCCACGTCTATCGCTCCTTTTATGACAGCGTTGCGACTGGAGGGGCATACGTCCCAAACCTCCTAGACCAGCGTTACGGTAATGGCGTTTCACTAGGGCTACGGCCTCCCGCTCGCAAAGAGCAGGGATCGGTTCCCGATCACTCCTGCCTCGGGCGGAGCACTCACGTGCCTGGTTATCCGACTCCAAACCGGGGTCGGTCCTTTCCCTGGCGAGGATTAATCATGAAAGCTGTTTCTCGCATGAGCGCGGTGGCGGCTGCCGCTACCCTCACGTGCGGATTCGGTGCCGCTGCTCCCACGCAGAGCAACTCCGGCCTTGCTCGCACGGGTGCCTCGGTGGGCATTCTTGCTGCTCTTGGCGCAGGCGTGACCGCTCTTGGTGGTGGCCTCAGCTACCTCCGCACGCGCGCCTAATATTTCGCAGCTAACGACCTCTCAATTCACAAAGGAAGGGCGTCCCGTACGGGGCGCCCTTCCCTTAGTTAATGCTGAGCTGCTCCTGTTCGCTCGGCCGGGGCCCCAACAGCGCTCCAATCCTTAGAAGAGGCCGAGGAGAGCGAGGGCGAGGCCGCCGTAAGGCGCGCTCAAAATGATGGGCCCGAAGGCAAAACGGGTTTTCGTGCTCCGGGTCCTGATCAGAACCCACAACGCTGCGAGCGCACCTGCGCCGCACAGCCAGGCGAGAGCGCCGAGAAGCACGGGGGCACCGCCGAGCGCGGCGAGGAGCACCGTTGCGGGGGTCACCTTCGCGTCGCCCATGCCGAGGCTCGCGGGGGAGAGCAGGGCAAAACCGACCGCGAGGATGCCCACGATAAGGGCGATGGTGCACGCGCCCAGCACTCGCGTGGCGAGTGAGGGGACAACGAGGGCGAGAATCGCTGCCGTGCAGGCCACCGCACCGCTAAGAGCGAGCGTAAGCTTGTTCGGGAGCCGGTGCTCGCGAATGTCGATATAGGACAGCGGAACCGCGAAGGTGAGATGCGCGCACGCCACGAGGACGAACAGCACGATCGCGTCGGTGGAATGAAAACTGCTGGGCACGTGTCTCAGTTCATCACAATGGTGGAAGCGGCGGCGTGAGAAACGTCGAGTTGTGGATAACCGCTACGGTGCGCTCACGCGCATAATTCGCCGACGCAGCCAGACCTTCTTGCCACCGCCGATGAATTTCTGTGTGCGAGCAAGCTCCCAGCGACCGTACTCGGCCTCGTCGGTGAGCGCCTGGCGCGCCTGGCCGATCGACGTACCCTTTGGGATCGTCAGAACCTGGAACTCGTAGTCGCGAACGGAGCGACCTTTGGTCACGGGGGCCTTCGTGAGGTTTGAGGGCCTCGAGACTTTCCACTGGGGCGGCAGCACTGACGCGCGGGAACGGTCAGGGATATTCGTCATGGGAGCTCCTTTCTCAGGGTGAGTCTGCCACCTTGCACGCCCCTCGAAAAATTGGCGACGAAATCCGAGCAATCGGCTACCGTTCAGGGAGTTTTCGGGGTATTTTCGTTCCATGAACACGAAAGATCCTCGCGCCGCACTGACCGCACTGATCGCCGCTCTCGAGCGCCACTATGATGTCATCGCCGCCACCAATGGCGAGGATGAAGACCAACTCGATGTGGCAACCGAACGCCTCTCGATTGCTTTCGAAAACTACGACGACGCACTCTTCGACGCGTTCAACGTCGCGACCCCGTTCATCATTTTCGACGATGAGGATGACGACTACGACGAGGACGACGACTTTGACGACTTCGACGATCTCGATCTGGATGACGACGACTACGAGGATGACGAGGACTAAGGCCGCGAGCCACGTCCCGTAACCGATCACACACTACGCGGTGCCTTCCTAGCGGGGAGGCGCCGCGTAGTGTCGCTTCGTGGCGCAACTGCCACGCGCCTCGGGCGTAGATTCGCCGGGCGCGCCTGAAGATAAGGAGTCGTTGAGTTGAGTTTCCTCGATGCGGTCATCCTGGGTATAGTCCAGGCGCTCACCGAGTTTCTTCCCGTGTCGTCGAGCGCGCACGTGCGTGTCGTGGGCGAACTGCTCAACCCGGGTAAGGATCCGGGCGCGGCCTTCACGGCGATCATGCAGCTCGGAACCGAACTTGCCGTGCTGATCTACTTTTTCAAGGACATCGTCCACATCATCGCGCAGTGGGCGAAGTCCCTCGTGGGCAAGGTCCCCCACTCGGATCCGGATGCTCGCATGGGCTGGTTCGTGATTCTTGGGTCGATTCCGATCGGCATTCTCGGGCTCCTCTTCGAAAACCAGATTGATCACGCGCTCCGCAACCTTTACATCACCGCGGCGATGCTCATCCTTTTCGCGGTCTTCCTGGCCTACGCCGACGCGCGAGGGGCACAGGAAAAGAATCTCGAGGATCTCACGCTCAAGGACGCGATTCTCTACGGCCTCGCCCAGGCTCTCGCACTCATTCCGGGGGTAAGTCGTTCGGGCGGCACGATCACGATGGGCCTCATCCTCGGCTACAACCGCAAAGCGGCAGCCAGGTACGCGTTTCTGCTCGCGATTCCCGCGGTGTTCGCCTCGGGTCTCTACAAGGCGTACAAGGAAGTTCCGGCTCTTCTGAGCCCCGAGGGTCGTGCGGCTGCGGCGGCCGCCGGCGAACCGAGTCTCGCGGCGATCATCGTGGCGACCCTCGTGGCGTTCGTGCTCGGCTACGCCGTGATCGTGTGGTTCATGCGCTTGATCGAGACACACTCGTATTCGGTGTTCGTGTGGTACCGCCTGATCGCGGGAACCGTGCTTGTACTTCTGCTTCTGTTTGGAGTGGTGACGCCGCTCGGCGGTGCGTGATCGCTCGCGTATGTCTTAGCACCGGACGGCGGAGAGCCTAGCGCTCTTCGCCGTCTTCTCGTCGGCGCAGGAATTGTTCGAATTCGGAGGCAATCCTGTCGCCCGAAGCCTCGGGCAGCTCCGTGGCATCGCGCAAGCTTTCGAGCTGCTCGACGTACTGTTTGATGTCTTCTTCTTCCGCGGCCATGACGTCCATGCCTCGTTCCCAGGCGTGAACATCTTCGTCGAGATCCCCGAGGGGCATTTGCAGGTCGAGTTCTCGCCCGAGCGTCGTAAGGAGGTACCACGTAGCTTTGGGGACGGGGTTTTGGCCCACGTAGTTCGGCACCTGCACCCACACGGCAAGGGTTCCGACGCCTGCTTCGACCGCAATGTCGTTGAGGACCGTGGGGATGCCTATCGGGCCTTCGTAGTCGTTGGCGTCTGCCACCTGGGGCGTGTGTGAACTCCACGTGACGGTCGTGGGCAGCGGCCTCGTGTGGGGCGTGTCGGCGAGGAGTGCCCCGAGGGTCACGAGCAGTGTGCAACCTTCGGTGTCGATGCGGTCGAGGATTTCCTCGCAGTAGCCCGTCCAGTTGAACGAGGGTTCGGGACCCGTGATGACGAGGAATCGGGTTCCCTGATGCGGCAGCAGAGGAATGATCTGGGTGTGCGGCCACGTGACTCGGCGCTGGCCTTCGCTATCGCGCGCGATGAGGGGGCGGTTGATTTGGAAGTCCACGTAGCCGTTGGCATCGATCGTTTGAGTGGGGGCCTCTTCGTCAACACCGATCGTGTTCATGAGGTGGGCGAGGACCTCGCTACTCGCGGTTCCGGCATCGTTCCAGCCACCGAACGCGGCAATGGCAATAGTGCGGGTTACCTCGTCGTTCGCGGGCATGTCGGCCACCTTTCCTCCTTCATCAAGCACTGTTACGGCGCGTCGTGCAAGTATAGAGCTCGATACTGCAGGCTCGAGAAGAGGTGCGTGTGCAAGCTCAGTCAGAACGGTCGATGCCGAAAATCACGCTCGGGGTTGGGAGCATTCTCTTTGCTCTTTTACTCGCGGTGATGGTCGAACCGCAGTTTGCCCAATACATGTCGCACGAGTATGCGATTGGGGCAGCGGTGATCGTCGCGCTCATTTTCGTCGTGTCGGTGGCGCTCCACGAGGTGGCCCACGCGCTGGTTGCGCACGCGTACGGTGCTCGTGTGCGAGAGATTGCGCTGACGCTCTTTGGTGGGCATACGACGTACGAGGGGCCGCGTCTCAAGCCGCTGCGCTCGATGGTGATTTCTCTTGCCGGTCCTGCGACGAATGCCGTTCTCGCTCTCATACTGACGGGTATCACGAAGGCCATGACCGCGACGCTTTGGGATGGGAACTCGGCTACCGCGCTCATGACGATTCTCGCGTGCCAGCTCGCGGCAACTCTCAATTGGGCGCTTGCGATTTTCAACGTCCTTCCGGGACTGCCTATGGATGGTGGCCGGGCGCTTGAGTCGCTTTTCCGTGCATGCGGTGTGAACGCCTCTCAAGCCACGATCATGACGGGCTGGGCGGGGCGTGTCATTGCCGTGGCTGTTGTTGCGGTTCCGCTCGTGGTGGGCCTCGCCGGCAACGCAGTACCGTCCCCGCTTTGGCTCGTGTGGAGCGTGCTCATCGCTTTTTCGCTTTTTCAGGGTGCCTCAGCTGCCATCTCGCACGCCCGGGTGTTCGAAGGTGCCGAAATGCTCCACATTTCGCATGTGTCGCGCGAGATTAGGCCGCTCGAGAACGCGGGAAGCGTCGGAGATGAACGGTCCTACCTCGAAAAGGGAGGGCTTTACGTCGATCATTCCGGAACCGTTCTCTCTGTGGGTGTCGAGTCGGCGGGTGCTCCCGTAGATTTCCCGGTGCAGGCGATTCTCACGCCCGTGGCCCACGCTGCCGTGCTCGAGGGGCGGCCCGAAGGCCGTGAGCTCCTCTCGGCCATGCAAGCGGAGGAGTCGCCCGCGTATCTGTTACGCAACGAACAGGGGGAGTTTGCGAGCGTGATCTTCGCGGAGGATGTGGCGCGTGCCCTGAACGCTCACGAGTGACGGGGAGCAAAGCACGTAGACTGCGAGACATGACTTCGCCCGATTCCATCGAAAATGCCGTGACCGCGCGTCTTGACCGCACCGGGCCCTTTGTCGTGGGGGACAAGGTCCAGCTCGCCGATCAAAAGAATCGCCTCAACACCATCACCCTTAAAGAAGGCGGTGTTCACCACTCGCACCGCGGGTTCATTCGCCACGACGATGTGATCGGTAAGGCTGACGGCACGGTCGTCGAGAACAGCGCGGGGGTCCAGTTCCAGGCGCTGCGTCCCCTGTACAACGACTACATGATGGCGATGCCCCGCGGAGCAGCGATCATCTACCCCAAGGACTCGGCGCAGATCCTCATGTACGGGGACATCTTCCCCGGGGCCCGCGTGCTCGAGGCGGGGGTCGGCTCGGGCGGGCTCACGATCGCTCTTTTGCGCGCGCTAGGGCCCGACGGTTCCTTGCGTTCTCTTGAACGACGCGAGGATTTCGCCGAAGTCGCGAAAGCCAATGTTGAGAACTTCTTCGGAACGCTGCCCGCGTGGTGGGAGTTGAGCGTGGGCGATTTTCAGGACGGTGCGCATGAGCTCGCCGAGGCCGGCGAGCGCGTTGATCGCGTTGTCCTGGACATGCTCGCGCCGTGGGAATGCGTGGAGAGCGCGGGAGAGGTGCTCGAAGATGGCGGCGTGTTCCTCGCGTACGTCGCGACCGTCACCCAGTTGTCGCGTACGGTCGAGGCCCTTCGGGATCAAGGCGAGTTCACTGAGCCGTACGCGTGGGAGACGATGATGCGGCCGTGGCACCTCGACGGTCTCGCGGTGCGCCCCGAGCACCGCATGAATGCTCACACCGGATTCCTTCTGACGTCGCGCCGCACGGCGCGTGGCTCGAAGGCGCTCCTTCGCAAGCAGCGCCCCGCGCCCGGTTCGCGAGATGAGGCTGAGCTCAATGATCCCGCGAACGAGGGATTCGGGGGGACGAACAACGAATGGACGGACGAGGACTTCCACGTGCGCAACGTCGCTCCGCGCAAAACGAAGCGCGCGCTTCGCGACATTAGGCAGGGGAGGACCAGGTGAAGACCTACCAGGAATTGAATGAGGAGCTCTCGAAGCTTGCTCGCAGTAACGATCAGCTCGTGAAGTCGCTTTCGAAGGCGCGCGAGCAGATCGTGCAGTTGCGAAGCGACCTTGAGTCGCTTGCGGACCCGCCTTCATCGTTCGGGGCGTTCGTCGAACGCGTAGCGGACAACCAGATCGATATTCTTCACAACGGTCGAAAGCTCAGGGTTCTCGTGGCGCCCGAGGTAGACGTGGATGGCCTGACGAAGGGCCAAGAGGTCCGCCTTAACGAGAACCTCATCGCGGTGGAGGCTCTCGCGCACGAGACCACGGGATTCGTGGCGACCGCGGTAGAGCAGCTCGAGGATTCTCGCGTGCTCGTGCAAGTGCACGCCGACGAGCAACGAGTGATGAACGTCGTGCCGGGCCTTCTCGAGAGTCGCATCAACCGTGGCGACCACCTCATGGTTGATCCCAAGTCGGCTCTCGTGCTCGAGGTTCTTGAGCGCAAGGAGGTCGCGGACCTCATACTCGAGCACATTCCCGACGTCTCCTACAGCGACATCGGTGGTCTCGGCGATCAGATCGAGGCGATCCGTGACGCGATCGAGATGCCGTTCCTCCACCAGGGGCTTTTCCGCGAGTACGGTCTTCGGCCACCCCAGGGGGTGCTTCTCTACGGACCGCCCGGCTGCGGAAAGACCATGATTGCGAAAGCTGTCGCGCACGAACTCGCACTCAAAGCGGCCCGCCAACGCGGCCAGGACCCGAGCGAGGTCGTGAGCCGCTCGTGGTTCCTCAACGTGAAGGGCCCCGAAATTCTCAACAAATACGTGGGTGAAACGGAGCGTTCGATCCGCCTTGTGTTCGAGCGTGCCCGTGAGAAGGCCAGTTCGGGAAACCCCGTCGTCGTGTTCTTTGATGAAATGGATTCGCTTTTCCGCACGAGGGGCTCGGGCGTGAGCTCGGATGTCGAGTCCACCGTCGTGCCGCAGCTTCTCGCGGAAATCGACGGTGTGGAGAGCCTCGAAAACGTCATCGTGATCGGTGCGTCGAATCGTGAAGACATGATCGACCCGGCGATCGTGAGACCCGGAAGGCTCGACGTCAAAATCCGCATCGAGCGTCCTGGCCCCACGGCTGGCGCGGAGATTCTGCGGCTCTATCTCACGGACGACGTGCCGCTTGCCGAAGACCTCGACGCGCTCGTGAGCTTTGCCATTGATCGCATTTACTCGCGCGATGAGGACATGGCCTACGTCGATATCGAGTATGCCGACGGTACGACCGAGGTTCTGTACTTCGCGGAGTTTATGTCCGGCGCGATGCTGAGAAATATCGTTGATCGTGCGAAGAAGCTCGCGATCAAATCTGAACTTTCCGAAGGCGCGCGCGGCATCTCCCGCGCTCACCTCCTTGAGGCCATCCACACCGAGTTCAAAGAGAACGAAGATCTTCCCTCGACCGCGAATCCCGATGACTGGGCCCGCATCGCTGGCCGCCGCGGGCAGCAGATCACGCGCATGACTCCACGCCGGACCGGAAGTGTAGGAATCGGTGAGACGCTGTGACATCGATGTTTTCGCCACTGACAACGCGCCGTGCGATGGGAATCGAAACCGAATTCGGCATCGTGCACACATCCGCGAGCGAGCGCGAACGCTCAGGTGCCAGCGCCTCGATTCGACTCTCGCACTACGCCGTGGCGGCGTACGCCCTTCTCGAAGATTCGGAGAAGCGTCGCGTGCGCTGGGATTACGGGGATGAGACTCCGCTGCGCGATGCGCGTGGCTTTGAACTCCAGCGCGCCGCCGCCCATCCCACGCAGCTCACGGACGAGACGCACGATGCGCACGTGCCGAGCGTCGATGCGGAGTTTGAGGTTGCCGTAGGCGATGACATCCCGCTCGAGCTCGACGACGCCTCGACGATTCACTTTGCAGAACGCCGTGCGATCGGCAACGCCGTACTCCGAAATGGGGCCCGCCTCTACGTCGATCACGCCCACCCCGAGTACTCCTCACCCGAGGTCATGACCGCACGCGAAGGGCTCGTGTGGGATAAGGCCGGGGAAGAGATTGCGCGGCGTGCGATGGCGCGTGTGGAGGGGGCCGACGGTATCCCGCCCCTCGCGCTCTTTAAAAACAACACTGACGGCAAGGGCCAAAGCTACGGTACGCACGAAAACTATCTTGTGGAGCGTTCGGTGCCCTTTGACCGCCTGTGCGAAATCCTCCTGCCGTTTTTCGCGACGCGCCAGATTCTCGTGGGCGCAGGGCGCGTCGGAATCGGCACGCGCGGTGAGGTTGAAGGATTCCAGATCAGCTCGCGCGCGGACTTTTTCGAAAACGAGGTTGGCCTCGAAACCACCCTCAATCGCCCGATCGTGAACTCGCGCGATGAGTCGCACGCGGATGCTGCGCGCTTTCGCAGACTGCACGTGATCATCGGCGATGCAAACGTCTTTGAGACTTCGACGTTCCTCAAACTCGCGATGACCTCGCTCGTGCTGGGCCTCGCCGAACGGGAACAGGCATCCGGGGAGTCGTTGCTTCCCGCAATTCAGCTCGTCGATCCGGTCGAGGCCGTGCACGAGATTTCCCATGATTTGAGCCTCGCGAAAACCTACGCGACCGTGGGTGGTGGGGAAGCGTCGGCCCTGGAAATCCAACGCGCATACCTGGGGGCCGTGCACAAAGCCCTCGAGGGGGATGAGCCGGATCCCGAGACTCGCGAAGCCCTCTCACTTTGGTCAGAGCTTCTCGACGCGCTCGAGAGCGATCCGCTTGAGGCTGCCGACCGCATTGAATGGGTGGGCAAGTACGCACTCGTGAGCGCCTTCAAAGAGCGCCACTCGCTTGCGTGGTCGGATCCTCGTCTCACCGCGCTCGATCTTCAATTCACGGATTTGCGCGCAGAAAAGTCGATCTACGAGAAGCTTGCGCGCTCCGGAAGTGCGAAGCGCCTCGTGAGCGATGAGGAGATTGCCCATGCGGTCACGCATCCGCCCGAATCGACCAGGGCGTACCTGCGCGGCGCGCTTGTGACGCATCACCGCGAGGATCTTGACTCGGCAGGGTGGGACGTCGTCACGCTCCGTTGTGAAGGTGCCGCCATGCGTGTGAGGCTTGCCGATCCAGCACTCGCCTCGAAGGCGTGGTGCGAGCAGCATGGCATTGACCCTCGTGGCGAGGCGAGCGCGCTCCTGAAACAACTTAGGGAAGTCGCCGAGCAACCACGGTGAACAAACATTGCGCTTCACGGTGCGTGTAGCGTGGAAAACGACCTGAGGAAAGGACACAACGGCATGACACAGTCGCAGATTCACGGCTCCGGCGGAGGAGAGGACTCAAACGAGGAGCCGCTCGCTGCTCAGGGCGCGGGCCAGATTCAGGCTTCGATTGCCTCAAGTGACGATCTCCTTGACGAAATCGATCTCGTGCTCGAATCAAACGCGGAAAGCTTCGTGAAGTCATTCGTGCAAAAGGGCGGTCAGTGACCGACCTCGGCGACCCACTCACATCGCTCTCGGCGCACCTGCGAGCCGAGGGACTTCTCGCGCCCGAGCTTACGGTTCCGGGCGAAACGCTCGTCAACACGCCGGAGGCGACGACAATCGTCGCTCTTGTCCACTCAGATGGAGCGGCCGTCACGCTTGCTGCCGATAGGCGCGCGAGTGCGGGCCACCGCATCGTGAAAGACGACATGACGAAGCTTTTTCTTGCCGATCGCGTCTCGGCGGTCGGCATTGCCGGTGCGGCCGGCCTCGGCATCGAGTTCGCGCGCCTCTTCGCTCTCGAACTCGAGCACGTCGAAAAGATCGAAGGGCGAGCGCTCAGTCACGACGGTAAGGTCCGCCGCCTCAGCCTTCTCGTGCGTGCGCACCTCCAACTGGCGATGCAAGGGCTTGCCGCCGTTCCGCTTCTCGCAGGGTTCGATGACCGCAGCGGCATCGCGCGGATTCATACGTTTGATGCGACGGGCGGGGCCTACGAGGAAAGTGAATGCGCCGCGATCGGTTCGGGAAGTGACATCGCGCGCGCCGTTCTCGACTCCCACCGTGATCTCCTTTCCCGCTCGCAGGACACCGCCCATGCGCTCGTGCTCGAGGCCCTCGCCGCTGCTTCGCGCCGCGACGCGGCGACCTCGGGGTTGCGTGGGGATGCGCTTCCCCTTCTCGTGGAGGTTGATGCTTCAGGTGCGCGGATCGTGAACGAGGAGCGAGTTCGCACTCTCGCGGAGGGCCTCGCATGAGCATGCCGTTTTACATCGACCCTGAGCAACTCACGAAGGATCGGGCTGACTTTTCGCGGCGCGGCGTGTCGCGAGGCCTCCCCGTGATTGCCGCGAGCGGCACCGACGGGATCGTGATCATCGCCTTGAACTCCTCAACGTCGCTCATGAAGATCGGGGAGGTTCACGACCGCATCGCGTTTGCGGGAGCGGGGAAGTTCCACGAGTACGAAGCACTGAGGCTCGCGGCGGTGCGCTGGGCGGATTCCCGCGCCTACCAGTACTCGCGCCGTGATGTTTCGGCCTCGTCGCTCGCGAATGCCCTTGCTCATGCGATCGGTGAGGCTTTTGTGTCGGCTCCGAAGCCGCCCGAGGTCCAGCTCCTCCTTCCGGAAGTGGGAGAGTACGCGAAAGACGATCGCCTTTTCTCGCTCAGCTTCGATGGCTCTTTGAGCGATCACGGCACTTTTGCCGCGATCGGTGGGGTCCCCGAAGGCCTCGTTTCTCGTGCGCGTGGTGCGGCTCTCCACGAACGTGGTTCTGAAGAAATTATCGACTTTTGCGTGCGGGAGCTTTCGCGCACACACGCGCATGCGGGGACGCATGCCGAAATCGGCCTCCTCAGGCGCGGCGTGAACGGGCGCTCCTTTGAGCGTCGCTCGCCTCGTGGCATGGACAGCAATGAAGGGACGAGAGCATGAAACGTCGCGTTGGCGGATTAGAAACCGAGTTTGGCCTTCTCGCTGTCTCTCAGGATGGGCGGCAGGCTCTTGAACCCGAGATGGCTGCGCGCGAGCTTTTCCGGCCGGTCGTGGCGTGGGGACGCTCCTCGAACGTGTTCCTCACGAACGCTGGCAGGCTTTATCTCGACGTAGGTTCGCACCCCGAGTATGCGACGGCGGAATGCGACGATCCGTGGGAGATCGTCGCGCAGGAGCGTGCGGGGGAGCGGGAGCTCTCCGCGCTTGTGCGGGAGGCGAATGCCCGGCTGAGGTCCGACGGTTCCGACGCCCGCATCCATCTCTTTAAGAACAACGCGGATTCGCAAGGAAACTCCTTCGGAAGTCACGAAAACTATCTCGTGGAAAGACGCGGCGAATTCACGCGCCTTCCTTCGCTTCTGCTTCCCTTCCTCATCACGAGGCAGATCGTGACGGGTGCGGGCGGCGTTCTTGAAGGAGAGGGAGGGCCCGTGTTCGGCTTTTCTCTCAGGGCCGACCACATGTGGGAAACCGTCTCTTCGGCGACCACGCGCGCGCGGCCAATTATTAATACGCGCGATGAACCGCACGGCGACCCCTCGCGTTTTAGGCGCCTCCACGTCATTTCCGGGGATTCGACCATGAGCGAGGTCTCCACGTGGCTGAGGTTTGCCATGACCTTCGCGGTGTTGCGCTTTATCGAAGATGGTCATACCTTCCCCGATTTTGAGCTTGCGGATCCGATCGGCGATATTCGCCGTATCGCGAGAGATCTCACGGCAAGCGAGCCGCTGCAATTGAAAAACGGCGGCGTGAGTACAGCACTGACGATCCAACGCGCCTATTACGCCGCGCTCGCACGTACCTACGATGATCTTGATGAGCGCATGATGGACACGTGGGACCGCGCTCTTCGCGCGCTTGAGACGGGAGATTTCACCCTCGTGAATCGCGAGCTCGATTGGGCGATTAAGCACGACCTCTTCACGACCGTCGCCGAGCGGCGAGGCCTTCCCCTCGATGCGCCCGAAATCCAGCGTCTCGAACTCGCGTATCACGATATTGATCCTGAGCGCGGCGTGTTTTATGCGCTCGAACGGCGCGGGCTTGCTCCGAGCGTTCTCAGCGACGAACGCATAGAGAGGGCACGTCATGCTGGGCCTTCCTCGACGCGCGCGCACTTGCGTTCGCGAGTCCTGAAGGCCGCGCGTGAGAAAGGCGTGGATGTCGCCGTGGACTGGACGACCGTCCGTCCCAATACCCCCGGGGCGCTACCGATCACACTGCTTGATCCGTTTGAGACTGAAAACCCAGAAATCGAGAAACTGCTCGCTACTCTTGAAGAACATTCGTCGGCACCCGCCGAGCTGAAAGGACTCCAGTGATTAACCGTCGCTCGCTGCTCGCTGCAGCTGCTTCTACCTCCGCCCTCATCACTCTCGGGGCGTGCTCCAATTCCTCGTCGAAAGAGGTCGAGGGTGTCGCGCAGGCGTCGGATGCCGGTGGGAACTCAGCGTCGGATGGCGGCGGCGAGAAGAGCGGTGAAAAGAATATCCTCGAGGGAGTCAAAGTCACGAGCGGTTTTGGCGAAGATCCCACTCTCGAATTCGACGCCCCTCTCGAATTCTCCGACTTCCACTCCACCGTTGTGAGCGAAGGCGATGGCCCCGCCATCGCAGACGGCGATTTCATCGTGACACGCTCTGCCTACTTCGATCCCGAGAGCGGGGACGTTCTCGCTTCTCAGTGGAAAGAGGGATCGTACTCGCCTTTCAAGGTCAACAAAGAGTCGGTGGGGGAGACCGCAACGGAATTTTTCACCGGCGTTAAGGCCCACTCCCGCTTCCTCATGGCAGGAGTTGCGGGCACTCAAAAGCAAAAGGTGCTCCAGGTCGGCGACGTTGTTGGCGTCGCGCTCCCGCGTGCCGAGGGCGCAAGCAAGGATCTTCCCCCCGAAGTTCCCGCCTTTACCCTTGCCGAGGACGGTGCCCCGAATCTCGGCGGCAAACCCGAGGGCGCTGCCCCCGAGAAGATGATTGTCGCTCCTGCGATCGAGGGCGCCGGCCCCGCCGCGAAGAAAGGGGACAGCCTCGTGATGCACTACCGCGGCTGGGATTGGGAAAGCGGCGAAGAGTTCGATTCTTCCTGGGGTCGCGGTACTCCGTTCTCGTTTAAGCTCGGGGACGGCCAGGTCATCAAGGGCTGGGATGAGGGCCTCGAAGGTGCAAAACAAGGAAGCCAGATCGCTCTGATTCTCCCGCCGGCCTCGGCCTACGGTGACGCGAGCGAAGGCAACCAGAACCCACTCGCCGGCAAGACCTTGCTCTTCGTCGCCGACGTCCTTTATGTCGCCTCGCCCGAGGCCTAAGAGACCGCAAACAGGAGGAAACACCATGGAAAAGCCCGTTGTCAGCGTTGAGGGGTGCGAAGCGCCAGAGGAGCTCGTGATCATCGATGAAACGGTAGGCGATGGCCCCGAAGCCAAAGCCGGCGATGTCGTTGATGTGCACTACGTGGGTGTAGGTCTGAGCGATGGCAAGCAGTTCGATGCCTCGTGGGATCGTGGCGAGCCGCTGAGCTTTACGCTCGGCGTCGGGCAGGTCATCCCCGGGTGGGATCGCGGTGTCCAGGGGATGCGCGTGGGCGGTCGCCGACGCCTCGAGATCCCTTCGTCACTTGCCTACGGACCTCGCGGTATCCCAGGCGTGATCAAGGGCGGCGAGACCCTCGTCTTCGTGTGTGACCTTATTGGGGTGACCGGGCGCTGACGTCGGAGCCGCCTGCGCTCTTCGCACCCGTACCGGGCCAGAATAGCCCACGGCGCGACGACGACAGTCCCTTTGAGACTACATCGGGATTCGCTCTTGCCCATGAGCGACCCGTCGTGTCCGTGCACGTGCTGAGGATTCTTCCGCACCTTGACCGCGCTTTTGAGTACGCCGTTCCCGACGCGCTGAACGATGTTGCTCCCGGCATGCGCGTGCGGGTGCGATTTTCGGGCCGCGAGCACGAAGCTCTCGTGCGCGACCGCTACGAGAAACCGAATACCTCTCGGCCGCTCGCGCCGCTCATCAAAGTGGTGAGCGAGGATTGCCTCATCTCCGAGGGGATGTTTCGCGTGTGCGAAGACATCGCGAAGCGCTATGCCGGATCGCTGAGCGACGTGTTGCGCCTCGCCGTACCCGGGCGAAACGCCGCCGCCGAGAAAGCGCATCGCGCCCGCCTTGAGCGCGAACAGCACGCCGAATCACAGACTGACGACAACACCAACACTCGCGAGCCCGCAGGCGCCCCGAGCAGCGGTGCCTATCGCGCGAAGTTTGCGGGTCTTGGGGCTTTCCTCGACCATTCTCGCGAGGGTGACGCAACCCCGCGTGCCGCGATCGTTCTCGATCCCGTGGATTCCTGGATCGCACTCGCGATCGAGGCACTCGAAAATCTCGACGAGGATGCCGGCGCGATCCTCCTTGCGAGCGATCAGCGCGATGTCAATCGTCTCGCGCGTGCCCTCACCGAGAACGACATTGACCACGTGCAGTTCGGCAGCGCCCAGGGCCCGCATGCCCGATACACGGCGTTCCTTGCGGCTCTCGATGGACGCGCACGCGTCGTCATCGGAACTCGCAGCGCCGTGTTCGCCCCCGTCAAGAACCTCCGCATGATCCTCGTGTGGGATCCTGACGACGACCTCTATGAAGAACCGCGCGCGCCCTATCCCCACGCGCGCACCGTGGCGCTCACGCGTAGCTTCCACGAAAAGTGCTCCCTCCTCTACGTTTCGAGGGCACCGTCGGACTTCGCTCGCTACCTGACCCTCGCGGGGACGCTCACGAACCTCGAGCCCGTTCCTGCGCCGCACGCGAGCACCCACCCACGCATCGAGCTGATGGATGCGTACTTGCGCGAACGCGAAGGTGCGAGCGGGTTTTCGCGCCTGCCTTCGCACGCCCACGCGGTCATCCGCCGAGGCCTTGCCAACGGCCCCGTGCTCGTCCACGTTCCTCGAACGGGTTACGCCCCGGCTCTTGCGTGCCGATTCTGCGGTACGAAGGCCACGTGCGTGGAGTGTCACGCGACACTCGCAGCTCCTGGCCGAGGTGAACTTCGCTGCGGTGTGTGTGCTCGTCGATACGGGCACTACCGTTGCGCGGAGTGCGGGGGTGCGGACCTGCGCCCAATCGTGCTCGGCCAGGAACGCACCGCGGCCGACCTCCAGCGCTCATTCCCGAAGGCAAAACTCCATGTCTCGGGCGGGGCTGCAGGGATAGTCGACGATGCCGACGTGCACGACGGTGACCTCGTCATCGCGACTCCGGGCGCCGAACCGCAAGCTGCGAACAAATATGCCGCAGCGGTCATCGTCGACGCCGCCGCTTCGCTCGGCAGGGCCGACTACAACGCCGATACCGAGACCGTTCGTCGCTACTCACACGTCATTGGGGCGACGCGCACGTTCGACTGCGGCGGCCAGGTCCTCGTCGTGGGGCCGGATCAACATCCCGCGCTGCGCTCCCTCGTGCTCGTTCGCTCCCACGCGTTTATCGACCGCGTGCTTGAGGAACGCGCCGAACTGGGCCTGCCGCCCGCCTCCAAAGTCCTCGAGGTACGTGGCGAACGCGCAGCCTGCACCGATTTTCTTGAGCGATTCGATGCACCGAAGAGCGTAGAGCTTTTCGGGCCCACGGACGTTCACGCAGCCGGCGTCGATGCCGAGGCCCGCGTCGTGCTCCGCTGCCCCGTACACCGCGCGCCCGAGCTCGTTGAAGCCGCGCGTGTCGCCATGCTCGTGCGAAGCGCGAACAAGCTTCCCGGCACGCTGCGTCTTCAGGTTGATCCCCCACACGTGTTCTAGCTCGGGCCGGTAGACTTAAAACATCATGCGAATTCTTTTTGCCGGAACGCCCGACGTTGCCGCCACGTGCCTCGCTGCCCTCGCCGATTCCTCCCACGAGGTCGTTGGCGTGCTCACTCAGCCCGATGCGCGCGGCAAGCGCGGGAAAAAGCTCGTCCCCTCGCCAGTGGCGTTGCTCGCGCAGGAGCGGGGCATTCCCACGCTCAAGCCCGCGGATGCGCGAAGCGATGACACGCTCGCGTGGATTCGAGGGACCGGCGCCGAAGCCGCAGCGGTGGTCGCCTATGGCCAGATTCTCGATGCGCGCCTTCTTTTCGCGCTTACGCACGGTTTCTACAACCTTCACTTTTCCCTTCTGCCCGCCTTCCGGGGCGCCGCTCCCGTGCAGCGCGCGATTGAACAGGGCCTGAGCGAGACGGGTGTGAGCGTGTTCAAACTCGATGAGGGGCTCGACACGGGGCCGCTCGCCCGTCAGGAAACGCACACGATCCCGCCTCTCGCGACGGCGGGGGAGGTCCTCGAAAGCATGGGGGCTCACGGTGCCCGGGTGCTCGTCGACGTCATGAACGCGATCGAGAACGATTCCCTTGCACTCACCCCCCAGCCGTTTGAAGGCGCGAGTTACGCGCGCAAGCTGCGGCCCGACGAAGCCGCCATTAATCCCGCGCGACCGGCGGGTGACGTTGCCGCTCACATCAGAGCTTTCGCTCCGAATCCCGGAGCGTACACGAGTGTGCGCGGTGCGCGCCTCAAGGTTCTCGGCGTTGGAGAGGCCGAGGCGCCCGAAGGCATGGCTCTCACGCCCGGAGAGTTCGGAGTAACGAAAAAGCACGTTTTCCTCGGCACGGCTACGCACCCCATCGAACTTACGCTCGTGGGGCCCGCGGGCAAGAAACACATGAGAGCGGCTGACTGGGCGCGCGGCACCCGACTTGAAACGGGCGAGCGCATGGACGAGGAGAATGCGGCATGAGCGAAAGGCCGAAGAACACCCGCGGGGGACACACCCAGCGCCACAGGAACGACGCGGGTCACGAGCGCAGCGGCTCACGCGGTAGGGGAGGCCCCCGCAAGGGGTACTCCCGTCACCGCCCAAGCGAGCGACGGCGCCACACCACGCCCTCGCGACTTGCGGCCTACGAGGCGATGAGGCGCGTGAGCAGCGAGGATGCCTACGCCAACATCGTCTTTCCCGCCGTTCTCCGCCGGCATCGACTCGAGAGTCGAGACGCGGCTTTCGCGACCGAGCTGTTCTACGGTTCTCTACGCGCCCAAGGGCGACTCGATGCTGTACTCGCAGAGTGCGTCGATCGGCCTCTCACGAAGATTGAATCTTCCGTGCTCGACGTGCTGCGACTAGGCGCATACCAAATGCTCGATATGGGCGTCGCCCCGCACGCCGCCGCCTCCGAAACCGTAGGGCTTGCTCGCGAAGTCACGGGGGCGGGTTCGGCAGGGCTCGTCAACGCGGTTCTTCGTCGTGTAGGCGAGCGCAGCCGCGAAGAATGGCTCGAGGCTATCGTGCCTCCGCGCGAAGACAACGAGGACCGCTTCCTCGCCATCACACATTCACACCCCGAATGGATCGTGAGGGCACTTCGCGAAGCGCTCAAAGCGCACGGGCGCGATCCACGCGAGATCGACGCGCTGCTCGCCGCCCAGAACGAGGCGCCTGCCGTGAGTCTCGTAATGCGCCCGGGACTCACGGATGAGGCCGAACTTGCCGAGTCTGGAGCGACGCCCGGAACGTGGTCCATGTTCTCCATGGCGTGGCCGGGGGGAGACCCAGGCCAAATCCCCGCCGTTGACGAAGGCCGCGCCGCTGTTCAGGACGAGGGCTCGCAGCTCGTGGCCCTCGCTCTTGCGCTCGGCGCTGACGCTCTCGTTTCCGAACCCGACCACCACTGGCTTGACCTGTGCTCGGGTCCCGGCGGGAAAACAGCACTCCTCGCGGGCGCGAGCATCACCCACGACGCCGAGGTGATGGCAGTTGAACTCCAGGAGCACCGCACGCACCTCGTCGAACGCTCCGTTGCGACCCTTGTCGAAGCCGGGGCAGAGGTTGAGATGCTCACGGCCGACGGGCGCGTCATTGGAGAACGGTTCCCCGAACAGTTCTCGCGCGTGCTCGCCGATGTTCCGTGCTCGGGCCTCGGCGCGCTGCGCCGGCGCCCTGAGTCCCGCTGGAGGAAGAAACCGGGAGATCTCGGCGGTCTCGCGCGCTTGCAGCGTGAGCTTTTCGACAGCGCCGTACGTGCCACTCAGATCGGTGGCGTGATCGCGTATGTGACGTGCTCGCCCCACACGAATGAGACGCTCCTCGTGGCGAAGGAAGCTCTGCGTCGCCACAAGGACCTCGAGGTCCTCGACGCGCGCGAGGCCCTTCGCACCGGTCTTCGCAGCGATGCCGGCGACATCGACCTCGGGGACGGCCCCTTCGTGCAGCTGTGGCCGCACGTGCACGGTACCGACGCGATGTTTCTCGCGCTTTTTAGAAAAATTGATCCCGAAATCGCCCCGAACGCTCAATAGGAGAGCCCTCGTGTACTCAACGTCTACGACCACCATCCACCCGTCGATTCTCAATAGCGACTTCATGCAGATTGGTTCCGAGCTGGACAAGATCGCGAACGCCGAGGCCGCCCACATCGACATCATGGACAACCATTTCGTGCCGAACATGACTTTCGGCGTGAGCATGGTCGAGCAGATCGCGAAGCGTTCGCCAATCCCGCTCGATGCCCACCTCATGATCGATTCTCCCGACCGTGACGCCGTTGCCTACGCTGAAGCGGGTGCCCAGTCGGTGACCTTTCATCTTGAGGCGTCGAGCGCCCCTGTGCGCCTCGCGCGGGAGCTTCGCGCCAAGGGCGTCAAAGCAGGCGTGGCGCTGCGCCCCGCAACCCCCGTCGAGCCTCTCATGGACATCCTCGGCGAGTTCGACATGCTTCTCGTCATGACCGTCGAGCCGGGGTTTGGTGGCCAGTCGTTCCTTGACTCGATGCTTCCTAAGGTCCGCCGCGCGAGGAAGGCCATCAGCGAGCAGAATCTCGAAGTCTCGATCCAGGTCGACGGCGGCATCTCACGCACAACGATCGAGGGAGCCGCTGAGGCCGGTGCCAACGTTTTCGTGGCGGGAAGCGCCGTGTACAAGGCCCCTGACGCCGCGGCTGAGATCGATGCTCTGCGCGAGCTCGCGCACGCCCATCGCCACGCCTAATCGATCCGTGTCAGGAAAACTGCCTCAGGAGAGTCCCGCTTCCGCATCTTTCCCGGTGACGTTTCGACCGAGGGCGGTGCGCACGTGGGGTTACATCGTTGCAGGCGTGTTTGCCCTCGCGTGCCTCGTCATGGCGCTCACGCTTCCGCTCGTCATTCACCGGGTGTTGGATTCGCTCGGTTTCGTCGTGCTTGCGCTGCTCGTGGGGTGGTTTTGCCACCGTCATGCAAGCGTCGAGGTACGCGCCGAATCCAGCCAGGTACTCATCCGTAACGCTTTTTCCTCCAGGCGCTTCGCTTGGCCCGAACTCATCGGGGTGAGTTTTCCCGAGGGGGATCCGTGGGCGCATGTGGACTTGGCCGACGGTGACACCTACGCGGTTATGGCCTTTCAGCGGGCAGATGGTGCCCGCGGCGTCGAGATGGCGCGCGAGCTCAACGCGCTCATCGACACCCATTCCCTCACCTCCTAGCGTCCTGGGCGGCGAGCCTGCCCGCGAGGGCGCTGTAGAGGAAGCTCGCGCGGTCCTCGTCGAGCCCGCGCCCCATGGTGGACACGCGGATAGGAAGGTCGCGAATGGCCTGATCGAGGTCGTCGCTCGAGGTTTCCACAACCCGATGGGGTTCGAGGTTCCGGGCACGACGTGCCTCGTTAATGCTCCCGTACGAACAGGCAATATTTTCGTCGATGTCGCGACGCTGCGACGCCGAAACGCGCGGTACTTCGACGCTCGTGAGCAGCATGCGCTCGAGTACAATCCGCGAATGGTGGGAGAGACCCACGTGACGCTCGCGAGAATCGGCTTGCGAGACGCGCGGCGCGAGAATCGTGCGTGCTCCCATGGCGGAGGCGGCGTGGAGCGCATCGGCGACCGCGATCGACCCGAATCCCCAGCGCGTGCCCGTGCCGAGATTGCCGGGGCCTTGCGCAATAATCACGGCATCGGCTTCATAGTGGGCGCGGGCCGCGGCAAGCGCCGAGGGAACCGACACGGCTTCGGCGTCTCCGCCGAAGGACTGCCCCGCACTAATCGTCGCGGCGATGACTCCTTCTTCGCGAAGGCGAGCGTTGGCGCGCGAATACGCAACGGGAAGTGCGGCCCAGTCCGTGTGGATATACACGAGTCGGGCTTTGGGGAAGTGCGCGCGAAAACCCGCGGCAATGGGTCCGACGGCTGAGTGCAAACCGGCGACGACCACGCTTATACCGTTGAGATCGTCGAGGGTATCAATGGCCTCATGCGCCCTCGATGCCGGATCGTCGAGTGCATCGACCATCATTTGCTGCGGGGTGTAGCGAGCCTTCATCATGTGGCCCTCGGGCAGGCTGGCGCTGCCCGAGGCATCGAGGTTCGCCACGATGAAGGCGTCCCCGCCAGTGCCGAGATTCTTCCGAAGAGCGTTCGTATTAAGCACGAGGCGGTCGCCCGGCTCGGGTGCTCCAACGATGTCGAGATAGGCAAGGGCGCTCACGCGGCTGCCGTCGGAATCAAGTGCGACCCACACCCGACTCACGCCCGCCCACGCGTCACGTTTTTCTAGCACCGTGCCCGTTTCTTGCGCGATCATGATCCCCAGCTTACCGAGGCTGCGCGATAGGCTTGGAGGGTGCCACCCACCCACAATGTCGAGCGCCTCTTGAATCTCGCGCTGACTCTCACGTCGAGCACGCGAGGTCTCACGCGCGAGGAGATCACCGAATTTGTGCCGGGTTATGGGAGCATGTCGCCGTCGAGCGTTCGGCGCCAGTTTGCCCGGGATCTTGCGCGACTCAGCAGGCTTGGCATCGACGTCGCTTCGCGTCCCGACCTGGTCAATCCCTCGGCTCTTCGATACACAGCCTCGGTGCGCGAAGGCCAGGCCATGACCGCCTCTTTCGATGAGACCGAGAGGCTCATGCTCGCCTCGGCAGCAGCGATGTGGAGCGCCGAATCCGCGGGAAGCCTCGGCGCCCGTATCCGCGCGAAGCTCGCGTCACTCGGGATCTCTCCCGCCGCCGGATTGGCGAGCGGTGCACTCGGGAGCTCTCCCGCGATGAGTTCGCTGCTCGACGCGCTCGAGGCTGGACAGTCGGTGTCCTTTTCCTATCGTTCTTCGACGGCTGATGTTGCGCACAAACGCCGCATGGAACCGTGGGCTCTCGATGTTGTTGACGGCCGCGAGTATCTCTACGGCTTCGACCTTGAGCGCGATGCTCCGCGTCTGTTTCGCGTCAGTCGCATCGAATCTATTCCCCTCGAAGGCCCCGCCGCAAAGCATGAGCGCAAGGACCATCCGCCGATCAGGGAACTTCTCTCGGGCCCCGAAAGTGGAGGACCTGACCCGACAGACAGCGTTCCCGTACGCGTGCGGATAGCGCCCTTCAAAGCACTCGCCTTGCGCGCGCGCCTGGGAATGACCACCACCGAGAAGGTGAAAGATGTTGCCGCAGACCAAACACGAGGCCTCCTCGAAGCGGCGTGGTCCGAGCCCCTTTGGGTCAGGCTCGAAGGGCAGAGCCCACTCGCGTCGACCTGGGCTCTCACGAGGGCTCGCATTCTCGCGCTTCACGCGGGACCGGCAGCATTCACGTGGGAGCAGGCCCGAGGGTTCGTGAAAGTGAAGCCAAAACGTGCACGCGACGTGGGAGGCGGCGATGGGGAACTCGCGCGCCTGAGCGCCGAGATTGCCTATCTCTACGCCCACGGCGAGGTCGAAACCGCGACGATGGCGAAAGACTTTGGGCTTACGGAAGACGAGCTCGATGCCGACCTCGATGTCATCTACAACGCAGGAGACTATTCGCGCGGCTACGACGACCTGGTCGAGGTGAGACGCGACGACGGCCACGTGTCCGTCACCGGCGCCGCCCCTCTCGCACGCCCCATGCAGCTCACCGCGAGCGAAACGAGCGCACTCCTCATGGGTCTCGAGGCCCTCGCCGAATCGGCCACAGCCTTTTCAGAAGAAAGACTCGAGGTGCTGAAATCCAAGCTCGCAGCGATGCTTCCCGGAGGCGC
The DNA here is from genome assembly GCA_001403775.1 of Dermabacter indicis. Lineage (GTDB taxonomy): Bacteria > Actinomycetota > Actinomycetes > Actinomycetales > Dermabacteraceae > Dermabacter > Dermabacter indicis. The sequence goes on from CYUG01000011.1 coordinate 182,280, forward strand.
AGCGTTGGCCGAGGCACCGTCGGATCGAACGCGGACCAGCGCAAACCAGACCCTCGATCGACTTCTTCGCGCTCACACACGCGGCAAAACCGTACGAATCATGTACTCGCCGCCCACCCGCCGTGGCGTGAGTGTACGCGATATCGCGCCGCACGAAGTAAGCTCACGCTACGGAGCGCTTTACGTTCGCGCCTACTGCACGCTCGTGGAGGCCGAAAGGGAGTTCCGTTCTGACCGCATCGTTGAATCGTGGGATCCAGCCGACTCTGCGGCACCCGACGTCGGCGACCGCACGACACCTCTCGACATCCCGCTTGAGGAATGGCCAAGAGTCACGCTCGCGATTGGCCCTAGCGCGCGTTGGATCCTTGAGGCGTTCAACGCGAGTGATATTCGCGTCGAACCCGATTCTTCGCGCCTCATCGCCCGTGTCGCGCCCTCATCGCCGCACGCTCTCCTCGCTGCGGTCTTTGAAACCGGGGGCGAGGCGGAGATTCTTGAGCCGGATCACATCCGGGAGGCCGTGAGGGGCGTGGCTGAGACCAAGGTCGCGTATCTAGGGGAGTAGGCTGGAGCGGCCGAGACGATCCGGACCGACCGGTGGTGTCTATGCGAAAATTTTTTATAGTGTCGATCTTCTCGGCACGCACATCACACGCTTTGGATGGTGATTACACATGAATTTCTTTCGGAGCCCTTGGACGGTCTTGATTCTCCTTGTTCTTGTCGTGCTACTTTTTGGCGCGAACAAGCTTCCGGGCCTCGCTCGCAATCTTGGTGAGTCCATGCGCATCTTCAAGAGCGAGGTTTCCGAAATGCGCAAAGATGGTGAGGAAGGCGAGCACACCGAGGCCTCGATCGACGTCAAGCGTGACCGCGGTGGGCGTGCGTACGACGCGCGCGAGGATCGTGACCGTGACTACCGCCGCGAGGATCGTGACCGTGATTACCGCCGTGAGGACCGTGATCGAGAGTACCTCCGCGATGAACGCGACGACTTCCGCCGCGAAGAACCGGTGCGCGAGGCTCGCGATCGCGAGGACTTCCTCGGCGACGGCCGCTCCGACGACCTCTACCGTCGCGACTGACGCGACACGCACGTAGCAAGCCCGGCCCTCAATGAGCGAGGGCCGGGCGGAGATTGAGGGTAGGACGACACACGTGGCAAAGAAGAAGAAACGCCCCCGTGATCCAGAAGGGCGCATGAGTCTTGGCGAGCACCTCGCCGAACTTCGTGACCGCATCTTCATCGTCGCGGTTTTTGTGGTCCTCTTCTCGATTGCCGGTTGGTTCCTCTACTACCCGCTCTATGAGGCACTCGCCGTACCGTTCCGTGAGCTCAAGGGCCTCGGGTATAACGTCGCGATCAACATCGGCGGTGTCGCCGGCACGTTCGAAACGCACTTGAGGCTCGCCGCCTACATTGGCGTGGCGCTGAGCATCCCGGTGATCGTGTACGAGGCGTGGGCATTCATCTCACTCGGGCTCAAAAAGAACGAGAAGCGGTGGGCTCTTGCCTTCCTGTTCTCTTCGGGGCCGCTCTTTCTCGCCGGCGCCATTTTCGGGTACTTCGCGATCACTCGCGCGATTCCTATCCTCATGACGTTCGGGCCCAACAAAGAAGTGCTCCAGCTCGTGGAGTTCCGCGACTACATCGAGCTCGTCGTCAAGACCTGCATGGTGTTCGGCATTGCCTTCATCTACCCGGTGTTCCTCGTTGCGCTCAACATCGTGGGAATCCTCCCTTGGCGCACAATCCTCAAGGGGTGGCGCTGGGCAATCCTCCTCAGCTTCATTTTCACCGCGGCCATGGTCCCCACGCCAGAACCGATCACCCTTCTGCTCGTGACCTCGCCGTTCCTCGTGCTGTTCTTCGGTGCCGTTCTCGCGGCCTATATTCTCGAAACGCGCCGAGAGAAGCGGCTGAAGAAACAATCGGCGTTCACGGAATCCGGAGAGTATGTGCCTTCCGAGATCGCTCTGCCGAAGTCGCTCGATGATGCCTACGCCGACTCCCAAAAGGATTCCGGCGGCTCAACCCCATCATGAGCCGCCTTCGAGTTGGACTCATCGCAAATCCGTACGCCGCGAAGCGCCGAGCAGGGACCCTCGGACATGAGGTCCAGACACTTTTGACCGGCGCAGGACTTTCCGTTATCGATCTCTCCGCGCCCGATGCCGTGACCGCGAGACGTCGGGCACGCGCGGTCCTCGACACGCTTGACGGGCTCGTCGTCGTGGGAGGGGACGGCACCGTCGCACTTGGTGCCTCGCTCGTGTGCGGAACTCGCACACGACTCGGCATCGTCCCGGCTGGCTCCGGAAACGACTTGGCACGCGCGCTTGGGCTCCCACTCGGGGATTCGGACGCCGCCGTACGCACCATTGTCTCCACACTCGCGCGCACCGAACAGCGCATCGACGCGATCGAGGCGCACTTCGAAGGCGAATCGAAGAGCGAGAGCGTCATCGCCCTCGGCAATCTCAACATGGGCTTCGACGCTATCGTGAACGCGCGTGCGAATCGCTCGCGATTCGGGTATACGTCTGCCGTCGCACGCGAGCTTTTTGCCTACAGGCCACGTGAGTATTGGGTTGAGGTTGACGGTGGCGAGCGAGTGGACATTGAGGCCTCGCTTCTCACGCTCTGTAATTCGGGATACTTCGGGGGCGGCATGAAGTACTGCCCGAAGTCGCGCCTCGATGATGGCGTTCTCGAACTCGTGAGCGTCGCGGGCATTTCGCGGGCCGGCCTCGTGCGATTTTTCCCTCGCGTGTTCTCCGGGACACACGTGAGTCTCGAGCAGTACACCCTCACACGGTGTACGAGCCTCACGATTGGTTCGCGAGAGCCACTTGAGGTGTGTAGTGACGGGGAGTCCCGGTCGTTTCTCCCGCTCCACGCACGCGTGTTGCCCGGGGCGGTGAGTATCCTTTCTCCACCTCTCCACGATGCCGAAACCGAGGAGGTCGCAGCATGAACGAGAACGCGACAACCGACATCCGCAAAGCCTTTCTTGAGCGTTTTTCCTTCGAACTTGATCCCTTCCAGCTGAGTGCGATGGACGCCCTCGACCGTGGAAGTTCCGTTCTCGTGGCGGCCCCGACTGGCGCGGGCAAAACGATTGCGGGGGAATACGCGGTGCACCGGGCGCTCTCCCACGGGGTCAAGGTGTTTTACACGACCCCCATCAAGGCGCTGAGTAACCAGAAGTATCAGGAACTCGTCGATTGGCTCGGGCACGACGCCGTGGGCCTCGTGACGGGCGACGTCAACATCAATTCGGAGGCGCAGGTCGTGGTCATGACGACCGAAATCCTCCGCAACATGATGTACGCCGATTCTCCAACGCTGTCCTCACTCGGCTATGTCGTCATGGACGAGGTTCACTACCTTGCCGATCGCATGCGCGGGCCCGTGTGGGAAGAAATCATTATCCACCTGCCAAGGAGCGTGCAGCTCGTCGCGCTGAGCGCGACAGTGTCGAACGTTGAGGAATTTGGCGCGTGGATCGAAGAGGTTCGCGGCAGCACCGAGGTGATCGTTTCGGAGCGCCGACCGATTCCGCTGTGGCAGCACGTGCTGAGCGATCACGAGCTCATTGACGTCTTCCTCGACGAGGATGGCCAGACCACGCCCTCGCACGGCCCGTTTGCGCACAGGCGCTATCGCGAAGTCAATCCTTTGCTCGCCGAGATCGGTAAGGGAGCGTGGGACGATGTTCCTTCGGGCCACCGTCACGGCGCTAAGCGTCACGGTCGTGGCCGCAAGGGAGGGCGATCAGGTAGGCGAGGATACCGCGATCGCCGCAACGATCAGCGCGGGCATCACCGCTCGAATCGCCATGACCAAAGGATGCGGCCTCGCGCGATGAGCCGCGCCGATGTCGTTTTCCTCCTTGAGCACAAGGGCATGCTGCCCGCAATTTTCTTCATTTTCTCCCGAAGCGGCTGCGATCAAGCCATCGCGCAACTCATGCGCGCGAACGTGCGCCTCACCGACGACGCGGAGCGCTCACAGATCAAAGAAGCCTTCGGAGCCGCGCTCGGCGATGTGCGGGCGGATGACTACGATGCGCTAGGAATCGGGCGGGTTGAACGCGCGGCGATGAACGGTCTCGCGGCTCACCACGCAGGGCAGCTTCCCGCGGTCAAGGCCGTCATCGAAGACCTCTTCGCGCGAGGCCTCGTGAAGGTTGTGTGCGCGACGGAAACGCTCGCTCTTGGGATCAATATGCCCGCGCGTACGGTCGTCCTCGACAAACTCACCAAATTCAACGGGACCGAACACGCGAAGATCACCCCGGGGGAATACACCCAGCTCACGGGCCGTGCGGGGCGACGCGGTATCGACATCGAGGGGCACGCCGTTGTCGTGGTTGGATCCTCGGTGGCTGCTCAGGATGTCGCGGGACTCGCGTCGACGCGAACCTACAAGCTGCGCTCGGCATTCAGGCCCACCTACAACATGGCCGTCAACCTGCTTGGTCGCTACAGTCTCGACGAGGCCTACGAGACTCTCGAAAGCAGCTTCGCGCAGTTCCACACGGACCGCAGCGTTGTGGCCCAAGCGCGCAAGGCGCGTGAGAAGCACGACGTCGCCGAGCAGTATCGCGGAGCGATGCGGTGTTCGAAGGGCGATATCGCCGAGTACGCGGATATCCTCGAAAAAATTTCCGCGCGTGAAAAGGAGCTGAGCCGCACCCGCGCCGATAAACAGCGCGAACGCACCCGCTCGATCGTGGGCAAGCTTCGACGGGGTGAGATCATCGCGATTCCCGGCGGTCGCCGTTCGGGATTTGCCGTAGTCATCGACCACGACAAGACCGTGAGGGGGCCTCGCGTGTGGGTGATTACGCGCGAAGGCCAGCTCAGGGACTTGTACACGGAGGATTTCTCGGCAAGCCCCATGGTGCTCGAAACGATGAGGGTGCCCTCCCTCGATCGTGTGCGCAGTGCGCGAGTGCGCAGGGACACCGCTTCGGCGCTGCGGGAAAAGCTCCGCGGGGAGGATTCCCCTCGCAAAGCCGTGCGGGCACGCTCGAGCGAAAAATCGGCGAATCCGAGCCACGATTCTTTGCTCGTCGAGCTCCGCGAGGCCTTGCGTGCGCATCCGTGCCACCACTGCGAGGATCGCGAGCAGCATATGCGGTGGATTTCGCGCTACCGGAAGGCCGCGCGTGAAGCAGCGAGGGCGGAACGCACGATTGAGCAGCGCACCTCCCAGCTCGTGCGGCAGTTTGATCGCGTGCGCGAAGTCCTTGAGGCACTCGGGTACGTGGGGGAGTCCGACGCCACCCGGCATGTCGCGGTGACGGCTAAGGGCGAGCTGCTCAAGCGCGTTTATTCGGAACGTGACCTTATCGTGTGCGAGGCCATTGATCAGGGCGTTCTCGAGGACCTCTCGCCCGCTGCACTCGCCGCGGTCGCAAGCGCGCTGAGCTATGAGCCGCGACGCGAGGAGGGCGGGAGCGAGGACCACGACGATCGCAGCGTCACCCGGGCCCTCTACGCGCTCTCCTTTCTCACCGATGACATCAACGTCCACGAGCGGCGGGCGGGTCTCGAGCAGACTCCCGCCCCGCACCCAGGTCTGTGCTCGGCCGTGTACCGCTGGGCCAAGGGGGAGGGATTTGCGCAGTCCGTTGGCAATGTTCCTGTCGCTCCCGGAGACTTCGTGAGACACGTGCGGCAGGTCATCGACCTTCTCGACCATCTCGCTCATGTTCCCGGAGAAGCGCACACGGGGGTTGCCGCTACCGCGCGCAAGGCTCGCCTTCAGCTTTTGCGCGGGATCGTGGCTCAAGATATGTAAAAGCGCTGTTTTGAGAAACAGTTGTTGTCGAGACATCGGTGAAGGCGAAGAATGACGGTTAAGAAAGCGCGCGCGGCGGTGATCCCCGTTGCCTCCTCAGTGCCGCTTCTTCTCCTGCTTCTCCCTGCGAGGAGCTTCGCGTGAAAGCGAAGAGTAGCGAAGCTGAGAGCGATACTCGCGAGATCCTCGTACCGCATTTCGAGGGCGAAAAATTCACACCCCCGATCCTCGCGCTCGTGAGCGCTGTCGTCGGCGGGCTCCTCTTTAATTTTTCTTTCGACCCCTACGGCCTTTGGGGACTTCTCCCGCTTTCTCTTGGAGCTCTTTTCTTTGCGTCCTTGACGCGCCGCTGGTGGGTGGCGTTTCTGAGCGGCCTCGCCTTTGGTGCCAGTGCTTTTACTCCGCTTTTCTCATGGGCCAGTATCTACGCTGGGCTAGGCCCACATCTCGCTCTCGCGATTTTCGAAGCCCTGTACATCGCGGTGTTGAGCGTGCTCGCCAGGTTCATCCTCGTGCGGCGTGGTATCCGGTTCTCGAGCAGTGTGGGTCTCGCGTGTGTGTGGGCGCTCATGGAATTTGTGCGTGCAAGCGTGCCGTGGGGTGGGCTCTCCTGGGGTATGAGCGCCTTTGCCCTCGCCGAGTCACCACTCTTGAACTTCGGCCCGTGGATCGGCGTGACGGGCCTCGGCGCGGTCTCAGGTTTGCTCGGTGCCTACGTGTTCAGCACGGTGTGTGCGCTGACCTTCCGAAGGGCGCGTGGGCGAAACGGGATGCACGCCGTGTGGCCAGCTTCCGTGGCCATCCTCATCGTGCTGTGTGCCCTCGTGACCCCAAGGCCGGCGAACTCCGTGGATACGGGCCATCATTCGATCCGGATCGCAGGAATCCAAGGCAGTATCGAGCGGCCCGAAGCAGGTTCCTATTACATCCCCGACACGATGTTCGCCAACCACGTGAGGCAAACGCGTGACTTCCTCGCGAACGACGGTCATGCGCGGCTTCTCGTGTGGCCCGAGGATTCAACCGGCTGGGATGTACGGAACAATCCAGAACGCATGTCGACCCTCACGGAACTGGCCGGCGAGGCGGGAGCTCCGATCCTTGTGGGCACCCAGGGGCCCGACGGCGATCGCGCGCGATTCAACACGTCCGTGCTCGTGGACGAAGAGGGGCCCACCGACCAGGAGTACACCAAGCGCCATCCGGTCCCCTTCGGGGAGTACATCCCCTTGCGTGACGTCTTCTCGAAGATCACCGACAAGGTTTCACTCGTGGAGCGCGACATGACACCGGGCGACAAGGTTGGGGTAGTCGACCTCTCTGGCACCGAGGTGGGTGTGCTCATCTGCTTTGAGATCGCTTACGAACAGAGCGTCGCCGACACGGTGAATGCGGGCGCCGAGGTCCTCGTCGTGCAGTCGAACAATGCGCTCTTCCTCGACTCCCACGAATCGATTCAGCAACTCGCTCAGGCGAAGGCCTTTGCCGTGATTTCGGGTCGCAGCGTCGTGCACATTTCGACCGTGGGCGATTCCGCGATTTTCACACCCGAAGGGCGAAAGCTCGCGGGGCTCGGCCACTGGACCGAAGGAACGATGGTTGCCGACGTGCCCGTGCGCACCGGCCTCACCCCCGCGATGGAACACGGCGTGGTGATCCGGGGAATCATCGTGGCCCTCGCGGGCGTTGTTCTTCTTGCAAGTGTCATCGCTCCGCCGCGCACGATCAAAGAAAGGCGCACACGTCCGTGACCACCCTCGTCATCATTCCCACCTATAACGAGATCGACGCTCTCCCGCCTACGCTGGCGCGGCTCAGGCAAGCTGAACCGGAGACGCATGTGCTCGTCGTTGATGACGGCTCACCCGATGGCACGGGGGAGTGGGCCGATCAAGTCTCCGAAAACGATGCTCACGTGCACGTGCTTCACCGAACTGAGAAGGGCGGCCTCGGGCCCGCGTATCTCGCGGGCTTCGCGTGGGGCCTCGAGAACGGCTACGACGTGCTGTGCGAGATGGACGCCGATTCTTCCCACAGGCCCGAGCAGCTCGGGACCCTCCTGACCGCGATCGAGCGCGGCGCCGATCTTGCGATCGGTTCGCGCTGGGTCACCGGCGGAGCGGTCCACAATTGGCCTCTGAACCGCGAACTTCTCTCGCGCGGTGCCAATACCTACGTCAACTTTGCTCTCGGGCTTGGCGTGAACGATGCAACGGCCGGCTTTCGCGCGTTTCGCGCGGACGTTCTCGAGAGCGTGCTTGCCGGCGAAAGCATTGCGAGCCAGGGTTACTGCTTCCAAGTCGACATGACGCGCAGGGTCCGCGAAGGAAATTTCGTGATCCGAGAAGTACCGATCGATTTCGATGAGCGCGAGCACGGTGAGTCCAAGATGAGCTCCGCGATCATTCGGGAGGCGATGCTCCGGGTAACACAGTGGGGCATCGAGCACAGAATCTCGCAGCTTCGCGGTCTCGTGAAGGGCGGTGCTCGATGAACAGCACCCAGAACACCCGGTCGATTCCCGCATGGGCAATCCCGGTCGGGGCCATCCTCCTCGGCATCCTTGAGATCGCGATTCTCATCTGGATTGGATCGGCCACACAGTGGTGGGTTCCGCTGCTTCTCATTGCGCTCGGCTGGGTCGTAGGCTTCGCGCTCCTGCTCTCCGCCGGCCAGCAATCGTTCACTCGCCTTGTCTCGTTGTGGCGCGCTGCGACCGGGCGAGGCGAGCGCAAGAAACATCTTTCGCGCCCCGCATTCACGCTCATATCCGCCGTGTTGTTCTTCTTCCCCGGAGTTCTCACCGATATCGCAGGGCTCATCCTTCTCTTCACGCCCGTGCAGAAAAAGACCCTGTCCTCGATGGGGCTCGGATCCGGTTCGTCGTCACGACGATTCCTCTTCACCTCCCATCGGGGGTCAGCGATCGAGAGTGAAATCGTCATCGATACGACCGGACAAGCGTCGGAACGCAACCACGGAGCAAACTCCGGCACCCCCACGCACCCGAGTGGGGACCTTCCCCGGATTGCCACGAACGATCGCCCACAGAGCGAAGGCCGCAAGGGCGGAGATGGAAAAACGCCGCCCCCTTACGAGGGCGACGTTCTCTAGTTTCACTGGCACCGGGCGCGTGTGCCCGGCCCGCACCCCTGCTCTACAGGAAGTGGCGGTTCGAGTGGAGCTTGCCTGCGCGCAGCAGCTCGAGGCGCTTATCGAGAAGCTCCTGAAGTTCCTCCTCCGAGCGGCGCTCGAGAAGCATGTCCCAGTGGGTGCGCTGCGGCTTGCCGGGCTTGCCCTCCGGCTTTTCGTGGTCGCGAAGAACGGCGGTCTCGCCACAGCGGCACTCCCACACGAGCGGCACATCAGCCTCGACCGAGAACGGGAGGATAATGATGTGCTTGTTTGGGCAGTCGTACTTCGCTTCCTGGCGGGGTGCGGCAAGAACGCCGTCGTCCGTTTCCATCGAGAGCGAACCGAGCCGGGTGCCTCGCAATGAGCGAGAATTCATCGAGCGACCTTCTTCCCTACAGTGTCCAATACGGACGCCTCCGGCGACTCTTCGCCGGGCATTTTACGAGCTATCAACGCTTCGGCCGGTGGCGTTATTCCCCTCCCGGTCCCGTGCGGCGTGTGGCACGGGCCTCGCGAACCTTCACGAGCCGATCAACACGGTTACTTACGATACCATCCACCCCCATGTTGAGCAGGCTGTGCATGGCCGCTTCCTCATCGATGGTCCACGCGTGAACCTCGCAGCCCGCACGGTGCGCGGCTGCAACGAAACGTGGGGTAACAACCTTGATGCCCCTGAACCGCACCGGCACTTGAAGTGCCGCAAACGGCGCGAGCATTCTCGCGCTCAGCCGCTCGGCACCGAGATGTGAGGAGGCGAGGAACGCGGCAACGATGGTACGAGACGCACTCGCCATCACGGGGTGGCCGCACGCCCTCGTCGCGTGTGCGACGACCTCTCTTGCGACCGCGGGGTCGAAACTCGTGAGGCAAACCCGGCGCCCGGCTCCTGTGCGGACAATCGCCTGCACCGTTGGGTCGATCGCGCGAGCCGATTTCACGTCGATATTGAAGGGCGTGGTCGGAAACGTCGAAAGAGCTTCCTCAAGCCGCGTCACGGTCCCGGCACCGTGAACCCTTACGGATCTGAGCTCGGCCCAGGTGGTTTCAGCCACCGCGCGATCGTCACCATCGCTCACGCGGGCAAGCGTCGCGTCGTGAAAGGTGAGCGCCACGCCGTCGCTGCTCGCCCGTACATCGGTTTCGAGCACGTCGGCGCCCTCCGTCAGCGCCGCTTCGAAAGCCTCAAGAGTATTCTCGCCGCCTTTCGGGGCGAAGCCACGGTGCGCAATCGCGCGGGGGAGAGGCCCCTCAAAATAGCGTCGACTTATGGTCTTCATCGCTCACGCCTTTCCTCAAGAAGCAAATCTTCTTCGTCTTCATCGCTCCCTCGCGACCGCGTGCGGCGTGCGCGCGAGGAACCGTATCGATGCGCTTGGCCATGCGTACGCGGCGGTTCCTGCGACGAAGGTGCCGTGGGGGCGTCGGTGGCGTCGGATCCCGCAATCTCTTCCTCCGCTTGATCGCGGAGCGTACGCCGTACCGAGACCACGAGTCCGAGCACGAAAAATGCCGAGAAAATCCACCATTGGAACGCGTACGACAGGTGAGGGCCCACCGATGTTTCGGGCCTGTTGAGAGCAGTGAGCCCCTCGGGTGCGCGCCCGTTTTCGCTCACGACTTCGCCGTAGGCGCCCTCGAGTACATCGGTGAGCGAAGAGGCCTGGGTAACGACATCCGCGGCATTCACGGAATGGAGCTGCCCTTTCACTTCTGGTCGATCGGAAAGCTGCGGCTCGGTTGGCCTCAACCGAGCGACAATCTCGAGCCCCCCCTCGGGAACATCGGGACGTGTGGCGGGCACCGAATCCGTTTGACCGGTCTCGACCCAGCCACGAACGACGAGGAGGGTTTCGCCCTCGGTGGTTTCGAACGGCACGAGCTGCCAAAACCCCACGCTCGAGCCCTGCACGCGGTTGCGAACATAGAGCACGCATCCGGGGTCTGCGCAGTAGTGGCCTCGCGCTTTCACGACCTTGTAGTCGTCGCTCGCGGCAAGTTTGGTGCGCCTCGAGTCCGGACTCTCGTCAAAGGGAATCGGTTCCGCATCGTAGTGCTGCTCGATCACCTCTGCCCGCGCGTTCTTCTCTTCGAACCGGTGTAACTGCCAGATCCCGAGGCGCACGCACGTGAGGGTCGCGAGCACGACAAAGAGGAGCGCGAGGGCCCACCGCCACGTCATGAGTGCCCGTAGCTGCGAGCGTTTCACAGGTGCTCACCGCCCCACGTTTCGCGCACCGTTCCATCATCATCAACCGTGATGAACGGCTGGGAAGGCTCCGCCGTCAGGACGAGAGGGGAGTGCTGGCCCTCCTGAATCCCGGTAGTTGGCGCGCTCGTGGGAACGGCCTGATCGTTCGCGACCAGCACCGCGAAAAGAGGAAGGATGAGAGCACCGAGAAGTGCTGCGAGCTTCCACGCGCCGGGCACGACGATGAGCAAAGCGAGGCACAGCATACGGATCGCCATCGCCACAATATACGTGCGCGAGCGGCGCGAAACGTCGACTGACCGGGCAACCGGAATTGCCGCGGGAGTGGTCGAGAACGACGTGTGTTCGCTCGCGGTGGCAGCAGTACTTTGGAGATGCTCAGAGGGCATGAAGCCCCGTCATCGAAGAACGATGAAGAAGTGGAGCTGCTGCGCTTTCACCGTTCGGCAGCTCGTTCATCGCGAAGGAATAAAGCTCGGCAAATCCATATACTGCCGCGGCCGCCAGGAGGAGTCCTACGAGGCACAGGCACAGGTTCACGACGAGCCGCCTGCGGCGCGCATGCGGATCACGCGAGCTGAAAGCCCTTGGCTTTGCGGGCGGGAAGCCATTGATGAGTGACTCCTCGGTTTCACTGACCTCGACGTGCCCGGGTAGCTCAACTCGAGCGGGGTATTGGCTTGGACGTTCGGCAATCACACCGCTTGCCCGGAGGTCTTCACTTCGGGTCACCGGAGCGGGAACAGCGGGGGAGGGTCCGACGGTTGCCGGGTCAAAATCGAGGCGCCACCCTGCGGGAGCACCGGGCCAACCCGGGTGAGGTTGCCATGACTCGGGGAGATCGGCCGTTGCTTCGGGAGGTTCGGGCCATGACGGAGGCGGATTAAAGCGCGAGGCCATCGGTGCTCTCCTCCCGAGCGAGAATCATGTCCATGGGCGTGCCGTTCCATCGTAGGCTATGCCGTGCCGCGCATTCTTTAGCGATAGGCTTGGCGCGAGCATCATTCTTCCACAGCGTGAAAGGGCTACTGTGACCTCTCGAAGCGTGTTGATTACCGGCGGCAATCGTGGCATCGGCTACGCGCTCGCCGAGCACTTCCTTTCTCTTGGCGACAAGGTTGCCGTCACGTCCAGGTCCGGACAAGGCGGCCCCGAGGGCGCACTGACCGTCAGGGCCGACGTCACCGATCCCGCCTCACTCGACGAAGCCTTCGCCGAGGTGGAAAAGGAACACGGAAGTGTTGAGGTTCTCATCGCGAACGCCGGCATCACCGACGACCAGCTCATGCTCCGCATGAGCGACGAATCTTTCGAGAATGTCGTCAACACGAATCTCAATGGCACCTTCCGCACGGTGAAGCGCGCGATCAAGGCCATGATGCGCAAGAAGAAGGGTCGCATCATTCTTCTCTCGTCGGTCGTGAGCCTTCTTGGTTCCCCGGGACAGGTCAACTACGCCTCGTCGAAGGCAGGCCTCATTGGAATGGCCCGCTCCCTTACGCGCGAGCTCGGATCGCGCGGCATTACGACCAACGTCATCGCGCCCGGGTACATCGAAACGGAGATGACGAGTCAGCTCGACGAGGCTCGTAAGAAGCAGTACCTTTCGCAAATTCCCGCGGGACGTTTCGCCGCCCCCGCCGAGGTTGCCAAGGTCGCGGCGTTCCTCGCGAGCGACGATGCCGCCTACATCTCCGGGGCTGTCATTCCCGTTGACGGCGGCCTCGGCATGGGACACTGAGACAGCTCACCACGAGTATGAGAACTACTGTCGAGCGCGTCTAAGGCGCAGAATGGGTGAAATTGCGTGAGTGATGAACCTCCTAGTCGCATCCTTCTCTTGATGCGGCACGGAAAAGCAGAATCAGATGCCGCAAGCGATATGGAGCGCGTGCTCACCGACAAGGGGCATGCGCAGGCCAGGCTGATCGGCGATTACCTCCGTGCCCAGGGTGTGCGGCCGAGCCGCGTGCTTGTGTCCGCCGCGTCGCGCACGCAAGAAACGTGGAACGACGTTCGCGATTCGCTCGGCGACCTCGAGTGTGAGGTCAGCGTCCTCGAGGACCTCTATCACGGGGGAGTACGAGACGCCCTCCGCCTCATCCGCGAGGTAGATGAGTCGTGCAAGGTTCTTCTTGTCGTGGGGCACGAGCCCACCATGAGCCAGCTTGCGGCGCACCTGGGCAACGACGACCTCTCGGATCCGGCCTCCCTTGCGCAGGTGCGCATCGGTGTGCCGACCGGCTCAATGAGTGTGCTCACCTCGAGCGCAGACACCTGGAATGACATTGCCGAGGAAGAACTTCATCTGCTGACTCTCGTACGGGGCTAAGGCGCCCCCCACACGACGAAAGAGAAGAGGTGCCCTGCCGGGTGCCTCTTCTCTTTTCACCGACCAGGTCGTTAAGCGTCAGTGCTGAGGCTCAATAATTGTGCCCTTGCCGATCACGGTGATGCCCGAATCGGTCACGGTCCAGCCACGCGCGAGATCCTCCTCGCGATTGAGGCCAATCTGCGTGCGGGGCGGGATGTCGATGTCCTTATCGATGATCGCACGGTGAATTTGTGAATGCCGGCCCACCGTCACGTTGTCCATAATGACCGAATCGGAGATCGAGGACCACGAGTGCAACTGAGCACCGGGACCGATCACTGAGTTCGAGATCTGCGCACCTGAAACCACGACACCCGCCGAAACAATGGAGTCGACCGCGGTGCCCACGCGGCCGGGACCCGCGTGGACGAACTTTGCCGGCGCGAGCGCGGAACGCGATTCGGTGAACACCGGCCACGCGGTGTTGTACAGGTTGAAGATCGGGTGGATCGAGATCAGGTCCATGTGCGCTTCATAGAACGCGTCGAGGGTACCGACATCGCGCCAATAGTCTCGATCGCGTTCGGTTGAGCCGGGCACGTCGTTGTGGATGAAGTCGTAGACCCCCGCGTCGTCGAGATCCACGAAGTGGGGGACGATGTCGCCACCCATGTCGTGTTTTGACTCGCCATTTTCGGCGTCCTTCGTGACAGCTTCAACGAGAGCATCCGAGGTGAAGACGTAGTTTCCCATCGAGGCGAGCACCGAGTTCGGATCGTCGGGAAGGCCCTGGGTCTCCTTGGGCTTCTCCACAAACTGCGCGATCCGCGTGGGATCCTCGGGATCGACCTCGATCACGCCGAACTGATCGGACTGTTCGATGGGCTGGCGAATTGCGGCGACCGTGCACGAGCGCCCCGACTCGATGTGGGCCTCGACCATCTGCGAAAAGTCCATGCGATACACGTGATCCGCGCCGACCACGACGATGTAATCGGGCTTCGAATCGCCAATGATATTGAGGTTCTGATAGATCGCATCGGCGCTACCGAGGTACCAGTGTTTGCCCATGCGCTGCTGCGCGGGCACGGGTGCCACGTAATTTCCGAGAAGCGAACTCATGCGCCACGTTTTCGCGATGTGCGTATCGAGCGAGTGCGACTTGTACTGCGTGAGAACGACGACCTGGAGATAGCCGGAGTTCACGATGTTCGAGAGGGCGAAATCGATGAGTCTGTAGGAGCCGCCAAACGGAACGGCGGGCTTTGCGCGATCGAGTGTAAGTGGCATGAGGCGCTTGCCTTCACCGCCGGCGAGAACAATTGCGAGGACCTTCGTTGCGACCATGGCTCCATCCTAATGCACAGTTAGCTGCATCACGTCATCGTTCACCCTGTGCTCACCTCGAGGCCGCTGAGCTTTCGTTTCGCCGGAAGATGCACGCCATGCGGGCGAGAACCCGTGTGACTATCATGACAGTGGGCGCACTCCCGAAGCGATTCTCGATGTGCTGCGCCCGCATTGCTCGAGACGTTTTCCCACAGTTAGGCAGCCTGGAATGCGCGTTGACATCTTGACGAAGGAGTACCCGCCAGCGATTTACGGAGGCGCCGGCGTTCACGTCGACGAACTCAGCAAGGTGCTGCGCAGTCGTGTCGACGTGCGCGTGCGCTGCTTCGGCGACAAACGAGACGAGCGAGGCGTTCAGGCGTACCCCGTTCCCGCGACGCTCGCCGAAGCGAATTCGGCTCTTCAGACCTTCGGCGTCGACCTCGCGATGGCCGAGGACTGCGCGGGGGCGGACCTCGTCCACTCTCACACCTGGTACGCCAATTTTGCCGGGTTCGCCGCACAGCAATTGCACTCGGTCCCGCACGTACTTTCCGCGCACTCCCTCGAGCCACTTCGCCCGTGGAAGGCCGAACAGCTTGGTGGGGGCTACAAGCTCAGCTCCTTCGCAGAACGGACGGCCTACGAAAACGCAAACGGCATCATCGCCGTCTCCGGAGGCATGCGTGAGGACATTCTCCGCTCGTACCCTCGCGTTGATCCCTCACGAGTCCACGTCGTTCACAACGGCATCGACGTCGCCGAATGGAAGCCCAATCCCGCGACCGACGTCCACGAGCGCTACGGGATCGATCCCACGGCTCCCACCGTGATTTTCGTCGGGCGCATCACCCGCCAAAAGGGTTTGCCGTTCCTCCTTCGCGCTTTGCGCACTCTCGAGACCGGAGTCCAGGTCATCCTTTGCGCAGGTGCCCCCGACACGCCCGAAATTGCTGCTGAAGTGGAACACCTCGTCGAGGGCCTCAAGGCCGAACGCGAGGGAGTCTTCCTTATCTCCGAGATGCTTCCACGCCACGAACTCACCCAACTGCTTTCGCACGCGACGACCTTCGTGTGCCCTTCGGTGTACGAGCCCCTCGGCATCGTCAACCTCGAGGCGATGGCCTGCGGTATCCCCGTTGTTGGCACGGCGACCGGGGGGATTCCCGAAGTCATTGTCGAGGGCGAAACCGGAATCCTCGTGCCCATCGACCAGGTCAGCGACGGCACCGGTGCGCCCGTGAATCCAGATCAGTTCGTGGCCGACCTCTCTGATGCCCTCAACGAGATGGTCACAAACCCCGAACGCGCCAAAGCCTGGGGCAAGGCAGCGCAAGCGCGCGCTCGTGACCATTTCTCGTGGGAGTCGATCGCCGATCGCACGATCGAGGTCTACAACGCCGTGCTTCGTGGTGAGGCGTAGCTGAGCGTCTGCGCAAGGACCGCGCGTCCCTCCCTCGCAAGGAATCGCAATTCCTCAAGAGCGAACTGCGCGCCAGCGTCACCCGAAACGGTAGCCCGTTCGATCCCCGCTTCCGCGAGGGATACCAGGCGGCCCGCGAGCCTTGCTGCGTGGACGTGCGTGGCAGGCATCCCTCGCGGTGGCTCAACGAGCACCCATCCGCGGGGCAGGGCCTCGGGGCGTACGGGTTCCTCGGGAATGAGATCGTAGTCGAGGAGTCTCTCGTGACTTCCCGCGAGCGCACGATAGAGGCGTTCGCGCGCGTGCCCCGCTTCGGAAGCCACGACGTGAGTTGGGGTTCCAGGCACATCCGTTCTTGCGATATCGAGCGTTGTCGCATCGTCGTGGCGCGGCGGGGCAACCGTGAGTTGGTGAAGCGCGTTGATGCCGTCGCTCACCGTGAGCGCCTGACCGGCCGCGAGCGCAGCCATCACGGTCTGTGGACCACCCACGAGCCCGGCTATCCGTCCGGGTTCGGGCATCACGAGTGTGAGCCAAGGAGTGTTGATCGCGCACGTCTCGAGCAGCCATGCGAGCGTGTCGAAATGCGCACCCCCGAAGGTCCCCTCGTGCGCATCGAGGAGATCGGCGACTTCCTCGAGGGGAAGGTCTCGGCGTAGAGCCGCCCCCGCGAAGAGCGAGAGGGCCCCGAGGTAGGGGGCCGGGATGAGGTCTCGTAGAGAGGTGGGCGCGTGAGGTGTGGAAGAGATGATCCTCATGCAGGCGTCGGACCCTCAACGCCACCTGGCCCGCCCGCGCGCTCCGCGTTCACAACCGTGAACTCCGCCCTGTTCTTCGCCGAATCGACGTGATCGAGCCGTGCCGTGACCCGCGTGCCGATCGGCAGGTTGGCGCCGTCAATCCATCGCGCCACGGGAGGGTTGCTGAATTGCACCTCGATGCGGTCGGGGCGCGCGTTTGAGGGGTTTGAACCGCCGTCGGTTTCAGGGCGAAAGTCGAGCACTGTGCCCTCGAATTCAGTTCCCACGAGGGTGGAGAGCACACCGATCTCGGCAATCTCGCGGGCCTTCTTCTCGAGCGTAGAGTTGCGCTGCTGTGCACCCTGCATGAGCCCTGGCAGTTCGGGGAGGGCAGCGCGAATGCGCTCGTCAAGCGGAGTGCCGTTGACGAGGCTGTAGCACACGTGGAGAACGAAGCGGTCAACAAGCCTGCGCAGCGGGGCGGTCGTGTGTGCGTAGGGAGCCGCGATCGCTGACTGTTCGAGAACCTCGGGGAGGGTTCCGTCGAAGGCTTCGTACCCCGCGCCGCGAAAAAGCGAAGTCGCCTGGTCGAGGAGTGCGAGGTGGCGGCCCTTGCGCCAATCGAGCGTGCGGAGAAACTCGCCGTAGGGCTGGTCCTTCGGCCACGGTTCCTTGAGGGCTGCGGCTTGCGCGCGGAAACGATCGATCGCCGCGGGGGCCGCCGGCGGCATCGTGCGCAAAATCCCGAGCTTGCCTTCGATCATAATTTTCGCCGCCGCCATGCCCGTCATGAGGGACATCTGCGCGTTGTGTTCCTCAATGGGCTCGGGAAGGCGCCACTGAAGGTGCACCGTGTCCTCATCGGTGACAACTTCTTGCTCGGGGGAGTTGAGTGAAGCACCACCGCGCTCGATTTCGAGTGCCGCACGTTTTTCGCCGACCTCCACGAGGAGCTGCATGACCTCGCCGGCCTCCTCTTGGTCGAGTGCGCGCTGGACCTCGGTATAGGCAAGCTTCTCGCGGTTACGCACGAGCGCACGCGTGAGATTCACGTCGGTGACGCTCGCGCGCTCATCGAGGGTGAAGTCCCATACGAAGGCGGCGGTGTCCTTATCCGGGAGAAGCGAGGCCTCATCCTCAGAAAGCACCACGGGGTGCAGGGGGATCCGTCGGTCGGGGAGATAAAGCGTGAGGCCTCGCTTCCGCGTTTCGCCATCGAGCGCGCTTTCGGGTTCGACGAAGAGGGGAACGTCGGCGATCGCGTAACGCACGCGGTAGCCCTCGCCCTCGCGCTCAATATGAAGCGCCTGATCGAGGTCGGTTGAACCTTCCGGGTCGAGGGTCACGAATTCGATTGAGGTAAGGTCCTCGTGCTCCACCGCGCGTTCGCGCCATGTTCGTGCAGCCTGCTCGGCTTCCGCGAGGGCAGCCTCGGGGTAGTCGGTATCGATTTCGGACTTCGCGAGTGCCTCATCGATTCGTGCCGCTAGCGTGTCGAGCGGCGCTTTCTTGCGGTCGCGTGGCATTGAGAGGCGTTGTACGGGCACAGCTCACTCCTATGAATAAGGGTCCGTTTTAGTGTAGTGAGCACCTTCTGCCGTAGGCTGGAGGCATGGTTGCTGTGTGCTCATTGAGCGATGTTGTTGTGCGCCGAGGCGCGAAGACTCTCCTTGATCATGTGGACTTCTGTGCGCGCGAAGGGGAGCGCTGGGTGGTGCTCGGGCCCAATGGTGCGGGCAAGTCCACGCTCATTCGTCTGCTTTCTTCGCGGCTACACCCCACGAGCGGGAGCGTTCAGATCCTCGCGGAAAAGCTCGGGCGCGTTGACGTGTTTGAGCTACGCCCGCTTATTGGTCTTTCGAGCCAAGAGCTCGCGGATACGATTCCCGCTCATGAAACGTGCCTCAACGTCGTGATGACCGCCGGCTATGCAGTCGTGGGCCGCTGGCGAGAGCGCTACGACGTGGAAGATGAGGAGCGCGCACGGGTGCTGCTCGGGGCATTCGGTGTGCAGTCACTTGCCGAGAGGCCTTTCGGATCGCTCTCCACGGGGGAGAAGAAGCGGGTGCTCTCGGCCCGTGCGCTCATGACTGACCCGGAACTGCTCCTTCTTGACGAGCCCGCCTCTGGTCTCGACGTGGGTGGTCGCGAGGAGCTCGTGCGCTCGCTCGGCACTCTCGCGAAGGATCCCGCGACCCCCGTGACGATCATGGTGACTCACCACCTCGAGGAGATCCCTCCGGGATTCACGCACGCCCTTCTTTTGCGTGAGGGGCGGGTCGTGGCCTCGGGCCCGATCACCGAAACCCTCACCTCGCAGAACCTCACTCGTACGTTTGGCCTCCCGCTCGCTCTCGACGAGCGCGGCGGGCGGTTCTTCGCTACGGCTGTTCCGCTTTCGCAATGACCCTGATCTCGATGAGCGTGCACGCGGATCATCCGCTGCTCGCCGACTACGTGTCGATGACCGACGTCAAGCTGCGCTCGACTCTCGAGGTTGAGCGTGGTTTGTTCATGGCTGAGAGCTACAACGTGATCGAGCGAGCGCTCGAGGCGGGTGCAGAGCCGCGCTCATTCATGATGAGTGAGAAGTGGCTCGAAAAATTTTCGCCGCTCTTTTCGCGCTTCCCGCATGTACCAGTGTTCGTGGGAACCGAGAGTGAACTCGAAGCGACGACGGGCTTTCACGTGCATCGAGGCGCACTCGCCTCGATGCAGCGGCCAGTGGGGCGCTCCGTTGAATCGGTCCTCGAGGGCGCGCGCACCGTGGCGGTGCTCGAGAACATCGTGGACCACACAAATGTGGGAGCAATGTTCCGCAGCGCAGCTGCCCTCGGCGTGGACGCGGTTCTCGTGACGCCCTCCGCGGCAGACCCTCTGTATAGGCGTGCGATTCGCGTGTCGATGGGCACCGTTTTCCAGGTTCCGTGGGCGCGGCTGGACTCCTGGCCGCGCGGGGGAGTGGAGATTCTTCGTGCACATGGCTTCGACACGCTTGCACTCGCGCTTACGGAGGAGTCCCGTCCCCTTCACGAAGTCGATCTTTCTGCTTCTCGCAAGGTCGCTTTCGTGCTCGGCACCGAGGGGCACGGACTGACCGACAAGACGCTTCGTGCCGTCGATGAAAGCGTGATTATCCCCATGAGCGGGGGCGTCGATTCTCTCAATGTGGCCGCTGCGAGCGCAGTCGTGTTCTGGCAGCGCGAGGCGTGCATGCGCGCCTGAAAGCACGTGCGAGTTTAAATGTCTCACCCCGCCCCATAATGAGAACAAGCGTTCGATTATGGGGCGGGAAGCTTGTGCAACTCTCTTGATTTAGAGCTTTCCTTGACCCTACTATTCGAACACATGTTCTAGTTCGTGAAGTGGGAAGGAAGGGCGATGTCCGCACAGGCTTCGTCGGCACCGCGCATTGCGGCAGATCCTCAACGCCTCGCACTCGCGCACTCCATCCTCGGGAAAGCAGAAGCAAAAACTCAACGCGAACGCGCCCCCAGGTACGCCGAGTCTCTCGGGCACGGAGGGCGCAAGTTCGCGGTCCCCCATGTGCTCGCGTCGCTCATGCCGAGAGGGGGAGTGCGCGCGGGCAGCAGCATTGCCGTCACGGGACCGTGCGAAACTTCGCTCGCTCTCGCGTTTGCGGCTGCAGCCATGGGGGAGGAGTCCTGGTGTGCCCTCGTAGGCATGCCGCATGTGGGGCTCGCCGCGTGCGCGGATATCGGCGTGGATCCACGACGCACCGCCCTCGTGCCGACGCCTGGAGCGCAGCTCTCCGCTGTGCTCTCCGCGCTTATTGACGGGATCGACGTGATCGTTCTCGGCGCAGATCTTGCACTCGCACCGGCGCAGTGGCGGGCGGCGGAAAATCGCGCACGCACGCAGGGAACACTGCTCATTCGCGCGGGGAAAGCGCGCTGTGATCTCACCGTGCGTTCCTCTGCCTCGCGCTGGGTGGGGCTTTCGCGCGGTTCGGGAAGGCTCAGGCTCCGAAGCGCCCACGTCTCGGCGTGCGGTCGGGGCGTTGCGGGGGCCGGCTCGGGTATCGGTATTCGGGTTCCGACGCCTGCCGGGGCACTTGCGAGTGCACCACGCACAGCTCTTCCCACCCCACACGTGAGCGAAGTCGCCACCGAGGCGCGCGCGAAACTTACGCTCGTGCGAGCGGGGGATCGATGAAAGCCCAGGCCACGCGCACAGCGTGCGTATTCATCGAGAATTGGCCCGTGCTCGCCGTGATTGAAAGGTATGAGCGCGCAGGCGAAGGAGTACCGAGTGAGATCGCCGTCATGGAGCACCATCGAGTCGTTGCCGCAAGCCCCGCGGCCGCACACAGCGGTGTGGCGCTCGGTATGAAGAAGCGCGCCGCCGAGGCGCTATGCCCGCGTATCGCGATCGTGGAGCGGGATCTCGATTTTGAGTGGCGTGTGTTCGAAAGCGTGTGTTCGGCAGTCGACACGGTCGCCTCCGGAATCGAGCCCCTCTCACCGGGAACGCTCTTGCTTCACGCTCGAGGGCCCGCGCGGCACGCGGGAGGGGAGGCGGCACTCGCGCGCGCCCTCATCGATGCCGTCGCCGACTTCACTGGCTGGGAATGCTCCGTAGGGATTGCCGATGGCCCGCTCGGGGCGATCCTCGCCTCCCGCTCGGGTCGCATTGTGCTCCCGGGAGAATCGGCGCGTTTCCTTGCCCCCTTCCCCATTGAATCGCTCGAGCACGCGCCCGTGGCGGCCGGAAAACGGTTTCGCGTCCCGGGCGTGACTGAGGGGGCCGGGCACGTGCCTGAGCTCATCGGTGTGCTTCGCCGCCTCGGCATCACCTCTCTCGGTACGCTCGCCGAGCTTCCTCGTACCTCGGTGAGCGAGCGATTCGGAGCCCTCGGGGTTCTTCTCCATACCCTTGCGAGTGGGGCTGAGATCGGTGAGGGGGAGCGTAAGCGACCAGCTCAGCCGATCCTCGTTGAGCGATACCTCGATCCGCCACTCGAGCGCGTCGATCAGGCGGCGTTTCTCGCGCGCCCCCTCGCCGAGGAACTCGAAGAAGCGCTGCGTCAACACGGCCTTACGTGCACGCGCCTACGCATCATCGCGCGCGGCGAAAACGGAAGCGAAGTCGAGCGAACCTGGCGTCACGAGGGGGCCTTGAGCATTCGTGACGTTGTGGACCGCGTGCGCTGGCAGTGCGATGGCTGGATACTCGCAGCTGAGCGCGAAGCCTCCCGCCCCGGCGGGCCTCGCCAAGGTGCTCCTTCCGCAGGGCCCATCGTGCACCTCCAGCTCCTCCCCGTTCACACGGAGGGCGTGGGGGAACACGCACCGGGGCTGTGGGGGCACGCGAGCACGGCTGAGAAGCGTGCCGCGCGCGCCCTCACACGCGTGCAGTCGCTCGCGGGGGAGCGGTCCGTGCTTGTGCCCGCCGAAAAGGAGGGGCGTTTCTTGCGCGAGGCCATCGCGGTACGTCCCTTTCGTGCGGCGCCCGTGCGCGAGCGCCGCAAGGGGCCCTGGATTGGATCTCTACCGCGTCCACTGCCCGCCACGGTTTTCACCCAGCAGATTGCGGCGCGGCTTATGGGCGAAGGGCGAGCGGTCTATGTGAGTGCGCGTGGCCTTCTCACGGGCGTACCTGCGCATCTCGTCCTTATGCGCGAGGAAAGAAGCAGCTGCGAGATGAGAAGCGAGCGCGCGGCGGATACAGCAACCACAGCAAATCTTCACGCGTGCGCACGCGATGTCGCGCCCGTGAGGAGTTCTCGAACGGATGCGAGCCACGGCAATGAGCACCGTGAGGGTGAGGAATGCGCTCCCCTTCCCGCGGCGCTGCGCCACTTCGGCTACGAGAGGCTTCTCCCTATCGCGCACTACAGCGCCCCCATGCTCATCGATCAGCGGTGGTGGAGCGAGGGAGAGGGAGGCCGCAGGGGAGCGCGGCTTCAGGTCGTGCTCGAAAGCGGTGAAGCGCTCGCGCTGCTCTCGCGGGAGCGCACGTGGGAAGTAGAGGCGATCTATGACTAGGTACAGCGCAGGGGAGCGGGATCGCGAGAAAAGAGGCGGGCATGAGTAAATGGTTTCTCGGTCCGCCCTCGTGGCGCGATCTCGAGGCGGTTCTCAGTGATCGGCCCACACCCGTGCGCCCCACGGTGCGTGTCATCCGTACCGGGGCAGGCGAGAAGCCTGGGCATAGCGGCGAGGGCGAGGAACAAACACGCCCTCGCCAGGCGGGAAGTGGGCACGAGATCCCCTTCGCCGAGCTCCACGCACACTCACACTTCAGTTTTCTCGACGGAGCTTCGAGTCCCGAGGACATGGTTGAGGAAGCGGCTCGGCTTGGGCTTCGCGGTCTGGCCCTCATCGATCACGATGGGTTTTATGGGGCGATTCGCTTCATGAAGGCGGCGTCCGAAGTCGCCCTTCCTACCGTTTACGGCGCGGAGCTCACGCTTCCCGCGGGGTTCATGGCTGCGTTCACGGGGGATTTTGTACACGCCGCACCGGCTCATCCCGCCGCTGCGAGCACCCCTCGCACGGGAAGCGCCGACCCCGAGGGTGAGCACCTCGTGCTTCTCGCTCGCGGAATCGCGGGGTATAGACGACTTTCTTCCCTTATGGCGCGCGCACATCTCGCCGGTCCCGGCAAGGGCGAGCCGCTTTATCGTTTCGAAGCTGTGCGGGAGGCCCTCGCGAGCGGGGATGTCGTCGCGCTCACGGGCTGCCGAAAATCGCCTTTTATGCAAGAGGTCCTAGCGATTCTACCGCAAGGGGATATGGAGGCTTCGGCATGTGCTGCCGCGCGAGGAATCGAAGCTGCGCTCCAGGCAACCGGAATGCTCCACGCGGGGAATGCCGTGCCTTCTCACATGCCTCGGCCGCCGCGCGTGATCGTCGAGCTTCCGCTCACGGGTGAGGCTCTCGAATCAGAGCTTCACGACGCCCTCGCTCAGGGCGCGCGCATCGTGCGCGAAGAGTACGGCCTAAGTGAAGCCGAACTGCCCGTTGTCCTCACCACCAACGCGCACTACGCACGCCCGGAGAATAAGCACCTTGCGGACACCCACGCCGCGCTTCGCGCACGGCGCAGCCTCGCCGACGCCGACCCCTACCTCCCCTCGCGGCTTGCCCATCTCAGAAACGGAGTGGAACTTACTCAGCTCGTCCCGCGCTATCCGCGCGCGATCACCACCGCCGCGAGCCTTGCGTCAACGCTTGCCTTCGATCTTTCACTCGCCGCACCCAACCTTCCACCAGCCCCCACCCCCGAGGGGCACGGTGAGGAAAGCTGGCTTCGAACCCTCACCGAGCGCCTCGGCGAAGAGCGCTACGGCCCGCGAGAAAATCCCCGCGTTGAGGGAGCATGGGAGCAGATCGACCACGAGCTTCGTGTCATCACCGATCTGGGCTTTCCCGGGTACTTCCTCATCGTCTACGACATCGTCGAGTTTTGCCGCTCTCGCGGAATCCTGTGCCAGGGGAGAGGATCCGCCGCCAACTCCGCCGTGTGCTACTGCCTCGGCATCACGTCGGTCGATCCCATTTTTCACGGACTTCTCTTCGAGCGTTTCCTTGCGCCCGAGCGGGACGGCCCTCCGGACATCGACGTCGACATTGCCGCCGATAGGCGAGAGGAAGTCCTTCAGTATGTTTTCGAGCGGTACGGGCGCGAGAACGCCGCGCAGGTCGCGAACGTCATCTCCTACAAGGCGAGGCTCGCGGTACGCGACGCTGCGCGTGCGCTCGGCTACAGCGTGGGGCAGCAGGATGCGTACGCGAAAACAATCGAACGTTCCTTCTCTTCGCTGAGCGATGCGAACATTCCACGCGATGTGAAAGACCTCGCGACCCAGCTGCGCGATACCCCGCGCCACCTCGGCATTCACTCGGGCGGAATGGTGCTGTGCGATCGTCCCGTGATCGATGTCGTCCCGATCGAACGCGCACGCATGGAGGGCCGAACCGTCGTGCAGTGGGACAAAGACGACTGCGCCGATGCGGGGCTCGTGAAGTTCGATCTCCTCGGCCTCGGCATGCTCACGGCTCTCGATCATGCCTTCGAGATCGTCGCGCGCGTTCACGGTGAAGCGTTCACCCTCGCGAGCATCCCGCAAGAGGACCCCGCGCTCTACGACATGCTGTGCAGCGGAGACGCGGTGGGCGTGTTCCAGGTCGAATCACGTGCGCAGATCGCGACTCTCCCACGCCTCAAGCCGCGCGAATTTTACGACCTCGTTGTCGAGGTCGCGCTCATCCGCCCCGGTCCTATCCAGGGTGGGAGCGTGCACCCGTATCTGCGCAGGCGCTCCGGAGCGGAAGATGTCACCTACCTCCACCCGCTTCTCGAGAAATCCCTCGGTCGTACTCTCGGGGTGCCGCTCTTCCAAGAGCAGCTCATGCAGATGATGGTCGACCTCGCGAACTTCACGCCTTCGCAGGCCGATCAGTTGCGCCGCGCGATGGGATCGAAACGCTCGACACGGAAAATGGCCGCGATGCGCGAATCGATGTTTGAGGGCATGGCCGCAAACGGCCTCACGCCTGAACAGTGCGAGCTCGTGTACCGCAAGATTCTCGCGTTCGCGAGCTACGGTTTTCCCGAGTCACACGCGTATTCCTTTGCCTATCTCGTGTACGCGAGCGCGTTTCTCAAATGTCACTTTCCCGCGGCATTCACGGCCGCGCTCCTTCGGAGCCAACCGATGGGCTTTTATTCGCCGCAGTCCCTCGTTGCCGACGCTCGCCGACACGGCGTCGAGGTGAGGGGAGTGGACATCACCCGCAGCGACGCGTGGGCGAACCTGGAGCTCGATGCCGAGCACGAGGCTTACGCCTTCGCTGCGCGCGCGAAGGCGCACGGCGGTGCCCACCCACCACAGGTACGGGGGAGTGAGGCGACGAGTGGCCCCGTAATCCGGCTCGGGCTCGAATCGGTGCGAGGGATCTCCCGCGTGCTCGCAAAGCAGATTTGTGAGGAGCGCACGCGCGCGCCTTTTCGTTCGATCGCGGATCTCGCGCACCGCACGGGCCTCGATACACGTCAACTCGAGGCACTCGCCACGGCGGGGGCGCTCGACGCACTCGCGCCTTCGAGGCGCGCCGCCCTCTGGAGCGCGGGCACGGCGGGAGCCGTGAAGCCCGGGATGATCCCCGGACTCGCATTCGCGCAGAAGGCCCCGACGCTGCCTGGGATGAGCGACGCCGAGCTCGTGGCCGCCGATACGTGGGCCACGGGAGTTTCCCCCGCGCGCCACCCTTTCACGCTTGCCCGCGAAAGCGCGCGCGAGGGGGGTGTGCTTCGCATCGAGGACGCCAAGAAAGCCGAGCACGGCACGCGTGTGTGGACGGCCGGCATCATCACCCATCGCCAGCGACCCGCGACCGCCACGGGCATCACGTTCCTTGGCCTCGAGGATGAAACGGGCATCCTCAATGTCGTGTGCTCGCACGGGTTCTGGAGTGCCAACAGGGCACTTCTTCGCACCGCGCCCGCGGTTCGCGTGCGCGGCCTCGTCGAGCGCAACGAGGACGGCGTTGTCAGTTTCCTCGCCGATGCCGTCGAACCACAGTCGCTCGAGGCGACCACAACTTCGAGGAACTTTTGCTAGCCCGCGGCCCGTGCAACCCCTACGCTCGGCGCCTGTCGAGGTGCCGAGGAAGGCTTCACTCGGCGCGCTCCGCGCGAGAACACGAGCGTGAGGGCAAAACTCACGGCGGCGAAGAGGGCGAGTTCCGCGAGGGTCGTTCCAGTCGAGACGATCGCACCGCCGAGGGCAGCACTCACGAGCCCCTGGGATGCGACGGTGAGCGGCATGAATGCANTCGGCAAGCTTTCGCGCGCTCGGCATAAGGCCCGGGTTCTCACGCGACCCGTCCCCCTCGAAGACTGTGTCGACGGCCTGGGGAACAACCTGGTCGGAAAGTGCCGATCGCACGCCGTTCACGCCTTCCTCGCTCATTTGGGTGAGCCCGCCGCACATGTCGTCGAGAGCCGAGACACGCGGGTCTCCGCTAAGGCGAGGATCAGCGCTAAAGGCCTGTTCGAGTTCCGTGCAGCTCGCGGCGAGTGTGCTCAGCGATTCCGCGAATCCCGGCTTGCCATCTCGGCCCGTGTCGAATGCTTGATCGATGCCGTGCTGAAGCCCCTGGGTGAGCCCGTCTTGGGCTTGGGGAAGACCAGAAGCGTACTGCTCGAGGCCATCCGCCAGCTGCTGCGCGCCCTCGGCAAGGCCGGGATTTTCCGCACTCCCGTCACCGTTGACTCCCGACGCGAGTTTCTCGGAACCTTGCCGAAGCCCGGGCTTCGCGTCGGTACCGTTGATTCCCTCGGAGAGTTCGGCAACACCTCCGGAAACCTTATGTGCGCCATCGGAAAGCGCACCGAGGCTGGTCGAGAGGTCGTGCGCGCCACCGGCGAGCCCGTCCGTTCCGGAGGCAAGTGTGCCCGTGCCATCCGCGAGTTTGCGTGCACCGTCGGAGAGTTCCTTCGTACCCTGATCAAGCCCGCGCACGCCATCGGCGAGTTTCCCCGCGCCGTCGTCCAGCGAGACCACGCCGCCATTCAGTTCGTCAATTCCCGTGGCGAGCTTGCCGGCGCCGTCGTCGAGGCCTTTCGCGCCGTCGGCGAGTTCGTGGGCACCGTCGGACAGTTCACCTGCGCCATCGGCGGACTTGGTGAAGCCGTCTTTGAGGCTGTTGAAGCCCACGTACATTCCCTCGAGGTACTGCTTTGCCATCGTCCCGTTGAACTCGCTCGCAACGACCTGGGTAACAGCCTGGCCCACCATCGAGTCGAGCATGCCCGAGGAGTCATTCGTGTTGACGATCACGGTGGCCTGGCGAGCATCGGTCTTGCCCATGGTTCCCAGGTTGGTGCTGAAGTCCTTGGGGATCACGACGACCGCGGAATAGGTGCCGTCCTCGAGTCCGGCTTCGGCGTCTTCCTGCGTCGTGAGTCGCCAATCAAAACCCGTGGTATCGAGGTTTGCCGAGCTGTCGTCGGAATCATCTCCCTCCATGGTGCCCGGCTGCGTGAGCGCCCCCGCGAGAAGCCTTCCGAAGGGGACGGTTTGCGTTTGCCCGTCCACCTCCATTTCTGTCCCCTCATCGAGGTTGACCACGGCTGCGGGCACGTTTTCGAAGCCCGACGCGCGGTCTTTGAGCGCCCATATGCCAACGCCCGCCACGAGGAGCGGCAAGAGCACAACGACGAGAAGGGCTTTCGGGAAGCGAGCGAGGGTTTTCATGCGTATGCCTCCGCATCCGTGTGTAGTGGCAGGGGATCGGTGTGGTCGGTGACGAGGTGTGCGAGGGGAAGGACCTCGACGCGCGCGGGGTCCCGCAGACGTTCGGCAAGGCCCTCAGTCAGGGCGTCCACGCCGATGACGATTGTTGCTCCGTGTGAGGCAAGCAGTTCGAGTCGGTCAAGCGCCGTGTCGCCGGCTTCGAGAAGTTCGGAAAGGGATTCGATGACGAGAATCCGCGTGTCGCGTTCTCGCACGAGCGCCTGGCCACATGTGCTACCGCGGCCTTCGGGGTAGCACTCGACATGTGTTTGCGCCGCTCCCGTCTCGCCAGGAACCTGGCGGTCGTGCACGAAGAGCGTGCCTGAGGAGGGCTCAAGGCGCGCCGCGAGGAGCGAGAGGACGCTTGCGCGCGCGTCCGCGTCTTCGCATGCAAGAAGCGTGATGGACCCGGGGGCGAGAGCCCCGGAGAGTGGGCCGAGCGTTCCGCGGCCGCTCACTCGCGGGATTTCGACGTCGCGAAGCCGCAGCGCGCTGGCGCCGTTCGCCGCCGTCCATTCGCGGTGCTCGAGGGCAATTCCTAGCCCTTCGCCTTCGACATCGAGGTGGGGGAGGAGACGGTCAAGTGCGGCCGGAAAGCGCCAGGCGTGATCGCCGAGGAGGGCGAGAACGGCTGGCACGAGCGTCATGCGCACAACGAAAGCATCCACGAAAACGCCGACGGCGAGGGAAAGAGCGATCGGCTGAATCATGTACATCGATCCGGGCACGAAGCCCGCGAAGATGAAGATCATGATCGCCGCGGCGGCAATGACGACGGGAGCCGATGCCGTGAAGCCCTTGATGATGGCCTGACGGGCATCGCGAGTGTGCATGTACTCTTCGCGCATGCGCGTCACGAGGAAGACCTCGTAGTCCATGGCGAGGCCGAAGAGCACTCCGAGCGTCATGATTGGCAGGAAGGCAATCACGGGTCCCGTCGCCTTCGCCTGAAGGAGGTCTGCGCCCCACCCGTAGGTGAACGCCATGGAGGTCACTCCGAAAGCAGCACCTGCGGAAAGAAGGAACCCGACAGCGGCTTTCAGCGGTACCCAGATGCTTCGGAACACCATCGCGAGAAGCACGAGGGAAAGCCCCACGACGAAAACCGTGAAGGGGAGCAGCGCCTTGTCGAGGCGGTCGGCGATGTCGATCGCGACGGCGGTGGCTCCCGTGATCTTGATGTCGGAGATGCCGAGGTCTTTCTCCCACGTGGGTGCATCGGTGCGTAGCGTGTCCACGACGTTCTTGGTGAGCTCTGAGGTGGGGCCTTCGGTGGGTCGAAGGACCACGACACCCATGTCGGCTCCCATATTGGGCGTGGCGATTTGAACGCTGTCCACGCCGTCGATCGCGAGGATGTCGCGCTCGAGTTCGTCCATGACGCCGAGCGGATCCTTCGTGTTGATGATGTCGGCGGTCAGCATGATTGTGGCGTTGTGGCCCGCGCCGAATTTCTCGGTCACGATGTCGTAGGCGTCGCGACCGTACGAGCCCGGATCCTCCGTGCCTTGGTCGGGGAGCGCAAGTTCGAGGTCTTTGAACGGAATGGCCACCGCGCCGAGCCCCACCGTGACCACGATGATCGTCACGAGAGGGAAGCGAATGGCGGCGCGCACCCAGCGTTCAAGCAGGGGAGTGCGGGCAGCGCGGGTAGAGGGGTCCGACGCTTGCTGGGTGGTGCGTTGACGCTGGCGTTTGGGGCGGATTTTCTCGCCAAAGAGCCCAAGGATTGCGGGCAGGAGCGTGAGCGCGGCGAGCACGTTGCACGCGACCGCCACTGCGGACACAACGCCCATGACGGTGATGAAGGGGATGCCGGTGATGAACAGCCCCACGAGGGCGATCACGACGGTGAGGCCCGCGAAGATGACGGCGCTACCGCTCGTGGCGGTTGCGCGTGCGATGGATTCGTAAGGATCGAGGCCGCTTCGAAGCTGGTCGAGGTGCCGCGAGACGATGAAGAGCGAGTAGTCGATGCCCACGGCGAGGCCGAGCATGAGGGCGAGAGTCGGGGTTGCCGAGGAGATCGTGAAGATGCTCGTGCCCATGAACATGACGATCATCGAGACGATGATGCCCGTAATCGCGGTGACGATGGGAATGAAGGCGGAGCGCACTGCGCGGAATACGATGCTGAGCACAATGAGGGCGGCGATCACGCCGAGTACCTCCATGATGCTCATCCCCATTTCGGGGGTCATCGTGACCTGACCACCGATGTAGGCGTGGAGGCCATTGCTCGTGTGAGTTGTGTCGTCAACGATGTCCGTGAGCCCGTTCAAGGTTTCTTTGGGGACGGCGTCGAGCTCGGGGTCGAGCTGGATGTTCGCGATGATCGCGGTGCCGTCCTCGCTTTTTTCGCCCGGCATGTCCTTGTCGAACGGATTTGTTGCGGTTTCGACGCCTTCGACCTCGCGGGCGCGGTCCATCGCTTTGATGATCTGGTTCTCGTGGGCGGTGATGGGGGAGCCATCTTCGCTGACGAAAATCATCTGGCCACCCGTGCCACCGAGCTGCGGGAAGCGCGTCGCGAGGGAGTCGAGGCCTTCTTGAGATTCGGTTCCGGGGATGCTGAAGGCGTCGTCAAGGCCTTTCCCGAGGGTGATCGCGCCGGCGGCGGCGAGGAGGATGATCGCGAACCACGTGCCGAGAACTTTCCAGGGCGAGCGTGCGGCGCTGAGGCCGAGGCGGTACAGGGTCGATGACACGAATGCTCCTCGCTACTCTCGAGACACTGAATACACTTTCGTATCGAGTTCGATACTAAAATGTCTCGAGTAGGACCCGTAAGGCCATCAGGAGCAATATCGTGGACGTCACAGCCTCGGAGGGCGCGCAGCAGGCGCGATCCAAGGAGAACACTCGCCGAAGGCTCGTCGACGCCTCCATCGACGTTTTCACGCAGAAGGGCGTTGAGGGGGCCACGGTCGATGACCTCACTCGGGCCGCGGGCTTCACGCGCGGCGCTTTCTATTCAAACTTTTCCTCGAAAGACGAGGTCTTTTGGGAGGCCTTCACCGAGGTCACGACGCGGGCGCTAGCGGCCACGCAGCCCTTCCCGAATGCCGAAGACCAGGGGAACGGCGCCCCTGAAAGCGCCGGCGAACCAGACCTTCTCGAGTCCCTCGAATCACTTCGTCCGCTCGGCCTTGCCTGGTACCTCATGCACACCGAGGCCGTGTCACTCTCCCTTCAAAACATCGACGCTCGTACGCACCTCGGGCGCGAGCGTGATCGCCTCATCACAGGGATTGCGCAGATCTTCGAAGAGCTTTCGGCGAGATACCCGATCACCCTCACCGTTCCGGCAGAAACACTTGCGGAAACACTTCTCGGGGTCTATCTCAACCGCATGGTCGCTGAACTCGCCACGGGGGAGAGGCTCGAGGAAGACACCTCCCGCATTCTCGAAGCGATCCTCGACGCCTTCGTTGAAGGATGTGACACACACGCTCCCGCAATGCCTTGGAAGCAATGAGGAGGGCGAAGCGGCTCTAAGGGAGGCGCATGGGAGAAAACGCCACGGACTCACCACACACCAAGTCGAGCAGCAAGGCCGCGTACGCGACGCGAGGAAATTCGCATTACGACCTTCGGCAAGTGGCTCAACTACACGGCTTTCGGGTTCCTCTACAAGGTCATCGTGCAGTACCTCGCGATTCCTGTGACAGCTTTCGTGATCGCAGAGCTCAAGAAGGCGGAACCGAGCTACCAGGAAGCCCTTGCCCAGTCCCGGATTGCATAGAGGCTGTGGGGGTTTCCGCAAGTGGATTGCATAGGGCTTGTGGGGGTAAAGCCTCCACTCCTCACATATCGCCGATAATGTACGTTATGTAAAGTGGGCGCGGGGAACGGCCACACTTTCGATCCGACGGCTGCCCCTCCACCGTCGGACCCCTCCCCGAACACGAACCCGGACTAAAGCCGACAAAGCTGAGTTCCTACGCCCCGCATTCCCCGCACGATGGCGCGAGGCCTTTCTCCGTACACGAGTCACACCGCAGAAACTGCCTGCGGCACGACGGGTTCACGCAATTGACGTAGACGGGAGTCTTCTCACCGCACGCAACGCACGAGCCGAGCGATTCCGCACCCTCACCGAATTCCATGTGCATGCGTCCGTCGAACACGTAGAGCGAGCCATCCCAGAGACCCGAATTGCCGTACTTTTCGCCGTAGCGAACGATGCCGCCGTCGAGCTGGTACACGTCCGTGAAACCACGGTTTTTCATGAGCACGGTGAGAACCTCGCAACGAATGCCACCCGTGCAGTACGTGACAACCGGCCGATTCTTGAGGTCGTCATACATGCCAGATTCAAGCTCGCCGACGAAGTCCCTCGTCGTTTCGGTCTCGGGCACGATCGCCCCGCGAAAACGCCCGATTTCCGCCTCCATGCGATTGCGCCCATCAAAGAACACCACGTCCTCACCGCGCGACTCCACGAGCCGGTGCAGGTCCTCGGGGCTGAGGTGCTCTCCCCCGCCAATCACGCCTTCGGCCCCAACTTTGATTTCCTCCGGGACGGTAAAAGTCACGAGCTCGTCCCGAACCTTCACCGAGAGCTTCGGAAAGTCCTCGCCCGTGCCGTCCGACCATTTGATATCGGCATCGCGGAAAGGAGCGTAGGCGCGCGTACGCTTGACGTACTGCTTGACTGCCCCGATCTCGCCGCCAACGGTGGCGTTGATGCCGTCTTTCGAGACGATCACGCGCCCCTTGAGACCCAGCGAATCTGCGAGGGCGAACTGCCAGAGTTTCACTGCCTCCGGATCAGCGAGCGGAGTGAAAACATAGAAGAGAACGATTTTGTGAACGGCCACGTCACAAGTCTAGTCGTCCGAGGAATAACTCTCCGACGACCGGACGTTCAATGGAGCATAAGACGTGCACACTAGGAGGTTTTCGTGCTCGATCCCACCACGCTCTTCAGCTATGAGCGCGATGTTGACTCGCGTTCTCTCCACGCGAGCACGCTCGTCGTGACCCTCGGCTCGTTTGTGGACTCCGGGCGTGTCCAGGAGAAACTCGACGAGTTCATTACGGACAACTACCCGAACCGACTCGTAGGAACGTTCGATTCCGATCAGGTCATCGACTACACGGCGGTGCGTCCGCCAATCTCACTCGAACAGGACCACCTCACCGGTTATTCCTCCCCTTCGCTCACGCTTCGAGAAGTCACTCCCGAAGGCGAAAAACCTTTCCTGCTTTTGAGCGGCCCCGAGCCGAACTTCCAGTGGGAACGCGTCGCGCATGCCGTGCGCATCATCGTCGAGCAACTCGGCGTCACGCGCACCCTCGTCGCCACGAGCTTCCCTGGCGCGACCCCGCACACGAGGCCCGTCGCCGTGAGTCGCTACGCGGGCGATCCCGAGGACCTTGTTCTCGCGAACCCGTTTCCTGGAACGATTGAGATGCGGGCCTCTTTCCCTGCCCTGCTCATCGTGCGGATGGCCGAGGCAGGGCACCCGATCATCGGGCTCGCCGCTCATGTGCCCTCCTACGCGCACGAAGTCGAGTACTACCCCGCACTCCCGGCACTCTTTACGGCGATCGATATCGAAGGTGGGCCCGCTTTCACCCCCACGAAGGAACTCGACGAGAAAATCGCCGAGGTTCGCGAGGCTCTCGACCAGAGCGCGGCCGAAAATGAGCAACTGGCCTCCCTCATTAAAGGCTTTGAGGAGAACTACTCGCGCATGGACGGCATGGTGCAGCACCTCTCCCCCGGGAGCGAAGCTCCCCTGCCGGGCGCCGAGAACCTCACCGACGAGGTCGAGGACTTCCTCAAGGAGATGTCAGATGAGCCGGAAAACACGGATGGGCACAACGGTGACGGTGGCCCGGATTCGGTAGGCTAAATCCCGTGTTTGTCGTCAGCGTTTATTCACTCAAAGGTGGCGTCGGAAAAACTTCCGTCACCCTCGGCCTCGCGTCCGCTGCCCTCAACCAGGGCGTGAACGCACTCGTTCTTGACCTCGACCCCCAGGGCGATACGACTCTCGGGCTTCTTGGTCACCCCGGTGGAGAGCCGGATATCGCTGAAGTCATTGCCTCGGGGCGCACCGAGACCGTGGATCGGGCAATCGTGCAAACGCCTTGGGCGCAGCACGATGACGGTACGGCCTCCGCGTCGAGCCACCTCGACATTATCCCCGGCAGCCACCGCTCTTCGCGCTTGGACTCCCCCGCGCTCGCCCGTCGCGGCGTCCGGCGCCTCCGCGAGGCACTCGATAAGCGATCATTTCACTACGACATCGTTCTTATTGACTGTCCACCGTCGCTCAATGGACTCACGCAGATGGCTCTCGCGGCGTCGGACCGCTCGATCGTCATTTCCGAGCCAGGTTTCTTCGCGGTTTCCGCGGCCGATCGCGCGCTCAAACTCGCCGAAGAACTCCAGGAGACCGGCATCGCCCCACGTCTGCAGCCGCTTGGCATTCTCGTGAACCGCTATCGCCCCCGCAGCGTCGAGCATCAGTTTCGCCTCAACGAAATGCGCGAACTCTTCGGCGATCGCGTTCTCGAGCCGGTTCTTGAAGAGCGAGTTGGCCTCCAGCAGGCACAGGGCGGCGCAATCCCGCTTCACGAGTACGAAGGCTCGAGCGCAAAGCGGCTCACGCAGGACTTTGATCGCCTGCTCTCCACGATCATGGACTCTCGCCAGAACTCCTAAAATCGCCCGGGTGGAGAGTGGCCCCCACCGGTGGCCACTCCCCCGCATAAAAAACTCACGCCCCTCTCGCATGTCAATAATCCCGACATGACACGCGAGAGGGGCGTCAGTTCACTATGAAGATGTGGCGTGCGTAGCGTTACGCCGGAAGAACTGTCCTCAGCCGGCCTTACGCGCACGGCGAGCGGCGAGCTCATCTCGGAGAGCCTCGGCGGCATCGTGCTGCGGATCAACGCTTGGAAGAATGGCAAGTTCAGTTTCAACCTCGCGGGCGACACGGCCAACGGCGATACCGAACACACCCTGGCCACCGGAGACGAGGTCGTAAACGTCCTCTGCACTCGTGCATTCGTACACCGAAGCGCCATCGCTCATGAGAGTGATCTGCGCGAGGTCTTCGACGCCGCGCGCACGCATCGCGTCGACAGCAACGCGGATCTGCTGGAGCGATACTCCGGTATCGAGGAGACGCTTGACGACTTTGAGGACGAGGATGTCGCGGAAACCGTACAGACGCTGCGAGCCTGAGCCGGTAGCGGAGCGAACGCTCGGCTCCACGAGGCCCGTGCGCGCCCAGTAGTCGAGCTGACGGTACGTGATGCCCGCTGCTTTGCAGGCTGCCGGACCGCGGTAGCCGAGTTCGCCGGGGGTATCGACGAGATCGTCGAAGAGAACGCCCTGGGCTTCTGTCGCCGGGACGGTGCTCTGCGCACCGAAGGTGCTTTCGCGCTTGCTCACGTGTGCCTCCAGATGGACTTTCGTGTCGGGGAAGGGAGAAAGTCTCGACGACAGAATACCCACCCCGACCCCCATCCGGGATTAAACGCGCCGAAATGTGGCGAGAATTTTTTGGGTGCCGCGCCTCACGAAAGGGTGAAGAAGGTGAAGCGGTACTTGCCGATCTGGATCTCGTCACCGTTGTTCAACCGCGCTTCGTCGGTGAGTTCGCGGTTGACATAGGTGCCGTTGAGGGAGCCCATGTCGAGAACAAGGAAGCCACCTTCGCCTCGCACGAACGTGGCGTGCTTGCGCGAGACCGTGACATCGTCAAGGAAAATTTCGGACTTCGGATTGCGTCCCGCGACCGTGCTCTCCGAATCAAGAAGGAAGCGCGCACCCATATTGGGTCCTTTGCGCACGATCAA
This sequence comes from Dermabacter indicis, assembly GCA_001403775.1. Classification (GTDB taxonomy): domain Bacteria; phylum Actinomycetota; class Actinomycetes; order Actinomycetales; family Dermabacteraceae; genus Dermabacter; species Dermabacter indicis. The sequence goes on from CYUG01000011.1 coordinate 218,338, forward strand.
AAGGGCGGTGCCGGCGGGGAGCGCTTCGACGGCCTGGCGATCCTGTTGGGAAAGCCCGTGCTCGGCATCTTCGGTGAACTCAACTTTGCCGTCAATAGGCGAAAGTTTCGTGGTCTGCTCGGGACTCGAGTCAAACTTGTGTTCATTCATGACACAGACCTTCTTTCCGCTGACCGGCATGAGAGTTCAATGCTTCCGCCTCTATTTTGACACGACGTTTTGCACATACCTTCATTTTTTGGCCGATCACTGCGAACCCTTTAGTTCCTCTTGACTAACCCGGGGCGTGGCAAGCCTCACCCTCCTGAATTCGCTCTCCGCCTTACACCTCCGCTATAGTGGGTGAGGTCAAAAACCGCGGGCTGTGGCGCAGTTTGGTAGCGCACACGACTGGGGGTCGTGGGGTCGCAGGTTCAAATCCTGTCAGCCCGACGCGGATAAATGGGCGAGGCATCGAAGAGGTGCCTCGCCCCTTTCTTTATATTGCCCCTTATGTCACTGCCCTATAGTCGGGGGGTGAATGAGCCTTGGGAGGTTGCTGCGATGTCTACATTTTTCGGTCACGTGTCCTTTGACGGAGACATGAAGGCTTGGCCCGAAGGAGCGAGCAACAGCAATCTCGCGCTCGAAGGGTATGTGATCCCGGTCGGCTCGCCGGAAGCACTGTCGGGGACCGCGGGGTCCGACGTTTGCTCGCGCCTCATCGAGGCGGAAGGCATCTCCTCCCTCGCTTCACTCGATGGCGAGTTCGCGGTAGCTTTCCTGGACTCAGATTCTTCCCTTGTGCTCGCACGGGACCAGCTTGGCCTTCGACCTCTCTACTACGCCAAGACCGAAGAGGGCATGGCTTTCGCCTCGTCGATCGCGAGTGTCATTTCGCGCGCCGGACTTCGGCGTGAGCCCAATCTCGATGTGGTGCGCCGCTATCTCCTCGGCGAGGATCATCGCGGGTCTGAAACCTTCTTCGCGGGGGTTTCCCGTGTCCTTCCCGGCGAGGTGGTGCGCTTCTCGCGAGGCGAGGTCGAACGCTCATCGCTCGCGCACGAGGCGAGCGAGGTTTTCTCTATTTCCTCGAATCCGCGCCGCGCCGACCACACGTGCGTCGACGAGTTCCGCACACGACTCGGGGAAGCAGTGACGCGTCGTGCCACGGAGAAGGGCGCTCTCCTCGTCACTTCGGTCGACCCGATCGGGGCGAGCTCCCTCGAAAGTGCCTCGCGCGCCGCACGCGCGAACCTGGACTCCCTTACGCTCGCCGCTTCCACGGGTGGCCCCGAGCTCGACACGGCGTGCGAAGCCGACGCGAAGGCCACTCCTCAGGGGTTGAAGGGCGATCTTCCCCGCATGCTTCGCACGTTCGAGGAGCCACCGACGTCGCTTACCTCCTATTTCACGTGGCTAGCGATTCGCGCATGTGCAAAGAACGGCTCAACCCTCGCACTTGATTCCTACGGTGCGCGTGCACTTCGGGCGCCCGAGAAGGATCGTCGCTCGCTGGTGTCGCGCGTGCTGGACTCCGCTCGCCTTCGCGAGAAGGCCTCCACCGATGCCCTTCTCGGTTCCGCCTTGCGCGAGCACAAAGCTGAACAACGGGTCGCAGTCGAGCCTGTTCCCGAATACGAGGGCCCGCTCGCCTCGCTCGGCACTGCGGGCTGCGTCGAAGCGGAGCAACGAGCCAAGGCTGCGCGTTCGTTCGGCAACGCCATCGCGGTTCGATCCCCGTTCACCGATCGCGAGCTCCTTCGTTTCTACACTTCGCTCGACGACACCGCTTTCGGCAAGGGAGGCTCTCCCTCCCTCATCGAAGCTGCACTTGATCACCGGTCCTTCGAGGATTCAGTCCAGACTTCGCACGAGCGCGAAACCGCATGGTTCAAGCGCATCAAGGGCACCTACTTCTCGCTGTTTTCCTCGCAAACATTCGGCACGCGAGGCTGGTTCGACCAGGCGGAGATCCTCAAGGCATACGACGCCCACATCAATGGCCGCGCGGGGCTCAGCGCGGGCCAGCTGTGGCGTTTCGCATGCGCCGAGCTGTGGGCGCGTGTGTTCTTCGATTCGGCGGATCTGAGCGAGCAAGAAGCTGGTGAGGATGCCGATCACTTTGCGGGCGACAACGGTCAGTCGCTTCCGCCGGATCCCCACACGCCGCTCACGGCGAACGCGGGAAAGCAACTCGATCTCGAGCTCGAGGGTGACATTCTGGCCCGCCGCTACCCCATTCAGACCGAGAAGTTCTCGAAGGACTCGCGCATGGATGACGAGATTGCCGGGTATGTTGAGCGCTTCTTCGCCGAGCTCGATGCTCGTGGCACCGATGAGGATCGCCACGCGACCGAGGGGCGCCCATGGAACTTCACGGTTTCTGAGAAGATCATCGCGATCATGCAGGGCCGCTCATGGTTCGTGTGGGAAATCAAGCCGTCCTTCGCCGCGAAGCTACTCTCGAAGTTCGTCACGCGCACCCCCGCGGGCATCGGCCTCGGAGACCCGGTGACGATGCAGCTCGCGATTAACGAGGCGGGCCTTGGGCGCATCACTTATGCCGCAGCTCTGGGCGCTCTCGGCAAACTGCGAGGCAAGCGGGGCGTCTTCTACGAACTCGCGGGGGCGGATGTGCGGGCGATCGACGGCCCGACCGAATACTCCGTGTATCCGTCGAATGTTTCGGCAAAGCTCCCCCCGAAAGATCCAGATCGCGTCGCGGAGCATCTCGTGAAGGTGATCCGTGAGGTCGTGCCCGAGCGCTTCGCCGCGACCTTCGACGGCGTCGTGGTCATGGATGCGAACGACATTGGGCGCAATGTGCTCGGCCTTTCCGCCTCGCGGGACCGCGAGCATTATGAAGCGCAGTTTGCCGATAATCCGCTCGGCCAGGGGTCCCAGCAAACGCCCATGGCGGTCGTGTTCGAGCGTCCCACGAGCGAGCGCTAAGAGAGGTCCTACCGCTCAAATTTCGCCACGTGCTCGCCACTGTCGACTTGCGCGAGCGCGTGGCAAAATCCTTCTGTGAAGCGGCTATTGAGCTCCGGCGGCTCACCGATGGGGAACCACGCGGCTTGCAGGTTTTCGCCATCCGCTGGGTGCGGGTCGCCCTCCACGTGGATCGCGACGAACGCGAGATCGAGATAGCTCGCCACGTCACCATTGGGGTGGGTCACCGGGCCGACGCATCCCACATTCGAGAGAAACTCAATCTCGCACGCGCATCCCGTTTCCTCAAGAACCTCGCGAGCACCCGCACGGGCGGGAGCTTCACCGGGATCGATGATCCCGGTGACCGGAGTCCACGCGCGGTTATCCGCCCGCTGGACGAAGAGGCAGTGTGTGCGGTCCTTGTTCAGCACGAACACCGTCACGCCTGAGAGCCACAGGTGGTCGTGACCAATTTTCTCGCGCAGGGCGATCACAAAGTCGGGCGCGGGCATGGTGCCCCTCCTTACCTGTTTTTCCTCTTTTCGCGGACGCGCACGCTGATCTCCACGGGCGAACCGTCAAAGGAGAAGTCCTCGCGCAAGCGTCGCTCGATAAAGCGGCGATAGCCGTGCTCGAGAAAGCCCGAAGCGAAGATGACGAAGCGCGGCGGCCGCGTGCGGGCCTGGGTCGCAAAGAGGATGCGCGGCTGTTTTCCGCCACGAAGCGGATGCGGGTGGGCGGCCACGAGCGTTCCAAGGAAAGCGTTGAGTCGTGCCGTAGGAATACGTGTATCCCACGACTCAAGGGCGAGGTCGAGCGCCGTAACGAGCTTATCGGTGTGGCGACCCGTGCGCGCAGAGATGTTCACTCGCGGCGCCCATCGCACGTGTGAGAGGTCCTTTTCGATCTCCCACTCGAGTTGCGCGCGGCGCTCTTCGCTAAGAAGATCCCACTTGTTGAAGGCGAGCACGAGGGCGCGACCCGACTCGAGGACCATGTCGATAATCTTGAGGTCTTGAGTCGAGATCGGTTCCGTGGCCTCGAGGAGAACGACGGCGACTTCAGCGCGATCGAGGGCTGCCTGGGTGCGGATCGAGGCGAAGAAGTCGGCGCCTTCGCTTTGGCGGATACGACGGCGGATTCCGGCAGTGTCCACAAACGTCCACTCACGCCCGTCGAGTTCGATGACTTCGTCGACGGGGTCACGCGTTGTGCCCGCGGTCGAGTCCACGACAACGCGGTTCTCGCGCGCGAGCTTATTGAGCAAGGAACTCTTACCCACGTTCGGTCGGCCGATGAGGGCCACGCGCCGTGGCCCGCTCGGTTTGGCGCGCGTCTGCCCCTCCTCGGGGAGGATCTCAAGAACACGGTCGAGCACGTCACCGGAGCCGCGTCCATGGAGTGCGGAAACAGGATGGGGCTCACCAAGACCGAGATTCCACAGAGCCGCTGCCTCGAGTTCGCCGCGCTGATCGTCAACCTTATTCGCGACGAGCAGCACGGGTTTCTTGGAGCGGCGCAGCACCTTCACGAGTTGCTCGTCAGTGTGAGTGATGCCCACGTTGGCGTCGACAACAAACATCACAGCATCGGCGAGGCCGATCGCGAGCTCGGCCTGTTCGGCGACGCGGTAGGCAACTCCCTCGACCTTATCTTCCCAGCCGCCAGTGTCGACGAGCATGAAGTCGCGCCCCGCCCAGTTGGCCTCATAGAACACGCGGTCACGCGTCACACCGGGAGTGTCCTCCACAACCGCCTCGCGGTGGCCGAGGATGCGGTTCACGAGCGTGGACTTGCCGACGTTCGGTCGGCCGATCACGGCAAGCACCGGAAGCATGCGCTCATCCTCGGCGCTCTCGATCGGCGCGTAATCGTCAGTGAGGAGGCGCTGATCGTCATCGTTGAGGCCATAATCCTCAAGGCCCGCGCGCAGCGAGGCCGTACGCGCCTCGTCATCGAGGGCATCGGGGCTTGCATCATCGCGTACGTCTTCGACTTCAGGTTGGTCGTCGACGAGTTCGATACCGGGAACCAGTTCGAGAACCGCGTTGATGACCTCTTCGATGCCGAGGTCAGTCGTGTCGATCAGGTCGACGCCTTCCGCGGCCTGCGTGAATTCTGAAACGGTCGAGTCGTCGGCGTCGCGTCGAAGGACCTGGTCGCGCATGCGCTCGCGTACTTCTTCTGACTGCTCGAGCCCGAGCTGCCCGGCACGGCGTCTCAGGCGCGCCTCGGCGCTCGCGGTGAGAAGCACGCGCACATCAGCATCCGGCGCCACAACCGTCGTGATGTCGCGGCCCTCAGCGACGCAGAAACCCTTCTCGTTCGCCGTCTGGAAGAAAACCGCGCGTTGGCGCTCCTGAAGAATCGCGCGCACATCGGTGTTGGTCGCGACGCGGCTCACACACGTCGAGATCTCCTCGGTGCGGATCTGCGAAGAAATCTCTGTGCCCTCGACGAAGATGTAAGGCTCGTCGGGGTCGGTCGACATCACGAGATCGAATTCCGCCACGTGCGCCGTGACGGCCTCTTTGTCGTCGAGGTCAACGCCCTCGTTGAGGCAGGACCACGCGGCCGCGCGGTACATCGCGCCCGTATCGAGATAGCCGCCCTCGAGGGCACGTGCCACCTCTTTCGACACCGTGGACTTCCCCGAACCTGCGGGGCCATCGATCGCGATGGTGACGCCGTTCATGCCTATACCTCCCCTGTCGATGGTCAACTTCTAAGCCTAGTCGCGGGTTGCTCATGCGCGGGCTCCTCACCTCTACTCGGTGCCCGCGCGTGCCCAACCTCTCTTTTCGAGCATCGCGGTGAGCCGCTTTTCGTCGGCGCGCGTGACGCTCACATGAGCGAGGCCCACCGGCTGCCCGAGCGAGTGCTCGAGGCGCAGATCTTCAAGATTGATGCGCTCCTCCCCCATGTCGGTGAGGAGCTTTGCGAGCTGGCCCGGCTCATCGGGCACGAGAACTGCGAGCCGACAGAAGTTTTCCGCACCGCCGCCGTGTTTGCCTGGGATACGAGAAACGCCATCGTTACCCGAAGCAATTGCCCTGGCGATCCTCGCGCGCGAGCCAGGCTTTGGGTCTGCGTCGTGGAGAACCTCGAATGCCTGCGTGAGAGCGGCGAGATCCTCGCCGAGCCCGCGGAGAATGGGGGCGATACGCCCCGCGTTCGCCGAGAGAATCTCGACCCACAGTCGAGGATCACTCGCGGCGATGCGGGTAGTGTCGCGAAGTCCCTGGCCCGAAAGTCCCAGGGCGGATTCGCTCGCATGTGTAAGCCGGCCCGCAAGGAGGCTCGAGACGATCTGCGGGACGTGCGAAACGTAGGCGACGGCCTCATCGTGCGCTTCGGGGTCGATGTCGACCACGGCAGCGCCGATCTCAATCCCCAGCAGTTTTGCGAGAGCATAGCTTCGAGAAGAGGTGGCAGGCGTCGGAACCACAACGAAGGCCCTCCCCCGAAAAAGGTCGCCTCGAGCAGCAACCACCCCGGCGATCTCGCGTCCGGCCATGGGGTGGGTGCCCACGTAACGTGAAGCATCAAGCCCGCGTTCAGCAGCCCGAGCGAGAACTTCCTCAGCGATGCGCTGCTTCACACTCGCCACGTCGAGCACGCACGCCGCTGGAAACTCCTCCAATGCCTCCACCACGACGCGTGCGGCGACATCGGGAGGAGTGGCGACGACAACGATCTGCGGCAAGTCGCCGGGCTGCTGCTCCCGCCCGACGCCAAGTTCACACGCGAGACGCATGGTTCCCGGAGACGAATCGCGCACGAGAACATCGAGCCCCGCATGAGAGAGTGCCATTCCAAGTGACCCGCCGATGAGCCCCGCACCGATCACGAGGATCGGCCCTTCGAGGGCGACGGCTTCGCGCTCCGCAACGGCACTCACAGCCCCACCTCCGCCATGAGTGTGCCGAGTTCTTTGGCCGTCAGTTCACGCGTGGCGCCAGGAGCGAGATCGGCAAGAACAACCGGACCGATCCGGGTGCGAACGAGACTCGTCAGTTCGTATCCGAGCGCAGAGAACATGCGCCGAACGATACGGTTGCGCCCTTCGTGGAGCATGACCTCCACGATCGCTTCCTTCCCGTCGTGCGCGACGAGGCTCGCGCGGTCAGCCTTCGCGGGGCCGTCCTCAAGCTCGAGCCCCGAGCGCAGCTTCGCGAGAATCGACCGCGGGAACGCGCCTCGGCAGCCAAAGCGGCACACGTATGTTTTCGACACCTCAAAACTCGGGTGCGTAAGTCGATGAGTGAGTTCGCCGTCGTTGCTGAGGAGCAAAAGCCCTTCGGTCTCGTAGTCGAGCCGACCCACGTGGTAGAGCCGCACGGGATAGCGCGCAGCAAACTCCTCGAGGGTGCGGCGCCCCTGCGGGTCCTCCATCGCGCTCATGACTTTGCGCGGTTTATTGAGAGCGATCGTGAGTTTCTCCTCGTCGAGCTGCACGCGGCGCCCGTCGACGTGAATCACCGCCGCACGAGGGTCGACGCGCACGCCCTGTTCCTGGACGATTTCTCCGCCGACCGCAACGCGCCCCTGGGCGATGAGCGCCTCGCACGCGCGACGCGAGCCGAAGCCAGCCTGCGCAAGCACTTTTTGCAGGCGCTCTCCTTCCCGGGGAGCATGATCCGACGATGCCTGTGAAGCACCGTTTTTGCTCGTGCGCGGCGCGCCGTCGGAATCCCGGAGTCGAACTTTCTTCGGCGCGGTGAAGTCGCTCTTACGTCGCTTCGGTCCGCGCCCGCGCCCTCGCGCGGGCGTCAAGCTGCTGCCCCGCGCGCGATGAGCTCGCGCGCAAGCTGGCGATAGGCATCAGCGCCCTTGTTGTTCGAAGCAAAAGTCGTGATCGGTTCCGCGGCCACCGAGGCATCCGGAAACTTCACGGTGCGGTTAATCGCGGTGTGGAAGACCTTGTCGGGGAACGCCTCGACCACGCGGCTCACGACCTCGCGCGCGTGGAGTGTGCGCGGATCAAACATCGTGATGAGGATGCCGTCCATCTCGAGTCGCGGGTTGATGCGGTCCTGCACCTTTTCGATGGTTTCCACGAGCAACGCAACGCCGCGAAGTGCGAAGTACTCCGCGCCGAGGGGAATGATCACGCCGTCGCTTGCGGCGAGGGCATTCACCGTGAGCAGGCCGAGCGAGGGCTGGCAGTCAATGAGAATGACGTCATACTCCCCTACGACGGGACGCAGCACGCGCGCGAGGGCCATTTCGCGCGCGACTTCGTTGACGAGCTGAACCTCGGCCGCCGAGAGGTCGATATTTGCCGGGAGAATTTCCATGTTCTCCGTGGTCGTCGGCTGGATTGCCTCACGGATGTCGTGGTCACGCTCGAGCAGCAGGTTATACACCGTGAGATCGAGCTCGTAGCTATTGATGCCCGTGCCCGCGCTCAGGGCGCCCTGCGGGTCGAGGTCCACGAGAAGCACCTTGCGACCAAACTCGGCGAGCGCTGCGCCGAGATTGATGACCGAGGTCGTCTTTCCCACGCCACCCTTCTGGTTCACCATGGAGATGATGCGCGCGGGACCGTGCGAGTCGAGAGCCTTCGGCTCGGGAAAGTCCGGAAGCGGGCGCCCCGTGGGGCCGTAGTTCAGCTTCAGATCAAGCTCGCTCTTTGTCACGTGTACCTGTCCCTACGTCGTTGATGTTCACGGGTTTTCGCGCGCGATCAGTGCGCGCGACCCATGGGGAATATCCTAACCGGCAGCCCTGAACACGCCCGCCACGCGCACGGCTTCACAACGCTCGCGGGTGCGAGCTCGCGTGGATCTCACGAAGGGCCTGCGCGCCGAGATGCGTGTAGCGCTGGGTTGTCGTAATCGAAGCGTGGCCGAGCAGTTCCTGGACCGTACGAACGTCGGCCCCGCCCTCGAGCAGATGGGTCGCGTAGCTGTGGCGCAGGGTGTGGGGGCTCACGTGCGAGGTGATTCTCGCGTCACTAGCAGCAGTCGTCACGATGGCGAAGGCGGCTTGGCGCGTGAGTCTCGTACCCCGATTGCCCAAGAAGATCGCGGGGCTCCCGCTTCCCTTCTCGAGGAACGCGGGTCGCGCGCGCGTCAAGTACGCGTCAAGCGCGTCAAGCGCGTAGCGCCCAAGCGGCACGAGCCGCTCCTTATTCCCCTTGCCTCGCACGAGCACGATCGCCTCGCTCTGCATGGTGTCGTCGACGTCAAGCGCGAGGGCCTCGCTTATGCGGCATCCGGTCCCGTAGAGCAGTTCCACGAGGGCACGATTGCGAAGGGCACGCTCGGTTGCGAGGGCACCGGTGAACGGTCCCGACGCCGCCTGGATAAGCGCGGAAACCTCCGCGATGCTGAGAGCATCCGGCAAGCGCAAGGGGCGGGATGCCTCCCGCACGAGTGCTGACGGATCGCCATCGTGCGCTTCTCCCTCTTCATCGAGGAACCGGTGAAAGGCGCGGATTGACGCGAGGGCTCTCGCGGCGGAGGACGCGGCTAAGGGCGCCGTCCCCGAGCCACCTTCGCGCAAGGCGCCGATATATTCCGAAATCATGGGGGTCTCAACGTCCCGCACATCGATCTCTTGAGTGTCGAGGTACGCAAGGTACCGATCGAGATCTCGGCGATAGGCAGCTACCGTATTCGGGCTCAGCCCACGCTCGACGCGAATGTGAGTGAGGAAGGCAGCTACGAGTTGCGAAGCGCTTGCGGCGCGCCGGTGCATGCGATCTCGCTAGAGCGCCACGAAGGGATCGATCGCAAGCGCGACGAACACGAGCGTGAGATAGGTGATCGACGCGTGGAATACCCCCATGGGGTTGAGCTGCTTACCTTCCGCACCCCGGCGCACACGAACCGCGTAGCGCACGACCAGGAAGAGGAACCAGCCACCGAACACGATCGAACTCACGGTATAGACGATTCCCGTGGGCGCGAGAGGAATGATCGCGAACGAGCTCGCAAGCATGAGAACCGTGTGGAACACCATCTGGTTCGCCACGTTTTTTCGCGAGCTGACGACGGGGAGCATCGGAACTTCGGCACGCGCGTAGTCCTGCGTGAACCGCTCTGCGAGCGGCCAGTAATGCGGGGGCGTCCAGAAGAAGATCACGAGGAAGAGGAAGAAGGCTGTCCACGACACACCGCCCGTGACGGCGGACCAGCCAATGAGCACGGGCATGCACCCGGCGACGCCACCCCACACGATGTTCTGGCTCGTGCGACGCTTGAGGATCATCGTGTAGAACACGACGTACAGAAGAATTGCGCCGAGTGCGAGGAGGGCCGAAGGGAGGTTCACGAAGGTCCACAGATACGCCACCGAAAGGACACTCAACACGAGACCGAACGTGAGCGCCGCCTGCGGGGACACTTCTCCCGTGACGAGCGGGCGATTCTTCGTGCGCTTCATCTTCGCGTCGATATCGCGATCGAGGTACATGTTGAGCACGTTCGCGCCGCCGGCAGCGAGGTACCCGCCCACCATCGTGTTCAGGATGAGCAGCCACGAGGGGAAGCCACCTGCCGCGAGGAACATCGTGGGGATGGTCGTGATCAGCAGAAGCTCGATAATGCGGGGCTTCGTCAGCGCAACGTACGCGAGGACCGTTCGGCGAAGCGAGGGCTCCTGCGACTTCCCACGCTGCGCCGTCGCTTCGTGGGAAAGGGTTGTCGTGCCGGGGCTTTGATTCACTCGCGTTCCTCGATTGCGTGGAGAAGACTGTGGAGGCCGGGAAAAGTGGGAAAAGGCCTAACGTCCCTCCACGATAACCGGCACGACGCGTCCGGGGCCAGGAACTTGCGGGTAAGTCACGCCACTAGAAACTCGGTTCCGACGTCTCCCGGGCAAGCGTCGGAACCGTGACTTCCAAAGATCCCGGTGCCCGCACCGTCGGCGCACCCCGGATCCCCGAACCTCCCTGCGTTTCCTGAGACAGCAGTCACCTTTCGCCCAAATTTGCGCGTTACTATCGACACGATTTTGGCCCCTCGCGCCGAAATGGTGATTCGCCATCGGCGCTCGAGATGGATCAACCGATGGAAGGGAAAAACTTTCGTGAGTAGCAATTTCGTAGCCCCCGAGGGCTGGAGCGATCTCGACAAGCGCGCTATCGACAACGCGCGCATCCTCGCCGCCGATGCCGTGCAGAAGGTCGGTAACGGGCACCCGGGCACTGCCGTGAGTCTCTCCCCCGCCGCGTACCTCCTGTACCAGGACATCATGAACCACGACCCGAAGGACCCGGAGTGGTTCGGTCGTGACCGCTTCATCCTTTCGTGCGGGCACACGAGCCTCACGCAGTACCTGCAACTCTTCCTCGGCGGTTTCGGCATCGAGGTCGAGGACCTTCAGGCCCTTCGCACCGAAGGTTCCAAGACCCCGGGGCACCCCGAAAACTTCCACACCGCCGGTGTCGAGATGACAACGGGCCCGCTCGGCCAGGGCATTGCGTCGTCCGTGGGCTTCGCGATGGCGCAGCGCCGCGTGCGCGGCCTCCTCGACCCGACCGCCCCTGCCGGCGAAAGCCCGTTTGACACGTTCACCTACGTTCTCGCTTCCGACGGTGATCTGCAGGAAGGCGTGAGCAACGAGGCCAGCTCGATCGCGGGCACCCAACAGCTCGGCAACCTCATCGTCATCTGGGACGACAACGAGATTTCGATCGAGGGCGACACGAACATCGCGTTCACCGAGGACACGGCCGCGCGCTATCAGGCGCTCGGCTGGGACGTGCGCACCGTTGACTGGACGAACGGTGGCAACGACTACGTTGAGAACCTGAAGGAACTCAAGGACGCGATCGTCGCGGGCCAGCACGTCACCGACAAGCCGACCTTCATTCAGCTTCGCACCGTGATCGCATGGCCCACCCCGGGCAAGTCGGGCGACCACGCCGCTCACGGTTCGGCATTCGGCGATCAGCCGGTCGCGGGTCTCAAGGACATCCTCGGCTTCGATACCGAGAAGACCTTCGAAATTGACGAGGACGCCCTCGCTCATGCGCGCAAGCTCATCGAACGCGGTGCCGGGAAACACCGCGAGTGGGATGCGAAACTCGACGAGTGGCGAGGTGCCAACCCGGATGCCGCGGCGCTCTACGACCGCCTGACCGCTCGCGAACTTCCCGAAGACCTCGACGCGGCGCTCCCGGTGTTCGAGGCGGACGCCAAGGGCATCGCCACCCGCGCCGCTTCGGGCAAAGTTCTCGGTGCCCTCGCCTCGGTCATGCCCGAGCTATGGGGCGGTTCCGCTGACCTCGCCGGCTCGAACAATACGACCATGAAGGGTGAGCCGTCGTTCATCCCCGAAGCCAACCAGACCAAGGACTTCGCTGGCAACCCTTACGGACGCACCCTCCACTTCGGTATCCGCGAGCACGCCATGGGCGCGATTTTGAGCGGTATTTCGCTCTTCGGCCTTACACGCCCCTATGGCGGCACGTTCTTCCAGTTCGCCGACTACATGCGCGGTTCTGTGCGCCTCGCTTCGCTGTGCAAGACCCCGGCAACCTACGTGTGGACCCACGACTCGATCGGCCTCGGCGAAGACGGCCCGACCCACCAGCCCGTTGAGCACCTCGCCGCGTACCGCGCGATCCCGAACCTTTCGGTCGTGCGTCCGGCCGACGCGAACGAGACGGCCCAGGCATGGAAGGCCATCCTCAAGCGCGACGAGGGTCCAGCGGGCCTCATCCTTACGCGTCAGGGCGTTCCCACGTTCGATCGCGACGAGTACGCAGCCGCGGAGAACCTCGACAAGGGTGCCTACGTCATGAAAGACGCCTCGAACGGTGAGCCCGAGGTCATCCTCATCGCCACCGGCTCCGAGGTCCAACATGCTGCCGGCGCACAGAAGCTTCTCGAGGAAGAGGGCATCCCCACGCGACTCGTGTCGATGCCGTGCGTGGAGTGGTTCGACGAGCAAAGTGAGGAGTACCGCGAATCGGTTCTCCCGAGCTCGGTCAAGGCGCGCGTAAGCGTCGAGGCGGGTATCGCGATGCCCTGGTACCGCTTCCTTGGCGAGGCTGGCCGCGCGGTTTCGCTCGAGCACTACGGCGAGTCCGCCTCGGGTGCGCTCCTGTTCGAGAAGTACGGCTTCACCGCCGAAAACGTTGCGGCGAAAGCGAAGGAGTCCCTCGCCGCAGCTCCCAAGTAAGAACAGTCCATCGGAATATCGCGCAAGCAACCTCTTAACGAAAGGTTTTGCCATGACCGAATTGACCCAGAAGCTGAGCGACCTCGGCGTCTCGCTGTGGCTCGACGATCTCTCCCGCTCCCTCATTGAGAGCGGAGACCTCGAAAAGCTCATGAGCGAGCGCAACATCGTAGGCGTGACCACCAACCCCGCAATTTTCAAGGCGGCCATCGCCGGAAAATCGGACTACGACGCCGCCATCGCCGACGCCGCCTCGCGCGGCCTCGACGTTGACGGCATCATCACCGAGCTCACGACCGCGGATGTGCGCAGTGCGTGCGACGTGTTCAAACCGACCTATGACAAGTCGAATGGCTTCGACGGGCGCGTGTCCATCGAGGTCGACCCCCGACTCGCTCACGAGGAAGAGAAGACCGTCGACCAGGCTAAGGCGCTTCACTCCCTCGTGGACCGCGAGAACGTCATGATCAAGATTCCCGCGACCGACGAAGGTCTCCCGGCCATTACGCGCACGATCGCCGAGGGCATCAGCGTCAACGTCACGCTGATCTTCTCGCTCAAGCGCTACCGCCAGGTGATCGACGCCTACCTCGCGGGCCTTGAAAAGGCCGCAGAGAACGGCGTAGACCTCTCGCGCATCCACTCGGTTGCCTCTTTCTTCGTGTCCCGCGTGGACAGCGAAGTCGATAAGCGACTCGAGGCCATCGGCGGCGAGGCCCTCGAGCTTCGCGGCAAGGCTGGTCTCGCCAACGCGCAGGCTGCCTTCGCCGAATACCTCGATTACGTTGGCTCCGAACGCTTCGCCGCGCTCAAGGCGAAGGGGGCGAATCCTCAGCGTGCGCTGTGGGCATCCACGGGCGTCAAGAACGATGCCTACCCCGACACGATGTATGTCGACCGTCTCGTGGCTGACCCCGTCGTGAACACGGTCCCGGGCAAGACACTCGAGGCTGTCGCCGACCATGCACGTGTCGAAGGCCCCCTCACCGAAAGTGACTTTGCCGAAGCGCGTGACGCACTCGAGAAGATCAGTGCCGCCGGCATCGATCTTGACGATGTTTTTGCCGTTCTCGAACGCGAAGGTGTCGAAAAGTTCGAGACCGCCTGGGAGGAACTCCTCTCGGCCGTCCGCGACGCCGCCGCGTCCGCAAAATAAACATCGAAGCCTCTCGTGCCCGCGCTCCCGCAAGAAGGGGGCGCGGGCACGGGTGCGACACACACCTATCCCTACACAAAGGACCACTGTGAGGCAGAACGAAGCTGCACCCGGCAACCCCTTGCGCGATTCGCGTGACCGTCGCCTCCCCCTCATCGCCGGACCGTGCTCGGTCGTGATGTTCGGCGTGACTGGCGACCTCGCGCGCAAGAAGCTCCTCCCCGCCATCTATGACCTCCACAACCGCGGCCTTCTCCCCCCTGCCTTCGGCCTCGTGGGCTTCGGTAGGCGCGAATGGAGTCACGATGACTTCGCGGAGTACATGCGCGAAAGCGTAGAAAAATACGCGCGTACCCCGTTTAACGAACACGCCTTCGAGCAGCTCAGGGGCGGGCTCCGTTTCGTCACCGGTGCCTTCGATGACACGGAGGCTTTCGAGGAGCTCACGCGAGTGGTAAGCGAACTCGACGAATCCCGGGGAACGGGCGGCAACCACGCCTTCTATCTCTCCATTCCCCCGAGCGCCTTCCCCCAGGTTGCCGAGCAGCTCGCACAATCGGGGCTCAATACACCCTCGGAAAACTCCTGGCGACGCGTCGTCATCGAAAAGCCGTTCGGGCACGATCTTGAAAGCGCACGCGAACTCAACGACATCGTCGAGAAGGTCTTCAAGCCCGAAGAAATCTTCCGCATCGACCACTATCTCGGCAAGGAAACGGTCCAGAATCTCCTCGCCTTCCGGTTCGCGAACCAGATGTTCGAGCCCGTGTGGAACTCGCGCTACGTCGACCACGTGCAGATCACGATGGCCGAAGACATCGGCATCGGCACTCGCGCCGGTTACTACGACGGCATCGGCACCGCGCGCGACGTCGTCCAGAATCACTTGCTTCAGCTGCTTGCCCTCACGGCGATGGAAGAGCCCATCACGTTCGATGCCGCCGAGCTCCGCAGCGAAAAAGAGAAGGTTCTCGCTGCGATCGAGCTCCCCGAGGATCTCGCTGAAGGCACGGCGCGCGGTCAGTACGTGGGTGGATGGCAAGGCGGCGAACAGGTCAATGGCTACCTCGAAGAGGACGGAATCTCGCCAGATTCGACGACCGAAACTTTCGCCGCGATCAAACTCATGGTGAACACGCGTCGCTGGGCGGGCGTGCCGTTCTACCTCCGTGCGGGCAAGCGGCTCGGCCGCCGCGTCACCGAGATCGCGATCGTCTATAAGCAGGTTCCGTTCTTGCCATTCCGTGACACCGATACGGTGGATCTCGGCCAGAACGCGGTTGTCATCCGCGTGCAGCCAGACGAGGGCGTGACAATGCGTTTCGGTTCGAAGGTGCCGGGCACGCAAATGGAAGTGCGCGATGTCAACATGGACTTCGCGTATGGTTCGACCTTCACCGAGGAATCTCCCGAGGCGTATGAGCGGCTCATCCTTGATGTTCTGCGCGGCGCTCCCCCGCTGTTCCCGCGACAGAAAGAAGTCGAGCTCTCATGGCAGATCCTCGACCCGATCCTCGAGTTCTGGGACGAGCACATGCCGCCCGCCCCGTACCGTTCCGGCACGTGGGGCCCGCAGACCGCACACGACATGATGGCCCGCGACGGCCGCACCTGGAGGCGTCCATGATTTCCACACTTGAAAACACGACCGCGTCGCAGATCAGCGCGAAGCTTCGCGACTTGCGCGAGGAGGAGGGACTCATCTCTCTCAATCGCGTGGCCACCCTCGTGATCGTGACGCATACCGGTTCGCTCGATGACCCGATTCAAGCGGCCGTGCGAGCGAGCCAGGAGCACCCCGCACGCATCATCGTGATCGTGACCGAACACGGCTCGAGACGCGATGCCCTTGACGCGGAGATCCGCGTGGGGACCGACGCAGGCGCGGGTGAGGTCATCATTTTGCGGGCCCACGGACGCGTGAACGCAGGCCTCGACACCCTCATCACCCCGCTTTTGCTTCCCGATGCCCCCATCGTCACGTGGTGGCCGTACACGCCCCCGGCGTCGCCTTCGCAGGATCCGCTCGGCGCGATCGCGCAGCGACGCATTACCGACGTTTACCAGTGTGAGAGCCCGAAGTCTTCGCTTTTGCGTCTTGCACGAGGCTATAAGAGCGGCGATTCCGATCTCTCGTGGTCGCGCATTACGAACTGGCGTGGCCTCGTGGCTACCGCGTACGACTACCCGCCCGCTGGCACGCCCACGGCCATCACGATTGAGGGGATCGAAGACAACCCGTCCTCGCTTCTCATGCAGGCGTGGCTCCAGAACTCGCTCGGCGAGGATGTGCCGGTAGAGTTCAAAGCGGTTGAGGCTGATCATGGCTTGAGCGCGGTGACGCTCCATCGCGAAGACGGCGATATTCGCCTCATGCGCTCAAGCCAGGAAGGCGTCACGATGAGTCTTCCGGGTAATAATGACGACCAGTTCGTGACGATGCCGAAACGCACGATGTATGACCTCCTGAGCGAGGAATTGCGGCGTCTCGATCCCGATGATGTCTATGGTGATGTGCTCTCGACGGCGTTCCCCCTCACCGGCAACCCGAGCAGTTTCGCCATTGGCAAACCAGAACCGACCGATGTTTTCAACGCCGACATGGACGCCGTTGTGAAAGCCGTGGCGAAGGACGCCGTCGCGCGTATTTCCCAGGCGATCGAGGAGCGCGGAATCGCGCACCTCGTGCTCACGGGCGGGCGCGCGGGTACGGCGACAGCCGAGCGCATCGCGATCTCTCTCGAATTCGCCGAAGTGGACACGTCGAAACTCCACGTGTGGTGGGGCGATGAGCGATTCGTTGCCGCAAAGTCTTCTGACCGTAATGATCGTCCCGTCATTTCGGCGCTCACGACGGGCGCGGGCATCCCCGTGTACAACGTGCACACGATTCCCGGTTCGGACGCCGGCATGAACCTCGACGAGGCTGCCGCGTGGTACGGGCAGCAGCTCACGATTCAGGGTGGCGACGCGGCGTTCACGACACAGGGCGAAGCGTACTTCGACGTCCTTCTGCTCGGTGTTGGCCCTGATGGCCACGTGGCCTCACTGTTCCCGGAGCACCGCGATGCGCGTGCGACCTCGGCCTACGCCGTTCCCGTGCGCAATTCCCCGAAGCCCCCCTCGGAGCGCATCTCACTTTCGTGGCCCGTGCTCAACAGCTCGCGCCACGTGTCGTTCCTCGTCGCGGGCTTCGATAAAGCTCAAGCAGTGAAAACTGCGCACACGAAGATCGATGCGGAAAAGTGCCCGGCCTCCGCCGTGCGCGGCACCGAATCAACGACGTGGTTCCTCGACAAGGAAGCTGCGCACTTCCTGTAGGCCATGAGGGGCCCCTCCTCGGCAGGGCCCCAGAGAAGTAGGTGAAGACCCCATGACAACGGGCGTGATGATCGGCAGCGTTCCGCTAGGTGCGGAGAACAAAACAGCGATCATTGCGCCCGTTCTCGGGTCCACGCTCGATGATGTCAGGGACGGTGCTCATGCGGCGAGCGAAGCTCCCGTGGATATCCTCGAGGTGCGCCTCGATCACGTTCTTGCGGCTTCCAACGCCACCCGCACTCAGGCTGATGAATGTATTCACGCGACGCTTCAGGCCGTGCGTGAGAGCGCTCCCTCGCTCCCCCTCCTCGCGACGATCCGCACCGCACGCGAGGGTGGCGAATGGAGTGTTTCTGACGACGTCTACGCTGAACTCCTCGGCTCGATCGTCGGCTCGGGCCTCGCCCATGCCATCGACCTCGAAGTGGCGAGGCACCCCGCCGCGATGAGCGCGGTGCTCGAAGCCTCCGAGAAATCGGGCCTTCCCGTTGTTCTCTCACGCCACTATTTCGACGCCACGCCCCCGCGCGAGTCGATGCTCGCGATGCTGGAATACATGGCAACTCTCGCGCCCGCCAATCGCGCCGTCGCGAAGCTCGCTGTCATGCCTCACACACCCGAAGACGTCCTCGCGCTCCTTGGCGCCAGCGTCAAAGCGCGAAATACGCTTGAACACGCCCTCATCACAATCGCGATGGGTCGCCTTGGTAAGGTCAGTCGGCTTGCCGGCGGAGTTTTTGGTTCCGACGCGAGCTTTGCCACCGTCGGATCCGAATCTGCCCCGGGCCAGATGAGCGCTCACACACTCGCGGCCCTCCTCGAGCGCTAGTGCTTTCGGACGCCACGGGCGGCCCCTCGTAAAACCGAGCAGCTCCCTCTAAAAACCTGGCAGCCCCTCTAAGAACCGGGCGGCCGCCCTCTTAAAATCGGAGTCAATCCTCGTCAAGGGTGGGGGTGGGAGATGAGGGGCTGGGTCGACGCGAGTGGGCGCCTGAAAACGAGCGCGAGACACCCGATGACGCTTAGATAAAGCGTTCAAGCACCGCGATGCCGATCGCACTGCCGAGCCACACCACACCAACGATGGTCGTGATGATGTTGAGATTGCGTTCGGCCACACCCGAGGATCCCGCACCGGTCGAGATGCCACCGCCGAACATGTCGGAGAGACCGCCGCCACGCCCCTTGTGCATGAGGATGAACATCATGAGCAGAAGACTCGTGATCGCAAGAAGAACGAAGAGTGCGATCTTCAGAATTTCCATGACCGGGAGAATCCTTCGATTGAAAAACGGGCAACGACGTTAACAATACGCTACGCGGCCCAACCGATGGCCGAGCCGCGTAGCGCAGGAGTCAGTTCGTGAGCGAAATCAAGCAGCCACGTTGTAGGTGGCGATCTTCGCGAACTCATCAGCCTTGAGCGACGCACCGCCCACGAGGGCGCCGTCGACATCGGCCTGCTGCATGAGGTCCACAATCGAGGAGGACTTCACCGAGCCACCATAGAGCACGCGCACGGCGTCGGCAACCTCGTCGCCGAACTTCGTGGCGAGCAGGTCGCGGATCTCGTGGCACACTTCCTGGGCGTCCTCGCTCGTGGCGACTTCGCCGGTGCCGATGGCCCACACGGGCTCGTACGCGATAACGACCTTCTTGACCTCATCAGCCGAGAGCCCTTCGAGACCGCCCTCGACCTGGGCCAGGGTGTACTCGACGTGCTTGCCGGCCTTGCGCTCTTCGAGGGGTTCACCCACGCAGAGGATGGGCGAAAGCTCGTTGGCGAGAGCAGCCTTAACCTTGGCGTTCGTGATCTGCTCCGTCTCGCCGTGGTACTGGCGGCGCTCCGAGTGGCCAACGGCCGCGTAGGTCGCGCCGAGAGCCTTGAGCATCGTGCCCGAGACTTCGCCCGTGTACGCGCCCGACTCGTGCTCCGAGATGTCCTGGCCACCGAAGGCGATACCGGAATCCGCGCCATCGAGAACCGTCTGCACCGTGCGGATATCCACGAAAGGAGGAAGGACGGCGACCTCAACAGCATCGGTCTTGTGACCGGCTTCCTTGAGGTTCTCAACGAGATCCTCAAGAAGTGCCTGCGCCTCGATGTAGGTGAGGTTCATCTTCCAGTTACCTGCGATAAGCGGTGTACGAGTCATAATCACTTCTCCTCAAGAATGGCGATACCCGGCAGTTCCTTGCCCTCGATGAGCTCGAGGCTGGCACCGCCGCCGGTGGAAATATGGGAATAGCGTGCTTCGTCAAAGCCGAGGTTGCGGATTGCGGAAGCGGAGTCGCCGCCGCCAACAACCGTGTAACCCGAGCACTGTGCGAGCGCCTCGGCAATAGCCTTCGTGCCCTCGGCGTAGAGTTCAAATTCGAACACGCCCATGGGGCCGTTCCAGAACACGGTGCCTGCATCGCCGAGCTTCGAGGCGAAGAGCTCACGGGTCTTGGGGCCGATATCGAGCCCTTCCTTTTCCGCGGGGATCTCGTTCGAGGGGACGACGTCCGCGGGGCCCTCGGGGCCGAAGTTCTCGGACACAACGTTGTCCACGGGGAGGACAATTTCAACGCCCGATTCCTCGGCACGCTTGAGATAGCCCTTCACGGTCTCGACCTGGTCTTCTTCGAGAAGCGACTTGCCGACCTCGTGCCCAAGCGCCTTCTGGAATGTGTAGCTCATGCCACCGCCGATGAGAAGGCGATCAGCCTTGCCGAGCAGGTTGTCGATCACGCCGAGCTTGTCGGAAACCTTCGAGCCACCGAGGATCACGACGAACGGGCGTGCCGGCTCATCGGTGACCTTGCGCAACGAAGCAACTTCCTTCTCGACGAGCGAGCCTGCCGCGGCGGGCAGGAGCTTCGCCACGTCGTAGACCGAGGCCTGCTTGCGGTGGACAACGCCGAAGCCGTCGGAAACGAAGGCGTCAGCGAGTGCAGCGAGCTCCTTCGCGAACGCTTCGCGCTCGGCCTGGTCCTTGCTCGTTTCGCCAGCGTTAAAGCGGACGTTTTCGAGAACGGCGACTTCACCGTCCTTGAGATTCTCGACGGTCTCCTTGGCGCTCTCGCCGACCGTATCGGTCGCGAAGGCGACGGGTGCTTCGAGGAGCTCGCTCAGGCGATCCACGGCGGGCTTGAGGGAGAACTTGGGTTCCGGTGCGCCCTTGGGGCGGCCGAGGTGCGCGGTCACGATGACGCGCGCGCCCTTCTCGCGCAGGGCATTGATGGTCGGCAACGACGCGCGAATACGGCCATCATCCGTGATGGTCGCACCGTCGAGCGGGACGTTGAGGTCGGCGCGAACGAGCACGCGCTTGCCGGCGAGATCGCCGAGCGATTCGATGGTCTTAAGCATGGTCACATCCTTATGAAAGGTGCGGGGCGGCAATTGCTCACCCCGTGTGGGCGACAAAGCCCGGGTGAACGAAGGGCCCGCGCCCACAGCCATGCCGTGACGCGGACCCTTCATTGAGGTACTCAAAATTGAGCGATGGTGAGAATCAGAGCTTCTCGCCGATAAGGACGGTCAGGTCAACGAGGCGGTTCGAGTAGCCCCACTCGTTGTCGTACCACGACACAACCTTGACCTGGTTGCCGATGACCTTGGTGCAGCCAGCGTCGAAGATCGAGCTGTGCGGATCGGTCTCGATGTCCTTCGACACGATCGGATCCTCGGTGTAGGCGAGAACACCCTTGAGCGGGCCCTCAGCGGCCTTCTTCACGGCAGCGTTGATGTCCTCGACGGAAACCTCGCGCTCAGCCTCGAAGGTGAGGTCCACGACCGAGCCGGTCGGCGTCGGAACGCGGAGTGCGTAGCCATCGAACTTGCCCTTGAGCTCGGGGAGCACGAGAGCAACGGCCGCAGCAGCACCGGTCTTGGTCGGGATGAT
Organism: Dermabacter indicis; assembly: GCA_001403775.1. Classification (GTDB taxonomy): domain Bacteria; phylum Actinomycetota; class Actinomycetes; order Actinomycetales; family Dermabacteraceae; genus Dermabacter; species Dermabacter indicis. The sequence continues at coordinate 239,758 of CYUG01000011.1, forward strand.
GTTGAGGGCTGCGGCGCGGGCGCGGCGCAGGTCCTTGTGGGGCGCATCAAGGATGCGCTGGTCGCCCGTGTAGGCGTGCACCGTGGTCATGAGGCCCTTGACGATGCCGAATTCATCGTTGAGGACCTTCGCGAGCGGCGCGAGGCAGTTGGTCGTGCACGAAGCGTTCGACACAACGTTGTGCTTCTCGGCGTCGTAGTCGCCCTCGTTCACGCCGACGACGAAGGTCGCGTCAACGTTCTTACCGGGAGCCGAGATGACAACCTTCTTGACGGTGTCGCCGAGGTGGGCCTTGGCCTTTTCAGCGTCAGTGAAGAGACCGGTCGACTCCACGACAACCTCGGCGCCAACGGACGCCCAGTCGATCGCAGCCGGGTCCTTTTCCGAGAACACCTTGATCGACTTGCCGTTGATGGTGATCGAATCCTCGGTGGACTCAACTTCGCCGTCGAAACGGCCGAGGATCGAGTCGTACTTCACGAGGTGCGAGAGGGTCTTGGTGTCGGTGAGGTCGTTGACGGCAACGATCTCGATGTCGGCACCCTGCTCGAAAGCAGCACGAGCGAAGTTACGGCCGATACGACCGAATCCGTTAATACCAACCTTTACGGTCACAGTTCCTCCTTGGTGCACGGCGGCGTTTCCGCCGTGTGGGACTGGGCTTCGCGCACCTCGTTGTACGCATGGATCCCGCATTTGCGGGTTGCCTTAACTCTATCAACGTTGTGACGCGAGGCTCACAGGAAGCTGGGCGAAAAGACACGCCTTGAGGCGGCTTTTTTATTCTCCATCTAACATTTCGGGACCAAGGTTCGCCTCGGTTCCCGGAATGCCGCGCTCCTCCGCAGTCTTGTCGGCGAGCGCAAGAAGACGGCGGATCCTCCCCGCGACCGCGTCCTTCGTCATGGGGGGATCGGCGAGTTGCCCGAGCTCTTCGAGGCTCGCTTGCCGATGCTCAATGCGCAATTGGCCGGCAGCTCGCAAGTGGTCGGGAATGTCGTCGCCGAGGATCTCCAGTGCTCGTTCCACGCGAGCTCCCGCAGCAACCGCGGCTCGCGCCGATCGCCGCAAATTAGCGTCGTCAAAGTTCGCGAGGCGATTCGCGGTAGCGCGCACTTCGCGCTTTGAGCGCTTGTCGTTCCACAGCGCCGCGGTCTTCTCCGCGCCCATGAGCCTGAGCATCTGCCCAATCGCCTCACCGTCGCGGATGACAACGCGATCGGTTCCGCGGACTTCTTTCGACTTCGCCTGGATCCCGAGTCGCCTTGCCGACCCGACCATGGCGAGCGCCACTTCGGAGCCGGGGCACGTGAGTTCAAGTGCCGCGCTGCGGCCCGGTTCGGTGAGGCTCCCGTGCGCGAGGAACGCCCCGCGCCACGCGGCAGCCTGGTCCTCGGTGCTACCGCCCACGACGAGAGGCGGGAGACCGCGCACTGGACGCGAGCGCGAATCGAGCAAACCGGTCTGCTTCGCGAACATCGCTCCATCGGAAAGAACGCGCACGATGTAGCGAGTCGAGCGTCGGATCCCCGAGGCCGCGAGCACGGTGACCTCGCTTGCGTGGCCGTAGAGATCGGCCACGGAGGTCTTGAGCCTTCGCGCACTCGCCGACTGGTCGAGCTCGGCCTCGATCGACACGCGGCCACCCACGAGGTGGAGCCCACCGGCGAAGCGCAAAAGGGTCGCCACCTCGGCTTTGCGCGCGCTCACACGCGTCACTTCGAGATGGGAGAGCTCCTCCTTGACATCGGCAGTCAGGGCCATTTCAGTCCTTCCGTGGGTAGTTGAAAACGCCATTAAACACGTCGCGATATGCGGTCGCGAGTCGAAGCGGGTCGTGAGTGGGTTTCCCGGCGCCCGTCGAGACCATGCGCATCAGCACGTCGATACCGCGCTCATGCGCCGCGCGGATGAGCGCTTCCCCACCGTCGGGTTCGGCGGAGGGGTCGGCAACGAGGGCGTCAAAACTGAGATCGGGCGCGGCATCACACACGATGGTTAAGAGGTCAACGCTGGTGAGTCCGACGGTTTCCGAGCGTCCCGCCGCGAGGTTCATCGTAAGTACTTTGCGCGCCTTGGTGTGGGTGATCGCCTCGCGCAGCTCGGGGATTTTCACGTGCGGGAGCACGGATGTGTACCAGCTGCCGGGACCGATGACGAGCCATTCGGCTTCGTTAATCGAGTCGAGCACCTCGCGGGCAATTTCGGGCTCCGGCGGGATGATGCGCACTGCCTCAACGTGGCCGGTCGTTGCCGCGACGTTCGCTTGGCCGCGGATTGTGCGGGTTCCCTCCCCCGGCAGCGAGACGAGAGCCTCGATGTCGAGGGGTTCGAGGGCCATGGGCAGCACGCGGCCCGACGTTCCCAGCAGCTCGCCGACGTAGTCGAGGGCGGCAATGGGGTCGTCGAGAAGCTGCCAGAGCGCAACGATCAGGAGATTACCGAGCGAGTGTCCGTTAAGTTCGCCGTCGGAAGTGAAACGGTGCTGGACGACGTCGCGCCATGTTACGCCCCACTCCGAGTCTTCGCACAGGGCTGAAAGTGCCATGCGGAGATCGCCGGGAGGGAGAATCGGCATCTCGGCACGCAGACGGCCTGAAGAGCCCCCGTTATCGGCAACCGTGACGACGGCGGTCAGGTCACGCGTGAGGTGCCGAAGCGCATTGAGGCTTGCCGAGAGTCCGTGCCCGCCGCCAAAAGCCACGACTTTTGGCCCGCGCGTGCGGCTGCGCAAAGGCGTGGGCATGAGCGAGGACGTACGCCTCGGGACATTGGCACTCATGGTGGCTACTCTCGGCCGAGGTCACGGTGGCGCACGCGCACGGGATAGCCGAGCTTACGCAGCTCGTCGCCAACGATTTCCGCAATGGCGACAGAGCGATGCTTGCCGCCGGTGCAGCCGATTGCTACGGCGGCAAACTGCTTGTTCTCTTCGCGGTAACCGCGAAGGACGGGAGCGAGCATGTCAACGTAACGTGCAATGAATTCCTGGGCATTTGCCTGCTGAAGCACGTAGTCAGCGACCTCTTTGTCCACGCCGCGCTTGTCGCGAAGCTCCGGAACCCAGTACGGGTTAGGCAAGAAGCGAACGTCGGCGACGTAGTCGGATTCGATGGGGATTCCGTACTTGAAACCGAAGCTCATGACGTTCACGGTCACGGTGTGGTCATCGCCCTTGCCAAACTCCCTGCGCATACGCATCGACAGCTGATGGACGTTGAGCGGCGAGGTGTCGATGACGATGTCGGCCATACGGCGAAGCGGAGCGAGCTGCTCGCGTTCGCGGCGGATTCCCTCGAGCACGCCTTCCTCTCCCTGAAGCGGGTGGGGGCGGCGTACCGAATCGAAACGGCGCACGAGGGTGTCCTGATCGGCGCTCAAGAACACGAGGCGCGTACGCACCTCTTGCTCGCGCAGGTCTTGAATGACCTCGGGGAGGTCGTTAAAGAAGGGGCCCGAGCGCGGGTCGGTCACGACGGCAAAACGATTGGCGCGCCCCACGGCCTGCGACTGAAGATCGAAAAGCGTGCGGATCAACTGCGGGGCAATGTTGTAGACGACGTACCAACCCATGTCCTCGAGGGCGTGGGCGGCAGTTTCGCGGCCTGCGCCCGCGAGTCCCGTGATAATAACGATTTCCGGGGACACGCCGCTGGGGTCCGACGCCTGCCCGACCTCGGCGCTGCTCACGTCTTTCGCGTTCTCACTCAAGAATCTCTCCCGTCGTCACATTTACCGCTGGTGCCCGCTCTTCGGATTGTAGTGCGGCGTGGATGGTTGCCGCGAGTGAGCTGCCGATACCGGGAACACTCTCGAGATCTTCCGGGCGCGCCTTACGAATGGCGTCGACGGTCGTGAATCGGTCGAGGAGCGCCCGACTGCGGCTCGGCCCGAGTCCCGGTATTTCGTCGAGTACGCTCTCCTGCATCGAGCGTCCGCGCTTTGAGCGGTGGAAGGTGATCGCAAAGCGGTGTGCTTCATCGCGAAGGCGCTGAATGAGAAAGAGCGCCTCCGAGGTGCGCGGGAGGATAAGCGGGTAGTCGTCGCCCGGCACCCACACTTCTTCGAGGCGCTTGGCGATGCCGATGAGGGCGATGTCGGTGATGCCCATGTCGTCCATGACCCGCTTTGCAGCATTGACCTGCGGGAGGCCACCGTCGACGATGATGAGATTCGGCGGGTAGGCGAAGCGCGTTGCGGAGGGATCGATAGCCTCGCCGCTCGTGCGTGCAGCTTTTTGTTCGAGGTGGTGGCGGAGTCGGCGCCGCATGACGTCCTCCATGCTCGCCGTATCGTCCCTCGCGGCTTCTCCCGAGATCGAGAACCGGCGGTACTCGCTCTTGCGTGGGAGGCCGTCCTCGAACACGACCATCGAGCCCACGACGTTCGTGCCTTGCGAGTGGGAGATGTCGAAGCATTCGATGCGCAAAGGAGCATCGTCCATCCCGAGCGCTTCTCCGAGCTCTTCGAGCGCCTTCGATCGCGAGGTGAGGTCCCCGGTGCGGCGGAGTTTCCCGAGACGCATCGCTTCCTTCGCGTTGGCGCTCACGGTTTCGAGAAGCGCTTTCTTTTCCCCACGTGCAGGAACGCGAATGTCGATGCTTTGGCGTCCGAGGAGCGCGCGGATTTCTTCGGGCCGGGACGGCATGTGCGTCACGAGGATCTCGTGGGGTGGCTTCGTATCGGTGCCTTCGTACAGCTGCGTGAGGGCCCGCTCCATCAGCTCCGCGGGCCCGGAATCGTCGAGCAGCTCGGCGACCCACCCACGCTGGCCGCGAATGCGCCCGCCGCGCACGTGAAACACTTGAACGCTCGCCTCGAGTTCATCGAGTTCGAGGGCCACGAGATCGGCGTCGGTCGCGTCGGAGAGCACGACGGAGTTCTTCTCCATGACTTTTTCGAGCGCGGCAAGATCGTCGCGGTACCGGGCTGCGGCCTCGTAGTCCATTTCGGCCGCGGCTGCCTTCATTTTTGCCCGACGATCCCTCACGAACGCACCGGTATTGCCGTCCATGAACGCGACGAAGTTCTCCGCGAGTTCGCGGTGCTCTTCAACGCTGACGTTGCCGACGCACGGAGCGGCGCACTTCCCAATAAATCCGAGGAGGCACGGCCTGCCGGACTTCTCCGCGCGGTTGTAAACGCCCTGCGTGCAGGTCCGCACAGGGAACACCCGCAAGAGAAGATCAAGCGTTTCGCGAATCGCCCACACGTGGGCGTACGGACCGAAAGAACGATCGGATTTATGGCGTTCCTTGCGGGTGATCATCGCACGGGGGACCTTGTTGCCCATCGTGACAACGAGGAAGGGATAGGACTTATCGTCGCGGAACTTCACATTGAAACGTGGCTCGAATTCCTTGATCCACGTGTACTCGAGCGTGAGCGCCTCGACATCGCTTGTCACGACCGTCCATTGCACCTGGCTCGCGGTCGTCACCATTTTTTGGGTGCGCGGGTGCAAATGCGTGATGTCCTGAAAGTAGCTGCTCAGGCGCTGGCGAAGGTTCTTCGCCTTCCCCACGTAGATGACCCTCGAGTCAGGATCAAGAAATCGATAGACACCGGGATCCGTCGGAATAGACCCCGGCGCCGGACGGTACGTCGCCGGGTCGGCCATTACAAAAGCTCCCTGAGGAACTGCCCCGTGAACGACTCTTCGACCTTGGCAACCTGCTCCGGGGTACCAGTTGCGAGGACGCGGCCGCCGCCGCTACCGCCCTCGGGGCCGAGGTCAATAAGGTAGTCGGCACTCTTGATGACATCGAGGTTGTGCTCGATCACGACGACAGAGTTGCCCTTATCCACGAGGCCCTGGAGCACCGCGAGGAGCTTCTTGATGTCTTCGAAGTGGAGGCCCGTGGTCGGCTCGTCGAGCACGTAAATCGTGCGGCCCTTCGAACGCTTATGGAGTTCGGCAGCGAGCTTGACGCGCTGTGCCTCGCCTCCCGAAAGCGTCGTCGCGGACTGCCCGAGGCGCACGTAGCCGAGTCCCACTTCCACGAGAGTCGCGAGTTGACGGTGAATGGCGGGAACCGCCTCGAAGAATTCGACGGCTTCCGCGATCGGCATGTCGAGAACCTCGGCAACGTTCTTGCCCTTGAAGTGCACCTGGAGGGTCTCCGAGTTGTAGCGCGCCCCGTGGCACACCTCGCACTTGACATAGACGTCAGGGAGGAAGTTCATTTCGATCTTAATCGTGCCATCACCGGCGCAGTTCTCGCAGCGTCCGCCTTTCACGTTGAAGGAGAAACGCCCTGCCTTGTAGCCGCGGACTTTCGCCTCGGCTGTCTGCGCGAAGAGTGTGCGGATACGATCCCACACGCCCGTGTACGTCGCGGGGTTCGAGCGCGGCGTGCGGCCGATCGGGGACTGATCGACGTGCACGACCTTGTCGAGGTTCTCGAGACCCTCGACACGGGTGTGGCGCCCGGGAACGACGCGTGCTCGGTTGAGGTTCTTCGCGAGTACGCGATAGAGAATGTCGTTCACAAGGGTTGACTTGCCCGAGCCCGACACACCCGTCACAGCGGTGAGCAGCCCGAGCGGCACCGTAACGTTGACACCCCGAAGGTTGTTCTCGCGTGCATTCACGACCTTGAGAACGCGATCGCGATCAATCTTGCGCCGCGTCTTCGGCACCTCGATCGCGCGTTCGCCGCTCAGGTACTGGCCAGTGATCGAGCGCGGCTCCTCTAACAGCCCCTCGTATGCACCCGAATACACGACCTCGCCGCCGAACTCGCCTGCTTTCGGACCGATGTCCACGATCCAATCGGCCGTGCGCAGCGTGTCCTCGTCGTGCTCGACAACGATGAGCGTATTGCCGAGATCGCGAAGCCGCACGAGTGTATGGATGAGGCGCTGATTGTCGCGCTGGTGCAGGCCAATCGACGGCTCATCGAGAACGTAGAGCACACCCACGAGCCCCGAACCGATCTGCGTGGCAAGTCGAATACGCTGAGCCTCACCACCCGAGAGCGTACCCGCGGCGCGCGAAAGGTTCAGGTAGTTGAGGCCCACGTCCACGAGAAACCCAAGGCGCGAGTGGATCTCACGAAGGATTTCCTCGGCAATCGTCAGATCGCGCTCGGAGAACTCAACGCCCGCGAGAAATTCCTTCGCTTCGCCAATCGGGAGATCGGAAAACTCCGCGATGGACTTGCCACCGACGGTGATCGAGAGAACCTCCGGCCGCAGCCTCCGACCATGGCACACGGGGCACGGCGCGTTGCGCATGAACTGCTCATAGCGCTCGCGGGCCCAATCGGATTCGGTATCTTCGTGCCGCCGCTCGAGGTAGTGCATGACGCCCTCGAAGCCGGTCGAATACCGGCGCTCGCGCCCGAAACGGTTTCGGTAGCGCACGTGAACCTTGAAGTCATGGCCGTGCAAAAGCGCATCCCGCGCTTCGGGTGCGAGGTCTTTCCACGGCGTATCCATCGAGAACCCAAGCTCGCTCGCTAGGGCGCTCATGACCTGCTGGTGGTGATCGGCACTCCCGAGCGTCCACGGCGCGATTGCGCCCTCCGCGAGAGTCGCCGACTCATCGGGAACGACAAGATCGGGATCGATCTCGAGCCGGGTCCCGATGCCCGCGCATTCGGGGCACGCACCGTAAGGGGCGTTGAACGAGAAGGACCGAGGCTCGATTTCCTCAAGCTCGAGAGGATGCTCGTTTGGGCATGCGCGCTTCTCGGAGAAGCGGCGCGTGCGCTCCGGCGATCCCTCGTCCTCGTCAACGAAGTCGGCGACAACGATGCCACCGGAGAGCCGCGTCGCCGTCTCGACCGAGTCGGTAAATCGCGTGCGTGAACCATCTTTGACGGCGAGGCGATCGACGATGACCTCAATCGTGTGCTTCTTCGTTTTCGCAAGGGAGATCTCACCCGAAAGACGCGTCACCTCGCCATCGATGCGGGCGCGTGAGAAACCCTGCGCTTGAAGCGAGCTCAAAAGGTCGGAGTGTTCACCCTTGCGCCCCTTCACGACGGGCGCGAGGAGCTGGAAGCGCGTGCCTTCCGGGTACGCGAGGAGGGCGTCAACCATCTGTTCCGCGCTCTGCGAGGAAATTTCCGCGCCACACTTCGGGCAGTGCTGAATACCCGTACGCGCATACAGCAGGCGCAGGTAGTCGTGAATCTCCGTGATCGTCCCCACGGTCGAACGCGGGTTGCGGTTGGTCGACTTCTGATCGATCGACACGGCAGGCGAAAGCCCCTCGATGAACTCCACCTTCGGCTTGTCCATCTGCCCGAGAAATTGCCGCGCATAGCTCGAGAGCGATTCGACGTATCGTCGCTGCCCCTCCGCGAAAATCGTGTCAAACGCAAGGGAGGACTTCCCCGAACCGGAAAGACCCGAGAACACCACGAGCGCATTGCGGGGGATCTCGATATCAACGTTCTTGAGGTTATGTTCGCGCGCGCCGCGCACAATCAATGCTTCACTCACTCTCACGATTCTAGGAGCCGGTTCTGAAAAGCGAAGATCGGCGCCGTAGCATGGTGAGCATGAGCACCCTCAAGAAGAAGTACACGGGAAGCGTGACGACCGGCGGGCCAAGCGATGTGCGAACCCTCGGCTCGCTTGTTATTCGCAAGGCCTCCGTCGGACCGCTCGACAATAATGCCTACCTCCTTACGTGCCGAGTCTCCGGGGCTCAGCTGCTCATCGACGCGGCGGCCGACGCACCGCGCCTCATGCGCCTCATTCGCGAGGGCTCCCCCACCTCCCGGCTCGATTCGATCCTCACCACGCACTCGCACCACGACCATGTGGGCGCGCTCGCGCAACTGCGCGCCGCGACGCAAGCAAAAACCTTCGCGGGTGCGAAAGATGCCCCGGAAATCCCAACCCCCACGGATGAGCCGCTCTCGAACGGCGACACGATCAGGGTGGGCGTCAACGACCTTGAAATCGTGGGGCTGCGCGGCCACACACCCGGTTCGATCGCCGTGATCTATTGGGGGCAGGCCGACGGCACCCACGTCTTCACCGGCGACTCACTTTTTCCCGGCGGTGTTGGCGCCACGCAGGGGGATTCGGAACGCTTCACGTCGCTCCTGGACGACGTTGAGCACCGCCTCTTCGATGTGCTTCCCGATGAGACTTGGGTGTACCCGGGCCACGGCGAAGACACGACGATCGGCGCCGAGCGCCCGCACCTTGCGAAATGGCGCGAGCGCGGTTGGTAAAACGAGGGCTCAGTTCCCCTCGGCCGTGAACTGGAAACGGCCCGTCACGCTCACCGAATCAAGTTGGTGGGCGAAGATTGCGAAACGCACCTGCGCCTGCGTAGCCCCCTCGGGGACCTCGAGATTTTCGCACGAGAGCGCGTGCACCGTGTGAATGTAGCGGTGAACGCGGCCCTCGGGCGGGCACGGCCCGCCGTAGCCCTCGTACCCGTAGTCGTTCACCCATTCGCGTGCGCCGACAGGAAGGTTTTCGCCTTCCCCGATCTCCGTGGTGCTCGCGGGGACGTCGAAAGCGATCCAGTGCCAAAAACCCGAGCCGGTAGGCGCATCCGGATCGAAGAGGGTCAGCGCGAACGAGCGTGTTCCCTCGGGCGCCTCCGACCACGCGAGAGCGGGATGGACGTTTTCGCCGTGCGCAGACTGCTCGGCGTAACGAACGGGAATAGCCTCGCCCTCGACGAAGGCGTCGGTACGAATGAGCATGGCGGTCTCTCCTTGCATGCGATCGTAAAACAGGTGTGCCGAGCGGCGCTGCACGGAGTGATCCGGCTATGGTACTCGCTTATGCCTTCATCGCGACCTAAGCACCCGTGAACTGTCGCAATTCCTTCTTGAGCTCCGTCACTTCGTCACGAATACGGGCGGCGACCTCGAACTGAAGGCTCTCCGCTGCCGCGTGCATGTTCGCCGTGAGTTCCTCGATCATCTCGCGCAACGCCTTCTCAGGGGTATCCCCCAGGTCAAGGGCGCGATTGCCGGTCGTGCCACCCCGCTCAGGCGAGCTCGAACCCTTCGTCCGCTCCTTGCCTTTGCGGTAGTCGGTCGCGAGGAGCGATTCAGTGTCAATGTCCTCGCGCGCGAGCATATCTGTGACATCCGCAATTTTCTTGCGCAGAGGCTGCGGATCGATCCCATGTTCCTCGTTGTACGCGATCTGGATCTCACGACGGCGATTCGTTTCGTCGATCGCTTCGCGCATCGAATCGGTGATCGTATCGGCGTACATGTGCACCTGGCCCGAGACGTTACGGGCGGCGCGGCCAATGGTCTGAATGAGCGACGTGCGCGAGCGAAGGAAGCCCTCCTTATCGGCATCGAGGATCGCCACGAGAGACACCTCCGGAAGGTCAAGGCCCTCACGCAACAGGTTGATGCCCACGAGAACATCGAACTCGCCCTGGCGGAGCTCGCGAAGAAGCTCGACGCGTCGAAGCGTATCCACATCGGAGTGCAGGTATTGCACCCGCACGCCGTTTTCGAGCAGGAAGTCGGTGAGGTCTTCCGCCATGCGCTTCGTGAGCGTCGTCACGAGCACACGTTCGTTTTTCTCCACCCGCTTCTCAATTTCGGCGCGGAGATCATCGATCTGCCCTCGCACGGGCTTGACGATCACTTCGGGGTCCACGAGCCCCGTGGGGCGAATGATCTGCTCAACGTAGCCGTTGGCACGCTCGAGCTCGTACTCGGCAGGAGTCGCGGAAAGATACACGGTTTGGCCCGTGCGCTCAATGAACTCATCAAAACGCAGCGGCCTGTTGTCGAGCGCCGAGGGAAGGCGGAAGCCAAAATCCACGAGCGTACGCTTACGCGAACGATCACCCTCAAACATTGCCCCGATCTGAGGCACGGTCACGTGCGACTCATCGATGATCAGAACAAAATCCTCGGGGAAGTAATCGAGGAGCGTGTTCGGAGGCGTGCCGGGACCGCGACCGTCAAAGTGGCGCGAGTAGTTTTCAACGCCATTCGTTGTTCCGGTCTGCCGCAGCATCTCGATGTCGCGAGTCGTGCGCATGCGCAGGCGCTGCGCTTCGAGAAGCTTATTCTCCCCCTCGAGCTCCTCAAGGCGCTCGGCCAGCTCCTCTTCGATCTGCTTGATAGCCCTATGAAGACGCTCAGGTCCCGCGACGTAGTGGGATGCCGGGAAGATATGCATCTGGTCTTCTTCGCGAATCACTTCGCCGGTCACCGGGTGGAGCGTGTACAGCGCATCGATTTCGTCACCGAAGAACTCGATCCTGATCGCGAGTTCTTCGTACATGGGAATGATCTCGACCGTATCGCCGCGCACGCGGAACGTCCCGCGCACGAACGCGACGTCATTGCGGTCGTACTGCATATCGATGAACTGACGGAGCAGAGCATCGCGCTCGATGTGCTGCCCCGCCTTCAAGAGCACCATGCGGTCCACGTACTCTTGCGGCGTACCGAGGCCATAGATGCAGCTCACCGAACTCACCACGACCACATCACGACGAGTCAAAAGCGAATTCGTCGCGCTGTGGCGAAGCCGCTCAACCTCGGCGTTGATCGACGAATCCTTCTCGATGTACGTATCCGACTGGGGAACGTACGCCTCGGGCTGGTAGTAGTCGTAGTAGCTCACGAAGTACTCAACGGCATTATTCGGCAGCAGTTCGCGAAACTCACTCGCGAGCTGAGCCGCAAGAGTCTTGTTGTGCGCCATCACGAGGGTCGGGCGCTGGAGCTTCTCGATGAGCCACGCCGCCGTCGCACTCTTACCGGTACCGGTCGCACCGAGGAGAACGACGTCCTGCTCGCCCGCGTTGATGCGCGCTGCGAGTTCCTCGATGGCTTTTGGCTGGTCTCCGGCCGGCTGATACTCCGAGACAACTTCGAAGGGCTTGACCGCGCGGGTGAGTTCAGTGACGGGACGCATACGTTAAGCCTAGCGCCCGCACACTACTCGGTGGCGTGGGACCTCTCACTCATGAGGCCACATGCGTGGGCGAGGGCGGCGTCGGCACGCTTCTCAAGCTCGGCGGGTGCGCCCTCATTGTCGATGAACACCTCACCTCGAGCGCGGCGCTCCTCATCGCTCACTTGCGCTCGGATCACACCCTTGACGTACTCGCGCGTTTTACCGCGCTCGCGGACGACTCGAGCAATGCGCTCCTCCTCAGGCGTAAGCACGACGACAATCACGTCGTAGTGCTCGTCATGCCCCATTTCGAGAAGCAGGGGTGAATCGTGAACAACGAGCGCCGGCCCGCCGTCGGCCGCCTCCCGTGCAAACCCCTCTTCGAGCCGCGCCACCTCCGCCCACAGGTGGCGATGCACGATGCTCTCGAGATCGGCGCGCGCCACGGGGTCGCTAAACACGAGGGTCGCGAGGGCGCCACGGTTTGCGGTCCCGGTGGCCGAATCACGATATTCCTCGCCGAAACGCTCCATCGCCTCCTCTAGCCCATCCCCAGGCCGATCAAGGACGGCGCGCGAGAGCGCGTCGATATCGATCACGTGGTGTCCTTTTCGCGCCCACATTCTTCCGACGGTGGACTTGCCCGAACCGATTCCACCCGTAAGGCCGATGCGACGCACCCCGGAAGGGGCATCGGGAACGCGAACGTGTGTCATGTGAGTTCACTCCTAGCCGTGGGAGAGTTGAGCAACAACTGTCTTCAGGCCGTCGGGCCCTCTCCCCTAGATTAGTGGAGTGAACACCACGCCCGACCACTTTCTCCTCACAAATCAGCTGCTTATCGCGATCGACCTCATCGGCGTGTTTGTCATGGGGATCGTCGGTGGCGCCCTCGCTCGCCGTCTTCACTTCGATGCCGTCGGTTACGCAGTTCTCGGTGTCATTTCAGGCCTCGGCGGTGGCATTATCCGCGACCTCATCCTCGACTACGGCATCCCCGCGGCGTTCGCGAACCCCCTCTACCTCACGGTGAGCCTCACGGGGTCCGCGATCGCGTACGTCGCGTCGTCCGAGGGCCCCATGTGGCGGCACACGACGACCGTCCTCGATTGCATCGCCCTCGGTCTTTGGGCAGCGATCGGCACCGCAAAATCGATGCTCGTGGGTCTTTCCCCGCTCCCCGCGGTCATGCTCGGTGTGACGACCGGCATCGGCGGCGGTGTCATCCGCGACATCGCGGTGGGGCGTATCCCCGTGGTATTCGGTGGCGGCCCGCTCTACGCGACCGCCGCGCTGCTGACGTCCGTACTCACGTGGCTCGTCTACTACTTTGACCTTCCCGCCTGGACCGTGCTCATCGCCGCCTCCTGCGGAACACTGCTCGCCATCTTCGCGCAGTGGAAGCAGTGGAGCCTCCCCACGAAGGCTCCCGACCTCACCGTGACCATGAGTCCGAGCCAGCTGCGTGCATTCGCCCGGCGCGTACGTAAGGCCGAACGGCGCCGAGTCGCGATCGAAACGGGCGCGATCCCCGTCGTGAACCTCGACAACGACGACCTTGCGCGCGACATTCTCGAGAACCCTCCCGAGGTGGAACCGTAGGAGCAAGCGCGCGTTGACGCCGCCGCTGGATCCCCCTTACACGCTGATCGCGCGGTAGCTTTCCTTGAGCACATCTTCGCTCGGTCCTTCGAGGCGAATGGGCTCGCCCACGCCCTCGAGGATCACGAAACGCAGTATCGCCCCGCGGGCTTTTTTGTCGCGCGCCATCGCCTCGCGTAGCGGGGCAAATTGACCTTCACGGTAGTGCGTGGGAAGTGCGAGCGACTCAAGGATCGTGCGGTGGCGCTCGAGAAGTTCGCGGCTCAGGTGACCGGACCTGTGGGCAAGCTCAGCCGCGAACACCATCCCGACGGCAACCGCGTCACCGTGACGCCACGTGTAATGCTCGTGGCGTTCGATTGCGTGCCCCAGTGTGTGGCCATAATTGAGAATCTCGCGGCGGCCCTTTTCGGTGAGATCCTCACTCACCACGTGCGCCTTGAGACGGATCGCGCGAGTCAAAACTTCTGCGAATTCCGGTGAACGCGTATCAAGGACCCGCTGCGGATCAGTCTCGATGATCTCGAGAATGCGCTCATCCGCGATGAAACCCGCCTTAACGACCTCCGCGAGACCCGCCGCCACGTCGTGCGCGGGCAAACCTTCGAGCGCATTGAGGTCGGCAATCACCGCGAGTGGCGTGTGGAAGGCCCCCACGAGATTTTTCCCTTCGGCAGTGTTGATGCCGGTTTTCCCGCCAACGGCAGCATCGACCATGCCCGCGACGGTTGTCGGCACGTGGATCACTCCAATTCCACGCAACCACGTTGCCGCGGCGAAGCCAGCGAGATCGGTTGCGGCGCCGCCGCCAACCCCGATGATGAGATCGCTCCTCGTGAAGTCGTTGGTTCCAAGAACGCGCCAGAGTTCGGCGAGGGTGTCAATGCTCTTGGCCTGCTCCGCATCGGGAATCGCAACCGTGAAAGCTGTGCGACCGTCGGAATTAAGAGCCGCGGCAAGCGCCCGTGCCCGACCTTCCACCGGTTCCTGATGCACGATAAGTACGCGCAGCGCCCGCTCGGGAACCGCCGAGAGAATCGCGTCGTCAATTTCTCGGCCAATCGTCACGTCATAGGAGACCGCACCCGAGCCGACCGACAAACGCGTCACAGCTGAGGAGTGGTGAGTAGTCACGAGTGTCGTCCTTTCGATCTTCGGTTCCGGTTAGCGCTTGCACAGCTCACGCACGAGAATGCTCGCTAGTTCCTCGGGCAAAGCGCCGTTGGTGTCGAGAGCCCACGTCGCGACTTGGGCAAAAAGTGGTTCGCGTTCGTTCGCGACCACTGTCCATTTCTCGAGCGGGTCCGTCCCCGCAAGGACCGGTCGGCCTTCTCCACCGCCGATGCGCTCCTTCGCCTGCGCTCGGCTAAGCTCGAGCCGCACGACCGGTGCGCGGCGAAGGCGCTCGCGCGTGGCAGGTGCCGTCACCGCTCCGCCTCCGAGGGAAAGCACACCGCCGTGGTTGGCGAGGAGCTTGGCAATGACGCGCTCCTCAAGCGTGCGGAAAAGGTGCTCCCCGTCGATCGCGAAAATTTCGGGGATCTCGAGACCCCTTTCCCGTGCGATCTCGTCATCAGAGTCGAGGAACTCGACATCGAGAGCTTCCGCGACGAGGCGACCAACCGTGCTTTTCCCCGAACCCATGGGGCCCACGAGCACGAGTCTCGGACCTGATTCACGCAGCACCGGCTCACGTAGCCGCGTCAGCCGCGAGACATGGGGCGGCGCCATCACACAGTACCCGCGCCGTACGCCTCGGCGTGTTCGCGGATTTCCTCAACGCGAGGGGCAATTTCACCGACGCTATCGCCGCCGACTTTCTCGAGGAGCGCTTCCGCAAGGGTAATCGCGACCATGGCCTCGGCAATGACTGCCGCAGGTGCGACGGCGCACACGTCGGAACGCTGATGATTCGCCGTGGCCTCGCCGCCCGTCGCCGTGTCGATTGTGCGCAGCGCCCGAGGAACAGTCGAGATGGGCTTGAGCGCCCCTCGCACGGCGATAAGCTCACCATTCGAAATTCCGCCCTCGGTGCCCCCGGCCCGATTCGAGGCACGGTGAGTGCTCGCGGGCCCGTGTCCCCCAAGGAGGATCTCATCGTGCGCGAGGCTGCCTCGTCGCCCTGCATTGGCGAAGCCCTCCCCGATTTCCACGCCTTTCATCGCCTGGATGCTCATGACGGCCTGGGCAAGGCGTCCATCGAGCTTACGATTCCACTGCGTATGGGAGCCGAGGCCCGTGGGAACACCGTACGCAAGTACCTCAACGATGCCGCCGAGGGTATCGCCGTCCTTCTTCGCGGCATCAACCTCGGCAACCATCGCCTCCGAGGTTTTGGCGTGGAAGCAGCGTAATGGATCGTGATCGAGCGCGGCGCCATCGGCTGGCGTCGGAAGCCCGGCACCCTCGGGGACCTTGGCGCCGCCCACCTGAAGAGTGTGTGACACGAGAGTAATGCCGGCGGCTTGCTCGAGGAGCGCCTCGCACAGCGCACCAATGACCACGCGAGCCGCGGTTTCGCGCGCGCTCGCCCGTTCTAGGACATTACGGGCATCGCTGTGCCCGAACTTCGCCATGCCAGCGAGGTCCGCGTGACCGGGGCGCGGTCGCGTCAAAGGCTTATTGCGGGCGATCTCGCGTTCATCGCCCGTGCCCGCATCGATGAGGAGATCCTCGCGCGCAACGGGATCAGCGCTCATGACCTTCTCCCACTTCGGCCACTCAGAGTTCTTGATCTCCACGGCAATGGGCGAGCCGAGAGTGACACCGTGACGCACACCCGAGAGAATCCGGATCTCATCCTGTTCAAACTTCTGGCGGGCACCACGGCCGTAGCCGAGACGGCGCCGCGCAAGGGCGGTTCGCAGTATGTCGTGCGTGACCTCGACCCCGGCGGGGAAACCGTCGATCATTGCCACGAGCGAGGGGCCGTGCGACTCCCCCGCGGTCATCCAATTCACCACAGATGCCCTTTCGCGTATACGACATGGCACGGGCTCCGTGCCCGACGCCGATGCCATTCAGGTTAAACGCGAAAGCGCCCCTCGCCAAACGAGGAGCGCTTTCGTGAGATCGCTAAGCGATCAAGGTGTTCATCAGTTGTTGCCGGTGAGCTTCTCGCGAAGTGCCGCGAGAGCCTCATCGGAAGCGAGGGTGCCCTCGTCGCTCGAGGAGGACTGGAACGAGGTCGGTGCGGCCTCGCTCGCGGCCGGAGCGGCTGCCTGAGCTTCGGCATCGGCCTTCGCAGCCTCGGCCACCTGAGCCTTGTGCTGGGTCCAGCGTTCGTAGGCACGTGCGTAGTCGGCCTCCCAAGCCTCGCGCTGAGCCTCGTAGCCCTCGAGCCACTCGTTGGTCTCGGGATCGAAGCCCTCGGGGTACTTGTACTCGCCGTTCTCGTCGTACTCCGCAGCCATGCCGTAGAGCGCGGGATCGAACGTCGAGTCGTCGCCCTCGGGGTCGACGCCCTCGTTAGCCTGCTTGAGCGAAAGCGAGATACGGCGGCGCTCAAGGTCGATGTCGATGACCTTGACGAAGACCTCCTGGTCAACGCTCACAACCTGCTCGGGCAGATCAACGTGGCGCTGCGCGAGCTCGGAGATGTGCACGAGGCCCTCGATGCCGTCCTCAACACGCACGAATGCACCGAACGGCACGAGCTTCGTGACCTTGCCCGGCACGACCTGACCGATGGCGTGCGTGCGGGCGAAGAGCTGCCACGGATCTTCCTGGGTGGCCTTCAGCGAGAGCGACACGCGCTCGCGATCCATCTCAACCGAGAGAACCTCGACCTTGACGGGCTGGCCAACCTCGACAACCTCGCTCGGGTGGTCGATGTGCTTCCAGGAAAGCTCGGAGACGTGGACGAGACCGTCAACGCCGCCGAGGTCCACGAATGCACCGAAGTTAACGATCGAGGACACGTGACCCTCGCGAACCTGGCCCTTCTGGAGGGTCTGGAGGAAGTCGGTGCGGACCGAAGCCTGGGTCTCTTCGAGGTAGGCGCGGCGCGAAAGAACGACGTTGTTGCGGTTCTTATCGAGTTCGATGATCTTCGCTTCGAGCTCCTGGCCGATGTACGGCTGGAGGTCACGCACGCGGCGCATCTCGACGAGCGATGCGGGGAGGAAGCCACGCAGGCCGATGTCAACGATGAGGCCGCCCTTGACAACCTCGATGACGGTACCGGTGACAACGCCCTCGTTTTCCTTGATGCCCTCGATCGAACCCCAGGCACGCTCGTACTGCGCGCGCTTCTTCGAGAGGATCAGGCGGCCTTCCTTGTCCTCCTTCTGGAGAACGAGCGCCTCGACCTCGTCGCCAACCTCGACAACCTCATCGGGGTCAACGTCGTGCTTGATCGAGAGTTCGCGCGAGGGGATAACACCCTCGGTCTTGTAGCCGATGTCAAGAAGAACTTCGTCCCGGTCAACCTTGACGACGGTGCCCTCGACGATGTCGCCATCGTTGAAGTACTTGATGGTCGAATCGATAGCGGCGAGAAGCTCTTCCTCGCTACCGATATCGTTGATGGCGATCTGAGGTGCGTTGTTCGTGGTCATGTAGTAAATGGCTCCGTCGGGACAGGTAGTAGTTGGTACAGAAACACGTGTGAGCGAAGTGCACACACCTGGTCTAGCCTACCGGTCGACGCGTCCACGGGTCAACGAAAAAAGCACCGAAAGCCCCGCTCTCGACGCCGAGGTGATCAATCCAACATTTCACTTCCACATATTCCATCTAGCCTCGCGACTCAGGGGTGCCTGAGGACCCCTAAGAGATGCTTCGGAGGTATGGAAATCCGAGCCATCACTGGATCACCTCGAGGTTGTGGGGGTTGGAGCGCCCAGGGATCACCCGTTTTGGGTGAATCGTCGCGAGTTCACTCGGTTCGCAAAAGCCGGTGCGATTGCCCGAGCAGCAGCATGCGTGGTTCCCACCATCACGCCCCGCAACTTCCCTGCCATCGCTTGAGGCTTTTCCCCCTCACCCTCGACGCACTCCGGGTCGTGAGGGTCAACCTGAGCTTAGTGGGCCGCTTCGAGCCACGTCTGGCCGACGCCGACCGAGACGTCCATGGGCACGGCGAGTTCATACGCACCTTCCATGCCCTCACGCACGATGTCTCGCACGAGATCGAGCTCGCCGGGGGCAACGTCGACGATGAGTTCGTCGTGCACCTGGAGGACGAGACGCGAGACTGCGCCGGTTTTCTTGAGGGCGTGATCAACCCGGAGCATCGCGAGCTTGATGATGTCCGCGGCACTGCCCTGAATCGGCGAATTGAGCGCGACGCGCTCCGCGTTCTCGCGGCGTTGCCGGCTGTCGCTCGTGAGCTCGGGCAAGTAGCGCCGACGCCCGAGCAGCGTTTCGGTGTAGCCAAGGGAACGTGCCTTTTCTACGCTTTCGTGGAGGTAGGTTTGAACGCCGCCGAAGCGCTCGAAGTACTGCTCACGGAGCGCCTTCGCTTCACCTTGGGGGATGTGAAGCTGACGCGAAAGTCCGAACGCGGAGAGGCCATAGGCGAGGCCGTAGCTCACGGCCTTCGTCTTGGAGCGCTCCTCGCTCGTCACCTCATCCACGGGCGTGCCGAACACTTGCGAGGCCACGAAATTGTGGAGGTCTTCGCCGTCGCGGAAGGCCTGGATGAGGCCTTCGTCGCCGGAAAGGTGCGCCATGATGCGCATTTCGATCTGCGAATAATCGGCGGTGAGAAGCGTTTCGAAGCCTTTGCTCGCGTGGAAGGCGCCGCGAATTTGCCGCCCCGCCTCGGTGCGCGCGGGGATGTTCTGAAGGTTTGGGTTCGAGGAGGCGAGGCGTCCCGTCGCCGCGACATTTTGCGAGAGCGTCGTGTGGATGCGCCCCTCGGCCGTGACGGACTTTCGCAGCGTCTCGATGATCTGGCGCAGCTTCGTCACGTCGCGGTGCTCGAGGAGCGCCTGGAGGAACGGATGGCCCGTTTTGACGTAGAGATCGGTGAGGGATTCAGCGTCGGTCGAGTGCCCTGTTTTGGTCTTGCGCGTGGGAGGCATTCCGAGTCGGTCGAACAGCACAGTTTGAAGCTGCTTCGGCGAACCGAGGTTGATCTCTTCGCCGCCGATCTCGGCAAAGGCGCGCGCCGCGACCTCCGACTGCCGCTCCTCGTGCATGGCATCGAGCCGGTCAAGCTCGCTCGCGTCCACGGCGATACCCGCCGCCTCCATTTCGGTCAGCACACGCGAAAGCGGAAGTTCGAGGTCATCGTGGATGGGACGAGTTTCGTGCTCGGCCATGTCCTTCACGAGAATGGGAGTCAGACGGCACTCGGCCCGCGCGCGGCCCAGAAGATCCTCGTGAAGTGCCTCGGGAGTTGGTTTCTTCTCGAGCTTCGGGAACTCCTCGTGAAGGTGTCGCATCGCGAGACCGGCCACATCCGCGGGGCGCTGCCCGGGCCTACACAAGAACTCGGCAAGCGAGAGATCAACCTCGAGGCCGCGAAGCGTGAAGCCCGCGCCGCGCAACACGTGCGCGAGATGCTTCGAATCGACCGTCCACTTCGGAATCACCGAATTACGCAGCCACCTCGCAAGCTCACGCCGGTCGTCGTCGTTCATCGACGACTCAGCGATATCCAGGCTCGCACTGTCGGTGGCAATCACGAGGCCACGGAATTCGGAAACACCGTAAGCCCAGGTACCGTCGGCCTCAAGAGCGCCCCCGAGCGCGGCGTGTTCGGCAAGGAGCCCACCGAGTTGCCCCGCCTCCACCTGGAGCACGGGGAGGGTCGGGTTCGCAACGATCGGCTGGGCATCATCGGCTTCGGCGGCGTCGTCCGGGAGGAGACCCGCGGGGATATCCCGACGGATGCCCGGGCCAAACGCGAGTTCGTCAAAACATTCGTTGAGCGCGACCCGGTCGCCGCGGCCAAGCGCGTAAGCGTCAAAGTCACGCGGCAGGTCGAGATCGCGCACGGCTTCATTCATGCGACGATTGCGCACCACGTCTTCGACGTGATCGCGAAGCGACTGACCTGCCTTGCCCTTGATCTCCTCTCGGTGCGCGAGAATCCCGTCAAGCGAGCCGTAGAGACCAATCCACTTGGCGGCAGTTTTTGGTCCCACACCGGGCACACCGGGGAGGTTATCGGCGCTCTCCCCCACGAGTGCCGCGAGGTCCGGGTACAGCTTCGGAGGGACGAGATACTTTTCCTCGACCGCCTCGGGTGTCATGCGGCGAAGTTCCGTCACGCCCTTCACGGGTTGCAAAAGTGTGATCGCTTCATCAACGAGCTGGATCGCGTCGCGATCGCTCGTCACAAGGAGCGGCTCCACGCCGGCGTCCTTCGCGTACGTCGCGATCGTGGCAACAATGTCGTCCGCTTCGTAGTCCTCGACACTGAAGTGCGCGACGCCCATCGCATTGAGCACCTGCTGAATCAGCGAGATCTGCCCCTTGAAAGCCTCGGGGGTCGCGTCGCGCCCGCCCTTGTATTCGCTGTAAATGCGGTCGCGGAATGTTCCACCGGGAAGATCGAACGCGACCGCCATATGCGTGGGCTTCTCATTTTTCACGATGTTGAAAATCATGCGGCAGAAGCCGTACACGGCGTTCGTGGCCTGACCCGCGCTATTCACGAAAGACTCCGGAGGCAGGGCAAAGAAGGCACGGAAGGCCATCGCATGGCCATCGATCACAACGATGCGCTTCTCGAGTGCGTTTTCGATCTCGCTCATGCTTCAAGTGTGTCACGCTAGGCCCATGGACACGAACGCATTAAGGTCAGCCGGAACACACAACACCATGGAAAAGGCACGTGCCCTTCTCACCGGCACCCTATGCGAACGCATGGGCATGACGGTTCTCGCCCTGTCCCCCGACGAAAGTCGGCTGAGCATGCCCGTCGAACCAAATCGGCAACCCCACGGTCTCCTGCACGGTGGGGCCACGATTGCACTCGCCGAAACCGCGATTTCGCTCGCCGCGCAGGTTCATGCGGAAAACATCCACGGTGAAGGCGCAGCAGCCGTCGGAACCTCGTTCAGTGCCACCCACCACGCACCCGCTCGAGACGGTCGCGTGCACGTCACCGCACGCGCCGAGCACCTCGGTCGCACAAGCGCCCACTACATCGCCCATGTACGCCGCGAGGACGGCACTCTCGTGAGTACCGTCCTCGGGACGACGCGGCTTCTGCCGCCGCGTTCGGAAAACTCTTCGAACTAGTCTTTCTGCGGGCCGAGCTGGTCGATAACCGCATCAGCGACCTCACGCATCGTGAGGCGGCGATCCATCGACGTCTTCTGGATCCAGCGGAACGCATCCGGCTCGCTCAGGTTCATGTTGGTCTGCAACAGGCCCTTCGCGCGATCCACGCGCTTACGAGTTTCGAAGCGCTCCTCAAGGTCCCGGATCTCCTCGTTGAGCGACGTGATCTGCTGGTAGCGCGAAAGCGCAATCTCAATGGCAGGAAGAAGATCGTTCGGGGTGAACGGCTTCACCACGAACGCCATAGCGCCGGCATCTCGCGCACGCTCCACGAGCTCCTTCTGCGAGAATGCCGTAAGCATCACCACGGGAGCGAGGTGCTCCTTACCGATCGCCTCTGCTGCGGACACGCCGTCCATCTGCGGCATTTTCACGTCCATCACGACGATGTCGGGGCGAAGCTCGCGCACCTTCTCCACAGCGCTTGCGCCATCGCCCACAGCGGCGACAACCTCGTACCCCGCTTCGGTAAGCGTCTCAACGATATCCATGCGAATGAGGCTTTCGTCCTCAGCCACAACAGCCGTGCGCGCCACGAAACCGGAATCCTGTTCCTTCTCGGTGGTCTCTTCCACAGCTTCGTTTTCGTTCATGGCATCCAATCTTTCGCCCGTTTCTTTAGGGATGTGTGGCTATTGTGCTCCACCTCCATAGTGCAGCACATTGGCCCGCTACGCGGAATCGGTGCACGTCCACCACGATAATAGTCACGTGCAAAGTGCGGTCGCCTCACCTGCGCCGGTTAGGCAAGCGCGACGTCGTTGGTTATTCTATAGGGCGTGCCTTGTAAAGGGCACAGGGCCGGGTTGGCGGAATTGGTAGACGCGGCGCACTCAAAATGCGTTGTCTTCGGACGTACGGGTTCGAGTCCCGTACCCGGTACAGCAAAAGGGTGGGGAGCCATGGTTCCCCACCCTTTCCTATGCGCGAGATTCCGCGGCTCAGGCCTCCGGAATTTCCTTGCCCTTCGCAATACGATCGGCCTCAACACGCGCGGCCTCGGTGCCGTCGAGGTCACCGATGCGGTGCACGCGCAGCGTGTTGGTCGAACCATGAACACCCGGGGGCGAACCGGCAGCGATGATCACGAGGTCGCCGGGCTGAAGGCCCTTCTTCTCACGCAGAAGTTCGTCCACAACCTTGACCATCTGGTCCGTGTCGGTCTGCATCTCCACGTGGTGCGCCTCGATGCCCCAGCTGAGCGAGAGCTGGTGCTGAACCTTCTCGTACGGCGTGAGCGCCAAAAGAGGAATGGTGGGGCGCAGACGCGAGAGACGGCGAGCAGTGTCACCCGACTCGGTGAAGGTCACGAGGTACTGCGCCGAGAGCTGATCGCCAATCTCAGCGGCAGCGCGGGTAATTGCACCACCGCGGGTGTGCGGGATGGTACCGAGCTCGGAGATGCGATCCGCACCGTTCTCCTCGGTGTTCGTGACGATGCGCGCCATCGTGCGCACGGCCTCGAACGGGAAGGCGCCGACGGAGGTCTCGCCCGAAAGCATGACCGCGTCTGCACCATCGAGGATGGCGTTCGCACAGTCGGAAGCCTCCGCGCGCGTGGGGCGCGGATTCGTGATCATCGACTCGAGGACCTGGGTCGCAACGATGACCGGCTTCGCATTGCGGCGCGCAAGTTCGATCGTGCGCTTCTGCACGAGCGGAACCTGCTCGAGGGGAAGCTCAACGCCGAGGTCACCGCGGGCCACCATGATGCCGTCGAAGGCACCAACGATGCCGCGCAGGGCGCGCACGGCCTGAGGCTTCTCGATCTTGGCCACCACGGGGAGGCGAATGCCTTCTTCGTCCATCACGTGGTGGACGTCTTCGATGTCGTGCGCATCGCGCACAAAGCTGAGGGCGATGAGGTCCGCGCCGAGGTGGAGGCCCCAGCGGAGGTCGGCGATGTCTTTCTCGCTCATCGCGGGAACCGAGACCGCAACGCCGGGGAGGTTAATGCCCTTGTTGTTCGAGACGGGGCCGGGAACCTCGACCACGGTCTTGACATCAGTATCGGTGACTTCAACCACGCGAACGCCAACCTTGCCGTCGTCAATGAGGAGTGTGTCGCCGGGGCGGCAGTCGCCGGGCAGCCCCTTGAAGGTCGTGCTCACACGCTCTTTGGTGCCGAGGATGTCGTCGGTCGTGATCGTGAAGATGTCGCCAACCGCGAGTTCGTGGGGGCCGTCCTCGAACTTGCCGAGGCGGATCTTCGGGCCCTGGAGGTCCACGAGGACGGCAACGTTCTTACCGAGATCCTCAGAAGCCTTGCGAATGTTGGCGTACACCGCTTCGTGATCGGCGTAGGTGCCGTGGCTGAGGTTCATGCGGGCGACGTTCATGCCCGACTCGATAAGCGTGCGGATCTGCTCGTACGAGTTCGTTGCAGGTCCCAATGTGCACACAATTTTTGCTTTACGCATGTCTACCCATCTGTAGCTATGAGAGGCGGGACCCACGTGCGCCGTGTGCTCGGGTGCGAGCGCACGAGGTGCGCGGGTCGCATCGCCGAGATCCACCTATCACCCTACAATTAAGTAATCGGGACCACTCCCAGATTGACCCCTATTTCGCTGGGTTTTTCAGTTTATCTCCCTGCTCACAGGCTTCTGTCGGCTCAGTGTCGCCATTTACGGCTTCCGGCCGGGGGCGCGGGTCGCCATTCACGGTGTCGTAGGCGCCGCGAGCCTCACCCTTGGCCCTCGCTCGTATCGTCAGCCACACGAACACCCCGAGCGCAATAAGCCCCGTGATGATGTAAATAACCATGTGGATGCGAAGCCCGAAGACCATCGTCGACGGTTCGGTGCGCATGGTCTCCATGAGGGTGCGGCCCGTGGAATACGCGATGATGTACAAGACAAAGATGCGGCCGCCCGCGATCCTGAATCGCTTCGCGATGAGAAGCACGATCACGCACGCCGCGAGATTCCAGAGCGCTTCGTAGAGGAAAGTCGGCTGGTAGGTACCCGGAACGCAACCGAGGATCGTTCTTCCGTTGGTTTCGCACGAAATGTCGAGAGCCCACGGCAAAGTACTTGGCTCGCCGTACAGCTCTTGGTTCGCCCAGTTGCCGAGGCGGCCAATGGCCTGAGCGACGAAAAGTGTGGGGGCGATCGAATCGGCGAGGGCAAGGAATTGCACGCCCTTACGCCAGGTCATGAAGAACGCCGCGAGGCCGCCACCGGCGACCGCTCCCCAGATCCCGAGTCCGCCTTCCCACATGCGCAGAGCACTGAGGGGGTCCTTGCCGGGCCCGAAGTAATCCGGAATATTGACGCCCACGTGATACATGCGCGCACCGATGATGCCCGCAATGATCGTCACGAAGGCGATGTCGAAGAAGTCGTCGCGGTCGCCGCCTCGCTCACTCCAGCGCTTGAGCGACCACCAGTAGGCAATCGCGATGCCCGTAAGGATAAACAGCGCATAGAAGTGGACGGTGACGGGGCCAATACTGAATGAGCTGACGGGCGGGCTAGGGATCGTCGCAGAAATCATGCGCGTGCCTCCTCAATTCCTGTGCGCAGTTCGCGTGCGAGGGCTTCGATGCCTCGGAGCCCTTCCGACGGTGTCTGGGCCTCGAGGAGTCTTCTCACGAAGGCGCTCCCCACAATCACTCCATCGGCGTAGGCGCCGACTTCCGCGGCCTGGTCGCCGTTCGAAACGCCGAGGCCTACGCATACCCGCTCGGCTCCCACTGCTCGCGTGCGCTCGACGAGAGTTTTCGCGGCGTCACCCACGCTCGAGCGCAGTCCCGTGACTCCCATGGTGGAGGCGGCGTACACAAATCCCGTGCTCGATTCGGTCACGAGGCTCAGGCGCTCTTCGGGTGAACTCGGCGCGGCGAGAAAGATCCGCTCGACGTCGTATTTTTGAGAGGCATCGATCCATTCGCCTCCGGAATCGGGCGTGAGATCCGGGGTGATCACGCCCGCGCCTCCCGCGGCAGCGAGGTCGCGCGCAAAAGCGTCGGGGCCGTACTTGAGGATCGGGTTGAAGTAGCTCATGACGAGAAGCGCAGCGTCAAGATCCCTCAGCGAGTCGATTGCTCGCACGACATCGGCGGGACGTGTGCCCTGCGACAACGCGATGTCGGCGGCCTCTTGGATGACGGGGCCGTCCATGACCGGGTCCGTGTAGGGGATCCCGAACTCGATCGCGTCGACACCCGAACCGACGAGGGCGCGAACCGCGTCAATGCTCCCCTCAAAACTCGGGAATCCCACGGGGATATACGCGATGAGGGCGGCGCGCCCCTCCCCCTTGGCGCGGTCGATGACCTCTGCTGATAGATGCCGCATGTCAGTTCCCTTCCTCGCGATTGAGCACCGTGCGGATTCGCTCTTTGATGTGCTCGAGATCCGCGCGCTTGTCGTCACCGATGAGACCAAACCACGTCGAGGCGGTCGTGACGTCTTTATCGCCGCGGCCCGAGAGATTCGCGATGATCACTGCCCCGTCCCCGAGCTCGCGCCCGAGGCTAAGAGCGCCGGCAAGGGCATGTGCGGATTCAAGGGCGGGCATGATGCCTTCTGTCATGGAGAGCAGCGCAAAGGCTTCCATCGCTTCGGCGTCATTGATTGCTCGGTACTCCGCGCGGCCTGTGTCGGCGAGATAGGAGTGTTCGGGTCCCACGCTCGGGTAGTCGAGGCCAGCACTCACGGAGTGGGACTCGATGGTTTGGCCATCCTCATCTTGCATGACAAACGAGCGTGCGCCGTGAAGAACTCCTGGGCTGCCCGCGCCAATCGTCGCGGAGTGCTCGCCCGAATCGATACCCGAGCCGCCTGCCTCGCAGCCAACAATCCGCACCGCGGAGTCTTCAAGGAACGCGTGGAAAAGCCCCATCGCATTTGAGCCCCCACCCACGCACGCAACAATCGCGTCGGGCAGTCGACCCGCTTGGGAGAGAATTTGTTCGCGCGCCTCACGCCCGATCATCGCGTGGAACTGGCGCACCATGGTGGGGTAAGGGTGCGGGCCCGTCACGGTCCCGAGCAGGTAGTGGGTGGTTTCCACATTCGTCACCCAATCGCGGAAGGCTTCATTGATCGCGTCCTTGAGCGTGCGTGAGCCGTGGGTCACGGGTATGACCTCCGCACCGAGGAGGCGCATGCGCGCAACGTTGAGGGCCTGGCGCTCTGTATCGACCTCGCCCATGTAGATGCGGCATTCAAGCCCGAGCAGCGCCGCGGCGGTCGCGGTCGCGACACCGTGTTGGCCCGCACCGGTCTCGGCGATCACACGAGTCTTACCCATGCGCTTGGTCAGCAGCGCCTGCGCGAGCACGTTGTTGATCTTGTGGCTGCCCGTGTGGTTGAGGTCTTCGCGCTTGAGGAAGATTTGCGCGCCTCCTGCGAGGGCGGAAAAGCGCGGGACCTCGGTGAGGAGCGAAGGGCGGCCCGTGTACTCGCGATTGAGGCGTTCGAGTTCGCGTGCGAATGCCGGATCTGCTTCGGCTTCGTGCCAGGCGTCCGTCAGTTCGTCAAGCGCGGGCACGAGCGCCTCGGGGAGAAACCTCCCTCCGAATTCACCGAAGAACGGTCCGTCCTCGGGGGTAAAGGTGTCGGTCATGTTCGGTCCTCCTTCTTTCCGCAGGCTGCGTCAGCGCTGCGCGCGGCCTCGTCGCTCAACACTTCTGAAGTCACGTGCGGCCTCGGCAGGTTCCGCGTGGCGCACGAGTGCCTCGCCCACGAGAACCGCATCCGCGCCCGCACGTGCGTAGGCCCTGACATCGGCGAGTGTGGCGACGGCGGACTCCCCCACGGCGAGGCGATTGCCCGGGATCGCTCCGAGGAGGGAGCACGCATAATCGAGGTCGACCTCGAGAGTCTTGAGATTGCGGGCATTCACTCCGATCAGTTCGGCCTCGCTCGCAAGTGCCCGGTCCACTTCCGCCGGCGTATGCGCTTCGACGAGCACACGCATGCCGAGGGAGCGCGCGAGAGCGTAGAGATGCTGGAGATGGGCGTCGCTCAAAGCCGCGACAATCAGGAGCACCACGTCGGCACCGTGCGCTCGCGCCTCATAGATTTGATAGTCCTCGACCATGAAATCCTTGCGCAACACCGGAATGCCTACCCGTGAGCGGACGGCGTCGAGATCCGCGAGGGATCCCGCGAATCTCCGCTCTTCCGTGAGCACACTGATCGCCGTGGCACCGCCACCTTCATACGCGCGCGCGAGAGCTGCGGGATCGGGGATGTCGGCAAGGGCACCCTTCGAAGGCGACGAGCGCTTGACCTCGGCGAACAGCCCAAGTGTCGTGCGGGAGCGGAGGCGCTCAACGACGTCGATCGCGGGCGTCGCTTCCCGAGCGAGACGTTCAATATCGGCCGCGCCAACGTCGGATTTACGCCGTGCAAGACCCTCACGTACCCCGGCGATGATCTCCTCAAGTACGCTCACGCGCCGCCCTCCTCACTGTCTCAGGCACGAGTTGAGAACAAAACGCCCTGTACGAAGAGGATGTCCTTCGCACAGGGCGGTGGGCGCCCACGCTAGCGCTTGGCCTTCTGGCCGAAACCTGCGGTGCGAAGAATGAAACCGACCACGATGGCAAGAACCATGGACCCGACGCCGACGAGCAGAAGAATGCTTTGACCGGTGACCATGCCGAGGGCGAAAAGAATCGCACCAAGCAGTACGAGGACCGAGAAGGTCCAGGCGGCAACGGTCTTGCCTTCATTCTGCGGCGGGGCGGGGGGAACGAGATAGGTCTTCGGCATTCTTCACTCCGGTAAAAATTGACTCTGGGGCATCGTGGCGAATTATTTTCATCATTCCGCGACAATCATTGTGCCACGTTTCCCCGCGGGTTTCTTCGCGCGCTCACCACTCGCGAGGCTCTTCGCTCGGGTCTTCTCCGAGGCTCAACATGTCCCAGGCCTCGGCATCGGTGTGCGCTGTTGCTCGGGCGCCCCGCGCGGATTGGCTTGGCGCATGGCGGGTGTAGCGGGTGCGGCTCGCCTCCCCTCCCCCGTGCATTCGAGTGCGCGACACGAGGAGTCCCCCGACGAGAGTCACAATCACCCCGCACAGAATCGAAACCCATACGGGCCACGCGGCAGACACGTCGACGGGAGCATTCACACTGCCCGTAGCCTCGAGGGCGGTGCTCGAGGCAGCACGCGCAGGATCAAGGGCGACGAGTAGTCCTCCCGCGACAATGCCGATGCCCGCGAGCGACGACACGAGCGCGCATGCAAGGGCAAGACCTCGCCGTGCAAGGGCGAGAGCAGCCGCGGCTGCGAGAGCCACGAGAGCGCACGCGAGCGAAAGCGGCGAAGCTTTCGCTCCCGCGATACTCAGCTCTGCGATGTTACCCGCAAGCCCCACGGCCTCGCCCTCAATCCACGTTGGTTGGGTGAGCACGGCGGCCACCGCCCCGGCCGCCACAAGCGTGAGCAGGAACGGGGTACGGGATCGGGAAGATTCCGACGCTTGTCTGGCCATCACTGCTTCCTCAACGTTTCGGCGCTTGCCACGGCACGTTCGGCAGCGGCCGCTTTGGAGAGCGATTCTCTGTGCTCCATGGTGGGGATCGAATCCGCGACGACACCGCCTCCAGCCTGGACGTGTGCGCGGCCGTCTTTCATGACTGTCGTGCGAATAGCGATGGCCATGTCAAGGTCGCCAGCGAAATCCAGATACCCGACGGTGCCGCCGTAGATTCCCCGCGACACGGGTTCGAGCTCGTCAATGATCTGCATCGCACGCGGCTTTGGTGCTCCCGTGAGAGTGCCCGCGGGGAAAGTCGCGGTGAGTGCGTCGAAGGCGGTCATCCCGTCCTTCAGAGTGCCCGTGACCGACGAGATCATGTGCATGATGTGGGAGTACTTCACGACGTCCATGAAGTCGCGCACGATGACGCTTCCTGGCTCGCACACCTTTTGTAGGTCGTTGCGGCCGAGGTCGACGAGCATGAGGTGTTCGGACCGATCCTTGGGGTCGGCGAGGAGTTCGTTCTTGATGCGCTCGTCTTCTTCGGTATCGACTCCGCGCGGGCGAGATCCTGCGATCGGGTGCGTGCTCGCGCTTCGTCCGCGCACCGTCACGAGGGTTTCGGGGCTCGCCCCCACGACATCGATCGGCGTACCGTCGCCGTCGTGCGCGCGCACGAGAAACATGTACGGCGACGGGTTGAGCCTTCGAAGAACGCGGTACACGTCGAGCGGGTCCGCGCTCGTCTCTTGCGCGTGGCGTTGGGACGGCACTACCTGGAAGATCTCGCCGTCGATGATGTTGTCGATCGCCCTCTCGACAGACTTTTCAAACGCGTCCTGACTCGTGCGCGCCGTGCTCGAGGGCGTTTCCACGCCCGAGTACACGACAGGGTTCGTGTCGATACTCGCGCGAAGCGATGCCCTCATGGCCTCGATCCGCGAGAGTGCCGCGTCGTAGGCCTGTTCGGCGCCGGCTTGCTCGCCGTTGAGGTTCAGCGCATTCGCGACGAGCAGGACGGTTGAGTCTCTGTGGTCGTAGACCGCGACGTCTTCGGCGAGAAGCATGCACAGCTCTGGCGTGCCGATTTCGTCTGCCGGTTTGTGCGGCAGCTTTTCGAGGCGGCGCACCGCGTCGTAGCTCACGAAGCCGACGAGCCCGCCCGTGAACGGCGGAAGTTCATCGATGCGCGACGACCTAAACGCCGCTGCCGTCGCCTTGAGCGCCTCGAGCGGGTCGCCGGAAGTGGGAACGCCTGCAGGAACGTCCCCGAACCAGCGAGCTTCGCCGCTTTTCTCGGTGAGCGAGGCACGCGCCTTCACCCCAACGATCGACCAACGCGATTGCTCACCCTGACCGGACGATTCAAGAAGTAAGCTTCCCGCTGGGCCCGAAGGCGCCGTGAGCTTCCGATACAGGGAGATCGGCGTGTCCTGATCGGCAAGGAGCCGGATCACGACGGGAACGATGCGTTGCGTTCGAGCGAGGTCAAGGAAGGTTCCACGATCAGGCCATACTTCGCCGAGCTTTGCGCTTTCAAGGCCGCGCACCGTTTCGGGGTAAATAACGCGCTCCAAAATGCGCACTCCTTCCTCGTCGTCGCGAGAATGCTCCGGGGCGTCGAGCGTTAAAGCGCTCGCGTGAGATCTTCTGCCCGATTGGTCTTTTCCCACTCGAACTCTGGGAGGGGGCGACCAAAGTGGCCGAATACCGAGGTCTGCCGGTAGATCGGGCGCAAGAGATCAAGCTCCTCGACGATCGCTTGTGGGCGAAGGTCGAAGACCTTTTCAATCGCACGCGCGAGTTGGTGCTCGGGCACTCTCCCGGTTCCGAAGGTCTCAACGTAGAGTCCCACGGGGGCGGCGCGCCCGATCGCGTAGGCAACCTGGATCTCGCACCTTTCGGCCAGGCCCGCAGCGACGACGTTCTTTGCCACCCAGCGAAGGGCGTACGCAGCGCTACGGTCCACCTTCGATGGGTCCTTGCCTGAGAAGGCACCGCCACCGTGCCGAGCCATGCCTCCGTAGGTGTCGACGATGATCTTTCGGCCGGTCAGTCCGGCATCACCTTTGGGACCTCCCACAACGAAGCGGCCGGTGGGGTTGATATGGCGCTTGACGTCATCGATCGCGAGGCCAAGCGAGGCAAGCTCCTCGAGGACCGGCTGGATGACGACGCGAGAGATGGCCTCGGTGAGCTGCCCGGAGACGTCGACATCTTCGGCGTGCTGGCTCGATACCACAACCGCGTTGACGCTACGAGCGACGAAATCGTCGTCGTACCCGATGGTGACCTGTGATTTTCCATCGGGGCGAAGGTACGGAAGCACGCCGTCGCGGCGCGCGTTCGAAAGATTCTGAGCGAGCTTGTGGGCCGCATAGATCGGAAGCGGCATGAGATCCTTCGTATCCGTGCACGCGTACCCGAACATCAAGCCCTGATCGCCTGCGCCGAGCTGGAAGCCCTGTTCAATACTTCCGCCCTTGAACTCTTCCGAGTGATCTACGCCAAGCGCGATGTCGGCCGATTGAGAACCGATCGACACCTCGATGCCGCATGAATCCGCGTCGAAACCCTTTTCGGAGGAGTCGTAGCCGATCGAGCGGATCACGTCTCGCACAATCGAGTTCACGTCGCTGTAGCCCTCGGTCCGTACCTCTCCGGCAACGTGCACGAGACCGGTCGTGACGAGCGTTTCGACCGCCACGCGGGAGTTGAGATCCTGCGCGATCATGTCGTCAAGAATCGCATCGGAAATCTGGTCACAAATTTTATCGGGGTGCCCCTCCGTTACCGATTCGGAGGTGAAGTACCGCAAGTCATTGAGTGTCATGTGCTGCCTTTTCGACGATAGATGAAGAGAAGAACGTGGTTCGAGGCTGCCGTTAGCCGTGCTCGTGCCCGAGGAGCGCGGCGACCTGATCGAGCATCGCGTGAGAGACCTCGTCCTTGGAACCCGCGGCCTCGCCCACGACCTCGCCGCTCGCGTCCAGGAACGTGAGAGCGTTGCGGTCGGACCCGAAGCCGTTTTCGCTCACGTCGTTGAAGGCAAGGAGATCTGCGCCCTTCGCTTGAGCCTTACGCTTTGCATGCACGAGAGCGCTCGCGTGCTCGTCGCCGGTTTCGGCAGCGAACCCACAGATGACGTGCGGAGGCTTCCCGTGAACGCGTCGCTCCACGAGAGCGCGGAGGATATCCTCGGTTTCCGTGAGGTGAAGGGTGAGACCCGATTCGCCCGCGCGCTTCTTAATCTTGCTCCCCGATGTTTCACGCGTGAAATCAGAGACGGCGGCGGCCATGATGAGCGCGTCGGCTTCGTCCTCAAGTTCACGCACCACCGAGGCAAGGTCAGCGGCGGATTCCACGCGCACGGTCGCGACGCCCGCGGGCGGCACAATGCTCGAACCAGCGAGCACGAGCGTCACCCGAGCACCGCGCACGAGTGCCGCACGCGCGAGCGCCGCCCCTTGCTTGCCGCTCGAATGATTCGTGAGCACTCGCACCGGGTCGAGCGCTTCGCGCGTTCCACCCGCGGTGATCACGACGTGCGTGCCTTCGAGATCACGTTCGCGCTCCCCCGCGGCGAGAACTGACTCGGTGAACTGCACGATGGCCTCGGATTCGGGAAGCCGCCCCACACCGGTATCCGCACCGGTGAGCCGACCGCTCGCGGGGTCAATAACGTGCACGCCGCGCGAGCGGAGTACATCCACGTTCTCTCGCGTCGCTGGGTGTTCCCACATTTCGGTGTGCATCGCGGGCGCAAGAATAACGGGGGCGCGCGTCACGAGGAGCGACGCCGAAAGCAAATCATCCGCTCGGCCCATGCGTGCTCGAGCCATGAAGTCGGCCGTCGCAGGGACCACGAGGATGGCGTCGGCTTCCTTCCCGAGCCGCACGTGCGCAACCGAATCCACATCCTCGAAAACCGAGGTTCGCACGGGGTTGTGGCTGAGCGCCTCCCATGTTGCGGCGCCCACGAACTCGAGCGAGCAGGGCGTGGGAATCACGCGCACGTCGGCACCGCGTTCGACAAGGCCTCTCACGACATGAGCGGCCTTATACGCAGCGATGCCCGCACACACTCCTACGATGATGCGTAGCCCCTCGAGCGGGCGATGCGGGACGGAGGAGCGCGATGCGGGCATCGTCGTAACCTCGGTTTAGAGGTTGAAGTCGATCGGCACCTCGGGGGCGTCATCCCCGAGCGTCAGCGGTTCGCGTGCGGGAGGCTTCGGAGCGTTTTCGTCGATCTCCTTAGCCTCAAGCAGGCCCTCGTCGATCTCGCGAAGAGCGATTGAGAGCGGCTTCTCCTGGGGCTCGGTGTCCACAAGCGGACCGACGTGCTCGAGGAGGCCGTCTTCGACCTGCGAGTAGTAAGCGTTGATCTGACGCGCACGCTTTGCCGAGTAGAGCACGAGGGCGTACTTCGAATCGACGGTCTCGAGGAGTCGGTCGATCGGCGGATTAGTGATGCCTTCGGGCTGGGCTACGGTTCCAGGCACGAAACGTCCCTTCCTAGTGTGAAGTCAGATATCGGCGCTCGCACGTGGCGAGCGCGCAAGGAACCATTCTACCCGAAACGGCCCTCTCGTGGCAGCGACGTCCGGTGATGTCATTCACGCGGGGCCAAGACCCGCTTCGCGAGCAAGCGCATCAACGGCCTCATCGAGGTCATCGTTCACGATCGTGACGTCGAACTCGCCTTCGGCGGCCATTTCCACACGGGCCGTGGCGAGACGGCGCTCTTGCTCCCGGGGGGATTCCGTGCCGCGGCCCACGAGGCGTTCCACGAGAGTGTCCCAACTCGGCGGCGCGAGGAACACGAAGTGCGCATCGGGCATTGTGCGGCGGACTTGCCTTGCTCCGTCTAGATCAATTTCGAGAATCACGGGGCGCCCTTCAGCGCATGCCGACTCGACCGCGCCCCTCGGAGTTCCGTACCGGTTTTGCCCGTGCACAAGCGCCCACTCGAGCATGTCGCCACGCTCGACGGCCTCGTCAAACTGCTCCGGGCTCCAGAAAAAGTAGTGGACCCCATCAATTTCGCCAGGGCGCGGGCTCCTCGTGGTGGCCGACACCGAAAGGTATGTGTCGGGGTATCGCTCGAGCAGCCTGCGCGTCACCGTTCCCTTCCCAACAGCGGTGGGACCAGCGACGACAACAACACGCCCGCGTTTCACGCCGGCCTTTTCGGCCGACATCACTCGGCGAAGTGTTCGATGAGCTTTTCCGCCTGGTGGCGACCAAGGCCGCGCATCTTGCGCGAGGGCGAGATGCCGATCTCCTCCATGATCTGCGCAGCCTTGACCTTGCCGATTCCCGGGAGGGATTCGAGCATCGCGGAGACCTTAAGGCGGGCCACAGCTTCGCTCGTCTTCGCTTCTTCGAGAAGCTTAGCGATTTCTTCGCCGCGATTGCCGGTCGAATTCTTGAGGCGGTTCTTCACCTGCGCACGCTCCTGGCGGAGCTGTGCAGCCTTCTCGAGAGCAGCCTTGCGCGCTTCGGGGGTCAGAGTGGGGAGAGCCACGTGTCTACCTCTTCAATCTATCGGTGGGCCTAGGCCCATTCTCGTGGGGGCTTCATTGGAAAACACCCAGAAAACCATCGAGCGCTCTTCCGCTTCGCGAGCCGCGTCTAACTAGCAGACCGCTCGGCTTGGAGCTACATATAGCGTTACCCACCAAGTTGATAAAGTCTTGAAGAACACTGAAACACGGTGATCTCGCCGCCAAAAGAGAGCGTGAGCTGACATAACACCACCTCTTCGCGCCTCTATTGACGTCACGATCAACCCGTTACTGTTCTTTCAAGAACAATGGAATCCGTTCCATCAACTTCCTCAAGCAACACATTGACGCGCTCGCGGCGCGACGTGGGGAGGTTTTTCCCCACGAAATCCGCACGGATGGGAAGTTCCCGGTGTCCGCGGTCCACGAGAATCGCGAGCCGCACCGCGCCCGGGCGGCCGAGGGCGCTGAGCGCATCGAGAGCCGCCCGCACCGTGCGCCCCGAGTACAGGACATCGTCGACGAGCACAACCGTGCGGCCCTCGATACCTCCGGCGGGGAGGCGAGTCTCGCGCTCCTCGCGTGCAGGGCGTGACGAGCGATCATCCCGAAATCGCGTGATGTCGAGTTCCCCCACGATACTTTCGGGTGCGCGCTCGGTGTTGCCCGCGCGCGCGATGGCCTGAGCGATACGGTGTGCGAGCGGCACGCCACGGCTGTGAATCCCCATGAGCACGTAGCCATCGGCGCCCTTTTCGCCTTCGACAATTTCATAGCCGATACGCGTGAGGGCGCGGCGAATATCGCCCGCCTTGAAAACTTCCGTACGCAGGTCTTCAGCCATCGGTGGGGCCTCCTTAACCGAGCAGGTCCTTCGCGTCGGCGATGCGCTGCAAGAGCGCGTTCACGAACGACGCCGAGTCTTCGGTGGAAAGCTCAGAGGCCACTCGGGTGTACTCCTTGAGCAAGACGGGTGTATCAACACCGGTGCCGTGGAGGATCTCGGCGGCGCCCATGCGCAGGATCGCGCGATCAACGGCCGGCATGCGCTCGAGCGTCCACGCCTCAGAATGGGAGGCAACCGTGTCGTCAACGTCCGCGGCGTGTGCCGCGTAGGTAAGCGCGAGCCTCTTTGCGGCTTCGGGCAGCGGCGTCTGCGCGGTCGAGGTCACGGAGCGCTGCTCAGCGAGATCTTCGATACCGACCTTGCGAGCGTCGGCCTCAAAAAGCACGTCGATTGCGCGCACGCGCGCTTTCGTGGCGGCACCAAATTTATGCGCCCGGGACGGGAGGGTCTCCACGAGTTCGACCTCGGCACCCTCGCGCCCCGGAAGCGGCAGATCCAGTGGATCGAACGGCATGTCAGGCGCGCCCGAGGTAGTCGCCCGTGCGGGTGTCGACCTTGACCTTGGTGTTTTGCTCGAGGAAGAGCGGCACCTGGATTTCGAGACCGGTCTCGAGGGTTGCGGGCTTCGTGCCACCCGAGCTGCGGTCGCCCTGAAGACCGGGCTCGGTGTGGGTGATCTCGAGGACTACCGAGGCAGGAAGCTCAACGAAGAGCACGGTGCCCTCGTAGAACGCGACGACGGCGTCCTGACCCTCAAGCATGTAGTCCTTGGCGTCGCCCACGACCTCGGCGGTCACGTTGGTCTGCTCCCAGTTGGTCGTGTCCATGAACACGAAGAGGTCGCCGTCCTTGTAAGAGTACTGCATGTCTCGGCGGTCAATGGTCGCGGTTTCCACCTTCACGCCGGCGTTGAAGGTCTTGTCCACGGTCTTGCCGGAGAGAACGTTCTTGAGCTTGGTGCGCACGAACGCCGGGCCCTTACCGGGCTTGACGTGCTGGAACTCGACAACGCTCCACAGGTTGTTGTCGATCTTCAGAACCATTCCGTTCTTGAGGTCGTTAGTGCTTGCCATGATTCTCCGTTCGTGGTTGCAGTTTCGCACGCGCGCCTTCGAGGGCGCACACGATTTCTCATTTTAGCGCCCTTGGGGCGCGGGGCTTTCCGACGGTTGCCGGATTCCCCTTGATCCTTCTCACGCGAGCGAGATGAGCTCTTCGTATTCGGCGTTCCACAGATCCTCGACCGCATCGGGCATCATGAGCACCCGCTCGGGGTTGAGGGCCGCAACGGCGCCGGGGTCGTGGCTCACGAGCACGATCGCCCCCTCGAAGGCACTGAGCGCGCCGAGGATTTCTTCGCGGCTCGCGGGATCGAGGTTGTTCGTGGGCTCGTCGAGAAGCAGAACGTTTGCGCTCGACACCACGAGGGTCGCGAGTGCGAGGCGCGTCTTTTCGCCGCCGGAGAGTACACCGGCGGGCTTGTGCACGTCGTCGCCCTGGAAGAGGAAGGAGCCGAGGATCTTGCGCACCTCGACCTCGGGCAGGTCGCCTGCGGCACGCTGCATGTTGTCGAGCACGGTGCGCTCGAGCTCGAGGGTGTCGTGCTCCTGCGCAAAGTAGCCGAGCTTGAGTCCGTGGCCGGGAACGACCTCGCCCATGTCGGGTGTTTCCACTCCCGCG
Source organism: Dermabacter indicis (assembly GCA_001403775.1). Taxonomy (GTDB): domain Bacteria; phylum Actinomycetota; class Actinomycetes; order Actinomycetales; family Dermabacteraceae; genus Dermabacter; species Dermabacter indicis. The sequence goes on from CYUG01000011.1 coordinate 276,940, forward strand.
AGAAGCCGCAAGAGCGTGGTCTTACCCGCACCATTGAGGCCGAGGACGACAACGCGCGATCCGCGGTCGATCGCAAGGTTCACGTCGGTGAAGATCTCGAGGCTTCCGTAGCTCTTGGAAAGGCCTTGGGCACGAAGCGGGGTCTTGCCGCTCGGTGCGGGCTTCGGGAAGCGCAGCTTCGCCACGCGCTCGACCTGGCGTTCCTCCTCGAGCAAGTCGAGGAGCTTTTCGGCGCGCCGCAGCATCTGCTGTGCCGCCACGGCCTTCGTGGCCTTCGCGCGCATTTTCTCGCCTTGGGCCTGAAGGGTCGCAGCCTTTTTCTCGGCGTTCGCCCGCTCGCGTTTGCGACGCTTCTCATCGTCGTCGCGCTGGCGCAGATAATTCTTCCAACCCATGTTGTACACGTCGATGACTTGGCGGTTGGCGTCGAGATAGAAGACCTTATTGACGACGTGCTCGACAAGCTGAATGTCGTGAGAAATGATGATCATGCCGCCCGGGTACTGCATGAGGAACTCGCGAAGCCACACGATCGAATCGGCATCGAGGTGGTTCGTCGGCTCGTCGAGTACGAGAGTTTCCGCTTGTGAAAAGAGGATGCGGGCGAGCTCGACGCGGCGACGCTGCCCGCCAGAAAGCGTTCCAAGTTCGGCGTCGAGCAGGCGGTTATCGACACCGAGATTCGCCGCGAGCTGCTTCGCCTCCGCTTCTGCGGCGTAGCCGCCCTGCGCCTCAAGCTCGTTATTGAAACGCACGTAGCGATCCATCGCCTTCTCGCGCTTGGTGTCGCTTAGGCTCATATCGGCCATGTCGCGCTCGCTTTGCGCGAGCTTGTCAAAGATTCGCGCGAGGTTGCGGGCTTCGAGGATGCGGGCGAGGACTTTTTGCTTCGGGTCTCCCTCGGTCGTGTCCTGAGGGAGGAAACCGATCTGACCGCGGATGTCGATCGAACCTGCCGCGGGCTCACGCTCTCCCGCGAGCGTGCGCGTGAGGGTGGTCTTGCCGGCACCGTTGCGCCCCACGAGGCCCACGCGGTCGCCCTTCGCGACCTGGAAATTCACCCCGCTCATGAGCATGCGTGCACCCACGCGAATCTCGAGGTCGTGAACGGTGATCATGGTGTCCTTTGCAAAACTGAAGGGGAGCGTTTCGTGCCCGCGGGCCGCGCACAAGTCTAATAAGGCGGTCTTGCTGAAGGCACGGCAAGCGTGGGACTCCCCCGCCCCGGGTAGCGGATTCCACACCCGCACTCCGGGACTTCAGACTCCGCACCGCGGGCCTTGAGCGCAAAGACAAGGTGCGCCACCATGGGAGGTATGCGACTAGCGGCGTAACGAGGTGCCGCGGAAATGAGAGATCGCCATGAAGATCGGCATTGTCAGGGAGATCAAAAACAACGAGTATCGCGTGGCTATGCATCACGCCGGCGTTGAGGAGCTGACCCGTGCGGGACACGAGGTCATCGTCGAAAAAGACGCGGGTGTGAGGGCCGGTTTTACGGACGCGGACTACGAGCGGGCGGGTGCGCGTATCGCCCCGGCCGCCGCCGATGTGTGGGGGCAAGCCGACCTGCTCCTTAAGGTGAAGGAACCGCTCGAGAGCGAATACGATTTCCTCCGCGAGGACCAGCTCCTTTTTACTTATCTGCACCTCGCGGCCTCGCGCCCCCTCACAGACGCCCTCCTCGAGGCAAAAACTCCGGCGCTCGCGTATGAAATGGTGCGCGGATCCGACGGTTCCCTGCCGCTTCTTGCACCCATGAGCATTATCGCCGGGCGGCTCGCTGCGCAGGTTGCGGCCCACCAACTCATGTCGCCCTTTGGTGGAACCGGTGTGCTCATGGGTGGTGCGCCCGGAACGGCAAGGGCGAAGGTCCTCGTTGTAGGCGGCGGTGTCGTCGGCGAACAAGCGGCAATTGTGGCCGCAGGCATGGGTGCAAGCGTGACCGTACTCGATATCAATTCCGCTCGTCTCGCCGATCTCGACCGCACCCACGGCACGCGAATCTCGACAGGGTTCTCCAACGCACAAGCGATCGATACCCTCGCTCGTGAAGCCGACGTCGTGGTGGGCTCCGTTCTCCTTCCAGGGCGCGCGGCTCCGAAGCTCATCAAGCGCGAAACGATTGAGGCGATGCGTCCGGGCTCCATCGTCATCGACGTCGCCATCGACCAGGGTGGCTGCACCGAGGTATCACAGCCCACGACTCACGATGACCCAACTTTCCGCGTGGGTAACGCGACCGTGTACTGCGTCGCGAACATGCCCGGCGCCGTCGCCCGCACCTCGAGCGTTGCCCTCGCGGGCGCGAGCCTCCCGTACGTGAGGGCTCTCGCGAACGGTGGAATCTCCGCCATCGCGACTCACCCCGGACTTCTCTCGGGCTTTTCCACCTATCGCGGGGAGCTCCTCCACGCAGAAGTCGCCGAAGCGCACGGGCTCGAGAGCAGGGACGCGCACACGATGCTGGGCTAGCCGTTGGCTCATGTCGATGACGCTGGGCGCGCCCGTGTTGTGCGAGACATCCCATGCCTTGACGACCCCCAATCCCGCTTGGAGCAGGCCAAAGCTGGAATAATGCACGCATGCTGCGAAACTACCGATTTCCACTCATTATTCTCACGTGCGTGATCCTCGGCGCGATCGCCGGGCTCGTGTTCGGCCCCGATGCCGCGGTTGTCAAGCCCTTCGGCGTCGTGTTCGTGAACATGATGTTCACGCTCGTCGTGCCACTCGTGTTCTTCTCAATCGCGTCGTCGGTCGCCGCGATGAACTCGGCGAAGCGCCTCGGGAAAATCATGGGGTCGATGATGCTCGTGTTTGTCTCCACGGGCATCGTCGCCGCGATCATCATGCTGACCGTTTTGTGGCTCTTCCGTTCAAGCGAGCCGCTCAACATCACGCTCACGGACCCGGGGGCGGTCGACAAGCCCGAGTCGATCGGCGACCAGATCGTCCAGACCCTCACGGTCACCGAGTTCGGCGAACTCCTCTCCCCGTCGAACATGCTCGCGCTCATCATCTTCGCGGTGCTCGTAGGCTTCGCGACGAGCGGCATCGGCAAGGCAGGCGATCCGTTCCGCGACCTCCTCAAGTCCGCAAGCGCCGTGTTCCTGAAGCTCGTCTCGCTCGTGATGTATTACGCCCCGATCGGCCTCGGCGCGTATTTCGCGGCGCTTATCGGTGAGCTTGGCCCGCAGCTCGTGGGCGGTTACGTCCGCGCCTTCGTGATCTACTTCCCCGTCACGATCGTCTACTTCTGCGTGGCCTTCACGCTTTACGCCTATATTGCTGGCGGAGCGAAGGGCGTCAAGCGTTTCTGGAGCAACATCCTTGAGCCCACCGCGATCGCGCTCGGCACGGGGTCGTCGGTGGCATGCCTCCCGTCGAATCTCAAGGCCGCACAGCGAACGGGCGTCCCCCGCGACATTCGTGAGACGATCATTCCGATTGGCGCCACGATCCACATGGAGGGCTCGGTTCTTTCCGCGATCCTCAAGATTTCGTTCCTGTTCACCCTTTTCGAGCGAAATCTCTTCACGGTGGAGAACATCCTCATCGCCGTGGGCATCGCTCTTCTGAGCGGTATGGTCATGAGCGGCATCCCCTCGGGCGGCTTCGTGGGCGAGCTCATGATCATCACGATGTATGGCTTCCCCACCACGGCACTGCCCGTCATCTCGATCATCGGCACGATCATCGATGCGCCCGCGACGACGATCAACGCCGTTGGCGACAATTCCTCCTCGATGCTCGTGGCCCGCATGATCGACGGCAAAGACTGGATGGAGAAGGGCGACGCCGAACGTGCGGAAGACGAGGCACTCGCCGCAGCACCGCGCGCCGAAAGCCCAGCGCAGTAGGTTCCGACGCCTCCCACACACGGAAAGGGTGGCCAGCTCCACACGAGCTGGCCACCCTTCTTTTGAGTCGCGGCGCTGCCGCAATATTTTTAGATATTGAAACCGATCGCGCGAAGCTGATCCTTGCCGTCCTCGGTGATGCGCTCCATGCCCCACGGCGGCATCCACACCCAGTTAATGCGGTGCGTCTCCGTAATCGGGTCGAGTGCGGCGAAGGTTTGGTCTTCGAGCACGTCCTGAAGCGGGCACGCGGCGCTCGTGAGCGTCATGTCGATCACGGCGTTGCCGTTCTCGACCGTGACCCCGTACACGAGGCCCAGGTCCACAACATTGATCCCGAGTTCGGGATCGATGACATCCTTGAGAGCTTCGGTGACGTCCTCAGCGGTCACATCCTTGGATTCGGACATTGGCTAAGCCGACCTTTCAGGTAGTCGCAGTCGTGCGGCGCTCAGGCCGTAAGGAAGCGGTCGTAGCCCTCGGCCTCGAGACGCTCAGCGAGCTCGGGGCCGCCCTCTTCCGCGACGCGGCCGTTCACGAACACGTGCACGAAATCGGGCTTGATGTACTTGAGGATACGCGTGTAGTGCGTGATGAGCATGACGCCGAGGTCACTCTCCTCCTTGACGCGGTTCACGCCTTCCGAGACGACGCGAAGCGCGTCGACGTCGAGGCCGGAATCGGTCTCGTCGAGGATCGCGATCTTCGGGCGAAGGAGCTCCATCTGGAGGATTTCATGGCGCTTTTTCTCGCCGCCCGAGAACCCCTCGTTGACGTTGCGCTGCGCGAACTGCGGGTCCATGCGGAGCTTCTCCATCGCGGAGTTCACATCCTTGACCCACTCGCGAAGCTTCGGAGCCTCGCCCTCAACGGCGGTCTTCGCGGTACGCAGGAAGTTCGAGACGGTCACGCCGGGAACCTCGACCGGGTACTGCATCGCGAGGAAGAGGCCGGCCTTCGCACGTTCGTCGACGCTCATCTCGAGAACGTCTTCGCCGTCGAGGAGAACCTCACCCGAGGTGATCTCGTACTTCGGGTGGCCCGCAAGCGAGTAGGCAAGCGTGGACTTACCGGAGCCGTTCGGCCCCATGATCGCGTGGGTTTCGCCCGAGCGGAGCGTGAGGTTCACGCCCTTCAGGATCTCCTTCGTGCCTTCGGGAGTTTCCACGGTTGCGTGGAGGTCCTTGATTTCAAGAACGGACATGGTGTTCCTTTCAAGTCAGGAAAGTTCGATGGGGTCGAGCGAAACGCTGATCGTGCCGCTCGCCTGGTCGATCGTGACGGGATAAACGGGTGTTGCGACATGCGCGGGAAGCTGTCGCGGCACGCCAGTGCGAAGGTCGAACTGACTGCCGTGCTTCCAGCACTCCAAGGCGCCGTCCTCGACGTCGCCATCGGAAAGGTTCACATTGCGGTGGGTGCACAGATCACCGAGCGCATGGACGGTTCCGTCCGTGTCGCGCGCAAGCGCGATCTCGACTCCGTCAACCTCGATAGCCATGACCCCTCCGGGTGCAAGGTCATCGAGGTGAGCGACCGCATGTGGTGTGGACATTTAGTTCATGCTCCGCTGCAGCTCGACTTCGATCTGTTCCGTGAGGTACTCGCGCACCTCAGGAACGTCGATTCGCTGGATGAGCTCCTGGAAGAAACCGCGCACGACCAGACGGCGTGCCTCGATTTCGGAAATGCCGCGCGCCATGAGGTAGAAAAGCTGTTCGTCGTCGAAACGACCCGTGGCAGCGGCGTGGCCTGCGCCTTCGATCTCGCCGGTCTCGATCTCGAGGTTCGGCACAGAATCGGCGCGCGCCCCCTCGGTAAGAACGAGGTTGCGGTTCATCTCGTAGGTCTCGGTTCCCTCGGCCTCCTTGCGGATGAGCACGTCGCCCACCCACACGCTGCGAGCGCCGCGGCCCTGGAGAGCGCCCTTGTAGAGGACGTTCGAGGTGCATTTCGGCGCGGCGTGGTCCACGAAGAGGCGGTGTTCGAGGTGCTGGCCCTCGTCGGAGAAGTACAGGCCGTCCTGTTCAACCTCGCCTCCCGGACCCGCGAAGGTCGCGGTCGAATTGACGCGCACGGCTTTGCCGCCGAGCGTGACGACGATGTGCTTGAGGCGCGCATCCTTGCCGATCTTAGCGACGTGGGTGGACACCTGCACGGCGTCGTCAGCCCAGTCCTGGATCGCGATCACGGTCATCTCGGAACCTTCGTCGAGGATCATCTCGACGTTCTGCGCATAGAGCGCCGAACCCGTGTGGTTGATGACGTAGGTCGCGCGGGCGTTTGCTTCGGTGTGCAACACGATCTCGCCGTGGCTCGCAACCGAGGCATCGTGTCCCCCGATCTCGACGCGCGCCGGCTCACTGATCTCGGCGTTCGAGGGAGCCTTGAGGTAGAGCGCGTTCGCGGTGAGTTCGGCGGCTGCCGCGGCGATCCGGTCCTCGGGGAGGATCGTCGTGTGGCGGGGGGCTTCCTTTTTCCCGAGCGAGTCGACGACGATGCCCTCGGGGGCCTCGACCTCGTAGCTCACGACGCTTTCTTCCACGTGGGTCTCGCGCGCCTCGAAAAGCGGGGCGAGCTGGCGGAGGCTTGCAAAACGCCACTCTTCCTCACGGCCGGTCGGAATCTCGTGGTTGTCGATTCCGAATGCGGCGTGACGGGTCGCGCGCGAGAGGAGGCCGCTGCGCTCACCGGGAAGGGCGACGCCTTCGGATTCGAGCTGTGCTTTCGAATGATCCGTCGTGGTCATTAACCCACGGCTCCTTCCATCTGCAGTTCAATGAGGCGGTTGAGCTCGAGCGCGTACTCCATGGGGAGCTCACGCGCAATCGGCTCGATGAAGCCGCGCACGATCATGGCCATGGCCTCGGTCTCCTCGAGACCGCGGCTCATGAGGTAGAACAGCTGCTCTTCGCTCACCTTGGAGACGGTGGCCTCGTGGCCCATCTGCACGTCGTCCACGCGAACGTCGACGTACGGGTAGGTATCGGTGCGAGAAATCTGGTCGACGAGGAGAGCGTCACACAGCACGGTGGAAGCCGCGTGGTGCGCGCCGTCATTGACCTGAACGAGACCGCGGTAGGACGAGCGACCGCCACCGCGCGAGACCGACTTCGAGACGATCGAGCTCGAGGTGTGGGGGGCCATGTGCACCATCTTCGAGCCGGTGTCTTGGTGCTGGCCTTCGCCCGCGAACGCGATCGAGAGGGTCTCGCCGCGCGCGTGCTCACCCTGCAGCCACACCGCGGGGTACTTCATGGTGACCTTCGAGCCGATGTTGCCATCGACCCATTCCATCGTGCCGCCCTCTTCAACGGTCGTGCGCTTCGTGACGAGGTTGTACACGTTGCTCGACCAGTTCTGGATGGTCGTGTAACGCACGCGGGCGTCCTTCTTCACGACAATCTCGACGACGGCCGAGTGCAGCGAATCCGACTTGTAGATCGGCGCCGTGCAGCCCTCGACATAGTGCACGTACGAGCCTTCGTCGGCGATGATGAGCGTGCGCTCGAACTGGCCCATGTTCTCGGTGTTGATGCGGAAGTAGGCCTGGAGCGGAATCTCCACGTGGACGCCCTTCGGGACGTACACGAACGAGCCACCCGACCACACGGCGGTGTTGAGCGCCGCGAACTTGTTGTCACCCGCGGGGATGACCGTGCCGAAATACTCTTCGAAGATCTCGGGGTAGTCGCGAAGGCCCGTATCGGTGTCCACGAAGATGACGCCCTGCTTCTCGAGGTCTTCACGGATCTGGTGGTACACGACCTCAGACTCGTACTGGGCGGCGACGCCCGCAACGAGGCGCTCCTTCTCCGCTTCGGGGATTCCCAGGCGGTCGTAGGTCGCCTTGATGTCTTCGGGCAGGTCTTCCCAGGTCTTCGCCTGCCCCTCGGTCGAGCGCACGAAGTACTTAATGTTGTCGAAATCGATGCCGCTGAGGTCCGCGCCCCACGTGGGAAGCGGCTTCTTCTCGAAGAGCGAGAGTGCGCGCAGTCGGCGCTTGAGCATCCATTCCGGCTCGTTCTTCAGGTGCGAGATGTTCCGCACGACGTCTTCACTCAGCCCTCGCTGAGCGGCGGCGCCGGCGGTGTCCGTGTCGTGCCAGCCATATTCGTAGCTGCCAATCGACGCGATGATCTCGTCCTGACTGAGCTGCTCTGGTGCAGTCGTCATGGCTTCCTTCCTTCTGTGAGCAAATCTGTGGTGACGTCCGAGGCGAGTTCCCCTTCCGCCATGGACTCGGCAATCGCCGCGCTCATGGCGGGGGTCAAGTGGGTCGTGCATACGTGCGCGCCTGCCGCTCGGGTGGAGAGGCGCTGGACGGGGACGCCGAGCATACGCGAGAGCGCTGCGGTTTCCACCTCGCACAACTCCGGGTGCTTGGCCGCGATGTCCTGGACGGGGCAGCGCCCCTGGCACATTTGCACGGTTGTGAGGGTGCGCGTCGAGGCGCCGTCTTTCCCGGGTGGGCCAACGGTCACCGTCACGGGCCTAAGAGAGGCCGCGTACCCGAGTTCCTTGAGAAGGTCGATGACGAGGCGCACGCGCTTGGCTGGTGGCACTTCTCCCCTCGCGTTTTCGCGCTCGTACCGCCTCTCAAATTCGGCTTCCCACTCCGAGGTGCGTGCCTTTGCGAGCGTCACGAGGGCCTCGTGACCGCCTGCGCGCTCGAGTTCCCTCATCGCGAGAAGCGCGAGGCTTTCGCATTCGCGTGAGTTCGCATCGGTGTCGGGGGCTTTCGCGGCGAGCACGAACTCTTTGCGGGGCCGTCCACGACCACGGGGTCGATTGGACGCTTCCTTTTCCTCAATGATGCCTTCGGCGTGTAATTGGGAAAGGTGCCGACGGATGGCCGCGCCCGTGAGGTGGAACCGTTCGGCAAGGTCGCCAGCGGCGATGGGGCCGTCGACGCTGATGGCCTCGATGAGACGTTCGCGCGTTGAATCCGATGCGTGCGCATCAGTGCGAGCATTCACGACATCCTCCTCTCGCCGAAACGGTGGACGCTACGATTCTACAAACCGCAAGTTTCGAAAAGATAGGGAGGGTTACCTAAGTCCCGCGAAGGCGCGGTGTAAGTCACATCGCTCGATGGTGAGCGGCAACCGTCGGCCCTCGCCCCTCGTCACGCTCGCCCACGCGGAGCACTACGATGAAGAGCCATGGGTGAGAACACTTCCACAACGAGACCGGCGCCGAGCACCGCGCAACCGTCGGCCCTCGAAATCGTCAATCTCCACAAGCGCTTCGGCTCCGTGACGGCGTGCGAAAGCGTGAACCTCACGGCGAACTTTGGCGAGATCACCGCGCTTCTCGGGCCCAATGGCGCGGGAAAGTCCACGACGATCGCGTGCGCAACTGGACTCCTCAGCCCGGACGGCGGCGAGATTCGACTCCTCGGAAGTGACCCGCAAAGCCACGACGCCGAAACCCGCGCGCGCGTTGGCGTTATGCTGCAAGACGGGGGACTCACGTCCGGCGCCACGCCTCAGCACCTTCTCGAATATGCCTCTTCCCTCTATACGTATCCGCGCGATTGGCGAGCACTCTCACGCGAGCTCGGCATCGACGGCTTCTCCTCGACCCTCGTGCGGCGACTTTCCGGTGGTCAGCGGCAGCGACTAAGTCTCGCGCTCTCGCTTCTCGGAGTGCCGGACGTGCTCTTCCTCGACGAACCCACGGCGGGCATGGACGCCGCGGTCAAGCGCCGCACCCGCGAGCTCATCCGCGCGGAAGCGGGGCGCGGTGCGGCCGTCATCCTTACGTCCCACGCCCTCGATGACATTGCCTCGCTCGCGGATCGCATCATCGTCATCGCGGAAGGCGTCGTGCAGGCCGACGGCACGCTCACCCACGTCGAAAACACCCTCGGGAGCAGTTCTCCGCTCGCGCTCGACATTTCCGCCGTGGCCAGATCCGAGGAGGACCTCGCGGATTTCGAGCGCGCCGTCCGCGAAGCCGCCGAAGCACATCGCATAAGGCTCAAGGTCGAACACGGTCCCGCCTCCCTCGAAGACATCCTCGTCTCACTCTCGAGCGGGGCACGCAAGGAGGAAAAGTGAGCGCCACCAATATCCACCAGACACAACCCCACGCTCCCCGCGCGGCGCGCGCCACGACACGCATCGCCGCACACGCGAAACTCGAAGCGCGCGCCCTCATCACGAACGGTGAGCAGCTCATGGTTTCGCTCTTGCTGCCCGCGATGGTGCTTCTCGGCCTGAGGTTCATTCCCGTTTCGCCCGCACTTTTCGGCGGTCACTCCCCTGCGATGTCAGATACGGTCGCGGCCACGGCCGTCACGGCTATCATCGCGACGTCGCTCACCTCCCAGGCGATCTCCACGGGCTTCGACCGACGAAACGGCGTGCTCCGGTGGATTGCCACGACGCCGCTTGGCCGTGGCGGCTACATGCTTGGAAAACTCGGTGCGCTCTCTCTCGTGCACGTCTTGCAGATTTTGGTCCTCGGCGCCTTGGCTCTTGCACTCGGGTGGCGTCCCGGCATCGGCGAGATTCTCTGGTCAATTCCCGCCTGGACCCTCGCAACGTGCGCGTTTGGGAGTCTCGGCCTGTTGATCGCGGGGACGCTCCGCACCGAGGCAGTACTCGCCCTCTCAAACATCATCTTCATTCTCTTCGTCGCCGTTGGCGGCGTCGCGATCCCCGCGGCGAGCTTCCCCGCTCCCCTCAGCTCGATCGTGGCGCTGCTGCCGTCGGCGGCTGCTTCGCACGCCCTCAGCGACGCGCTTTCGGGGCACGCGCCCGCGCTCGCCTCTCTTGCACTCCTTTCGATCTGGGCCGTCGTTCTTGGCGGTCTCACGGTGAGATTCTTCCGCTGGACGAGCAACTGAGCGGCGGGTCCCGGCCGAGGTTCCCTACACTGAGCGCATGAGTTCTCCGACAAGTGCGCTAAGCGCCCATTCCGAGCGCCGAGGGCGCTGGATTCCTGCCATTTTCTGGATCAATCTTGCGTGCCAAATCGGCATCATCGTGACGGGCGGAGTCGTACGCCTCTCGAAATCGGGGCTTGGCTGCTCGTCGTGGCCGCACTGCGAGCCGGGGCAGTTCACGCCGCGGTACCACCCGGATTCGGGCCTGCGCCCCTTCATTGAATTCGGCAACAGGGCGCTCACGCTCGTGCTGCTGATCTTCGCGATCCTCGTACTCGTGTCGACCTACAAACACCTGCGCGCAAAGGGCAGGGGCTTCGTGCGCCTCTCGTGGGTGCCGCTCCTGCTCACCATCTTCCAAGCGGTGTGGGGCATGCTCGTCGTCTACCTCCACCTGCACCCGTTCTTCGTATCGGTGCACTTCATCGTCTCGCCGATCCTCGTGGCTTCCTCCGCCGTTCTCGTCTATCGACTTTACGAAGGCAACGGTGCCATAAGACTCGCCGTGAATCGCGGCGCGCAGTTTGTGTATTGGCCGCTCGCCGCCGTCGGATTTATCGTGCTGATTCTCGGGACCCTCACGACCGGCTCCGGCCCCCACTCGGGCGATGCCAACACCCCGCAACGCTTCCCGTTCAACCCCGCGCAAATCGCGTGGTTGCACGCTGATTTCGTGTGGCTTTTCTGCGGTCTCCTTTTGGGAGTCGCCATCGTCCTCGTGATCACGAAGGCGCACTCCCCCGCGAAAAAGGCACTCCTCACACTCACCATCGTGACGCTCCTGCAAGGCGCGATCGGGTACATTCAGTACTTCACGGGCCTGCCCGAAGTCCTCGTGGGGCTCCATATGCTCGGTGCAGCCCTGCTTTCCGCGGGCATCGCATGGCTAGGCGCAACCCTCTTCACGTGGCACCCACTCGGCGAGGGCACGGCGCCCGAGGACTACTCGAAGGAGTCGCAACAGTGAGCATTTTTCGCTCGAAGCGGTATCCGAGCCCCGAGGACATCCGCCCCGCGGGTGAATTTGTCGCAGGTGTACTCTCCACGCTCGAGCGGACCGTCTCCGTTGGCGATAACCTCCTCGACATCGACGTCGAGGTCCACCGCATGATTCGCGAGGCCGGTGCGACCTCGTGTTACATCGACTACCACCCCAGCTTCGGCGGCTCCCCCTTCGGAAAAGTTATTTGCTTGAGCGTCAATAATGCGGTGCTCCATGGCCGCCCCTACGATCGCAATCTCGTAAGCGGGGACCTCGTCTCCATGGATTTCGCGATCGAACTCGAGGGGTGGGTCGCCGATTCGTCGCTCTCAATCGTTGTGGGAGAGCAGCGCGAGGACTACCTCAAGCTCATTCGAGATACCGAAAGCGTGATGTGGGCCGGCATCGACGTGGCCCGCGCGGGCAAGACCGTGGGCGACATCGGCCATGCGGTGGAGTCGCGCGCTGCCGAGCTCGGGTACACGATCAATCACCAGTTCGGTGGTCACGGCGTGGGACGCACGATGCACGAGGCACCTTTCGTACCTAACTACGGGCCGCCGGGCTCGGGCCAACGATTGCGCGAGGGTATGGCGCTCACGGTCGAGCCGTTCCTCACGCCCACGACCGACGTCATGCGCATCACCGAACGCGACGGCTGGACCGTCGAATCGGGGGATGGCTCAACTGGCGCGCACGCGGAACACACCCTCATCGTCACGAAGGACGAGCCCATCATCGTCACGTCTCGCACCCCTGACCTTCCCCGGATTGCATAGTCGTTGTGGGGGTTACCCCTGCCCTTCACCTGTCCGCGTCACGCGAGCCCGTGGGCGGTGAATTCCGACGGTTGCCAGCGCTCATTCGCGCCTCCAACCCCCAGGGCCCCTCCCCTTCTAGCCCCCTCGCGCAAAAATTCACCGCAATGTAACATTTTGGTAACGACATTGTCGCTCCCCGCCTTCGTTCGAAACGGGGTAAGTAGTAGTATCCGTAGCGGCCCAGGCCAGACCCCGATCCGAAAACACTGCCCACCACCCTCTTTCCCTCAGTGGCGAACAGCGATGGCAACGGTGGCCGAGACACTCGAGCACAGAAAAGAGACTCTCCATGACCCTCACCCGTAAGAAGCTTGGGCCGGTCCTCGGCCTTGGACTCTCCTTGTCGCTCCTCGCTGCGTGCTCCGGCGGCAGTGCGTCCAACGACGCCGCGCAGTCGCCATCCTCAAGTGTGACGGCCAGTGCGGATTCGTCTTCGAGCTCGGATGACAATGAGGACAGGCTTCCGGGTTCCGTAGATTCGTCCCCCGCGTCCTCGGAAGAGGAAGACCATTCTGGGGAGTCCCTCGCGCAGCAGTGGGCCCGGAAGAAGAACCGCGCTTCCGCCGAGGACTCGCGCGCTGACTACGGCCAAAGCAGCGATTCGAACGGCGGCGGTGCGAGCCGCGAAGATGGCGACTCCGAGCTGAGCGCCGGTCGCGCAGAGAGCGACTCCAACAAGTCGCGCCCCGCGTTCGAAATCACGCCCGAAACCGCCCTCGCGCACGGCGAGTCCGAGGCCCCGCTCCCGCAGGCCCAGAACCCCGCAAACGGCCCCGCCCCATTGCCGGGCAACATCGTCGCACAGCCGGCCGAGCCGAAGCCGGCTGAACCGAAGCCTGCACAGCCGAAGCCCGCTCCCGGCAAGTCCGGCGGCAACACTGGAAAGCCCACGACCGGTAAACCAGGCACAAAGCCGGGCAATCCGGGCAACCCCGCTCCGAAGCCCGATAACCCGAAGCCGGAACAGCCCGGCAACTCGCACAACTCCGGCACCGTCACGATTGCGGCCTTTGATAAAGAGGGCTACAACTCCGCACTCGCAAGCTGGAAGCGCGACCGAGATGACGCTCGCCGAGAGGTTGAGCGTTCGAACCGAGCCCTCGTCGATGCGCGCCGCACTGTCAAGGCAGCACGTGACAAGGCTGATGCCTCGCAGCGCAGGTACGAAAAAGAAAAGGCGAAGTACGACGAACTCGTCGCTGCCATGCCCGGTACGGGCGATCTCGCCCAGAAGCGCGACCTCGCGGCGAAGCTGAAGGTCGAAGCGGAGAAGGCCGCCTCCGACGTTGAGACCGCTGAGAAGAAGGTCACCGACGCCGAGAAGAAGAAGCAGGATGCCGATCGCAAGCTCGAGCAGGCCACCAAGCAGCTCGAGGTGCTTTCCAACAAGCGTGACAACATTGCGATTCAAAGCAACCTCGAGTTCGCAAAGCTGAATTCGGAAGACCAGCTTCGTGCCCTCTCCGACGCCCTCGCGGAACGTGTGAACGACTACCGCGTGAAGAACGGTCTGAACGAACTCGTGTATGCACCGGTGTTCAACAACAAGGCCGCGGGCTGGTCCACGACTATGGCCACGAGCAAGGACTTCACGCACTCGAATAGGGACGAAGAAGGCTACAGCAGCGAGAACATCGTCGCCGCGACCTGCAGCACGGAGATGGAGACCGTCGACGAGTGCGCCGATGCATTGTTCGAGCAGTGGCAAAAGTCGGATGACCAGAACAAGAACATGCTTGACGAGACCTTCTCGCACGCTGGTATGGGCCTTGCAAAGGGCGACGACGGCCAGGTCTATGGCACGAACATGTTCTTCATCAAGGACGATGCTCACGAGGCTAACTCCACCACCGTCGTCCCGAAGTCGAAGGGCATGCCCGAAAATCTTGACGGCGAGTACGTGCCCGAGGGTGCAATCGCGGTCACGGGTGGCACGAAGCTCGCCCACACGGTTGACGATCGCAACACCACCGAGTACGACAAGTGGGAAGGTGGCAAGGACGGCCTCGACTACACGAAGGGCGTGCGCCGCGGTGTTGATGAGCGGATTTCTGAGCTTGAAGAAGCCCCGCGGGTCGATGAATTGAAGAACCTCGATTCGGAAATCAACGAGGCCCAGGCCAAGCTCGAGGAGGCGCAGGCCGAAGCCGACCAGAGCAATCAGGGCCTCGAAGACGCCAAGAGGGCTAAGGGCGACGCAGACATTCGGAAGACCGAAAGCGAGGATGCCTCCTCTAAGGCGCAGGCTGACCTCGCCAAGGCCGAAGCTGCCGCGCCTGAGGCCGATACTGCCCGCAAGCAGCAGCAGGCCAAGGTCGACAATCAAAGTAAGATCGTAGGCGAGGCCGAATCAGCGGCAAACCGCGACAAGAAGGCCGCAAGGGACGCCAAGAATGAGCTGAAGAGAGCGCAGGCGAAAGCTGACCACGCGAAAGCAGAGCAGCAGCGCGTTGAGGGTGAAGAGCCGACGAAGAAGGATTACACCACGATGCTCGAAATCCCTGCCGAGTGATCCGCGCTCTCCAGAAACCCTGAGCAGGGGCTGCCTCATCTCGAGGCAGCCCCTCCTTCGTTGATTCAAGAAATGTTGCGGGAGGCTTGAGAACCACCAGGCGAGGCCAGAAAGCGGCACGACATTTCTCGTAAGCGAAGCGACGGCGAAGCCCGCGTACCAAGCTGTACGCGGGCCGTGAGGAGGTGACGCAGCTGCTCTAGTCCCCCTACTGGGCGAGCGAGCGCAGCACGTATTGAAGGATGCCGCCGGCGCGGAAGTAGTCAGCTTCACCGGGGGTGTCGATACGCACGAGCGCCTCGAACTCGAGAGGCTGAGTGCCCTCGCAGGAAGCGCGAACGGTGACGGTCTTCGGCGTTACGCCCTCGTTCAGGGCACTGACACCCGTGATCGAGAAGGTCTCTTCGCCGGTGAGGCCAAGGCTTGCCGCGCTCTCCCCTTCGGGGAACTGAAGGGGCAGCACCCCCATGCCGATGAGATTCGAGCGGTGGATGCGCTCGTAGCTTTCGGCGATGACGGCCTGGACACCGAGGAGTTTCGTCCCCTTTGCTGCCCAGTCTCGAGACGAACCGGTGCCGTACTCTTTACCTGCGAGAACAACGAGGGGAACCCCCGCAGCGGCGTAATCCTGGGCGGCGTCGTAAATGAACGTTTGCTCTCCGGTGAGGAAGTTCTTCGTGTATCCGCCCTCAACGCCGTCGAGGAGGAGGTTCTTAAGGCGGATGTTGGCGAACGTGCCGCGGATCATGACTTCGTGATTTCCTCGGCGCGAACCGTAAGAGTTGAAGTCCTTGCGGTCCACGCCATTCTCACGGAGGTAGCGGCCGGCCGGTGTGTCAGCCTTGATTGCGCCCGCGGGCGAGATGTGATCGGTCGTGGTGGAGTCACCGACCTTCACGAGCACTCGCGCGCCGTCAATATCGCGGATTTCGGGAAGCTCCATGCTCATGCCCTCGAAGTACGGGGGCTTGCGCACATAGGTCGAGTCTTCGCTCCACTCGAACGTGTCGCCGTCGGGAGTGTCGAGGCCACGCCAACGCTCGTCACCCGCAAAAACGTCGGCGTAGTCTTTTTCGAACATTTCTTGCGTGATGTTCTGCGCGATCGTGCGCTCGACCTCGGTGGGACTCGGCCAGATGTCTCGCAAAAAGACCTCGTTGCCGTCGGCATCGCGCCCAAGCGGGTCGGTGTCGAAGTCAAAGTTCATCGTTCCCGAAAGCGCATAGGCGATGACGAGCGGCGGGGACGCCAGGTAGTTCATCTTGACGTCGGGGTTGATGCGCCCCTCAAAGTTGCGATTGCCCGAGAGTACAGCCGTGACGGCGAGGTCGCCCTCGGCGATAGCCTCGGAAATTTCGGGCGCGAGAGGGCCAGAGTTGCCGATGCAGGTCGTGCAGCCGTAGCCAACGAGGTGGAAGCCGAGCTTTTCGAGGAACGGCCATAGACCGGCCTTCTCGTAGTAATCGGTCACGACTTTCGAGCCGGGCGCCATGGATGTTTTGACCCAGGGTTTCGCGGTGAGGCCGCGCTCGGCGGCGTTCTTCGCGAGGAGGCCCGCGGCCATCATGACTGACGGGTTCGACGTGTTCGTGCACGAGGTAATCGACGCGATCGAGACGATGCCGTGGTCGATCGTAAACTCGGTGCCCTTCACGGGCGTGGGGTTCGACTCACTATTCGCATAGGTGGGCAGGGCTTTCGCGAAGCTTTCCTTGGCGTCGGTGAGCACAATGCGGTCCTGGGGGCGCTTGGGACCGGCAATCGAGGGTACGACGGTTGCCAGGTCAAGCTCGAGGTATTCGGAGTATTCCGCTTCGCGCTTCGGGTCATGCCAAAGTCCCTGACGTTTTGCGTAGGCTTCGACGAGGGCCACCTGATCGTCGTCTCGTCCCGTGAGGCGCAGATATTCGAGTGTGACCTCGTCGATCGGGAAGATCGCGGCAGTCGAACCGAATTCGGGGCTCATGTTGCCGATCGTGGCGCGGTTCGCGAGCGGGACCTGAGAAACGCCTTCGCCGTAGAACTCGACGAATTTGCCCACCACACCGTGCTTGCGGAGCATTTCGGTGATGGTGAGCACGACGTCGGTTGCGGTTGCCGCGGCCGGGATTTCACCCGTGAGCTTGAAGCCTACGACGCGCGGGATGAGCATTGAGACAGGCTGGCCAAGCATTGCTGCCTCGGCCTCGATGCCGCCAACACCCCAGCCGAGAACGCCGAGCCCGTTGACCATGGTCGTGTGCGAGTCAGTGCCCACGCACGAATCGGGGTAGGCGCGCAGAACGCCATCGACTTCGCGAGTCATGACGGTGCGCGCGAGGTATTCGATGTTGACCTGGTGCACGATGCCCGTGCCCGGAGGAACCACTTTGAAGTCGTCGAAGGCGCCCTGTCCCCAGCGGAGGAATTGGTAGCGCTCACGATTACGTTCGAACTCGAGGTCCATGTTGAGTTGAAGGGCATCGACGCGGCCGGCAACATCGATCATGACGGAGTGGTCGATGACCATTTCCGCTGGCGCGAGCGGGTTGATTTTGGAGGGGTCGCCGCCGAGTTCGCTCATCGCTTCACGCATCGTCGCAAGATCCACGATGCAGGGCACGCCGGTGAAATCCTGCATGATGACGCGAGCGGGCGTGAACTGGATTTCGTCGCTCGGCTCAGCCTTAGCGTCCCAGTTCGCGAGAGCCTGCACGTGGGCGGCGGTGATGTTTTCGCCATCTTCCGTGCGCAACAGGTTTTCGAGGAGAACTTTGAGGCTGTAAGGGAGCCGACGGTACCCCTCAACAGCGTCGAGTGCGTAGATTTCGTATTCACGCGAGTTGACACTCAGGGAGGTCTTCGCGCCGAAGGAATTCACCGTGCTCATCGGGGCTCCAATCGGGATGTGGTTGATCGTTGTTAAAAATTATCTCGCGGCTCTTTCGAGCTTCACAACGCATTCCATGTGGTGGGTGTGGGGGTAGAGGTCGAAGACCTGGAAATCGGTGATGGCCCAGCCTGCGCTTTCGGCGACGCGCAGGTCGCGTGCGAGGGTCGAAGGTTCGCACGAGACGTACACCATGCGTTCGCGCGTGAGTTCAGCAAGACGCGCCATGGCCTTTTCGCCGACACCTGCGCGGGGCGGGTCCATGATGACGCGGTCGGGTCCCTCGAATGCTTCCTCGAGAAAGTCGCGCACATCCGCGGTCACGGCTTTGGCCTGGGGGTATCGGGAAAGGTTATGCGCGGCATCAGCACTCGCGCGCTCCGCGCCCTCGACGCTGACGAGTTCTCCTCCCGCCCCAATCGCACGGGCTGCGGGGACGGAGAAAAGACCCGCACCGCCGTAAAGGTCCCATATCCGTTCACCTTCGGTTGCGTCCAGGGCCTGTCCGACGGCGGCTGTCAGAAGGCGAGGCGCATCCACGTGCACTTGCCAGAAACCGCCCGCGGAAAGAGTGAAGACGTCATCGCCGACGATTTCTCGCACGGTGTCGTCACCGCGAAGTGTCACGGTGCTCGAACGCGTGGTGAGCACAACGCTCGCGTTGTCGCAGGCGGCGGGAAGGTTGAGATCCTCGAGGCTTAGTTCCTTTTCTGCGCGCACGATGATCGCCGGTGCACTCCCACTCGGAGCTGCGACATCGACCGCAACGACACCGCTGGGGGCCTTCCATACGCCGATCCCGAGGCCCTGGATCGCGGGGTGAGCGAGGGGGTTAGAGCCTACGGCGTGAATCTCGTGGGAGCGCCACCCGTGCATGCCGACCTTGCCGTTGTCAACGGCAAAGCGCACGCGCGAGCGCCAGCCGAGGCCCGTGTGGTCGTCACGGGCGGGCTCGATCTGAATGTCCTCAATCGGGTAGCTCGAGATGCGCGCGCGTGTCATGAGCTCCTGAAGAACTTCGGTTTTGATGCGGCGCTGTGCCTCGATGCGAATGTGGGCGTAGTCGGCTCCGCCGATACCTTCGTAACCGGATTCGGGCCACGCACTCGGAACGCGATCAGGGCCGGCTTCGATCACGTCGATGGTTTCCGCTCGCCAAAATCGCGCGTTGGTTTTTGAGTCGGGAAGGACTTCGGCGACGACGGTTTCGCCCGGGCATGCGCCCCGCACAAACACGACGCGCCCTTCGTGACGCGCAACAAACGTGCCTCCGTGCGCCGGCTTATCGACGGTCACGGTGATGAGCCGGCCTTCCCCTGCAAGCTCCTGGACTTCTTCGGGTCGCTCGGATGCAGGTCGGGTCATGGGGTTGGCTCCTTGGAAGCGGGACGTGGGTAGAGCTCGATCAGTGCTTCGTGCTCAGGATCATCAAGATCCCAGGGGACGCGGCAAATCGTGACGTGCTCGTATTTTTCGAGTCGCGTCGTGACTCGCCTCAGCACGTGGTTGTGCATGATCGACTCCCACCAGTGTCCCACGAGAAATTCTGGAATGTAGACAACCACGGCGTCGCGAGGGTAGGTGCGTGTAAAAGATCGCACGTAGTCGTCTAACGGCGCGAGGAGGTCGCGATAGGGCGAATTGATCACGCGCAGCGGGATGGGGATCTTGCGCCTGAGCCACTCCGAGCTGAGAGTGTCGATTGCGGAATCGTTGGTTTTGACGGCGACGGCCTGGAGGCCCAGGTGTGGCGAGGCCATTGCTTTTTTGATTGCTCGGATCGCTGGTCGATTCAGCTGGGTCAGAAGGACGATTCCCCTCATGGGGTCTTTGCCATCGAGTGGTGCGGGGGCCGCGATGGGCCAGCGGCCAAGGTCCTCGTCGCGGTCAAGGGCGAGCCGTGAAAAGATTCGCTCGTAGTAGCGGCTGATGACCGTCATCGCTCCCCACATGAGGGCAACGGCAGTGAGCGTCACCCATGCGCCGAGAAGGAAATTCGCGGTGGCCACAGTGAGGAGCACTACGGCGAGGCACACGGCAGCGACGATGCTCACGACACGCTTGCGAGCAAAGCGCTGGCGTTCCTTGAGGCGTACCGCGACTCGGTGTTTCTTCGTGTAGTGGCGGAACATTCCGAATTGCCCGATCGTGAAGGTCGTGAAGACCCCCACGACGTACATGTGGATGAGCAGGGTGATGTTTGCTCCTGTCGCAAGAACGACGATCCCGGCCAGCGCCGCGAGGAGCAAAATGCCGTTAGAGTACACGAGCCTGTCGCCCCTCGAGGCGAAGATGCGCGGGACATATCCGGTGCGCGCGAGCGCGGCTGTGAGCACGGGCAGCCCGGTGAAAGCGGTGTTCGCGGCGATGCACAGCACGAGGGTTGCCATCGCGAGCATCGCGATCGACATGAACGATCCCGTCCCGAAGATCGCCTCGGCGATTTGTCCGAGCACCGGCGTCGCTTCGCTCACGCGTGCGCCTTCGGCTTCGCGTGGTGGAAGGCTCACGCCAGTGGCGCGCGCGAGAAGCATCACTCCGAGGAAGAGGAGGGCCGTCATCGCACCTGAAATGAGGAGAGTGATCCGAGCGTTTCGGGCCTTCGGGGGTTGAAAAACGGGAACGGTATTCGTGATGGCCTTGATACCGGACACCATCGGAAGTCCGCTCGAGAATGCTCGCGCAAGGACGAGCGCTCCGCCCAGAGCGGTGAGGGCGCCGGGAGGCTCCTCCCCCAGGGCAGGTACGCTTCCCGCGTGCGGGGCGAGGCCCAGCGTCCCGCGCCAGGCTTCGATCCCGCCCCAAAAAAGAGTGGACGCGATGAGGATGATGAAGGCGTACACGGGAAGGCTCACGAAACGCGCCGATTCCCGCGCGCCCCTCAGGTTCACGAGGGCGAGGAGCGCGATGATCGCGATCGCGATCCCCGTTTGGAAGGGGGCGAGCGCGCTTATCGCACCGCCAATGTAGGCACCTGCCTGCGAGGTTGCCACGGCGACCGTGAGCACGTAGTCGGTCACGAGAGCGGCGCCTGCAAGCCGCCCCGCATTCGGGCCAAGGTTCTTGCGCGCGACGACGAAGTCGCTTCCCCCGCCCGGGTATTCCTCAATGACATTGAGGTGGGCGGTCACCACGATCGCCATGACGATGATGACGGCGAGCCCCACCCACGGGCTAAACGCGAGCAGTCCGATGCCGGAAAGACCGAGGGTAAGGATGATTTCGTCGGGAGCGTAGGCGAGTGCGCTCACCGTATCGGCCGCAAAGGACGGAATAGCGAAGCGCTTAGGGAGACGCTGACGCGCGAGGCGATCGGAGCTGAAGGGACGCCCGATCACGATGCGTTTGACGGAAGCGAGGGGGCCGGACACACGAACAATCTACTCCGCACCAGGGCGTGACGCACATCTTTGCTCGTTCCCTCGCACTGCGCATGTCCCATCAGGCGTTAGGCTGGATCCATCGTCCCGGCCTCCCCCGGAACGCCTCACGACAACCTCATCAGGGCGAGGATCAGCAATGCACATCGTCATCATGGGCTGCGGCCGCGTCGGCGCAACGCTCGCTACGAAGCTCCAGGCAAACGGGCATTCGGTCGCGATCATCGACCGCGAAGAGAAGGCTTTCCGCATGCTCCCCGGCGATTTCGAGGGGACGACGGTCCACGGAATCGGCTTCGATCGCCGCTCGCTCGAGCGTGCTCGTTGCGAGGAAGCCGTCGCGTTTGCTGCCGTCGCCGGCGGCGATAACTCCAACATCATCGCCGCTCGCGCAGCAAAGCAGCTTTACGGCATCCGCAATGTCGTCGCGCGTATCTACGACCCGAAACGCGCTGAGGTCTACGAGCGCCTCGGTATCGCCACCGTGCCGACGGCGCGCTGGACCACCAATCAAATGCTGACCCGCCTCATTCCGGGTCAGTCGGCCCGCGAGTTCCAGGATATTTCCGGCAACGTGTCGATCATCGCGTGCGATTTCCACTCGAGTTGGGTGGGCACAACCCTCGCGGAGCTCGAGAAACTGACGACCTCTCGCGTCGCGTTCGTGACCCGTTACGGCGAGGGGTCTCTGCCCGCGCGCGACTACCGAATCCAGGAAGAAGATATCGTCCACCTCGCGCTCGAAACGAAACGCGAGGCCGAGGTCTCTGCGCTGCTCACCCACCAGTTCGAGGAGGACGCCGAATGAAAATCGTCATCGTGGGCGCGGGAAGCGTCGGGCGAAGTATCGCGCGTGAACTCCTCGATAAGGGCCGTAAGGTCACTCTCATCGATCGCGAAGAGGCGCATCCCGGTCTCGAAGACGTCACGTGGGTGCAGGGAGACGCAGCCGAGCTCGATGTTCTCGATAAGGCGCAGCTTTCCGAAGCCGACGTCGTCGTAGCTGCGACGGGTGATGACAAGGTCAATCTCGTCGTTTCTCTCCTCGCGAAGACGGAATTTGGGGTTCCGCGTACCGTGGGGCGAGTCAACCACCCCCGTAATGAGTGGATGTTTGACGACGCGTGGGGCGTCGACGTTGCGGTCTCGACTCCACGCATTATGACCTCGCTCGTGGAGGAGGCGGTGAGCGTCGGCACTGTCGTCACGATGTTCGCGTTCGCGAAGTCTGAGACGAACATGGTGGAAATTACGGTTCCGGAAACCTCGCCGATCGTCGGAAAAGACATCGGCGATGTGGCGTGGCCGAGGAGCGCGACTCTCGTGGGCGTTGTGCGCGAGGGCCACCCGCGCCCGCCTGCCGAATCTGAAGCGCTCGAGCCTCGCGATGAACTCTTGTTTCTCGCGCACCGCTCGTGCCTGACCGCACTTCAGCGAACCGTGGTCCCGCGAGGTCTCGAGGAGACGACCGCGGCTCTGCCCGTCGTGCGCGAAAGCGACGAGGACGAGGACTAAGAGGGGCGCTCCTACCCTACCGTTGCTCGCTCTCCTTGCGAGATGTGGCATCCGCGGGCGCTTCGGTGGCGTCGGAATGGCACCAACGCACGAGTGAGCGGTGCTGTAAGAACACCACATACGTGACGAGGACGAACGCGGGGATTCCCATGACGAGCTTGGCGATGCCGAGCGCGTCCGTGGCACCGGCAAAATACAGGGGTGCCTGCACCGCGACCTTCAGTACGAAGAGACCTGCGTACCAGAGTGTGGCGTACGTATAGGTGCGTCGGCCTTCGCGCGTAGAACGCCAACCCGCTACACGCGGATCGACGAGCGCGGCGAGGTATCCCACCGCAGGGTGCTTCGCGAGGATTGAGGCGAGCAGTCCCACGGCGTAGACGGCATTGGTGATAAGGCCCGGGACGTAAAAGCCGGCGCCGTCCCCGCTCTTGATCGCGATGAATGCCCCGAGGGCGATGCCGATCGCACCGCTGATCGCTGGCGTGACCTGGCTTTTCGTCGCGATACGCCACACCAGTGCAAGGGCAACGACGCCAAGCGAGGCGACACTGGCGAGCACAACGTTGCGCGTGAGCAGAAAGAGAATGACGAACAGGAGCGTCGGAACGACCGATTCAACGAGGCCCCGCACTCCGCCCATGGCGTCCATGACGTTGTAGTCCTCGGAGGCGAAGCTCGCTTTAAGCCCGGTTGCGGGAGGTTCTGGGGCTGACGAAGGTGAGGTCACTGTCCGTCGTCCTTCGCGCCGTGGATCGCGTAGCGCGGGTTGTACATAATGCGTTTGCGGCCACGCAGGCCTACGTAGCCTTCGACCTCAAGGCGCGTGCCGGGTTCGATCCCCGCGATCGATTGCCGTCCGAGCCACACGAGGGCGAGCCTGCCCGTGCCGTCGTGGAGATCGACGTCAAGCTTTGGGTCGCGCCCGGCAGGCTGAACCACGATCGAACTCACCGTACCGAGGCAATGGGCTCGGCGGCGGGACGTGATGGAGCCGATCTCATCGAGATTGCGAACTCCGCTTTCATCGCCGTCACTTTCCGGCGAGGAATCGCTCAGAAGCTGTCTCGCTTTCGAAAGGACGCTCACGCCCTACCTCACTTCGGCGATTGTGGGGCCCTGACCAAGGAGATCGTCATCATCCGGCAGGGATGCCGCACTGCCTTCACCGGGGACCTTGAGCTCGAGAACTTCGCGCGGGGCCTTTGCCATCGATCCGCGCACGACAACGATCGAGCGGATGATCTCCTCGACTTCTTCGCGCACCGCTCCGGTCTGCAGGGCTGCACCGGAGATCACGGCGCGCAAGAACCAGCGGGGTCCGTCGATTCCCACAAACCGCATGGGCCTATGAGCGCGCTTGTTCGAGCCCTTGACCGCGATCGGAATGCGCGCATAAAGCTCGGTTCCGAACGCGCCTTCACGAGTTTCGGTCGTGCCGCCTTGCGACGTGATTGATTCCCGCAGGGATTTACGGATGTCGTCCCACAGTCCTTCGCTCTTCGGCGCCGCAAAGGCATTGACCTGAATTTGCGATTCCCCGTAGGTGAGGGTAAGGCCCGTGACGGCCCTCGAGCGCTTCTCCACCTCGACGGCGATGCTCATACCCTCACGGGCAGGAATTTGGAGCGAGCCGAAGTCCACGCGTTCGGATTCGGGTGCGTCTTTAATATCGAAGGGGCCTTTCGCCGCCTCCGATTCGGGCGAAGGTGCCTCATCGTTCACCGGGGCGTTTTCCGCAGCCGCGGCCTTCTTCTTTGAACGTCCAAAAAGTCCCATTCTTATGCCTCGTGTTCGTGGCCGTTGGTAGTGGAAGAAAAGCCTCCGCTCGAGCCGAAACCCGCCTCGCCACGCTCAGCCGTGTCGAGAGCATCAACCTCGACAACGCTCGGGCGCAGGATTGGCACGATCACGAGCTGTGCAATGCGATCCCCACGCGCGATGTGGAGAGTCTCGGTCTTATCAGTATTGAGGAGCGTGACCTTCAGTTCGCCTCGGTATCCCTCGTCGACGATTCCCGGCCCGTTCACGATCGTGATGCCGTGTTTCGCGGCGAGACCGGAACGCGGGCACACGAGTCCGACGGTTGCTCGCGGAAGAGCGATTCTTACACCCGTGGGGATGAGAGCGCGCTCTCCTGGTGCGAGGTCAAAGTCGATGGCACTTGCGAGATCGAGTCCCGCGTCGTCGGCGTGGGCGCGCGTGAGCGCGAGCTCGGGGGCGTCGCACACGGCGTGAAGTTCGGCGGGGATCGCCGCTTGAGCGGGAGCCGCGTGCGCGGTGGCGTTTTCACTCATGCGTTCAGCCTAGCGCCGCTTTGCCCGATTGCGCGGTTTCTTCCGTGCTTGTGGCGAGACATGTGGGGGATCTTGCGCGGGAACCCGTGGAGTTGCTCTACCCGTGTGAGACGATGACGGCTATGACTTCCCTCTTCCACGAGCGCCTGCATCCAGGCCCCTTCGTTACGCTCATCGCCGTTCTCTTCGGGGTCCTCCTTGGCGCGATCCTCATGCCCCTCAGCGAGATCGTCAGCATTGTCACGGCGGTCGGACTCGGGGTGCTCTTTCCCGCCCTCCTCTTCGCGGCCTCCCCGGTCGTGGAGGTTCGCGAGGATGTGGTTGCCGCGGGCCCGGCGAGAATCGAAGTCGATGTGCTTGGCGAACCGCGGGTGCTCGGGAAGGCGGACTTCGCGCAGATTCTCGGTCCGGATATTCGCCCGCTCGATTTTCGAGTTGTGCGCGGGTGGATTTCGACTGGCGTCGAAGTCCCGGTTGAGGATGCCGAGGATCCGACTCCGGCTCTCGTTCTATCGCTTCGACGTCCCGAGGATTTCGCTCTCGCGTTAACCACGGCGAAGAAAAAGCGGGTGCGCGAAGATCGTTCCTCGCACACCCGCTAGAAGCGTGGACTTTCAGTCGCCCGAGCACTCCTTGCAGATGATGAGCTTGCCTTCGACGTGGTCGATCTGGCTGCGGTGCTTCACGAGGAAGCACGAACCGCACGTGAATTCGTCGACCTGACGGGGAAGAACGGTAACCGAGAGTTCCTCGTTGGAGAGGTCGGCACCTGGAAGCTCGAAACCTTCCGCGGCTTCGGCCTCGTCTTCATCGACGGAAGGAGACGCATTATCGTTCCGGCGCCCCTTGAGTTCCTCAATCGAGTCCTCGCTCGAGTCGTCGTCCTTCTTGAATGGGGCGTCGTAATCGGTAGCCATGGTTCTCTTTCACGGGGATCTGGGGCGCTGGGGGCCGGCGCCCGATGCGGTGTTCAGCAACGGCGGGAATTCTCGCAGTTTGCCTTGGACTTTTCAAGCTGTGCGAAGAAAATACCAGAGTTCGACATCTCGCGCTCACATGCCCGTGAGCGTGTGATGCGGCGCGTGTTGCACACGGCTCCCCCCGCCGTGTCAGCAGTCTTTTTCGAGTCTCACGTTTTAGTATTGGCAGCACGCGAGACCTCGATAGAGAAAGAAGGCCGTTAATGCGCGAGCTCACACTCGGCGGGTTGCACGAGAACTCCGATCACCTGATTCTGCTCGACGCTGAGGGCGAGCGGTACATGGTGCGCATTGATGAGGCCCTGCGCGCAGCGGTGCGCCGCGATGCATCCTCCGTTGGCCTCCTTCAACAACACCACTCATCGACGATCAGGCCGAAGGACATCCAGGCGATGTTGAGGGGCGGGTCAAGCGT
Organism: Dermabacter indicis; assembly: GCA_001403775.1. Classification (GTDB taxonomy): domain Bacteria; phylum Actinomycetota; class Actinomycetes; order Actinomycetales; family Dermabacteraceae; genus Dermabacter; species Dermabacter indicis. The sequence continues at coordinate 303,469 of CYUG01000011.1, forward strand.
GGAGTCGATCGCCGAGCTCGCCGGCATGGAAGTCGAGCACGTGCGGCGCTACGAAGGGCCCGTTCGCGCCGAGCGTGTTCACACGGCACGCCGCGCACAGGAATTCCGCACCTCGAAGGGCGGAACCGAAAAGCTCATCGACGTCGTCGAGCCGCGGCTTCGCGCGCGGGGGGTGGAGGAGGATCTCGAGTGGGATGCGTGGCGCCGAAGCGACGGTACGTGGACCCTTCAGCTGGCATTCGTCGCCGGCGACCGTTCGCGCGTGGCCACCTGGCAGGCCGATATTCCGAATCGCGTCGTGACGGCCGAGGACAACGAAGCACGCTGGCTCTCTGATTCCGAGGTTCAGCGCGAGGAGTCCCCCGCACGAACGCGATTCAAGGCGCAGCGGGCCAACGTGTTCAACATCGAAGAAGGTGCAGCCGAGTCCGCGAGGGAAGTGCCCCCCAAAGCGACTCCCATTTCAGAGCACGAACTCGATGAGCTCAATGCGCGCCGCGGCGCGCCGGCGCCCGCTCCAGCACCGGTTGATGCCACGCGCGAGGAATCGGTTGGAAGCGCCGAGGAATCGGCGCCGGCTTCACCGTGGCAGAGCCTCGAAGAATTCGAGCCCGAACCTGCAGTCGCAGCAAGCGACGAAGCCGCAGAGGGCGAAGCGCCTGCACTCGAGAGTGAGGAGCGCCCCGCCCCCGTGCGGATCGTTCCCATTAGCGCCCGTCACCACGACCGCGAGGTCCATGCCGATGACTTCGACACCGACGAAGTCTCCTACATTGAGGGGCCGGAGGACCTGACCGAGATCCCCGATCCCGCGCACGATCCTTCGACGTCCAAGGACGAGGCTCATGAGGACACCTCGAGCGAAGAGGAAACGCCCGCAGACGCCCCCGCAGAAGATGCCTCCTCCGGCGAAGGAGATTCGACCACGTCCAACGACGTGGACGACGAGAAGCTCACCCCGCTCCCGGGCTTTGACGACGAGCCGAAAAAGCCCGCCAAGAAGACGAAGCGCCAGCGCGCATCGATCCCTTCGTGGGACGACATTGTTTTCGGGCACAAGGACTGAAAGCCGCGCCTCAAAGCGCCACTCGTTGAACTGTCGCTACACCGCGAACTGAAGGAACGGCACGGCAAGTTCCGCCTCGCTGAGTGAACCGTGCACCCCTCGCTGTTCGAGGGACGCCGCCGTCATAAACCCCGTGTGGGTGAACTGGTGGCGGCCATGAGCGAAAATGAGGGCATCGCCAAGGCGTTCGGCAACGACTCGTGGATCAGCCGCGCACGCATCGCCAAGAATCCCGCTCGAGTGCATCTCATGAGCGTCAAGAACGCGGCCCCGCTCCCCGACCCACGACCGCAGCTCGGCAAGAGGCGGGCGAGCGTCGGACTCCTCGAAACGGATCATGAGCGCGCGCCCCTCCCCCGCGACCGCACAGCAGCGCGGGAGCGCTCCTGGAGCATGAGCGAGATCGGCGATCTGGTCGAGATCCGCCTCGACCATGCCGTGATCGGCGGTGATGCTTACCCGCGTATTCGCGGGGACTGAACGCATGAGCGTGCCGAGGAATCTATCGGTATTTTCAAGTGCGTCGAGCCATGCGGTCGAGCCGGGACCGTAGCGGTGTCCCGCCTTGTCGATGTCCGGGACGTGCAGGTAGCACGCGCCATCGTCTCCCACGTGCTCGAGTGCCTTTCGCACCGCGCCGATTCTTCCGCCCGGCGAGGAGTAGCCGAAGAAATCCCAGCGCTTCGCGGGTTGCAGCATGCCCGTGAGGAAACTCGCGCGATAGCGGGCCGGCCCCACGTGCGCCACGCGACGCTCCGTGCGCTCGGTATACCCACGGGCGCGTATCCATTCACGCGGGTCGAGATCGCGAGTCCCCTTCAGGTTGTTCACGCGAGATCCACTCGCCGTGAGACCCTCGTACCCGAGGATGCCGTGCTTGAGAGGTGAGGCTCCAGTAAAGAGCGAGGCGAGCACGCTTGTCGTGGTCGCTGGGGCGATGGTCGTTTCTCGCTCGAGCTCATTCACGTGCGAACGGAAGAACCTCGTGTGCGCCCGGTAACGCTCGAGGCTGTCGAAGCCGAGGCCATCGACAAGAATCAAGAGATCGCGGCCGCTGCGCGACTCAAGAGTCTCGCGCCACCGCCGCACGAGGCCCGGTTCGCCTTCGCGCCAATCTACGGGCTCGGTCACTGTGTCGCGTCGTAGAGGGCGTCAAAGAAGGCGAGTGCATCGGCGATGGCTTGGTCTCCATCGGCAAGTGCACTCACGCGCAGCACGAGGTCCGCTTCGCGGCTGTCGCCCGTGTAGCCATGATCGGCGCTGCACTGGGGGTCATCGCACCACGCGGGTTGGATGTCGAGCCTGCGGTTCGAACCCCAGCTGAGGCCGAGCGTCACTTCCGCTTCACGCGGCGCGATCGCGGTGCCGTCGGTGTCGTACGCCTGGGCGAGCGCGAGGTTGCCCACGCGCGCGAGCTTGATGCGCTCCGTCGACACGATTACCTGAGTGGGGTTGAGTGCGTCGGCGCTTTCGTCGTCAAGGTGGATGATGAGCAGGTGCTCGTCGGTGAGTGCGAGGATCGTCAGGTGACGGCGCACTTCCGGGCCGTCAAAGGTTGTTTCGGGCCGCACGAGATAGCTGCGAATCCGGCTTTCGCGCACGGCTCGCTCGAGCGCCGCGCGGGCCGTATCCGGGAAATACCCCGCAAGCTCAAGTTCCGTGAGGAGTGTCGGTGGAAGGCTCATGGCTCCAGTGTAGTGAGGTCGGGTGACGTGCCACGAGAGGGTCCGACGGTTGCCTTGCCTCCACCGATGTCAATCCCCTTGGCGTGCACCCGCACGGGATTGAGAGTCAGAGAATCGAGTTCGTCGAGTTGAAGGAATGCCGCGGCGAGGGTGTCGATAGCCGCCACGAGCCGGGCGCGACCCTCGGAGCCGCGGGGGGCGTAAGAGTCAAGGACCGGCGCTGCCTGCAGCTCCTCAAGCATGGCTTCTGCCGTTTCGTGCCTGAGTGGGAGGCGAGCGTAGGAGGCGTCGGCGAACACCTCGTAGGCGATTCCGGTGAGGGCGAGAGTGAGCACGGGGCCGAGCGCGTCGTCGCGGTCGAAGCGGAGGAAAAGTTCGCCTTCGCTCGCGCGCGTCCGGCGGGAATCGTTGAAGGGGAGCCCGAGGGCCTCAAGGAGGGCTCCCGTGGCAGGAGTTGGGGTGAGCGCGGCGCGGGCGCCATTGAGCTGAGAATCGGTCAGGGATGGAACAACCGACGCTTGCCGGTTTCGCTTGACGCGCGAGTGTGCGGCGCGCAGCGACGTCGCGAGGGCCTCGCTCGCGCGCGAAGCGGTGGCGAAAACGGGAGGAAGGCTCGGATCCTCGCGCTGGGCCGATCTGAGCACGCGCACGCGAGGCTCATCGCTCACGACAACCATGAGGACCTGCACGGCAGAGCCAGAGGCGAGGGTCGCGAGGGCTTGAGCAAGGTGAACGAGATCCACGCGCTGCGTATCGAGGATTGCGGCAATCACGCAATCGACGCCGCCCGGGGCGGCCATGGCGGTGAAGGCGCGCGACACGAAGCGATCATCACCGACGATCGGCACACGGAAGTTTTCGCTTCGCACATCGAGGCCCGCCTCGTGGGCCGCGGCGCGAAGGGTAGCTCCGAGCGCACTCGAATTGGAAAGGAGCCCCACGCGCGTGCCATGCGCGCGTCCCTCGCGAGAGAGGAGGGCCAGGGTGTCGAGAAAGTGATCGACACTTTCGGTGCGAAGCGCACCTGCACGATCGAGGATCTGATTGATCGCGCGATCGGGAAGAGGCGAAGCCTTGCGCGCGGCATCGGCGGGGCCGCGCTCCGGCTCATTGGGCGGCCGGACGATGAGCACGGGGACACGCGCGGAAAGCGCCTCGATGTGCGTCACGAGGCGCGCGGGGTCGCCGAGAGATTCAAGGGAAAGCGCAACGAACTCGATATCGTCGTCATCGTGCCAGCGTTCGAGCGCGCTCGTAATGGAAAGGTCCGCGCGGTTTCCCGCCGAAAGGAACTCTTTCACGCGAAGACCGCGCGAGTCCGCACCCGCGAGAATCATCGCGCTGAGCGCCGTTGACTGGCCGGCCATCGCGATCGTTCCCCGCTCGGAGGTGCGTGGCGAGAGCGAGACGTTCAGGGGATTTTCGCCCGTGCGGAAAAAGCCGAGTGACGACGGTCCAAGAAGACGAATTCCATGTGCACGGGCCTCGGTGACGAGCGCTTCCTGAGCATCGAGGCCTTCCTCGCCCGCATCGGCGAAGCCCGCGCTGACCACGACCGCGGCTTTCACGCCGCGCTCCGCAAGAGCCTCGAGAGCCGAGATGCAACGATCGGGGCGCAGTGCGAGAACGGCGAGATCGACGGGTCCCGGAACATCGGCGATGCTTCCGAAGCTCTTGAGGCCGTTGATTTCGTAGGCCTCGGGATTCACGGGGAAAATTGCGCCGCTAAACCCACTCGCGATGAGACCGCGGATGATTTGCGCGCCGACCTGGTCCCTTCGACGGCTCGCCCCGACAACCATGATCGATTTCGCCTCGAACAGCAGCGCCATGGATGCCGCCTCGGCTCGGCGCACGCGTTCGCGGCTCGCCGTGAGGGTGGCAGGCGTCGGAGATGTGCTCCATGAGAGGGCCACGGCTCCCTCCTCCACCTCGCCTCGCTCAAGATCGAAACCCGCGCGTTCAAGAACGTGGAACATCGCGTCATTGTCCGCGAGGACATCTGCCGTGAACGTGTCGATGTCGACCGAGCGAGCTACGGCCGTGAGGCGTTCGATGAGGACGGTGCCGATGCCCTGGCCGTGGAGAGTGTCCGTCACGACGCACGCGAGATCGGCGATAGTGGGCGCGGTGCGGGTCAGTCGTGCGACGCCGACGATGGCCCCTCCTCGCGCCGCAACGAGGGCGATGCGGTCCCGCGCGTCAACACGGGAGAGTCGTTTGAGTTCCTCGCGTGAGAGGTCGCTCTTCGAGGTGAAAAAGCGTTGATAGCGCGTGCGCGGGGAAAGATCCGCATAGAACGCCTCGAGCGCTCGAGAATCCGTTGCCGCAAGTGGGCGCACGAGAATGCCCATGCCGTTTGCCGCGCATTCATACGAGGCCCACCACTTGGGGTGAGTCCCATCGTGTGCGCGTCCTTTCGCGCCTCGCTTTCCTCGTGCCATGTGACGATTCTACGTTCGTCACCTCCGCCGTATGTGGGATTGACGCTGGCACAATGGTGCGCATGGCCTCACGTACATCCACGCCCGCTCCGGAGCCGATCAAGGAAAACATTGTCGACATCGACGTCACTAGCGAGATGGAGACATCCTTCCTCGAGTACGCCTACTCGGTGATCTACTCGCGTGCGCTTCCCGACGCGCGCGACGGGCTCAAGCCCGTCCAGCGCAGGATTCTGTACACGATGGACAACATGGGGCTACGCCCCGATAAGGGACACGTAAAGAGCCAGCGCGTCGTTGGCGACGTCATGGGCAAGCTCCACCCCCACGGAGACTCGGCGATCTACGACGCGCTCGTGCGCCTCGCGCAAGACTTCAACATGCGTCTGCCTCTCGTGGATGGCCACGGAAACTTCGGCTCGCTCGATAACGGGCCCGCTGCCGCGCGCTACACCGAGGCGCGCATGGCCAAAGCCGCGCTGCTCATGACCACGTCGCTCGACGAGGACGTGGTCGACATGGTCCCGAACTACGACAATCAACTCCTCCAGCCCGAGGTACTCCCCGCGCAGTACCCCAATCTTCTCGTCAACGGGGCCTCGGGCATTGCGGTGGGCATGGCCACCAATATGGCTCCCCACAACCTCGTCGAGGTCGTCGCGGCCGCCCGCTACCTCCTCGATAACCCCGAGGCGAGCCTCGAGGACCTCATGCGCTTCGTTCCAGGCCCGGATCTCCCAAGCGGCGGCCGGATCGTGGGGCTCGACGGCATCCGCGACGCTTACGAGACGGGGCGAGGCACCTTCAAGATCCGTGCAACCACAAAGGTTGAGAACGTCACGAGCCGCAAGAAAGCGATCGTCGTGACCGAGCTCCCCTACCAGGTGGGTCCAGAAAAAATTGCGGAGAAGCTCCGCGACGCCGTGCAGGCGAAGAAGGTTCAGGGCATCAGCGACTACCAGGACCTCTCCGACCGCAAGAACGGTATGCGGCTCGTCCTCACGCTCAAGAGTGGATTCAACCCCGAGGCCGTTCTCCAGCAGCTCTACAAGCACACGCCCATGGAGGATTCCTTCGGCATCAACAACGTCGCCCTCGTGAACGGGCAACCGCGCACGCTCGGGCTCAAACCGCTTCTGCGAGTCTTCCTCGATCACCGCATCGACGTCGTGCGCCGCCGCACCGAATTCCGTCTCGGCAAGCGTCGCGACCGCCTCCACCTCGTCGAGGGCCTCATCATCGCGATCGTCGACATCGACGAGGTTATCCAGATCATTCGCTCCTCGGATACCGTCGAAAGCGCGCGCGAGCGCCTTATGACCGTTTTCGACCTTTCCAGCGCACAGGCCGAGTACATCCTCGAGCTGCGCCTTCGCCGCCTCACAAAGTTCTCGCGCCTCGAGCTTGAAGCGGAGCGCGACGAGCTCGAACGCGAGATCGCCGAACTCCTCGAAATCCTCTCCGAAGAGGCTGCGCTCCACCGCGTGGTGAGCAGCGAGCTCCAAGCGGTCGCCGAGGAACACGGGACGCCGCGCCGCACAATCCTCCTCGAAGCCGACGCGGTGAAGGCCAAGGCCTCCCCCGCAAGCCTCGAAATCGAGGATGCGCCATGCGATGTGCTTCTGTCCGGCACGGGGCTCGTCGCCCGCGTTCCGCGTCGTGATGCCGCCGGCGCGAGCGGGCACACGCGTTCCCAGCACGACGTGATCCTCGCGCGCGTGGGCACGACAACGCGCTCCGTGATCGGTGCCGTCACCAACCTCGGTCGACTCCTCCACGTCGACGTCGTGGACCTTCCCGCACTCGCTCCCTCGGCAGGTTCGTCCTCGATCGCGGGCGGCACGCGCCTCGCCGACATCCTTGCGCTCGACAAGGGCGAAAAGGTCGTGGGTCTCGTACGTCTCGAGATTCCCGAAGGCGAAACCGATAATGGCGGTATCGCGCTCGGCACCGCCCACGGTGTCGTCAAGCGCGTTAACAGGGATTTCCCGAAGTCCGATGGTTTCGAGATCGTCACGCTTAAGGACGACGACCGCGTTATCGGCGTCGTCGACATGACCGACGATGCCGACATGGATCTCGCCTTCATCACCTCCGCGGCTCATCTTTTGCATTTCCCCGCCGCGGGCGTGCGCGCCCAGGGCCGTGGAGGCTCAGGCGTCGCAGGCATCAAGCTCGGCGAGGGAGATACCGTGATCGGTTTTGGGGCTTTCGATGTGACGAAGCCCGGCGAGGTCGTGACCGTCGCCGGCTCGTCGAGCGCCCTCGACGGCGTGCAGTCGGGCTCGCTCAAGGTCTCCGCCGCTTCGGAATACCCCGCGAAGGGACGCGCGACAGGCGGTGTGCGTTGCCACCGGTTCCTTCGTGGTGAAGACATGCTCATCTCGGCGTGGATCGTCAATTCTCCCGCGCTCGCGTGCTCGGATGCCGGCGCTCCGATCGACCTCCCCTCCCCCATCGCGCGGCGAGACGGTTCCGGCTCGCCTCTGACGCTTCCGATCGCGGCGGTTGGTTCGCTCTCGTGACGAACGCGCGCTTCCCGGATGGCGTGGCACTTCACGAGCGTGAAGGGGCTCGCGTTCTAAGCGCGCACACCCGCGCCTGCGTGCTCGAGGTCTGCCTCTCGGGAGCCCACGTGACGAGCTGGAGACCCGAAGGACACGGGGAGTCGATGTGGCTCTCCCCTCTCGCGACGTTCGTGCCCGGCTCCCACATCCGCGGAGGCGTGCCCATCATCGGCCCGTGGTTCGGCCGCGGGATCTCAGGTAAAGAGAACCCGCAGCACGGCTGGTTCCGGCGTGCGCAGTGGGACCTCGTGAGCGTTGACGTCGATCCCCGCGGAGTCCTCGATGCAACATTCGCCCTTGCGGAGCGCCGCCACGCACCCGGTTTCGAGGTCGAGTCGGCGCGGCTGCATGTGCGCGCGGGCACAAGCCTCGACCTCAGCCTCACCGTAAGCGCCGGCGAAACGGCACTCGACCTCGAGGCGGCCTTCCACACATACTTCCTCGTGAGCGACGTGCGCGAGGCACAGCTCGAGGGGCTCGAGGGCGTTCCCTATACGGATGCGGCGCGAGGTCGCGCGGCAGGCGTCGGAACTGCAACCCACACTTTTACCGCACCCACAGACCTCGTGTTTGAGGCGGCCCCACCGCTCGTGCTTGCTGATCCAGGCGCCGGACGGCGCATCGTGATCGAGCAAAGCGGGGCGAGCCGCACGGTCGTGTGGACACCATGGGAGAGGGATGTTGCCGCGTCCGCGGACATTCCCGATGACGAATGGACGCGATTCGTATGCGTCGAAACCGCGGTAAGCGAAGGCGGCGCGGTGAGGCTCACCCCCGGCGAGGCGCACACTCTCACGGCGCGCTACACCCTCGCGCGCGACTAAGCCGCGCCGATTGGCCCGCGCGAAGGGGCTCCCTATGCGTCGATCCTCTCAACGTCGAGCTCCTCGGCGCCCTCGACGATGAACTGCTTGCGCGGTGCAACCTCGGAGCCCATGAGAAGCTCAAACACACGATCCGCCGATTCCGCATCCTGGATGGTCACGCGTCGAAGAAGGCGCTGCGAAGGGTCCATGGTCGTATCCGCGAGCTGATCGGCGTCCATCTCACCGAGGCCTTTGTAACGCTGGATGGGTTCCTTGTAGCGCTTCTTCGAGCGTTCAAGCTTCTTGAGCAACTGGTGCAGCTCTTTCTCCGAGTACGTGTACACGAACTCGTTCTTCTTCGCACCACCGTGGATGATTTCCACGCGGTGCAGCGGTGGTACAGCCGCGTAAATGCGGCCCTCCTCGATCAGGGGGCGCATGTAGCGATGGAACAGCGTGAGAAGAAGCGTGCGGATGTGGGCACCGTCAACATCGGCATCGGTCATCATGACGATCTTGCCGTAGCGGGCCTGCTCGATATCAAACGTGCGGCCAGAGCCCGCGCCAATGACCTGGATAATGTTCGCGCACTCGGCGTTTCTTAGCATGTCCGTGATCGATGCTTTTTGCACATTGAGAATTTTGCCGCGGATCGGCAAAAGCGCCTGGAACTCGGAGTCACGCGCGCTCTTCGCCGTGCCGAGCGCGGAGTCGCCCTCAACGATGAACAATTCGGAGCGATCGATCCCGGTGTGGCGGCAATCCGCAAGCTTCGTTGGCATCGTCGAGGATTCGAGCGCGTTTTTGCGGCGCGAAACTTCCTTGTGCATACGCGCAGCGATGCGCGCACGCATCTCGCTCACGACTTTATCGACGACGAGCGCGGCCTGCTCCTTTTCGCCTTTCTTGGTCGAGCTGAGGAAGGCTCCAAGCTCGCGCTCGACGACCTTCGCGACGATCTGACGGGCGGCGGGAGTGCCGAGCACCTCCTTCGTTTGGCCCTCGAACTGCGGCTCGTCGATGCGCACGGTCACGACGGCGGTAAGCCCCGCGAGCGTGTCGTCCTTCTCGATCTTTTCCTTCTTCGAGTTGAACTTCACGCGGCGCGACTGCGCATCGACGGCCTTGCGGATCACCTTCGCGAGCGCCTGCTCGAAGCCAGTGACGTGCGTGCCGCCCTTCGGGGTCGAGACGATGTTGACGAAGCTGCGCACGGTCGTGTCGTAATCCGCGCCCCAGCGCAGGGCGATATCGACGTCGCACATACGCTCGACGTCCTTGGAAACCATGCGTCCGCTCTTATCGAGAACGGGCACGGTCTCGGTGTATTCTCCCGTGCCACTCAAGCGGATCACATCGGTGATCTTCTGATCCTTCGCGAGGTATTCGACGAACTCGGAAATACCGCCCTCGTAGTGGAAAACGGTGCGCTCGCTTTGTTCGGGAGCGCGCTCCTCGCGCTTATCGAGCAGCACAATTTTGAGGCCCGGCACGAGGAAGGCCGTTTGACGGGCGCGGCGCTGGATCTCGTCGAGAACGACGTGCGCGCCCTTGATGAAGATTTGCGGGTCCACCCAGTAGCGCACGCGCGTACCCGTCACGCCGCGCTTGACTTTGCCGACCTCGCGGAGAACGCCTGCACCCTCGAACTGGGTAAAGGGCGCTTCGGGATGTGGCTCATTGTCGTCGTCGAACGTCCCCGCGATGCCACGTTGGAAACTCATGGCGTAGGTCTTGCCACCGCGGTCGACCTCGACGTCCATGCGAGACGAAAGCGCGTTGACGACCGACGCACCGACACCGTGGAGGCCGCCCGAGTTGGAGTAGGAGCCGCCGCCAAACTTACCGCCGGCGTGAAGCTTCGTGTAGACCACCTCGACGCCCGTGAGACCGGTGCGCGGTTCTTTATCAATCGGCACACCACGAGCTTTATCGCGCACTTCGATCGAACCATCTGGGTGCAGAATTACCGTGATCTCGTCGCCGAATCCGCCGAGGGCCTCATCGACCGCGTTGTCGAGGATCTCCCACAGGCAGTGCATGAGGCCGCGCGAGTCGGTCGAGCCGATATACATGCCTGGGCGTTTGCGCACGGCCTCGAGCCCTTCGAGGACCTGGAGGTTCGCTGCGTCGTAGGCTGCCGTCTGGGAGTTTATCTTCTGTGCCACGCCCCGATTTTAGGTGGGCGGGCTGCTCTTTCTGTGGATTTGAGACTCCGACGGCTCCCCCGCGTTAGGCGTGCCACAGGTGATTGCGCTGCGAGCGAACCGGGGCGGGCACTGCTCGCTTCGCGCGCGCGTGGGGACCACAATGGGGGGCATGGAAACGATGCTTGAAGAACGCACTTTGACCGCGCACGATCGCTGCGATCGCTGCGGCGCTCAGGCCTACGTCAAGTTCGAACTTGAAGTGGGCGGCGAGCTCCTCTTCTGCGCCCACCACGCACGCGCCAACGCTGAGGCACTCGAAGGAATCGCGACCCGCGTTGTCGACGAGACCGAGCGCCTCGCCGCCGAACAGTAGCGCGCACAAGCCGCCGGTACGCCGGTGACTCCCCGCCTGAGTACGTGGCCGCACCCTGCAGGGGGCGGCCACTTTTGGCATTCTGAAACGACGAACTGTCCGCGTTCATCCATGTGAACGCGGGCAGTTCGCTCAATGTTCAAAGAGTTTTAGTCGAGGTAGTCGCGAAGCACCTGCGAGCGCGACGGGTGGCGCAGCTTGCTCATGGTCTTCGATTCGATCTGGCGGATACGCTCGCGCGTCACCCCGTAGACCTTTCCGATTTCGTCGAGGGTCTTCGGCTGGCCGTCCTCGAGGCCAAAGCGCATCGCCACAACGCCCGACTCGCGTTCGCTGAGAGTGTCGAGAACCGAGTGGAGCTGCTCTTGCAAAAGCGTGAAGCTCACGGCGTCGGCAGGCACGACCGCTTCGGAATCCTCGATGAGGTCGCCGAACTCGCTGTCGCCGTCCTCACCGAGCGGGGTGTGAAGCGAGATCGGCTCGCGGCCGTACTTCTGGACCTCGACAACCTTCTCGGGGGTCATGTCGAGTTCCTTCGCGAGTTCTTCGGGCAGCGGCTCGCGACCGAGGTCCTGAAGCATCTGGCGCTGCACGCGCGCAAGTTTGTTGATGACCTCAACCATGTGCACCGGGATGCGGATCGTGCGTGCCTGGTCGGCCATCGCACGCGTGATCGCCTGGCGAATCCACCAGGTCGCGTAGGTCGAGAACTTGTAGCCCTTCGCGTAGTCAAACTTCTCGACCGCGCGAATGAGGCCCAGGTTGCCTTCCTGAATGAGGTCGAGGAACAGCATGCCGCGGCCCGTGTAGCGCTTGGCGAGCGAGACGACGAGGCGCAGGTTCGCTTCAAGGAGGTGATCTTTCGCCGCTCGGCCATCGGCAACGATCAGCTCGAGGTCGCGCCCTTCGATCCCCTTCTTGAGCGAAGGATCTTGCTTGAGCTTGTGCTCGGCGTAGAGGCCCGCCTCTATTCGCTCGGCGAGTTCAACTTCCTGCACCGCGTTGAGCAGCGCAACCTTACCGATCTGCTTGAGGTAGTCCTTGACCGGGTCGGCGGTGGCGCCAGCGGTGACGACCTGCTGCGCGGGCGAGTCGTCCTCATCGTTCGTGAGGGCGAACCCCTTGCTCGGATCGTCGTCGTCAGAAGAATCCTCTCCCTTGGAGTCTCCAGACCCCTCCGCAGCAGAATCTTCCTTCTTGGTGCCGCGCTTCCCGGCTTTCTTCGCCGAGGAGCGCTTTGCAGCCTTCTTGCGCGAGGCCTTCGATTCGTGAGCTTCGGGGCTTTCCTCCTCGCCTGAAGTATCTTCCGCGTCTGCGGGAGCTTCGATCTCCGCCTCACTCGAGGCGGACTTCTTCGCACCGCTCTTCTTCGACGAGGCCTTGGACTTCTTCGACGAAGTCTTCGCGGAATCACCCGCCGCAGCGGATTCATCGCTGTTCGCCGCAGAGGCCTTTTCGCTCGACTTCTTGCGGGAGCCGCTCGGGCGATCGAGAATTTCGATCCCCGTCTCCTCGAGCTTCTTGGAGAGCGAGGCGACCTTGTACGGGGAGATACCAAGCTTCTTGGCCGAGGTTTTGAGCGCCTCGTAGCTCACCGACGTCGCACCATCAAGCGCCTTCGTGAGGGCCTCGATGTTCTCGGCGGCTTCTTCTTTCTTAGACGTGCTCGTCGACACAGGCTTCCTTCAGTTGGGATCCGAGGGTGGCGTGCGGGCTCGGCTCTCGCACCGTGTGGCAGGCGGGCGAATCGCGCACGGACCGTACAATTATAACGGCCCGTACCCCCGATCTATTCCACGTGGGACTAGTCCTTTGTCACGAGAACGGGGCTCGGCGACTCGAGAAGCAGCCGTTTCACGGTCTGGCCGAGCATGAGCCTCCCCACCGGCGCACTGCGGCGAAGGCCAATCACGATAAGGGTCGCCTTTTCCTCGCGCGCGACACGCAGGAGAAAGTCGCCAATGTCGCGAGAGCTTTCCGTCCCGGCTTCGCGTACGCGCACGTCGAGAGTCTCGAGGTAGGCACGCTCGTCGTGGCTCATCTCTGCGGCGACACGGTTGATCGCCTCGTTCACTTCCTCGACATCGGCGGAACGGGAGCCGTCGAGCGGGTCGGAATACGGAAACGAGGCCACGAGCAGATCGCGGTCGGTCATGGCAACGTCGCGGATCGCGGCCTTGAGAGCGGCGTCCCCCTGGGAGGTTGGGGCGTAGGCAGCAACGACAACCATGGCGTTCCTTTCGACGGGTAGCGCGCGGGGCGCAGCGGCAGCGCGCGCGGCACTCAATGCTCGTGCGCGTCAAGTCTAGTCATTGTGCGCGCCCCTCGTCACGCGCACACGCCCGGCCACTCGAAACCCCTCCCTCACAGCCATTCGGGGCCGTAGGCCTCCTCGAGCCACAACGGGCTCACCCCACTTGCACCGAGACCCACGACCAGTTCGGCCATGTCGGAGGAATCTTCCACAGCGATGATGTCGCCCGCGAGACGGCATGCCTCGCCCATGCGCCCGCTAAACCACAGCAGGAACGCGGCGACCGCACCGAGATTCGCGAACGCGGAGCGATATCGAGACGAGCACTCCCACCCGTTCGAAAGTCGCCACATTTCGGCAAAGACCTCGATCACTCGATCGCCCTCGCCGCCGGGCATGAGATGGGAACCCGGAAGAAAATCGGAGTCCTCAAACACGCGCTCGATGGCCTCGGACGGGCTGAGAGGCTCATCGTGTTCGAGGCCAATCACACCCGCGATGAGGTGATCCCGCCCCGGGCCGATCGCGGCAAGCGCAGCGAGCGTGAGGACACAATCGCGGTAGCGTTCACCATCGATGCCCTCGGGCAACTCGGTGCTGAGCTCAGCGCAGGCGTGGTGTGCGAGAAGATCCGTGAGCGCCTTGAGGCTTTCACTCTCGAGGCTCTCGATCGCAGGAAATTCGACGTCGGCATCGCAAAGAGGCCGCACCGACGAAATGAGCGTCTCGTGCGCGCTGGACCTCGTGAGTTTCGAGCGGAAGGGGACGCCACTCGCCACCGCACTTGCCGCAAAGGCGCTCTCCTCAAGCAGCCCGAGGTGGGAGACATGCCAATACTCCGCGTCGGCAGTGGAGCTGAAGGCCCACGGCCCGTCGTACGCGTGGAGCGCACAGGGAATCGCGACGCCGTTCTCGAGGCACGCCTCAGCGACGAAATCGCAGAGCTCAACGAGATGGTTGATCGCGGTAACGTCGCGCGAAGTGCCGTCAAAACACTCGGCCCGCTCCCCCGAACACTCACGGCATTCTCCGGGAACAGGTACCCCCGTCGCGAGGAGCGCGAGGTGCGTCGCGCCAAGCTCTTGAAAATTGCGCGCTAGCCGCCCAATCTCACGAGCGAGAAGTTCGACTTCCACCCCCTGATTGAGACGCATGCGACTGAGCATCAAGCCCGGCTCTCCATGGGGGCTCGCCCCACACCCAAAAATGATGAAGGAGGAATCGATGTCGAGGCGATCGAAGTGCATGGCAACTGCCGCGTACACATCGCGCGCATCGAGGAGATTGACGGTGGGAGCGAACTGCGTGGAATCTGGCGAAAACTGCTGTGTGCTGTGTGTCATGTCTCCACCATCACCCGCGCGATCGCCGTGCGCGAGGGGCGCGTCCGGGATTGTGAAGCCGCTACCAATGTGGAGCATGGACCACCGCGTGCCCTGCTGTGGCACGATGGAAAACCACAGCACAACGGCGATCAAGAATCGCCCCCTGACGAGGAGGAGCCGCGTGCATCACCCCCCTTTCGACAACGTCCGTGAGAGCGTGACCGCGATCCTCGCGCGCTTCCTCGCGAGCGAGCGTGAAAATCTCGGCGTACTCGCGCCAGAAACCGCGGTGCTGAGCTCAAAACTCACGGAGTTCCTCGAAGGCGGCAAATGCCTGCGACCCATGTTCGTGCACGCGGGCGCCCTCGCAGCAGCGGGCGAACTCGACGAGGCGACGCACCACGACATCGCGCAGCTCGGCGCCGCTGTCGAACTCGTCCAAGCGGCAGCGCTCATTCACGACGACGTCCTCGACCACTCGCCCACCCGCAGGGGACGCCCCGCGATCCACGTTGCCGCCACGGCCGAACACAAGACTCGCGGCCTTCAGGGCAATGCCGACGACTTCGGCGTCGCCACCGCGGTGATCCTCGGCGACCTCGCTCTTTCACTCGCGCATCAACTCGCCTCCCAGGCTTTCGCGGGCACCGAGGACCGCGCACATTTCCACGCCCTGTGCTCGGAAGTCATGGCGGGGCAATACCTCGACATCCTCAATCAAGCGGGGGCCATCACCTCAACGCCGACGTCAGCGGATTCCGCTCGTCTCGTCACCCGGTGGAAGACGGTCTCCTACACGGTGCACCGACCCCTGATGATCGGCGCGACGCGCTGCGGTGCCACAAAGGCGCTTCTCGACGCCCTCAGCGCCTACGCCCTTCCCGCGGGAGAGGCTTTCCAGCTTCGAGACGACCTCGACGGCGTATTCGGGGACGAATCTTCGCTCGGGAAATCCACGAACTCCGACATCCTCGAAGGCAAACGCACGATGCTGCTCGCCCTTACCGAAAACCGTGCCCGCGATTTGGACCGCAGCGTTCTCCAGGCAACCGTCGGAAATCCCGAGGCCACTGCCGAGGACGTGACTCGCGTGCGCGACATCATGGAATCCACGGGCGCGCGGGCGGACGTCGAAGCCCTCATCCGGTCACGCGAGGATGAAGCCCGCGCTGCACTCGATAAGCGGCTCGCTTCGCTCACCTCGCGCGAAGCGAGCGACAACCTCCACGCGCTCCTGAGGAAGCTCGCGCGAACCGGTCGCTAAAAACCGAGCGACTGCGCGCGCCGGCGCACCTCACCGCGCTGGCCTCGACGCAAATGGTCGATCGGGCGACCGGGCAGAGAGTCGTCCGAGGTGAACAGCCACTCGAGGATCTCGGCATCGGAGAAGTGCTGATCGTGAAGCACCATGATCGTGCCGCGGAGATGCGGAACAACGGCGCCATCGAGCAGAAAGTCGGCGGGGACCGATCGAACTTTGGGCGTCCCGCGGCGCATCTCAATGAGGTGGAAATCCTCGATCATGCGCTGGACTTTCGTCACGGAAATGTCGAGGATCTCGGCAACGTCGGGAAGGGGAAGCCACTGCCCCACGAGGGAGTCGAGTCGGGCGAAGTCGTCTTGAGAGATATTCACTCCTTCAGCATATTGCAGGGTGTCGCGCGCGGGCATGCCCCGCGCTCGCGCATAGACTTGCGGCGTGAGTACCGAGTCTTCTTCCCCAGACATCGGCCTCGTACTGAGCGATCGCTACCGTATCGAGCATTTGATCGCGCGTGGCGGCATGGCCACGGTGTATCGGGGCTTTGACGAGCGCCTGCATCGCCCCGTTGCGCTCAAAATCATGCACCCGCACCTTGCGGACAACCCCGAATTCATCTCGCGATTCTCACGCGAGGCCCGAAGCGCCGCACGCCTCACCCACCCCCACGTCGTGAACGTCTACGACCAAGGTGAGGATCAGGGGCGCGTGTACCTCGCGATGCAGCTCGTCGAGGGCGAAACGCTGCGCGACGAACTGCGGCGGGACAAGACCCTCACTCTCAAGCGTGCCCTTCGCGTGGGCCGCGACGTTCTCGCCGCCCTCGATGCCGCACACCGCTCCGGCATCATCCACCGCGACATCAAGCCCGAAAACGTGCTCGTCAACGCTGAACGCGACATCCTCGTCGCCGATTTTGGCCTCGCGCGAGCCGTTGACTCCACCACGACATCCGCGACGGGAACGATGCTCGGCACGGTTGCCTACGTGAGTCCCGAGGTCGTCACGCGCGGCGTGAGTGACGCGCGAAGCGACCTATATTCGTGGGGCATCATGATGTTCGAAATGCTCGTGGGGCGCACGCCGTTCCAAGGCGACTCCGCGGTGCACATCGCCTACCAGCACGCGCACGAAGACATCCCCGCGCCCTCGCAGTTTGCCCCCGGCGTCCCCGCGTCGGTTGATGCAATCATCACGTGGGCCGCCTCGCGCCTTCCCGCTTCGCGCCCCACGCGCGCCCACGAGGTTCTGCTGGCCCTCGACGATGCCCTCGACACGCTGAGCGCCACCGAACTCGCTTACCGGGCCACTCCCGCTGGCGACACTTCCGAAGGTGAATCCACAGCGGGCATCCCGCGACTCACGCGCCAATTTCCCGCCGGGGCGACTCGCGGCGCGTCGCCCAGCGCACAAGACTCGCCCTCCTCTGCCACGCACGAGGCGCACGACGATTCGGAACCGGCGAAGCTGTTCTGGGAAGACCACGCCACCGTCGCTTCCGGCATCGCCGCTACGGGGAGCGCAGCCGCAGCAGTGCGTAAGAGGTTCGAGCCAGGCGAGCAAGCGTCGGAGTCCACCGAACCCGATGAAAGCGTGCGCGAGGTTTCCCTCACGGGCCCCCGACGCTCACGCGGCGTCCACACCCGAGAATCTCGCCCCTCACCTCTCCTACGCACCCTCGCCATCGTGAGCGTTCTCGCACTCCTGGCCGCGCTCCTCTTCGGAGCCTTCCGCTGGTACAACACCGATGGGCCGGGAGGCGTTCGCACCGTTCCGCTCATTGCAGGTGCCACACTGAGCGACGCCGAGGCTGCACTCGAAGCGGAAGACCTCACGGTCACGACCGTCCAGTCCTACAGCGAGGACGTCCCGGCGGGCCGCGTCATCTCCGCCGACCCCGCGACCGGCACAGAAATCCGCAAGGGCAAACCCGTGCGCCTCACCCTCTCGCTCGGGAAGGAGCTCTTCGACGTTCCGCAAGTGAAGGGCCAGGCGGTTTCCGACGCCACCTCGGCCTTGCGCGATGCCGATTTCACCGTCACCGAAACCCGCGCATACTCCTCAGACGTGCCAAAGGACTCCGTGATCAGTCAGGACCCCGCCGACACGTCGCTCCCCCACGGTGCCACCATCACGCTCACGGTGAGCGACGGCCCCGAGCCGGTCGAGGTACCGAGCGTCGCGGGAAGCCAACGCAAAGCTGCCACCAAGGCGATCGAAGACGCGGGCCTCGTGCCAAAGATCAACGAGCAGTACAACTCGAACGTCCCGGCGGGTCAGGTCATTTCGCAGGATCCAGCAGGGGCAACCTCCGCGCTGCCGGGGAGTGAGGTCAAGGTCTCGATCTCGCTCGGCCCAAACCTCGTGGATGTTCCCGATGTGTTCCGTAAGAGCGAAGCAGATGCGCGCGCGGCACTCGAGGGCGCGGGGCTCAAAGTCGACGTCGTCTACGAGCGCGGCACTCCCGTGTTCGACCTCGTGTCGCAGCAGTCGCAGCCGGGCGGCACCAAAGTGCCACGCGGCTCGACCGTCACGATCACGGTCTACTGAGACCGGTCAGTTTGGGCGGTCGCCGAGCATATCGGCAACGAGGAACGCGAGCTCAAGCGACTGCGAGTGATTGAGGCGCGGGTCCACGAGAGTCTCGTAGCGGTGCTGAAGCCCCTCTTCGTCAAGCTCGCCGGAACCGCCGAGCACCTCGGTGACGTCATCGCCGGTGAGCTCCATGTGAAGCCCCGCGGGCACAGTCCCGACCTCCCAGTGCGCCTCGAAGAAGCCGCGCACCTCGTCCATGATGTCGTCGA
The DNA here is from genome assembly GCA_001403775.1 of Dermabacter indicis. Lineage (GTDB taxonomy): Bacteria > Actinomycetota > Actinomycetes > Actinomycetales > Dermabacteraceae > Dermabacter > Dermabacter indicis. The sequence continues at coordinate 322,204 of CYUG01000011.1, forward strand.
AGCGGCGGGTCTTGTACCCATTCGAGCTCGTGATCGTGTTGCCGTGCATCGGGTCGGTGACCCACACCGCCTCGATCCCTTCGCTCTTGGCCGCTTTCAACAGCACGGGGAGCTTTTCGCGCACATTCGAGGCGCCCATGCGGCTCACGAACGTGAGGCGGCCGGGCTCGCGCTCCGGATCAAGAACCTCGGCGAGGCGCAGCATGTCGTCAACACTCGCGTTCGGGCCGAGCTTCACGCCGATCGGGTTGCGCAACTGCGACATAAAGTGCACGTGCGCGCCATCGAGTTGGCGCGTGCGCTCCCCGATCCAAAGGAAATGCCCGGAGCAGCCATAGATTTCACCCGTGCGCGAGTCGACACGCGCGAGAGCTTCCTCGTAGTCGAGAAGAAGCGCCTCGTGAGACGAGTAGAACTCGACCATACGAATGGGGTCGAAGTCCACGCCGATCGCTTCCATGAAGCGCACGGCCCGTTCGATGTCATCCGCGACTCGCACGTACTTCGAGTATGCATCGGACTCCACGAACCCCTTGTTCCAGGCTTGCACCTGCCGAAGATCCGCAAAGCCGCCGCCCGTGAAAGCCCGCAAAAGGTTGAGGGTCTGCGAGGCGGTCGTGTACATCTTCCACAGGCGCGCGGGATCCGGCGTGCGGGATTCGGGCGTGAACTCATACCCGTTCACCGCATCGCCACGGTAGCTCGGGAGGCTCACGCCGTCGATCGTTTCGGTATCGCTCGAGCGCGGCTTCGCGAACTGGCCGGCCATGCGCCCCATCTTGATCGTGGGGAGTGAGGCGCCGTAGGTGAGGATCGCCGCCATCTGCAAGATCGTTTGAACCTTGTTCTTGATGCGATCGGTGGTCGAGTCGGCGAACGTCTCGGCGCAATCACCACCCTGAAGTAAGAACGCCTCGCCGCGCGCGGCGTTCGCGAGATGGGTACGAAGCAAGTCCACCTCGCCCGCAAAAACGAGCGGGGGCGCGGCGCGAAGCTCATCAAACACGCGCGCGCGATCATCCTCATTCGGCCACGTGGGCTGCTGAACGCGCGAATACTCGCGCCACGACGAGAGCGCCTCAAGATGGGCGGACGATTCGGAGAGCTCAAATGGGTGGAAGCTCGCGGCAACGTTTCGGTTCTGGTAACTCACCCGGTCATAGTAGGCGAAACTCGCGTGCAGGGCATACGCGGTCCGGTGCACGGCGCCGTTTAAGCGCGGCGCTTCGCCTCGGTGCGTGCGGCCTTGAGCCTCTTCTTCACCTCGGAGGCGTACTCATCCACATACTCCTGACCGGACATCGCGCGGATGGAGTCCATGAGAATGAGCGTCAGCGCGCGAAGTTCGTCGCGTGACGCGGGTGCCTCGCTCGGGCTTTTCCCCCTGAGCTTCGAGAGTTCGGCACGCATATCGATCGTCGGGCCGATCTGCGTGTGGAGCTTAGCCCTAAACTTCGGAACGATGGACTTGTTCGAACGCTGCGCCTCGAATGCGCCAAGTTCGGCGACGGGCAGGATGGGCGCACCGGTCGCAAGCGCAAGGCGCACCGCGCCGGTCTTCCCGCGATACATGCGCCCATCGGGGCTCCTCGTCCCCTCGGGAAACACCCCGAGTGCATGATCGCCCTCGAGCACGGCGATACCCGCGCTCAACGCCGCACTCGCGACGCCGTGGCCAGATCGATCCACGGGAATCACGTTGACTGACCGCATGAGCCACGCGAAAAGCTTCCCGAGAACGCCCTTTCCTTTGAAGAGCGCATCCTTGCCGAGCCAGTGGATCTCGCGTGGGATCATGCACGGCACGAAATACGTTTCGAAAGCGGACACGTGATTGCACGCCATGATCATGCGCCCCGAGGACGGCACATGCTGGAGACCCGAGACAGTGGGACGCCAGAGGATCGTGATGAGGAGCTTGACGATGGGCTGCAAGACGGAATAGAGATGCACGGGCACAACCATATAGGCAGGCCACAGTCGTGACCGAAGGAACGCGCCAAAGAGCACGGCCAAAACGGCCCAATCCATCGAAGGCGCGTACACTCGATTTCAGCCCCGCCTAGAAGTCAAGGAGCATTCCCCAGTGTCACGCGAGTTCGAAACGCCTCAAATCGCAGAGTCGAAGCCCGACGAGAACATCACCGACTTCCTCCTCCTGCGCCGCACGAAACATGCGGATATCCCCCTGTGGGAGCGACAGCTGACGCCGGGCACGTGGTCGCCCATGTACGCGCCCGAATTCATCACGCTCGTCAAGCGCCTCGCGCAGGGTCTGATTAACCAAGGGATCAAGCCCGGGGATCGCGTGGCAATCATGTCGCGCACGCGCTTCGAGTGGACGCTCATCGACTGGGCACTGTGGTTCACCGGTGCGATTAGCGTGCCCATCTACGAAACCTCCTCCCCCGGGCAAATCGAATGGATTGCCTCCGATTCGGGTGCGCGCTTCATTTTCTGCGAGAACGCGGGCCATGCGCAGGACATCGACGAAGTGCGCTCTTCGCTCCCGGACCTCGAGCAGGTCTGGGTCATCGATGAAGGGATCATCGACGAGCTTTCCGTTGCCGAGACTGAGATCGATGAAGAGACAATCGAGAAGACTCGCAAGAGCCGTCACAAGACCGACACCGCGACCATCGTCTACACCTCGGGGACAACGGGCCGCCCGAAGGGCGTTGAACTCACTCACGCGAACTTCATGGATCAATCGCTCAATGCAATCGGGCTTCTCGGCGAGGCCGTGATGCCGCCGGGGTCACGCCTGCTCATGTTCCTGCCCCTCGCGCACGTGTTCGCGCGCGACATCACCTTTGTCACGATCGTGACGGCGTGCACGACCGGGTTCTCTCCCGACGCAAAGCACCTTCTCGACGACCTCGCCTCGTTCAAGCCCACCGTTCTCCTCGCTGTGCCGCGCGTTTTCGAGAAGGTGTATAACGGCGCTGAGCAGAAGGCTGTTGGCGACGGCAAAGGAAAGGTTTTCCATCGCGCTGTCGAAGTTGCGATTCAGTACTCCAAGGGCCTCGACACCGGCAAGATTCCGCTTCACGTCAAGGCCCAACACAAGCTTTTCGACAAGCTCGTGTATTCCAAGTTGCGTGCTCTTATGGGTGGGAAACTCAAGTACGCCATCTCGGGTGGAGCGCCGCTTGGCGATCGCCTCCCCCATTTCTTCCGCGGGATCGGCGTGACCATTCTCGAAGGCTACGGGCTTACGGAAACGACCGCTCCCGTAGGGGTCAACAACCCGTGGAACGTGAAAGTTGGCACCGTTGGTCCGCCTTTCCCCGGCTCCAAGGTCAAGCTCAACGACAAGGGCGAGCTGCTCGTCAAAGGCGTCATGGTATTCAAGGGCTACTGGAACAACCCCGAAGCCACCGCCCAGGGCCTTCAAGACGGCTGGTTTAACACGGGCGACACCGCCACGATCGATGAAGACGGTTACATCACGATCACGGGCCGTTCGAAGGAGATCATCGTGACTGCGGGGGGCAAGAATGTCTCGCCCGCGCAGCTCGAAGATGTCGTGCGTCAGAGCCCCATCGTGAGCCAGTGCATCGTTCTCGGCGACCAGAAGCCATTCGTATCGGCGATCGTGACGCTCGACCGCGAGATGCTTCCAAGGTGGCTCAAGAACAAGGGGCTCGGCTCGATGTCGATGGCCGAGGCCATCGCGAGCGCCGACGTTTGTGCCGAGGTTCAGCGAGTTGTTGACGAAGCCAACACCTCTGTGTCCCGCGCAGAGTCGATTCGCAAGTTCGAGATCATCGATGCGGACTTCACGGAAGAAAACGGCTACCTCACCCCGTCGTTCAAGCTCAAGCGAGCCGCCGTGGTCAAAGATTTCTCCGACGTTATCGACCGCATTTACACGAAGAAAAAGTAAGGCGGGAGCGCCATCGCTCATCCAGCGCAGCGGGCGTTTGAGGATCTCGGCCCGGAACTGATCGACGTCGAATTCGTCGTGGTCGACCTCGAAACCACCGGGACGAACACCGAACTCGATGCGATCACGGAGATCGGCGCCGTCCGCGTCGTGGGCGGCGAGGTTGTCGAAGAGTTCCAAACCTTCGTCAACCCCGAACGCCCGATACCCGCCTATATCGCCTCGCTCACGGGAATTTCCGATCACATGGTGCGTGACGCGCCCACAGCTGAATCGGTCATCCCCGCCTTCCTCGAGTTCGCGCGCACCTCCGTGCTCGTCGCTCACAATGCCCGTTTCGACATCGGCTTTTTGAAGGCCGCGGCACTCCGGCTCGAGTACCGGTGGCCCCCGTTCGAGGTCGTCGACACGCTCGCGCTCGCGAGGCGGGTCTTTGGACGCGATGAGGTGAGAAACCACAAGCTCTCGACACTCGCGGGAGCAGTGGGAGCGACGACAGTCCCCAATCACCGCGCGCTTTCCGATGCGCGCGCAACGGTCGACGTTCTCCACGAGATCATCGCGCGACTCGCCGACGGCGGAGCGAGCCACCTTTCCGACCTGACTTCGAGCGGCAAGAAAGCGAAACCCGCTCAAATCCGCAAACGACAACTCGCCGCGAACATTCCCGCAGTTCCGGGCATCTACTCATTTATTGACGCGCACGGCTCCGTTCTATATATCGGAAAATCCGGGAACCTGCGCTCACGCGTGCGCACATACTTTTCACCCCAAGAAACTCGGCGCGCCGTTCTCGACATCATCCCCGTAACCGAACGCATCGACGTGGTGCAGTGCTCGAGCGAGTCGGAAGCAGCGATCCGGGAATTACGCGCGATCGCGAGCACACGGCCGATCGCCAACCGCCAGGGCATCCGCCCCTCAACCGGGAACTGGCTGCGCGTCAACCGCGATGGTCTGCGTCTCGCGCGCAAGGTCAATGAGGAAACCGGCACCCACGCCTATATCGGTCCGCTGCGCTCGCGTCACGATGTCGAGCCGATCCGCTCGCTCGTCTACGCGGCCTTAGGGTCGGCGGCCAAATGCGAGGACACTTCGGTCTCTGCGACGGGCACGCTTGGAAGTGAGGGTCCGACGGTAGACGAGGAACCGTCGGACCTGCTGGACGCACGTCCGGGCTTCCACGCGCGCATGTATCGTGCCCTCACAGAGGACCCGAGCGACGTTTTCGAGTACGCAGCCCTGAAAATGCGCTCGCTGGTAGGGCGGGGACTCTACGAAAACGCTGAAGCGCTGCGCGCCCGAGTGGAACTGTTTGCGAATGCGGCAAGGCGCGCCGCCCGGCTCCGTTCCATCGCCGGGGTCCCGTTCCTCGTAGCTGCACGCAAGGTCGCGTGCCCCGATGAGGCGGTGGAACTTCCGTGGCAGTGGGAGGTCCTCGCCGTTCGCCACGGCCGCCTTGGAGCTACGCACACGATGCCTGCGTGGACGGACCCGCTCGCCGCTGTGGAACAGGTCAAGCGCGAGAGCGAAGCGGAGGCCGAACTGCGCGCTCCTTTGTGCTTCGGCTATCACCAAGAGGCCGAATTGCTCCTCGAATGGCTCGCGGAGCCGGGAATAAGGATCGTGCATGTCGAGGGCGAGTGGTCGATGCCCGCGACGTCGCGCTTTACCCTCGAGGAATTTCAGCGAACGTTTACACGCTCCGCGACACCGTGACCCACCGGTCGAGCGCGGCCTGAGCCGCGCCTGAATCCAGCGATTCTTCCGCGCGCTTCACCGCGCTATACATGCGCTCGTTGAAGGCGAAGCTAGCGTCGGACCCCGCCTCGAGACCTTCGGCCGCGACGATACCGGAGGCGGCATTGAGCACAACAGCGTCGCGGACCGGCCCGGTTTTACCAGCGAGAAGATCGCGCGCCACCTGAGCATTGAAGGCGGGGTCACCGCCGCGAAGGGCATCGATACTCGCCCGCGTGAGCCCGAAATCCTCGGGTGCCACGACGTGCGAGGTGACGACACCACCCCGTACTTCCCAAACGTCGGACTCAGCGGCGATGCTCAACTCATCGAGGCCGTCACGGCCGCGCACCACGATCGCCGAAGCCCCGCGGTCGGCAAAGACGCCCGCGATCACGGGTGCCATTCTTTCGAAAGCGACACCAACCGAATGCGCGCGTACCCCGGCGGGATTGGTGATGGGGCCGAGAACGTTAAAGACCGTGGGGAGTTTGAGCCCGCCGCGCGCGGCCATCGCGTGCTTCATCGAGGGGTGGAACACTTGCGCGAAGCAAAAGGAAATTCCCGCCTCGTCGAGGACACGCTGCACACTCGCTACCGGGAGGTCGAGGCGCACGCCTAACGCTTCGAGAACGTCGGCAGAACCCGACTTTGAACTCACCGCGCGGTTGCCGTGCTTCGCGACCGGAATCCCCGCGCCACGGATGACGAGCGAAGCCATCGTCGAGACGTTCACCGTGTGGCCGCCATCTCCGCCGGTTCCCACGATGTCAACAGCACCCGCCGGTGCCGCAATGGTCATGGAGTGCTCGAGCATGGACGACGCCAGCGCATCCACTTCGTGTACGACGGCACCCTTCGCCTGGAGCGCAACGAGAAATCCTGCGAGCGGAACCGGATCGACCTCGCCTCGCATCACCTGCCCCATAGCCCACCACGCCTCATCGCTCGTGAGGTCCCTGCCCTGCGTAAGGGCGGCGGTGAGTGCCGGCCAGGTATAGATTTCTTGATCCGTCATGGTGCCCATGTTAAAGCCGGGCAACTCGTGACGTGAGGCATGCTCACCAGGTGGAACGGGGCTTAGATCACGCAAAAAACCGGGACAAAAGCCCCCGTTCGATTCAACATTCACGCCCCCAGCGGGTATGCTGAAAAAACCTGCGTACGGACTTTTGTCCCAGCAGGGCCGCCCGGACCTCCGTCCTCGCGGCCGAGACCATGTGCCGTGCATGGCCTCGCTTCCCGACCAACGACGAATGAGAACCGTGACAACAGCGACTCTTTCCTCCGCCCCTCGCACATCCCCCGTGAGCAGGCCGAACACCACGCAGGTCGGCACCATCGTGTGGCTCGCGAGCGAAATCATGTTCTTTGGCGCGCTCTTTGCCATGTACTTCACGCTCTACGGCGTCGTGCCCGAGGTGTTCTACGAGGGCCAGAAGAACTTCACGCTGAACTTCGCGATCACCAATACGATCATCCTGGTGACGAGCTCGATCACGTGCCAGATGGGCGTGTTCGCTGCGGAGAAGCGCCGCAAGCGCCGCACCGGCTCGATCTTCAACATCGCCGGGTGGGGCCTCATCGAGTGGTACACCCTCACCTTCGTGCTCGGCGCGATCTTCGTCTCTGGCCAGGTCTTCGAGTACGCCGAACTCGTGCACAAGGGTCTCACGATCTCGAGCACCCCCCACGGTTCGATCTTCTACCTCGCCACGGGCTTCCACGGCCTCCACGTCCTTGGCGGGCTCATCGCGTTCCTCTTCGTTCTCGCGCGCGCCTACTCCGCGAAGAACTTCACTCACCACGAAGAGGTCAGTGCAATCTGCGTGTCGTACTACTGGCACTTCGTTGATGTCATCTGGGTGGCGCTCTTCTTCGTCGTCTACCTGCTTGACCCGCTCGTCCTGCACACCGTCGAAGGCAATTGGGTCTTCTTCTAAACTTCTTCCCCCTTGCTCGGATTCGCACCCTTTACCGAAACGAGGTCCTCACAGTGAAGGCTTTGGCCACACACCGTCATCACCCGATGGCGCTCCTTGCCATCATCTTGATGGCGTTGATCGCCACGGGCGGTTTGTTCGCCGTCCTCTCCCCCAAAGATGCGTCGGCCGAGGCCTTCTCGGCATCCGACATCGCCGAGGGCAAAAAGCTTTTCGTGTCGAACTGCGCGACGTGCCACGGCATGAACGGCGAAGGCCGTAAGGACGACGACGGCAACACGGTCGGCTCGTCCCTGATCGGCGTCGGTGCCGCAGCGGTCGACTTCCAGGTTGGCACGGGCCGTATGCCCATGCAGGAGTCCGGCCCCCAGGCCCAGCGCAAGCCCGTGCAGTTCACTGACGAGCAAATCTCGCAGCTTTCCGCCTACGTCGCCTCGCTGGGCCCCGGCCCCTCGGTTCCCACCGATGAGCAGCTCAACACTCAAGGCGCCGACGTCACCAAGGGCGGCGAAATCTTCCGCATTAACTGCGCCATGTGCCACAGCGCTTCCGCAGCGGGCGGTGCGCTCACCGAGGGTAAGTGGGCACCCACGCTCCGCGGTGTTGAGGATAAGCACATCTACGAAGCCATGGAAACCGGTCCGCAGAACATGCCGGTGTTCAACGACAACAACCTGAGCCCAGACGACAAGCGCGATGTCATCGCCTACCTCAACCAGCTCGAAGAGAACGGCTCGCCCGGTGGCTACTCGCTCGGCGCACTCGGCCCAGTCACCGAGGGCCTCTTTGCCTGGACGGCGATTCTTGCAATTCTGCTCGGCTGCGCAATCTGGTTGGGAGCTAAGGCAAAGTGAACGAACTGACGCACAACATTGACGGCACCTCGCCGCGCAAGGGCGTAAGCACCGTCGCGCGCGCTGAAGAAGGCGGTTTCCGCAACCCCGGGATCCCGCCCCACGAATACCGCCAGGCCGATCTCGATCCGAAGGCTGAAAAGCGCGCCGAGCGCATTGTCTCGCTGCTGTTCCTTCTGTCGATCCTCGGCACGGCGTTCTTCATCGCCTCCTACTTCCTCTTCAGCCCCACAGGCACAAACCTGCTCGCGGAAGAGGGCACCCTTTCCGCCGTGCACTGGTCGACCTTGACGATGGGCGTTGGCCTCGCTGTCGGTGTGTTCTTCATCGGCGCGGGGGCGATCCACTGGGCGAAAACCCTCATGCCGGATCACGAGGTCACCGAGGAGCGCCACGCGCAGCGCGGCGATGAGGAGACCCGCGAGGCGGCCTCGAACATTCTTGTCGAAGGCATCAACGAATCCGGCATTGCCCGCCGCCCCCTCGTGGTGGCGTCGCTCGTCGGTGCGCTTGCGGCGCTTCCGATCGCGGTGCTCTTCCCGATCTCGACTCTCGGCCCCCTGCCCGGGGACAAGCTCCACCACACCTACTGGGGCCGTGCGACCGAAAACAAGAAGCGCGTGCGCATCGCACGCGACCACGACCAGACGCCCATCAAGGCCTCCGACGTCACGGTTGGCTCGATCTTCCACGTGATGCCCGAGGGCCTCACGGAAGAAACTCCCGATTGGATCGAAGAGCGTGCGAAGGCCGCGGCCGTTCTCGTGCGTATTGACCCGGCTGACGGCAAGAGCGAGGCCTCGCTTGAGGCCGGCCACGAGGGTATCCTCGCGTTCTCGAAGATCTGCACGCACGTCGGCTGCCCAGTCGCGCTCTACGAGCAGCAGACCCACCACATGCTGTGCCCGTGCCACCAGTCGACGTTCGATGTCACGGACGGCGCCAAGGTTGTCTTCGGCCCCGCGCACCGCCCGCTCCCCCAGCTTCCCATCGAGGTTGACGACGAGGGATACCTCGTTGCGACCGGCGATTTCCCCGAGCCCATCGGTCCCAGCTTCTGGGACATTCACAAGGAGAAGTAGTTCCTCATGAGTGACACCCAGACCACCGGCCTCGACCGCGATTCGAAGGCCTTCAAGCTCGGTTCGGTTGGCGCGAGCTGGCTCGACGAGCGCACGAATGGTGCGAGCATCGTCAAGGGCTTTGCACGCAAGATCTTCCCCGACCACTGGTCGTTCATGTTCGGCGAGGTCGCGCTTTACAGCTTCGTGGTGCTCATCATCTCGGGCATCTTCCTCACGATGTTCTTCGTCCCCTCCATGAACGAAGTCATCTACGACGGCTCGTACACCGCGCTCCAGGGATCGCACATGTCGGCGGCTTTCGAATCCACCTTGCACCTCTCGTTTGATGTGTGGGGCGGCCTTCTGTTCCGCCAGATCCACCACTGGGCTGCGCTCACGTTTATGGTGGCAATCTTCGTCCACATGTTCCGCGTGTTCTTCACGGGCGCCTTCCGCAAGCCGCGCGAGCTCAACTGGCTCATCGGCTTCGGCCTCATGGTTCTCGCGATGCTCGCGGGCTTCTCCGGCTACTCGCTTCCCGACGACGTTCTCTCGGGCAATGGCCTTCGCATCGCCGATGGCGTCATGAAGGCCATTCCGATCCTCGGCACCTATATGTCGATGCTCATGTTCGGCGGCGAATTCCCGGGTCACGACATCATCCCGCGCCTTTTCACGGTGCACATTCTCATCATCCCGGGGGCGATCCTCGCGCTCATTGCGCTGCACATGTTCTTCCTCGTGATGCATAAGCACACGCAGTACCCGGGCCCCGGCCGCAGCGACCGCAATGTCGTGGGCTACCCGTTGTTCCCCGTGTACACGGCGAAGGCCGGCGGCTTCTTCTTCATCGTGTTCGGCGTTCTCACCCTCGTGGGCGCCACGGTCGCGATGAACCCCGTGTGGAACTACGGTCCTTACGACCCCTCCCCCGTCTCCGCTGGTTCGCAGCCCGACTGGTACATGCTGTTCCTCGAGGGCTCGCTTCGCCTCATGCCGGGTTGGGAACCCACGATCTTTGGCTACCCGATCTCTCTCAACATCATCATTCCCGGCATGATTTTCCCGGGCATCATGTTCGGCAGTCTTGCGCTTTACCCCTTCATCGAGCAGTGGGTGACGGGTGACGATCGCGAGCACCACGTGCTTGATCTTCCGTACAACACTCCCGTACGCACGGGCTTCGGTGTCGCGTGGATCGCCGCATACGTCGTGTCGATTCTCGCTGGCGCGAACGACCTTATGGCCGTGGCGTTCCACATGTCACTCAACAACCTCACGTGGTTCTTCCGCATCGGCATCTTCGCGCTCCCGATCATCTCGTTCATCGTGACGAAACGCCTGTGCCTCTCGATTCAGAAGCACAAGAAGCAGCTTGCCCTCCACGGCGTTGAGACCGGCAAGGTCGTGCGCATGGAGAACGGCGAGACGCTCGAAATTCACGAACCGCTCAGCGAGTACGACCGTTGGGTTCTCGTCAGCTACGACAACCACCGCCCGCTTCAGAAGGGCGAGGGTGTTTCGTCGCTGCGTGCGAAGGCGTCGAGCTTCTTCTTCAAGGATCGCGTCGAACCTGCCACCCCGGCGGAGCTTCGCGCGGCGCTCGAGCACTCGGGTCACGAAGAGCACAAGATTAAGGCTCTCGTGGGTAGCTGATCGCGCGCCCTTCCCGAATTCCATAGAGGTTGTGGGGGTTTGCCACTGAGCTTCGGCTCGGGCAAGCCCCCGCCTTTGTGCGTCTGGGCTTCTTCTGTTTCGCCTCCTACCTCCCTACCACGTCTCCGTTCTCCTCTCTTCTGTCCCCCTCTTCCCTCCTAACCGGATTGAGGGCAGTCAAATTTCGTACTTCGTGTGGCGGTTTTACCTCGAAAGTCCGACGGTTGCTGGGCTTTCTTGCATGGGCGCCTCGCGCCACGAAACCGGCAAGAGGTCCAGAGGGAGCACAGCCAATTCGCTCGCACACAGTAAAAGACCTCAGGTCCGCCCGAACCCCCATGTGAACTTTTCTACTCCCTACCCCACCAGCAGAGAGTCTGTCGCCCCCTGCCCTGGGCGCTCTGTGCTTTGCACAAGCACAGAGCTCAACCGGATACTCGGCTACACCGGCCAACTGCTGGAAACTCCGCGATTGTTGCGCGAGATCCCCTATCAATCGCGTCTCCCGAGCCGTGACCCGCCGGAGCACTTCTAGGATCACCGCGAGAACTCAGATCGTCTGAATGGATCGGCGTCAACTCACTGACAGCGCTCGGAATCGTGCAGCGATTCCTGTACGATATTCGTGCAGCAATTCCTGCACGATTCATGGAGGTACGATGACACCCCGCAAATATCACCACCCGAATCCGGACGAAATCAGTTTGCCTAGGGTGCTTGCCGCCCTGAGCGACCCTACGCGGTTAGAAATGATCTGCCGCCTGGCCGACGGTCAAGAGCACGACAGCCTTGAGCTCGCGGACGATCTCCCCCGTTCGACGCTGACATACCACACGCGCATGCTGCGAGAGGCAGGAATGACCTGGACGAGGAGCGAGGGCCGCTCATGCCTAATACAGTTGCGGCGCGAGGATCTCGATCAGTTGTTCCCAGGGGTTCTCGCGGCAGTACTCGCAAGCGCAGACTGCAGGGAGGTACAGGAATGATGCGTCGACTGTGGCCATTCGTGTTGGGCAGCGTCGCCCTCGGCCTAGACGCCTATGTTGTGGCGGGACTTCTACCCGACGTCGCATCTTCATTGGGAACTGGGGAAGCCGACGTTGGGTTAAGCGTTGCGGCATTCACGGGCTCCTACGCAGTCTCGGGCCCCTTACTTGCGGGACGCGCTGGGCAGCGGTCGCGACGCAGTTTGGTTACCGCTTTGCTGGTATTCACGATAGCGAACCTGATCACAGCACTGTCACCAACGATTGGGGTCTTCCTAGCCACTCGTATACTCGCTGGCGCGGCAGCAGGCGTGTATTCGCCACTGTCGTCCGCGGTGGCCTCCGAGGTTGTGGATCAACAGCGTCGAGGTCGTGCGGTGGCTATGGTTCTTGCCGGTCTGGCAGTCGGTACCGTGTTCGGCGTGCCCATCGGACTTTTCCTGGCCCGACTGTGGGGGTGGCGCGCGGCGATACTACTGATCGTGATCATTGGCTGCGCTGCGCTAGCCGGCATAACGCTGCGCGGCGGCGAACTACCGTCAATTCCGGCGTCGAGCACTGCTGACCGACTGCGATCCCTCACAAGCCCACGGAATCTCCTCACGGTTTCAGTGACGCTTCTCACCGCGGTGGCTTCCTTGGGGCTCTACACCTACCTGACCGTCGTGCTGTCCGCCGGAAGTCTAGCGTCGCATCAGAGCCTGGGGATTTGGGTCTGGGGACTCGGTGGGGCGCTCGGAGCTCTAGGCATCGGATGGCTCGTGGACAGGTGTGACCCCTTGCGTTTGAGCGCTGTCATCCTCGCCGGCCTGACATTCGCGCTGATCGGCATGACTCAGGAGCATCTGCCAGGGGTCACCGTGGTGAGCCTGTTCATTTGGGGGCTGTGTGGTTGGTCATCCCTGGCGCCCCAGCAGCATGTGCTCCTGCAGGCGAATCCAGCAGATGGTGCCACGGCTGTGGCTGCTAACGCATCAGCCAACTACCTGGGATCGGCACTAGGGGCGACTCTTGGCTCGTTGTTGGTGGCTGCGCACGTGGCGCCGGACGTGCTATGCGGTTCCGCAGCTGGCGTTGCCGCACTCGCATTCCTCTGCCAGGTTATTCGACAACGGATGGGGTTCCACAGCGTAGACGCGTAACCCAACATGTTTTCAAGCCACTCCATCGCTTCTCGATTCACCGGCCCGCGCTCTACTAGAACTCGCCCAGCGCCCAAGCTCCCCCCCCGACTGCCAGGGAGCCTCGCCGACAGCGAAGCGCTAGCGCATTACTCGCGCCTAAGGCAGTCCAAGTGGAACCGCAGTTGACGACCCACCAACACTCCCGCAATACCGACTCATCCACGGCAGTGGATAGCTCCTCGTCGCCATCACCCTCGCTGCCAGCATTTCCCCTATCGGGCAAGGGCTCAATAGGCACCGTGCTGTTTCTGCTCAAACGAAGAAACAAGCCTACCGCCAACACCTGCGGCGCGGCGGAGCTAGACCCGCAAAGTTGGGCCTGATGCCCGCACATTGGGCCATATCGAGCCAGCCCAATCGACAATCGAACGTTTCCAAAGAGTCCCGCCTGTGTGGGGCAAGGGTTACGTTCTTACCCGCTGTCATGAGTCGCGTCATGCTTGACGCATGAGTCGCGACATGCTGGACGGGCCGGCATCCCAGTTGTTTTTGTTCTGGGGTGCCGGTTTTGTTCATTTGGGGTAGAGCGGTGGGTCGCCGTGTTTCCAGTAGGCCTTTTGGTAGTCGCGGGCGGTGTCGATGTAGTGCTCGGTGAGTACTTCTCCGGTTTCAACCAGTGATGTGATGATGTGGTTGTCGGTGATGACCATGAGAATTTTCTTGTGTTTGTAGGCGCGTCCGATGCCGAGGTGGAAAAGTTTGCCGGCGTAGCGCACGCTGACTTTGCCGTTTTTGTCGATTGTGTCGTTTCGGGTTCGCCATTCTTCTTTGGGGTTGTTGTTGGGTGTGGCTTTGACTCCGGTGGTGTATGCCTGCTGTGGGGTGCGTCTGCCCAGGGCGCGGTGGGGTCGGGTGCAGTTGTAGTATTGGCGAAACTCATTGAGGAGTTGTTGCAGCTCATCAATGTTTTGTGCTGGGGGTCGGGCTTTAATCCATTTTTTGAGGGTTTGGTGGAACCGCTCAATTTTTCCTTGGGTTTGAGGGTGGCCTGGCCGGCCGTTTTTCTGTTGGATTTTGTGTGCGACGAGCACTTTTTCGAAAGCGTTTCTCCCACCTTTGCGTCCGGCTAGGCGTGCGGTGAATACCAGTGCGTTGTCCGTAAGCGTGGATGCTGGCGGGTCGTATGTGTGGATTAAGCGTGTGAGTTCGGCGGCGACGGCGGGGCCTGTGAATGCGGCGGCCGCGGTGATTGACAACAGGTATCGCGAGTGGTCATCGAGGAAGTCGAGGACTTCAATGCGTGTGTTGTCGGCAAGGAAGAGGTGGGTGATGTCGGCTTGCCAGCATTCGTTGGGCATTGCGGCCTCGAAGCGGATGTAGGAGCTTTTTGGCTTCTTTTGCGGCTGCGGGGTGATCAGGCCTTCGTTGGTGAGGATGCGACGGATCGTCGAAGTTGACGGGGTGCGTTTGCCGGCCTGTTCGAGGTGGTAGGCGATGGTTTCGGGTCCTGCGTCAAGTCCGTGCCGGGTGAGCTGTTTGCGGATATCGATGATTTCGTTGCGCAACGCGTCCGGTACCGCGTGTGGGTGGGTGTGAGGGGCACGTGATTTCGGTGCGATTGCCTCGGCGCCGCCTGCGTCGTAGGCGTTGAGTATCTGGTGGACGCGTTGGCGTGAGATGCCAAAGCGTTTGGCGACGTTGGTGGGTGTGCCGCCTTGGTTTTGAACGGCTCTGACGATGGCGAGGTTGCGGTTGGGACTGTTCATGGTGTCAACCATGTCCCGACTCACCAGTCAAGCGTCACCGACACGAGTGAGGTAACCCTAAGTGTCAACAGTGACGCGACTGACCTGTCAAGGATCACAACGCCTTCCCCAGGCACACCCCGTCAAATATGTCATGACCTCGGACATACGTTCTTACCCGCCTTAGCAAGGATGAGTGGCGTGATGGCTTCGTGGGCGGATTGCACAATTCCCAAATTCCGAAATCACGCCATCCACAACTAGCCCGGCCAATCCACCTTGCGTCCCACCACTTACGGCAATCTCATCCACGAGACATCGAGGTTCTCGCGATATCGAGCAAAGTGCCCGGCCGACTCTTTCGAGTCAGCCGGGCATTCGCTATGTCGCCGACATCAGCGCCCTGTTTCACGGGCGTCTCGAAGCCTTACTCTTAGTGGCTGTTGTGCCCCACCGAGTAGGCCATGACCCACATGACGACGCCGATCATGCCGATGACCACGCCAAGGGCGGTGATCCAGTAGGCGATGGGAAAGCCACCGAAAGCAAGCGAGGCGCCCACGGCGCACACGAGCGGCGCCCAGCTGTAGGGGGCGAAAACGCCCTTGTGGCCGGCTTCTTCGTGTACCTCGGCGTTCTCATCGTCTTGGGCACCACCGCCGTAACGGCGCTCGCTCATCCAGACGTAGATCGCGATCATCCAGCACATCGCCGCGAGGGCGAAGAGCGCCGGAACGCCTACCCATTCGATCCCGCCGGGATCGACGTTGAGGGTGAGGAGGGTGTAGACGACACCAACGACGGTGACGAAGCAACCGATGAGGGCGAAGATGATGACGTTGGCACGCATTCTTACTTACCTCCGTGGGCGTTGGCGAGTGCTGCTTCGTCGCGGTCGACATGCACCTGGTCAACGGCGGCGACTTCGGGGAACTTCTGGTCGAAGGCCGGGCGCTCCGAGCGGATACGCGGCAGCTCAACGAAGTTGTGGCGCGGGGGCGGGCACGACGTGGCCCACTCGAGGGAAGCACCGTAGCCCCACGGATCGTTGACCGTGACCTTCTGGCCTTTCATGTGGGTGAGCACCACGTTGAGGAGGAACGGGAGTGTCGAGGCGCCGAGGATGAACGCACCGATCGTGGAGAACTGGTTCATCCACTGGAAGCCGTCCTCAGAGAGGTAGTTCATGTAGCGGCGAGGGGCGCCTTCGACACCCATGAAGTGCTGGATAAGGAAGGTCATGTGGAAGCCCACGAGAAGGAGCCAGAAGTGGACCTTCGCGAGGTCCTCACGGAGCTTGTAGCCGAACATCTTGGGCCACCAGAAGTAGAACCCTGCGAACATTTCGAAGGCGACCGTGCCGAAGATGACGTAGTGGAAGTGGGCGACGACGAAGTAGGTGTCGCTCAGGTGGAAGTCGAGCACCGGGGTCGAGAGGATCACGCCGGTCAGGCCACCGAAGAGGAAGGTGGTCATGAAGCCGAGTGTGAAGAGCATCGGCGATTCGAACGTGATGGATCCGCGCCACATGGTGCCAACCCAGTTGAAGAACTTCACGCCCGTGGGGACGGCGATCATCATCGTCATGAACGAGAAGAAGTCGAGCATGACGGCGCCGGTCGTGAACATGTGGTGGGCCCACACGGTCACGGAGAGGGCGGCGATCGAAATGGTCGCGTAGACCAGGGTTTTGTAGCCGAAGATGGGCTTGCGACTGAAGACGGGGATGATCTCCGAGGCGATGCCGAAGAACGGGAGTGCGAGCACGTACACCTCGGGGTGGCCGAAGAACCAGAAGAGGTGCTGCCAGAGGATCGGCCCGCCGTTCGCGGGGTCGAAGATGTTCGCGTCGAGCACGCGGTCGGCGCCGAGGGCGAAGAGCGCGGCGGCGAGCGGCGGGAAGACCATGAGGATGAGAATCGACGTGATGAGGACGTTCCACGTGAAGATCGGCATGCGGAACATGGTCATGCCGGGCATACGCATCGTGATGATGGTGGTGATGAAGTTGACGGCGCCGAGGATGGTGCCGAAGCCCTGCATGCACAAACCGAAGGCCCACAGGTCACCGCCGAGGCCCGGCGTGAAGGTGGTGTCGGAAAGAGGCGCGTAGGCGAACCAACCGAACGAGGCTGCACCCTGAGGGGTGAGGAAGCCTGCGCAGGCGATAAGGGCACCGAAGCCGGTGAGCCAGTACGAGAACATGTTCAGGCGCGGGAACGCCATATCGACCGCACCAATCTGGAGCGGAAGAAGATAGTTCGCGAAGCCGGCGAACAGCGGCGTGCCGAACATGAGCAGCATGATCGTGCCGTGCATCGTAAAGAGCTGATTGTACTGCCCCTTCGACACAACGACCTGGAGACCGGGCTCCCAGAGCTCAGCGCGGATCAGGAGCGCGAGCACACCGCCGAAGCAGAAGAAGAAAAAGGCGGTCGCCATGTACATGATGCCGATCGTCTTATGATCGGTCGTGGTGAGGAGCTTGAAGAACTGGTTGCCCTTCTTCGTCTCAGGCTGGGCCGGAGCGAAGCGGCGCGTGGTATCTGCGGTTGTAGTGCTCAATTTTTGGCATCCTCACGACGGTTTTCGATGCGGCGGTCGGAATCGTC
Source organism: Dermabacter indicis (assembly GCA_001403775.1). Taxonomy (GTDB): domain Bacteria; phylum Actinomycetota; class Actinomycetes; order Actinomycetales; family Dermabacteraceae; genus Dermabacter; species Dermabacter indicis. Next base: position 339,817 of record CYUG01000011.1, read on the forward strand.
CTTCATATTCCAGGACTTTTGGAGACGGTTGAGGTCGTTCGAGAGCTGTCCCTCGTTACCCTTGGCTCGCAGCTCCTCCATGTGCTTGTCGAACTCTTCCTTGGAGACGACCTTGACGTTGAAGAGCATGTCGGAGTGGTACTCGCCGCAGAGCTCGGCGCACTTGCCGGCGTAGGTACCTTCAATCTGCGGGGTCACCTGGAAGGCGGTGGTGTGGCCGGGGATCATGTCCTTTTTGTAGAGGAAGTCCACAACCCAGAACGAGTGGATGACGTCGCGCGAGTCGAGCTGGAACTCGACGGTCTCGCCAACGGGAAGGTAGAGGGTGGGGAGATCTTCGGCCGCGCCTTCTTCGCCGGTGCGGAACGATTGGACGCCCGGGTCCTCGTGGACGTCGGCGTCGACGTAGTTGAAATCCCAGCTCCACTGCTTTGCGACGACGTTGACCGTGACGTCGGGGTTCGGGTCGAGGCGCTCGATCTCGGAGATGTCACGCTGCGTGAAGTAGAAGAGGGTCATGATCATGATGACCGGGATAAGCGTGAAGGTCAGTTCGATCGGTACGTGGTAGCGCAGCTGAACGGGGAAGCCCTTGTCGTTCTTTTTGCGTCGGTACGCGATCGCGCACCAGAAGATGAGGCCCCACACGAGGAGACCGACGGCGAGGAGGGTGATCCACGAGCCGTTCCACATCGTGATGATGCGGTCGGTGTGATTCGTGATCTGGTGAGTGGTGTCACCGGGGAGGAATCCTCGCTGCTGCTCTTCCGTGCAGCCCACGAGAGCAAGCGCCGTAAGGGCGAAAGCGGCGATGGCCTTCGGCATCCGGCGGCTGCGTTCCGGGGTTTGGGGGATCACAGGCTGACCTTCCATGTATCGCGTGGCGAATCGGCTGCGGGGAGATTCGCGCTCGATTGTGCGGTTATCTGGGGCTCGTCCATCCGGGCTGGCACGAGGCAGACGCCAGGATCGGGACAAGAGTCCTTAGTCATCATACGCGACTCGCCACCAAAAGTTGCCTTCACTGCCCTTTTTCGCGGATTCGTTGGGGTTTGCTCAGTCACGTTTGAACCGGTCGGGGCGTTTTTATCGGGGTTCGGGGTCGGCGGCGGGGTCCGACGGCTGCGTACTTAAAGGATGAGTGGGCCACCGTATGTGCAGCAGCCCACTCGTATGACTCAAAAGGACTGTGCTCAGGCGAAGGAATCTCCGCATGCGCACGAGCTCGAAGCGTTGGGGTTATCAATCGTGAACCCCTGCTTTTCGATCGTGTCGGAGAAGTCGATCGTCGCGCCGGAGAGGAACGGGATCGAATTCTTGTCCACAACGACCTCTACCCCGCTGAAGTCCACGGTCGCATCTCCTTCGAGCAGGCGCTCGTCGAAGTAGAGCTGGTAGATGAGCCCCGAGCAGCCGCCGGGCTGGACGGCGATGCGAAGCCGTAGGTCGTCGCGGCCCTCCTGCGCGAGCAGCTGCTTGACCTTGTCGGCAGCAACGTCGGTGAGGGTCACGCCGTGGGCGGGAGCCGTCTGCGTTTCGGTCGTAGTCATGGTTCCTCCGTTGAATCCGGGTAGGTGACGCTTGAAGCAACTGTACGCGGGTAAGCCTCAAACGGTCTATGCCGCGTGGGCGCCCCCCACGTCGCGCATTACTCAGGCCGTCTCCTTGGGGTCGAGCTCGGCGGCGCCGAGCAGGATGAGCGCTTCGGCGACGCATACGCGCTCGAAATCGCCGAGGTGGAGAGATTCGTCAACACCGTGCGCACGCGAGTCCGGGTCTTCAACGCCGGTCACGAGCACATCTGCCTTCGGGAACAGCTCGAGAAGGTCCGAGATGAACGGGATCGAGCCGCCGAGGCCCGTGTCCACGGGTTCGACGCCCCACGAATCGTGGAACGCGCGGCGCGCGAGATCCATTCCCGCGCTGCTCGCGGGTGCGAGGAACGGTTTGCCCGCGTCGACCTGAGTGAAGGTGACTTTGGCGGCGGCGGGAGTGTGCGCTTCGACGTGCTTTTTCAGTACCTCGGCCGCATGGGCGGGATCCTCTCCCGGGGCAATGCGAACGCTTACCTTGGCGCGCGCTTTCGATACGAGGGTGTTGGAGGCTTGCTGCACTGGCGGTGCATCAATGCCGATCACCGAGATCGCGGGCTTGGTCCACAGGCGCGAGGTGATCGACCCATCGCCCGCGAGCGGCAGCCCCTCGGGAACGCCGGCGTCGCGGCGGAAGTCCACCTCGTCCATGTCGACCTTGGGGGCCTCGGCCACGTGGAGCCCCTCCACCGCGATCGTGCCGTCCTCGTTGTGGAAGGTCGTGAGGATGCGCGAGAGCTGCGTGAGAGCGTCAAGTACCGGACCGCCAAACATGCCCGAGTGCACCGAGTAGTCGAGGACCTGAACATCGAGCTCGAAGGCCACGACACCGCGAAGGCTCGTCGTGAGCGCGGGGCGTCCCACGGCCCAGTTCGAGGAGTCGGCAACGACGATGATGTCGCTGCGCATGATGTCCTGGTGCTTCTCGAGGAAAGGACGGAACGTCTCGCTTCCGTATTCCTCTTCACCTTCCACAAACACGACGATGCCCACACCCGACTCTTCGAGCTCATCCTTGAGGGCACGAAGCGCAGTCACGTGCGCCATCACGCCGGCCTTGTCGTCGGCGGCACCGCGGCCGTACAGTCGGCCGTTGCGCTCGGTTGCCTCGAACGGCGGCGTGGTCCATTCGGATTCATCGCCCACGGGCTGCACGTCGTGGTGGGCGTACAGCATGACGGTCGGCTTACCGGGCTTTGCGGGGCGACGCGCGAGAACCGCGGGGGCGCCGCCTTCGACGGAATCGATGCTCACCTCGGGCATGCCAGCATCCTTGAGGAGCGAGGCAACCTTCTCGGCACTCGCCTTCACGTGCGACTGGTCGTAGCCGTCGAAAGCAATCGAGGGGATGGCGACAAGCGCTTTGAGATCCTCAAGCGCTTGTGGTTGAAGGGCCTTGACCTTGTCATTGATGGCGTCGACGCTGAGCGACATTCCTCTTCTCCTTCCGCGCGGCGAGCGCAATACAGGTTTTGCCTCCACCGTATCCCTTGCAACCGTCGGAATTCCTCACGAAACCCCGTGCCAACCGCGCGAGTCCGATCCCCGGGAGACTAAGATTGGCCGGGTGAATACCGAGACCACATCTGAGCACTCCCCTAGTACTGCTCCCGCTGAGCACTCCGCGACGACCCCGAAAAAGGGGCGCCCAACCCGCTCGCGTAAGGACGCCCAGGCTGCGCGCCGCACGCCTCTCGTGCCGAAGGACCGCAAGGAAGCGAAGCGCCGCTCCAAACAAAAGGATCGCGCCGCTGCGAACCGAGAGCACCAAGCGCTGTTGGCAGGCGATGAGGATCACTACCCCGTGCAGCACCGAGGCGCCGATCGCCGCCTCGTGCGAGATGTTGTCGATTCTCGCCACAACGTCGCCGAGTACTTCCTGCCGTTCGCGCTTATCGCGATGCTATTCCCCTTCGCCATGCAGCTCATCGACCCGGTGAAGTTCCAGGTCGTCTCGATCGTGTTCCTCGTTGTGCTGTGGGCAGGCATCCTCATCGTGGTGATCGACACGTTCCTCCTGCGCCGCAAGATCCGCAAGGTCCTCACCGAACGCTTCGGCGTGGTCCCGGCCGGCATGGTGTCCTACGGCCTTCTTCGGTCGACCAATATCCGCCCGTGGCGCATGCCAAAGCCGAAGATCAAGCACGGCGAGGCCCCGCGCCCCTAAGCCTTCTTTAGACACGAAGCCCCCGGCCCGAACCCTTGTTCGGTCACCGGGGGCTTCCCTGTGCGGCGGGTTTTACTTCGCGATATCCGACGCCTGCTCAGCCTTCGCTGAGTCCTTGTCCTTTGCCTTCTTTTCGGGCTTGAAGTCCACGCCGGCCTCTCTACGCTGCTGCGGCGTGATCGGCGCGGGGGCCGCGGTCAACGGGTCGTAGCCGTTGCCGGTCTTCGGGAAAGCAATGACGTCGCGAATCGAATCGGTCTTCGCGAGGATCGACACAATGCGATCCCAACCGAACGCGATACCGCCGTGGGGCGGCGCGCCGAACTTGAACGCTTCGAGGAGGAAGCCGAACTTCTCCTGTGCTTCCTCTTCTCCGATGCCCATGAGCTTAAATACGCGCTGCTGCACATCAGCCTGGTGGATACGGATGGAGCCGCCACCGATTTCGTTGCCGTTGCACACGATGTCGTAGCCGTAGCTGAGGGCTGAGGCCGGGTCGGTGTCGAACGTGTCGAGGAACTCCGGCTTCGGGGAGGTGAAGGCATGGTGAACGGCGGTCCATTCGCCGTGGCCCACCGCAACGTCACCGGCAGCTTCGGCGTCGCCGGCCGGTTCGAACATGGGCGCGTCGACGACCCACACGAACGCGAATTCATCGGGGTCGATGAGACCGAGGCGGTCACCGATCTCGTTGCGCACAGCACCGAGGAGTGCTCGCGAGCTCTTGGCTTCACCCGCGGCGAAGAACACGCAGTCGCCAGCGCTTGCGCCCACCTTGTCGGCGAGGCCGGACTTCTCCTCGTCGGAGAGGTTCTTGGCAACGGGGCCACCGAGCGAGCCGTCCTCCTGGAAGAGAACGTAGGCGAGGCCCTTTGCGCCGCGCTGCTTGGCGAATTCCTGCCATGCATCGAGCGTACGGCGGGGCTGCGAGGCGCCGCCCTTCATCACGATCGCGCCCACGTACGGCGCTTGGAACACGCGGAACGGAGTGTTCTGGAAGTACTCGGTCATCTCGGTGATCTCGAGATCGAAGCGGAGGTCCGGCTTGTCGGAGCCGTAGCGCGCCATCGAATCGCGGTAGGTGATGCGCTTGATCGGGGTTTCGATGTCGTAGCCGATCTGCTTCCACACGTTCACGAGCACCTTCTCGGCGAGCGCGATGACGTCTTCTTGATCGGCGAAGCTCATCTCGACATCAAGCTGCGTGAACTCGGGCTGGCGGTCGGCGCGGAAGTCTTCGTCGCGGTAGCAGCGCGCGAGCTGGAAGTAGCGTTCCATGCCGCCGACCATGAGCAGCTGCTTGAAAAGCTGCGGCGACTGCGGAAGTGCGTACCAGGAACCGGGCGCGAGGCGCGCGGGCACGAGGAAGTCACGGGCACCCTCGGGTGTCGAACGCGTGAGCGTCGGGGTCTCCACCTCAACGAAGTCCTCTCCGAGGAGCACCTCACGGGCGGCCTGGTTGACCTTCGAGCGCAGGCGCAACGCATATGCGGTTTCCGCACGGCGCATGTCGAGGTAGCGGTAGCGAAGGCGCGCTTCCTCACCCACCTCACTGTGTTCATCGAGCTGGAACGGGAGCGCAGCGGCGGGGTTGAGCACCTCAACCTCGCTGGCGATGACCTCGATATCGCCCGTGGGAAGTGCCGGGTTCTCGTTACCCTCGGGGCGGCGCTCAACCTTGCCGGTCACCTTGAGCACAAATTCATTGCGAAGGTGGTGGGCATCTTCTTCGCGCACGACGACCTGGGCAACTCCGGACGCGTCACGCAGATCAAGGAAGGCCACGCCGCCGTGATCGCGGCGCCTTCCGATCCAGCCGGTAAGGGTGACGTCCTGGCCGATGTGATCTGCCCTGAGATCACCGGCGCGGTGGGTGCGAAGCATGAAGAATCCTTTGACTTCGGGTTGGTCGATGGTGGGCGGCGCGTCTCCACGGCCCGCGGCGAGCGGGGCGCAGCGCGAGAGGCCGCAATCCGCACCAGTTTAGCGCGCACCAGGTTCGGGTGCAGTCCGACGCTTGCTGGGCGAGCGTCGGATGCCCTTTGCTCCTGCATCCCCCTCCCCTCGTGCCTCCTCGTTACCTTCTCCCTCTTAAAAGTGGTGATTTTTCGCGCGAAGAGCCTGCTCCACGTCGTGAAGTAGCGATTTTTCAGCACTTTCTCCCGAGTCGCGAGGGCGAAATGGAACAGGGGACCAGATGGGGGTGACTATTGTCGCGCGCGGATCCCCTCCCCTCGCGCCTATCTCTTCCGTAAACTGGTTCCAGCACGTGTGAGCGCCTTTGAGGCGCGAGGAGAGTGGCGCCGATCCGGACGGCGCATTTTTGTGTGCGGGGACACCGCGGGGACGTGCTCAACAAAATGAGAGGCCGATGAACGGCCCGCAAGTGTTCACGTGCGTTTTCCGGGGCGGGCGTGTGCGATGGCCCGGAAGGACCCGACAAATGCCGATTGATAGCACCGACCGTACTGACACCACTCTCGAGAACCGCGAAGAAATCGCAGAAGCGCTCGAGATGGCCGCCACGGCAGAGTCGGAAACTGACGATACCGCGAAGACCGCCCCCGCACCCGAGGACTCGACCGAAGAGGAACGCGTGCGCTTCGATGATCTCGGCCTCCCGCGTGAGCTCCTCGCCGCTGTTCGCGACCTCGGGTTCACGCACCCCTCCCCCATCCAGGAGCGAGCGATCCCCGCACTCCTTGAGGGACGCAGCGTTCTGGGCGTCGCCCAAACGGGAACAGGAAAAACTGCCGCCTTCGGCCTCCCCCTCCTCACGGAGGTCCACGCTTCGGATCGCTCGACGCAGGGGCTCGTCCTTGCACCGACTCGTGAACTCGCGATGCAGGTGGCCGAGGCCATTCAGTCATTCGCGACCAAGCTCGACGGTGTCAATGTTGTAAGCGTCTACGGCGGCGCCCCCTATGGCCCGCAGGAACGAGCCCTCGCCCGTGGCGCCCACGTCATCGTCGGTACTCCCGGGCGCGTGATCGATCACCTCAAGCGCGGCAATATTGTGCTTGATCACCTTGCGACCCTCGTTCTCGATGAGGCCGACGAGATGCTCCGCATGGGCTTTGCCGAGGACGTTGACGAGATTCTCGCCTTCGCCCCGCTAGAAAAGCGCATGGCGCTGTTCAGCGCGACGATGCCACCTGCGATCAAGCGCGTCGCCGAGGAGCACATGCCCGACGCCGTGAGCGTTGCAGTCGCGCGTCAATCAACAACCGTGACAAGCGTCGATCAGAAGTACGCCGTGGTGCCTTTTCGGCACAAGACCGGAGCACTGACTCGCATCGTGGAAACGACCGACGCGGACGCAACGATCGTGTTTGTGCGCACCCGAAGCGCCGCGGAAGAAGTCGGCACTGCACTCATTGCCCGCGGGATCGTGGCCGCGACGATCTCGGGTGACGTCCCCCAAAAGGAGCGTGAACGCATCGTCGAGCGTCTGCGTGACGGCTCGCTCACGGTGCTCGTCGCGACCGACGTCGCCGCGCGCGGCCTCGATGTCGAACGCATCGGCCTCGTGGTGAACTTTGACATTCCCTCCGAGCCCGAGGCATACGTCCACCGCATCGGCCGCACCGGCCGCGCTGGCCGCACTGGGCAGGCGATTACTTTCGTCGCGCCCCATGAAAGGCGGAAGCTGCGCAACATCGAGCGCACGACTCGTCAGGAACTCGAGGAAGTGCAGATCCCCTCACCGCTCGACGTCTCGCGCCACAAGATGAAGAAGGTTCTCGCGGATGTTCCCGCGCGCCTCGAGAAGGGACGCCTCAACCTCTACTACGACCTCCTCAACGAGTTTCTTGCCGAAAACAATGTCTCTGTTGAGCAAGTTGCCGCGGCGCTCGGCGCGATGACTGTCGGCGACGACGGTCCACGCGCGCACGAAGATGACTTTACGGGTGCGAGCTTCCGAGACAAGGGCGGCAAGGCCGAGCGCGGTGACCGTAAGGAGCGCGGCGAGCGCAAGGACCGTGGCGAAAAGCGTCCGCGGCGCTCGAGCGCAGGGTTTACGACCTACCGCATTGCCGTGGGGAAAAACCACGGCGTGCGCCCGCAAGCCATCGTCGGCGCCATTGCCGGTGAGGGAGGGCTCGACGGCCAGGATGTCGGCAAAATCGACCTGTTCCCCTCGTTCTCTCTCGTGGAGCTGCGCGATGGCGTCGACGAGGCTGCGCTCGCACGCATCGGCCGTGCCCGCATAGGCGGCAAGCCCATGCGTATCCAGGTGGATCAGGGCCCGAAGAAGGGTGGAAAGTTCAAAACCCGCAAAGGAAAGCGTTTCGACGACCGCGACGGAAAGAAGTCGAATCGCTGGTAAAGCGGCGAGACTCGTCACAGCCCACCCCATACCGTCCTTTACAGGCACCATTGAGGCGTCCACGGTAGAGAAGGCCCCGATCTATATACACACATAAGTAACGTGTGTTTTCGCGGCCTCGATTCCCTCATCACGCCACGAAAGGACTGGCATGGACAACCCCGCATCCACCGCAGGGGACCGCTTTGTGCGTGAAGCCGAACGGGACAGCGCTATCCAGCAGGACAGCGCGTTCCTCGGCCACCCGCGCGGCCTTGCAACGCTCTTCGGACTCGAGATCTGGGAGCGCTTCTCCTACCTTGGATTCCAGGCGATCCTCGCCCTCTACTTCGCCGATGCCATCGCGAACGGCGGCATGGGCTTCGAAGAAGGAGTCGCCTCGAGCATCGTCGCCGCCTACGGCGCGCTCGTTTACCTGCTTTCTATCGTGGGCGCATGGATCGCGGACCGCGTGATCGGGACCTATCGCACCGTGCTGTTTGGCGGCATCATCATCGCGGCTGGCCACATCTTCATGGGCATCCCCACGGTGTTCTCCACGTGGTTCGGACTCGCCCTCATCGTTCTTGGAACGGGCCTGCTCAAGCCCAACGTCTCGACCAAGGTTGGCGAGCTTTACTCGAGCGAAGACGAACGCCGCGACGCCGGATTCTCGATCTACTACTCCGGCATCAACATCGGCGCTTTCCTCGGCCCGATTATCGCGGGCTGGCTCGGCCAGGAGATCGGTTGGCACTGGGGCTTTGGCGCGGCTGCCGTGGGCATGATCGCGGGCGTCATCCAGTACATCCTCGGATCGAAGCATCTCGCGGGCAATGAAGCGGCAGCACGCATCCGCGCAGCCTTCCGCGCGGACCGCGGCTTCTGGGCGACGATCGGTCTCATCGTCGCAGCCGTGATCGCCGCCGCCCTTTTCACCGTTCTCGCGGAGGACGGCATCAACGCCCTCGTGAACGTCATCTCGATCGTCAGTGCGATCGTGCCCATCGTGATGCTCCTGCTCATGGCCCGCTCCCCCAAAGTTACGAAGGCAGAGCGCGCGAACCTTATGCCGTATTCGCTTTTACTCATTGCCCTTGTCGCCTACAACCTCATGTACTTCCAGACCGGCAATACCCTCAACTTCATGGCGCTCAACCGCACCGAGAACTCGCTGTTTGGCTGGGGCTACCCCTCGACGTGGTACATCTCCCTCACCGCTATTGTCGAGATCATCATGGGGCCGGTTCTCGCACTCCTGTGGGTCAAGCTCGGTAAGCGCCAGCCGCACGTCGCGGCGAAGGTTGGTCTCGGCACCGTGTTCGGTGGCGCCGCCTTCCTCGTGGTGGCGCTTGGCGCGAGCGTGAGTGGCGAGGCGGCGATGCTCTCGGCGATCTGGCTCGTGATCTGCTACATCTTCCTTGGCCTCGGCGACCTCGTGCTCCAAACGAGCGGTATGAGTGCGACCACGAAACTCGCCCCACGAGCCTTCGCTTCGCAGACGATGGCCGTGTGGTTCGCGGCGATGGCTCTTTCGCAGGGCATCCAGGCACAGATCGTGAAGTTCTTTGATTACGACAATGCAGCCCTCTACTTCGGTATCCAGGGTGCTCTTGTCGTCGCCTACGGCGTGTTCCTCATGGCCATCACGCCGTGGCTTAAGAAGCGTATGACCCTCGTGGGCTAAAAGCATCTCGCCAATTTTTCACTCAGAAAGGAGCACAGCTCTTTCATGAAATACATCGACGATTTCCCCTATGACGTGAAAATCGTGGAGGACTGGATTCCTCTCGCCGACGGCACGAAGCTGTGGATGAAGGCGTTCATGCCCGTCACCGACGAGAAGGTCCCCGCTCTGCTCGAGTACCTCCCGTACCGCGCGGGTGACTGGACGGCGCCTCGCGATCACGAGCGCCACCCTTACTATGCGGGTCACGGTTACGCCTCGATCCGCGTCGACATTCGCGGCCACGGCAACTCCGATGGCATCCCCGGCGACGAGTACGACGAGCAGGAGTTGAGCGACGGCGAGGAGGTTCTCGCGTGGATCGCGGAGCAGCCGTGGTGCACCGGCGACGTGGGCATGTTTGGCATTTCGTGGGGCGGCTTCAACTCGCTCCAGCTCGCTGCACGTAAGCCCCCGCAGCTCAAAGCAATCGTGACGACGTGCTCGACGGATGACCGCTATGACAACGACGTGCACTACCTCGGCGGCTCGATGCTCGCCGTTGATATGCACGCGTGGGCCGCGACGATGCTCGCGTTCGAATCGCGCCCGTCTGATCCACGTGTGGTGGGCGATCGCTGGAAGGACCAGTGGCTGGATCGCCTCAACACGATGGAGCCGTACATTGACGAGTGGATGCGCCATCAGACTCGCGATGAGTATTGGAAGCACGGTTCCGCGTGCGAGGACTACGACAACATCGAGGCGGCCGTCTTCGCCGTCGGTGGATGGTTTGACCCGTACCGCGACACGGTTCTTCGCCTGTGCGAAAATCTCACGTCACGCGGCAAGAGCGTGAAGGGCCTCATCGGCCCGTGGTCACACCAGTACCCGGATCGCGACCTGCGCCCCGGGCCCCACATCGACTTCCTGGGGGAGACGCTCCGCTTCTGGGATCTTCACCTCAAGGGCAAGGACACGGGCTTCGAGGACGAGCCGTTGCTGCGCGCGTGGATGCTCGATTCGATGCGTCCGAGCTCGGTCTATGACGAAGTTGGCGGCACGTGGGTCGCTGAAGAGTCGTGGACAACGGAAGAGCGCCCGACCAAGAGTTTCGCTTTCTCCTCGGCAGACGCCCTCCCGGCAGCGGAGCGTTCGGGAAGTGAGATCCGCGTCAAGAGCCCTCAGGATACGGGCATGAGCGCGGGGCGCTACTTCCCCTTCGGCAACGCCGGTGATCTCCCCACCGATCAGCGTGCTGATGACGCGAAGAGCGCATGCTTCGACTTCGTTCTTGAAAGCGACGTGCGGATCCTCGGCAATGCCTCGCTTCGCTTGCGCGTCAAGTCGGCGCACCCGAAGGGGCAGGCGTACGTGCGCCTGACGGACGTTGCTCCCGACGGTTCGTCCACGCTCGTGACGCGTGGCAACATGAATTTCTCGGCGCGCGAGGGTCGTGACAAGGCCGTCGAGATGCCTACCGACGAATGGGTGGACCTCACCATCCCCCTCACGGGCATCGGCTACGTGGTCCCGAAGGGCCACACGCTGCGCGTGGCAATCTCGAGTGCCTATTGGCCGTGGGTCTGGCCTCAGCCGGGGGCCGACGGTTTCTCGCTCGATATCGAGAAGAGCGCCCTCGATGTTCCCGTGCGCGAGAACCCGGTCGAAGGCTCGGCCGCGGCGTCGCGCGATGCAGCCGTCGGATTCGGCGAAGCCGTGCAGCCCACTCCCCTCGACGTGAAGTATCCGGAGGCCGGAAGGGCCGGGGCGAGCAGGCCCGAGCGGCTCGTGCAGCAGGATGTGGTCAAGCGCGAGACGATGCTCCAGGTCGATCCGGCCTATGGCGGCACGCGCGTGTATCCCGATGGCCTGCACTACGACGAGGATACGGTCGAGCGTTACTGGATCACGTGGGATGATCCGCTTTCGGCGCGCACCGAGGCCGTGTGGAACGTAGCGCTGAGGCGCCCCGATCTCGACTGGGACGTGTCCCTGACCGCGACGACGCGCATCACGTGCTCGGCTGAGTCGTTCACGACCGAATCGATCGTCGAATGCCGCGATGCCGGCGAGACTGTATTTAAAAAGCGGTGGAGCGAGGAGATCCCGAGGATCGCCTCCTAAACCCTCGTTTTTCCCAAGGCGGCGTCACTCCACCGAGGTGGCGCCGTCTTCTTATGCCGTTTCGCTACTGAGCTGCGAAACGCGTTGGCGTGAGATCCCGAGAATCGCCCCGATGTCGTCCTGACTGAGACCGTCGGCGCGCATCTTTCGAATGATCGAGCGGCGAATCTCGGAGGCCATCTTCTGTGCGGCTTCGGCTTCGGCGCTGGCCTGGTCTGCGCCACGCTTGGCGTCGTCGTACTCGGTCGTCACGCGGAGTGTCTCCCCCGCGTGTCCGGCGTCACTGAGAGCTCGCTCCACAAGAGGTGCGATCTGCGCAAATGTTCGGGCACGTACCCGAATGCTCTCCCCCTCAACCGTCAGTGTCGCATCCCATTCCCGTTCGCTGCGTACTGCGTGAACATCGATCGCCATGGCTCAGCCTTCCTCGTTTCACCCCACTTCGATCAGCATGCCATAGCTTCTTGCACTTTCATCGCAATGACATCTAGCACCGTGCGTCGTGTGGAGCCCCCGCCTCCAGGTAGAGTGGAGGCATCACCCCTACCCACAAAGGAGGCACACATGACCCCGCCGAAGTACGCGCAGGCGTTCCCGAGCGCGAACGAGCACCAGAACACCACCGCTGCCAACGTCCGCGTCGAAGCTCGTATCGCAGGCAAGGGCGCCATCACTCCCCCGCAGTTCGCCACACTCTTGCACGCGTGGCGCCTCCAAAAGCTCGCATGAAAGGCGCACAGATCATGGGAAAGAACTTTTCTTCACCGCGGGGACTACGTGGAAAAGTCGCGTTCATCACGGGCGCCTCGGGCGCGCTTGGTTCCGACGCTGCCCGGGCCCTCCATGCACGCGGCGTCCGCCTCGCACTCCTCGGCCGCAACACCGACAAACTTGAGTCCCTCGCACGCGAGCTCGGAGGCCCCGAGAATGCACTCGCGATCGACATGAACGTTCGCAACCTCGCCTCGGTCGAAGCGGCAGCGAAAAGCGCTGCCGAGCATTTCGGTGGGATCGACATCGTCGTCGCAGGGGCGGGCATGGTGACGACCGAGCTCGTCGAGGACTATTCGGCCACGGGCTTCGTGGATGACATCGATACGAACCTCAATGGGGTGTGGCGCACCGTCAAGGCGACCCTCCCCTACGTGCGCGAGTCGAAGGGGCACATCAGCATTGTTGCCTCCCTCGCCTCGTTCGTTCACATGCCGGAAATGTCGGCGTACTCGGCGTCGAAGGCCGGTGTTCTCGCGCTCGCAAACTCGCTCAGGCTTGAGCTCGATGGAAGCGGAGTCACCGTCGGAACCATTCACCCATCCTTCTTCGAGTCCGCGCTCGGCGATGCACTCACGACCTCCCCGCTGCTCAACCGGGCAAGCGGAAACTTCGGCGGTCTCTTTGCCCCCATCAAGCGTGAAGATGTCGTGGCGGCCATCGTGAAGAATATTGAGCGACGCTCGCGAGTCGCCGTGCTACCACGGGCCTTCTCAGCTCTCGCGCTCGTGCCTGGGCTCGGTCAGCGCGTCATCGAACCGTATCTCACCCACAACCTGCGAAAAACCGCCGGGAACCTCGAGCGCTAACGCGGGAAACCTTCTTCGCGCGGGCTTCGGCGTCTCAGGCTTCGAGTTCCGGCTGTTCCGCTCGCGCTTGCTCGAACACTTCTTTCGCGGCACCGAGGTTCACGATGCCAATGATGACGCCAACGACAACATCGGGAATGACCGAATGCCACGCGAGCGTCACAAGACCCGCAGCGATGATAAGGACATTCGCGAGCACGTCGTTGCGGGCGGCGAGCCATGCGCCCCGCACCAGGGTGCTCGTGCCCGTCCGCAGGCTCATGAGGAGCACTGCGCAGCACGCGTTGATCACGAGTGCGGCTAAAGCCGTGCCGGAAAGCGCGTATGGTTCGGGCGCAAGCCCCGTGGCAATTTTGTGAATCGCCATCGCAAACGCGGCACCAGCGGGGATAAGGATGAGACCGGCGAGGGCGTAGGAGGCTTTTCGCCTGCTCTCAACCGTCCACGTCAGCGCGAGCAGCACGAGGGAGTTGATGAGGAAGTCCTCGAGGAAATCTGCCGCATCGGCGAGAAGCGAGGCGGATCCAATCGCGAACGCGAGAAGCGCTTCACCGAGACATCCTGCAAGATTCAGCAGAGCGACAATGAGGATAATGCGACGGGCGCGGGGGCCAAATTCGGTGACGCTCATACTCTCTCCCATGGTTCGATTCCGCCCTCGATCACATGAAACATGGGGTGGGGTTTGAGCGTCGCGTCTTTGGGCGGAAACCCCAGCCACCCCGGATTCCGGTCACGCACTTTTCGCCGCAGGTGTTCGGCCTCGAAGGCGAGTTGGCCAGATGTCACGGGGATAGCCCCTTCGAGATCGCCAGGGACGCTAATTTTCGAATGATCGAACGAGTAGCCGCGCGCATCCGCTTCATGGACAATACCCGTGAGGAAAGCCCCGATGCTTGCACGGGGGTGCTCGCTCGCGCGGAAGCGCTCCAGTTGCGGATGGTTGGTGTAGCCCTTGGTGAGCCCCGCGAGGACTTTCTGGGCGAGCAATCCCTCGCGCCAGCACGCCACGAGTGCCATGCGATCGAGGTATTGAGGGTGGAGCGACCAGAGCCGCATGAGGCACCGCCTCTCGAGCGATGAAATAGATGTGAAAACAAGGCTTTCTCTAGAATATCGAGCCTTCTCACCCGTAGAGTGTGACGCAGATAATGAAAGTCATGGCTCCGCGTGCGGCGCCGCACCTGAGGAGGAACCAATGTCTGCCCCCTTCGAACCCCAGGGCCACCAGAACCCCTCGCAAACACCTCAGTCATCGCTACCGCCCGCGCCCCCACAGAATTCCTCGCCCGGCGGCAAGGACGGCAAGGGTGGCAAGATTCTCATGTGGTCCTGCATCGCCATGGCGATTATCGCTTTCGCTCTCGTGGCCTTCGGCATCGCGGGCTTCTTCCTGTGGAAGAGCGCAGGCGACGACCCGGGAGCGAATGGCCCGTCGCCGCAAGATGGCACCACCACTTCCGCTTCGCACGGCGGGACGACCACGACCCCGCCTTCGACCGGGGGCACAACTCCTCCCACCGACGGCACCACCACGTCCGCGCCCGCCCCCAATAACGATCTTCCTCAGGATCCCGCGCAAATTGAGGCGGATTTCTACGCGTCCCTCCCCCAGCAACTCGAGAAGTGGTCCACGAAGGATGTCGGCGGCGACCTCATCTATTCCGATGGCGACGGAGGCCGGATTAGCTTCCTCCTCGTCGATCCGAATGGCACCCCCGACGACCCGACCGGCGGCCGCGGTAGCGAGGTCATTTTTGAGCGTGGCTCGTGCGGACAAAACCGCAATAGGCCAGAGCACGTGACCTGCACGATCTACCCCAAGAAGTTCGATACCGCGATGTTCACGATGACCTCGAAGTACTCGAGCATCGAAGAGATGCAGCGCATCGCGACCGCCGTGATCGATATGCCGTAGGTTCCCCTCCCGCCCCTCAGCCTCGCGTACAGCGCAGTACGGTTCACGAAAGCGAGATGAATATGTCAGTTCCTCCCGCAGCAAATCAAGGCGGCCAGCAAAGTGCTAGCCCGCTGCTACGGATACTCGTCATCGGGTGCGCCTGCCTCGGCTTGGTTCTCGCGCTTGTCGTCGTCGTGGTGGGAATACCCGTCGCCGGTATCATCATTAACCAGCCGCGAGCCACGTCAAGCCCGGATCCCGCCCCGGCCACGAGCTCGACGGTGAGCGAGCAGCCGTCGGACCCAGCCCCCGCCGTTCCCAACCCGAACGGCACGGGGATTCCGAAGCCCACCCCAGGACGCGCCACGGAAACTTCCGGTGAACCCTTTGATGATGTCCTCAACAACCGCCTCCCTGACGCCATCGGCGACTGGCAGCTTGCACACATCGGAACACGACCCGTGTACGTCCGTGCCGAGCAGCGAATCAGCATTTTGGGCAGCACCAACACCGACAGTGTTGGTAAGGCGACGGCTGACAATCCCGCCTTGGACCTCGAAGGTGAGAAGGTCTTTGAACGCGGTGTGTGCGCTCCCCACCCAGATGGAAGAGGCGGCTTCCAGTGCTGGGTATGGGCCCCGGATGTTCCTCATACGGTTATGACCGTCCAAAGCCGCGACGCCTCTATGGAGGACATGATCTCTGTGGCCGAGGCGGTGCGCGGCTAAAGCCCGCAGGGAGTCAGCCACCGGACACCATCACGGATTGTCTACAATCGGTGTAGGCTTTCGCATACCCGCTCTCACTAGGGTCGGCATGACGAAAGGACACCCCGTGACTGCGAACGCCTCCTCCCCCGCAGCCCCACCCAAAGAAACTGAACCGAAGGGCTTCCTCGGGCTCATCGTCAGGGTCGGCAATAAGATCCCCGACATTACGACGCTCTTCGTCAGCGCTCTCGTGATCGTTCTCGTCGTCTCGGCGCTTTTGTCGCTCGTCCACTTCGATTACATTAATCCGGCGACCGACGAGAAGATTCACATCGTCAACATGCTCGCGCCCGAGCGTCTCGTCGAACTCATGACGACCGCGATCACCAACTTCGCCACCTTCCCTGCGCTTGGCATGGTCATCGTGGCCACGATCGGCATCGGGATCGCGGACGGCTCCGGCTACATCAATGCCGCGCTTCGGAAGCTCCTCGCCTTCACGCCAAAATCGCTGCTCACGCCGATGATCATCGTGGCGAGCATGCTTTCGCACCTCGGCCCTGACACGGGCTACGTCGTGATCATCCCCGTAGCGGGCTACATGTTTTACGCCGTGGGGAAACACCCTCTTGCAGGTATCGCTGCCTCGTTCGCAGGCATCGCCGGCGCCTTCGCCGCGAACTACACACCCTCCGCCATCGATCCCGTGATTCAGGGCTTCACGGAGCCCGCGGCGCAGATTCTCGATCCGAGCTACAGCGTCAACATCCTTGCGAACTACTTCTACAGCCTTGGTGCAACTTTCACCGTGATTCCCGCGCTGTGGCTCGTGACGGAGAAGTGGGTCGAGCCGTGGCTGCAGAAGAACTTTCCCCTCGATGTCACGTCCGATGACATCGAAAAAGTCGACACTCCCCTCACCCGGCGGGAGAACCGCGCGCTGTACATCTCTACGGGCGTCTTCCTCCTTGCCGTGATCGGGCTCGTGGCATCGCTCATCCCGGCCGACTCCGTGTGGCGCGCTCCCGAAACCGGATCGCTCACGGCCCCCGAAGCACCCATCATGAAGTCAATCGTCATGATGATCTTCGTACTCACGGGTCTCGTAGGGCTCCTTTACGGATTCATCTCGGGCCGCTTTACGGGCCCCAAGGGCGTCTCGAAAGCCATGGAAACGATGACGGAAACTCTCGTTCCTCTCATCGTGTTCTACTTTTTCGCGGCCCAGTTCATGTGGGCGTTCAACCAGAGTCAAATCGGCTCTCTTCTCGCTGTCTCGGGCGCGGAATTTCTCCAAAACCTCAACCTCCCACCACAGCTGACGGTTCTCGGCATCATTCTTTTCGTGGCGTGCCTGAACCTCATCATCACTTCCGCTTCGGCGAAATGGGCGATCCTTGCGCCGATCTTCGTACCGATGCTCATGGGGGTGGGGGTTGCCCCCGAGCTTACGCAGGCCACATTCCGCGTGAGCGACTCCGCCATCAACGTCGTGACGCCGATGTTCGCGTTCTACCCGCTCATCATCACCTACTGCCAGCGATACGTGAAAAAGTCCGGCATCGGTACTCTTTCGTCGATGATGCTGCCCTACTCGATCGGCCTCCTGGTGACGCTCACGATCACGCTCTTCATTTTCTGGGGCTTCGATATTCCCCTTGGTCTCGATTCAAGCTACGTCTACCCGCGCCCGTAAATCACGCGAGAAAGGATTTTCACCATGACCACGAGCTCGATTCAGGACACCCTCGCCGAACGCTTTCTTCGCTATTCGGCAATTTCAAGCCAATCGGATGCCTCAGCCGAAACGGTACCGACAAGTGAGGGCCAGTGGGAGCTCGCACGTCTTCTCCAGAGCGAACTTGAGGAAGCGGGCGCTAAGGACATTCACTTGAGCGACACGTGCGTGCTCACCGCGAAGATCCCCTCGACCCTCCCCGAAAATGCGGCGGTCCCGGCGATCGGTTTTTGCACCCACCTCGATACGGTCGACGTCAACCTCTCCCCCGAGGTGAAGGCTCGCGTGATCCAGTACGACGGTGGGGATGTATGCCTGAATGAAGCGGAGGGTGTGTGGCTGCGCGAGAATGAGCACCCCGAAATCAGCCGTTATGCGGGCGAGCGGATCCTCGTCACGGACGGCACAAGCGTGCTTGGCGCCGACGACAAGGCGGGGGTCACGTCCGTCATGGAGGCGGCCGTGCGCCTGCTTCAGGATCCGACGGTTCCCCACGGAGACGTATACCTCAGTTTCGTCCCGGATGAGGAGATCGGTCTGAGGGGCGTGCGCACGATGGACCTCGAGCGCTTCCCCGTCCAGTACGCCTTCACGCTCGACTCGTGTGAACTCGGCGAGGTCGTGGAGTCCACCTTCAACGCGGCAAGTGCCACGATCGACATCGTGGGAGTTGCCGCTCACCCCATGAACTCCAAGGGGAACATGGTGAACCCGATCCTCATCGCACACGACATCATCGCGCAGTTTGATCGCGAGGAAACCCCGGAGTGCACGGAGGGCCGCGAGTCCTACATCTGGGTGAACGAGATCGAGGGAAACCAAACGACCGCGCGCTTGGGCATTGCCGTGCGTGACCATGACCTCGACGGTTATGAGGAGAAGAAACAGCGCATCCGCGACATCGCCGCGCGCGTTCTTGCCGAGAATCCTCGCGCAAAGGTGGCGGTCGAGATTGAGGATGTCTACGGCAACATCGAGGACGCAAAGACCGAAGAGAATGCGGTGGCGACCGACAATATCGTGAAGGCCATGGCGGAACTTGGTATCGAGCCGATCAACCTCTCAATGCGCGGCGGCACCGATGGTTCGTGGCTTTCGCGCCAGGGGATTTTCACACCAAATTTCTTCACGGGCGCGCACAATTTCCACTCGGTTTTCGAGTTTCTGCCACTAAATGCCTTTGAGAAGAGCTTCGACATGGTGAACACGCTCATTCGCCAGGCGGCACAGCAGTAGCCGTTTCCTGCTCTCGGCAATGTGAAGGGCCGGCGGCCTCCCGCGGGAGGTCACCGGCCCTTCACTTCTTTCGTGCGAGGAGGCTCTTAGCGGTTGCGTGCGGAGCGAGCAACGAGCGTCCCGCCCACACCGAGGAGCACGAGCGCTCCGAGCGCGGTCACGAGGTAGGCGCTGCCATCCACACCTGTGCGCGGAAGCGAGCGGTGTGGCTGTGCAGGCTCAGCATCACGGCTCGGGCGCGGCGCAGGACGCTGAGGATCGTGCGCGGGTGCGGGCGCAGGCTGCACGAGGCTACCGTCATCATCACCGGTGCTCGGAGCGGGATCAGCAGGTTCGGCGGGGTTCGGGTTCGACGGTTCCTGGCTGGTATCGCTGCCGGAAGTATCGAACGTGTCGCCCACGTTGCCGAGGCGGAGGAGCACGGTCTCGCCGGTTGCATCGTCGAGGCCATCGTTGTCGGTGACGGCGTACATCGAGCCGTCCTTCGCGACGGTGAAGCCTTCGAGCTTCTCCTGGGTCCAGCCGTTGGTTGCTCGGAGCTTCGGCAGAACATCGAGGACCTTGCCCTTGCCAAGCGCGATCGGCGCGCCGTTCGCCGCAGCCACCTCGTCTTCGCTTGGAAGCGCTACCTGCACAAGCTGCTTCACCTTGGCATCGGGGCCGTTGAGCTTATCACGCTCGATAAGCACAAGCGTGTTGTCGACGATCGTGAGTTCGGAAAGGCCCATCCAATCGCCCTTCGCATCCGTCGCGGTGAGCTCGACCGTGTACCAGTTCCATTCCTTGGTCGTGGTGTTGTAGCGACCGATGCGTGCAACGTTACCCTCGGTTGCCTCAAGCGGCTTCGCACTCGGGTCTTCCCACAGCGGGCGCTGGATCGCGACGAAAACCTCTTCTTCGCCCTTCTCATTGACGCGGGCGTCGATCCCCTCAAGACCCCACTTGCCAATGTGCGCGGATACGTCCTCCGGAAGGGCGATCTCTTCCTGGATGTTGAGGTCTGCATCAGTGCGCACGAGGCGGTTCTTGTCTCCCGTCTTGCCTTCAGAGGCAAGCCAGAAGCCGCCATCCTCGCGTTGGCTGAGGCCTTCAATATCGATATCCTCAGCTTGGGCATTGCCACGCTTGACGGCGCGGCGCTCGGTGATGAGAGCAGGTTCTTTCGAGGCATCGATCGTATAGACGTAGGCAACGTCAAGGGCCGAATCGGAAGCTGCGTAAAGCGTGGAGGCGTCGGACTTGCTCCCCGCGAGTGAACCGAGCGCCGTCCACGGAACCGCGTGGCCGTCTGCTTGCGTTGCCGAGACAATGCTCGGCTGGGCGGTTTCGGGGGCATCGGCACCGAGCTTGTAGAGGTTGACCGCGCTGCGCACGCGCGCCGAGGCGTCATCAGTTTCGCTCGACACCGCGAGGATTCCGCGCTCGGGAATCGGGAGGATCCCCTCGGGGCCATTGGTCGTGAACAGAAGCTGCTCGAACTCGGGGTTTGCCGGGCTGTCGACGTTGTACACGGCAACGAAGTTCGAACGCTCGGAGGCGACGAACGCGTAGCGAGTGCCCTCAATCTCGGCGATCGCGAGGCCTTCGATCTCGGGGCCTTTCTTGCCGGCGCGCTTTTCATTGTGGAGACCGTACTTGTTCGCGATTTCCTCGATCGAATTGCCGGCATCCCACACGACTGTGCCGTCGGTGTCGAAGACAGTCCAGCCTCGTGAGCCGCCCTTCCAGTCGCCTTCGTTCGCGGTGGCGAGGTGCTCGTCACCCACCCACGCAATAGCGTCGGGCTCGCGAGGAACATCGCTGAGCTGCCCGGTCGGCTGGATATCGCCGTCCTTGTCCGCGTCGATGCCGCCGAGATTCACCGTGCCTGCGGTGAACACGCTCGTGATCTCGTTCGTGTTGAGATCGATAATCGCAACGCCGTTGTTCTCCTGGAGCGTGACAGCGAGCTGGTTCTTCGAGTTAATCGACACGTATTCGGGCTCGAGATCCTCGGGGGTATCGAGGCCCGCATTCTTCACGATGTCGAGAACCTGTCCACTTTCGTCGGTGAAGTTCACCGGGACTGCGTTCCAGGTTGAAGGCTCGCCCTCGAGCTTGATGGTCTGCACGAAGCCCGTGGGCATTTGCGGCAGACCGCCCTTGACGTCCTTGCGCTCTTCATCGCGCTGGTTTTCGATCGCGATCGCGGCAATCGAGCCGTCCTTGTTGATGGCGATCGAGTCTGGCTGGCCCTCGAGGTCGATCGAGGCGACTTTTTCTCGCGTGCTGACCTTGAGTACGTCGACGCGCCCCTTCGGATGCTCAAAGTCTCCGCCGGTCTCATCGATCACCACGAGCACGTAATCTCCGGCGACGGCAACCGAGGTGGGCTGGTCATCGGCGTGGCCAAGCTCGGCGAGGGAGACGCTGCCCGCACCTTTCGGGTGGTTCGGGTCCGTGATATCGAGAAATCCAATGCGTTTACCTGCAGCATCGGTATAGATGAGGGTTTTGCCGTCTTCGCTCACGGTCGAAATTTCGGCAACGGTTTCGCTCGCGGGATCAACACCCTCGGGGGCATTCATGTACACCGGGAAGGTCGCGGTGCGGGCGAAGGGGCTTTCGATGTTCTCGTCGCCATCGGCGAGAGCGGGAACAGCGAGGCCGAGACTGAGCGAGCACACAAGCGCGCTTGCAGCAAAAATAGAGGAGGTTCGCTTCACGTCAGTGCTTTCTACGAGGTCCGGGACCGTTTTCGCGCGCCGGGGAAAGTTCACGCACGTCCCCATCATGCTCCTGTTCGGTAAACACACGGTTACGCGGCGGGGAGAGTTGGTTGAATCGCTTCGCTTTGAACAGCAAAAACGCGGCCCGACGGTACCGTGGGGTACCCTCGAGCCGCGCGTGAAGAAGTGCGTTATCCGAGAAGTTCTGGGTAGGCGGTCTCTACGCCTTTGACGTGGCGGTCAACGAAGGCAAGAACCGTCGAGTACCACGTGAAGGCGTTGTTCGGTGTGAGCACCCAGTGGTTCTCGTTCGGGAAGTAGAGGAAGCGGTGCGGGTTCTCTTCGGGGCTCTTCCCACTCGCGCTCAGGAGCTCAAACCATAGGCGGATCCCTTCGCCGATGGGCACGCGGTAGTCCTTATCGCCGTGGATCACGAGCATGGGTGAAACGATCTTGTCGATCGAGTCGGCGGGGTTGTACTCGGCTACGTGGGAATCGTCGAGGTGAGCGCCCCAGTGCTGTGCGGCGTCGGTCGTGTGGCGGAGCTGGTCGATGTTCCACAGCGACGCGTGGGTCACGATGCAATCGAAGAAGTCTCCCGTGTGCCCGGCGACCCAATTCGCCATGTAGCCACCGTAAGAGCCGCCGAGTGCAGCCTTCTTCGTCTCGTCAATCTCGGGACGCTCAAGAGCCGCCTTCGTCGCGCGCATGATGTCATCGAATGGGCTCCCGCCGAGCTGGTCCCAGCCGCGGTCGATCATCTGCTGACCGTAGCCGGTCGAGATCGCGGGATCGGGAAGAAGTACCGCGTAGCCGCGCGCGACGGCCGTCCACGGGTTCCATCGCCAGCTCCAGCTATTCCACGAACCGAAGGGGCCGCCATGAATCCACAAGAGGAGCGGAACGGGATTCTCCGCGCTCGCGTCGCTCGGCAGGCACAGCCACGAGCGCACGCTCGTGCCGTCTTCTGCCTCGATGCTGAACTCGCTGAGGTCGCCCGGAACCGCCGGGGCCTCAAGCGCGGCATCGATGCGGCTCACCTCGCGTGCGTCGGGATCGAGCCGCACGGGAAGCGGAGGCTGATCGATTGCATCTTGAAGGGCGACGAGGCTCCTGTCGCGCTCGACGAGCGCGAGGGCGTCGTAGTGGAACTTCCCCTCGGTGAGAAGCTCAACCGTTCCCGTATTGACATCGAGACGGAAGATTCCTCCGCGACCCTCATGGTCGGCCGTAAAGTAGATGCTTTTGCCGCAAGGTGTGATCGCGACGCAGCCAATCCAGTCGGAGAAATTCGTCGCCGTCACAGTGCGCTCGCCGGTTTCAAGGTTGTAGATCGAGTACTCGAGCTTCAGCGGCACCGTTCGGCTCACGGCCTGCTCACGGGCGAGGAGGAGGTAATCCCCCGCGGGGCTCACCGCTTCGAGCATATGATGGGCGCCGTATTCTTCGGCAAGTGACGTGACGGATCCGGACTCAACGTCGATCTTCACCACGGTACTGAAAGAGCTGATCCCACGCACCGTGCGATTCAGCGTCGCGTAAATGAAGCGACCGTCGGAACTAATCTGGGCACCCGAGACCCGTTCATGAGGGGCAAAGTGGGTGAGCTGGCGAAGCTCGAGTTGGGCGTCGCCGTCCTCGGCATCGAGCGGCTCCGCCACGAAGATCTGGCTCACGGTGGGGCCAAGGTCGTGATCCCATGCCCTCACGGGATAGCCGGTGTGGAGGATGCCCGTAAATTTCTTGTCTTCGCGCTCTTTCGCGATGCGAGCATCGTCTTCGGCGTCTTTCGCGTGAGGATGAACCCCGCTCACGAGCGCGATGTGACCGCTTTCGCGCGCGATGCTGAGTCCGGCAAAGCCTGAGTGGCGCTTCGCGACGACGCGGGCCTCTCCCCCGCCGTTCGGAAGAAGAAACAGGCGCTGTTCGCTGTCGTCGTCGCCGGTCTCCCGCTTCGCGGTGAAAAGGATGTCGCCCTCATTGGTGATACCCGCGAGGGCCTCCCCTTCGAGGCCGCGCGTGAGGCGGCGTGGCTTGCGGGTGTCGCCTTCGCCGCACGGAAGCTCCCACAGAGCACTCACGTACGCGTTTTTCTTCTGGTTGAGTTCGGTGCGTACCGCAATGAGGCGGTCCCCTGCGGGAGAAAGCGCCAGGCCCGAAAAGCGCGGCTCGGAGACGAACTGTGTCAGGTCATGAAAAATTGATGCTGTCTCAGTCATGGAGCAAGCCTAGCGAGAAAAGCGCACAGTGTGCCGCGCGTCTCACCCAGAGGAAGTCGGCCCGCGACAAACGAAAAACCCCGGGCGACCATAACGGCAACCTGGGACTTTAGTTCGACGTGGGCCTAGCGGAAGGCTTGTCGAAACTTGCCCCGCCGTTAGCACGGATGAGTTCAATGCACGACGCGATCCGGCGCTGCACAGGCGACTCGGTCGGCCGTGAGGTCTCTCGGGCCCATGGCACGATGAGCGCATGCCCACGCCCGAACAGCGCCGTCACGACCTCGCGCGGCTGCGGCGCGTCCGGGACCGGATCGACCGCGAGTTCGACCAGCCCCTCGACCTGGAGGACCTGACCCGCGGCGAGCACATCTCGGCCGGGCACCTGTCGCGACAGTTCACGACCGCCTACGGAGAGTCGGTGTACTCCTACCTGATGACGCGCCGCATCGAACGCGCCATGGTGCTGCTGCGGAACTCGACCCTGTCGGTGACCGACATCTGCCTGCAGGTCGGCTTCGGCTCGCTGGGCACGTTCAGCACGTGGTTCGCCGAGCTGGTGGGCGTCCCGCCGTCGGCCTATCGAGACGCCCCGCCCGCCACCGACCTCACGGGGCTGCCCCCGTGCGTCCTGCGAAAGGTGGACAGACCGATCAGGAATCGAGAAGCGCGGCCGCCGTTGGCTCCGTAGATTTGATGCCATAAACCTCGCCATTCACTCCAGCTTCCTGCCGCATGTCGACCCCGAGGAGTCGCTGCGCTTCTACCGCGACGTGCTCGGCTTCGAGGTGCGCCTCCACGTCGGCGAAGGCACCTTCCGGTGGATCACGCTCGGCTCCCCCGACCAGCCCGACACCAGCGTGGTGCTGCAGCCCCCAACCTGTGAGTCGGGCATTACTGGGGCCGAACGCCAGCTCGTGGCCGACATGATGGCCAAGGGTACGTTCGGGGCGATCAACCTGGCCAGCGACGACCTCGACGGACTGTTCGAGCGCCTCGCGGCCTCCGCCGTCGAGATCGTGCAGGAGCCGCGCGACCAGGACTACGGATTGCGCGACTGCGCCGTCCGTGACCTCGCGGGCAACCTCGTCCGCATCCAGGCGAAGGAGAAGTGACGTCCGGATTCTCGAAGGCCGAGCGCGAGGCCATGAAGCAGCGCGCCGAGGAACTCAGGGCCCAAAAGGGCGGCAATAAGCTCGCCAAGAACCTCGACGCGCTCATGGAGGCCATCGACAAGCTGCCCGACGGCGACAAGCAGGTCGCGGTGGCCCTGCACCAGGTGATGGCCGAGGTGGCCGCCGACCTGGCCGGACGCACCTGGTACGGCATGCCCGCCTATGAGCGCGACGGCGATGTGATCGTGTTCCTGCAGGTCACCAGCAAATTGGGGACGCGGTACTCCACGCTCGGATTCAACCAGGGTGCCCGCTTGGACGACGGTGAGTTTTGGCCGACACACTTCGCGATCCCCGAGATGACCGATGGGGTCAAGAAGCGCATGCGGGAGCTGTTGGAGCGGGCGGTCGGCTGCCCCCTGCTCCCGGAGGACCCGACAGATCGACTGGTGGTGCTCCCACTACGTCACGACCTCATAACCCTGGTGACGCTGGTCGTTGATGACGCCGTGCGTCATCGGTTGCGGGGGTCGAGTTCCCCACGAAGAAGGGCATTCCAGATGCCCCACAGCACGACCAGGTGCAGCCACTCGGGCGCGCCACAGTCGATCAGGATCGTGCACACGTTGGCGACGGCAAGGTACGGGACACCGACAAGCATCGCCGGGACGCCCCACTTCACCCCTCGCCGGGTTCGCGTAGCTGCGAGCAGTCGGTTGCTCGGCATGTACTGCTGGAAGAAGCCATGGGCGCGGATGCTGAGCATCCAGATGGAACGGAACATGATCTGGCTCTCTCGTCACGCGTGGTACTCCGTCGAGGAGGCAGTACGTGGATGAGCGCCCGTAGGCCGTCCCGAAGGACCCGCAAGAGGGAGAAGCTGCCTCGCCTGCAATGTACGCCGCTTTCGCGCGTCTCCGCGAGATAGGCAAACACGGGCTCAGGAAGCAGACAGCCGACCATGCCCGGGATACCGCGATTGTGGCTTCGTCCCCGCGGCGACTGGTTGAGATGAAGTGGCGTGGTGATGACAGCCGCTCGTCTGCGCAACTGTGATCATGGCGATCGCCAGTAGGAGGTCTTTGCTGGCTGATTCTTTCAGGACCCCAGGATCTGCGAAGCAACGGGGATGGGAATCGGCGTGGCAACTGGGATTGGCAGCTGTGTGGCGATGGGGGTGTGGAGGTCGACGCCTTGATCCTGTGCCTGAAGCGACAGGACTAGCGAGTACCGGACCGGCAGGTCCCGTCGGTCCTTCCTGCTGTTGTTCTTCCACCAGCCTCCGACTGGATAGACCGCCACGTTGTTGCAGTGAGCGCGCTTGGCGCCGGTGCCATTCCATTCTGAAGCGCCCAACTCGTGGCGAGGCCGGACATGACGAGTCCTGCAGTAAAGATTCCGAAGCCAGCCAGATACGGTCCGCGCGGGTTGTGCCGGTCTGCGGGGAAGCCGGCGATCACGGTGCCCGCGACACTGGCCAGCATCAGTGACGAGACCGCCCCACCCGTAGGTGTCCATCCCTCCCAGCTCTGAGGCGATGGCCGGCAGAGCCGTGGTCACCCCCAGTCCGTCGAACGCGACGATGCCCACCGAGACCAGCAGACCGACGGTGACCAAGCGCAGCGCGGGCGAGAACACACCTTCAGTAGTGGCGGTCATGCACGCTTCTCCATCGTCTCGTTGTCGGAACTGAACGTCGCCACGGCGAAGTGGATGTCCTCGCCGGGGTTCTCCAGTTCGTCGACGATGGCGATCGCGAAGTCCGCCGCACTGATGCGAGAGGTTCCGCGCTCGTCCACCAGGAGCGTGTCTGTGCCGCGTTCGTACCGTCCGGTTCGTGGTCCCGGTTCGAAGACCGCTGGTGGGCTGACGTACGTCCACCACTCATGTGGATGCTGCTGACAAGCGGTGAACTGGTCCAGGCTCGCCTGAGCGATGGTGCGCCACGCTGCCGGAACATAGGCAGGGTCGTCAAAGACTCGATGGCCCGGCAAGCTGGGCGACCACAGGGGTGCGGATCCGCCAACCACGATCACGCGAACATCGTGGAGCCGGGCGGCATCGAGCACGTTCCGGGTGAGGGCAGGCAGGCTACTCTCCTGGCCCGGCGCGGGGCGGACGGCGACAACAGCCGCGTCCATGTCGGCCACAGCCGCTGCTACTGACGTGCTGTCTGCGACGTCGACGGCTCGGGACTCGACGTCGGCCGCACCGTCCGCGCGCGGGTGGCGGGATGCGGCGAGGACGTGGTGCCCGCGTCGTGCGGCTTCGTCGGTGATGGCAGAACCTGCCATGCCCGTGGCTCCAAAAATGGCGATCTTCATGCGTTGTCCTTTCGTCGATTCGGTGGTGGAAGTTGCCCCGAGGCCAGGGCGATCAGTGCCGTGGCGAAGCCGACAAGCTGGATCGCGGTGAGCGCTTCACCCGCGATGAGAGCGCCCAGTGCCGCAGCGGTCAGGGGTGAGAGCAGGCCGAGCAAGGCGGTCGGCGTGACGGGCAGATGGCGGATGCCCGCGAACCAGATCGTGTACGTCAGCAGCGCCCCGACGAGGCCGAGCCAGGCGTATCCGGCGAGCGCGGCGGCGTCGATGCCGGGCGGGCCGTCGATCACCAGCGCGGGCAGCAGCAAGAGCAGCCCGGCTGCGGTGAGTTGCCATCCCGCCAGTCCGACGGCGCTCACGTTCACGGGGCGTCCCCACTTCTTGGTGAGCACGACGCCGGTCCCCATGGACACGGCACCCGCGAGGCCCGCCACCACCCCGAGCGGGTCCAGCGCGGCCTCCGGTCCGAGGACCACGAGGCCCACGCCCACCATGCCGGCCACGCCCCACAGCAGCCGCCAACCAGAGAGCTTCTCGTGCAGGATCACGACAGCGAGGAACGCAATCACGATCGGCTGCACGGCGCCCAAGGTGGCAGCGACCCCACCGGGCAGACGCTGAGCTGTCACGAACAACAAGGGGAAGAACGCCCCCATGTTCAGTCCGCCCAGCACCAGACTCTTCCACCACCAGTTGCCCCGGGGAAGTTGGCGGGCGATCGCGAGGGCGATCAGCCCGGCCGGAAGGGTGCGCATCAGCGCGGAGAACAATGGATGTCCCGGTGGGAGCAGGTGGGTGGTGACGATGTAGGTCGTGCCCCAGACCATCGGCGCAACGGCCGTGGTGGCAATCCAGCCGGCACGTGCCGCGGGAGTCGTCGCGCTGTCCGCGTCTGGCGCGGTCGTGGTGTTCATGTGTTCCATCCTCACCCCCACACGGTCATGAGTCCAACACATGTTTGTCATTTCTGGCATGCACGGAGATCATGGATGAATGGAGTTGCAGCAGATGCGCTATGCCGTGGCAGTCGCCGAGGAGCGGAGTTTCACCCGTGCCGCCGAACAGTGTTTCGTGGTCCAGTCAGCGCTGAGCCACCAGATCAAGGCGCTCGAACAGGAGATCGGGGTCCAGCTTTTTGCGCGCACCTCACGCCGCGTGGAACTCACCCCGGCGGGGGAGGCCTTCGTCCTGGCGGCACGGCAAAGCCTGGCCGCTGCCGAGCGTGCCGTCGTCGACGCCGCCGCAGCCGGCGGCGAGGTGCGCGGGTCTTTGAACATCGGAGTGATCCCCACCGTCACGGCCATCGACGTGTCGCACCTGCTCGCGTCTTTTCACACCAAACACCCCGCGGTTCGCATCGCGCTACGCACCGGAGGCAGCAAACAATTCCTGGGCGACATCCGCTCCGGTCAGCTCGACGTCGCCTTCCTCGGACTCGCGGAGAGCACACCCCCGCACGGGGTCACCACCAGGGAACTCTCGAGAGAATCCCTGGTCGCGGTACTGCCAGCAGCACACCCACTGGCATCGAGCACGCACGTGACGCTGGAGGACCTCACCCACGAACGGTTCGTCGACTTTCCCAGAGGAACCGCCGGCCGGGCACAGGCCGACCTTGCATTCAGCGCGGCCGGCCTGCAACGCGAGGTGGCGTTCGAAGCGATGACCATCGATCTCATCCTCGGACTCATCCGCAACGGCCTGGCAACAGCCCTCCTATCCGCCCATGTTGTCCCCGCAGACCACACGCTGGCAGCAATCACCGTGCAGGACGCGCCACGGCGAGTGGAATACCTCGCCTGGAACGACTTCAACCCCAGCCCCGCCACCACCGCGTTCCTCGACGCCGTCACCCTCCATCACTCAGAGCACGCCGAGCATTCCGCGGACCTCTCTGACGAATCACCCTCGTGACGTCTACCTAGCGGGATGAAGCGCCCCCACCAAAGCGCCTCTGGGCTACCTCAACGTCCGCACCACCGATGCCCGAGGAAGCGAGTCCCGCGAGATCGAGATCGACCCCGAACGCGCCGACCTCGTCCGTTTCGCGTTCACCGCCTACGCCACCGGGGACTGGTCCCTGTCGCGCCTGGCCAAAGAACTCACAGCCCGCGGCCTGACCACCCGACCCACCCCCTCGCAGCCGGCCAAACCAGTCACCACCACCGGGCTGCACAAGATCCTGACCAACCCCTACTACCAGGGCACCGTCACCTTCTGCGGCGTCACCTACGAGGGCACCCACGAACCCCTCGTCGACGCCGAGACCTGGCTGCGCGTCCAAACCAACCTCGACGCCAACAACGCCTGCGGCGAACGACCACAGAAGTACGGCCACTACCTCAAAGGCACCCTGTACTGCGTCTGCGAAGCCAAGCTCAGGATCGAACGCCCCCGCGACAAGACCGGGGACCGCTACGAGTACTTCACCTGCTCCGGACGACGACGCAAGACCACCAACTGCACTCGCTCCGCGATCCTCGCCGAACGCGCCGAAGCCGAGATCGAACGCACCTACCAGCGCAATTCCCTGAGCCCGGCTCAGGCTGAGCACGTCTGGAAGGTCCTCAACGACGTGTTCGACCAGCTCGAAGGATCCAGCGAGGACGAACGCAAGCTCCTGACTGCCCAGCGCGACAAGCTCGAAGCCGAACGCCTCAAACTCGCCCAAGCCCACTACGCCGACGCGATCCCCCTCGACCTCCTCAAAAGCGATCAAGACCGCATCCGCGCCAGCCTCGACCAGATCACCACCTAGCTCGACAACCTCACCGACACCTACGCCAAGGCCCGAACAGGCTTGGACCAGCTCGCCGAACTCCTGGTCGGCCTCGACGACCTCTACAACAAGTGCGAACCAGCCGAACGACGCATCCTCAACCGCGCCCTGTTCACCTGCATCACCATCGACGCCCCGGCGCGCGTCACCGCAGAAACAAAACTGCCCCGCCATCAAGCGGGGCAAGTTGCGATTTTCTAATCTTACGTGGACCTAGCGGGAGGCTTGTCGAAACTTGCCCCGCCGTTGACTCTCATGGGTGTAGCGCACGAACACATCCGACAGCGAACTCGACGCTCTGCGTCTTCTGGAGCCACCCATACTCGCTGGCAGACAGACGCTCCCCATTGACGCAGCTCTACAGACAGCCCCAACCCGTTACGAGACGGCACCAAGCGATCCGAGATTGCATCTGATCTTGGTGGGAGTCGGCAACGACTAGCGCGGACGGGAGGTCCAACTGCGCAGTAGCTCAGCGTCGCAGACGGAGGTAGGCGAGCTGGCAAGCCGGCACAAACTACAGCTGGGTCGCTGGAGCGGCGGAACTCCCGCAGGTTCTCTGCCGGAGCAGTCAGAAGCTGGATGACAACGAGTGAGGCGGAAATCCGCGGCCTTCCTCAGGGCGAACGCTGACGCCCGCGCGCACGTGGTCCGCAGGTCGACGAAACGGGCTCTCAAGCAAATTCGATGAGGCGCCTATGAAGGTGTTCTCAGGATCAAGATGGGAAGTAGATCGGGCACAAGCTCAGGTGCCCAGGCAGCTCATGCAAGACCGATTTCCACGTCATTCCAGGTCGCGGATCGTACAGAGTGCATCACACCGCCCCAGGCCTACATGGCCCTGGTCCGTTTCCGGCCACCGTCACAGAGACAGTGCCGACCAACTATCCTGCGCGCCAGCGTCGCTCGGAAATAATTTGTCGTTGCGCCATGATCTCGCGTGCGGCGAAGGCAGGTAGTTCAAGCTGCTCCACGTCAACATTCTCGATCCAAGCTGTGCATGCCGCAGGAGAGAGCGCGGGATCCAGCACAAACTCCGCAATGGCGCGAGTAGTGGCCCTTGATAACCCAATCGAGATGAAGGACATGTCAGTTGGCCGTGGCACTCCGAGTTCAAGCATCATCTCGATATCGACGACATCAACATTTATCTGCCGACCAAGTTCTCCCGCAGCTTGTGCCACGACGTCGGCAAAGCAGGATAAATACCTTGGAGCCTCAAAACACGCAATGTCCTCTACGTCCGCCATCACCTTGCGGATCAGGCTCGGATAGGAGACTTCCTTGCCTTGATCGCGTTGCCACCTCGCACGGTTGTCGATGATGACGCTAAGCGGCACGCCCCTCATCCAGTGAACGATGAGACGCGCGAGCGACAAGCGACGAGACTCCGGCTCGAACGATCCGCCCAGATGCTCAGCAACATAGTCCAGCGCGGTCTTGTACTCATCGAACGCATCATCGCTAGTTGGGGGTACGAGAGCAAGTTCCTCCGGGTGTCCGTTCGCCAAGACAGCCTCCAAGAGGCGCTGCATCGATGTCGGACTGATACCTGCGTGCTTCTTCACCAGGGCCGGACGAATCCGGAGAGTTGGCGCCACACGCCCAAGTGCTTCAGCGATCCGGTCGGTGTCTTCTCCCCTTAATGCGACACCATGAATCCCAATCAGATTCCCGTCAGACATGAAACGCCCAGCCAGCCAGTTGAAGGCTGATTCGAGCTCCGGAGGCGTCTCACGATCAGCTTTGCGTGCGCCACGGTCGATATATTCGATCACGCTAGCTACGTTGGATAGTGTCGCAGTCGCCGCGGGAACGATCGATGACCGCTCTCGCCTCCCGGGCCTTTCAGGCCAAGCTCTCGCATCTGAAGTATCGACACAGAATACATTCCCCTGAAATTCCGTCCCCCATCTACCAGCTCTTCCTGCCAGATTCCAAAAGTCTGGCATAGGCATATGCATCCTCGGCCCTTTACGTGGAGCACGCAGGAACAGGTTTCTGCACGGCAGATTGACGCCCTCAAGAAGAGTGGAAGTGCATACCAGGTATCTGATCTCCCCGCACTTGAATAGCTCCTCGACCTTCGCCTTGAGCACGAGGGGCATGTCGCCATAGTGGAACGCGATACCCCGCTTGGCAAACTCGGCCAGCTGAAACCTCTCGTGCACGACACCTTTAGAAAAGTCGACCAATTCGCGAATGGCGTCAGAATCTATCGCAAGGTCTTCACCGAGAGCATCGAATATGGTTCGCGCAAACTTCTCCGCTTCAGCCGGCCCATTCGCAAAAACAAGATTCCCTGTGGAGAAGCCCCCAATCGCGGCAGCGATGAGAGGAACCTTCTGCCCAACGCCATCTGGGGCAAGGGGTAATTCAATCTCACCAACCTCCCGCTCCTCACCCTCATACACAAGTGAGAGCACATAGCGGCGCGGCTTCCGAGGGACTTGGTTGACGAAGACGAGGTTCTGATTCACTGTCACCGTCTCGCCGACAAGCGCGGCTTTGCGCTCCTGTGAAGTTGTGGGATCTAGCAGTACGCCGGGATTAGACGACAAAGGACTCGCGAACACTAACCGAATATTAGGGTCTCTGCGAAGGGCTTCGTCAAGCACTTGCGTTAGCAGTATACCGCGAGTGCCATCGGCGATCTTCTGAGCTTCGTCCACAAAGATCACTGATGGCTTAAACTGCGGCAACCGTTGGTGTAGGAGGTGAAGGCGCTCTTGCGTGAGCACAAAAACCTGTCGTTCGAAGTCAACAATCTCAGGGTCCCACGGGAGAGTATGAACACCCACGCTTTCATCAAGTTTAGATCGGAAGACCTCGCTAACCTCTTCAACTAGGGCTCTGGTGGGCGCTATGTATACCAGTCGCACAGGCGTCGCCCCTCGCAGTTCCGCAAGCATCCACTCACGAATGATGTACGACTTACCTGCGGATGTCGGCGCGGATACAGTTACCCAGTCATTGGCAGACGCAAGCTCCCAGAACGCCTTTTGGAAGGGATTTGCGTCGATAACGGCGCCGTTCGGAAGAGTTACCGTTAGTTCAGCCCGACGACCAAGAGCATCAAGAACGAGTGCTGACGAATTCGCTTCGATCGATGTCAGGATACTCTCGTCACGATCGCGCGCTAAAGCGATTGCCGGCTGATTCCCCACTCGATCTAGTAGAAGAACGGCGGCGGCGCGCTGCTCGTCGGTGCTTTGGCGTGACCGCAGGCAACCTTGCGCAACACGCAGCACGGCATCCTGGGCAACCTCATTCATTTCTGTTGTTAGCGCACTCGCGCACACCAAGAGGAAAGCCCAGTCAGGTTCAGGGGCAGGAGAAGCGGAGTCGTCTACCAAAGACACATCTGCCCGTACCGAACTAACCGCTATCTCTTCAAGTCCAGCTCGGAACCGGCTAAGGGCGAGCACCCGATCAGAAAACTCGCTCACGAATTAACCTCGATCCGAAGCTCCGCCTTGATCGCCCTTCGAAATTCACCGATAGACGGCATTGGGAAAAAGAACACTTCGACAGCATGTCCAGTCAGGGAACGATTCTCAAGGCGATTCCGCATTGATTTCACCCAGCCAATTATAGCTTTGTCCAGTTCGGTCTTCACTAATACTTCTTCACGTGGAAGCTTTGGATAGTTCTCATGCGCAAACCCGATAAGACAGGCACCACGCATCTCGACATTCGCCGAAAGGACCGATTTGTCGTTGAAGTACTCGAGCAGTCGGGCCGTCACCTCTGCGTTTCCAGCGTCGGCATAATGCCGGATCAGGAAGACATCCTGCTCATGAGCGGTACCCAACAGATACGGCGCGATACTGTCCATGCAATCTGTCATCGCGTTAGCGACCGAATCATAGAGCTTTGCTTCACCCCAATAGACAGCTAGATCCCCGTTATCAAGGAGGTTCGCATGGACTCCGTCAGCACCATGATACTGCATCTCAGTACTCGTCTTTAGAGACATTTTGTTAAGGATCTGCGGTATCTGGAGCCCTTTTTCAAGTAGCGTATACAGAAGGAGTTCCGCGCCCTCCCCTGTATTGACCTGAGTCTGAGTGAATAGGCGTGCCGCTTCGTTAGCTAGACGAGTAATCTCCGGAATCTGCCTGTCTGGAGATAGTTGCCCAACCTTCTGAATTTCCGTCCGTGGGATGCAGTAGTTGACGATTTGATTCGCAAGCTGCTGCGCTAGCACCTTGAGGCGAGGGACGCCTGAAGGGTCACTTCGAAGAAAGTGGCAGCGCACAATCGAGCGCGTGCCTTCAATAGCGATCGGTTCGCCGTAAGTAACAATCGAACTTTCTACTTCGTCCCAGCCGCCCCGCACGAGACGCTGAACCGCTTTGATCAACGGCGCCTGTTCTTCAACCGCAGCCTGAGCCGCCTCGTTAATCATGCGATCGAGCCAATCTTGCTCCGGGCGGGCGAAGCGACGACACGCACTCCTGGGCTCCACGAATCTTGTTGGTTCACCATCGACTTCCTCAGCTGAGGGTCGAGTGGACAGAAACGACCCGGGTCAGAGTCTCGCGTCAACCATTCTACCCGTATCGTCATGGCCATGACTGGGCGACACGTCGACGCCGACAGCCGTGTTGCTCCGAAGCCACAGGTCGGGTGCCGCTGTGCACAACCAAGGGGTACCGGTACCTCGCAGACTCCGACGTGCGGCACGGGCAGTCGCATCGATGGCAGTTAAGGGGCACGAGGCTGAAACAGGCGGCTCCAGATGACATAGCCCGGTCAGGAAATTGTGGTGTCTCGCCATTACAGGTCGAGGTGCCGCGTCGCCTGGTTGGCGGACCGCCGAGGCTCGTTCTCGATGGTCGGGCGGGTCAGCGTTCGTAATGCTGTTTCGGCGCGGGCGTGGTCGATCTTCTGCGCTGTGCTCTCCGGTGGGGCGCCGAGCGGTGCCGGGTCGGTGATCTGGTAGCGATCACGGTAAGCGGCAACGACGAGCGCGCTGCGTCGCCATTGCTGCCGCGCTCGCTCACCGGCGAGCATCGGACCGAGCGCCGTGGTCCAGGGCTCGTGGGTCTGGAGGGCGGTGTCGAGGACGGCTTCTGCTCGGGTTTCGATGAGTTGGCGACGCTCGGTCAGGGCTTGCTGCATGTCGGGGGTCATGGGGCCGGTGGCTTCGGGAATCAGGCCGGCGATGAGACGCAGGGCCTGGCGGGTGCGGCCGGAGCCGGCGGGTCGAGTAGTGACGCGGGCGAGGCGGTAGTGGATGACGAAGGCTATGTCGTCGGCGTCGGCGAACCCGCGCGCTGCGATGAGGCGTGGCAGGAGGGTGTCGACGTTGTGGTGGTTGGCTTCGGCCCGGCGCAGTTCCGCGGTCAGGACGCCGAAGGCGTCGGAGTCGATGACGGCTTGCGCTTGGTCGGTAGTGAGGCCGCTGGTGGTGAGGAGGGTGGTCCAGCGGTCGTGTTGGGCTGCGGCGGCGATGGTTTCGTATTCGGCGGCGAGTTGGGCGATCGAGCCCCACCGCTCCTGCTCGGCGGTGATGGTCTCGTGCGCCGACAGCTCAGCACCGCTGTGTTGGAGCACGCCGTAGAGGACCGTGCGGGCGGTGGCGTCGGGATTGTCGCCCGGATGCGACATGGCGTGATCATCGGGGCGGTCGAGGATGACGTAGGCCTGGTTCGATTCCCGTCCACGGGTCATGGCGACGTACAGGTTCTCCCTGGTGGTGGTGGGTTCGACGAGGACGTGGGCGGTGTCGGTGGTGAGGCCTTGGGCGCGGTGGGCGGTAACGGCGTAGCCGAGGTCGACGTGATCGGCCACGTAGTCGGCGGGCAGGACGATGCTGTTGCCGAACCGGGCACCGGATCGACGAATCGTGACAGACCCATCGCCGCGCACGGCGGTGATGGTCCAGGTTTGGTCGTTGCGGACCCAGCCGTGCCGGTTCCGCAGCCGCCGATCATTGTGGCGGGTGATGATCGTGTCACCCACGCCCACTGCCGATCCGTCGGACAGGGTGATTTCGGGGCCGGGTTTCAGCGTGCCGTCGAGGATGAGGTCGGCGCGGGCGCGGATGTTGAGGGCGCTGACGTTCTCGCGGGTTTCGGCTATCAGCACCGACGCCAACCCCTGCTGTCGGTCGTGGCGCCAGGCGGTGTAGGCGGCATCGGTCATGGCCTCGGCGTCGCCATCGTAGATGCGGTCATGTGCCAGGTAGGTGTCGATGACTGGGGTGCGACCGTGCCGCAGTTGCAGGGATGCGGTCTTCTCCCAGGCGTGGGTGAAGCGGTGGACATCGACCAGTTCGGGGGCATCGTGGCGGTCGTGGATCAACAGGCTGAACGCACCCCCGGCATCGACGGACTGGAGCTGTGCGTAGTCACCGACCAGCAGCACCTTCGCCCCGGCCTCCTCAGCGGCCTTCGTGATCCGGTCGAGCGAGAGGGTGCCTGCGAGGGAGGCTTCGTCGATGATGACCAGCTGCCCGGCTTGGAAGGTGGCGCCGGTGTGTTGGTGGGCGGTCCACCACTTCGCCGTATTCTCCGTGGCGATTCCCAGATCGTCGGCCAGCACTTGCGCCGCCACCGCCGACGGGGCCAACCCCACCACCGACCCGGCACCATGCTCTGCTTCCCATGCCCGGCGCAAGGCGTTCATCGCCGTCGTCTTGTCGACGTGTCGGGTTTGACCGGCGTACCTACCAGGCAACGAGGGAGGTCGTCATGGACGGCACAGCAGCAAGCAGCGGTGTGGAGCAAGTGGTGGTGTACCTGCGCATCTCCGAGAATCGTACCGGCGCAGAAGCCGGGGTAGAGCGGCAACGGCAGGGCTGTCTAGAGTTGTGCTCTCGGCTCGGGATCAGCGATCCGGCGATCTTCATGGACAACGACATCTCGGCCTACTCGGGAAAGAAGCGCCCCGGATACCTCGATCTACTCGAACGGGTGAAGCTCGGGCCGTCGCGGATCGTCGCGTGGCATGTGGATCGCCTCTACCGTCGCCCACGCGAGCTGGAAGACCTCATCGACCTCGTGGAAGCCCATCCGATCAGGATCGAGACCGTCAAGGGCGGCGCGTTCGACCTGAACACCCACGAAGGACGTCTCATGGCGCGGCAGCTCGTCGCGATCGCTTCCTATGAGTCCGGGCACAAGGCCGACCGCATCCGCCGGGCGAACCAGCAGAAGGCCGAGCGCGGTGACTGGCACGGGGGTGCGAAGTACGGGTACGGCATCGGCGGCGTCCTCATCCCCGAAGAGGCCGCGGTGATCCGGGAGATGGCCGACCGGTTCCTCGCGGGACAGTCGGTGCGGCAGATCACCAGGTGGCTCAACCGCGACGGCGGGCCAACACCGCCATCGAAGGGCAAGAGCCGGTTAAACGTGTGGCACGAGAGCGCCGTCGGCTCAATCCTGTGCTCGGCACGCATCTCCGGGCAACGCGCCTACGAACCAGCCTCCAAGACGACCGCGACGTGGGAACGGCGCGACCGGGCGATCCTGGGGCCGGGGAACTGGGAGGCGATCATCGCCCCGGACGAGACAGCGCGTATCCGGGCGGTGTTCAACCATCCCGACCGGCGCGTGGGCCGCTCGTCCAAGAGCCTGCTGGCAGGGCTGATCACCTGCGCCAAATGCGGCAACACCCTCGTCTCATCCGGGCTCCACCGGGGTGAGACCTCGATCGGGAAGCGACGCTTCTACCGCTGCCTCCCCCTCCCCGGTCGCTCGGAGCGCGGCGGACTCGTCGTGTCCGCACACGGCATCGAGACACTGGTAAGCGAGGCCATGATCACCCGCCTCGCCGCGACCACACTGCCCACCGCCTCACCAGGTGAGGACGCGGGAGTGTCGGCGGCGATGGAGCAGATCACCGCCGCACGGCAGCGAATGGAGGACATGGCCCGCGACTACGGCGCGGGCCTCCTTTCCCGCACCGAGCTACACGCCGCGAAGACCGCCGCCACCGCGACCATTACGAATGCCGAACTCGTGCTTGGGCGTAGTGCGAAGTCGTCGGCGTTGAAAGGCATCCCCATCGGCGACGAGCAGGCACTACGGCACGCTTGGGAGGTGGAGTGGTCGATCCCGCAGAAGCGGGCGATCATCGCCGCCCTGATCGACACCCTCATCGTCAAACCCGCAGAACCCGGCAAGACCGGGGCGAGGTTCCGGCCCGAACGTGTGGAACTCACCTTCAAAGCCTGACACCCACCGCGCACCCGCGAGATCAGTTCTCGGGGCGAGTGAGGACACGGAGCTTGGCCAGCGCCACCGTATCGGTCACTCCGACCGACACCCCGGAACGTTCACATGCCTCCCGTGTCCACGCCACGGGGTCGAAGCCTGGCGGCAGGCCACTCCGCGCCTGGCCCCGCCGCTCAGGCGGCGGAGGAGGTACGGACATTCCGGGCGTGCCGAGTGCTGCTGTGGTCGCCTTCATAACAGACAGGTGCGCAGCCGAACTACGACACGCGGTATCTGCGCTCACAAGCAGGCACTACATGTAGCTTTTTCTCTCGGGTTCACCCTCAGGCGTCGGCGCGGGGCTTGGCTGCCCAGATCGCGGCCAACAAGCCGGTGTCGCAACGCAACGAGTCGAGAGGTTCCTCACCGAGCAGGCGCAGCAGAATGCCGTCGCCGGTCGGGGTGCCCGCATGTTTCCGATCAGGATGCCCGAGCACGATCCGCAACAGCGCCGTCCATGATCGTGACGGGATACCCAGCCGCTCTGGGGTGGCGCGGTCGCGGCGCAGCACCTCCACCGCATTCGCACGAGAGGTCAGGTCAGCGAGCCGGTAGGCGACGTGCTCGACGCAATCAGCCACGAGCACCGCATCCCACCCTGTTGAGACAAACAGCTCGACTATCGCCGACAACGCGGCGGCGACGCGGACACGGTCGGCATCGTCGGGGTCGTCTTCGTCGTCGGTCACGCAGTTGACGGAGAAGGCGGGGTGGTAGTCGGCCAGGTGCTCCCGCTCGGCAAAGCGGATCGCATCGTGGAACCCCGCGATCCGGGACATGTGGCGCACCTTCCCGGACGAGACCAGCATCCCGGCCGCTCGAATCTCGACACCGCAGGTGATCTGCACGGCCCGAGTGACCACCGCCCACGGATTGCGCGCCTTCCGTGTCGATGCGGCGAGCATGACCTCGAACGCTGCCGAGGCAATCTCCCAAGGGTCCAGGCCGTGTTTATGGGCCAATCGCCGGTACCTGGCTGTCGTGTAGCGCATCAGTTCCGCCGCTTCGCGATCAACCCGCCATGCTCCGGGGCCGGACTCATGCAGCCGGATCAGCAGAGCGCGCAGCCTTTCCGGGCTCTCGAACCCGTGGCTGGCCGAGCCCGCCGAGGCCGCAGGATCGCCTGCTCCAGGTGCAGTGTGCTCGTCCACGGTGACGCCTCCCGGAAGGGAGGTGCACCACCAGCACCCAAACCAGGACGCGCAACAGCGGGCCGCTACGCCCGTCGCTCATCAGCAGGTGCGCCGCCTATCCCGCGCCGTCCACGACCTTGTCGGCGGGGTGCGACTCGCCCAGAAGCGGTCTTGCGTCCTTGCGCGCGAATGGGACTGATCCGAAGGTCACCCCAGCGTTGCTCCCCGATGAACTGAGGGACCAACTCGCTGCAACGCTGGGACGCGCCCTCGGAACTTCAACCAGCGTTTCCATGACCCGCAGCCCCGTATTTGCGGGCGAGGCGTTCGAGTGTCGCCATTGTGCGGGTGGTGACGGGGACTTCGAGCAGAGACTCGAGAAAGCCTGTGACGTTGCCTGCGGTGTTCTTCGGCTTCCAGCAGGAGCTCCATGCGTGAGAGTCGTAAAGGCCTCGAACTTCCACAAGCCCGTCGGGACTGCGCAGCGGCACTGATATCTGCGGCTTGTCGATGGTGTCGAAGAAGGACACCATGAGTCGGTACACGTTCTCAGCGGGATCGACTTCCGGAGCATCATTCAGGAGACTTGCGATCTCCGTGAGGGATCGAGTGGCGAAGCTCTGGTGGAATCCTCTTGCGGTCAGGGTATTTCGGGCTTGACCAATCAACGGTTCGGGGTCGTCGGCATCGAAGACGACTGTTCCGTTGGTCTGGAAGCAACTCGCGACCGATGGGCCGCCGAAAGCGTCTACGAGCGCCGTCGCGGTGGGGCTTCCTGGGTGCCCGAGGTTGAGGTTTCGGAACAGTGCGACGTAGTTCATGGGTTCTCTACCACCTCGATGATCTGTCGCGTCACGTCCTCGGGGGCGGTGACCATCGGCCAGTGAGAGCTATCGATCGTGCTCATCGTCCACCCGGTGGTGCTGCTCATGTCCGGTGCGACGGGAGGATGCGTACGCAGGCACTTCACGTAGTGCAGGCGCACGCCTGTTGCGAGGGTCGGGATGGGCTGCTCGATCGCGGGCTGGGCGTAGGTGCCGATCGGCTGCGGGGTCACATGCTCATCCAGCCAAGCGAGATCCCGATCGGTGATCCCATTGCCTGGGTACATCTGGTCGAGCTGATCGCGCGTGAACCAGGGCGTTGCGCCGTCGCGAGCGATGCTTCGCATGAAGCCCTCGGTTTGCGCGCCCATGGCATCGAACCAGGATGCGCCGGGCTGCGGGAGCGCCGCGTCGAGAAAGATCACCGAGCGCAGATGCTGGGCGACCCGGCTCAGTGCTCCGGCCGCAACGTATCCGGCGAAGGAGTGCGCCACGAGGGTGGCGTCATCCAGACGGCTCACCTCGATGGCGAGGTCATCAATCCAGTCGGAGAGCGTGACAGAGGCAGGAAGCGTCTCGTCGTTGCCGGTCGTACGCAGTTGCGGCGTGACAACGGTCAGCCCACGCTGCTGGAGCAGCGGACTGACCCGGCTCCAGGCCCAGGGTCCGAGTCCGCCGCCACCGACAAGAACGATAGGGCCGGGGGTGTTCACGAGTGTGCTCCTAACTGCGTTATCCGCTGCATGAAGAGGCTGAGGTCGTTGACCAGTTCTGTCGGCGAGTCGAGTGCGGCCATGTGCCCGCCGGTGCCGTGCTCATACCATCCGACGAGGTTGTTGTGCCGGTCCGAGACGGCGTGCGAAGCGAAGTCGGCCACGCCGAACTTGCTCACGGCGGTAGGCACCGGCGAGAACACAGGAGTTGCGTCCGGTCTGCTTG
The DNA here is from genome assembly GCA_001403775.1 of Dermabacter indicis. GTDB lineage: Bacteria > Actinomycetota > Actinomycetes > Actinomycetales > Dermabacteraceae > Dermabacter > Dermabacter indicis. Next base: position 381,105 of record CYUG01000011.1, read on the forward strand.
TCGCGTACAGCCGCATACTGGTGGCCGCGCTGTTGGTGAGCCAGTACAGAGTGGCATTGGCGAAGATGAAGTCGTCTCCGATGCCGAAATCGGTTCCGAGCGCGGCCTGCCACAGGCTGTACTTGTCGAGTTGCCACGCGAGAAGTCCCACCGGTGAGTCAGCCAGAGCGAATGCGAGCGAGTCCGGCCGCTCTGCCTGGAGACGGAGGTAGGCGCTACCGTTCATCGCATAGCGCTGTAGGTCGCGCCATGCTTGGTCCTCGGCCGTGCCATCCGCGAGAAACCCGTGGAGTCCGGCGCTGACATGTACGCCAGCGATTCGATCAGGGGCGAGGGTGCCCATGGCGCGGGCGACCACGGAGCCCCAGTCCTCGCCGTGCACCGCGAAGCGGTCGAATTCGAGCACTTCCATCATCTTTAGCAGCAGCTTGGAAGAGTCCAATGCAGACCAGGACGCTCGCGGCAACGGGGATGTGCCGAAGCCTGGCATCGAGACCAGTACCAGCTCAGAACACACCGCGCGCAGCCCACCGATGACGCGATGGAACATCAGAAACGATGTCGGCCAGCCATGAACAAGCAGCAGAGGGAGAACGCCCTCACCCGAAAAGCGCAAGACATGCAGGTCGATACCGTCGACTTGCACCATCGCGTGCGACTCGGCTCCCGCGGCGCGCTCCGTTGGTTCGAGCCAGTCAATCCATCGCGTCACTGCCTCACCAACAACGAGGTGGCTCAGACCGTAGTCGCCGTCGACCAGGGACGCGGTGGCGGGAAGCCGCGATGCACGCAGCCGAGTGCGCAACTCACCTGCTGCCCAGTCGAGATTGGGCAGCACGCCAGACAGGAGTTGGTAGTATGCTGTCATATCTATAGGCTACCGCGGCCTGACAGTATCCTGTCAATCGGAGGAGCATGGAGCAGGTCATCGACGCAACGCTGCACGCCATATGGGAGGCCAATCGTCTACTCCGCGACGAAGGCGAACGCATGGCCGCATCGGTGGGCCAGACCCATGCACGCCGCATGGTTCTTCAGACAGCCGGGTCGGGCGCCACCGTTCCCGACATCGCCCGTCGTTTACGCTTGCAACGCCAGAGCGTCCAGCGGGTAGCAGACCAGCTCGTCGAGGAAGGGTTTGCCTGCTACCAGGACAACCCCCGCCACCGGAGGTCAAAGCTTCTCTTGACGACACCGGCAGGTGATGACGTCCTGGACCGGCTGGCAGAAGTCCACGACGACTGGATTCGCGAGATCGGTGAGCTTGCTCCCTCCGCGCCCTGGGACGAAATGCGTCGAGGCCTCGAAGGATTGGTTGACGCGCTCAAGACAAAGAATCCAGAAACGCAGAACGAATAGCTCTCCGCCAGGCGGTTGCCCAGTTTCCTGGCGCGACGGGTGGCGATCAGGGTTGAGACCGACAGTGATAGGTACGGGCGTCCGCTGAACTCCGCTACCCCTGCAAGACGACGAACGCACGCGTCCTTAGCCACTATCATCCCAGTGATCTCGTCATCGCGATCACATGCTTGCCCGACCCCGCCACCCGGCAGCCTCGCACCCCGCCGAAAGACACCCGCCGCAGACCCGCCCCGCGAGCTACCGACCTGTCACCCCTCGCATACTCCACTCCCTGCTCCAAAGGATGCACGCATTTTACGGCGGGGCCGGGGTGCACACCTCCCTCATGAGACCACTCATGAGGGAGGGCAGGATGAAGGGCGGCGTGCTCTTGTTCCGCGGCAGCGGCGTGGCCGCGCGCCGGTACGTCGAGGCCGACCGTTCCCGCGCCGATGAGTACTACCTCGGCGCAGACGACGCCATAGCCGAGTACGCCGTGATCGACGCGACCGGCGAGGTCACCGCCATCCGATCCCTGACCGCTGACGAGTACGAGGGGTGGGTGGACTGGATCAACCCCGTTACCGGGGAGTCGATGGGCACCCCGCGCAAGCCCGGCCAGGTGCGGAAGGGGTCGCCGTTGTTCGCGGAGATGACGATCAACGCCCCCAAGTCCCTGTCGGTCGCCGCCGCCCTGCACCCGAAGGTGTCGGAAGCGCTGGATGCCGCGCAGCGGGACGCAGCGCAGGAGATTCAACGGTTCCTCGGTCAGCACTCGGTCACCCTTGCGAGGCCGCGTGGTGCGCAGGAAGTCCTGCCCATAGAGCGCATGCAGACGGTCGCGATCACGCACAAGCCGAGCCGGGCGGGTGATCCGCACCGGCATATCCATTTCCAGATCGGCACGAGGGTGTGGGCGGGAAGTGGCGCGCGCTGACCACAGCAGCCCTGTTCAAGCAGCAGGGAGCGATCCGCGCCCTCGGCACGGCGGTGATCGCCGCGCACCCCCAGCTCGCCGCCACGCTCGCGGAGCACGGGTTGACGCTTGACCCGGTGACCGGTGAGGTGGTCGAACTGGAACCGTTCAACGCCTCCATGTCGAAGCGGTCGGCGCAGATCAAACGGAACCTGGACCGCATGGGGGCCGAGTGGCAAGCGGAGCATCCCGGCGAGACTCCCGGCCCGGCGCTCACGGCGCGGATGCAGGATGCCGCGTGGGCGTTCCAGCGCCCCAGCAGGAAGCCCGCAGACCTCAAAGACGAGCAGTGGTGGCGACAAGAACTCACCGATGCCGGATACGCCCCCGATACCCTCACCCGTCGTGCCGCTCAAGCCGCGGTGTCGGTGGATGATCTGGCAGTGCAGGACGTCGCCAGTCGTGCGCTGGATCGCTGCGCCGCTGCCGCATCCACCTGGACCCCTCACACCGTGGCCGAGCAGGTCGCGAGGATCATTACCGAGGCGGACGTACGGGCGACCCCTGCGCGGTTGCGGGAGTTCATCGACCTGGCCACCGACCTCGCGACAGAGGATTGTTTCTCCGTGCTGCCGCCGGGAGCACCGGCCCCGAAGCATGTGGCGCACCTGACCAGCCTGAACGTGATCGCCGACGAGACCGCTCTCCGCGACCAACTCACCGCCGCGACGCCGGAACGAGAGCCGGAACACCCCGACGTCACCCGCAAAGCGCAAGCCGCCAGACTCGACGCCGGGCAGACGGTCGCCGCCGCCGCGGTCGCCTCGACCGACCCGCTGGTGATCGTGGAAGGAGCGGCGGGCAGCGGGAAGACGACGATGTTGCGCACCGCCATCACCGTTGGTGCCGAGCACGGCAGGCCGTCGCGAGTGGTCGCATCGACGCTGCGGGCCGCGCAGGTTGCCGAGGAAGAACTCGGGGTGCCCGCAACGAGCGTTGCGGCGCTCGTGCATGCGCACGGGTGGCGGTGGAACGACGACGGCGTATGGACACGACTCGCACCCGGCGACACCGACCCTACAACCGGCAGTACCTACAACGGACCGCCCGAGAACGCGCGGCTGGATCGCAGGGTGCGGGTAATCGTGGACGAAGCCGGGATGCTCGACCAAGACACCACCCACGCCCTCCTCACCATCACCCAAGAAGCAGGCGCAACCGTCGCGCTCATCGGCGACCGCGCCCAGCTCCCCGCGGTCGGCCGGGGCGGGGTTCTCGACATGGCCGCACAGATCAGGGGCCGCACCTACGACATGACCGAACTGCACCGCTTCGCTGATGCCGAGTACGTGGCCCTCACCCTCGCCATGCGGGACCGGGGGCACCCCGGTGCGATCTGATCCAAACTCGCAAGAACAACAGCGACCTCGGGGTCGCGAACCGGCAGCAATGGATCGTGCAGCACATCACCGACGAGGGGACCGTCTATGCCCGAGAAGCAGCCAGCGGACGCAAGAGCCCCCGCACGGTTGCGCTCCCTGCCGAGTATCTGAGCGAGCACGCGCACCTGTCCTATGCCGCGACCGCCTACGGCGTCCAGGGCGCAACCGTCAACACCGCGCACACGATACTGAGCGAGGCGACAAACGCGGCGGGCGTCTACGTCGGCATGACCAGGGGCCGCGACACCAACCGGCTGCACGTCGTCGCGGAGAACCTCACGGATGCTCGGGCGCAGTTCATCGAGGCAATGGAACACGATCCCGCTGACCGTGACCTCGACCACGCCACCGCCCAAGCCGTCGAGGCCGTGCAGGGCCTCGTCGCAGACGGCCCTGTCAGGCTGGTCACCGATGAACTCGCACCGCTCGACCAGGAGGTCGAGCGTGCCGAGCGGCGGGCGCAACGGTGGGAGCAGACTGCCGCCAGGCTCGATGCCCAACGCTCCGTGCATCGTGCCGAGGACGAAGAGCAGGCCGCCGCGCTCCGCAGAGCCGAGGCAGAAGCCGAGCAGATACGGGCCGAAGTTGCTCGACCGCTCACCGTTCAGGCCGAGCACGATGGCGCAGCCTACCTCGACGCCGTCGAGACCGAGGCGGCCGCGAGTACACGGCTTGTCACCGCCCGGCGATTCGGCAGGCGCAAGGCCCGCACCGAGCACCACGCCGCGACCGAACAGGCCCGGACAGTCCGCGTGCAAGTACGTGAGGTCTGGGGTCTGGAGCCGCCTCGCAACGCCGAGGCCCTGCCGGGATGGGCGGCGCGGCAGGCCGAACAGCATGCCGAAGCCGACCCAAGCGTGATCGACGCCGCCCAGCAGATCGAAATCGCGAGAGCCGCTCGCGACCAAGTGCGGCGACAGCACGAGCAGGAACGTCGTGCGCTGCTGGTCAGCGAGTACGGAGCCGACCGGGCCCGCCACGCCCACCTTGGCATGCGCACCCCCAACGCGCACCGCCAAGCGCGAGACGCCAAGGCCCACGCCGCCGTGCTCCGCGCCGAGGCCGACGAACTCCGCAGCCTGCCCGTCAACGAGGCTGCACAGCGGATCGGAGCCAAGCGCGCCGAGCAGGAGCGCACCCGGCAACATGCGGCACAGCGGGCACGGCAACTCCGCGACCCGTTCGAGCGCGAGCCCCACCGGCCCGACCCGGGCCACGACGGGCCGACACGCGGTCTGTGACACCGCTCATTTACGCCCACGCAACCCGCGTGCGCTCAGAAGAACAGCAGCGCGCGGATCGAGTCGCAACAGAGCTCCGGCCCGACGCTCGTATCTCAGGGTGGCGTGTAGGTCGATCGTGCCTCCTACCGGCCACCAGAACGAGACGAGGCTGGCCGGGTAGGCTGGAAGGTGTCTCTCCCTCGCCACAAGATGATCCCCGTGCCTGCCGGGTCGATCGTGTTGCGGGATGCCAGGACGAAGACCTCGCGCACCGCGGAGCTACGGCAGTTCCACATTGCTTCCACCCCAGTGACGTGGGAGTTGTACTCGCGCGTGCTGGAGGCCCCGGTACCCGGCGATGAGGACGAGAACGCGCCTGCGCACTCGGTGTCGTGGCTGAACGCCGTGAGCTGGTGCAACGCGTTGTCCGTCAAGGCGGGGCTTGCTCCGGCTTACGACGTTGGCGACGCAGGGGTGTCCTGGGACGTGAGCGCTGACGGCTTTCGGTTGCCGACAGAGGCCGAATGGAAGTGGGCCTGCCGCGCGGGATCGACAGGCCCGCACTACGGCCCGCTTCCGGACATCGCGTGGACCGATGCCGACGACGCGACAGGCACACAGCGCGTCGGACAGAAACAGCCCAACGCCTTCGGCCTGTTCGACATGCTGGGCAACGTGTGGGAGTGGTGCTGGGACTACTCCGACCCCGCCAGATACGCCGACTATCGCGTACTGCGCGGCGGCGGACGGGCGGACAAGCATTGGAGCGTTCGCGCCTCAGTACGGCGAGGAAGCATGCCGGGAGCGCAACTGGATGACGTCGGGTTCCGCGTCGCACAGGGCGCCGCGGGAGAGGCTGCCTGTCACGCCGGTCAAGGCTGGTCGCAGAAAGCCGATCGAGATCGAGCGGACGTCGACGGCCCGGTTCCTGTCGGCTGGACACCGCTACGCACATAAGCGAATGATCCGCGACGCGAGCGGGCCGAGGCCAGTCGCACTCCCGAGTCTTTGAAGCTCAGGAGTGGCGTCAAACACGACATGTGGTATTCCCAGCCCCCGCCGGCCCCACCAACACATCCACCACCCGACCCGACACCGCAACCGACGCCAAAGCTGCCGCCTGGTCCAGGCCGAGCACCCGACCCTCGGCATCGGGCTTGCTCGTGATCGTTTCGACCGTGGCCAGGTCGATACTCGGGCCAGTCGTGGCACGGGCCCGGGTGAGAAGACGGTCCTCAGCCGAGAGCAGGGTGTCGGAGGAGAACACGGTCGAGTGGTTCGGGCGGAACACGCTGGTGCCGTCCAGGCGGCAGAACTCCACCGGACTGGCGGTCAGTTCGGGTGGGGTCAGGCGCAGGGACGCGTGTTCGGCGGCGTCAGCGACCATGGCGGTGATGGCTTCGCGGTCCTCGACGGTGGCGAACCGCCACCCCATCGTCTGGCGGGCGGCTTCGGCCATCAGGTTCCAGCGCCGCCACGTCGAACGCTTCTCACCGACCACCTCGACCACCGAGCGCCCCGCCTGTCCGATCAGGTCCAACGGTACATCATCAGCCCGCAACAGCAACTGCCGCTCCCCGACAGTGAAGCTCCGCACCCACACGGTGGCATCTGATGGTTGCCGTCCGTGGGTGGCCACATACTCGGCCACCAGCCGGTCCTTCTCCACCTCGATCTGCCGCGCCCGGGTGGAGAGCTCCGCCACCAGATCCTCGGGGACGTCGGTGATCGCCCAGGACGGGTTCCGGTCGCCGCCCATTTTCCGTGGCTCCCACGTCACGCCGAAGGTGCGGGTCATGTGGTCGGCGAACACGGCCTCGTGCAGCTCGGACAGGGCGACGACCGCGGCATGCATCGGCCGCCCATCCAGACTCCGCCACTTCCCATCCAACACCGTTTGGGACTTGTTGCTGATCACCACATACGTGTGCAAGTGCGGGTCCCCGGCGCGGGAGTCGAAGTGATCGAACGCGGGCGCGATGTGCCCGGTGACGTCGACTTGTGCAACCGCGCCATCACCAGCGGTTGCACCGGCGCGGGTGGCTGCAACCTCGCGCTCCATGAACCCAACCACCGCCGTAACCGCCTCATGATGGGCTTGCGCGATCAACGCCTGCGTTCCCGCGTCTGCAACCGCCCACAACACCGACGCCGACTTCGGCACACTGAACAACGTGAAATCAAACCCCGCCACCGCACGCCGCGACCCCCGCGCCGCCTCCTCAGACTCGATCTGCGCCACCCTCCGACCCCGCTCCACAGGGCTCAGCGACGGGTCCAGTTCCGCGACACGGTCTGCAACCCGATCCGCCGTCGAGCTATACACCGGATACGCCCTCCCCAACGGCACACCGGTTATCGGGTCCCGCCCCATTCCCACCAGAAGCTGAAGCTGCGCCTCCGACACCTGCGCACCCGGCGTGAGTTCACCATGCCCCAGGGCGGCCACGCCCGAACCGAGCCAGCGCCCGGGTGGAGTGCCAGCCTCGGCGTAATAGCGAGTCAGCGGAGTCGACAGCGACCGGTCACCATCACCAGCCGCCACAGTGCGCAGCAGGTACGTGTAGCCGTCCCCGGCCGACATCACCCGCATCGACACCGTCGCCCAAACTACCCCTCGCCCGGTCGTCACACAGGTGAGCTGGCAGCCACCGAACCTCGATCTGCAAGAGGCGTGGCAGCTCCGGAAGATGACGCGATCCTGGTGCCCGGAGGTAACCTCATGGAGCTGGGCCTGGGGCGGCACGACATGGCTTTCTGGTCGTTGTGGCACAGAGGCTTGGTCTTGGATGCCGTCGGGGGCTTCGACGCGTACATCAGAGCCGAGACGCGAGAGGACAGCGACCGCGCGCTGGATTGATTCCAAGCACAGGGGCTGCCGCCCTCACCACACGTGTCTGGATCGGGAGCTTACGGCCGACGGCTGCCTCTCGAACGGGAGGATCGCGTTGCTGATCAGCCACCCGGTGCCGGCCGCATCCTGCACGCTCCTGCCACAGACATGAAGGCCCTGGGCCGGACCGGGACCCACACACCAGTGATGGTGGCGTGACCAAATGAGGCACGGGTGACGACGGCACGCGGTGCCTCCGGGCTGACTGTCCCGAGTGAACTAGAGGGACCAAAGCGGCACGTTAGATCCCACCACACCCCAAATTCATTGGAGCCTGTTGACGCAGCGCGAGGCACCGCCTAATCTAGATGCATGCACAGGAATGTAAACCACCGGAGGGGGTGAGGCGGTGCAGGAGCCAGGCGCTTCGTGGGCCACAGTTGTCACCACTGTTGGCGAGATCGAGGCCAGACTCAACAAGTGGTTGTCACAGCGTCACGGATTGGGGCTGACCGACTATCGCGCCCTGTCGCTGCTCAGCGAGGAGCCAGATCGTGAACTGCGGATCACCGAACTGGCCACGCAGGTCGGGCTCAATCAGAGCTCTACCACCAGGCTTGTAGCACGCCTCGAAGCCAAGGGGTTGGTGGTGCGCGACACCTGCCCTGACGATGGTCGCGGCATTTACGCGGTTCTCACAGAGCCTGGCCTTGCACTCGTGCGCGACCTTACCGAAACCTATAACGAACGCCTCGGGGCGCTGCTCGCCAGCACAGTTGCCACCGACACCGCGAGAAGCCGCGCCTTCAACGCGATCATCAGCTTCTCCTCCTGACCCGAACCCCTACCCGAGCAAACCCAGTCTCCCACCCATTTAAATGCATGCACATACAGTAAGGAGAGATTTGTGTCTACACCCACCATTGATGTGTACGTCGACTATGTCTGCCCGTTCTGTTTCCTGGTCGAACCGGCTATCGAGGAACTGAAGCGTGACCGCGACGTGCAGGTCCGGGTGCGACCGTTCGAGCTGCGCCCCGACCCGGTCCCCACGCTGCGCCCAGAGGATGAGTACTTGCCGCGCGTGTGGCGCGATGCTGTCTACCCGATGGCCGAGCGCGTCGGGATCCCGGTGCGACTGCCGAGTGTCTCGCCGCAGCCTCGTACGGAGAAGGCGTTCCTTGTGCTGCAGCTCGCGCAGGAGCAAGGCCTTGCTGAGGACTACTCGCGGGCCATGTTCGCGGCCTTCTTCCAGGACGATCGCGACATCGGTGACGAGGACGTGATCGTCGATATCGCCGAAACCTTGGGCATGGACGCCGCTTCGGTCCGCCAAGCCATGAGCAGCCCGGAGCGGCTACGACAGCATCGCGCCGACCTGGCTCATGCCACCGAAACCGTCGGCGTGACTGCGGTGCCCGGCATCGTGGTCGACGGCACCCTCCTCCAAGGCGTCCCCAGCGCGACCCGGCTGAAGAAGGCCGTTGACGCAGTGAGTACCTCCGGGGACTCGGATGACTGACTTCATGGCCGAGGTACTGACCCAGGCGGTTGCCGCGGCGTTGGCCCATGTCGAGGGTGGCGGGATTCCGTTCGTGGGAGTGGTGGTTGACGGCGACCGGGTGATCTCGGAGTTTGGCGTCAACCGCGTCCACGAAACGGGCGATCCAACAGCTCACGCCGAGATTGTGGCTATCCGTGACGCCCTCACCGTTTCTGGGCGCTCCCACCTTCGCGACGCGACCCTCCTGGCCACCGGTGAGCCGTGCGGCATGTGCTACCGATACGCCCTCGACGCCGGCATTACCGACATTCGGGTGGCCGTCACCCGCGACGAGGTCGCGGCACTCGGCTTCGACTACCGCAACAGCTATCCAGCGTTCGGCATCACCGACACGATCCGCGACGCCCACATGCGCCCGCTGCGAGCTCCCGGTGACACCGAACCTTTTACCCGCTTCCTGTCTCTCCACAGCATCTGACCCAACAGAAAGGACCCTTGCCATGCAGTGGCTCTACTTAGCAATCGCCGTCGTCTTCGAAGTCACGGTCGGCATCGCGGCCGGAAAGGCCCAGGGCTTCCGCAATGTCCCCTGGACGATCGCGACCTTGATCAGCGGCGCCATCGCCACCTTCTTCCTCAGCCTCGCCCTGCTCACCTTCGACGTCGGCGTCGGCTATGCCCTTTGGACCTCCCTCGCCGGGGTCGGAATCGTCATCGTCGGTGCCCTCTTCCTCAACCAACGACTCACCTGGAAAAAGCTCCTCGGCATCGCGATCGTCATCGTCGGCGTCGTCGGCCTCAACCTCGCCGGCACCGCCTAAGTCACCCAACCACAGGAAAGGAAATCCGTCATGACTACCACCAGCACCGACACCGCCACCAACGTGGAAACCAGCAACGCCGGGCCCTGGGCCGCGCTCCTGCTCGCAGGTGCTTTCGAGGTCGGCTACGCCCTCAGCGTCAATGGCAGCCAGGGCTTCACCAACCTGACGTGGTCTCTCGTCGCGCTCGTCTTCTTCCTGTGCACGCTGTTTTTCCTCAGCGTTGCACTCAAGCGCATCGATGTTGGCATCGGCTACGCCGTGTGGGCTGGAATCGGAGCCGTCGGATCAGCCGTTCTCGGGCCCGTCTTCTTCGAAGAGACCTTCACTACCACCAAGGCCATCTGGCTCGCAGTCATCATCGCCGGAGTCGTGTGGCTCAAACTTGCCGACAGCACAAAGCTTAAGACCGATACTGACGCAGCGACCCACGCCGAGCCGTGACCACGCATCTGATGCGCTCCTCCCGTCGTGTCGCCGCCGCGGCGGGAGGAGCTTTCGCTTCCTTCTATATCTTCTAAACCAGCGCTCCCACAAGCCTTTCAGCCAGCACTCCCAGCGCCGGGCTGCGCGTAGGGATCGTCATGCTTATCGTCGTTGCCGTACAACCGTTCGTGCTACTTCTCAGTCAGTATGTCTCGACGCGAGGGCGGATGGTCACAGCGGCGCTTGCAGCGATGGGCGCAGGGAACCTTGTCTTGCCCGCTGGTGGGCATTGGCTAGGAATGGCGCTGCTTGGTCTTGGGTTTGGCGTCTTCGTCGTAGCCAGTATCGCCTGGGCCAAAGAGACCGCCAGACCGGAACTGCTGGGCAAGGCACTCGGTGTGTACGGCTTCGGAGCGGCAATTGGCGGAGCGGTTGGGGCACCCATTGGCCTCTGGCTCGCCCAGACGGTCGGCGTCTTCGGCACCGCTGTTGCAGGAGGAATACTTGCGTTCGGGTCCGTCCTTGTCGCAGTGCCGACGCAGACTGTGCCCGAGACCACCGGCGGCGTCACGCGGAGCGAGGACACCGAGTCAACAAGACCTGGTTTCCAGAGCTGGGCGACCCTCGTGGCGCTTGGTGGGCACCTTCTTGCCGTCACGGTGTATGCCTCGGCGCTGACCAGCCTATCTGGCTACTCGTCCTCGCAACCTTGGGAATCCCAGTCTCTCGCATGCGGCCGCCTTACCGGAGGATTGGCCACGAACACTTGGGCGCCATTTCATATAGGGGCCCGCGCTCGCCCTGCTTGTCAGTGCAGCTGCCGCATTCGCCTCGTTCACTACGCCGTGGCAGAAGCTTGCGTTCAGTATCGTCGTTGGGGTCACCTCAGGAGCCACACAAACCATTGCTCTCACGATCCTGATGAACCAGGCAGGCACCACGGCTGCCATTTCCAGAGCAAGCGCTGCCTGGAACATGTGCTTTGACATTGGGCTCGGGCTCGGCGCACTTGCGACTCTCTGGACCGATTTCCCCGCCTAGCTCGGCGGCATTCAGAGGACTACGCAACCTCCATTGAATGCAGCCCCGGGTGTGCGTCTCCATGCTCTTCCAGCGATCGGTCGAGCGCGACCAATGTCGAGCTGCCGGGTTCTCGCAGACCTGGCCCTATTGGGGACCTATACCGCTCTCATCCAAAACATACACACCGCTGCGCTCTAAAAGCCCTCAATCCGCCATGACTCCACTCCAAAGGCACGAAATCTCCGGCCGCCCCCGCAGGGCGAGGCCGGAGATAGAGGCTGTACTCACGGCAATGTCCAATGATCCGAGTCAACCGTGGTCAATCGCCCAGTTGACAGAAATGTTGTGCTTGTCGCCATCGGCATTGCATCGGGCATTCGCGAATGACGTTGGAACGACACCCATCGCTTGGTTAAGTCAGATTCGAGTAGCGAAAATGGCGCGCCTCTTACAGGAAACAAACGACTCGATAGTAGCGATCGGAAGGCGCGCGGGATGGAAGAACCGAGCCCACGCCTCTCGGCAGTTCAAAGCACGAACAGGGATCACGCCCTCCGAGTATCGCAAGAAGTACGACCGAGCAGGAGGACACATATGCCTCCTTTGCGGCCAGCCCCTCCCACCTACCGACGCATAGCGCGTGCTCGATAGACGCGCTTGAGTGCGGAATCGTCCCGACTTCGCCCCCAGTGCTGGCGGAGCGCAGTGAAGACTTGCTAGTCACGGTGTGACACGTCGGGTTCGTTGGGTTCCTGGCGGTCACTGTAGGGGTTCCTTGTTGTCCGTCTTATAGTGCTGGTGGTTCCGGCGTACCTGATGGTCACCGGGTTGGTTCTTCGACCCGGTGGGCAGGTTCGCGGAAGGAGACCGGCATGGCAACCTCGGGCAAAGATGCTCGCGCGGCGCGGGAGACGAAGCTTGATGCGCTGCGTGACCGGCTGACGGGTGCGGTCGAGCAGCTTGTCTCGGGTGAGGATTGGGCCCGAGCACTGGAGTTCGCGGCCCGGTTCCGCGCGCGGTCGTTCGCGAACACGATTCTGATTTTCACCCAGCACCAGGAGGCCTACAGGCTGGGTCTGGTGCCGAACCCGGTGCCGTCGCATGTCGCCGGGTATCGGCAGTGGCAGCAGTTGGGTCGTCAGGTGTCGAAGGGACAGCGAGGGTATCAGATTCTGGCGCCGGTGACGGGACGGTTCGCCTCAGCAACCCCGCAGGATGCTGAGTCTTGGCGACGCCTTGGGAAGGGTGAGAAGCCGCGTGTGGGTGAGACGGTGCGCACGAAGATGGTCGGCGTCCGTCCCGCCTACGCCTGGGATGCGTCCCAGACCACGAGCGACCCGATTCCTGAGCCGCCGGCGCCGCGGTTGTTGGAGGGGCAGGCTCCTGCCGGGTTGTGGGAGGGCCTCGCCGCTCAAGTCCAGTCTGCTGGGTTTGAGCTGCGGCTGCTTGCGGATGCGTCGAAGATTTTCGGGGCGAATGGCCTGACCGACTACAACAACCGGGTGGTGTCGGTGCGTGCGGATATGGACCCGGCCGCGCAGGTGAAGACCCTGGCTCACGAGCTGGGCCACGTCCTGTTGCATGGCCCGGATGCGGGTGAGGCGCGACAGCATCGCGGGATCGGCGAGGTCGAGGCCGAATCGGTGGCGTTGATGGTGGGTGCCGCGCATGGCATGGATACCTCCGGCTACACCGTCCCGTACGTGTCGACGTGGGCGGCCCGGGTGGAGGGCCAGGACCCGGTCGAGGTGGTCAAAGCCACCGGGGAGCGGGTCCGCAAGACGGCTCTGGGGATTTTGGAGCAGCTCGACACGGTGCAGGTCGGCAACGGCACCCTATCCGGCCTGGAACGCGACACTCCCACTCGCGAACCCGCGACGCGACAGGCCCCGGCTGCGCCGGCGGTTGCGGAGCCGGTGAGGCGGGTGGTGTCGGGGCGTGAGGCGGTGGCGCTATGAGCCTGAACCTCTTCCACCTGGCCCGGCTTCTCGCTGCTGGTTCGGACAGGTCGCTGGGGCGGGTGGCGGGTGATCTTGCTTCGGTGGGTGTGCCGGTGTTTCCGTGCGTGCCCGGGCAGAAGCGCCCGCTCACGGCTCGGGGGTTCCACGACGTTACCACCGATCTCGCTCAGATCGAGCAATGGTGGGGTCGGTGGCCGGAGGCGAATCTCGGGCTGCCGACCGGAGCGGTCTCCGGTGTTGTGGTCGTGGATGTTGATGTCCGCGAGCACGTGGATGGTCGGGAGAGTATGCGCCGCGCGCTTGATGCGGGTTGGGTGAGGATGCCGGTGTTCACGGTGGTCTCTCCCTCGGGTGGTCGGCATGGCTATTACCCGGCCACGCCAGGTGTGGTGCAGCGGTCGTGGCAGGCGGCCCGGGCCGGTGTGGATATCCGTGGGGATGGCGGCTACATCGCCATCCCACCCTCACACACGGCCGTCGGCTCGTATCGGTTGGCGACGGTCCGGCAAGGAGCGGCGGCCGGGATCGACAGTGACGCGCTGCGAGCGTTCCTCGACCCCCGCCCTGCCCTGCGACCGCGCGCTGCTGATCGCGGCATGGCTCAGAGCGCCCCTGGGGTGGTGGCGTCGCGGCTGACTGCGTGGGTGGCGGTTTTGGGTGAGGGTGAGCGGAATCGGGGGTTGTTCTGGGAGGCCTGCCGGGCCGCGGAACACGAGATCGCACCCGCCACAGCGGTGGATGCGCTCGGTGCTGCTGTCGCGCAGGCGGGGTTGGGGCCGCGTGAGATCGCCACCACTGTGCGGTCGGCCTACCGCACCACCTACCCGACCGCTTCCACAGCATCCAGGGATGCTGGGCCAGCGTCGGAGTCGCCGGTACGGGTGCCGGTGGGTGCGGGTTGGGGGCTGGCGTGAGTGCGCGGCGGTGGGCGGTGTGGACGGCGGTCGCGGGGACGGTGTTCATCGCGATCGGGGCGTTCTGGCTGTCCTTCACCTCTCTGGCTGATCTCACGGCCCGTTCGGGCATCGGAGCGGGTCAGGCGTGGGCGTGGCCGCTGATCGTCGATGGCATCATCGTGGTGGCCACCGTCGCCGTGGTCGCTCTGGCTGGCCAGAAGGCCGCTTGGTATCCCTGGGCCCTGTTAATCGGCGGCGCCGTCGTCTCGGTCACCGCGAACACCCTGCACGCCATCGTCGCCGCCGACGGCGATGTCCCGGCCGTGTTGGCGGCGGCGATTGCTGCGGTTCCGCCCGTGGTGTTGCTGGCGATCACCCACCTCACCGTCATCCTCACCCACACCACCAACCCCGAGCCACAAACCATGATCTGGCAAACCATCGCCCAACAGCATGGCCAGCCCACACCCGGCCCAGGACCGGGCATAGAGGCTGGTTCACCAGCGGCACTCCCCCGGGCCGACAGCAGCGATTCGGCCAGCGCGGATGATGAGCCGCCGTCCTCACCTGAGCCAGATCCCGCTCCCATCGAACAAGCACACGAGGTACCCGAGACCGATCCATCAGCCCCGCCGGACTGCACAGAGGAGAAGACGGGAGCTGACGTTTCCGCGTCGGGGATGGCCGGGGTGGGTCGGCGGGAGCGGGCTGCCGGGCTGCGGAGTGAGGGGTGGTCGAACAAGCAGATTGCCGCCGAGCTGGGCGTGCATCCGTCCACGGTGGGCCGCTGGCTCACCTCCACACCAACGAGGATTTCTGAACCTGACACCAGCCCATCGATGAAGGAGACATCATGAGCACCCACGAACACGAGCACGACCCCGTGGCACCGCCAGTCCACGACGACTACGGCCCACCCGATCCCGAAGAACTCGCCCTGACCACCCCCAGCACCCACGCCGAAAACCTCGACCAGGACGCCGCGAATGACCGGGATGGTCTTGCGCCACCCGAAATTCCGCCGGAAGAACTCGACGAGCAGCTCGCACCTGACATCGACGGACCAGACGCGGGCTCCCCGGGGCTGGGTGAGGGGGCGGAAGGAGTGCCGGATGCGGTTAAGGCCCGCACCGCCCGGGCCACCAGCCGTCCTGTGAGTCGACAGGTGGGGCGGGGTGTGGAGTGGGTGCGTCCGGCCGATCTGCTGGCCCGGCATAGTGCCACGGTCGCTGGCCGCGGCATCCACTTCCAGACCGCGCTGAGTCAGAAAACCCGCCACGGCATCACGGTGGGTACGCGGCACGTGGGTGATCGGGCTGGACGGTTGGCGCCGTTGTCGGCCTTCGGCCGGGGCCAGGCCCAGTCGGTGCCGGGGCGGTCCGCAGTGGGGATGAGCTGAGCGTGGTGACCAGCAATGACGACTCTCGCCAACGCCACCACGACACCACTGCCGCCGACATCTGGGGTAGGGGTGCGCACCTGCTTGTCAGGAGGCACCACCATGACCCACACCACAACACCAACCACCGGCACCGCTGAGACCGGGAGAACGTCGACAACGCCGTCGACACCGCACCCCGACAGGGCTGACTTCCGCACCAGCGAGGGGCTGCGGGCTCTGTTGGAGCATCTGGCCGAGCACGGATGGCGCAACAATCCCCAAGCCAAAGAGTTGCTGGAGTTCGCGGCGGAGCGGTTCGCACCCTTGGCGCGCAAGCACGGCCTGGATGTGTGGGAGGCCGCATCGGCGGCGTTTGATGTGATGCGCACGCCGGCGGCAAGGAAGGCCGCAGATCCGTGGGCGGTGGTTACGCATGCGGTGCGGATTACCTGCATCTACGAAGAACGCGCCCAAGGGCTCCTGTGTTCGGTCCACCAGGCCCGCCGAGCCCACATCTCCGCCCACCACGACCCCGAACGGTTCTCCGACCGCGAAACTCCCCTGTACGAATACCATCCCGCGTTCCAGCTCACCGACCCCCACCACCACGACCAGCAGGCGGACGTGGACGTGGATGCGGGCGTGCAGGCAGCAGTCGCGGATGCCACCCGCTTGTTCGTGCTGCTGGGCTGGCCGGAAGCCTCCGCCCGGGCCGGGGTGGATCACGTCACCAACGCCCTGGTCCGGATCGGGTCCCGGCGCGGCACCTACGAAGCCTTGCGGCGCGACAAACACGCCCGCGCACTGCTCGACCTCCCCGCCCCGGCCTGGACGTGTCTGCTGAGGGTTCTGCTGGGCCATCCCGAACCTGCCTACGCCACCACGACGGCTGCGCGGGATCCTGCTGCGTCTGCTGCTCGGAGAAACCCTGGCTGACCTGTTGGGTGCTGACGCCCTGGTGGCCTCCATCGTTCGTGCCACACCGGGACGGGAACGGGTGCGGTCATGAGCACCCCGAGGCACATCGAGCTGGACCGCGCCGTCGACTCCCTGCATGTCGGCCGACGTCACCGTGCCGATCTGGGTGATATCGATGCGTTGGCGGCGTCGATTGAGCGCGATGGGTTGTTGCAACCATTGACGGTCAGCCCGACGGGGTGCTGATCTGCGGGGCACGCCGTCTGGCGGCAATCAAGCAGCTCGGCTGGCGCACCGTCAACGTGTGGGTCCGCTCCGGCATCTCCGACCGTCTCGGCCACCTGCTGGCCGAACAAGACGACAACGTCCTACACAAGCCGCTCACCGCGCTGGAGGCCGCCGCCATCTACCGCAAACTGAAATCCCTCATGGCCGAGGATGCTGCGCGTCGCAAGGCTGCGACCCAGTTCCGCAGCGACAATCAGCCCGGAACCGACGGTCCCGGAAAATTTCCGGAACCATCGGGAGCCGCCGGTGAGGCTCGTGAGCAGGCTGCCGGGACGATTCCCGGTGGGGCCTCGTACAAGACGCTGGACAAGATCGGCTACCTCGAACAGGCCGCCCACGACGAGACGCTGCCCGAACACGTGAGGGCAGCGGCGCAGCGGGGGTTGGAGCAAATCGACGCAGGCAGCCCCGTGCACCCGATCTACGAGACCATCCGCAACCATGCCACCAGCCCCGATCCGGCCGATGAGGCGTTGCATCAGGCCGCGGGCGACGCCCTCGCCCGCGTCCAATCCAGTGGCAGACCGAAGCCCGCCCCGGCCAAGAAACCCAACAGCACCCTCGAGAGCGGGCCGGTGCAGTATCCGGTGCGGGCGTTCGTGGTGACGTGGACCGAACTGGATCAGTGGTGGACCCACTACGACCCGACCGTGCTCGCCGTCGAACTCACCGACGAGCACGTCGCCACGTTCCTGCGCGTGATCGAACACACCATCGCGTTCGCCGACGCCCTCCAAGCCGCCCTCACCGAGTCGGACGACACCACTATCGCCTCCAATACGGTGGCCGTCGACAATGAGAGGAACAAGGGGCTGCTGGATGGGCTTCCGCAATAACGCGCGGTCTAGTAGTCCAATCCGTGGATGGTGATTGAGACGGCGCAGGATGTGGGATAGCGGCTTGATCTGGACGTGTTAGCCGGCGGAGGCCGGGAGTCGTCCGAAATCAGTGGTGAGCCATTCCTCGATAGAGGGGCTGGGGAAGACGGGTACGTCGATGCCGGTGGCAGTTGGCTCGGGCGTGGCGTGTTGAATGCGGTCGAGCCGGAACAGTCGCCAGTCGGTGCGTTGAATGTCGTAGGCAATCAGGTACCAGGTGCCTTTGCGCAGCGCGTGCCGGTAGGGACGTATGTGGCGTTCGCTCACCTTGCTGTGCTGATCAGTGTAGGTGAAGCGCAGGTTCTGTCCCCGGGCCACGGCCTCTGCCAGCACACCGAGGAGCCGCCAATCAACCGACGCGGCGACGGGAGTGATCACTTGGGTCGCCAATGCCGTCGCTGCTGCCTGTTGACGCAGCTTCGGCGGGAGGAGCTGTTCCAGCTTGGTGCGCACCGTCGCTGCCTCGTTGACGCCGCCGGCTTCCAGGAGGAGTAGCCCCGTGATGAGGGAGCAGACTTCGTCGGCGTCTAACAGCAGGGGCGGGATCTTGACGCTCGGCACGAGTCGATACGTTGCGCCAGGCCCGGGCGCGGACCGAATGTCGTATCCCAGGGATCGCAATCTGGCGACGTCACGGCGAACCGTCCGGTCTGCGATGCCGAGGCGCTGCGCGAGGTCTGCTGCTGTCCAGGCGCGTCCGGTCTGCAGCAGTGACAGCAGCTGTAGGGCACGTGATGACGGACTTTCCACACGGCCATTATCGACCCAAATGAGGACTAGAACAGGCCGGATCTGTCGTTAGCGTGGTGTGCGATACCTCATGAAAGGAGACTCCCATGCGCATTGCGGTCACGACTCCAATGGGCAACGTTGGGCGACACGTCACATCCATGCTGATCAGATCCGGAGTGCGCCCGCTGCTCCTGGCTCGAAGACCCGAGAACGTCACCCCGGGGCTACGGAAGCACGCCGACATCGTCAAGGCGAATTCCACCGACCCCGCGCAGGTGACCGCGGCGACACAGGGCGTAGACGCGATCTATTGGGTCGATCCCAGTGTGATGTCATCCGACCCCCTAACCGATTACACCCTAGCCACGGAAGCTCTGGTGAAGGCGGTTACCGCCAACGGAATCGGCCGTGTCGTGTTCCAAAGCAGCATCGGTGCCGAGAAGCGTCACGGCGTCGGCGAGATTGACGGCCTGGCAGGCACCGAGGTCGCGCTGGATGCCCTCGATGTAGATGTCACCCACCTGCGGTGCGGCTACTTCTTCACCAACCTGCTGCTGGACATTGATGCAGTGCGGCAGGGGCAACTGACGACAGTGCTGCCGCTCGACCAGCCGATGAGCTGGGTGGCCCCACGCGATATCGCCGAGGTCGCCAGCCTCACGCTGCTCAACACGCAGTGGCACGGCCACCGAGTCCAAGCCGTCCACGGACCACAGGACCTGTCCTGGCGTCAGGTGGCCGAGACCTTGACTGCCCATGTCGGTCACCCGGTCCACGCGGAGCGAATCACTGACACCGAGATGCTCCAGCGCTACCTCGCCGTAGGGATGCCTCCAATGATGGCCGACGCCGTCCTCGGCATGAGTACCGGACTGCGCGATGGCTTCCGCCCCGAACAGCGGAGAACTCTGGCAACGACCACACCCACAACTTTGACCAGGTGGATCCACGAGGAACTTATCCCGGTGCTCTGATTCCACAGACTCGTCAACGTCCCTCAGCGGGCGGTCTCCTTCTGGAGATCGCCCGCCGGTGTTTGTGGTGGGTGCACCTGCTGGGCATGGACACTTCTGATCGTTCGTCGCGTCGCCGGCTCGTGCTGATCGCTGCCGGCTCGGTCACGGCCGTTGTGTGTGGGGTCGGGATCTACGGCCTGGCCACCGGCCCCCACACTCCCGCCAGCACCCCGGACACGTCACCAACCACCACCACCGGCCCGTCGCCCTCCGCAACCAGCACCGCCACGCCTTCGGCCTCGGGGGCGCCGGCGGTGCCACCCGTTGCGCGGAGCGCTGATCCGGAGCAGTTCGCTCGCAATGTCGCAACCACACTGTTTGCGTGGGACACCACCACCGGGCTGCTCCCGCTGGACTACACCTCCGCGATCCTCGCCGTCGGCAACGCCATCGGCACCGCCCCACACCCCAGCAGCTCGAAGCCGGATGGGCTCTGACGAACTGGCTCAAAGACAACGCCGAAACCCTCGGCGTCGAGTACCTCATCTGGCAAGGCCAGATCTGGTCCCTCGCCCGCGACGCCGAAGGCTGGCGCCCCTACAACGGCGGCGGCATGCACAACCCCAACGACGTCACCGGCGGCCACTGCGACCACGTCCACATCCCCGTCAAAGAAGGCAGCTGATACCCATGAACATCTACCCCGACTTCGGCGCCCTCGGCGACAACGCCAACCTCCAAACGGTGATCGGCGCCCTGCTCACGTTCGTCCTCGTCACCGCCGTCCTCACCATGCTCATCTCCGGCATCACCTGGGCCATCGCCACAGCGAACGGCAACCACACCACCGCCGCCAAAGCCCGCACCGGACTCCTCGTCGCCCTCGGCGCCGCCACCCTCGCAGGCGCCGGCATCACCTGGCTCAACTGGCTAATCGCGCTTGGTGATCAGCTTTAGCGCATGAGTTAGGGGTACGTCTCAGAACGGACACTCGTCGTTGGACGACTGCTCGTTCAGAGAATCTGTTTCAGAGAAATCGACGATCCACTCGGCGCGGGCGAGGAGCTCGTCGAACGTAACGATCTCCGGTGCCAGAATGTTGCGTCGATACAGTTCAAAGGATCGGAGTTTATCAACGTGATGTCCGCCACCTGGACTAAGAAACTCCTCCAGCGATCCAATAATTAGGAACGAGCGGGGCTGATAGAGATAGGTCCAGTCATTAGGAATCTCAGCACCGTCTTGGTCCTTGGAAGCAAGGCGTGTGCCGATGCCTGTAGTGGCAGCATGAACTGTGGCGTGGACTTGATTGACGCCACCAGCAAGGTCCCGAGAGGGCGCCCACGCGCCGGGACGGTAGGGATGACTCTCAAGCAGCTCCGTTTTCGCGGTCTTGATCTCCGCGAAGACCATTGACCGAATCACGCCACCAGTCCTGAGCAACGCATCCGCTCGTTTCCCGCTTGCGTTGACCGAGTATCCGCTGACGACCTGCTCTAGTTTTTCGCTGCTCCATGACGTCAGCAGCTGGTGCGACAGTCCGACCCCGAGAATCCAAGGATGCTCCTCGAAGAGCTTCTGCCAGACTGCCTCTTCCCCCCTGACGCCAAGCCTCTGTCGCTCAGATTCGAAGTAGTCAGGATCCTCTAGAAGCTGTCGGAATCGAGCGACTGCGGCTCGACGGCCTGCAACTGCAACGATGTCCGTGGCTGATGCATCCTGTTCTACGATCGCCCGCAACACGTCTGGTTCAACGTCATAGGCCGCCAAGGCCGCGGGATCAGCAAGGAGATTTCGGATCACATCGTCGTCGATCCGCGTGGTGAACTCGCCCTCGATTGGAAGGTATTCCAGGTTCTTGAACAACTGGCAAAGTGCCTGAGCGTCGCGACTACCCAGGTGGAACACTTTGCCGGCTTGCACTCCATTAGACTTGGTCATCTTGAACTGCTGGATCCAAAGATCCTTGATGTGGTCGGCTTCCCGTGCGACCAAGAGTTTGATCTGGCTACGTCCTGCAGGTGACGCAGCTATCGGCCAAACCGCTCCATCGAACACGACCTCACCTGATTGATGGCCCTCATCGTCGAAGACCTTATACACGAATCTTGCGGGCGCACCATCGTCTTCCGACCCCGAGCGCTTCAGATCGAAACCTCGGGAAGCATACGTGTGATCGACCTTTCGCCACTGCATCCAAGTGGTCTCATCGGGCTCAACCTCGAACCATTCCTGGGACATGCCGCCTCCTTTCTTGCTGACAAGTATCCCACCGAGGCCGCGCAGACTCGGGACGTCCGGCGCACCTGACAGGCAGACCTCTCCTGGTTGCCTGCCCTCCCGGTCACATCCCGGTGGGCAAGCCCGTTTCGTCCTTCTGTTTGTGAGGAGCTTGCTGTGCTTGATCTGATGACTTCTGTCCTGCCCGCACTGCCGATGATGCTGCCGATGGAGGTGGACATCACACCGAATGATGATGGGCTGCCGGGGATCGCGCAGCTGCGCAACATCGTGGGGGCGGTGATGACGATCGGGCTGATCCTGTCGGTGCTGGCGTTGATCATCTCCGCGATCGTGTGGGGATTCGGCGCGAACTCCTCCAACCCGCACCTGGCAGGCCGCGGCAAGGTCGGCGTCCTGGTCTCGTGCGGGGCGGCGATCATCTGCGGTGCCGCGGTCACGCTGATCAACTTCTTCTGGAACGTCGGCCAGTCCGTCTACCCCCAACCCAACCGTTCCAACCCACGTTTGTGAGGAGTGATTGCGGTGGGGATCTGTGATCTGCCCGTCATCTCAGGTGTCTGCGAAACTACTGGTGAGGCCGCCGCGTCGCTAGTCTCGGCCCCGTTCGACTGGCTGGCTCAGGCCATGGGGTCTGCGGCGGGCTGGTTGTTCGAGGCGGTGTGGAACGTCTTCGACGCCACCACGCTGGTCGACATCACCAGCGACGGCTACCGGTCGGTCTACAACCTGCTGTTCGGCATTGCGGTGTTCGTGATGCTGCTGTTCTTCTGCCTCCAACTGATCACCGGCCTCATCCGTCGTGACCCCACCGCTCTCACCCGCGGTGCCCTTGGCCTCGCCAAATCGGTGTTGGGGTCGTTCGTGGTGATCACGCTGACTGGGCTGCTGTTGGAGGTGGTCGACCAGCTGTGTCGGGATCGTCCAAGCCGCCGGGGAAACCACCGAATCCATGGGCGAGAAGATCACGATCCTCGCCGGCGGACTCGCCGCGATCAACATCGCCGCCCCCGGCGTGGGAGCGATCATCACGATCTTCCTCGCCGGTCTCGCGATCACCTCCGCAGCGATCTTGTGGCTCTCGCTTCGGGCCCGGAAGGCCCTGCTGCTGGTCGCGATCGTGTTCGCACCCCTGGCCCTATCGGGCTCTTCGTGGGACGCCACTCGGGGGTGGATCAGCAAGTGGGCGATGTTCGTGGTCGCGCTGATCTGTTCCAAGCTCGTGCTGGTCGTGATGTTCCTGGTCGCGATCACCCAGGTCGCCGCCCCGATCGATGGGGACCTGTCCTCGATCAGTGACCCGCTGGCCAGGGTGGTGCTGATGGCGATGGCCGCGTTCGCCCCGTATCTGACGTACCGGTTCATTAGCTTCGTCGGGTTCGACATGTACCACGTGATCGGCGCCGAACAAGACGCCAAGACCTCCCTCAACCGACCCATCCCCATCCCCGACCGCCAGCCCGGCAACCCCCAACAGATCCTCGACGGCAACAACAGCGGCAACGGCGGTGGTGGCGGGAAGCTGCCGCCGAAACCCAGCAGCCCGAACCCCTCGGCGTCCCAGGGCGGAGCCGAAGCTGGTGCTGGCACTGGCGGGGCAACTGGGTCTGGGGCTTCCGGGACGGGGGCAGCGTCGGGTAGGTCTGCTGCCGCTGCGGGTCCTGCGGCTGCTGCGGTGGTCGGTGTGCAGGTGGCCAAGGACGCTGCCACCGCGGGCTCGAAAGCTGGTGCCGAACTCGGTCAGCAGGCCGAGACCGCTGCCGACGCCGCCGACCACACCCCCACCACCAACGGCGGCGGAAACACGTCTCCGGCACCTGCGCCCGGTGGGACGCCGCCACAGCCGGGCACCCCGTCGGCCAGTGCGGAGCCCACCCCTCCCAGCGCCCCAGGTCCACAGCCACCGGGGTCGTCCTCACCGGGCGCGGGTGAGCAGGTCGCGCCGCCCGCCCCGGTGCCGAACCCGCCGCCCGCCGACAATCCGCCACCGCCGTCGAGTGCAGGGAAGGAGCTACAGTCATGAGCCGCCGCAACAAGAACAACAGCCACGAACCGGATGCGACTGGTTCGGAGTTGGTGCCGGTGAAGTTCTCCCGGCTCACCCGTCGCGGCATCCTGCTTGGCCTGTCCGCGGCCCAGCTGGTCACCGTCGGGATCGCGATCGCTACCATCATCACCGCCCTGTATGCCGGGGGCGGGATGTGGCTGGCCTACACCGCCCCCGTCTGGGCCACCGCCGCCCTGTTCACCTGGGTACCTGTCGCGGGACGCCCGGTCATCGAGTGGGTGCCGGTGGCCGGCTGGTGGGTCTATCGCACCACCATCGGACAACTCCTCTACCGGCGTCGCATCGTCACCCCACGCCCCGCCGGAACCCTCGCCCTACCCGGCGACCAAGCCCGGCTCCGTGAGTACGAGGAGCCGACCACGGGGGCGGGCATGATCCACGACCCCCACCAGAACACGCTCACGGTGGTGTGCGAGATCACCCACCCCGCGTTCGTGCTCCTCGACCCCGCCGAACAAGAACGCCGTGTCACCGCCTGGGGCCGCGTCCTGGCCACCGTCTGTCGCTCCGGCAGGATCGCGACCCTGCAGATTCTGGAACGCACCCTGCCCGACTCCGGCACCGAACTGGCCGAACGGTGGACCACTCACGGCCACCCTGATGACACGAGCTGGGCTGCCACTACCTACGCCGAACTCATCGACCGCGCCGGATCCGCCGGCGAACGCCACACCACCACACTGTCCATCTCCCTCGACATGACGAACGCGGCGAGGCAGATCCGCACCGCAGGCGGCGGTATCCGCGGCGCCGCCGCCGTCCTGCGTCAAGAGATGAACACCCTTACCGCCGCACTCCGCTCGGCCGACCTCACCCCGTCCGGTTGGCTTACCCCCGGACAGATTGCGGTGATCCTTCGCTCGGCCTACGACCCCGCCATCGCCGCCACTTTGGAACGCCACGGCCAGATCGGCCACCAGCTCGCTACCGCCGGACCGGTCGCGGTCAACGAGACCTGGGCTCGTATCCGCACCGACTCCGCCCACCACGCTGTGCTGTGGATCAGCGAATGGCCCCGTTCCATGGTCTACCCAGGTTTCCTCTCACCCATCCTGCTCTCCAGCGGAACCCAATGATCGTTCTCCCTGATCTGCACTCCCATGCGGTCCGACCAGGCCGCCCGCGACATCCGCAAGAAGAAAGTCGAGCACATCTCCGACCAAGCCCAACGCGCCAAAATCGGACAAATCGAAGACGCCTCCCAGAGGGCTGAGTACCACGATGTCCTCCAACAAGAAGCCGACCTCACCGCCGGCCACGACATCCTGCGCTACACCGGCCTGATCACCATCACCGCAGAAACCATCGAGGACCTCGACGCCTACGTCGCCGCCCTCGAACAAGCCGCCATCCAAGCTAACTGCGAAACCCGACTACTCGCCGGACAACAAGCCAAAGCCTTCACCGCCGCAGCCCTACCTCTCTGCCGCCAAGTCTGACGCATCTGGTTGCGACGACAGCCTGATAGCTCCGGTTGGCTGCTGCGAACGGGCGAGTTCTTGCGCGACCCGTCGCTTGGTATCTGAGTACGCATCAGACTCTGTTGTAAAGAGCCAGGACGCGGCACCCATAACTGGCCCGATGACGGCGAACGCCAAGGCGAATCCCGTCATGATCACGACTGCGCCTGCGCTCGCCACCATGTGGGCGAGCCAGGCACCAGCCACATTGAGAAGGCTGTGCATCTGGAGTCTGCGGGCAGCAACATAGGCCAGCCCGAGAAGCAAAGCGGTCACGACGGCGACAATCACAGCAACATGCACTTGTGAACGCAACCATTCGGCCACCCACGCCGTGGAAGCGAGTTGAGCAGCGAACATAAGCAACACCCATGTCGTGACAGCTGCGCGCGAGCCCAAGATGCCTCGGGCCTGAAGATCAATAGGCCAGTCGTC
This sequence comes from Dermabacter indicis, assembly GCA_001403775.1. Taxonomy (GTDB): domain Bacteria; phylum Actinomycetota; class Actinomycetes; order Actinomycetales; family Dermabacteraceae; genus Dermabacter; species Dermabacter indicis. The sequence goes on from CYUG01000011.1 coordinate 406,848, forward strand.
ACGTTTGGCGTTGAAGAATGGTTTGATCAGCATCGTCAGGACTGCCAATGCTGAGAGGGACACGAGTGTGCGGCTTGCCGCAACATGCGGCTCGGCAAGTAAGGGTGGGAGCCCAAACTCGAACCACCCTCCGACGCTCGAAGCTCCAATGGCGTTCATGGCGGCTGCGAGAACGTCACTGGGGCGTTGTTCGCGAACACACGCGGAAATTGTCAGCACCCCAGCGAGGCATCCGAAGAGTTGGTAGATCAGATCACTGTTGGTCTTCCAGTCCTTGATGAGTCCGGGCAGAGCTTTAACGGTCTCGATCACGTCTTCTCCTCTCTGCGCTGTCCTCAGTCTGACGGCTACCACTGACGTATCCCGCGTGCAGCCTAGCGCACCCTCTCGTAGACAACCCGCCTATGCGGAGAGAGCACTTTTGGGATGGCGACGGTTGTTGATCCGGTTGCTGATGCTGCTGGGGCCCATGAGAAGGTGCGGGGTTGACGCACGCGACCCACACGTTTGAGGATCCGGCTGACACGTACCGGGTGTTGGGTGAAGTGTCGGATTCAGTACGGCCGTTGCGACAGGTCCGGAACCTGCTGTCTCGTGCGCATGCTGATCGCCGATCGACCGCGTTCACCGACGACCGCGTGCCGGCGGAGGCAGTGGCGTTGGCCACGGCTGATGAGTTACATCACGCCGCCGACGGGCCGGATAAGGTCGGGGACCGGGCGATGCGCGCGCACGAAGCGTCGGGCAAGATAGGCGGACTCTACAACCAGTGCGAACCAGCCGAACGACGCATGCTGAACCGCGCCCTATTGATCCGCATCATCAACGAAGACGAGGGGAACGCGACCTACTCACCAGAGGAGACCACCGCCAGCATCCTCGCCCACACCAACAATGACGCCCCGGCGCACCTCACCGCAGAAACAAAACTGCCCCGCCATCAGGCGGGGCAAGTTTCGATTTTCTCATCTTACGTGGAGCTAACGGGATTCGAACCCGTGACCTTCTGCATGCCATGCAGACGCGCTACCAACTGCGCCATAGCCCCAATATTTGTAGGTATCGCCGAAGCGACTCCAGCAATATTACACGCTCAACGGGCGGCAGCGAAATCCGGCGGGAGGTTCAGTGATGTGAGCCTCACCCAACCTGCGCCTTCGCTTCGACGCATCACCTCAACGACCGCGCGGTGGCAATTATCCATGCTTGCGAGCCCACGGAAGTCACCTTCACCAGCACCGATCATCGCGGCGAGACCAAGGGAAATCGCGGCGCCGTGGGCGACCACGACGACCGTGCCGGATTCGTGACGCGCGGAAAACTCACGGCAGGCCGCATCGAAGCGACGCGCCACATCTGCCCTGTGCTCAACTCGTGCCTTCTCGAGGCCACTCGATACGCCAGCGCGCCACAGCGCGAACTCGAACGGCCAGCCCTTTTCAATCTCGTCGCGGGTGAGCCCTTCCCAATCGCCGAAACCACGTTCGCGCAGGCGAGCGTCGGACATGACCTCGAGTCCGTGGGGCGCTGCGACCGCCTCTGCCGTGCTTTTCGCCCGACCGAGCGGCGAGCTGTACACGGCTACCACGGATTCGTCAGCCGAGAGGGACTGGCCTACGGCGCGCGCTTGCGCGAGGCCAGTTTCGTTGAGCGCAATGTCGGAAGCGCCTTGGATGCGGCCGCTGAAGTTGTAGTCGGTTTGTCCGTGGCGCACAAGAATGAGGCGAGAAGCCATTACTCCGCCTGCGCCTCAGCCTCGGGGCCAAGATCCAAGTCGAGATCGATCGTTGGGGCATCGCGCCACAGACGCTCGAGAGCATAGAACGCGCGGTCTTCGGCATGCTGAACGTGCACGACGATGTCGGTGAAGTCGAGGAGGATCCAGCGCGCATCCTTTTCGCCTTCGCGGCGCTTCGGTTTGTAACCGGCCTTGAACATTTCCTCTTCAACGCCGTTCACGATCGCGTTCACCTGGCGCTCGGAATCGCCAGAGCACACGACGAAGACGTCGGTGATCACGAGTTGCTCGGAAACGTCGAGCGCGATCACGTTGCCCGCGAGCTTATCCGCCGCAGCCTGCCCGGCGATGCGGGCCATGTCAATGGATTCCTGGGTTGCTGTCACGAAGCGAGTCCTCCGGGAAGGTCAAAGGGAATGGTCTCGGGTGTTGGGGCGAGAGCGTTCGCGATGCCGGGGCCGATCACGCCGGTCACGAGCAGCACGATGAGCGTGACCGCGATGGCCGCGACGATCAGCCACGTGATCCACATGCCGATTCCCCCCGACGTGCGGCTCGGCTTGTGGAGAACCGTACCGTCGAAACGCGCGGCCGGCTTCGGCTCGGGTGCCTGGTCTGCGGGGAGGTCGCCGACTTCGAGCCATTCGGACGCGTCGGTAGGGTCTCCCCCGTCGGTCGTCTCATACACGGGGGCGGGCTCGGGGTCCGGGTCGGTGGGTTTCGGCGCGAGCGCCTCGGAAGCGCTCGTTTCCTCGTCCTCGGTGCCCTCCTTCACGGAGGTCCAAGCCGGCGCTTGCGCATCCTCAGCCCGCTTTTTCTCGGACGGCTCAGTCGCCTCGTCTTCGACGGGCACGATGCTCGTCTGCGGTTCGGTGGAGGTCTCGGTGGCGTCGGCCTCTCGCCCTCGGAGCGTACCGGGCCAGGAACCCTTTTTGGTTCCGACGTTTGCCGCGGGAAGCTCGGCGCTCGAGCCATCAGCGACTCCCGCCGCTTCACTCGATGGCGCGGTCTTGTCGACGGGCGCTTCCTCTCCGTCACGCACATTCTTCTCGACCTCGGGGGCGGTAGGGGCCGGAACGTCGGCGCGGCGCTTCGCACGCTTGCCTGTGTAGTGCTTGAGTTCGGGGAGCTGCTCATCCGCGACCGGCGGAATCACCGCGGTGCGGCGCGCATAGAGGGTGAGATCTCCTGTCATGCCACGCGTCGATTGGGCGTTCTGCTCTTCCGCGTTCACCGCGCGAGCGCGGCGCCCGTGACGGCGCCCGGAAAGCTGCGTCTCAGTGCCCGTCATGCTCACTTCCTAAATAGAGCTTGTACTTGTTGATGTATTGCACAACGCCATCGGGGACGAGGTACCACACGGGCACCCCGCGCTTGACGCGCGTGCGGCAGTCGGTCGAAGAAATCGCCATCGCGGGAACCTCAATGAGGGTCACGCCGCTCGGTGGAAGGCCATCCGTGGTGATGTCGTGGCCGGGGCGCGTGACGCCTACGAAGTGCGCGAGATCGAAAATGTCGCTGTAGTCCTTCCAAGTGAGGATGTTCGTGAGGGCATCCGCACCCGTGATGAAGAACAGGTCGTCGTCGGGGTACTGCGCGCGAAGGTCGCGAAGCGTATCGATCGTGTAGGTCTGGCCAGGGCGATCGATGTCCACGCGCGAGACCGTGAATCGAGGGTTCGCAGCGGTCGCAACGACCGTCATGAGGTAGCGGTGTTCAGGGTCCGAAATCTCCTTGCCGGACTTCTGCCACGGCCGTCCGGTGGGAACAAAGATCACCTGATCGAGGCCAAAAACCGACTGGACTTCGCTCGCCGCAACGAGGTGGCCGTGGTGAATCGGGTCGAATGTTCCGCCCATCACGCCGATTCGGCGCTTTGCGTTCATGCGAAAAGACTCAGTGGGACGTGCCGCGGCGGTGTTCGCGCTCCACCTCGGCGACGGTCTTCGCATTCGAGGAGGGCTCCTGGTGGAGACCGCTGAAGAGCGAAGTCACCACGAGCAACAGCATGAGGATCACAAAGGCCACGACTCCGAAAACTGCGGGGTGCGGGCCGTGAGAGTGCGCGGCGGCCTCTTCGGCGAGGATCAGGAAATCAGCGTGCATGCCAGACCTTTCGCAATCGTTCATCCCATCAAGGGGCTATGCCATTGTTCCACATGTTGCCGTGCGCGTGAGGGTTACGCCGCGCACCTCACGCACGCACGTGGCCATCGCCTCGCACGATCCACGTGGTGCTTGTGAGCTCGCGAAGCGCCATGGGGCCACGCGCGTGAAGCTTCTGGGTTGAGGTCCCGATCTCCGCACCAAAGCCAAACTCGCCGCCATCGCTGAACCGCGTCGAGGCGTTGACCATGATCACGGCGGAATCGAGACCCGCGAGGAAGGCTCGCTCGCTCGCGATAGACGAGGTGAGGATCGATTCGGTGCGCCCGCTCGTATGTGCGCGGATATGCTCCACGGCTTCCTCGACGCTGTGGACGACTTTGACGGCAAGGTCGAGCGAGAGATATTCGGTGGAAAAATCCTCGGCGGTGGCTCCCACCAGGTTCGCCGGCCCGTCATCGAGGATCGCGTATGCGCGCGGCTCCGCATGAAGGGTCACATTCTTCTCAGCGAGTACGATCGCGAGACGCGGAAGAAATTCCTCCGCGATACTCTCGTGGACGAGGAGATTCTCGAGGGCATTGCACACCCCCGCGCACGGTTTCCCCCACGGGGTCGGCGAGAGAGGCAGTGGTGCGAAGTTGCGCGGCTATCGCCTCGACGCGTGAGCTCGTGAGGGCCAGGCGATCGCGAAGGCCCGGATCGATTCCGCTCTCATCCGCGCGTGCGAGATTCCGGGAATTTGCCTCGATGATGCGCGCGCAATCAGCCTCGAGCTGAGAGGCCATCGCGCGCACAAGAGCGTTCTTGCGGGCGGAAGTCTCGTGGGCGATCGCCCACTGAGCGCGGACTGCCCGCGCAGCGATATCGTGAACCGCTTCGGTCACGGTGAGGTGCTCGTTCATGAGCACACTTTATAGCGCATCGTCCAGCGAGGACGGAGCTATTTCACGAGGACAAGATAGTCCCTGTGCACAACCGTATGTACGGCGATATCGCTTTCTTGCGAAGCAATCTCGTTGGAGGTGAGCCCCATGATGCGCGAGAGGGCGTCGGAAGAAAAATACGTAAGTCCACGCGCGCACCCGGCCCTGCCGATCGGCGATATCTACGGGCGAGCCCGCCGCGAACGAGCCTTCCACGCGCGTGATACCCACGGGCAAGAGCGTGCGCCGCTCCTCGACAACGGCGCGCACGGCACCGTCATCGAGAACGAGCGTTCCTTCCCCGCGAGTGGCGTAGGTGAGCCACATGAGGCGCGAGCGCCGGCGTCCCGTGGTGCGTGCGGGGAAAAATGTTCCGTGGTCTTCGCCCGCAAGCACGGCATCGAAGTGCGCGGGAAGAGTAAGGAGACACGCGGTTCCCGTAATGGTCGCGTAGTGCGCCGCGGAAAGCTTGGTGACCATCCCGCCTGTTCCGACGCTTGACCCCCTCGAGCCGATCTCCACTCCTTCGAGTCGCGCCGCTTCTTTGACCAAGGTGATGCGCTCGGCACCCGGCTCCTTGGGAGATTTTGTGAAGAGACCATCGACGTCCGTGAGGAGGACGAGGAGATCGGCACCCGCGACCTGCGCGACGAGACTCGCGAGGCGATCGTTGTCGCCAAAGTGAATCTCACCCGTGGCGACCGTGTCGTTTTCGTTGACAATCGGGACCGCGCCGGCGGCGAGAAGAGCATTGAGAGCGGCTCTGACATTCCTGTACTTCTCGGGGTGCACCATGTCGTCTTCGGTCAGGAGCACCTGGCCCACGTGAACATTGCTCATACTAAAGGCCTGCGACCACTCTCGGATAAGCATGCCCTGCCCCACGGACGCGAGTGCCTGACTCTCGGTGATCGACTCGGGGCGCGCGGTGAACCCCATGGGTCGAAGCGCCGCCGCGATCGCGCCCGAGCTCACGATGACGACCTCGCGGCCCTCCTTCACGAGTGACGCGACGCTCGAAGCGAGCGCCCAGATCGCATTGCGATTGAGGTCTCCGCTCGGAAGCGTGAGGGAACTCGAGCCGATTTTCACCACGATGCGCCCGGCACTCGCAAGCGACTCGCGCGTAACGAGCCGTGCGGGATCGTGCACGCCATGGCCGATGCGAACCTTGTCGATGCGGGCCATTAGTCGTGTTTCGAGGGATCCGACCAGTGGCCGGCCTTACGCTCCGCTTCCATCGCACCGAGGCGGTCCATGCGCTGCTTGACGCGCACCCGGCGCACCTCGCGCTTTTCTTGACGGGTGGGGCGCGTGCGCTCCTCAAGCCGCATATCCGTACCGCGCTGGCCGAGGAACTCGGCACCCGTGACCATGGTCGGCTCCCAATCAAACACGACCGCGTCCTCACCCGGGCCGATCACGACCGTGTCGCCGGCTTTCGCGCCCTTCTTGAAGAGCTCGTCCTCAATGCCGAGCCGGTTAAGGCGATCGGCAAGGTAGCCCACGGCCTCGTCGTTCGCGAACGACGTCTGGCGCACCCAGCGCTCAGGTTTATCTCCCCGAATGCGATACACGAGTTGACCGTCGAATTGCTCCGGCGTGATCGAGAAGTCACTCGAGTCCTGATCTTCGGGCGTGAGGGTGATCGTAGGGCGCTCTTCCCGCTCGAGATCCGGGGTTTCCTTGCGCTGGGTCTCGACGAGCGATCCAAGCGTGAGCGCGAGCTCGCGAAGTCCCTTGCGTGTGAGAGCCGAAACCTCGAGCAGGGGAGCGCCGCGCGCGGCCAGTTCTTCGCGAACCATGTCGGCCATATCCGAGCCGTCAGGCATATCAACCTTATTGAGCACGATCACGGTGGGCCGCTCCATGAGCGGCGGCAAGCCGAGCCTGCTTGATTCGCTATCGAGCCTTTCGGCATACGTGCGAAGTTCGTTCTCAATCAGTTCGAGATCGTGGACAGGATTGCGATCCGCCTCCATCGTTGCCGCATCGAGCACGTGCACGATCACGTGGCAGCGCTCGATATGCCGCAGGAAGTCGAGACCAAGCCCCTTGCCTTCCGAGGCGCCCGGGATAAGACCGGGAACATCCGCCATCGTAAAGCGGAATTGTTCCTGTTCGACAACGCCGAGGTTCGGCGTGAGGGTCGTAAACGGGTAGTCGGCGATCTTCGGGCGGGCCGCGCTCATCGCCGCGATGAGCGAACTCTTGCCCGCACTCGGAAAGCCCACGAGCGCCACATCAGCGATCGACTTCATCTCGAGAACGAGCGAGCGCTCCTCACCCGGCTCGCCAAGAAGGGCGAATCCCGGTGCCTTGCGCTTCGAACTCGCGAGGGCCGCATTGCCGAGGCCCCCCTTGCCTCCGCGCGCCGCGACGAATCGCGTGCCTTCGCCAACGAGGTCCGCGAGGAACTTGCCCTGCTTGTCGCGCACCACGGTGCCTTCGGGAACCTGGAGAACGAGGTCCTGGCCCTTCGTGCCCTCGCGGAAATCGCCCTTGCCAAAGCCGCCGGACTCCGCGCGGCGGTGCGGGAGGTGGTGAAAGTCCATGAGGGTTGTGACGTTACGCGACACCTCGAGAACAACGTTGCCGCCATCACCGCCATTAGCGCCGTCGGGGCCTGCGAGAGGCTTGAACTTTTCACGCTTGATCGAGGCGCAGCCATTGCCGCCATCACCGCCGGTGATGTGGAGAACGGCGCGGTCAATGAAGGTTGCCATGGTGGCCTTTCGACGCGAGCGGAAGCGCACGAGCGCTCGTGCAACCAGCCTAAGCTGATCCGCTCAAGAGTGCAGGGAAGTTAAACGCAAGGCGGGGAAGAGCCCCAAGGGCACTTCCCCGCCTCACCTGTGAAAGTGGGGCCGACCTCAGGCCGAGGCCACCACGTTCACCACGTTACGGTCGCGCTTGCGCGCGAACTCAACGACGCCCTCGGTAAGAGCGAAAAGCGTGTCGTCGCCGCCACGGCCAACGCCCTGGCCGGGGTGGAAGCGGGTGCCGCGCTGGCGAACGATGATCTCGCCCGCGCCGACTTCCTGGCCTGCGTAGCGCTTCACGCCGAGGCGCTGAGCGTTCGAGTCGCGGCCGTTCTTCGAGGAGCTAACGCCCTTCTTTGATGCCATGAGTCAGTACCTTCTCTCGATGTTTGAGATCGCTCAGGCGATCTTCGTGACCTTGAGCCGAGTCAGTTCCTGACGGTGGCCCTGGCGCTTTGTGTAGCCGGTCTTGTTCTTAAACTTGAGGATGCGAACCTTGGAACCGCGGAAATCCTCAATCTTCTCAGCGGTCACGGAGACCTTCTCGAGGTCTTCCTTTGCGGAGGTCACCTTGTCACCGTCAACCAGGAGGACGGGAGCGAACTCTACGGTGTCGCCCGCCTCGCCGGCCACGCGGTTGATCACGATGGTGTCACCGACCGACACCTTCTCCTGACGACCGCCTGCGCGGACGATTGCGTACACCACGTCACTGCTCTTTTCTCGTTTGCTGACAATTTATGCTGGATGTTTTCCCTCGAACCGCGCGGGGCACCGAATGGGGCTTCACGGCCAAAGCCGAAAACGCAACCGCGAGAACCGCTGCGGGAAGGAAAAGTCTACGGCACGAAATGCACCGACGTATAGCTTACGAAATGCGTTCTCCAGATTCAACCGGCGCAGGCACCACGACCTGCGAAAACACCCGGGAATGCTGTGGAACTCATCACGTCACTCGCCTTGTGGCTCCCCACTGTGATCCACGGCCGTGGCCTCGGTCTCAGTCGGGGCTTCCTCTGCAACTTCGAGCGCTTCCGGTTCTGCGGCATCTGAAGGCTTCTCTCGCGAGGCCGCCGCCTTCTGCTCCTCGATCGGCGCAATCACCTGACCGTCGACCGTCACCTCGGGAGCCGAGTGCCCGGTGCTCGCCGCGGCGATCGAAGCGATCGTTGCCCTGGCAAGAGCGCGCGATGCTTCATTCTCCTCGAGGCGGTGAACGTCCGAGGCTGATTTCGAATCCACGAGATCCTGAACGGCGTCCTTCGCGGCGTCCGCCTTGTTCTCGGAAGGGGAGCCCTTCGATTCGCGGCCCTTCGATTTACCCGAATCGTTTTCGGTGCTCCTCGACTTCTTCGAACGCTTGCGCGACTTCCTGGGCTCGTCGTCAAACGCCGGGGGCTCGTGGTGATGCTGACCGTCGAGATCGATCTGGATGCCGCGGCCATTGCAGGATTCGCACATGCTCGAGAAGGTTTCCACGAGCCCCGCGCCCACGCGCTTACGGGTCATTTGCACGAGTCCCAGGCTCGTCACTTCCGCAACCTGATGCTTGGTGCGATCGCGCGAGAGGCACTCGATCATGCGGCGCAACACGAGGTCGCGGTTGGCCTCGAGAACCATGTCGATGAAGTCCACGACGATGATGCCGCCGATATCGCGAAGGCGAAGCTGGCGCACAATCTCTTCGGCTGCTTCAAGGTTGTTGCGCGTCACGGTCTCTTCGAGCGAGCCGCCCGTTCCCGTGAACTTGCCCGTGTTGACGTCAACGACGGTCATGGCCTCGGTGCGGTCGATCACGAGTGAGCCGCCCGAGGGCAGGTAAACCTTGCGATCCATGGCCTTCATAAGCTGCTCGTCCACGCGGTACTTCGCGAAGGAGTCTTTCTCCCCCACGTGCTTCGTCACACGCTCGAGGAGATCGGGGGCGACTTCGCTGATGTACTCGTGAAGCTCCCTGTACACGCTCTCGCCTTCAACGATGAGCGAGGTAAAGTCTTCATTGAAGATGTCACGCACGACCTTGATCGCAAGATCGGGTTCGGTCGAGAGCGCTGTGGGGGCATTCTTGCCCTTGGCGCTCGCCTTCTCGATCTTCTCCCACTGCTTCTGGAGTCGCTCAACATCCCGCGTGAGCTCTTCCTCGCTCGCGCCCTCGGCAGCGGTGCGCACGATGACGCCCGCCTCGGCGGGGACGATCGACTTCAGGATTTTCTTGAGGCGCGAACGCTCCTTATCGGGGAGCTTGCGGCTGATGCCCGTCATCGACCCGCCGGGGACATACACGAGATAGCGTCCGGGCAGCGAAATCTGGCTCGTGAGGCGCGCACCCTTGTGGCCGATCGGGTCCTTCGTCACCTGGACGAGCACGGGATCGCCGGCTTTGAGCGCCGACTCGATGCGGCGTGGCTGGCCTTCGAGCCCCGCGGCATCCCAGTTCACTTCGCCCGCGTACAGCACGGCGTTTCGGCCGCGACCGATGTCCACGAACGCCGCCTCCATCGAGGGAAGAACGTTCTGCACCTTGCCCAGGTAAACGTTGCCCACCATCGAGGTGTGCGACTTTTGCGCGACGTAGTGCTCCACGAGGATGTTGTCTTCGAGAACAACGATCTGCGTGCGACCCGGTCGCTCACGCACGATCATGGTGCGCTTCACGGACTCGCGGCGCGCAAGGAACTCCGACTCGGTGATCGAGTGGCGGCGCCTTCCCGATTCGCGGCCTTCGCGCCGGCGCTGCTTCTTCGCCTCGAGGCGGGTCGAGCCCTTGACGGCCTTGACCTCGTCGCGGGTCTCGCGAACCTTGACAACGGTGTTGGGCGGATCATCGGGCTGGGGCTCATCGGAGCTTCCCGAGCTGCGACGGCGGCGACGCCGGCGGCGGCTCGAATTGCCCGAGTCGTCGTTACTGTCGCTTTCACTGTCGCTCGAACCATCTCCCTCGGGCGAGGCGGCGGAGGAATCTTTCGCCTCGCCCTCGGCGCCATTGTTCTGGTTCGAGTCGTCGTCACCCTTGCCACCGCGACCGCGCCGACCGCGACCGCCGCGACGGCGGCGACGGCGCGAGCTGCGCTGCGTGTCGTCGTTCTCGGAATCGCCGGATTTTTCCGAGTCGCTGCCGTTCGAATCATCATCCTCGTCGCTCGAGGAGCTTTCTTCGGCATCGCGCTTCTTCTTACCCCGGCGTTCGGTGCGAGCTGCTTCGCGCGATTCGCGCTCCGCACGTTCGATCGCCGCGCGGCGGGCTGCTTCGAGGTCGGGTGCACCGAAGGTGATATCCACGGAAGCCTCGGCGAATGGATCGTCCGAGGCGTCGTCACCGTCATCTTCGCTCGACTCCTCGTTCTGCTCCGCAGTCGGGGTCGGGGCCTGGAACAATAGGGAAGCGAAGTCAAGCATGTCGGGGGCCGACGCCTCCTCGCTCACCTCGACACTTTGGCGAGAATCGGCGAGGGCCTTGAGGTCGCTCGAAAGGTCATGGGACGCAGACGGCTTCTCCTCACGAGCCTCGTCGTTCGTTTCCTGCTCGATACTGCTGCCCTCGGGGAGCGAGTTCTGAGTGCTCTCTTCGGCCGCGTGATGAATCGCTTCACGATCCGAAGCGTCGGTATGTGGCTGCGCGGGGCGGGCGCTTTGTGTGGCAGGCTCGGCCTTTGCCGACGGCGCCTGAGCGGCGGCGTTCTTCACCTTTGCCTGTTCCGCTTCTCGCTTTGCGGTGAGACGACGCTCGCGAAGATTCAGGGGCTTCGCATCGCTCACGACGGCGCTCTCCTGGGCAGGGACGCTCGTGTGCGCGGTGGTGTTCAACACCGGCTGCCCGGTGTTCACCGAGGGGGCGCCCGCGGGGGCTCCGGCGGCGCGTCGCGCTCGTCGTCGAGGGCGCGGGGTGCCCTCGGTACTCGAGGAATCGTTCTGAGGATCCACTTCAGCCATGTGGCTGCTCCGTTCTAGGGCGGCCCAGCGCATCCTGGTGCTGCCATGTGTCATCGCCCGTGGGCGGAAGCCGAATAAACCTCCCCCTTCGCGCTGCTCTGGTCGAGCGCTGCGACACCCGGAGCCTTGCGTCACGGCCAAAGCGTGGCCGGAGCGGCACCCGAGAACGGGGGATCCTTTACGCCGGATGCGTCGGCGTAAACATCGCTCCCAGTATCGCATACGAAAGCGCGAATCGCTTGCAGGCAGGCAACCGTCGGACACTTCTCGAGCGACCGCGCAGCGAAACAACTGCCCCCGCAAGCAGCGACGCGCCACCCGCATCAGCACCATTTTCGCGAGCCGACCATTGCATAAAACGGTGTGGGCGACACGGCAAAAACCGCAGGCCAGAAACGCCTTAGAGGCGTAGAATGACGAGCAGCAAAACCGGGCCCAAAGTCCCGACCAAGCGCCCTCAAGGTTCCTAGCCTGAGGGTGAATCCCTCTATCCCTCACTAGCAAAGGACGCCCATGGAAGCGCTCGATCTCGCGCGGTGGCAGTTCGGTATCACGACCGTCTACCACTTCATTTTCGTGCCGCTCACGATTGGCCTTTCGCTCCTCGTCGCGATCATGCAAACGATCGCCGTGCGCGCGAAGGATCCTGTGAAGGCCGACTCGTGGACGCGCATTACGAAATTCTTCGGCTCGATGCTCATCGTGAACTTCGGCATCGGCATCGCGACCGGCATCGTCCAGGAGTTCCAGTTCGGCCTCAACTGGTCTGAATACTCCCGCTTTGTTGGCGACATTTTCGGCGCCCCTCTCGCGCTCGAGGGCCTCGCGGCCTTCTTCCTGGAGTCAACCTTCCTGGGCCTGTGGATCTTCGGTTGGAACCGCCTCCCGAAGGGCGTTCACCTCCTCACGATCTGGATGGTCGCGATCGGCACCACCCTCTCGGCGTACTTCATCATCGCCGCGAACTCCTTCATGCAGCACCCCGTCGCCGCGGTCTTCAATCCCGAGACCGGTCGCGCCGAGCTCGACCCGTCGCAGGGCGGAATTTTCGCGCTCCTCACGAACGTCACGACGCTCGCGGCATTCCCCCACGTGATCGCGGGTGCGTGGCTCGTGGCCGGCTGCTTTGTCACGGGCATCGCCGCCTGGCACATGGTGAAGAACCACAAGCGCGCCGAGGATCAAGCCCTCACGAGCGAGGACCGCACTGCCGCCGGCCACCTCGCGAAGAACGTATGGCGCCCCGCGACCCGCTTCGGCGTTCTTGTCATGGTCGTCTCGGCCGTGGGCCTGTTTGCTTCCGGCGATTTCCAGGGCAAGCTCATGTTCGAGCAGCAACCCATGAAAATGGCTTCAGCCGAGGCACTGTGCCACACCGAGACCGGCGCGAACTTCTCGATTCTCTCGGTTGCCGGACCTCGCGCCTTCTCCCAGGACTGCAACGACATCTCGCACATCATCGAGGTCCCCTACGTCACGTCGATCCTCGCGACGAACGACCCGAACGCGACCCTCAAGGGCGTGACTGAGCTCAACGCCGAGTACAAGGAAAAGTTCGGCGCCACCGCCGTTGATGCGAGCGGCAAGACGGTCGACGTCGACTACCGCCCGAATCTCTTCGTCACCTACTGGTCCTTCCGGCTCATGATCGGCTTTGCCGTCTTCTGTGGAATCCTCGCGGTATGGGCGTTTTGGATTACGCGCGGCAAGGGCGAGAACGCCCGGACCTCGGGCTCGACCTGGTTTGCGCGCTTCGCGCTCTTCTCGATTCCCATGCCGTTCCTCGCGAACGCTTTCGGTTGGATCTTCACCGAGATGGGCCGTCAGCCGTGGATCGTCGCCCCCTCGCCCGACGGCGATCCCCTCGTGCGGCTCCTCACGATGCAGGGCGTTTCCGGCCACGACGGGTGGCAGGTCATCGTCTCGCTCGTGGTCTTCACGCTCCTCTACGGCGTGCTCGCCGTCGTGTGGTACTACCTCATGCACAAGCAAGCCGTGAAAGGTATCAAGGCCCCGCGCGCTCTCACCCACCATGAAAGCGCCGCCCGTGAACAGATCGAAACCCCGACCATCAGCTTCGGCTACTGAGAGAAAGGAGTAGACAATCATGGAAGCAACGTTCCTACAGACTCTGTGGTTCATTCTCGTCGCAGTGCTGTTCCTCGGCTACTTCGTTCTCGAGGGCTTCGACTTCGGCGTGGGCATGAACGTCTTCGCACTGGGCAAGGGTGAAGAGAAGCGCAAGAACCAAATCCTCACGACCATCGGCCCCGTGTGGGACGCAAACGAGGTGTGGATCCTCGTGGGCGGCGGTGCCCTCTTCGCAGCGTTCCCCGAGTGGTACGCGACGATGTTCTCGGGCTTCTACCTCGCCCTCATCATCATCCTCGTGGCGCTCATCGTGCGCGTGTGCGCATTCAAATACCGCAACAAGGTCGAGAATGCCTCTTGGCGTTTCGCCTGGGACGTCTGCCACTTCGTTGGCGGTCTCGTTCCGGCACTCATTTGGGGCGTCGCCGTGGGCAACATTGTTCGCGGCGTCAATATGGAAGCGAACGCCGGCGGCAAGAGCGTCGTGACCGATTCGCTCTTGGACCTTCTCAATCCCTTCGCGCTGCTCGCGGGCGTCGTTTTCGTGCTTCTCTTCTGGCTGCACGGCACCCTGTTCCTGGCGCTTCGCACGACGGGAGACGTGCGCACCGACGCCAATAAACTCGCGGGCATCCTCGCGTTCCCCACGATCGTTGCTGCGGCGGCATGGGTTCTGTGGGCTCAGATCGCCTACTCGAACAACGCGTGGACCTGGATTCCGCTCGTGATCGCGGCGCTCGCCCTCGTCGGCGCCCTCGTGCTTAACCGTGCGGGCCGCGAGGGACTCGCGTTCACCTCCACCTCGATCGCCATCGCCTTCGCCACGATCATGGCTTTCGGTGCGATTTTCCCGAACGTGTTGCCCGCCGCGAACGATCCCGCGCTTTCGCTGACCGTCATGAACGCCTCGAGCACCGAGTACACTCTTCGGGTCATGACGATCGCCACCGTGATCCTTTTGCCGATCGTTCTCGCCTACCAGGCTTGGGCGTACTGGGTATTCCGCGCTCGTGTCACGGGCGAGGGATTCCCGGCCGCCCATGCGGCGAACCTCGCGCGAAAGGCGAAAGAGGGCTACCGCGAAGCCTTCGATACGGAAAGCTAAAGGACCTTTGGCACAGCGACAGCCTCCGCTTGATCCACGACTCCTCCGCCACGTCTCTAGCGCTCGCGCGCACGTGATTCGCGCGGTGGTCCTGGGCCTCGTGGAGGCTGTTTGCGCAATAGTGACGGCATGGTGTGTAGCGGAGCTCGGTGCCGACCTTCTCGTCGAGCGCACGTGGCCGCACGAGAATCCGCTCCCCCTCGGCATCCTCACGGTGGCACTTCTCGTGCGCGCAGCTGCCGTATGGCACACGCAAGCCACGGGCCACCGTGCCGCTACCGAAACGATCGGCGAGCTTCGCCGGGCTGTGATCGAGAAGAACGCCGCTCTCGGACCGCGAGGCCGCTCGGGGGAAGCCGCCTCAACCGCGGCTCTCGCTACGGCGGGACTCGAGAACCTACGCCCGTACCTCACGGGGTACGTTCCTCAGCTCGCGCTCTCCGCGACCGTGACCCCACTTGCGCTAGTCGCGATCACCGTGTGGGACCTCACGAGTGCGATCGTGGCGTGTATCGCCCTCCCCCTCATCCCAATCTTCATGATCCTCATCGGGAAAATGACCGAGGGGTCCTCGGCACGTTCACTCGCGACCATGCGCACCCTGTGGTCGGAAACCCTTGATCTGGTCGAAGGCCTTCCCACGCTTCGCGCCCTTGGCCGAGCCAAAGGCTCCGAGCGGATCGTCGCGGATCTCGGCGCCCGCCACAAAAAATCCGCGATGACGACTCTCGCGTGGGCCTTCCTTTCGAGCTTCGCACTCGAACTGATCGCGACTCTCGGCGTCGCCCTCATTGCCGTCTCAATCGGCTTGCGTCTCGTGAGCGGAGGCATGGAGCTTTTCCCCGCAATCGCCGTGCTCGTGCTCGCCGCCGAGGTGTACTTGCCTTTGCGCCTCGTGGGCCAGCAATTTCACGCCTCGACGGATGGCCTCGCCGCCGTCGATGCCGCGTTCGAGGTGCTCGACTCTCACTCCGGGGTCGAGGCACAAGGCGCGAAGAACACAAGTCCCTCCCCCGCCCCGCATCTCGCCAGCACAAGCATCGTGCTCACGAACGTCAGCGTCGCGGGCCGCAATCGCCTCGCCCCCGTCAACCTCACATGCAGCATTCGGGCCGGAGCGATCACCGCGCTTCGCGGTGCGAGTGGCGACGGAAAATCCACCACGATCGCGGCGATTCTCGGGCTCCTCGCTCCCACCTCCGGCACCATCGAACTCCGTCCCGAAAACGGCGCCCCCATAGCCTTGAGGGATGTCGACCTCGAGAGCCTGTGGGCGCAAGTGGCGTGGCTCCCGCAGAGGCCGGTCGTAGGGCCAGGCAGGCTCCGGGCGATCCTCGAGGATTCACTTCCCACCGGTATCGACCCCGCCGGCACCAAAGCCAAAGAGCTCATCGAGCGTGCCTCACACGCCACGGGCCTCGACACCCACGTCGTTGACGTTCACGGATGGGACGTCGAACTGGGCCGCGGTGGCACTGGGCTCTCCGTCGGTCAGAGACAGCGCGTTGCCCTCACCGCCGCTCTATTGGAGTCAAAACCGCTCGTCATCCTCGATGAGCCAACCTCCCACCTCGATGGGGCGAGCGAAGACATGATCGTGCGCCTACTCGAGGCCCTGCGTGAAGGTGGCTCGAGCGTTCTCGTAACCGCCCACAGGCAGGCGCTTCTCGACATCGCGGACCAGGTCATCGACGTGCGCGCCGGAGAGGTGGTGGCACCGTGAGGATGTCGTCGCGCGCTCTTTCGCGCATGCACGAGCTTATGGAGATCGGTCCGCGCCAGCTTACGGCGGCGGTTGCCGCGGGCGCCGCTACCCTCGGTAGTGCCTTTGCTCTCGCCGTCGTCTCCGGCTACCTCATCACGAAATCGTGGACGATGCCGCCCGTTCTCGATCTTACGGTTGCCGTCGTGTCCGTGCGTGCGCTCGGTATTTCTCGAGGGGTGTTCCGCTACTTCGAGCGACTGCTCACCCACGATGCGGCCCTCACGGGCGTCTCGAGGCTGCGCACCAACCTGTACGCGGGTCTCGCGAGTGCGCCCTCCACTCGTGCCGGTCGCCTGAGGCGAGGTGATCTCCTCGCGCGCATCGGCGACGATGCCGAAGACATGGCGAATGATGTCATCCGCGCGGTCGTTCCTGCCCTCGTCGCGCTCGTGATGGCGGTCGCGATCCTCGCGACAATCGCCCCGTTCTCCCCGCTTGCGGCGCTCGCGATGCTCGTGGGCCTCACTTTCGCCACAGTCATCGCGCCCGTTCTCGCCTTCCGTGCATCCCTCAGGGCTGAACGCGACCTCGTGGAGGCGCGCGCCCACCTCAACACGCTCTCTCTTTTCGCCCTCGACAACGCCGATGTTCTTCGCGTCAAAGGTCTATGGCACGAAGCTCTCGCTGATCTCCGGGCCGCCCAATCGCGGTTCGATGCGGCTCTCGACAAGGCCGCCGTCCCCTCGGCCTTTGCGCGCAGCAGCACCCAGATCGCCATGATCCCCGCTCTTCTCGGCTCGATCCTCGCGGCAGGAGCCGTGTACAACCTCGAGTCCACGGGCATCGTCGGCGGCCTCATGGGGCACACGGCCGGCATCATCGGCGTCATCATCCTCGCCCCGCTTTCGAGCTTTGAGGCGGCCTCGGTTCTCCCGCAAGCGGCAAGCCAGCGCGCACGCTCGGTGATCGCGGCGGAACGCCTCGCGGAACTCGACCCTGGCAGCGCCCCCGTGGCATCCTCGTTCGACACCGCGGGCAGCTCGAGTGTGCGCGAGGCCCTGCGGGCCGCGAGTGAATCGCCGCAGTCGGCGATTGAGAGCCCAGCAACCGTCGGCCCCACCGACACTCCCGCCTCCCCCGCGCTGACCCGCCCCGAACCCCCCGAGCGGCCCGAGCCTGCTTCTCTCACCGCCTCCGCGCTCACGACGGGCTGGAGTGCCACACGCCCCCTCGCACACGACCTCGAAGTGGCCTTCTCCCCGGGAAGTCGCACTCTTGTGTACGGCGCTTCGGGTCGCGGGAAGTCCACGCTCGGCCTTACCCTTGCGGGCCTGCTCACCCCGCTGAGCGGTCAAGTTTCTTACGGGGATTCTCCACTCGCCGCGTTCGGTCCCGCGCAGCTCGCTTCTCGCGTGGCATTCTTTGCCGAGGACGCGCACGTGTTCGCCACGAGCCTGCGAGAGAACATTCGCGTGGTGCGAGGCGACCTGACCGATGAGCACATCGCTCACGCTCTCGATCTCGCGGGCCTCGGCACGTGGGTTGCAGAGCTCCCCGAAGGTCTCGACACGATCCTCGGAAGCGGCGGCCAGGACGTTTCGGGCGGTGAGCGACGCAGACTCCTGCTCGCCCGTGCCATCGCGCACGGCGCCGCCGTGACCGTCCTCGATGAACCCACCGAGCATCTCCATCTCGATCTCGCCTCGGAACTCATGGAGGGTATCCTCACTCCCGGCAGGTTTTTCGCCCCCGAGGCTACGGTCATCGTCATCACGCACGACAGGCGATTCATGGATTCGGGCGCGGCGGTGATCGACCTCGATGCCCACAGCACGCACGAAGGGAGCCCCCATGTCGAACGCCACGAGGATCAGTGAGCTCACAGCGGCGGTGCTCAATGCCGAGGACCCCGACGACCTGCTCGATCTTCTTGCCGATGCGGCTTTCGACATTCTCGCCCCCGATTCGCTGCTTGCGCTCCTCCCGCTCGACGATTCGACGTGGGTGTGCGAGCTCGTGCGCGGGCGTTTCACTGCCGAATTGCTCGGCACGTCCGTGTCCCATGCCTCGGGAAGTTCTGACTCGGCGCGTCTACCGTTCGTCCTCGATTACGACTCCCCCGAGACCCTCAAGAAGCTCACGTGGGGCGACCTTACGAAGGCCCTTGCCGGCGAACGCCTCGGCAACGAGGAGATTGTGGACTCTGAGATTGCGGCATTCCCGATCGATGCCGGGGCTGCTCGCCGGGGTTTGCTCGTGGCCGCGCGTTTCACGGGTGAGAGGTCCGACGCCGGCTCGGCCTTCACCAAGGCCGAATCCGTGAGCGCCGCGTCGCTCGCCTCCCTGTTTTCATTCGCGCTCAACGGCGCGACGGGGCGCAGCGCAGTTGAGGACGACCTCAATGACGAACGCAATCGCATCGCGCGCGACCTCCACGATCTCGCTATTCAGGAGCTCTTCGGTGTGGGGATACAGCTCGAGACCGTCATGGCGGAAGCGACGCGGTTTCCCGAATATTCCGACGAGGGGCCGGTCGCGACAAGCCTCAAGGATTCGGTCGCAGGCATCGAACGATCCATTGCGGAGATCCGCGGGATCGTCCAGTCGCTGCGCAACGAGAGAATCGACGTGACGCTCTCGCAGCGCCTTCGCCACGAGTGCGGACTCGCGATCGCGGGCCTCGGCTTCGTTCCTTCACTCCAGATCAATGCCCCGATCACCGAGCTGGATGCGATCGAGGGGGAACTGAAGGAAGACGTCGTGGCGGTCGTCAAGGAGTGCCTCGCGAACGTGGCGCGCCACGCACACGCGAGCGCAGTGTCCGTGAATATCACGCTCTTCAAGGAGGGCGTGGACACGGTCATTCAGGTGAATGTGAGCGATAACGGGCGCGGCATCGATCCGAGCGTCACGCGCCGTTCGGGCCTCGCGAATATGGGCGCGCGTGCACGGCGACATCTCGGGTGGGTCGACTTCTACAGCCTCGACCCGGGAACGATGGTGAGCTGGCGCGCGACGATCGGCGTCTCTTAGACCGAAGGGGGGGCTACTTCCAGTCGGCGCGGCGGCGAGCAACGACCCACGCGGCAACCTGCGTGCGGCGCTGAAGGCCCATTTTGTGGAGGATGCCCGTGATGCGGTTTTTGACGGTCTTTTCGGCGACGCCGAGCTGATCGGCGATCTCGCGGTTCGCGAGGCCGTCACCGATGAACTCGACGATGCGGCGCTCGACGGCGGAAAAGTCGAATTCGTCTTCGCTCGTCCCGCCCGCGGGCCATGCCGTTTCTCCGTTGGCGACCTTGATGATCGTCGAGATGATCTCGTTCGAACGGACGGACTTGAGGAGGAGACCGGACGCGCCGGCCGCGCGGGATTCGCGGATCGCCGCGTCGTCATTAAACGAGGTGAGCACGAGCATGGTCTGATTCTCGTTCTCCTGACGCGCCGCGTTCATGACATCGATGCCAGTGCCGTCGGGAAGCTGAAGATCCGTGACCAGGATGTCCGGCTGCACGGCGGGGAGCCGACGCTTGGCTTCACCTACGGTGCTCGCTTCGGCAACGACGCTGAGGCGTGCATCCGCATCAATGACGGCCACGATGCCGCGACGCACAACTTCGTGGTCATCGACAATCATGACGCGGTACTGATCGCCGCTTACTTCGCTCACGCGTTTCTCTCCAGTTCGGTTGATCGGGGTCGTCACAGTCGCTACCTGGACATCTTAGCCGAACAGGGACCAAATGCCCGCGCAAAACGGCGATTTGCAGGCGGTAGCGCCTCACCACCGTTTTTAGCGTCGGCGCTGGCAGTAGGGGCAGAGATGGCTCGAGCGGTTTTGAAACTGGACTCGTACGAGGGCGCGGCCGCAGCGTGGGCACGGCGTGCCGTGCTTACCGTAGGCGTTGAGTGATCGCGCGAAGTATCCGCTGCGCCCATCGACGTTGACGTAGAGCGCGTCGAAACTCGTTCCGCCCACCTCGAGGGCGCGCTGCATAACCCCGCGGCATGCCGTGAGCAGTTCGCGAATCTTGCGGCTCGAAATTCCGCTCGCAGCTCGCGCGAAGTGCAGCCGCGCCTCCCACAGCGCCTCGTCGGCATAAATATTGCCAATTCCGCTCACCGTGGCTTGGTCGAGAATGACCGATTTAATGGGTGCCTGGCGCGTGCGAATTCGACGCACGAGATCGGCCTCATCTAGGGCGGGATCGAGAAGATCGCGGGCGATGTGTGAGGCACTGGACGGTATGAGCGGGAGGCCCGTGCCAACGCCGGCCGCGCGACCATCGGTGGTCGGGACAAGCGGGCTCACGTGCATCCCGCCAAAGATCCGTTGGTCGAGGAAGTCGATTCGGGTGCCTCCCGCCACGTGCAACCGGATGCGCAGGTGTTTTTCCGGATCGCTCGCGGGACCTTCGCTCGGTGGAATTTCCGACGGTTGCGCGGCATAGGTGTCCTCTCCCGCGTGCACGCGAAGCTGGCCGCTCATACCCAGATGCATCACGAGGGCTTCCCCGAAGGAAGGCGGATCCGATGGAGCGTGGCCGGCGTCGGAAAGGGTGGCCCACAGGAACTTGCCCCTGCGCGCAACCTCCCGGATCTCGCGCCCCTCGAGAGCGCGCTCGAAGCTTTTCACGCCGCCCTCGTGACGCTTAAGCGAGCGGGCCTCGCGCACCTCAACCCGCTCGATCACGCGACGGGCCACGAAGGGTTCGAGGCCGCGCCGCACGACCTCGACTTCGGGAAGTTCGGGCATGCGGTGCTTAGTCCTCGAACATCGTGAAGGTTTCGCCGCGTGCGCTGTAGTACGCGAGAACGGCGCGGCGGGCGGCCTCCATTTCGGCGCCCTTCTTGCTCGTGCCCTCGCCCGTGCCCGCGAGCGATTCCCCTACGTCTACGTGCGCGCGAAAGTGTTCGGCGTCGCCTTCGGTCCACTCTTCATAGGTGTAGGTGGGAACGGCGCCGAGGAGCGCACCGATTTCTTGGAGACGCGACTTGTAGTCAAAGGCACCGAGCATGAAGGTGTCGTCGTCGAGGATCGGCGAAAGAAGTTCAAGCACAAACACGCGAGCTGCTTCCGCGCCGAGACTGAGGTGCACGGCGCCGATGATCGCCTCAACCGCGTCTTCGAGAACGGAATCGCGGTCACGGCCGCCCGTGAGCGCCTCGCCCTTGCCGAGCTTGAGGTAGGCGCCGAGGTTGTGCAGGCGTGCGATGTGCGAGAGAGCCCTCGTGCTCACGACCGTCGAGCGGCGGCGCGAGAGCGAGCCCTGCGGCGCCTCGGGAAACGCGCGGTAGAGGTGATCGGCCACGGCGAGGCTCAAAACGGCGTCGCCAAGGTACTCGAGGCGCTCGTTTTGCGGGCATCCATCGTGCTCGAAGCTGTACGAACGGTGCGTGAGCGCGAGGTCGAGCAGGTCCGGATCAAGCACACCGTGCAGCGGAAGCGAGGCGAGGAGCCCTGAGCGATCCTCAAGATGGGGTACGGCCTTCCGTTTGCTCTTGCGGCTCACTTCTCGCCGCCCTCGCTCTCCTCATCATTCTCGAGGAAGCCGGCGAGCGCGGCAAAGCGCGGGTCGTACACCACGTGCTCGTGCTCGGGATCCTCTTCCATACGCTTGCCGCACTGCGAGCACAGACCCGGGCAGTCTTCCCGGCACAGCGGCTGGTAGGGAGCGGCCATCGCGAAGGCATCGTGCACGAGGGGACCGAGGTCAATCACGTCGGCTTCGAGAACGGGGACGTCCTCTTCTTCGAGTTCCGCAGGAACTTTTTCGGGATAGGTGAAGAGCTCGTCGAATCGCACATCGAGGTGCTCCTCAACGGGGTCGAGGCAGCGCGAGCATTCGGCGTGCACATCGGCGCTCGCCGTGCCCGTGACATAAATGCCTTCGTCCACCGATTCGAGGCTCGCTTCAACCTTGATCTCATCCCCGGGCCTTACGGCGAATTCAGGGTCACCCACGGGCTGCTGGGATGTGGCGGTGCGGGTGATGCTTCGTTGCGAGCCGATCTTGTGAATGAGGTCAACAGCGTCGATCTCGAGATCGAGGCCCGCGTTGAACGGCTTCTCGGCCTGGGCATCTTTCTTGTTGTGGGGGCGCTCCGAGCGCCGGCCCTTCATGTCGGTCATGAGTGCTCCTTTGAGTCTGCGGCGGAGTCGGCATATGCGACCTCGAGTGCGCGAGCGGAGGGGGCGGGAAGATACGGCGTAATCTCACCGCCGAGTGAGTGGATCTCTCGCACAAGCGAACTCGAGACGTGCGCGAGTGCGGGATCGGTCAGCAGGAAAAGCGTGTCGAGCGAAGCAAGATCCATGTTGGCTCGCGCCATGGGCTCCTCGTACGCGAGGTCCTGGGCGTTCCTGAGCCCCTTGATGAGGTGGGTCGCGCCGAGCTTCTTCGCGCCTTCCACAAGGAGGCCTGCGGGCAGCGCTTCCACGCTCGTCCTATCGGCGAGCCCTTCGTTTTCGAGGGTTTCGCGAATCGCTTCGCAGCGCGCATCGAAGGGGATGTGCGCGCTCTTGTGAGGGTTGTGGGCGACGGCGACGACTACGCGATCGCTAAGCGCATGCGCGCGCCTCACGAGATCGAGGTGGCCGAGCGTGAACGGGTCGAAGGAGCCCGGAATGAGCGCGGTGAGCATGCGTTAAGCCTACCGGCTCGCCTCTGTGATCGCAGGGTCGAGGTAGGTGAAGTATTCGACTCTCGTGTCGCCAAAATCGCGGTGGCCCTCGTCCACGAAGTGTTTGGGCAGTGGTGTCGCTTCGCTCCGAGCGGAGCGTTCGAGCACGATCATCGCCTCGTCGGCGAGCTCGCCGGCTTCTCCGAGCCCGGTCACGAGGCGCGCGAGTTCTTCGGTGGCAACGGCGTAGGGCGGGTCGGCACACACGAGAGTGAAGGGGCCTTCGGGCCGGGGTCCGACGCTTGCCTGGCCGCACTCGACCCTGAGGTCTCTCGTGAGTCCGAGCGTGCGGGCGGCTTCGCTGATGGCCTTCGCCGTGGGCCGGTGCGCTTCGACGAGGACGGCGAAGAAGGCGCCTCGAGAGAGGGCTTCGAAGGCGAGCGCGCCGGTTCCCGAGAAGAGGTCGAGGACCGTGGCGCCCTCAACGACGCCCCAGGACTCGAGCCTCGAAAACAGCGATTCGCGCACGCGATCACTCGTGGGCCGCGTGCGGTTCGTGGGAGGGGAAGGAACGGTACGCCCACCGAGCCTTCCGGCAATAATGCGCGGCATGTTCAGCTCCTTTCGAGGTCGTCGACTCCGCGGGTGCTGTGGCGCGCGATCGCGGCATCGAGAGCGTCGTGTTCGCTCGGGGTGGGCGGCGCAAGACTGCTCGTCGTGAGGGAGCCGCGCGCAAGGGCCTCCGTCACGAGCGCATCTTCGCGCGCCTCAAGAATCATGCGCGCGTCGCGGCCAACGTCGAGGAAGCGCACGGCAACGGACGTGCCCGATTGGATATCGCCCACGAGATCGCCGCCTCCGCGACGCTCAAGGTCGAGCTCGGCGAGAGCGAAGCCATCTGTCGTTTCCGCGAGCTCCGTGAGCCCGCCGTGCTGCGCGCTCCCCCGCCCAAATTGCGTCGCGAAGAAGGCGATGCCGGGATGGCTGCCGCGCCCGATTCGACCGCGAAGCTGATGGAGCTGGGCGAGGCCGAAGCGTTCGGCGTCGAGCACGAT
Source organism: Dermabacter indicis (assembly GCA_001403775.1). Classification (GTDB taxonomy): domain Bacteria; phylum Actinomycetota; class Actinomycetes; order Actinomycetales; family Dermabacteraceae; genus Dermabacter; species Dermabacter indicis. The sequence continues at coordinate 430,890 of CYUG01000011.1, forward strand.
CATGACGCTCGCATTCGGCACGTCGACGCCCACTTCGATGACCGTGGTTGCCACGAGCATGTCGATCTCGCCGGCGGCGAATGCCTCCATACGCTCGCGTTTGAGGTCGCTCGGGAGCCTGCCGTGCAGCTCCTCGATGCGGAGGGAATCGAACCCCGGCTTCGCGCGGAGCATGTCGAGCGTCGGGGTAACCGCATGGAGCGGGTGCTCGGGTCCGAGGGCGAGCACGGAAGGGTCGCCAGGACCGCCAAGCGCCTCCACCCCACTCACCCCGCTCACCTCTTCAGGATCGATGCGCGGACACACCACAAACGCTTGGCGCCCCGCGCGGATCTCTTCGAGCGCGCGCTCCCACATGCGCTCGCGCCATGCGTCGTCTCCAAGAGGAACGACGAACGACGAGACTTCCGCGCCTTCGCGCGGGCGTCCCTTGAGCGTCAGTGAATCAAGGTCGCCCACGAGGGCGAGTGCCGCCGAGCGAGGAATGGGCGTCGCTGTCATGACCATCATGTGTGGGCGAAGCTCCCCCGGTCCCTTGGAGCGGAGCTGGCGGCGGTGATCCACGCCGAAGCGATGTTGCTCGTCGATGATCACGAGACCGAGCTTCAAGAAATCAACGCTCTCGGTTAAAAGCGCGTGGGTGCCCACGGCGATACCCGCCTCACCACTCATGAGGTCGAGGAGGCTCTCGCGGCGCTCGGAAGCCTTCTGGGCCCCCACGAGAAGCCTCACGCGCGTGGCTGCGCTACGGGCATCGAGATGGCCGCGACGCGCGAGGTCGCCGAGCATCGTCGTGATCGTCGCGTAGTGTTGACGAGCGAGCACCTCGGTGGGCGCGAGTAGCGCCGCCTGGTACCCGGAATCGACAGCGCGCGCCATGGCACGCAACGCGACGACAGTTTTTCCCGAGCCCACATCGCCCTGGAGGAGCAGCGACGTGGGATGCGACTCGGCGATCCGCTCGGCGATCTGCTCCCCAACCTCCTCTTGCGACGACGTGAGCTGGAACGGCAGGCGCTCGTCGAGGGCACGGCTGAGGTCCCCGTACGTCGCGAGGGTCGGTGCGGAATCCGTGACATCCTGCGCTCGCCGCCTCGCGAAGATCGACTGGATGATGAAGGCCTCCTCGAAACGGAAGTACCTCAGGGCACGCTCGACATCCTCACTTTCGTGGGGCGCGTGAAGGAGCCGCGCAGCTTCGTGAATGCTCGGCAAGTCGCGCTCGCGCCTGATCGCCGCGGGGATCACTTCGCGAAGGGCGCTCGCATGTCTCAACGCCTTGGCGAAAACCGCGCGCATGAGCTTTTGCGTAACCGAGCCTCGAAGGGGGTACACGGGAGCTGGCTCGAGCGCCTTCGCAATATCGCGCTCTTCCTCCGCAGAAGGGTCCTCCGCGAGAAGCACGTAATCGGGGTGGGCGATTTGGTTCTCACCTCGATAGCGCGAGACGGTTCCACTCACAAGGATCCGCGTGCCCTCGCGTAGGCGGCTCATGTGCCAGCTCACGAGGTGTGCCTTGAAGAGGAAGAAGGTCAGTTGGATGCTCTCTCCCTCGTCATCGCGCACGCGCACGTCGAGGAGGGTCCCCCTGCGGTGTTTCATCATGCGCTCGCGCGCGCGCTCGACGGTCACGATTACGGAGATGTCTTCGCCCTCGCTCAAGTGTCGAAGGTCGCGAAGGGGGCCGGGCGCGGCGTAACGGCGAGGCGGAATCCGCACGAGGTCCTCGAGGTCTCGCGCCCCGAGGCCGCGCGCGGCAGCGCTCTCCTTCGGAGTGAAGAGGCCCGCGGGGAAACCGTCGGACTTCGACTGCACCACGCTTGCTCCTTCCGCGCTGCCTGTACTCACCGCATTCTTTCACGCCCTCCACGCTGGTGTGGCTGACTACACAGGGGCTATGGGCAGATCCCTATCGCTCTTCGCCCGCGAGTGGGCTATGCTTTTGGGGTTGCCCAGCGCCACGCGGCTCGATCCGCTGCATGAGCCTCGGCGCACAAGATCAAGTACGTTAGCGATTATTCAGGAGAACACCGTGGCTTCCAAGTGTGACATTTGCGCCAAGGGCCCGAGCTTCGGCAAGAGCGTTTCCCACTCGCACCGTCGCACCTCGCGCCGCTGGAGCCCCAACATCCAGTCCGTGCGCACCGTGATCGGCGGCACCCCGAAGCGCCTCAACGTGTGCACCTCGTGCCTCAAGGCCGGCAAGATTCAGCGCGCCGCCTGAGCATCCGGGCGCTGCCCGAGCGAAAGCTTTGACAAGGACCTCCCCCAGGGGAGGTCCTTTTCGCATGCCGCAATGAGCGGAGTTCTGCGCCCCCCTCGCTCACGACTGCCACGGAAAAATCGGCGCACGCGGGGACAAAGCCCCTACTCCGGGGCACCCATCGACGAGACCACAACCGCAAAGCCAGGGTCTTCGCTTGCAGGGCGCAGATCCCACGTCGAGAACACCTGCGGGGCATCGAATCCGGCTCTAGACGCATCCGCAACATAGCTCTCGAGCGAATACCCGCGTGCGGTGCCGAAGCCTGCAACGACGCGGCCACCGGGGCGCACGAGCTTCGCGAAGTTTTCAAGAACGCGGCGCCTATCGCCCTCGGCGATGAACGACACGACGTTTCCCGCCGCGACAATGACATCGAACGAGGCGATGGACTCCTCTCCAAGGAGCTCGCAGGACTCCGCGAGATCACCCGCGATCCACCGCGGCCCGGGTGACCTGCGTTCCGCATACGCCACGAGAGTCGGGTCGAGGTCGATCCCCACAACGTGGTGGCCGCGCCTCGCGAGCTCCGCGCCCACGCGGCCCGTTCCGCTCCCGGCATCGAGAATCCTCGCGCCCCGAGGGGCAAGCGCGTCGATCATCCGCGCCTCGCCGTCGAGGTCCTTGCCCGCTTCGCGCATGCGCTCCCAGCGCTCGATATACCACTCGGAATGATTCGGGTTTCGCTCGAGATTGCGGGTCCACTGGGACTTCCCCGGCGAACCGGGGCCGGGATTCATGGGCATGATCGGCATGGAAGGCATCTTCCCACCCTAAAGGGAAAAATGGTCCCAACCGTGCATCGAAAGCGGGGAACCGTCGAGGAGAACACTGCCTTCGCCCGCACCAGGGGTCACGCGTCCGATTTTGCGGAACTCTGCACGCACCTCGGCGCTTTCAGCCCACGTCGCCGCGGGGAACGTTGCGAGCATGAGGTGCTCCTCCCCCGAGCCGAGAACCCATTCCATGGGATCCACGTCAAAAACGTCGGCGAGGGGCGCAAGGAGAGCGCGATCGCTCTCGAGCGCCGCAGATGAAAGGTCGAGGTTCACGCCGCTCGCCCGGGCAATCCGGCTCGCATCGCGCACGAGACCGTCAGAAATGTCGATCATCGCGCTCGCCTTTCGCCCCGCACCCCAGCCAGCTGAGATCGCGGGCTCGGGCGCGAGATGCCACGCGAAGGCGCGCTTCGCGAGCCGCACGATCATGTCGCCCATAGCGTCGATATTGGGCAGGGTGGTGTCGGACTTCCCGAGAACCTGCGCGAGACCGGCGCTGCTAAGCCCAAGGACACTGCCTCCCACGGCGAGAACATCCCCCGCTCGCGCGCCCGAGCGCATCACCGCCGAGCCGGGTTTTGCGAGCTCGCCAATCGCCGTGATCGAAAGTGTAAGTTCACGAGCCGTGCCAAGGTCCCCGCCGATGACCGAGGCCCCGACGCCGTGAGCTTCACGTGCGATTCCCTCGGCAATGCCTTCGAGAACCGTGATCGAAGTGCCCTTATCGGCGAGGACAGTCGTGAGTAGCCAGCGCGGCTTCGCCCCCATCGCGGCGACATCTGCGAGGTTCTGCACGGCAGCCTTGCGGCCGATGCTCACGGGATCGGAAATGCCGAGAATGAAGTCGTAGCCCTCCACCATCGCATCCGTCGTGAACACAAGTTCTCCCGAGGAGCGCACAACGGCGCAATCATCGCCCGGGCCAACCGTCACAGCCGCATCGTCGTGCTGGAACAGAGGGAAAAGACGCTCGAGAATGCCTGATTCGCCAAGCTCACTGAGGCTTCGCTCACTCCGGGCCATTCACATCTCCTTGAGCTCGCCCTCGAACGCCAGCACCTTCGCGACCGTGCGATAGCCGAGACGTTCATTCACGGCATTGATATGCGTGTTGGTGTGGTTCGTGTACGTCCGGATCACGTCGACCTTCGACTCGGTCTCGGTCAAGAGGCGATGCGTCATGAGCTTGAGTGCAAGGCCAAGGTTGTGGCCCCGATGTTCGGGCATGACTACAGTGATGGCCTGTTCGCCAAGTCGTGAACCGTCCTCGCGGAACATCACGTACGAGGTACCCGCGAAGCTCCCATTCGGGGCGAGGGCCACAGCGGTGAGGCGTCGATACCCACGCGCGGCGCTCCTGGCTTCGATCGCTCGTACTCGCTCTTCGTCATACTCGGGCGTCTCGAGCTCGGACTTCTCGCTCGGAACATCCGTACTCATCTGATTGAGAAGCACGCACCACTGATCCATGTGCTCCTCGGGCACGTCACCTTCCCACGTGATGATGCGGTATTTGCCAAGGGAAGCCTCGACCTCAACGTGAAGATCCTCCACGAGGTCACGATCGAGTGGGAGGGATACGGTGCTCACGAACTCCGTAGCAGTCTTGCTAAGGCCGAGCCAGGTCGCGATTCTTGAAGCGGGAAGCTCCTCTTCCGCCTGGGTCGAATCCGCATGGGTAAGCGCGTATCCGAATGCCTTCGGGCGCCCTTCACTCTTCATGACCTCACGCAGAGCATCCATGAGCATCGTGCCTATGCCCTTGCCGCGCCACGCGGGGTACACGACCAGCTCAACTTCTTGCGTATCGGTATTCTCGCTCAGCGGAAGCGCAAGCTCCGCGAGCCCGGCGATCATGCGCGCACCTTCGAGGCTCTCGATCTCCGCCACGAGATGATACGAACGCTTCTTCTCGGTGTCCTCGTGTTCAGCGCGAAGCTCGGCCGGCGTGCGGCGCTCGTGGGAGCCGCAGAATTCTTCGTCGAGTACGCGGTGAAGATCCCAGTACTGCTTCAGCTCAGCATCGCTCGAGTGGTCGAGGAACCGCACCGTGACGTGCGGTCCTTCGGGGAAAAGCTGCTCGGTGCGGGGCGTCAGTGCGTACTTCTCGCTCATGGTCACCAAGATTATCAGCTTTCGTCCAGGCACTCACTACTCGGTCAGAGAGTTAGGCTGGTGTTCATGATTCCCACACCCCCGCTCGATGCTCGCGAGCGTGTTCCTCGCCGCGCAACCGGTGTTGCGCTCGCGATCGGAAGCATCCTCACCCTTGCCTCGTGTGGTGCCGTCGTCGTTCCGCAGCCCGAAGCAGACCCCGCAAGCCCGCGCTGCGCCGAGGTCATGGTGGCGCTCCCGGATGTCCTTCTCGGCCTCAACCGAAGCGAAACCACGGCCCAATCAACGGCGGCGTGGGGATCGGGGGACAGCACGATCGTGCTTCGATGCGGCGTGACCCCTCCCCCGCCCACAACCGACCTGTGCACAACGATCGCCTCGCGCAACGGTACGGAGATCGATTGGATCGTCAAAGAAGACGAGAAACGAGGGATCGTGCATATGACAACCTACGGGCGCGAACCCGCCGTTGACCTCACCGTGCCGCGCGAGGTCGCACCGGATCAGCCGAGTGCCGCGGCGATCGATCTTGCGGGCCTTCTCTCGCGGATTCCGCAATCGGGAGGGCGTTGCCTCGCGTTCGAGGATGCCGAGTAGTCCTCAGCGCACGAGCTTTTAGCGGAGCCCCACGCCACGCTCCAGGGCGTTGTCGATCAGGTGCGAAATGAGAGCGGTGTAGGCAAGCCCCATGGTCTCCCACAGAACGGGGAACATCGAGATCTGCGTAAAGCCCGGCATCGTATTGACTTCATTGACGACCACGTCACCGCTCTCGGTGACGAATACGTCCACGCGAGCAAGCCCTTCGAGTTCGAGAGCCTCGAAGGCGCGCGCGGCGACCTCGCGCACAGAAGCGATGTGTGCCTCGGGAATCGACGCGGGGATATCAATCGTGACGGTGCCCTTGCCGAAGTACTTCGATTCGTAATCGTAGAACTCGAGATCGTTACCGATCACGACCTCGCCGGGGAGGCTCGTGCGCGGCTTCTCGCCGCGTCGGCCCTGAAGCACGCCGCATTCGACCTCGCGCCCCTCGACTCCCTGTTCAATGAGCACCTTCGGGTCAAAGCGGAAGGCCTCGTCAAGTGCTGAGTCAAGATCTTCGAGCGCGTCGACCTTCGTGACACCGAAGCTCGAACCTGCGCGTGCCGGCTTCACAAAGAGCGGGAAGGCGAGATCCGCGACGCGCCCCGGAACACTCTCGCGCGGTTCGCGCGCGTGCACCACAACGCCGCGTGCAACTCCCAATCCCGCGCCCTCGAGGATGCGCTTCGTGAAGTCCTTATCCATCGACACTGCCGAGGCGAGCACGCCCGAGCCGACGTAGGGCACGTCCCACAGCTCGAAGAGCCCTTGAATCGTGCCATCCTCGCCGTAGGGACCGTGAAGCAGCGGAAATGCTGCGTCAACATCGGCGAGGTGTTCGATGCGCCCGCCTTCGCGCACAACCCGCAGCTCCACTTTTCCTTTGCCGAGGCGCGACTGCTGGAGGATGATCTCGTCACCGGTCTCGGGCACGTGCGGGGCCACGCCGTCAACGATCTGCCAGTGGTCGGGATCGCCCGTCACCTCGACAAAACGCCCCTCACTCGTCACACCGATGGGCACGACGGAAAAGCGCGAGCGGTCAATCTGGCGCAGAATACCGCCCGCGGTCACGCACGAAATACCGTGCTCGCTTGAACGGCCGCCAAAGATCAGTGCGATGGTGTGCACGTGGGCTCCTCTATTCGAAACGGACGGAGCGCGAAAGCAGCGCGCTCGTCACCTCGGCAATATTACGCCCGTGATCGACGACATCGACGAGGGCGCGCGTAATGGGCAGATCCAGGTGGGTACGTTCGGCAAGATCCGCCACCGCCCGCGCCGTGGGCACACCCTCGGCGGTTTGTCCGAGGCTTTCTTTGGCCTGCTCGAGGCTCTGCCCTTCACCGAGCGCTTTGCCCAAGCGAAAATTCCTCGAGAGCGGCGACGCGCACGTGGCGACGAGATCCCCCATCCCCGCGAGGCCCGCAAACGTCGAGGCTTCCGCACCGAGCGCGACTCCGAGCCGCGTAATCTCGGCAAGGCCGCGCGTAATGAGCGAAGCACGGGTGTTATCGCCATAACCGAGGCCGGCGGCAGCACCCACGGCGATCGCGATCACGTTCTTCATTGCCCCTGCGACTTCAACACCGGTGACGTCCCGGCTCACGTACGCGCGGAAGTACGGCGCCGAGCACCATGCGGCCACTACGCGAGCAGTGTTCTCACTCGTGGACGCAATCACCGAAGCGCACGGCTGTTCGAGAGCGATCTCGCGCGCAAGATTCGGGCCGGAAAGCGCCGCGATGAGGTTTTCGCTCACGCCCCCGGCATCGGCGAGAATCTGCGACATGCGCTCGTCGCTCCCCCGCTCGATGCCTTTGATGAGCGAGACGACGGGGACGCGGGGCAGGCGCGGCCACGAGCCGAGACATCGGCGCAGCGACTGAGCGGGAACCGCAAGCACAACACCACGCGCGCCTTCGAGAACGTGCGCGATATCGCTCGAGGCGCGCACGCGCGCGGGAAGCGCAAGGCCCGGCACGTAGGTGGCATTCATGCGAATCTCGTTGAGCTCGGAAGCGAGCTCCTCTCGGCGTGCCCAGAGGCGCACGTCGTTCTCGCCTTTCGCAAGCATGTGCGAAAAGACCGTGCCCCAGGAGCCGGCGCCAAGAACGGCGATGTGCCCCGCGGGAGCGCCCGCGTCAGTTCGAGCGTTCACCATCGCCCGATGTCAATTGACGATTGCGTCGAATGCCGCGCGTGAGCCCGGCACGGCGCGGATTTGCGGCTGTGAGTTGCGCGGCCTTGCGACGCCTCAGGGTCGCCGGGGCACGCTTCGCGAGCGTGTGAATCGCCGCGGCGTGCATCATACGGCGCGGCCCGAACGTGAGGCGACCGCGGATCGTGCGGTACTTGACCGCGGTCGTGATCCGCACGAGATCGCCACCGGGCTCGACGGCAACACCGATGCGGATCGTCAGCGACGGCGTGTCGTCGATAATGAGCGCTTCCGAACCCTGAACCTCGCTCACGTAGCGCTCGCGTTCGGGAGGGGGCACGAGATCAAAGAGGCGAATCGCTTCGTCGCGTACGGCCCGCGCACCGCGCGAGGTGAGCGTCGCGTTCTCGTGAGAGAAAATCGCTTCGGCCCACGCACGCGGATCGGGTTCGTCCACGCCCTTCGTAGGCACGATGACCACATCGCAGTAGTCCGGGACCGGAACATCGCGAAGCGCGAGAGAGGTGTAGCGCTCGTGCGAAGCATCGGTCACGTGCACAGAAGGATTCTCATTCACCGCAAGCTCCTCAAATTGAGAGTTGATCAGTTCTCACTCTTCCCAAAATTCAGCGCCAAGCTTCGTGAGCTTGTCCCTGAATGATTCATAGCCTCGATCGATGAGGTCGATGCCGTGAATCTGCGAAGTACCGTCGGCACCGAGCGCCGCGATGAGGTAGCTGAACCCGCCCCTGAGATCCGGGACCGTGATTTCCGCGCCCTTGAGCGGGCGCGGGCCGTTCACGACCGCCGAGTGGTTGTAGTTGCGCTGGCCGAAGCGGCAACGCGAACCGCCGAGGCACTCCCGATACACCTGGATTTGCGCGCCCATGTCGTTGAGCGCACTCGTGAAACCGAGGCGGTTTTCGTACACGGTTTCGTGGACGATCGAAATGCCGTTGGCTTGGGTGAGAAGCACGACGAGGGGCTGCTGCCAATCGGTCATGAACCCCGGGTGGACGTCGGTCTCGATCGCGGCGGAGGATAGTCCCTTGCCCGTGTCGTAGAAGCGGATGCCGTCGTCGTGAATGTCAACGCCGGCGCCGATCTTGCGCAAGACGTTGAGGAACGTGCCCATGGCCTTCTGCTCGGCACCGCGCACGAACACGTCTCCGTGAGTCACGAGAGCCGCGCACGCCCAGCTCGCGGCCTCGATGCGGTCGGGGATGCAGCGGTGGCGGTAACCGTGCAGCTTTTCCACGCCTTCGATCACGATCGTGCGATCGGTGCGCAGCGAAATGATCGCGCCCATCTTCTGGAGCACGGCGATGAGGTCCTCGATCTCGGGCTCAACAGCGGCGTTCTCGAGTTCCGTGATGCCCTGCGCTCGCACGGCTGTGAGCAGCACCTGCTCGGTCGCACCAACGCTAGGGTACTCGAGGCGGATCTTGGCTCCGCGAAGGCCGTCGGGCGCCGTGATGTAGATACCGTGCTCGCGCTTATCGACGTGCGCGCCAAAGTTGCGCAGCACGTCAAGGTGGTAGTTGATCGGGCGCGTGCCGATGCGGCAGCCGCCGAGGTCGGGAATCACGGCTTCGCCGAGGCGGTGCAGCAGGGGGCCGCAGAAGAGGATCGGGATACGCGAGCTACCCGCGTGGGCGTCGATGTCGGCCACGTGGGCGCGCTCGACGTTGGAGGGGTCCATATGGAGGGTCCCCGCCTCCTTGTCGCGCTCGATCTTGACGCCGTGCACGCGAAGAAGCTCGCTCACAATCCTGACATCGCTGATGTCGGGAACGCTCGTGAGGAAACTTTCGGTTTCTCCGAGGAGAGCCGCGACCATGGCCTTGGAGACCAGGTTCTTCGCACCGCGAACGGTGATCTCACCTTCGAGCGGCCTGCCGCCACGCACATAGAAGCTTGAGGTCATAGTGGAGTTGATTCCCTTTCCGGCCTGAGCCCACAGGTAACCGTCTCACCATACCGAATAGCCCTTTGAAAAGAACTGCACACGCGCCCGTTGTACGCCGAGGGCGCAAAACACTCCGTTACTGGTCGTCGGCAGTATGCACGGGAAGCGTCTTCGGGAGCCACGACGGGCGACGCTTCTCGAACTCGGTGATGTCCTCTTCGTGGCGCAGGGTGAGGCCGATGTCATCGAGTCCCTCCATGAGACGCCAACGCGTGTAGTCGTCAATCTCGAACGAGAATGTCGAATCGGCTACCTCGACCACGCGGTTCTCGAGGTCGACGGTGATGTCGGTGCCCGGCGCGTTTTCGAGGACCTTCCAGATCTGCTCGATGTCGGATTGCGAGAGAACCGCGGCCACGAGCCCCTGCTTGCCCGCATTGCCGCGGAAGATGTCGGCAAAGCGACTCGAAAGCACGGCCTTGAAGCCGTAGTCGCGAAGCGCCCACACCGCGTGTTCGCGCGACGAGCCCGTGCCGAACTCCTCACCGGCAACGAGCACGGAGCCGCGCGTGTATGGCTCGCGGTTGAGGACGAAGTCCGGATCCTGACGCCATGCGCGGAAGAGGCCGTCATCGAAGCCGGTTTTCGTCACGCGTTTGAGGTACACGGCGGGGATGATCTGGTCGGTATCAACGTTGGAGCGGCGCAGCGGTACGCCAACGCCCGTGTGCGAGATGACCTTTTCCATGATGTGAGTCCTTTCCAAACGTCCCTCGGCCCTCAGGCGAGCACCGCGGCGTCGGTTTCTCCGAGATTGTCGAGGTCAGCGGGCGACGAGAGAGTTCCGCGCACGGCCGTCGCGGCCGCGACAACGGGCGAAACGAGGTGGGTGCGCCCGCCCTTACCCTGGCGGCCCTCGAAGTTGCGGTTCGACGTCGAGGCCGAGCGCTCGCCGGGGGCGAGCTGATCGGGGTTCATGCCGAGGCACATCGAGCAGCCAGCGTTTCGCCACTCCGCGCCGAAGGCGAGGATATCCTTGTCGAGCCCTTCGGCTTCCGCCTGGAGCCGCACGCGCGCCGAACCCGGCACGACGAGCACGCGAACATTCGGGTCCTTTTCGCGGCCGCGAATGACGTCGGTGAACGCGCGCAGATCCTCGATGCGTCCGTTCGTGCACGAGCCCATGAAGACGGTGTCCACGCGGATGTCCTTGAGCGGGGTACCGGCCTCGAGATCCATGTATTCGAGTGCGCGCTCGCACGCGGCCTTCGAGTTTTCGTCGGCGAAGTCCTCGGGCGAGGGAACGGTGCTCGAAAGCGGAAGACCCTGACCGGGATTGGTACCCCATGTGACGAAAGGTTCGAGCTCATCGGCATTGATCACGACCTCGGCGTCGAACGTCGCGTCCTCGTCGCTCCTCAGGCTCTCCCAGTATTCGACCGCTTCGTCCCACTCTTCACCTTCGGGTGCGTGGGGGCGGCCCTTGACGTACTCGAAAGTGGTCTCGTCCGGGGCGATCATACCCGCGCGGGCGCCCGCCTCGATCGACATGTTGCAAATCGTCATGCGCCCCTCCATCGAGAGGTTCCGGATGGCTTCGCCTCGGTATTCGAGAACGTAGCCCTGGCCGCCGCCCGTGCCGATCTTCGCGATCACCGCAAGGATGATGTCTTTCGCGCTCACGCCCGGCTTGAGCGAGCCCTCGACGTTGATCGCCATGGTCTTGAAGGGTTTAAGGGGCAGGGTTTGCGTCGCGAGCACGTGTTCGACCTCGGATGTGCCGATACCGAAGGCGAGCGCCCCGAACGCACCATGGGTCGAGGTGTGTGAGTCGCCACATACGACCGTGATACCCGGCATTGTGAGCCCGAGCTGGGGCCCCACGACGTGAACGATGCCCTGGTCGACGTCGCCGAGCGAGTGGATACGCACGCCGAACTCCTCAGCGTTCTTGCGCAGCGTATCGATCTGGGTGCGGCTCGTGATGTCAGCGATCGGCTTATCGATGTTGATCGTCGGCGTGTTGTGGTCCTCCGTCGCGAGCGTCTGGTCAACGCGGCGCGGCTTACGCCCCTCGAGGCGCAGCCCCTCGAATGCCTGCGGCGACGTCACCTCGTGAAGAAGGTGGAGGTCGATGTACAGAAGATCCGGCTCATTGCCTTCGCCCTTGCGGACGACGTGGTCCTGCCAAACCTTTTCTGCGAGAGTTCCCGCCATGTGAATGACTCCTCGATCGTTGTCTCCCCGCGCTGCCCCTTCCTTGAGGGCACGCGGCTCGTTGAGTCAAGTCTCATGGACGTCCAGAAGCTGAAGCACTCGCATTTCATATCGCGAGACGCTAGTCTTATTCCATGAACATTCAGATGGAAGAGGGAAGCGGCGTCGGCGTTATCGACAAGGCGGCCACCGTACTCGGGGCGCTCGAAGCAGGCCCCGTAACGCTCGCCAACCTGGTCAGCACGACAGGCCTCGCACGTCCCACGGCGCACCGCCTCGCGGTCGCACTCGAACACCACAGGCTCGTCGCGCGCGATATCCAGGGACGCTTTATCCTTGGCCCACGCCTCACCGAGCTCGCGGCCGCCGCGGGTGAAGATCGACTCCTCGCAAGCGCTGGCCCGATCCTTGCCGACCTCAGGGATCACACGGGGGAATCCGCTCAGCTCTATCGCCGGCAGGCCGACCACCGCGTATGCGTCGCCACGGCCGAGCGCCCAAGCGGACTTCGCGACACTGTCCCGCTCGGCTCGACCCTCACGATGCGCGCTGGTTCTGCCGCGCAGATCCTCCTCGCGTGGGAAGAACCAGATAGGCTCCACCGCGGCCTTCACGGTGCACGCTTCACTGCCTCGATGCTCTCGGCGGTGCGTCGGCGCGGCTGGGCTCAGAGTGTTGGCGAACGTGAATCTGGCGTTGCCTCGGTGAGCGCGCCCGTGCGCGGCCCAAGCGATCGCGTCGTTGCGGCGCTCTCAATCTCGGGCCCCATTGACCGCATGACGCGCCAACCCGGCCGCATCCATGCAGCCTCGGTGATTGCCTACGCAGAAAGACTCAGCGAACTCGTGCGTCAAGCCGGGGTTTAGCACCCCGGCTCCATGAGGGCCGGGCGGCTCACTGCCGCTCGAGCCACACGGGTGTGTTCGCGTACTGCAGGAACGCTGTGTTGGAGACGGCCGGCTGACGCTCGAGCTCCTCGTGCTTCGCGCGCGCATTCGCAACGATGAGCCGCGTGCCTTCGCTGCGCCTAATGAGTTCCTTCGCGGTGTGTTGGCGACCGTACTCGGTGATTTCCACCTCAACATCGGGAGCGACCGTGCGCAAGTACTGCTGCGCCCCCTCGAGGATTCCCGCCCATTTCTCCTCGGGGATCACAATCGAGGGGATCACTCGCACGCCCGTGCCGTAAATCTTCGCGAACTCCGCCGCGCGCTCAAGGGCGCGGTCAAACGCCGTTCCGCCGTCGTAGAACACCGCGACGGGGCCGTCGGCGGCAATGTCGCCGCGCACCACCACGATGGAGCACTTCGCGCGCGTGAGCAGCGCCGAACTCGTGGATCCCACGATGAGCGAGAGGAAGCGCCCGAGCCCGCGTGAGCCCACAACAAGGGCATCGGCGGTCTCCGACTGCTGGATGAGAACGTCCACCGCGCGACCGTCCACAATCTGAGTCGTCACTTCGCATCCCGGAGCAATCTCGTGTGCGATCGCCGCGGCCTCATCGAGGAGGCGCTGTGCTGCAACCTTGAGACCCGAACCACTCACACCCGGCACGGGATCAACATCGACGCCCATGAGGGGCCACACGAAGGCGTGCACGAGATGCAGGGGCTTCTTCAGAGCCAGGGCGTTGCGCGCCGCCCATCGGATTGCGTGATCGGATTCTTCGGTGTCTTCGACTCCGACAACGATGCGGCCTTCATTTGCACTCATGGTTTTTCCTTCCACGGCCGGGCTCACGCTTTTGTGAGCCAAACTCCCTGCTGACTTCAAGGATACGCCGGAAAGGTCCCGGGTACGAAAAAACCCGACCACCGAAGTGATCGGGTTTTTCCCTTCCGTACCCCGTACCGGATTTGAACCGGTGTTACCGCCGTGAGAGGGCGACGTCCTAGGCCGCTAGACGAACGGGGCCTTACCTCAATGAGGCTCTAGAAACTTTAGCAATCCTGCTGGCAGTTTCCAAATCCAGGCCGTGTGACCTGCATCGCTGGGGTACCAGGACTCGAACCTAGAACAACTGAACCAGAATCAGCCGTGTTGCCAATTACACCATACCCCAAGGGTTTCGCTCGGCGAACCGAACGAAATACAACAGTAGTCGCCCCTGCAGGGGCCGGCAACTTTTCATGGGCCCATTGTGGAAGCCTTCACACGAGGGTGGGTCCGACGGTAGCCGGGCAAGCGTCGGACCCCCTTCTCACGCTCTTTCGTACACCCGGATCGAGTCGCGCACACCCGCGAACCGGAACGGCCCCTGCCCCTCCACTCGGGCTTCGAAGTCGCCCGTACGGTCCGCGCGAACGTGACGTTCGCGGTACTCTTCGTAGCCGATTTCCCGCCGCGCATCGAGCTGAGCCGCAAGCGCACCCGGGCGCAGCTGCTCTCGGTACCCCTCCACGAGCGTGCCGGCGAAGAATTCCGCGACGGCACCCGAGCCATAGCTGAAGATGCCGATGTGCTCCCCCGCGTCAAGCTCGGCGTTCTCGAGAAGCGAGAGGAGCCCCATGTAGACCGACGCGGTATAGCTGTTGCCGAGGCGGCGGTTGAGGATCATCGTCTCCTCGAGAGAGGACACGGCTTCGGCGACGGAATCGGCGCCCGCGTGCTTCGCAAGCGTCTGCATCGCTTTCGCCGCCATCTTCGTGAACGGCTGGTGGAAGCACACGCGCGAAAGGCCCGCGAACTCCACTCCCCCGCGCTTCACGTAGTCGTCGTACGCGGCAGTGACGGCACGCAGGTACACGGTGACCGAAAAGCGGCCGTCGACGAGCGCGGTGGTGCGATCGTTAGGGCGCCAGAAATCGTGGACGTTTTCGGTAAAGAGACCCGAGGCGGGCTCGATGGCCACGATCTTTGGATCGGCGCTCACGAGCATCGCGAGCGCACCCGCACCCTGGGTCGCCTCACCGCTCGAATCGAGCTCGTAGCGGGCGATATCGCTCGCGATCACGAGGACTCTCTCGCCGGGGTTACGCGCCACGATGCCGAGGGCGAACTGAAGCGCCGCTGTCGCCGAATAACACGCCTCTTTGAGTTCCACGACGCGAGCGTTTTCGGGAAGCTCGAGGAGTTCGTGCACGTATATCCCCGCGGCTTTCGACTGGTCGATGCCCGTTTCAGTCGCGAGAACGAGGGTGCGGATGTCTTCGGCGCCGTGCCGCTCAAGGATGGGAGCCGCGGCGCGAGCCGCGAGAGTCACGATGTCCTCGTCTTCACACGGAACGCTCATTTCGTGCTGGCCAATGCCGCGCAGGTACTTCCCGGCGCTCGTACCTTGCGCCTCGGCGAGGGCGGTGAGTGGGAAGAAGAGCGACGTCGTTGCCGCCGAAATATCGGTGATGCCGATCGTCCGGGTCATCGCGAGCTCCTTTCAAACTGGACGTGGGCGGCCATGAGCTCGCCCGGATTGGTTTGCGCGGCCATGAGGGACAGCTCCCCGCACAGCACGGTTGCGGCGGCAAGCCCCGCGAGTCTTCTCGCATTTTCCCCCGCTTCGCGATCCTCGCGGCAGCCGAGTCGCTCAAGATTCTCGCTCACGAAGTCAAGGCCCTTGCCGTTGCCGACGGAGCCGACGATGAGATGTGGGATCGTGCACGAGAAGTAGAGGTCCTCGCCGCCCGCGCCGCGACGTTCGGCGTGCGTGATGCCCTGGCTTCCTTCAACGATGTTGGCGGCGTCCTGGCCGGTCGCGAGGTAGAAACCGAGCAGCATGTTCGCGTAGTGCGCATTCGCGCTCCTGAGTGAACCGGCGGCGATCCCGCCCACGAGGTTCTTGCGCACGTTGAGATCAACCATGCGTTCGGCACTCGTGCGCAGCCGACGGCGAAGCACCTCTTCGGGAAGCACAATTTCGGCGATGACATTCTTGCCGCGACCGCGAATGCCATTGACCGCGGAGGGTTTCTTATCGGTGCAGTAGTTGCCAGAAATGCTCGCGTAGCGAAGCGCGCTTTCGCGGCTCGCGATGGCGGGCATGAGCGCGTCGGCGGCGAGAGTCACCATGTTGTGACCAGCCGCGTCGCCCGTAAGAAACTCGAGTCGAAGATAGAGCAGGTTGCCCACGATCTCGGGAGCAACGTCGATGAGCCGCGCGAAGCGACTCGTCGACGACACGACCTCCTGGAGGGCGGGGAGATCCGCGCACACGCGCCGGGCGGCTTCGTGGGCGTCGGCCGCCGAATCGGCCTCGAACAAGATCGAGCGAGTCATGCGCTCGTCCACGAGGGTCGTGCGGATACCGCCCTCGACGAGACGCGACACGGTCGCGCCGCGCTTAACCGAGGGGAACAGGGTCGTCTCGTAGGTGGCGAGCGGCACTTCGACCTCGCCCTCGGCAACGTTGCCGCTGATCCGAAGGGGGCCGAGCCATTTCATCGGGATCTGGGCGAACGTGCCCTGATCGCGCTTGTCACTCATGTGAACCTCCACTTGCCTTGCCGCTTCGACGCGCGAAATGAGACAGATCAAAGCCTCGCGCCTGCGCGTACGCGCGCACGCTCCCCGTGAGCACAAGATCCGTGTGCGTGAGGGCGGACGTGTTTCGTGCCCCCACGAGCGCCATCATCGAGCGCAGCTGCTCTTCCCACGTGCGGATCTCGCTGATGAGGGCATCGGGGCCGTCCTCGCGCACGATCGCGAGGAAACCGCCCGCAACGCCCACGGCTTTCGCACCGAGGGCGAGGGCTTTGAGGACGTCGAGGCTCGTGCGCACGCCGCCACTCGCAAAAAGCGGGAGGCCGGTATCGCGCGAGGCTCCTCGCGCGTCGATAAGGCTTTCGATCGCGCTTTGCCCCCAACCGTTGAGGTGCGAGAACTTATCGCTCCTGCGCGCGCTTTCGATACGCGCGAAGTCAGTTCCGCCGTTGCCCGCAACGTCCACGTACGCGACGCCGAGGGAGGAAAGCGTGCGCACCGTGGTCCCCGTGATGCCGAAGCCGACTTCCTTGACGATGACGGGGACGTCCACGGCACGCGCGATCGCCTTGATCTGCTGAGGCCAGTGCTCAAACTCGCGATCGCCTTCGGGCATCACGATTTCCTGCACCGCATTCACGTGAATTTGGAGCGCATCGGCATCAATCAACTCGACCGCTTCGCGCGCTTGCTCGGGGCTCGCGTTTGCCGAAAGGTTCGCCATGAGGAAGCCGTGCGGATTCTCCTCGCGTAGAACCGTGAAACTTGATCCGCACGACGGGTCCTTGAAATACGCGCTCATCGACCCCGAGGCCATCGCGATTCCCGTCTCCGCGGCCGCGATCGCGAGAGCCTTGTTGATCTTCCCGGTGAATTCACTTCCGCCCGTCATGCCGTTGATGTAAAACGGCAGCGTCCAGGTGCGATCCGCAACCTCGACATCGAGACTCACCGAGTCCACGTTCACAGCACCGAGGGCGTGGTGAACCACGCGCACGTCGTCAAAATCCCTCGAGCGGCGATGAGCGGTCTCTTGCTCCATCGCGAGCCGCACGTGGTCGTCCTTGCGTGAACTACTCATGGGCGCTTCCTCGCTTTCCTGTCGTGTCCCCGTGAGGGCGAAAGGGGTCCGACGCCTGCACGCCCACCTCGAGCGCCGCCAATCCCGCTGTACGCCAGGCCTCCCTCACGGCGTTCGCCGTGTGCGCGCCCGGAGCAAGGGCAATGACGCAGTCCCCGCCGCCTGCTCCCGAGAGTTTCGCCGCGGCACCGCATTCGGTGGCGATGTCGGTCATAGCCTTGAGGGCGGGCGTTTCGATACCGAGTGGCTTCTCGCCGCCCGCCGCCCGGTCGAGGTCGCGAAGCTGCGCGAGAACCCCGTCAAGTGTTGCCCTCGCGGCCGGCATCTCGCCAGCGCGCAAGTCGTGCGCAAGGCGCTCGACGTGTGCAGCGTTGTCGCGTGCAAAGGCTTCGAGGTCCACGCGCCCCTCGCGCGCAGCGTCATCCACCTGGGCAACAAGCGAGCGAGTCGAGGCTGGCGCCCCGCTCCAGCCGATCACGGCTTCGAGTTCCCCGGGTGGCTCGAGAGCCTCAAGCGCGAGCCCCGGCCAGGTCGCTGCGACAGCGGCTTTGACACCTTCGGTTCGGCGCAGGTTGCGCACTGCCTCGCGGTCGAAGGAGCGATAAAAAACCCAGCCCCCGAGGACGCTCGTCGCCACATCGGCGCACGAAGCGCGCACGTTGCCCTCGAGCACGGCGAGGGCGGAAAGCTTAAAGAGATTGAGCCGTGAGACCTCCACGTCTCGCGCACGCAAGACGGCGCCGATCGTCGCGACGACCACCGCGCCCGACGAGCCGAAGCCATACTTCCTGCCGTCGCTCTCTTCAAGACTCGAGGACACGTGAATGTCGAGGGCGGGAAGCGAACCGAGGTATTCCTCGAGCACGTCGAGTGCGAGGAAAACGGGCTCGCGCGCCTCGGCCGCCGAAGATCCCGCAGCGATGGGCTCGTAGTCGCGCTCCTCGCCCCACAGCTCGCTTGCCACGCGCACGCCGAACGCGCGGCGCACGGGAAGGGCACGCGCCGTGATGGCCCGATCGACCGCAATCAGCACGGCTGGGTTGCCCGGGTGCACGACACCATACTCGCCCGCGACGAAGAGTTTGCCGGGCGCGCGGAACTCGAAAGCGCTCATGCTGCGCTCGGGCGCTCACCCTCGTCGAGGAGGTAGGCGCCGGGGCCGGCGTTCGCAACGTGCATCTTCACGTCTTCGATCCTCTCACGCAGAGACCTGGCCACGAGGTCGGCCTCGCGCGAGCGACACAGAATCTTCACGTTGGGTCCCGCGTCGGCGCTCGCATACGCCTCGAGGCCTTCGTCGCGTAGGTCCTGGACCGCATCAAAAATGGCGAAGCTCTTCCCCGTGAGGTACCGCACTGGGGGCTCCGCGCCAAGCATCGAGGCGTGCATGCGCAGCGCGCTCATCTCCGCGATCTCCCCGAGACTCGTGAAATCTGCCTCGGCCACGGCACGCGAAGCGCGCTCCACGAGCTCCGTGTTCGACGAGACCCATCCTTCGAAGTAGGGAGAAGTATTGACCGTGTGATTCATCCCGGCGCGGCTGCCGATCTTTTTGCGCGCACTCGAGATGACCGCAACGACCATGGCGAGGGGGTCGCCACGCCAATCGAGGCTCTCCGCAACGCTCGTCTCATCGCTCGAGCCCTTATTCCAGCGGGCAAGACCCCCAAAGATCGAGCGGCACGCGGAACCCGAGCCGCGGCGTGCGAGACGCGAGAGTTCAGCATCGTTCAGTGAAAGGCCGTACGCGGCACCCGAGGCTTTCGCGAGCGCCGCGAATGCGGCCGCGCTCGACGCGAGCCCGGCAGCCGTCGGAACGGTATTTGTGGAGGTGACTCGCGCGCGAGCACCCGAGCCTGCCCGCTCGCGCACAAGATCGAGTAGCGCGCGGACCCTCGCAGACTCATCCCCGGCAAGTTCTCTCCCATCGAGGAGAACTCGGTCCGCTGAATCGTCGGTCAGCTCCACCGTCGTGGTCGTGGGGAAAATATCGAGCGTGAGCGAAAGCGAGCCCGTCGCGGGAAGGTTGAGCTCGCGATCGGCCTTGCCCCAGTACTTCACGAGCGCGATGTTGGGGTGGGCAACGGCGGTGGCACGTGTCATGGGCACTCCTCACTGGCAGGATTGATCGACCACACGTTCTTGGCGCCCGCCGCCGAGAGGGCGCGCGTGAGCGCGGGGACCGCGCCGTGAGAGGGGGCAAGCGCAATGATGCACCCTCCCTGGCCGCCGCCCGTGAGCTTCGCGCCGAGTGCCCCCGCACTCCGCGCCGCCCCCACGAGGTGGTCGAGGCGCGGATGCGAAACCCCGAGTTCGGCGAGGATTCCCTGGCAGCCATTCATCGCCCGCCCCACGCTGCTCATATCGCCGAGTCGGAGGGCCTCGCGCGTCGTATGTGCAAGGGAGGCGATTGTTTCAAGCGCGAGGTCCACAAGGCGCGGATGGCGCTCACGACGCTCGCGAATACCTCGAACGGCATCGAGCGTGTGCCCGGGAAGACCGGTATCGGCGACGACGAGCGCAGGCATCGCGGCAAGGTCGAGAGGCTCTGCCTTCCCCGCCTGGAACCACAGCGGCCCCGTCGCCATCGTTTGATAAGCGTCCAGCCCGCTCGGGGTGCCGTGGGCGATGCGCTCAACGAACTGCACGAGATCGAAGCGCTCCTCGCTTGTGAGCTCGTGCCCGTATAGGCGTGCGACGGCCACGGCAATCGCACTGGCCATCGCGGCGCTTGAACCGAGGCCGCGGGCCGTGGGGATGCTCCCTTCGACCGTGACCTCGGCACGGCCGGGCTTTTCGCCAACGTGGCCGAGGATCGTGCGCAGGGCCGACTGGGCGAGCTCGTCCTCGGCTTCTTCCGTATCGACGTCGAGATAGATCGCACCCGTCGACGGATCCCCCACGGTCGCGATGCGCCTTTTGCCATGCCGCTTCCCCGTCCGAGCGGACGGCACATCGAGCGTCAGACCGCTCTCGAAGCGCACCTCGTCGCCGGGGACGGTCTGGTCATCGAAGGCGAACCCTTCGGTGATGGAATACGAACCGCTGATCGTGCCGAGGCCCTCGGCCGAGACCGAACCCTCGATACGCCCCGCCTGTGGCCCTACCGAATCCGGGTACGGCAAAAGCCTCGCGGTTGCCGTAAGCCCCAGGTGAGGAATGGGAAAAGCGATCGCGGGGTGGCCGTACACGACCGCGTGCTCACCAATGAGAATCGTCTTGGCGTGCGCGCGGCCGTGCCCGATCGGATACTCGAACGTCTCTTCGCTCACCGCGACGCGAGGAACTCGGCAAACGAGTTGAGGCGGGCCATGGTCGAGTCGTAGCCGAGCAGCTCCATCGACTCAAAGAGCGGCGGACTCACGCGGCGACCCGAGATGCCCGAGCGCAGCGGGCCGAACGCGAGGCGCGGCTTGACGCCCATGCCCTCGATGATGGCCGCTCGCAGCGACGCTTCGAGCTTCTCGGTCGTGAAGTTGTCCTTGCCGCCCTCTTCGATAACGGCGACCGCACGGCGCACCACGGAAACCGGATCGTCGCCGAGCTTCTTGAGGGCGTCGTCTTCGATCACGAGGTCGGCGTCGTCAATGAACAGGAAGCGCAGCATGCCCGGGGCTTCGCCGAGGAGGTTCATGCGCGGCTGCACGAGGGGCGTGGCCTTCGCGAGCAGCGTGCGCTCGTCCTCGGTGATCGGCATGGAGACCACACCGGCCTTCTCGAGGTAGGGAATCATGCGCTCAGTGAACTCCGCCTCGTCGAGCATACGCATATGGTCGGCGTTGATCGCGAGGGCCTTCTTGTAGTCCACGCGCGCGGGATTCGGGTTGACGTCGGCGACATCAAACTTCGCAACGAATTGCTCGCGCGTGAAGATGTCCTGGTCGCCGCTGTAACCCCAGCCAAGAAGCGAGAGGTAGTTGATCATGCCCTCGGGCACAAAGCCCTCGTCCCGGTAGAGGAAGAGGCTCGATTCCGGATCGCGCTTCGAGAGCTTCTTGTTGCCTTCGCCCATGACATACGGAAGGTGTGCGTATTCGGGCGTGAACTTCGCGATGCCAATCTTCTTGAGCGCTTCGTACAGCACGATCTGGCGGGGAGTCGAGCTCAGGATGTCCTCGCCGCGCAGGATGTGAGTAATGCCCATGAGGGCGTCGTCCACGGGGTTGGTGAGCGGGTAAAGTGGCTGGCCGTTGGCGCGCACGACGACATAGTCGGGAGTCGACCCTGCTTTGAACGTGATCTCGCCGCGCACGAGGTCGTTGAAGGTGATGTCCTCATCGGGCATACGCACGCGCCATACGGGCTCGCGGCCCTCGGCACGGAACGCGGCCTTCTGCTCCTCGGTGAGGTCGCGGTCGAAACCGTCGTAGCCCGACTCCTTGGGGCGGCCGGCGGCAATGTGGCGCTGCTGAATCTCCTCGGGCGTCGAGAACGACTCGTAGATGTAGCCTCCGTCCTTGAGCTTCTGGATGACGTCCTGGTAAATATCCCCGCGCTGCGACTGACGGTAGGGGCCGTCGTTGCCGCCAGCGTCGACACCTTCGTCCCACGTGATACCGAGCCAGCGCATCGCGTCAAGGAGCTGGTTGTAACTTTCCTCGCTGTCGCGTGCCTGGTCGGTGTCTTCGATGCGGAACACGAGCGTGCCGCCCGTGCGCTTCGCGTAGGCCCAGTTAAAAAGCGCGGTGCGCACCATGCCGATATGGGGCGTGCCGGTGGGCGACGGGCAAAAGCGCACGCGGACCTCTTCGTGGCCGCGTGTGCTTTCTAGGGTGGGAAGGGCCGCGAGATCGATGTTCTCAGCGCTCACGTGATTGTTCTCCTTCGGGAGGTTGGAGGGGCATAGCCCCGGATGCGGTTTTAAGCCTCGAGTTCTTCGGGCGTGACGACGCGGTTGGTCAGGGTGCCGAGCCCGTCAATCTCAATATCGACGGTGTCGCCGGCTTGAAGAAGTCCAACACCAGCGGGGGTTCCGGTGAGGATGACGTCGCCGGGCAGAAGCGTGGTTGAGCGCGTGATCTCTTCAATGAGCTTGGGAATCGCACGGAGCATGTCGGCGCTCGTGCCGTCCTGCTTGACCTCGCCGTTCACGCGAGTGCGGATACGCGCGTTCGCGGTGTCGAGATCAGTTTCGATCCACGGGCCGAGAGGGCAGGACGTATCGAACGCTTTCGCGCGGAACCACTGCGATTCTTCGCGCTGCGCGTCGCGCACCGTGAGGTCGTTCGCGCACGTGTAGCCGAGAATCACATCAGCAGCGCGTTCGGCGGAAACGTTCTTCGCGAGGGTCTTGATGACGACCGCGAGCTCGGCTTCGAAGCTCAGTTCTTTCGCGTACGAGGGGTAGATGACCGGGTCGTTCGGGCCGATCACGGAGGTGTTCGGCTTGAGGAAGAGCAGCGGGCTCTCGGGGGCCTCACCACCCATTTCACGGGCGTGTTCGGCATAGTTTTTGCCGACGCCAACGACCTTGGAGCGAGGAATGACCGGGGCGAGGAGGCGAACGTCCTCGAGCGGGAGGATCGTGCCGTTCGGCTGAATCTGGGTGTAGAGCGGGTCTCCCGTGATCCCGTACACCATGTCCACGCCGTCCTTTTCTTGGACGATGCCGAACATCGGGTTCGAGCCGGTGGTGAATCGTGCAATGCGCATGGCCCCCAGTCTAGTAGGGGCTTTCGGCTCTCACGGGCGCTCGCCCTATGCCCTTGACCACCCCACACCCTTTCTTCACATCCGCGGCCCGCGAGCGCGTCGTGGCGCACGTGGTCTTTGCGCGTAGGCTTGTGCCGTGCTTTCTTCTTCCCCGCGTTTCGATTCGTTGTCTGCGCTCGAGCGCCCTCTCACGGTGCTGTCGGCGGGGAGTGCACAGCGTGCGCGCGAGGCCCACGAGGCGCGTGCCGATCGCCTGAGTGGCCCGCACCGAGAGCGCAAGGCGCGGGGTGAAAAGCATCCGATCGAGGATTTCCTCCACACGTACTACCCCTTTAGCCCGGGGCAGCTTCGGCGCTGGCACCCGGGCTGGCAGGTGGGATACGAGGCCTCGGCCGATGCGGATCTTCGGGGGCACGGGGATGTGGCCTCCGACGGTTGCCGGCGCTGGTATCGCGACACTCGAGATTCGGCCGGCGGCGCGACGGGTGAGGTACGCACGGCGGATCTCGAGCGGTTTGTGCGCGAGCGTGGCGATGCCGCCTACTGGATTCACCGGTTGCTCACGAATTCGAGTTTTGCCGAGAAGCCCGGGAACTTTTCGTGCTTTGGTCTTCACGAGTGGGCGATGGTGTATCGGCTTGGGGCAGGCGAGAGGCGCCACGAATCACTCCCATTACGCCTCAGCGCCGCGGAGACGAACAGGGTCGTCGAGGACAATCGCCTCGTGTGTTCGCACATCGACGCGTTTCGCTTCTTCACGCCCGAGGCGGTCCCGCTCAATGCTTCGCGTCCTACGCGCGAGACACAGCCCATGCGCGATGATCCCGCGTGCCTCCACGTGGGAATGGACCTTTACAAGTGGTCGATGAAGCTCGCGCCCGTGCTTCCAAGCGATATCGCGCTCGACTGCTTCGAGCACGCCCTTGATCTGCGTATCCTCGACATGGAGGCCTCCCCCTACGACTGCCGGGGCTACGGGTACGGAGTTGTGCCGATCGAAACTGACGAGGGTAAGGAGGAGTATGTGCGGCGTCAGCGAGCGCTCGCCGTTCGCTCCGAGGAGTTACGCACGCGCATCCTCGCGATCGTGGATCCGCTTGCCTCCGTGTTTGCCGACGTCGCTCGTTGCTGATGTCAAGTGATCGCGGTAGGCCATCGCTGTACCGTGACTCAGACACCCCGCAACAAACGTCATTATTCTGCGTTCAACCGGGCACAATGGTGTCATGCCCCCTTCGCCCCCTTCACCGAAGTCCCCACCCGCACAGGCACGGCGCGTGCGTGTCGCGACCTTCAATATTCATCACGGTGCGAATTCCAGAAACGTTCTCAATCTCGAATCGACAGCACGCGCCCTCGAGGCTCTCGAAGCCGATGTCATTGGCCTGCAGGAGGTCGATCGCTTCTTTGGTACGCGTTCAGATTTCGTGGATCAGGCGGCATGGCTTGCGGATCGACTCGACATGCACGCGCAGTTCGCGCCCACGATTGATCTGGATCCTTCGCGGCGTTCGGTCGAGCGAGTAGGGATCAGTACGCGCCGCCAGTACGGGATCGCGGTGCTCTCTCGCCTCCCGATTCTCGAGTCGCACATGGCTCGTCTTCCCGAGAATCGCCTTATCGAGCGTCGGGCGGTGCTTCGTACCCGCATCGACGCGGAAGGCGTGCCGTTCTCGTTTTCGGTGACGCACCTCGCTCTCGGCCCCGCGAGGGCTCGCCGCGCGCAGTTCCGGGCCGCGCGCGAGGAGGCCTTCTCAGGCAAGGAGCCCGCGGTCCTCGTTGGTGATCTTAATGCCGCGCCCTCCCAGGTACGCGATTACGCGGTTTTCACGAAAGGGCTCATCGACGTGTGGGCAGCAAAGCATCGGCTCCCCCTCGCGAAGCGCTTTCTCGGCCGTACGAATCCGGTGCTCCCCCTCCCCGCGAGACGCATCGATTACATTCTCGCAAGTCGCGATATTCGGCCTATCTCGGCGAAGACCCATCGCACGCACGCCTCGGATCATCTACCGGTCGTCGCCGAACTCGAGATCCCGCACGCAGATCCGGCCCCAGAGTAGCCGCCGGCCCTGCCCGGGCTGACACAATGGGGGCATGCCACTTCTTCACGACTTTCTCCCCCAAGACTCGAGCGAAGATGCGATCGCCGAGGGCTTTATCGCGGCACAAGCCGAGGTAGGGCGCACGCTCTACCCCCACCAGGAAGAGGCCCTCCTCGCGATTGCTGCGGGTGATCATGTGATCGCCGCGACTCCCACGGGATCGGGGAAGACGACGATTGCCTACGCCGCGCTTTACGCTGCGATGGCGCGGGGAGAAACGGCGTACTACACGGCCCCCATCAAGGCGCTCGTGAGCGAGAAGTTCTTCGAGATCGTCTCGATGTTCGGCGCGCAGTCCGTGGGAATGATGACGGGCGATTCCTCGGTCAACCACGAAGCGCCGATCATCGTGTGCACGGCGGAAATCCTCGCTAATCACGCCCTTCGCGAAGGCGATACAAGCGAGATCGGCCTCGTCGTCATGGATGAGTTCCATTTCTATGACGATTCGCAGCGCGGCTGGGCATGGCAGGTCCCCCTCATCGAACTCCCCCGCACACAATTCGTTCTTATGAGCGCAACCCTGGGCGACGTGAGTTTCTTCGAGAAGGATCTCGAAGAGCGCACGAGCCGAAGCGTAAGCACGATCGCGAACGCCGAGCGCCCGGTCCCCCTCGACTTCCGCTGGGCCACGACTGACCTTCCCGAGACGATCAAAGAAATCCTCGAAAACCGCGATGCACCCGTGTACATCGTGCACTTCACGCAAAAAGACGCCCTCGAGCAGGCACAGCACCTTCTCGGCACGAAGATCCTCACGCGCGAGGAAAAAGACAAGATCCGCGACCTCATCGGTGACTTCCGATTCTCACGCGGCTTCGGCACGATCCTTTCGAAGCTCGTGCGCGAGGGTATCGGAGTACACCACGCGGGCATGCTCCCGAAGTATCGCCGCCTCGTGGAGAGGCTCGCCCAATCGGGCCTTCTGAAGGTCATTGCCGGCACCGACACGCTCGGTGTCGGCATCAACGTCCCCATCCGCACGGTCCTCATGACATCTCTCGCGAAGTTTGATGGCCGCCGCCAGCGCCTTCTCAACACGCGAGAATTCCTCCAGATCGCCGGCCGCGCTGGGCGCGCTGGCTTCGATACCGTGGGGCACGTCGTCGTCCAGGCCCCGGAATGGGCCGTCGAGTTCGAAAAGGAAAAGGAGCGCTTCACCAAGCGAGCCGAAAGCGGATCGAAGCCCAACAACGCGAAGAAAAAGCTGCGCGAGCCGAAGATGAGGATCCCCGAGGGCCGGGTGAACTGGACCGAGGAGAATCTGAGGAAGCTTAGTGAAGAGCAACCGTCGGCGCTGAAACCGCACATGACCATCACGAGCGCTATCCTTCTCGCGCTCATTTCTCGCCCGGGCAGCGCCCTCAGGGCAACTCAACATCTCATCGACGAGAGCCACCAGACACGCACGCAGAAGTTCGCGCTCAAGCGCCGCGCCCTCGAACTTTTCCGTGGCCTCAAGGAAGCGGACATCATCGCGGTGCGTCAGGAACCCGACCATCTTGGCCGCACCGTCACACTCGTCGACGACCTCCAGTGGGACTTCCAGATGAACCAGCCACTCGCAGCGTTCGCGATTGCGGCCCTCGACATCCTTGACGAAGATTCCCCGACCCTCACGATGGATTCGGTCTCGATCATTGAGGCGATTCTCGAAGACCCGTTCCAGATCCTCCTCGCCCAGCAAAATGCCGAAAAGAGCGCCCTGCTCGCCGAGCTCAAGGCCGATGGGGTCGAATACACGGAGCGCATGGCGCGCCTCGACGAGGTCACGTGGCCGAAACCCCTCGAGGAGGAACTCACGGCGGCACTCGAGATCTACGCAAAAAACCGCCCGTGGATCAGCGTGCACGATCTCTCTCCCAAAAAGATCGTGCGCGAGTTCTACGAGACGGGTGCGACGTTCAGCGAGTTCGTCTCGCGCTACACGCTCATGCGCTCCGAGGGGATCGTGCTGCGCTACCTGTCCGATGCCTACCAGGCCCTGCGGCGCACGCTCCCCGTGGAGCTTCGAACCGACGAACTCGAGGACGTCATCGAGTGGCTCGGGGTCCTCGTGCGTGGTGTCGATTCCTCACTGCTTGACGAATGGGAGGCACTTTCGAACCCCGAGGATACCGGCGACGCGGCAAGCGAGGTGCGCCCCGATTCACCGCGATCCCTCAGCGCGCAAACAAAAGTGCTCACGCAAATGGTGCGCGCCGCCATGTGGCGTCGCGTCGAGGACTTCGCGTTCGAGCGCGAAGAGCAGCTCGGCGAGCTTGACGGTGAAAGCGGCTGGACCGCCGACCGCTGGGGGGAAGCTATGGACGACTTCTACGACGCCCACGACCACGTTGTCATCGAGGACTTCGCTCGTAAAAGCGAGTACTTGCGCATCGAGCGCGAATCAAGGCGCTGGCTCGTGACACAAACGATCGTGGATCCCGAAGGCGACAACGACTTCGTCATGCAGGCGACCGTGGATCTCGAGCAGACCGATGAGGAAGGGGAGCTCGCGCTCACCCTCGAGTACGTAGGCGACCTGGTGAAAGCACCGTGGCGGTGAGCGCACCCGTCATCCTCGTCCTCGACGTAGCGAGGGAAGAGTGCGCGACTTTCGCCGCGCTCGCAGGGGCCGTTGCTACACGCCTTGAGGCGAGCGGCTGCGTGCGCCCCTCCTGGCGCGATGCCGTAATCCGACGCGAGGAGCGCTTTCCCACCGGGCTCCCGCTCGAGCCTCCCGTGGCGATCCCCCACGCCGACGGCGAGCATACGGTGAAGGACGGGTTCGTGCTCACCCGGCTCACCGAGCCGCTCGCGTTTGGTGCGATGGGAGGTGCCGACGCCACCCCGCTTGACGTGCGCCTCGCCGTGTTCATCGCCGCGGGCGCGGGTACGAGCCAGGTGGAGGCGCTCGAGAAGCTTCTCGGGGTTCTCGGGGACGAGACCCAGCGAAATAGACTCGAAGTCGGCTCTCCCGAGGAGGCACGCCGCACCCTCGACATGCTCCTTAACGCGTAGCACCACTCTCGTGCGCGGCTGCCACGCCAAGCTTGTGGAGGCCGTACCAGTATGCGTCGAAGAGCGCCTCCCACGAGGCCTCGATGATGTTCGGCCCCACGCCAACCGTCGTAAAGCGCCCAAACGGCGCCTGACTCGTGACGAGGACGCGGGTCGTCGCGTCCGTTCCCTGCTGTGAGTCGAGGATGCGCACTTTGAAGTCCACGAGGGCGAACGACGCGATCTCGGGGTAGGTATCCATGAGCGCTTCTCGCAGCGCTTTATCGAGCGCATTCACGGGGCCGTTGCCCTCGGCGATCGTCACGCTGCGGTGATCGGGCGCCGTACCCAGGCGCACGGTCGCTTCCGATTCGAGAGAGTCATCGCGGAACTGATGCGACGACGTGCGCCACGACTCGACCTCAACGTAGGTGGGCAAGTCCCCGAGCACGTGGAGCACGAGCATTTCGAAGGAGGCGTCGGCAGCCTCGTAACTGTACCCCTCGGCCTCGCGGCCCTTGACCGTCTCCGCGAGCCTCGCAAGAATCGTGTCTTCGCCCGAGAGGTCGTAGCCGAGCTCGCGGCCCTTGAGTTCGATCGAGGCCTTGCCCGCCATGTCGGAGATGATCATGCGCATGTCGTTGCCCACGACCGTGGGATCCATGTGCTGATACAGGTCGGGATCAACCCGGATCGCGCTTGCGTGGAGGCCGGCCTTGTGGGCAAAAGCGCTCGCCCCTACGTACGGGGCTCGCGCCGGAGCGGGAATGTTCACGACCTCCGCAATGGCGTGCGCGATCCGCGTGGCGTCACCGAGCTGCTCGTCCGTCACGAGCGTGCGGCCGAGCTTGAGCTGCAGATTCGCGAGAACCGGAATGAGGTCGGCGTTGCCCGTGCGTTCACCATAGCCGTTCACGCAGCCCTGCACGTGCACCGCGCCGGCCTCGACGGCGGCGATCGTATTCGCGATCGCACATCCCGAATCGTTGTGCATGTGGGCGCCAAGGAGATCCGGATCGAGCCCTTCCCCCTCGAGCCGCGCTCGCACATCCGCGTAGATTGCACTGACCTGGTGCGGGAGCATGCCGCCGTTGGTGTCGCACAAAATCACCATCGCAGCCCCCGCGCGCAAGGCCTCGGCCACAGCCCTTACCGCGTAGTCGGCGTCGAAAGCATAACCATCGAAGAAATGCTCGGCATCGATAAACACCTCGCGGTCGCACCCGCGAAGGAACTCGATGCTCTCGCGTACCATCGCGAGGTTCTCCTCGGCGCTCGTGCGAAGCGCCGCCTCAACGTGCCGCAGATCAGCTTTCGCGACGAGCGTGACCGTCGGGGCACCCGAATCCACGAGCGCCTGCAGCTGAGGGTCGTCCTTCGCCACGGAATCCTTTTTGCGGGTCGCACCGAATGCCGCGAGGCGCGCATTCGCGAGCGAAAGCTCGCGTGTGGCACGCGCGAAGAACTCGGTGTCCTTCGGGACCGCGCCTGGCCAGCCACCCTCGATGTAGGTCACGCCGAGCTCGTCGAGGAGCCTCGCAACCTGGAGCTTGTCCTCAACACTCAGCGTGAGGCCCTCCTGCTGGGAGCCGTCGCGAAGAGTCGTGTCGTAGAGGTGAAACACTGCCGTGGCCTCCGGGTGGTGCAGAAAACGAGAACGGTGAACTAGACGAGGCGCGTGAGCCAGCCGTGGCGATCTTCGACACGGCCGTACTGGATACCCGTGAGCTCCTCGCGAAGCGCCATGGTGACGTCGCCACTTCCGCCATCGCCGATCGTCCACGTCGACTTTTCGTCGCGCAGCTCACCGATCGGGTTGATCACCGCGGCGGTGCCGCACGCGAACATCTCGGTGACACGACCGTCGGCGATATCGGCCGTGAGATTCGCATAGTTGACGGGCTCTTCGCTCGGGCGAAGTCCGCGATCGGCCGCAAGGGTGAGGATCGAATCGCGCGTCACACCCGGGAGGATCGAGCCCGTGAGGGTCGGGGTGACGATGCGGCCATCGGAGTACACCACGAAGATGTTCATGCCCGAGAGCTCGTCGATGTTCGTGTGGGTCTCCGAGTCGAGGAACATCACCTCGTCGGCGCCCTTCTCGGCCGCTTCGTACTTGCCTTGAAGCGAACTCGCGTAGTTGCCGCCACACTTCGCGAAGCCCGTGCCGCCGCGCCCCGCGCGCGCCGCAAGCGGCGAGACCCACACGACGAGCGGCTGAATCCCACGCGGGAAGTAGTTGCCCGCGGGCGAGGCGATCACGTAGTAGTCGACGGTGTGTGCGGCGCGCACGCCGAGGAAGTTTTCCGAGGCGAACATAAAGGGGCGGAGGTAGAGGCTCGTTTCGCCGCCCTCCGGAACCCAGGGTTCATCCGCGCTCACGACACCGCGAAGCGACGCGAGAAAATCCTCGGTCGAGATCTCGGGGAGGGCGAGACGCCGCGCCGAATTCTGAATGCGCGCGGCATTCTTCTCGGGACGGAAGGTCCACACGCTACCGTCGGCGTGGCGGAAAGCCTTGAGACCCTCGAAAATCTCCTGGGCGTAGTGAAACACCGCCGCGGCGGGTTCAAGCGAAAGGGGGCCGTACGGGAGGATCTCCCCCTCGCCCCACCCTTCGGCTTCGGTCCAGCGCTGGTGGGCCATGTAGTCGGTGAAGTTGTCACCGAATCCAGGGTCCTTGAGAATCCGCTCGCGCTCTTCGCTCGAGTTTCGACGCGGAGCCGAACTTGCGCGGTACTCACCCATGGGTTGTCTTTCCTCTCACATGCTTTCCGTGGATTCCCCCAGTTTACGAGGCCGCGCTCCCCTTTTCTCGCACAGCCTTCGCAATCGCGTCCCCAACCTCGACGCACGTGCGCGTCGAGCCCGGATTGTTCGCGAGGTCTTCCGTCACGGCTTCACGGACCTTGCGCGCAGCATCGTCCTCGCCAATCGACTCGAGAAGGAGGGCAACCGAGAGGATCGTTGCGGCGGGATTCGCAATGCCCTTGCCCGCGATATCCGGGGCGCTCCCGTGCACGGGCTCGAACATCGAGGGGAACTCGCCCGACGGGTTGAGGTTGCCGGAAGCCGAAAGCCCGATTCCGCCCGAGATCGCACCAGCGAGGTCGGTGATGATGTCGCCGAAGAGGTTGTCGGTGACGATCACGTCGAAGCGCGAGGGGCCCTGCACGAGATAGATCATCATCGCGTCGATGTGCGAGTAATCAACCTCGACCTCGGGGTATTCCGCGGCGACCTCGTCCACGACGCGTTTCCACAGGCGCCCCGCGTGCACGAGAACATTGTGCTTGTGCACGAGCGTGAGCTTCTTTCGACGCTTCTTGGCGAGGTCGAACGCATAGCGCACGACGCGCTCGACACCGTGGGCGGTGTTGATCGAGACCTCGGTTGCGACCTCGTGCGCCCCGCCTTCGCGAAGAGAACCGCCAGCACCGACGTACGCACCCTCGGTTCCCTCGCGCACGACGACGAAGTTGACGTCTCCGGGGTTCGAGAGCGGAGAATCGACGTGCGGGAAGAGGGTCGTGGGGCGGAGGTTCACATAGTGCTCGAACGCAAAACGCAGCTTGAGCAAGAGCCCCCGCTCGAGTACGCCCGAGGGCACGCTCGGGTGTCCGACAGCGCCTAGCAAGAGGGCGTCGTGGCGCTTGAGCGCCTCGAGATCGGCGTCCGTGAGGGTCTCGCCGGTCTCGTGCCAGCGGCTCGCTCCGAGATCGTAGTCGGTCGTGACGAGGTCACGCCCCGTGCCTTCGAGCGCCGCCCGAAGAACCTTGAGGCCCTCGGGAACGACCTCCTGCCCGATCCCATCTCCGGGAATGACGGCAAGGTCGAGTGTGCTCATGGTTTCTCCTTCGGTGACGCTAGTGATGTGACACGGGGCGAGACTGCGGATCAGCGCTCTGCGGTGCCCTCGGTGTAATCGGAATCGAGCTGCTCGGCGCTCCACGAGAACATCGTGCGAAGCTCCTTGCCGACCTTTTCGATCGGGTGCTCCTGCTCGTTCGCGCGGAGCTTCTTGAACTCGGAAGCGCCCGCCTTCTGGTCGTCGACGAAGCGCTTGGCGAAGCTGCCGTTTTGGATGTCGTCGAGGATGGCCTTCATCGAGGCCTTGACGTGCTCGTCCACGACGCGCGGGCCCGACACGTAGTCGCCGAACTCCGCGGTATCGGAGATCGACCAGCGCTGCTTCGCGATACCGCCCTCGATCATGAGGTCGACGATGAGCTTGAGCTCGTGAAGCACCTCAAAGTAGGCGATTTCGGGCTGGTAACCGGCCTCGGTGAGTGTCTCGAATCCTGCCTGCACGAGGTGGCTCATGCCGCCGCACAACACGGCCTGCTCGCCGAAGAGGTCGGTCTCGGTTTCCTCGGTGAAGGTCGTCTTGATCGCGCCGGCGCGGAGGCCACCGATCGCCTTCGTGTAGGCAAGGGCAAGGGGCCATGCCTCGCCCGACTCGTCGTTCTCCACCGCGACGATGCAGGGAACACCGCGCCCCGCGACGAACTCGCGGCGCACCGTATGGCCCGGCCCCTTCGGGGCGACGAGCGCAACGTCGACGCCCTCCGGCGCCTCGATGTAGTTGAAGCGGATGTTGAAGCCGTGGGCGAAGAACAGCGCGTTGCCGCTTTCGAGGTTCTCCGCGATGTCGTTTTCGTAGATGTCAGCCTGGTACTGATCGGGGGCGAGGATCATGATCACATCGGCCCACTTCGCGACCTCGGCAACGGTGCCAACGGTGAAGCCCTGCTCCTCGGCCTTCGCGCGGGACTTCGAGCCTTCCTTGAGGCCCACGCGTACCTCGACGCCCGAGTCGCGGAGGTTGAGGGCGTGGGCGTGGCCCTGCGAGCCAAAGCCTACGATCGCGACCCTCTTCGACTGCACGACGGCGAGATCGGCATTGTCGTCATAAAACATTTCCGCCACGGTGAACTCCTTCGGTTCTCTTGTGTGAATCGGTTGCGGGCAGTCTAACCGCCCATCGTCTTACTTTGTGGATACGTGTCTCATATTGAGAAACGACGCTTGGCGAGCAACCGTCGGCCCCTCAATCCTTAGCCGAGGAGCGCACGATCAGTGATCGAGCGTGGGCCGCGGCCGATCGCGACCGCACCCGACTTGACGATCTCCTTGACCCCGAACTGTTCGAGCATCGAAAGCATCGCCGAAAGCTTGTCGGCCGACCCCGTCGCCTCGATCGTGACCGAGTCGGAGGCCGCATCGACAACCTTCGCACGGAACATCTGCACGATCTCGAGCACGGATGTGCGGGTCTGATTATTCGCCTTGACCTTCACGAGCACGAGCTCACGCTCGACCGACTGGCGCGGCTCGAGCTGGACGATCTTGAGCACGTTCACGAGCTTATTGAGCTGCTTCGTGATCTGCTCGAGAGGCATCTGGTCGACCTCGACGACAACCGTGATGCGCGAGATCCCCTCGTGCTCCGTCGGGCCCACGGCAAGGGAAGCAATGTTGTACCCGCGCCGCGCGAAGAGTGCCGAGACGCGCGTGAGCACACCGGGCTTATTCTCCACGAGGACGGAAAGCGTGTGGTTCTTTTCCGGGTCGCGCGAAAAGTCCATGATCAGATCTCCCTCTCCCATTCGGGCGTCATGCCCTGCGCGATTTGAATCTCGTCGTTGCTCACGCCCGCGGGGACCATGGGCCACACCATCGCGTCGGCGCTCACCTGGAAGTCCACAACTACGGGGCGGTCGTTGATCGCCATCGCGTCGTTGATCACGCTGTCGATGTCGTCGTCGCGCTCACAGCGCAGCCCCACGGCGCCGTAGGCCTCGGCAAGCTTCACGAAATCGGGAATGCGACGCGTGCCGTGCCCCGTGTTGAGGTCGGTGTTGGAGAAACGCTGGTCGTAGAACAGGTTTTGCCACTGGCGCACCATGCCGAGCGAGGAGTTGTTGATGACCGCGACCTTGACGGGGATGTCGTTGAGCACGCATGTCGCGAGCTCCTGGTTCGTCATCTGGAAGCAGCCATCACCATCAATCGACCACACGACCTTGCCCGGCTGGCCAACCTTCGCACCCATCGCGGCGGGCAGTGAGTAGCCCATGGTGCCGAGGCCCCCCGAGTTGATCCACGAGTACGGCTCCTCGAAGTCGATGAACTGGCTCGACCACATTTGATGCTGGCCAACGCCGGCAACGAAAATCGACTCGGGACCACTGATCGCACTAATGCGCGAGATGACATGCTGCGGCGCCGTGAAACCATCGGCCGTCGCGGTCCACCCGAGCGGGTAGTTCTCGCGAAGCCCCTTCATGAGCTGCCACCAGACCTCGTAGTCGCGCGGGTCATCCTCGGCAAGGCGCTCGTTGAGTTCGGCATGGAGTGCGCGCGCCACGTCGGCGGCGTCGCCCACGATCGGGACGTCCGCGACGCAATTCTTCGAGATCTCCGCCGGGTCAATATCGGCGTGCACAACCTTCGCGCCGGGGGCGAACGAATCGAGGCGGCCCGTCACACGGTCATCGAAGCGTGCACCGAGCGCAATGATGAGGTCACTTCGCTGAAGCGAGGCCACGGCCGCAACGTCGCCGTGCATGCCGGGCATGCCGAGGTGCTGCGGGTGCGAATCGGGAAGCGCGCCGCGTGCCATGAGGGTCGTCACGAACGGCGCGTTCGCCGCTTCGACGAGCGCTCGCACGTCTTGGCTTGCATGAGAGCGAAGCACGCCGCCGCCGAGGAGGAACACGGGCCTCTTTGCGTGAATAAGCAGGTCAACGGCTTCGCGAATCTTCTTGCCGTTGGGGCGGCCGGGGACGCGATAGCCGGGGAGACTCAGCTCCTCGGGCCACTCGAACACGGTCTCCGCCTGCTGCGCGTCCTTCGTGACATCCACGAGCACCACGCCCGGCCGACCGGTCGAAGCGATATGGAAGGCCTGCTTGATCGCGAGCGGAATCTCCTCCGCATTCTTCACGAGGATGTTGTGTTTCGTGACGGGCATCGTCATACCCACGATGTCGGCTTCCTGGAACGCGTCCGTACCGATGAAGTTCGAGCCCACCTGGCCGGTGATGACGACCATGGGGATCGAGTCCATTTGCGCATCCGCAATCGCGGTGATGAGGTTCGTCGCGCCGGGCCCCGAGGTCGCGATACAGACACCGACCTTCCCGGTCGCGTGGGCGTACCCGCTCGCCGCATGCCCCGCGCCCTGCTCGTGGCGTACGAGGATGTGCCGTAGGCGCTTCGCATCGAGTAGCGGATCGTAGGTGGGCAAAATAGCGCCGCCCGGGAGGCCGAAGACGACCTCCACTCCCGCCGCCTCGAGCGACATAATGAGCGACTGCGCTCCCGTGACCGTTTCAGCCATGACGCCTCCAACTATTGACTGACGAAAAAGCCCCTCGTTCCGTGCGGGAAGGCGAGGGGCGCGGCTTATCGTGCGGGGGCGTTAGCCGCGCCCGGTAACGATAAAAAGAATGCTCTGCATAGGAGTAAAACTACACACTTACGAATCTTGAAACAGAAAGGTCCACATTTTGGGATCCGACGGTTGCCGGGAACCGTCGGACCCCACCGAGCAGACCGTTTACGGAAGAGGCCTGCGGGTCGCACCAAACGTGGCCGAGCGCACGTGATGCGCATAGACCTTGAGAGCTTGACTCACCTCGCGGCGGCGGTTCTTCGGTCGCCACGGGAGCGGTCCGCGCTCCTCGCGCCGGCGCTCAAGCGCCTCCTCGGGAACGTCGAGCGTGAGCTCACGCTTGTGGACGTCGATGATGATCCGATCCCCCGTTTCGACGAGACCGATCGCGCCTCCCTCGGCTGCCTCCGGGGAAATGTGGCCGATCGAAATGCCGGAAGTACCACCGGAGAAGCGACCGTCCGTAATGAGCGCGCAGGCTATACCGAGCCCGCGCCCCTTGAGGTACGACGTCGGGTAGAGCATCTCCTGCATGCCCGGACCTCCCTGAGGCCCTTCGAACTGAATGACGACGATGTCGCCTTCCTTGACGGATTTGTCGAGGACGCGCTGGACGGCCTCTTCTTGGGACTCCACAACGAAGGCACGACCTTCGAAGTGGAAGAGCTCCTCATCAATGCCCGCACTCTTGATGACGGCGCCGTCGGTGGCGAGATTGCCCCGAAGGACGCACAGCCCACCATCCTTCGTATGGGCGAACGGGACCGAGCGGATCACGCCGCTTTCAGAATCGAGATCCAGTTCTTCCCAACGCATGTCCTGGCTGAACGGCACGGTCGTGCGCGTGCCGCCCGGCGCGGCGCTGAAGAGAGTAAAGGCCTCGTCCGTGGCCCCTCCCCCGCGGATATCCCACTCGGCGAGCCACTCGGCAAGCGAATCGGCGTGAATCGCGTGCACGGAATGATCGAGAAGGCCAGCGCGGTCGAGTTCGCCGAGGATCGCGGGAATACCACCCGCGCGATGAACATCTTCGACGTGGGCGAAGCCGTTCGGTGCGACCTTGGAAAGGCACGGGACATTGCGCGAAATACGGTCGATGTCCTCAAGCGTGAAGTCCACTTCGCCCTCGATCGCAGCAGCAAGAATGTGAAGCACGGTGTTGGTTGAGCCCCCCATCGCCACATCGAGACTCATGGCATTCGTGAAGGCCGCCTTGGTCGCGACCGCGCGCGGAAGAACACTTTCGTCGTCACTCTCGTAGTAGCGGCGACACAGTTCCACGATGCGCGTGCCTGCTTCCACGAAGAGGTTGCGGCGAAACGCGTGGGTCGCGAGCGTCGTGCCATTACCGGGGAGCGAAAGGCCGAGCGCCTCGGTCAGGCAGTTCATCGAGTTCGCCGTGAACATACCCGAGCACGATCCGCACGTGGGGCACGCATTATTTTCGATCTGCGCGAGCTGATCGTCACTCACCGACTCATCGACCGCGTAGCTAATCGCGTCCACAAGGTCGATCTTGTGGTCGATCACGCCTTCCACGGGCTTGCCGGCCTCCATGGGGCCGCCCGAAACGAAAACAACGGGGATATTGAGCCTCATCGCCGCCATGAGCATGCCCGGCGTGATCTTGTCGCAGTTTGAGATGCACACGAGGGCGTCCGCGCAGTGCGCGTTGACCATGTACTCGATGCTGTCGGCGATCACATCGCGGCTTGGGAGCGAGTAGAGCATTCCCTGGTGCCCCATAGCAATGCCGTCGTCGACAGCGATCGTGTTAAATTCCTTCGACACTCCCCCGGCCTCGCGGATGGATTCCGCGACCATGTCTCCGACGTTCTTGAGGTGAACGTGCCCGGGAACGAACTGCGTGTAAGAGTTCGCGATCGCGACGATCGGCTTCCCGAAGTCGCTCGAGCCCATGCCGGTCGCACGCCAAAGGGCACGCGCTCCCGCCATGTTGCGTCCGTGGGTTGATGTACGTGAGCGAAGTTGTGGCATGTGCTCCAGCATAGGCAGATACGTGAGATCCCCGCCCAAATCTTGGACGGGGATCTCACGATATGAAAAGTGCTGTCGAGCGCCGAGTTTCGTCAGCCTTCGCGGTGAGGCCAACCCGGATCGTCGGCAAGGCGTTGCTTGAGAGCCTCGTAATCCGCCTGTTCCTGCTTCTCGAGCTCACGCGCTTCGGCAATCTGGTCCTCGGTGGGCTCGTGGTCGCCCATGCCCACGGCAAGCTCGGGATCAACAACCGCGATCGCGCCCGTCTCGAGCTTCACCTTATGGCGGAGGATCTCATAACGCACGACCTTCGCGAGGAAGTAGATACCGAGGAGGTTCGGCACCGTCATGAGGAAGAAGACGGCGTCGGAGAAGTTGATGACCGCATCGAGCGACACGGCCGAACCGAGCACAACGGCGAGGATCCACACGACCTGGAAGGCGCGCTTCACAACGGCCGACCTGCCAAAAAGGAACTCGGCGGCGAGATTGCCGTAGTAGTAGTAGCTCAGCACGGTCGAGAATGCGAAGAGCGCCACGGCGACCGTGAGGACGTACGGGAACCAGCTTGCGACGGTTCCGAACGCGCTCGCCGTCATGACGATGCCATCGCCGCTCGCATCGGTGTAGACGCCCGTCACGGTGATGGCGATCGCCGTGAGCGTACACACGATAACCGAGTCCACGAGAGGCTCCCACATCGCGGTAAAGCCTTCGGTTGCCGGTTCCTTGGTCTTCGACGCCGAGTGCGCCATACCCGCGGAGCCCACACCGGCAGCGTTCGAGAAGAGGGCACGCTGGATGCCCGTAATTGCCACGCCGATGGCACCGCCGGTCACACCTTCGCCGGTCGTTGCCGTCGTGATGATTTTGACGACCGCTTCGGGGACAGCCTGGATATTGATGATGATGATCGTAAGAACGCAGAGGAAGTACACGATCGCCATGAGGGGCGTAATGCGGGCCGTCCAGGTACCGATCGACTGGATGCCGCCCACGATCACGAGCGCCGCAAGCGCGGCCATGATGGCACCGATGACCCAGCGGTTGTCCTGAAGGAAGGCGATACCAAGCTGGTCGCTCAGAATTGCGGCACCCTGGTTCGCCTGGAAAAGGTTGCCAGCGCCGAACACGCCGATGAGCGTGAAGAGGGCGTACATGAATGACAGCACGATGCCGAACTTCTTGAAGCCGATCTCGGCGAGACCGTGCTTGAGGTAGTACATGGGGCCACCGTGCGTGTGGCCGTCGTCGTCGATCTCGCGGTATTTCACGCCGAGGGTCGCCTCGGCCATTTTCACGCTCATCGCGAGGAAGCCGAAGATCACGATCCACAGTGCCGCGCCAGGACCACCGATCGAAATCGCGACCGCCACACCGGCAATATTGCCGAGGCCAACCGTGCCCGAGAGCTCGGTTGCGAGCGCCTGGAAGGAGCTCACCTCACCCGGGTCGGTCTTGCGCGTGTACTTTCCTCGGATCACCCCGATGGAGTGCGTGAGGCCCGTGATGGGCTGGAAACGCAGCCACACCGTGAGGAAGATGGCGGCCGCGATGAGCCACAGAACAATAATGGGAACTTCGACGCCCGCGACAGTCGGCGCGTAGAACACGATCGCCGAGAGGAAATCTGCAAACGGGGCAAAATATGTATTCAAGAACTGGTCAATTGCACCAGAACTGTGCATCAGTCTCTCCTAGTGGGGAAAAATTTGCGCCAAACATGCACTACTTTTCGGAAACACGGGGGCGGATTCAAGCGCATCTGCCAAAACGAATTCTTGGCGACAAAATGCGCCTATAGGCGTTTACGCTGCTTCGGTCCAGGACTCAGCGGGATAAAACCGCAGGTCAGCACACCCGCTTAGCAGGCGTCGGAACGTGAGTCAAAACCGCACCCACTCCCACACCCTTGTGACTTGCGTTACCCGGTGGTGCCGGTCACTCCTTTTCGTTCTGCTGCCCCCATTCGCCGTCTTCGTAAAGACGCTCGCGGATCTCGTGCCACTCGCGTGCCTCTTCCTCGTCACGCTCACGTGCCTCAGCGACCTGTTCTTCGGTGGGCTCATGGTCACCCATGCCCACCGCAAGCTCGGGATCGATCTGGGGAATGGCTCCCGTCGTGACCTTCACCTTGTGGCGCAGGATCTCGTAGCGCACGATCTTCGCAAGCGCGTACACGCCGATGAGGTTCGGAATCGTCATGATGAAGATGAGCGCATCTGCGAGGGTCACGACCGAATCGATCGTGATGGACGAGCCGATCACGAGCAGCGCGATCCACAGCACCTGGAACGCACGCGTGACCCACTTTGAGTTGCCGAGGATGTACTGGATCGCGCTCAGGCCGTAGTAGTAGTACGCGAGCGCGGTCGAGAACGCGAACGGCACAACGATGACCATGAGGACGTACGGGAACCAGGGCGCTACGGTACCGAAAGCGCTCGCCGTCATCACGATGCCATCGGCTTCGCCACTTTGATAGACACCGGTCACCACGACAACGAGTGCCGTGATCATGCAGACCACGCACGAGTCGAGGAAAGGGCTCCACATAGCCGTGTACCCCTCGGTCGCCGGGTGGCGGGTTTTCGCGGTCGCGTGAGTCATGCCCGCGGTTCCGACGCCTGCCGCGTTCGAGAAGAGCGCACGCTGGATACCGATGACTGCGGCACCGGCAGCACCACCCGCTACGCCCTTCGGCTGGAACGCCTCGGTCACGATCGTCATGAAGGCCGAAGGAATCTGCGGGAGATTAAACAGAAGGATAAGAATGGCGCTCACCATGTAGATGGTCGCCATAAGAGGCACGGCTTTCGAGGTGATCTTGCCGATCGATTTCACGCCACCGACAACAACGAGGGCAAGCAGGGCACCGAACACGACACCCACGATCCAGCGATTATTCATGAGGAAATCGCTGCCGAGCTGCTCACTCAAGATGAGCGCGGTTTGGTTCGACTGGAACATGTTGCCGCCGCCGAAAACCCCGAGGAAGGCCGAGATCGCGTAGATCATCGCGAGAACACTGCCGGCCTTCGCCCAGCCAATCTCCTTGAAGCCGTACTTCAAAAAGTACATGGGGCCCGCGTGGATCGTGCCATCTTCATCGATCACGCGGTACTTCGTGCCGAGGGTCGCCTCGGCCATCTTGAGGCTCATCGCGAAGAAGCCGAAGATCGCGATCCAGAGCGCCGCACCCGGACCACCGAGGCCAATGGCCACAGCGACACCCGCGATATTGCCTAGGCCGATCGCCCCGGAAAGCTCCGTTGCGAGGGCCTGGAAGCTGCTGACCTCACCCGGATCCGTTTTACTCGCGTAACGACCGCGCACAACATCGATCGCGTGCTTGAAACCGGTAATGGGCTGGAAGCGCAGCCACACGGTCATGAAGACTGCCGCAACGGCGAGCCATACGACGATGAGGGGGACTTCGACGCCGCCGATACTGGGTGCGTAAAACACGACCGAGCTCATGAACTGAGCGATAGGTGCGATCAGTTGGTCAACATACTGGTCGAAACTCATGAGTGCCTCTCGACGGCCCCGGATCTGCCTTAGGCCGCGAAATGGGGCCCCGGTCCGCTAAGCCCGAGGCCCCATTTCATACTAGGTAGTTCTTGCACACCTATTATGGGCGGCGGATTAGCCCACCTCAAGTTTCGCCATGATGATCTCACGGACGCGGCCGGCGTCGGCCTGACCACGCGTGGCCTTCATGACGGGGCCGATGAGCGCGCCAATCGCCTGGACCTTGCCGCCCTTGATCTTCTCCACGACATCAGGGTTATCGGCAATCGCCTGATCAACGGCGCCCTCAAGAACCGAGTCGTCGGAAACAACCGCGAGGTTGTCCCTCTCGACGATCGCGGCGGGGTCGCCTTCACCGGCGAGAACCTTCGCGAGAACCTGGCGGCCGATCTTGTCGTTGATCTTCTTGCCCTTGACGAGCGAGACGAGTTCGGCAACCTGCTTCGGGGTCACCGCAAGCTCCTCGAGCTCCTTTTCCGCTTCCTTCGCGATGCGGGCGAGTTCGCCCATCCACCACTTGCGCGCAGCCTGAGGCTTCGCGCCGGCCGTGACCGTGCCCTCGATGAGGTCGAGCGCACCGGCGTTGATCACGTCGCGCATCTCGAGATCCGTGAACCCCCACTCGCCGAGCAGACGGCGGCGGCGCGCAGCGGGAAGCTCGGGAAGCGAAGCGCGCAGCTCTTCGACCCATTCGCGGCTCGCGGCAACGGGGACGAGATCCGGCTCCGGGAAGTAGCGGTAATCCTCCGCGTCGCTCTTCACGCGACCCGGGCTCGTGTGGCCCGTATCGTCGTGGAAGTGACGGGTTTCCTGAATCACCTCGACGCCGCTTTCGAGAACACCAGCCTGACGGCCGATCTCAAAGCGCACGGCGCGCTCGATCGCACGGAACGAGTTCACGTTCTTCGTTTCGGTACGCGTGCCGAGCGGGGCCTCCGGCGAGGGGCGAAGCGACACGTTGATATCGGCACGCACGTTGCCGCGCTCCATGCGGGCTTCGGAAACCTCGAGAGTGCGGAAGATATCCCGAA
This sequence comes from Dermabacter indicis, assembly GCA_001403775.1. GTDB lineage: Bacteria > Actinomycetota > Actinomycetes > Actinomycetales > Dermabacteraceae > Dermabacter > Dermabacter indicis. The sequence goes on from CYUG01000011.1 coordinate 473,114, forward strand.
GAGTGCGCACGTACGCCGCCGCGACTTCAGGGGCGCGACCTCCCGTGTTCGGGATCGGGCGCGTCACAATCTCCACGAGGGGAACGCCTGCGCGGTTGTAATCGACCTGCGAGTGCGTCGCCCCCTGGATGCGGCCCGTGCCGCCGATGTGGGTGTTCTTGCCCGCGTCTTCTTCCATGTGCGCGCGCTCGATATCGACGCGCACGATCTCGCCGTCTTCGAGCTCGACGTCGACGTAGCCGTTGTACGCAATCGGCTCGTCGTACTGCGAGGTCTGGAAGTTCTTCGTGAGATCCGGGTAGAAGTACTGCTTGCGCGCGAAGCGGCAGTGCTCGGCGATCGAGCAATTAAGCGCGAGGCCGATCTTGATAGCGTACTCGACGGCCTTTTCGTTCACGACCGGGAGAGTGCCCGGTAGGCCGAGCGAGACGGGCGTGATCGCCGTGTTGGGCTCGGCGGCGAAAACGTTGGGGGCGCCGTCGAACATCTTGGTCTTCGTGCCAAGCTCAACGTGGACCTCGATGCCGAGGACCGGGTCGTACTTCTCGATCGCGTCCTCGAAGTCGAGGGGTTCGATGTCGGTGTAGGCGTTCACTTGGCGCCTCCTTCCAGGGCCGGGGCATTGTTCAGAATCGGCCCTCCCCAGGAGTCCTCGAGCAGTGCCTCGAGTGCGCCACCGGCGCGGTAGAGGCGGTCATCGGCCATCGCGGGAGCGAGGAACTGGAAGCCCGCGGGCATCGAATCCTCGGCGAGGCCGCTCGGGAGCGAAAGACCGGGAACGCCCGCGAGGTTCGCCGGGATCGTCGCGATGTCATTGAGGTACATCTTGAGGGGGTTGTCGGTGTTCTCACCGAGGCGGAAGGCCACGGTGGGCGCAGTCGGCGAGGCGAGAACGTCGCACTTCTCGAAAGCCGCAGCGAAGTCACGCTGCACGAGCGTGCGCACCTTCTGAGCGCTTCCGTAGTAGGCGTCGTAATAGCCCGAGCTCAGCGCGTACGTGCCGAGCAAAATGCGGCGCTTCACCTCGGCGCCAAAGCCCTGGCCACGAGTCGCGGCCATGACCTTTTCGGCGGTCGGGTGATCCTCGGGGATCACACGAAGGCCGAAGCGCATGCCGTCAAACTTCGCGAGGTTGCTGCTCGCCTCCGAGGGCATGATGAGGTAGTAGGCGCCGAGCGCGTACTTAAAGTTCGGGCAGCTCACGCGAACAATATGCGCGCCAGCCTTCTCGAGAAGCGCGAGCGATTCCTCGAAACGCTGCTTGACGAGCGGATCAAAACCTTCGCCCTCGAGTTCTTCGATCACGCCGATGCGCAGGCCCTTGACGTCCTTTTCGCGCGCGGCCTCGACAAAGTTGCCAAAGCCGCCCTTGATCGAGGTCGAATCCTTCGGGTCGTACCCACCGATGACCTCGTGCAGGAGCGCGGCATCTTCAACCGTGCGCGTGCACGGGCCGGCCTGGTCGAGTGAGCTTGCCATCGCGATGAGGCCGTAGCGCGAAACCGAGCCGTAGGTGGGCTTGACGCCGACCGTGCCGGTCACGGCCGCGGGCTGGCGGATCGAGCCGCCCGTGTCGGTGCCGATCGCGAGCGGAGCCTCGAAACCGGCGATGGCCGCGGAGGAACCGCCGCCCGAACCGCCGGGGATGCGGTCGAGATCCCACGGGTTGTGGGTGTTGCCGTAGGCGCTCGTTTCGGTCGAGGAGCCCATCGCAAACTCGTCCATGTTCGTTTTGCCGAGAATCGGGAGCTTCGCCTCTTTGAGGTTCTCCACGAGGGTCGCGTCGTACGGCGGGATCCAGCCTTCGAGGATCTTCGAGCCGGCGGTCGTCTGCGTGCCCTTCGTGACGACGACATCCTTCACGGCAACGGGAACGCCCGCAAGCGGCGCGAGACTCTCGCCCTTGGCACGCGCCTCGTCCACGGCATCGGCGGTCGTGCGTGCGTCATCGTCGGTCACGGTCACAAAGGCGTTGAGCTGGCCCTCGACGGACTCGATCCGTGCGAGGTGCGCGTCGGTCAATTCGCGCGCGCTGAACTCGCCGCTTTGAAGGCCTTTCGCCATGTGCGCGGCGGAAAGCTTCACAAGGTCAGTCATCGGCTACTCCTCCCCGAGAATCTGCGGAACAACGAAGCGGCCATCGGCGGCTTCGGGCGCGCCGGAAAGGGCCTCTTCTTGCGTGAGGGTCTCCGTGACCTCGTCCTTACGGAACACGTTGGTCATGGGGATCGGGTGACTTGTGGCCGGGACGTCATCACTCGCCACTTCGCTCACGGACGCAACCGCGTCCAGGATGGCGTCGAATTCGCCCGCGAAGCGAGCGATTTCTTCGTCGGTGAGCTCAATGCGAGCGAGGGACGCCAGGCGTGCGACTTCTTCAGAACTCATTGCTGGCATGGCATCCATTCTAGGCGCTACGCCAGGGCGTTTTCTCCACCCTCCAGGAGCGCTGTGAAACCTTCCTCATCGAGGATCGTGATTCCAAGCTCCTCGGCTTTGGTTGCCTTCGAGCCGGCGTTCTCGCCCACGACCACGTAGTTCGTCTTTTTTGACACGCTTCCCGAGGCCTTGCCGCCGCGCTGGAGGATCGCTTCTTTCGCTCCGTCGCGCGTGAAGTTTTCGAGCGAGCCCGTCACGACAACCGTGAGGCCCTCGAGGGTTTTCTCGATCCCGCTCGCGGAGTCATCCTCCATCACCACACCGGAGCGCTTCCAGGCCTCGACGAGTGCCGCATGCCATTCCTCCTCGAAGAACGCTTTGACGCTCTTCGCGATCGTCTCCCCCACGCCATCGGTTTCGGAAAGCTCCTCGATGCTGGCGTTCGCGATGGCGTCGATCGAACCCCACGCGGTCGCGAGGGCGCGGGCAGCCGTCGGACCCACGTGACGGATCGAAAGGGCCACGAGGACCCGCCAGAGTCCCGCCGATTTGGCTTTTTCGAGCTCGCCCATGAGAACCTCGACCGTTTTTCCGACGGTGGCCGGCCGCGCGAGGCTCCAGGATTTCTTGGACTTGTAGTAGCGCCACTGGGGGCGGTTCCAAAAGGCGCTCACGGTGCGCCAGTCGCCCGTTTCTTCGCCGTCGCGGCGCACACTCTGGTAGACCGTGACATGGCGCAGATCCTCGGGTGTGAGGTCGAAGAGGTTCTCTCCCGTGCGCACGACGCCCTCGCTCGGCGCGGGGATGCGCGGGTCTTCGGGGTCGGTGATGCGGAGCACGGGAACGCCGTCGATGTCCTCCGTCGCGACCCCGTTTTTGAGCGTCACGAACGCGTCACTCGCAAAGTCGTCTTCAGTCAGAACCGGCAGGTAAAGCGCGTGACCAGCCTTGAGGGACGCGAGGGCTTCGGCGCGGCGTTTATCGGGGTCGGTGAGGGCGATCGCCGATTCGTCGCCGAGGGCCTCGATGTCGAACGCGCCGCGACTCGCCGCATGGGCGATGCGGCCCGTGACTTGCGAGGGGCAGTCCTTTTGATTTGGGCAGCGCCAGTCTTTGTCACCTTCTTTTTCGGGGCGGATTTCGGCCCCGCAGCTCGGGCAGTTTTTCGGCATGACGAACGGCTTTTCGCTCCCGTCGCGGAGCTTTTCGACGGGGCCGAGGATTTCGGGGATCACGTCGCCGGCCTTGCGAAGGATGATCGTGTCGCCAATGAGCACGCCCTTGCGCTCCACATCGAACTGATTGTGGAGGGTCGCGCGCGCCACGGTCGAGCCCGCAACCTTCACAGGCTCCATCACACCGAAGGGGGTGACGCGGCCCGTGCGCCCCACGTCTACCTGAATATCGAGGAGTTTGGTCGTGACCTCTTCGGGCGGGTACTTGTAGGCGATTGCCCAGCGCGGTGCGCGCGAGGTCGCGCCGAGCGCACGCTGGTGCGCGAAGTCGTTGATTTTGATGACGATGCCGTCGATATCGTGCTCGAAATCGTGGCGCCTCTCCCCCGCATCCTCGATGTATTCCGTCGCCGCGGCAAGCGAAGCAAGAACCTTGAAGTGCGGTGAGGTGGGAAGTCCCCACGAAGCGAGCATCTCGTACACCTCGCTTTGGCTCTCGAGGTATCCGACGGCGCCTTCGTGCGCGCCGATCCCGTGGACGTACACCTCGAGGGCGCGAGAGGCCGTGATCGAGGAATCCTTTTGGCGAAGCGAGCCCGCGGCGGTGTTACGGGGATTGGCGAACTCGCGAAGGCCGGCTTCGCGGCGCTCCTCGTTGAGTTTTTCGAACTCGTCGATCGGAAAGAACACTTCACCGCGCACTTCGAGCAGCGCGGGCGGGGTGTCGGTCGTGAGCGTATGGGGCACATTGCGGATCGTCTTCACGTTCGCTGTCACGTCCTCGCCCACGCGGCCGTCGCCGCGCGTCACGCCGCGCACAAGGGTGCCGTTTTCGTACACGAGGGAGATCGCGAGGCCATCGATCTTCAGTTCGGTGAGGAACTGGGGTTTTCCGGGCGCTTCGGCCTCACAGCGCTTCGCCCAGTCGTGGATCTCCTCGACGCTAAAGGCATTATCGAGGCTCATCATGCGCTCGACGTGGGGCACCGAAGCGAAGCCCTGCGCAACTGCCCCGCCTACGGTTTGTGTGGGCGATTCTTCACTCGCGAATTCGGGGTACTCCTCCTCGAGGTCCTTGAGCTCGCGTTCGAGGGCGTCGTATTCGCCGTCGGCCATGATCGGCGCGTCGTTTTCGTAGTATTCGGCGCGTGCCTCCGCGAGGCGTTCGCGCAGGTCAAGAATGCGCCCCTCAGCCTCGAGCGTGGTGATCTCGGCGCGGTCGGCGGAGGCGGCGATGTCTGAGGCGTTCGTGCTCGTTGTCTGCTCGGTACTCACGCGCTCAGTCTACGGGCCGCTCCGCTTCACCCTCCTGCTCGCGCTTCGCTTTTCGCCACAGGAAGAACGAAGAGAGTGCACCCACCGCAAAGATCGCGAGCCACAGGATGAGCGCTCCCGTGCCGAGGGCACTCTTTGCCTCGCCGCCCAGGTTCAAGGTCAGCACGATACCGGCGAGCACCACGAGGGCAAGCTGGAAGCACAGCTTGCGCTTTGCGACCGTCGCGCGATCCTTCGGGAGGCTACGCGCGTAGCGCACAGGATCGCCACACTCCTCCCCCACGCTCCGGTGCGCGGCCTCGGCGCGCGCGTACGCGTCGTCTGCGAGTGCCTCGATACGCTTTTCTGTGAGGTCCCCGCGCACGCGTGCGGCGCGAATGAACTCTTCGCGCCAGCCGCCCCGGTCCTCACCCGGACCAAAGAGCCGCGGCTCTTGCTTCTTTGGCGCAGGCCAGAGAGCGAACACGGCCCACGCGAGAGCACCGTACACGGGTACACCGATGAGGAACACAAACGACGAAAGCGAATACCTCTGGTCCGTGGTGAGCTCGAAAATTTCCGCACCCACGAGCGCGAGCGCAAGGATGCTCACGGCGACAACAACGCACACCCATGCAAACGGCAAACGCCGAAGCGTCACGTCATACACCGCACGGGCGACCGCGATAAAAACTCCGAGCATGAGTGGGGCGATGAGCCCGCCGAGCGAGATGTCAGCACTGAGACCATCACTGAGAAGCCACACGATCGTGAAGAGTATGGAGAGGCCCGCGGCCGCGGTGAAGGCAACGGCAACCATGAGACGCGCCGTCATGGGCGCGTCATCGTCAACGGCCCAGCCGTTGTGGTTCATCGCCTCTCCTCGCGTGTCTCGCTCGCGTGCGTTTCCCCCTCAAGCTTTTCACACGATCACCGCTGCGAGCATTCCCTTCAGAGCTCCGGTATAGGATTTCGGGACATATATTGCCGTGCCATGAACGCACCGTGGAGCGCGAGGTGGAGGGAGGTTCGCAATGAAAAACGAGCGCCTCCTTCCCGCCTTGATTGCGCTTGCCTGTGCGCTGCTCTTAGGTTGCGCGACAGCGGCGCACATGCCACCTCTCGTGGAAATCGGCGGCAACCCCACCCCCTTCGACGTTTTCCCCCGGGAAAGCGCGACGAGCGAGAAGGCGCACGTCAACAACGAAATTTCGGGAACGTTCGAGCAGTATCAGCCCGATGCGGGGAATCCGTTCGGGCCCGCCCTCGAAGCCCTCGTGTGGGCTCTGCTCGCGATCGCGGGCTTATTCCTCCTCGTCGTCCTCATACGCGTGGTCCTTCGCGCGCGGCGCTCGAGGCGCGCGCTCGCCGCGGAAACCGACATCGACGAGACGCCGCGTGAGGTCGAGACTGCCGCCATCGCCGCCTCCCTCGACGACGCGGTCACAGCGCTCGAGAACCGTTCGGGTGGCGATAAACCGATCGTCGAGGCGTGGCTCGCAATCGAGGCACGCCTCACGGCCGAGGGCCACGGTCGCCATTCCTACGAAACATCGAGCGAGTTCGTGCAGCGCGTCGTGGGATCCGTAGGCCTCGACGACTCCCACCTCGCCCGCCTCGCGGAGCTCTATCGCGCCGAGCGCTACTCGAGCGAAGGGACTTCTGCCACCGCACTCGACGAAGCTAGGGGCCTGCTGCGCCTGTTGAGCGGCGAGCTCGAGGCCGCGCAGCTGGGAGGTACACCCTCGTGAAACGCCTCGTACTCGCCTTCACCGTGACCGCAGCCGTCACGGTCGCGATCGTTCTCGCCCTTCACGCCGTCGACGTACGCCTCAATCTCGCCTACGCGCTCCTCTTGACGCTCGGGGCCCTTCTCGTGCGGGAACTCAGCGCCTCGGGATTCGCGGGAAGCCCCTCGCCTGAGTTCCCACGCGTGCTGTACCGCGCGGCCCCGGAGCTCGAGGCCGCGAAGGACCGCCGCGTGCGGCGGGTCGAAGACGACCTCTTTCGCACAATCGAGACGAAAAGGCAGGGTCCGCGCCTTCCCGCCACCTACCTCGAGGGCATCGCACGTGAGCTCGAAGCGCTCGCCGCCACGCGCGGGGAAAGCCTCGCGCTCGCGCCGCAAACGTCGGACCTCATTGCCCTTGCCCGTGAAACCGACGCCCCCGATGTTGCCCGGCCCCCACGCGGCCGCCGGCCCAAGCTCACACGCCGCACGCTCGTCGCGGCGCTTCGCGACCTCGAGCGCGAGCACACACGACTCACTGCCCCCGCCACCCACACCAAGGAGAGGCCATGACCACCACTTTCTCCCCACGCGAGGCCGCCGCTCTCAGCGCGCGCATCCTCGACGAAACCGAGCGGGCCGTCGTGGGCAAGCGCGACGCCCTCACGAAGCTCCTTGCGGGCATTCTCGCGGGTGGGCACGTGCTCCTCGAGGACTACCCGGGGCTCGGCAAGACCCTCACGGCCAGATCATTTGCCCTCGCGCTCGGCCTCGAGTTCCGGCGCGCCCAGTTCACACCCGACCTTCTGCCTGCTGACCTCACGGGCTCCGAGGTGTTCAACCAGCAAACGAGCGAGTTCGAGTTCCGGCCCGGACCCGTCTTCACAGGATTGCTGCTCGCCGATGAAATCAACCGCACGCCTCCGAAAACGCAGGCCGCACTTCTCGAAGCGATGCAAGAGCACCAGGTGAGCATCGAGGGCACGACCCACGCTCTCCCGCGCCCCTTCCACGTGCTCGCGACCGCGAACCCCGTGGAGACCGAGGGTACCTATCCGCTCCCCGAAGCACAGCTCGACCGCTTCCTCATGCGCCTCACGTTTGGCTACCCGAGCGCCAACGACGAGTGGGACGTGATCGCGCGACGTCTCGAGCGCCGGGAGGAGAACATCGACGTTGCACGCGTGCTCGAGGATGGAGAGCTCGAAAGGCTCCAGCGCTCGGTCGAAACAATCCACGTGAGCGAAGCCGTGGGACGCTACGCGGTCGCACTCGTGCGCGAGACCCGCGAGCACAGTGACACGGCGATGGGGTCCTCACCTCGCGGTTCCCTCGCCCTGATTCAATGCGCACGCGCGCGTGCGCTCATCAACGGTCGCGAATTCGTGATCCCCGAAGACATCAAGGCACTCGCCCACGCATGCCTCGAGCACCGCGTCGTGATCCGCCCCGAGCTGTGGCTGCAAAACATCTCCCCCGCGAGCGTGATCGACGCGATCCTCACGCGCATCGACGCTCCCGAGGCGGCCGCCTAAGTATGCGCAAAACTCAGGCCTACACGCGCGCGGTGCTCGCTTCAGCGGCATTCGTGCTGTACGGCGTTCTCGGCTCGCGGATCGATGCACTCCTCGTCGGCTGCGCGCTGCTCGCGTGGGTCGCAATCGCGCATGCGCTTCGCCCGCGTGGCACGCAAGCGAGGCTCGAGGCCGCCGAGGCCAAGGTCAACGAGGGCGAATCGGTCACCGCGACCGCCCGGGGTGCTCGCGGCACGCTCGTCACTGTGGGCGTGCGTATGAAAGGCGGGCTTGAGTACTCACCTCGCTGGGCAGTCACGACCGACGTCGGCACCGCACGCGTGAGTGCAAAGCCGCGCGTGTGGGGCATGCACGAGTTCGGCCCGTTCACGGTGCAGGAAACGGATGCGCTCGGGGCGTTCCGACGCTACCAGCGCCACGAGGCTCGCAAGATTTCCGCGGTTGCGGGCGCAACGTCAAAACCGAAGTCTCTGAGCCTCAATCACGTCCTCGGGGTGAGCGGCCCTCACACCTCCCGTTCAAAAGGCGAGGGCACTGCGCTCGCCGATATTCGCCCGTACCGCCCGGGTGATCGGCTCAAGAAAATCAACTGGCGCGTGACCTCGCGCCGCGGCGCCCTCTACACGAACGAGACGTTCTCGGAGCGCGACACCGATGTCCTCATCGTCGTCGACACCATGGCCGATATCCGCCCGATCGGTGCCGAGCCCGGCGATGGCCGCGCCTCGAGCCTCGACATGAGCGTTGAGGCCGCGACTGTGCTCGCACGCCACTACCTCACGCTCGGCGACCGAGTGGGACTGCACGATGCGGGCACACTCATCGGCTCAATTCCCTTTGGCACCGGCGAGCGCCACATGCGGCGCATCCTTGAAGCGCTCTCCGGTGTCTCGCGCGAAAAGTCGGTGTCGTCGCGTTTGCCCCGCACGCCGCGCATCCGCTCGGGCACGCTCACGATCGCGTGCACGCCACTTCTCAGCGAAGAATTCATCGGGCAGATCGGCCTCATGCGCGCACACGGCGCGGACCTCACGATCATTGACACGCTCCCCTCCGAGCTCACGGAGATTTCTCGGCTCACGGGCGCGCCGATGAGACGCATCGACGGCATCGAGGACCCGCACCTGTGGGATGAAGCGTGGGCAATCCGCGGCTTCGAACGGCGCTTCGTGATCGCCGACCTCGAACGCCGCGGGATCCCTGTGCGCACCCTCGAGGAGGCGCTGTGATTCGAAACCTCACCGACCATCTGCTCGACGCACTCGACCTTCTTCGCGCGGTCTCGCAGACCCAGTGGTGCACGAGGCTCGGCGCTCTCGCCGCCCAGATCGCGGCCGCGGTGCTCGTCGCGTCCGAGGCCANGACGAAACCGAGCGGGCCGTCGTGGGCAAGCGCGACGCCCTCACGAAGCTCCTTGCGGGCATTCTCGCGGGTGGGCACGTGCTCCTCGAGGACTACCCGGGGCTCGGCAAGACCCTCACGGCCAGATCATTTGCCCTCGCGCTCGGCCTCGAGTTCCGGCGCGCCCAGTTCACACCCGACCTTCTGCCTGCTGACCTCACGGGCTCCGAGGTGTTCAACCAGCAAACGAGCGAGTTCGAGTTCCGGCCCGGACCCGTCTTCACAGGATTGCTGCTCGCCGATGAAATCAACCGCACGCCTCCGAAAACGCAGGCCGCACTTCTCGAAGCGATGCAAGAGCACCAGGTGAGCATCGAGGGCACGACCCACGCTCTCCCGCGCCCCTTCCACGTGCTCGCGACCGCGAACCCCGTGGAGACCGAGGGTACCTATCCGCTCCCCGAAGCACAGCTCGACCGCTTCCTCATGCGCCTCACGTTTGGCTACCCGAGCGCCAACGACGAGTGGGACGTGATCGCGCGACGTCTCGAGCGCCGGGAGGAGAACATCGACGTTGCACGCGTGCTCGAGGATGGAGAGCTCGAAAGGCTCCAGCGCTCGGTCGAAACAATCCACGTGAGCGAAGCCGTGGGACGCTACGCGGTCGCACTCGTGCGCGAGACCCGCGAGCACAGTGACACGGCGATGGGGTCCTCACCTCGCGGTTCCCTCGCCCTGATTCAATGCGCACGCGCGCGTGCGCTCATCAACGGTCGCGAATTCGTGATCCCCGAAGACATCAAGGCACTCGCCCACGCATGCCTCGAGCACCGCGTCGTGATCCGCCCCGAGCTGTGGCTGCAAAACATCTCCCCCGCGAGCGTGATCGACGCGATCCTCACGCGCATCGACGCTCCCGAGGCGGCCGCCTAAGTATGCGCAAAACTCAGGCCTACACGCGCGCGGTGCTCGCTTCAGCGGCATTCGTGCTGTACGGCGTTCTCGGCTCGCGGATCGATGCACTCCTCGTCGGCTGCGCGCTGCTCGCGTGGGTCGCAATCGCGCATGCGCTTCGCCCGCGTGGCACGCAAGCGAGGCTCGAGGCCGCCGAGGCCAAGGTCAACGAGGGCGAATCGGTCACCGCGACCGCCCGGGGTGCTCGCGGCACGCTCGTCACTGTGGGCGTGCGTATGAAAGGCGGGCTTGAGTACTCACCTCGCTGGGCAGTCACGACCGACGTCGGCACCGCACGCGTGAGTGCAAAGCCGCGCGTGTGGGGCATGCACGAGTTCGGCCCGTTCACGGTGCAGGAAACGGATGCGCTCGGGGCGTTCCGACGCTACCAGCGCCACGAGGCTCGCAAGATTTCCGCGGTTGCGGGCGCAACGTCAAAACCGAAGTCTCTGAGCCTCAATCACGTCCTCGGGGTGAGCGGCCCTCACACCTCCCGTTCAAAAGGCGAGGGCACTGCGCTCGCCGATATTCGCCCGTACCGCCCGGGTGATCGGCTCAAGAAAATCAACTGGCGCGTGACCTCGCGCCGCGGCGCCCTCTACACGAACGAGACGTTCTCGGAGCGCGACACCGATGTCCTCATCGTCGTCGACACCATGGCCGATATCCGCCCGATCGGTGCCGAGCCCGGCGATGGCCGCGCCTCGAGCCTCGACATGAGCGTTGAGGCCGCGACTGTGCTCGCACGCCACTACCTCACGCTCGGCGACCGAGTGGGACTGCACGATGCGGGCACACTCATCGGCTCAATTCCCTTTGGCACCGGCGAGCGCCACATGCGGCGCATCCTTGAAGCGCTCTCCGGTGTCTCGCGCGAAAAGTCGGTGTCGTCGCGTTTGCCCCGCACGCCGCGCATCCGCTCGGGCACGCTCACGATCGCGTGCACGCCACTTCTCAGCGAAGAATTCATCGGGCAGATCGGCCTCATGCGCGCACACGGCGCGGACCTCACGATCATTGACACGCTCCCCTCCGAGCTCACGGAGATTTCTCGGCTCACGGGCGCGCCGATGAGACGCATCGACGGCATCGAGGACCCGCACCTGTGGGATGAAGCGTGGGCAATCCGCGGCTTCGAACGGCGCTTCGTGATCGCCGACCTCGAACGCCGCGGGATCCCTGTGCGCACCCTCGAGGAGGCGCTGTGATTCGAAACCTCACCGACCATCTGCTCGACGCACTCGACCTTCTTCGCGCGGTCTCGCAGACCCAGTGGTGCACGAGGCTCGGCGCTCTCGCCGCCCAGATCGCGGCCGCGGTGCTCGTCGCGTCCGAGGCCACGCGCGGTTTCGCGGATCCGCTCACGATGGGGCTCTTACTTCCGTTCATCGCGATCGCCGTGCTAAACCTCCTCCAATTCGCCCAGCCGGGATCCGAGGCGGGGCTCGTGACATTCGGGGCGTGGCTCTTCGCGCTGTGGGCGTCGCCCCCTCTCACGCTCGCGCCGTCAATCGGCCTCGCTGCCTTCGTCCTCGCCTCGCATTCCCTCTGGGCCATCGCGGCGCGCTCCCCCGCGCACGCACAGGCGAGCGGGCGCGCCATTGCATCCGAGCTTCGCGCCTTCGGCCTCGTGCTGTGTCTCGCCGCGGTGCTTCTCGCGCTCGCTCTCCTGCCGACCATGGTCATGCGCGCTCAGGCGATACCGAGCGTCATCATCCTCGTGGCGATTCTCGTCGTGTTTGGAGCCCTCTGGTGGCTTCTCGTGCCTCGCAAGGGCGAGGACTGAGCATTTGGACCGCCAGGTTTCGGGGTCGCTAGTCGCTTACGCGTTCGGCAAACGCCGGAGCGGCGTGCATGATTTCGTCCATATCGCTCGCACGCACGTACGCAGCTGGGCCCTGTTCGCGCGCGGGATCGGCGGCCCTGCGTCTCGTCACGGCGAAGGCAAGCCCTCGCGCCTCGCGCGCCGAAAATCCGAGTTCGTGCCACGCGCCGAGCACGTGCCTCATCGTATTTTCGACCGCGCCGGCTGTCGCGAGGAAGCGAATATCGACGCCTTTCTCGCGCGCCTCGGCGAGTGCTTCCCACGCCCCGCCCACAGCTGCAAGATCGCGCGAAAGGGGGTCGAGGGCGATACTTTGCACCCCCGCATCGAGCGCCGCGCGTACGATGCCGACGCGCGAATCCACCGCGAACGGAACCCTCTCACCGTCGATCCCGCGAGCCTTGGCCGCGCTTAGGCTTTCGGCGAAGAGGTCTGTGAGGACCGTGCGGCCGATCGCGGGATGGAAGCGATAGCCGGAAGCCGTACGCACGCGCCCCTCCACCGCTCGAAGAGCGCCACGCTCGTCGAGCATGACGCGCGGCTTCGCGCCCGGGATACGATCACCGAGCAGTTCGGCTTCGGAGCCGATTCCCTCGGCAATCAGCGCGGGCATCTCGCGCAGGAGCCCCGCGTCGGCAAGCGCGAGCTCACCGTTGGACGTAAACACCGAGGACGCGAGCGCGACCGGGCCGAGTCGAGCGAAACTCAGTGGACCCTCGTAGCCGAAGAAGGCGAGCCGCGCAGCGTCAAGTCGCGAAAGAGCCTCGTCGTGGCTCGCGCGCCAGCGCGTTCCCTCCCCCGGACCGATCCGCCAGCCATAGGGCGCGAGATCACCCGAAACCGGAAGCATTGCGAGGCTCGCGGGGAGCACGTGATCAAAGGGACCCGCGCCGCCAAGCGCGAGAGACGGCTCCGCCTCGATGCCTGCCTCGAGGCTCGAGCCGAGCAGGGCACGCATGCGCTCGAAGCGCCCCATGAGCGGTCCCGCGCCGAGCGCGGCCGAGGCTTCGTTGAAGGCGAGGGTGCCGTCGGAAAATATTGTGAGGAGCGGGGCGGGCGCGCCCTCCGGTGCGCTCATGCGCGCGAATCGAGGGTCGCCGAGGCGAGAACGCGGTCGCCAGAGTAAAGCACGAGGGTCTGGCCGGGGGCGACACCGCGGATCGGCCTCGCGAGTTCGACCGTGAGGCCCGCGATGCCACTTTCGTGATCACTTCCGGACTCGACGTTCGTGATGACGCCCGGGATCGCATCGCCGTGCGCGCGAATCTGCGCCTCGACCTCGCGGCCCGAGTCCAGATCCTCGAACGGCACGACCTCGCTTGCGACGAGGGTGCGCGTCGAAAGCAGCTCCGCCGCGCCGACCACGACCTGGCGGGTTTCGGGCTTCACATCGAGCACGTAGCGCGGCTTGCCATCGGCGGCGGGGCGGCCCAGATTGAGGCCCTTGCGCTGGCCAACCGTAAAACCGTACGTGCCCGAATGCTCGCCGAGAACGCGGCCATCCGCATCAACGATCTCGCCGGGCTGCGCACCGAGTTCGCGCTCAAGGAAGCCTCGCGTATCGCCATCGGGAATGAAACAAATGTCGTAGCTATCGGGCTTGTGTCCCACGCCGAGCCCGCGGCGATCAGCCTCGGCGCGCACCTCGGCCTTGTCAGCAAAACCTCCGAGCGGGAACACCGAGCGCGCGAGGCCCTCGGGGCCCATCACGGCGAGCACGTAGCTCTGATCCTTCTGCATATTGGCGCTTCTGTGGAGCGAGCGTGCCCCTCCGGGGCCTTCGTTGCGCACCGACGCGTAGTGCCCCGTGCACACCGCATCAAAACCCAAAAGACGCGCGCGGTCCATGAGCGCCGCAAACTTGATCCGCTCATTGCAGCGCACACACGGGTTCGGGGTGCGGCCGCGCGAATACTCCTCGAGGAAGTCCTCGACCACGAGGTCGTGAAAATCGTTCGACAGGTCCCACACGTAGTACGGGATCCCGATGTGGTCAGCCGCGCGACGCGCATCCGAGGCATCCTCGACCGTGCAGCAGCCACGCGAACCGTTGCGGGTCTGCTCACGATTCTTCGAGAGCGCCATGTGGACGCCCACGACGTCGTGCCCCTGCTCAACGGCAAGCGCCGCGGCCACGGCCGAATCGACGCCGCCACTCATCGCGGCAAGAACCTTCACCTCGCACCTTCCATTCGAGCGTCTTGAAAACGCCCTCCACTGTACAAAGCACACACCCCGCGCACACACGTTGCGCGGGGCATCTCACGAAATTTTTCAACCATTCGAGGCGACGGCCCGCGCCTTTTCGAGGACACCCGGAAGAACTTTCACGAGTGCTTCGACATCCGCCCTCGTGCTCGTCCACCCGAGCGAAAAGCGGATCGCGCCGCGCATGAGCGCATCCGAATAGCCCATCGCGCCGAGCACGTGCGACGCCTGCGTCACGCCCGCGTGGCACGCTGAACCCGCGGAGCAGTCAATGCCCTCCTGATCGAGGAGGAACAAAATCGCATCCTGATCCGCGCCCTCGAAACACACGTGCACCACGTGCGGGGAGCGCGGCGCACTCTCGGCCGTGAAATGGGCGCGCGGATCGATACGGCGGATGTTCTCACGCAAGAGCTTCGCGAGCTCGTCGCGCTCAGCACCGCGAGTTTCGCGCTCCTCGACGCTCTCACGCAGTGCCACGGCGAGCGCCGCCGCGTGGGCAGCATCAAGCGTGCCCGAGCGGATTCCACGCTGTTGGCCGCCGCCCGTGCCAAAGGCCGCGAGTTTCACGGCCGGGTCGGCGACGAGCAAGCCCGCGCCCACGGGAGCGCCGAGCTTGTGACCCGTGATCGAACACAGCGGAACCTTCGAGAAATCGGGCGCATCCATGTGCGCCATGGCCTGCACCGCATCGGTATGCACGAGAGTGCCGTAGCGCGAAGCGATCTGCGAGAGCGCCTCGAGGTCCTGGATGACCCCGGTCTCGTTGTTCACGAGGGCTGCGCTCACGAGGGCGGCGGCTTCACGTCCGTTGGAAGGAGCAAGAAGTTTCTCGGTCGCGACGAGGTCGAGGCGACCGTCGGAATCCACGGGCGCGAGGTCCCCGCCGAGCGCACGTACGGTATCCACAACGGCGGGGTGATCGGTCGAAAGACCCACGACGCGGCCACGGACACCGCGCAAGGCGAGGTTATCCGCCTCCGTGCCGCCGGAGGTCATGATGATCCAGCTGCGCGGCACTCCGAGAATGTCGGCGATCTCGGCGACGGCGTCGTCGAAGATGCCCCGGACTCGTCGACCCGAAGCGTGCTGGCTCGACGGGTTACCGAGCGTGCGCGCAGCTTCCGCGTAGGCCTCGAGTGCACTCGGACGGATAGCGGTTGTAGCGGCGTGATCGAGATACACGCGGCCTTCTACCATGGTTTCGTTACTCCCTTATCGTCGCTCTCGCCACCGTCGTCACCGTCACCGTTCGAGGGATCGTTGCCGCCGTTTTGCTTCTTGAGCTCTTCCTGCTTCTTCTGATCCTCGGGATCGGGCGTGGGGGTCTTGCCATCCTTGCCGTCGCCGTTCGGGTCCGTCTTCTTAGGATCGTTTTCGGGGTTCTCCTTATCGTTCTTCCCCTTCTCGCTCGGTCCCTCGCGCTCGTCCTTACCAGCCTCGCGGTCGGCCTCTTTGCGTTCTTCCTCAATCTGCTCGCCCGATTTGCCGGTCGATTCCTTATCTTCGTTTGAATCGGAGGCACTGCCGCCGTTCTGACATGGGGCGAGGACCTCTTCCGCTGAGTACAGGAGATCCCCGCGCTCGTCTGGATCCTTCATCCCGCGTGCCTCGCCCGCCATCGCTACCGCGAGGTTGTTGCGGATCTTGCACTCTGCATGCGGCGGTTTGTTGAGGTCCTTCCCCGTCATCCACTCGCTCAAGGCCTTTTCAAGCTCCCCTCTCGCCTCAGAAAACTTGTTCTCGCGTAGGTATGCGGTGCCTTTGGTGAGATGCGGGAGGTAGGGCTCGAAGATATTCACCGTTTCCACGGGACCTAAGCGACCACGTGCATCGTCGTACTGCTCATTCGAGTAGGCGTTGAGCGCCCAGGCTTGCGTGAGCGGCATCGACACGAAGCGCACGATGCCCGCGGCAAGAACGAGCACGGGGATCGCGATGAGGAGCGTGCCGACGAGGCGGAGCATGCGGAAGCGGCCGCGATCGATCCCGAAGTTGCGTCCCTTACGCGCTGAACGACGAAGGCCGAGGCGCTGGCTCCACGTGAGCTTCGCGTCGTCGTGCGTCTTCTTCGCCATGGCTATCTCCTTCCCGCGCGCGCGACATCAGCGCGGCTCAAGGTCTTCGGCAAGCGGAGCGTCAAGGCGGCAAGTTCCCAGACTGCGAGCAAGGTCAAGGCGATCGAGGCGATCCAGTACCAGTCCTCGAAACTCGGCACTGCCTGTTCCTCGGTCGTGTCGATGAGCGTGAGGTCGAGGCCTTTCCACGTCGTGTCGAGCCCCTCGTTTCCGGCCGTGCGGTGGAGGTAACTCACACCCATTTGCTGCGCGATGAACTGGAGATTTTTCTCGTCGATCTTCGAAAGGCCCCGGCCGCCAGACGGGTCCTTGATGTACTGGCCGTCACTCTCGCCGCCAACGGCCTTCATGGGGCCGCCCTGGGCGGTGCCGTAGCCGAGTACGGCGCCGCCATCGACCTTTCCGCCAAGTGCCCCGAACGGCTCGGATTCTTTGTTGTCCGTGTTTTCACCGTCGCTGAGGAAGTACACGAGCACGTGCGAGTCCGGATCCTCCTCACGGGTGTGGTCCACGAGTTTTTGGAGCGCGCCGCGGGGGCGGTCAACATTGGAGCCACGTGAGTAGTCGGTCAGTTCGGTGTGCGCCGTGTCGATCCACGCCTTGACCGCGCCCGCATCGGTCGTGAGCGGCAGCTGCGCGGAGGCACTCGAATCGAACGTGATGATCGAGAACCGCGCCCCGTTCATGCCGTCCATGATTGTGCGGATGTCGGCTTTGGCGCCGTCGAGACGGGGCTTCGAACCGTCGTAGTCCTCGGCGTTCATGGAGCCCGTGAGGTCCACGACGAAGATGACGTTTGCGTTGAGTCGCTGCGTGCTGAGCCCTTCGTCGCCCGTGACGGGGCGGATTGCCACGACGGCGAGCATGAGCACCATGAGCAGGCGGCGCAACCAATCGAGTCGCGCGCCCTTACGCACGCCGAGAAGCACAGCGCATGCGATCACGATCGGCACAAAGATCAGCGCAATCGCCCACCACGGCATAAGGGGGTGAATAGCGAGATTCATCGCTGCCTCCATCCCACGACGATCATGGCAAGAAGCACGATGAGCGAAATCGTGAAGAACAACACCGGGTGGTCAGTGCGAATCACGCGTGGGATCGCCCCCATATCGGCGGCTTGGGCCTTTTGAATCTCGGCGATGATCGAAGGAATCGCCCCGGGGTCTCCCGAAGCCCAGAACCTGCCGCCTGTGCGCTCGGTTTCGCTCTGGAGCTCTTCCGCGCAGTTGCCCGTGCACGAGGTCGCACCGGGATAGAAGGTCCACATCGTGATGTCCCTGCTCATCAGGGTGTCGACCGCCTCGGGGAACTCGTAGATGCCCGTACCGCCCGGCTCATTGTCGGTCGCGAGCACCATGAAGCGCGAGCGGTCCTCTTCCGCGTGATCGAAGAGCTGCCCGCACGAAGCGACGCCGTTGCCGATCAGCGAGGGCGGCAACGACTCGTCGTAGGTGCCGCCCACGAAATCCCAGAACTTCTCGATGTCCTTCTCGCTGTACTGCGCTGTACCCATGCGATGGGCCACGGGGTTGTATTTGAGCGCATCGATCCCTCGTTCGAGCTCTCGGCGGATAAGGCCGTAGTCGTTCGTGAGCGGGAAGACCGTGCGCGAGTTCGAGTTGAAGATCGAAAGCCCCACGCGCTCCCCCTTGAAGCCGTCGACGAGTTCGAGGTAGCTCTCGAGAATCTCGCGATCGAAGGGCAGCATCGAGCCGGAAATATCGAGGCACAGAACGATGTCGCGGTTTTTGAATGAAGGGGTCTCTACGCGTTCGCTCGCGAGGCGACCCGAGAGGAGAGCGCCCGTGAGCACGAGAGTGCCCGCGAGCGCAACGCTCACGAGGCGCAGCACTCGCGAGGTCCGCTGCGCTCGGCGCACGCTCGGAAGGTGGTCGAGGTAGCTCGTGTTGCCCACGAAAATGGCGCGATTGCGCACCACTCGCCTATTGAGGTAGGCGAGTGCCCAGGCGATAAGCCCCGCGATCAGGAGGAGGCAGGACACCCACCAGAAACTCATCACCATGCGCGGACCACCGCCCTCGCTGCGTGGAGGCTCTCGGAAAGGCGCGTGCGGCTTTCGCGCGCATAACCCGCTTCGTGGGTGCGCGCCAGGAGGGTTCCGACGCTTGCCGTGCGCGGATCTGCCAGGACTCGCTCGAGAGGTTCTCGGCGAATATCAAGGCCCTCGCTGCGGAGTACGAAGACGCGCAAAACCGCTTCGAGCTCGCGGTGCCCGTCTCGGGCGGTCATGTTTCCGGCCTCCAGATCGTCGCCGATGGCGTTGATCGAGCGGAGGAACTCAGCTTTGAGCGCGTCTCGGGCGCCGGGGCGATGGCGATAGGCGTTGCGCTCCACGAGCCATCTCGTGAGGCGAAGGAGCGCCACGATGAGCGCGATGATGACGATCGCGCACAGCACAGCGAGGATGAGCCACGCGATGGAGTATTGCGGCGGGTCAATGATCTCAAGGCCGTCCATTGCGCGCCCCCTGCCTGCGAAACATGGCGATCATGTCGTCGACGACGTGGTTGTCGCCGTCGGTGAGAGTGTGGACAATCCCGAGCGAGTCGAGCATGGCTGTGATGTCGGCTTCGCGCCTCTCGCGAAAGGCATCGGCCTCTGCTTGCACGGCTTTCACCGTACGCGTGTGGCGGAGGATCTCGCGCGGGTAGCCGGGGTCGATGAGATCGGCTTCGAGATCCACGCGACCGAGCGGGTCAGCGTCGCGGACTCGCACCACGAGAACGTCGTGGCGTGTCATGAGGCGGCGCAGCACGCCCTCACATTCGGGCCCGGGATTCGCCTCGTCGGTGATGAGAAGCATGAGGCTCGAGCGGCGCGTGAGGCGTAGCGCTCGCGTGAGCGCCCACTCGACGTTTGCGGGGGGCCCGCCGAGAACGGTGTTCTTGTGAAGGGTGCGCAAAAGAAGTTCGAGATGGCCGCGCGACGAGCGAGCGGGAAGCTGGCGCTGATCGCCGGGCGTACCCGCGACGAGACCCACGAGATCGCCGTTCGTGTGGGCGAGGTAGCACAGGAATCCCGCGGCGGTCACGAGCGCGTCACGCTTCGATGTGCCGTCGGCGGCGGTCGCCGCCATCGCCCCGGAGGTATCGCCGATCACGCAGAGGTAGCGCACGCGCTCCTCGTTGAACTGGCGAATGAGCGGCTCCCCGCTTCGGGCGGTCGCCTTCCAGTCGATATCCGAGATCTTGTCGCCCGGCTGGTAGTACTTGAGGTCGTCGAAATCCTCGCCACTGCCCTTGAACAGGGAGCGGCCGCGACCAGCGATGAGACCACGCACCTTTTTGGTGGTCGTGATCTCAACCTTGGCCTTGACCCTCGTGAGAAGCGACGCCAAAACGGCCCCTACGGAAGCGGAACCACGGAGAACACCGCGTCGATGATCGTCTCGGGCGTGATCCCGCTCGCGAGCGCATCGAAGGTGAGCACGAGGCGGTGACGAAGAACCGAGTAACGCAATGCGCGCACGTCGTCCGGAGTCGCGTAGTCGCGACCTTCGATGAGGGCGTGGGCCTGCGCGACGCGCATGAGCGCGAGCGAACCACGCGGAGACGCGCCCACGCGCACCGACTGCGTGAGGTTTTGGATGGGGCGCGGCCCCGAACCGCGAGTCGAGAACACGAGGTCGATAATGTAGCGCTTGACCGCAGCATCCACGTACACGCGATCCACAGCGCGCTGAAGAAACTCGATGTCGTCGAGGCTCACGCTCGGTCGCACGTTCTTCGGAGCGGCGAGAGTGCCCGACGTCGAGCGGTCGAGAATTTCGTGCTCCTCCGCCGGCCTCGGGTACGTGAGGATCTCCTTCATGAGGAAGCGGTCCATCTGGGCCTCGGGAAGAACGTACGTGCCTTCTTCCTCGATCGGGTTCTGGGTCGCGAGCACCATGAACGGGTGAGGGAGACGGTACACCTCGCCGCCGATCGAGGTCTGGCGCTCCTGCATCGCCTCGAGCATCGCCGACTGAGTCTTCGCGCTCGAACGGTTAATCTCGTCGAGGAGCACGATGTTCGCGTGGACTGGGCCGAGCTGGGTCGTGAACTCGCCAGTGCCGTAGTTGAAGATCTGCGTGCCGATGATGTCGTTCGGCATGAGGTCAGGGGTGCACTGAATACGCCGGAAGGAACCGCCAATCGCACTCGCGAGTGCCTGGGCCGCGGTCGTCTTCGCGAGGCCCGGAACGGATTCGAGAAGCACGTGACCACCGGCCGCGAGACTCGTGAGAAGCGCGAGCCTCAAGCGTTCCTGGCCCACCACGCGCGTACCAAATACGCCCGTGATGTTCTGGACGATGTGCGCCGCCCTCTCGCGCT
This sequence comes from Dermabacter indicis, assembly GCA_001403775.1. Taxonomy (GTDB): domain Bacteria; phylum Actinomycetota; class Actinomycetes; order Actinomycetales; family Dermabacteraceae; genus Dermabacter; species Dermabacter indicis. The sequence continues at coordinate 493,929 of CYUG01000011.1, forward strand.
CGGCTGGCCCAAGCACGGGGCTCTCCGGCTGAAACGTGCGCGTGTGGGAAGGCTGCTGGCCCACCGGACGCGGCGAGGGGGCCCCACCATTCATGCTCATGTACGTACCTCTTTTGCCGCTTCCCGATCGATCACACGTGCGCGAGGAGGCGCACCACGCCTCGACAATACCGAACCGCCCTCGAAAGCACGTCAAAAACACGGCAAACAACGGATGTCTGAAACAATGCCGTTGTGCCCCTTCCTCCCCCTCCCACAAATCCCGGCCTCACCGTGAACGCGGCAGGCGTCGGAACATATTCGATCCCCGCCCCGCGCGCCGAGCGCATCGACCTGTGCGTTTTCGAGGGCGGGCGCGAACGGCGTATTCCCCTCCCCCACGTCGATGCGGGCGTCCACTGGGGAGCCGTCGACGGGCTCACGGAAGGCACCCACTACGGCCTGCGCGCCTACGGCCCATGGGCACCAGAGCATGGGCTCGTTTTCAACCCCAACAAGCTGCTCATCGACCCTTACGCCCACGGCATCGACCATGCCTCCTCGCTCCTCGAATCGATGTTCGCGCATACGGTCGACTCGGGGCTGCGTCCCGTCGAACCCCTCCGTCTTGACCCGCACGACAATGCCGACTCGGCCATCCACTCCGTCGTCACTCGCGTGAGGCCCGAACGCTTCGACCCCACGCTGCGCCCCCGAACTCCTCTTCGCGACACAATCCTCTACGAAGCGCACGTGCGCGGTTTCTCGAAGCTCAATCCCCACCTCCCGCCCGAGCTGCGGGGCACGTACGCCGGGCTCGCCCACGAGGCGTCGATCACCTACTTGCAAGACCTTGGCATCACCGCGATTGAGCTGCTCCCGATCCACGCGGCTCTCGACGAAGTCCACCTCACGCGCCTCGGTCTCACGAATTACTGGGGCTACAACACCCTGAGCTTTTTCGCCCCGAACCCGAGGTACGCGACCAAAGCGGCACGCGAACAAGGCCCCATCGCCGTTCTCGCCGAAGTGCAAGACATGGTGAACGCCCTGCATGCCGCCGGGATCGAAGTCATCCTCGACGTCGTCTACAACCACACTGCCGAAGGTGCGAAAGACGGCCCCACGGTCTCCTTCCGCGGGCTCGATGCGCGCGAATACTACTGGCAGGATTCAGGCCACCTCGCCGACTTCACGGGCACGGGCAACACGCTCGATGCACGCAGTCCCTTTGTCGTGGACCTCATCATGCGCTCGCTCAGGTTCTGGGCCACAGTGGTAGGAGTCGATGGATTCCGTTTCGACCTCGCCACGACCCTCGCACGCGCCGACCACGGCTTCGACCCCAAGCACCCGCTCCTCACCACCATGCGCACCGACCCCGCGCTCGCGGGCATCAAACTCATTGCCGAACCGTGGGACGTGGGCAGCTTCGGCTGGCAAACCGGCAATTTCCCCGCAGGCATGAGCGAGTGGAACGACTCCTACCGCGACGACATCCGCGGGTTTTGGCTCTCGAGTAATCGCGAACTGCGCGAACACGGGGCCCCCCAGCACCCGTATATTCGCGACCTCGCCACAAGGTTTGCGGGCTCCGCGGATGTATTCCGCCGCACCGATCCGCACGATCTTCCCTCGGGCCGCTCGATGCGCTCACCTCTCGCGTCGATCAATTTCGTGACCGCACACGACGGTTTCACTCTCGCCGACCTCACGAGCTACAACGACAAGCACAATGTCGATAACGGCGAGGACGGCCGGGACGGCACCGACAACAATCGCTCGTTCCACCACGGCACGGAAGGCCCCGATGCCGCGCTCGACGCGGTGCGCGACCGAAGCGCACGCAACCTTCTCGCCACCCTCCTCACGAGCGCGGGCGTGCCCATGATTACCGCGGGCGACGAGCGCCTTCGCACGCAAGAGGGCAATAACAACGCCTATTGCCACGACAGCGCCCTCACGTGGCTTTCGTGGGAGTCCAATGCGCGCACCGAGCGCCAGCTCGCCTTCACCAAGGAAGCGATCGCCGCACGCCGCGCACTCAGCGCTCTGCGCCCCTCGACCTTTTTCGACGAGGCAAGCCTCGAGGACCGCGACTCAGGCGGCATCACGTGGCTCAAGGGCGATGCTTCCCCCATGAGCCACGGCGACTGGTTCAATCCCGAACGCCGACATTTGACGATCGCCATCCCTCACCGCGATGGTCTCACCGTCGTGGTCATGAGCAACGAACAGGGCCCGCGCGACGTGCAACTGCCCGCGAGCGCATGGGGCGCAGGGCCGCTCCGAATCGCGCTTGATTCGTCACTCGGCGGTGCGAAGCTCGATCGTGAAAACGAACGCCTTCACCTCGATGGCCCAACGGTCACCGTCGTGCAATCCGACGGTTGGCGTGCGCCAAAATCAGGGTCGGGAGGTGCCGACAATCTCCCAGCGCACCCCGATAAACTTTGAGGCGCAGATCACGAGGACGCCGAGTTTGGGAGGCACAATGGCCACGAGGGCGAAAGCAGCGATGACCACCGGGATCGGGCGCATTCCGATCACGTCCGTCTCACCGAACGTGGACGGAGGTCGCTTCCCCGTCAAAGCGGTCGTGGGCGAGCGCGTTCGCGTGCACGCCACGAGCTTCCGCGAGGGCCACGATCAGATGGGCATGCAGCTCCTCGTCACCGATCCCGAAGGTGAAACCGTGCGCTCGTCGATGGTGTGCACGAACCCCGGTCTCGACCACTGGGAGGGCAGCTTCCGCCCGGATCGCGAGGGCGAGTGGGCGTATCGCGTAGAATCGTTTGACGCCCCGTACCTCACGTGGGCCCACAACGCCGAGGTCAAGATCGCCGCGGGTGTCGACGAAGAGCTCATGTGCGCCGAGGGCGTGATCGTGCTCAAGGCCGCGCTCGCTGAGATCGCCAAGAAAACGAGGCCGATGACCCACAGGGCCCGCCTCGAAGCGGCGATTGACGCCCTCACTAATACGAGCCTGCATCCGTCGGCCAGGATTGCCCCCGCCCTCGCCGCCGATTTGCGCGAGGCGATGACCGCGTTCCCCTTGCGCCGTTGGCCCACGCGTTCCGCAAAGATCGCCGTGCGGGTTGAGCGCGAACGTGCCCTCTATGGTTCGTGGTACGAATTCTTCCCGCGCTCCGAGGGCGCACACTTCGACCCTGAGCACGGTGGCTGGGTCTCCGGCACCCTCGAAAGCTCCCTCCCGCAGCTCGAGCGCATCAAGCGTATGGGCTTCGACGTCGCCTACCTCACGCCAATTCATCCGATTGGTACGACTCACCGCAAGGGCCGCAACAACACCCTCGAGGCCTTCGAGGGGGATCCGGGCTCGCCTTACGCGATCGGTTCTTCCGACGGCGGCCACGACGCCATCCACCCCGACCTCGGCACGATTGAGGATTTCGATCGCTTCGTCGCGCACGCGAAGAGTCTCGGGCTGGAGGTGGCCCTCGATATTGCGCTCCAGTGCTCGCCCGATCACCCGTGGGTGAAGGAGCACCCCGAGTGGTTCGTTGTGCGTGCGGACGGCTCGATTGCGTACGCGGAGAATCCCCCGAAGAAGTACCAGGATATTTACCCGCTGAGCTTCGACACCGACTACCGGGGGCTCTACAACGCCATCCGCGATGTGCTGGAGTACTGGATTTCGCACGGCGTGACCCTCTTCCGCGTGGATAACCCGCACACGAAGCCCGTGCGCTTCTGGGAGGAGATCCTCGCCGAGTTCCACGAAACCCACCCCGAAGTGCTCTTCCTCGCCGAGGCGTTCACGAAGCCCGCGATGATGCACACGCTCGCGAAGGTTGGCTACCACCAGTCGTACACGTACTTTGCGTGGCGCCACAGCCCCGAAGAGCTGCGCGAGTATATGGAGGAGCTCAAGGCCTCCGCGCACTACATGCGCCCCAGCTTCTGGCCCACGACTCACGACATCTTGACGCCGTTTATGTCGAATGGCGGCTGGAACGCGTTCCGCCTCCGCGCGATCCTCGCGGCCACCCTCTCGCCCACGTGGGGCATCTATTCCGGCTTCGAGCTCGTGGAGAGCACGCCGCGGCCGGGGGCGCAGGAGAACATCGACAACGAGAAGTACGAGTACAAGCCGCGCGATTACGAAGCGGCGCTGAACTCGGGTCGCTCGCTCGAGCCGCTCCTCACTCGCCTCAACGAGGTTCGCCGTGCCTACCCCGCTCTCCAGACGCTCACGACAACCCACTTCCATGGCTCAGACGACGACCGCGTGCTCGTATTCTCCAAGCACGTCGAGGGACGCGACACCGAAAACGGGCTGGATGACACGATCATCGTCGTCTCGATGACCGAGGCACACGGCGGCACGTCAACCTGGGTGCACATCGACACCGAGGCGCTCAACATTCACTCCGACTACATGGTCGAAGATCTCCTCACGGGCGAGCAATTCCTGTGGGATCGCGACAACTACGTCGAGCTGAGCGCCGACTACCGCCCCGCCCACATCCTCCGCGTTATTCGCTACTAAGCGCCGTCACCAAAGGAGATAGACATGAGCGCAACGCCTCCCCTCCTCCCCGCGAGCGAGCACGAACTCGGCTCGGTCGCCACCGGCTCGTACTATTCGCCGCACTCGATCCTCGGCCTTCACGAGTACGAGGGCGGGTACACGATCCGCACACTCAAGCCGTTCGCCGACAAGGTCGAAGCCCTCGTGCGGCTCGAGAATGGTGAGCGGCTCGAGATTGAGCTCGCCCACGAGTACAACGGCATCTTTAGCGGCGCCTTCGAGGCCCCCGATTCACCAATCGTGCTGCACCGCTTGCGCGTGACGTGGCCGGGCAGCGGCACGGAAATCGTGGACGATCCCTACCGTTTTCTCCCCACCATCAGCGACTTTGACCTGCACCTCATTCGCGAGGGCCGCCACGAAGAGCTGTGGCGTGCGCTCGGCGCACACGTGCGTACTCTCGACGGTATCCAGGGCACGAGCTTTACCGTGTGGGCCCCGAATGCCGCCGCCGTCCAGGTGATCGGCGACTTTAACGGTTGGAATGGCCGCCGCACCTCGATGCGTTCGCTCGGCGATTCGGGCGTGTGGGAGATCTTCTTGCCTGGCGTGCGCGCGGGTGCGGTCTACAAGTTCCGCATCCTCGGCGCCGACAAGGTGTGGCGCGAGAAAGCCGACCCGATGGCGCGGCTCGCCGAGGTCCCACCAGCAACCGGAAGCGTCGTGGTCGACTCGGATTTCGAATGGAGCGACGACGCCTTCCTCGCCGAGCGGGCCGCGAAGAACCCGCTCGAATCGCAAATGTCGATCTACGAGGTACACCTCGCCTCGTGGCGCCCCTACGCTTCGTACCGCGATGTCGCCGAGCCGCTCGTGCAATACGTCAAGGGGATGGGTTACACGCACGTTGAGTTTCTCCCCCTCGCGGAGCACCCCTTCGGCGGTTCATGGGGCTACCAGGTCGCGGGCTACTACGCGCCCACCTCGCGCCTCGGCCACCCCGACGACCTGCGCTACCTCATCAACGCGCTTCACGAGGCCGGCATCGGCGTCATCATGGACTGGGTGCCCGCGCACTTCCCGAAGGACGAGTGGGCGCTCGGCCGCTTCGACGGCACCGCGCTCTACGAGCACGCTGATCCGCGCAAGGGCGAGCACCCCGACTGGGGAACCTACATCTTCGACCTCGGCCGCACCGAGGTGCGAAACTTCCTCGTGGCGAACGCGTGCTACTGGCTCGAAGAGTTCCACGTCGATGGCCTCCGCGTGGATGCCGTGGCCTCGATGCTCTACCTCGACTACTCTCGCAACGAAGGCGAGTGGATCCCGAACGAATACGGCGGGCGCGAGAACCTCGAGGCGATCGATTTCCTCAAGGAGGTCAACGCGACCGCGTACAAGCGTGCGCCCGGCATCACGATGATCGCCGAGGAATCCACGTCCTTCCCGGGCGTCACGAAGCCCACCGACCAGGGCGGCCTCGGTTTCGGCTTCAAGTGGAACATGGGTTTTATGCACGACACGCTCGAGTACCTCGGCCAGGATCCGATCTACCGCCAGTACCGCCACCACGAGCTCACATTCGCGATGGTCTACCAGTATTCGGAGAACTTCATTCTGCCGATCTCCCACGACGAGGTCGTGCACGGCAAAGCCCCGCTCTTGCGGAAGGCCCCCGGCGATGATTGGCAGCAGGCCGCGAATCTGCGCGCCTACTTGAGCCTCATGTGGGCGCACCCTGGCAAGCAGCTTCTCTTCATGGGCTGCGACTTCGCGCAAGGTACGGAGTGGAACGAGAATCAGGCCCTCCCGTTTTGGCTTCTCGATTTCCCCCTCCACCAGGGCGTCAACGATTACGTGCGCGACCTCAACCGCGTGCAGCGCACCTACCCGGCGCTGTACGAGCTCGATCAAGAAGGCGCGGGCTTCCGCTGGCTTGACGCCGATGCCGCGGGCCACAACCTCGTGGCGTTCGCGCGCTACGACCGCGAGGGCACCCCGGTCGTCGCGATCATTAACTTCTCCCCCGAGCCGTGGCGCGACTTCCGCATCGGTCTTCCCGAAGGCGGAGCGTGGACCGAAATTCTCAACTCCGACGCGGTGGCCTACGGCGGAAGCGGAGTGGGCAACCTCGGGCGTGTCCAGGCGGAGCCCGTCCCCTACGGCGGCCTCGACTACTCGGTGCGCGTGAGCGTCCCGCCGCTCGGCGCCGTGTTCTTCACCCCCGAACGCCACGTACAGGAGTAACGGCACAGGCACTGAAAAAGAGGCGTGCGGTCCCCCAAGGGGATCGCACGCCTCCTTTTCTCGCGCTCGCGCGGCGCTTCTTAGAACATGAGGCGGCTGAGCTTCTTGCGCGCCTGGAGCACGCGGTCGTCTTCCGCTCCCACGACGTCGAAAAGCTCAAGCAATCGCGCGCGGATGCGGTCGCGCTCCGCGGGCGTATCGCGGAAGGAGGTCAAAAGGCGCGCGAAGGAATCCTCAACGTGCCCGCCGAGAAGGTCGAGATCAGCGGCAACGAGCTGCGCATCGATGTCCTTCGGGTTCGAGGCGGCGGCATCCCGGCCGGCCTGCAGCTCAACACCTTGCGTACGTCGCATGAGGGCGATCACGGCGAGGCCCTTCTTCGCCTCGCTTTCGCCGGGATGGTCCTCGAGGTACGCGGTAAACGCGGCCTCGGCGCCGTCCATGTCACCGCTCTCCATCGCCGTGTAGGCCTTCGCGAGCGCTTCGGGAAGCGCCGGCTGCTCGGCCTCCTCGCGCGGGGCCTCGGTGTGCATGCCTTCCTTCGCGGCAAGCGCGGCGAGTTCGTCCATGACGGGAGCGAGCTGCTCCTTCGTCACGACGCCTTCGAAGAGGGGCTGGATCTGCCCCTTCATGAGAAGCACGGCCGTGGGGAGCGACTGGATGCGCAGCGCCGCGGCGACGCGCGGCTGCTGATCGGCGTCGAGGATCCCGAGACGAATCGTGCCGGCGTGCTTCGCGATCACCGAGCGGAGTTCGTCGGTGAAGGCCGCGCCACCGTTCACGCGCGCACTCGTCACGAACAGGATCGTGAGGTGCTGCTCGGAGTCCTTGATGAGGTTCTCGAGGTTGGCCTCGCTTACCGCAACTTCACCCTCGAGCGGGTCGGACGTGCCGCCGGTGTGGTTTTCCTTTTTGAGCGTGTTGAAGTCCATCACGCCGTATGAGCTCGTCATCGTTTCTCCTTCGTTGTCTGCCTTGTTTTCGCTCAGCTGCCGGAGACCGAGAGAAGGACCTTGTAGGCCCCGATCGGCTGGATCTTCGCGCCCGAATCCGCAGCGGGGATATGCACGAGCACGGTCGTGCCGTACGTGCGCACGAGCTCTTTTTCGAACTTCTTGGTTCCCGCGAGTTTCGTGTAGAGGTTGTCCTCCGAATACGAGATCGAACCGGAGTTCACGCTCACACGGCGCGTCGACGTGAGCGTGCCCATGACGACGGCACCGCCTTCGGCCGTCGCGAGCCCGAGGAATTCACCTTCCTTGACCGCGTATTCTTCGCGCACGGAGGCGACCTCGTCCCAGTCCACTCCCTCGTTCATTTGCGCACGTTCGCCCTGGATTTCCGCGTGGGCGCTCTGCTGGAACGGGTCCTCGAGAATGAGGTCGTCGGGATCGGCATTATCGTGCCCATCCGTGAGCACCGCCGCATACTTCGCGAGTGTCTCCTTCGGCGTTAGTACGAGACCTTGCTCTTCGATATCGATCTGCTTCGTCCCGGCCTCGGCGCTCGGCACGGTCGGCATCTCGATCCCTGCTGCCTGGCGAGCCCAGCCCCATGACGTGTAGTCGTAGCGGGCGTCCTTCTGTTCAAGGCCCACGAAGAAGCGCGCCTCCCCCGCGTTTGACGCGTCGTCAACGAGCGCGAGCGCGTAGCGCGGGAAACCCTCCGAGGTCGAGGAAATCGGCACGACGAGATTGTCGCTCGGACGCTGAAGAGCGCTTTCGTGTTCGGGAACCTTCGCGATGATGTCGTAGGTCGCACGGCGGAACTCCCCGGCACTCCCAGAGATTCGGGGGGCGAGGAGGTCCGCGTTCTTTTCCGCATCGGCTTTTTCCAGCGTGCTCGCATACTGCGTGAGAATCTCACCGAGCTTCGTTCCCGTGAGCTCCGGTGTGGGGCTCGCGAGCTTCGGGCCCGGGTCAGCCTTCGGCGGCTTCTTTTCACTTCCGCAGGCGCTCAGTGCGCCGGCGGCGGTGAGTGCGGTCAGTCCGAGGAGGCTGCGCCTCGAAAGTCCTGTCATCGTTCCTCCTCGATTCGTGTAGCAATGGGGTCTGTCATCGTCGTCGTGACATCGCTTCCGGCGGCGCGCCTGCGGCCACGGCGAGTGCTCACGCCTTCGCCTTCGGTTGTTTCGGCTTGGTCGAGTTCGAGCGCCTTGAGGCGATCGGTCACGTCGTCCGGTTCGCCTCGGCGGCGCCCCTTGCGCGCGACCGTCACGGGAGTATCGGCGCCGGCAGTCGTGGCTGCAGGAACTGCTGGCGGAGCGTCGGTAGGCTCGGGCTCGGCTCCGTCAGTCTCGGCGGTCTCGCTCGTTCCGACGGCTGCCCCCGCCACATGCGAACCCTCTGCTTTGGGAGTTCCCGCGGGAGACACCTCGCCGTGAGAAGCATCGAGCCGAGCGGGGCTAGCGTCGGATTCCGCTTCCCCTTCTTCGAGAACCGGGCGATCCTTGATCGCTTCCTCAAGCTCCACATCACGCCTCGAGCGCGAGTTGGTTGCGATGAGCAGCAGCACGAGACCGATGATGAGCAGCACGGCGCCGGCCGCATACGCGTACGGGGTCCACGGATTCGAGGCGTTCGACGGCCACGTAATCTCGACCTCGGTGATGCTCGATGCATCGCCGTCATTCGCGAGGAGAATCGCGCGGTACGGTTGGCGTTTTTGCGGATCGAGCTCGCCCATTGACCACTCCTCGATCGCGAAGGTCTCCCCCGACTTCTTCTGCGTGACATCGGTCCACAGGTCAGAGTTCTGAATGCCCGCGGTGCCCTCGCTCTTATCGGCGTTTTCGGTACTCGTGGTGAGAGTCGACCAATTCGAGGCGCCCGTGATCGCCGTGTACTTCGACTTCGCGAGGTATTCCTTCACGGTGCCCTCGGGGGCGGAAATCATGTAGTAGTCATCGCTCGACGTGATCTTGACGGTGCCTTTTTGACCACCCACATAGAGCACGCCGGGATTGATGACGACGGCTGCTCCGGGGCTCGTCAAGCTCGCTTTCGCCGTGTGGTTCTCCTTCGGTGCCCACACAGTTTGGCCGGCCCATCCGAGTGCGAGTCCCGCAAGACCGAGGAGGATGAGGATGCCCGCTAACCACTTTCGCATGAGGACACGACCTTTCACTCTTCCGACGTCGACAACGCTGCTTTTCACAGTACCCACCTATTTTGGCGGAGTTTTCCGGCGATGGGCTGAAGGCTGCCATATCCAGTGGGCAGGTCAACATTTCATGTAAAGAGCGCTCAAAGGCCCATCACGTAGGCTTTACCGGTGCGATTAGTTCTAGCGGAATGCTCTGTCAATTACGTCGGGCGGCTCACGGCGCACCTCGCGCGCGCCCCTCGACTGCTCGTGGTCAAAGCCGACGGCAGCGTGCTCGTCCACTCCGATGGCGGCAGCTATAAGCCCCTCAACTGGATGGCACCGCCGTGCTCGCTCACGATTGAACCCGCCGAGGCCGAGGACGCTCTCGAGACCTGGAAAGTCACGCACAAGAAGACGGGTGACAGCCTCGAAATCACGGTCTTCGAAGTTTTCGATGAGATGAGCCGCGATCTCGGTGTCGATCCGGGCCTCGAAAAAGCCGGCGTTGAGGCACACCTCCAGGCCCTCCTCGCCGAAAACATGGCAAGCATCGGGGAGGGCTGGAAGCTCGTGCGCCGCGAGTACCCCACCGCTATCGGCCCCGTGGACATTCTGGCGAAGAACCCCGAAGGCGGAACGGTCGCGATCGAAATCAAGCGCCGCGGCGAGATCGACGGAGTCGAGCAACTGACCCGCTACGTCGAGCTTCTCAACCGCGACCCGCTCCTCGCCCCCGTGACCGGGATGTTCGCCGCGCAGGAAATCAAGCCGCAGGCCCGCACGCTTGCGAAGGACCGCGGCTTCGAATGCCTCACCCTTGACTACGACGAACTTCGAGGTATCGACAACTCCGAATTGAGGCTCTTCTAAATGGCAACGCGCATCGACGGCACCGCTTTCCTCTCCGGAATTTTCGTTCCGGACGCCGCCATCGTTCTTGACGGTGGCACAATCGCCTACGCCGGCCCGGCAAGCGAAGTTCCCCGTGGCCTCGATCCCCACGAGCACATGCGCCACGACGGGCTCATACTCCCCGGTCTCGTGGACGTCCACTGCCACGGCGGCGGCGGATTCTCCTTTCCCGACACCGAGAACCCCGAGCAGGCGGCGCCCGCGATCGCGGAGCATCGCGCGCACGGCACGACGAGCATCGTCGCCTCGCTCGTCACCGCGTCTCAAGAAATACTCCTCGCACGCGTGAGCGCGCTTCGCTCCCTCGTCGAGAGCGGCGAACTCGCGGGGATCCACCTCGAAGGCCCCTTCATTTCACACGCGCGCAAAGGCGCACACGATCCCCAGTTCATCGCGGAGGGCAACGCCGAGCGCACCCTTGCGCTGCTCGAGGCGGGCGGCGGCACGATCGCGACCATGACGATTGCACCCGAAACCGACCTCGACGGCGCCGTCTCCCACGCCCTGATCACGAACGGGGCCCTCCCAAGCTACGGCCACACCGACTGCACCGGCGAGCAGATGGTCACCGCGATCCAAAAGGCGCGAGAGGGGCTCGCAAGCGTCGGACCAGATGCCCGCTCTTCCCTCCCCACCGCCACCCACCTGTTCAACGCGATGCGTCCCATCCACCACCGCGATGCCGGCCCTGCATTCGCCGCGATCGACCAGGCAGCGCAGGGCGCCGTGGTGACCGAACTCATTGCCGACGGCGTCCACACCTCCGCCGACACCGTGCGCTACACGTTCGATCTCGTCGGCGATGGTCAAATCATGCTCATCACCGACGCGATGGCCGCCACCGGCATGGCCGACGGCGGCTACGTACTCGGCTCGCTCCCCGTAACGGTCAAGAACGGCGTCGCAACCCTGACCGAGGGCGGGGCGATTGCGGGCGGTACCGCCCACCTTCTCGATGTCGTGCGCTTCGCCTGCCTCGAAGCGGGGGTACCGCTCGAACGCGCTGTTCTCGCAGCAACCGCGACTCCCGCGAGCGTTCTCGGCCGTAACGATATCGGTCACCTCAGCGAGGGCGCTCGGGCCGATCTCGTACTCGTTGACGCTGAGGACCTCTCCCCCGTTCGCGTCATGCACGGCGGAGACTGGGTGAACTAGCCCCGGGCATACGCAAAGACCCCACCTGCACGCGGCAGGTGGGGTCTTCTGCGATAGGAAGTCTCGCGAATGCTTAGTCGGCGTTACCCTCGAGCTCCGTCGCGGGCTGCGCGCGATCCAGAGCAGCCTCGCGTGCCGCTTCCTCGGTAAGAACCTCGTCGGCGACGACATTCACACCGTCCGCGTCAACGGCACAAAAACCGCCCGTGACCACGAACGAGTGCTTCTCGCCGCCAGCTTCAGTAATCACGACGGGGCCGGCGCTCAGGAGGGCAAGGTGCGGCTCCATGCCCGCCATGATGCCCATGGCACCATCGATGGCGTGCACCGAGACGTACTCGGCCTCGCCCTCCCAGACACCGCCCTCGGCGGAAACGAAGTTGACCTTGACGGCACTCACTTCGAGGTTTCCTTCTGGATTCGATCCCAGTTCTTCAGCACGTCGTCGATACCGCCAACGTTGAAGAAGGCCTGCTCGGCGATGTGGTCGAATTCGCCATCGCAAATACCCTTGAAGCCCTCGATCGTGTCACGCAGCGGCACATCCGAGCCGTCCACACCGGTGAACTGCTTCGCCATGTGGGTGTTCTGCGAAAGGAACTGCTGGATGCGGCGAGCGCGGGCCACGATGACCTTGTCCTCTTCCGAGAGTTCATCGACACCGAGCATCGCGATGATGTCCTGGAGTTCCTTGTTGCGCTGCAGGATCTGCTTGACGCGCACGGCAACCTCGTAGTGGTCCTGGCCGATGTAGCGCGGATCGAGGATGCGCGAGGTCGAGGCGAGCGGATCGATCGCGGGGTACAGACCACGCGACGCGATTTCACGGCTCAGCTCGGTCGTCGCATCGAGGTGCGCAAACGTCGTAGCAGGGGCCGGGTCGGTGTAGTCGTCGGCCGGAACGTAAATGGCCTGCATCGACGTAATCGAGTGGCCGCGCGTCGAGGTAATGCGCTCCTGGAGCACACCCATCTCGTCCGCGAGGTTCGGCTGGTAGCCCACTGCCGAAGGCATGCGACCGAGGAGGGTCGACACCTCGGAGCCCGCCTGCGTGAAGCGGAAGATGTTGTCGATGAACAGGAGCACGTCCTGGTTCTGCACGTCGCGGAAGTACTCCGCCATCGTGAGTGCCGAGAGCGCAACGCGAAGGCGCGTGCCCGGCGGCTCGTCCATCTGGCCGAACACGAGGGCGGTCTTCTCGATCACACCCGATTCGGTCATTTCCTCGATGAGGTCCCAGCCCTCACGTGTGCGCTCGCCAACGCCAGCGAACACGGACACACCGTCGTGGTTGTTCGCCACGCGGTAGATCATCTCCTGGATGAGCACGGTCTTGCCCACGCCTGCGCCGCCGAACAGGCCGATCTTGCCGCCCTGCACGTACGGGGTGAGGAGGTCGATCGACTTGATGCCCGTCTCGAACATCTGAGTCTTCGACTCGAGCTGGTCGAAGTTCGGGGCCTTGCGGTGAATGGGCCAGCGTTCGTTGATCTCGAGCTTTTCGCCCTCTTCGCCGTTGAGCACGTTGCCCACGACGTCGAAGACGCGCCCGAGGGTGAAGTCACCGACGGGAACGGAGATCGGGGCGCCGGTGTCGCGAACGGCCTGGCCGCGCACGAGGCCGTCGGTGGGCTTGAGCGCGATGCCGCGCACCATGCCGTCGCCGAGGTGCTGGGCGACCTCGAGGGTGAGGGTCTGCGTGCTGGTGCTGCCGTCCGCGTCGCCCGTGGGCAATTCGATCTCGGTGACGAGGGCGTTGTACATGTCGGGGATCTGGCCCGCGGGGAATTCGACGTCGACAACGGCGCCGGTCACGCGAGCGACACGACCGATGACGGCGCTGGCCTCGGTCTGGGCCGGGGCGTTTTCGGTGATGGTCATTCTTCTACTCCAAATGTGCTTTCGTGCTCAGCGTTCTTTCCTGCCGGAGGCATTGAGGGCGTCCGCACCGCCCACGATCTCCGTGATTTCCTGGGTGATCTCTGCCTGGCGAGCGGAGTTTGCGAGGCGAGTGAACTTCTGGATCTGCGTTTCCGCGTTGTCGGTCGCGGTCTTCATCGCCTTCTGCCTGCTTGCGTGTTCCGACGCAATCGACTGGAGAAGGATGTTGATGATGCGCGACTCCACGTAGCGCGGCACGAGCTCTTCGAAGACCTCGTCGGCGCTCGGTGTGTACTCGTACAGCGGGTACTGCTTCGTCAATCGGCTCTCGGCCCCTCCGGCGTTGAGCTGGAGCGGCACGAGACGCACGACGTTCACGTCCTGGCGGAAGCGGTTCGTGAACCGGTGCCCCACAACGTAAAGCTCGTCGAGGTGCTCCTCGACCTCTTCGGAAAGCAGTGCCTCGCGAAAGAGCGCCGAGATTTCGCGGCCGAGCTTCGGAAGTTCTTCTTCCTTGACGCCCACCCACGCCTTCTCGGCGGGGCGATTACGGAATCGATAGTACGAGTCGCCTTTGCGGCCAACGACGTAAAGGATCGGCTGCTTGCCTTCTTCGCGGAGCTTGTTCGTGAGGTGCTCGGCCTCGCGGATCGCGCTCGGCGAGTATGAACCCGCCATGCCGCGATCCGAGGTAATGAGGAGAACACCGACGCGGTTCGAGAAGGTGCGATCCGCTTCAAGGAACGGGTGGTTCGCCTCTTCCGAGTGCTGCACGACCGAGGCGATCGCGTTCGTGATCGCCTGTGCGTAGGGGGTCGTGGCCTGCACGCGCGCGTGCGCCTTCGAGATTCGGGCAGCCGCGATCATTTCCTGGGCCTGGAAGATTTTCTTCATGCCCTTCGCGGAGCCGATCCGCTTCTTGTATTCCCTTTGCTGGGCTCCCATATCTCTCCCTCGTGACTAACGTTCTCTTACTCGAACATCCGCCACTACTTGGAGGACTTGAGGATCGACTCTTGCTCGATTGACTCGTCCTCGATCACGCCATCGTTGTCGTACACGGCATCCTTCTGCTTTTCAGCGAAGTAGTCGCGCTTGACGTTCTCGATCACGGTGTCGAGCTCAGCTTCGGTGTCCGGCGAGAACTTCTTGGTCTCGCGGATCGTCTCGAGGATCGTGCCGTTGTGGCGCAGGTACTCGTGCAGGCGCTCCTCGAACTCGAGGATGTCGTCCACCTCGATTTCGTCGAGCTTGCCGCGCGTGCCGGCCCAGATCGAGACAACCTGTTCTTCGAACGGCATCGGCTTTGCCTGGCCCTGCTTGAGGAGCTCGGTGAGGCGAGCGCCACGCGCGAGCTGCTGCTTCGAGGCGGCATCCAGATCCGAGGCGAACATCGCGAAGGCCTCGAGGTCGCGGTACTGCGCGAGCGAGATCTTGAGCGTGCCGGAGACACCCTTCATCGCCTTGGTCTGCGCCGAACCACCCACGCGCGACACCGAGATGCCGACGTCCACGGCGGGGCGCTGGTTGGCGCTGAAGAGGTCCGACTGCAGGAAGCACTGGCCGTCGGTAATCGAAATGACGTTCGTGGGAATGTACGCCGAGACGTCGTTCGCCTTCGTTTCGATGATCGGAAGGCCGGTCATCGAGCCGCCGCCCATCTCGTCGGAGAGCTTTGCGCAGCGCTCAAGGAGACGCGAGTGGAGGAAGAAGACGTCGCCCGGGTATGCCTCGCGGCCCGGCGGACGGCGCAGGAGAAGCGACACGGCACGGTAGGCTTCGGCCTGCTTCGAGAGGTCATCGAACACGATGAGAACGTGCTTGCCCTCGTACATCCAGTGCTGACCGATGGCCGAGCCGGCGTAGGGGGCGATGTACTTGAAGCCCGCGGGATCGGAAGCGGGAGCCGCAACGATCGTCGTGTAGTCGAGCGCGCCGTTCTCCTCGAGGGTTGCACGCACCGAGGCGATGGTCGAGCCCTTCTGGCCCACGGCGACGTAGATGCAGCGCACCTGCTGATCCGGGTCGCCCGTTTCCCAGTTGGCCTTCTGGTTGAGGATCGTGTCCACGGCGATCGTGGTCTTGCCGGTCTGGCGGTCGCCAATGATGAGCTGGCGCTGGCCGCGGCCGATCGGGGTCATCGAGTCGATGGCCTTGATGCCGGTCTGGAGCGGTTCCTTCACGCTCTTGCGCTGCATCACGCTCGGCGCCTGGAGTTCGAGGGCGCGGCGGCCTGTGGTCTCGATGTCGCCGAGGCCGTCGATGGGGCGGCCCATCGGGTCAACGACGCGCCCGAGGTAACCGTCGCCAACGGGGACCGAAAGGACTTCCCCGGTGCGGCGCACCTCTTGGCCTTCTTCGATGCCGGTGAATTCGCCGAGTACGACGACGCCGACCTCGCGAAGCTCAAGGTTGAGGGCGAGGCCGAGGGTGCCGTCCTCGAAGCGCACGAGCTCGTTTGCCATGAGGTTCGGCAGACCCGAGACGCGTGCAATGCCATCTGCTGATTCGGTGACGCGGCCGATTTCTTCGCGACCTGCGTTCTGGGGCTGATAGTTCGACACCGCAGTGTCGAGTGCGTCCCGGATGTCCTCGGGACGAATGGTGAGCTCGGCCATCGCGCTCCGCTTCCTTCTTGGTCATTCCCGGCGGCGCCGGGAGGGGTGTTCGTGTTCTCGTTGGTGATTCTTAGGCGGAAATGCGTTCGCGAGCATCGCGAACACGGCCGAAGATCGTGGCGTCGTAGAGGTCGTCACCGATCGTGATGCGGAGGCCGCCAATCACGCTCGGGTCGATCTCGTAGTTCAGGCTTAGCTCGCCGCCGTAGCGGGCGGAGAGGATGCGCGTGAGGCGTTCTTGCTGCTCGGGGGTCAGCGCTACCGCGCTCGTGACCACGCCGGAGCGGCGGTCGCGCTCAGCGCTCGCGAAGTGCGCGAACTCGAGGAGCCGGGCGGGAACCTTCGCAGCGGCCTCGAAGCTCACCGCTTGCGCGGCAATTCCGACGGTTGCCTGGTCCACCTTGCCACTCAGGAGCTTCTCGATGATCCCCACGCGCGCCGGTACGTCGTCGCGCTTGGAATCGAATGCTTCGGAGAGCTCCGGGGTGTCCTCAACGAGGCGCGCGACCTGGAAGAGTTCTTCTTCCACGGTGTGCGCCGCACCGCGACCTCGAGCTTCGTCGAGAACGAGGGCCACACCCGCGAATTCGATTCCTTCGAGGAGGTGGTTTTGCTCCGACCAGGTGCACCGCGATGCCTCAAGGAGCACCTCGAGGCCGGCTTCGCTCACGCGGCCGCCGAAGAGGCGCCGCACGACATCGGCCTTGAGGTCCTCGTCGCGACCGGGGTCGCTCAAGAGGCGAACGAGCTGATTGCTCGAGTCGATCACGCGCACGGCTTCGAAGAGCTCGCTCGCGATCTCGGTGCTGGGGGCGTTCGCCGAGGTGGTCTCCGAGGCGCGCCTGAGCACGCTTTGGAGCGACGTGGCGGAAACTCCGCGCATGTGCTGTGCCTTCCTTACTTCGCCGCGGTCGACGATTCGAGCTCGTCGAGGAACCGATCGATCACGCGGTGCGAGCGCTCATCGTCGCTGAGCGACTCGCCAACGATCTTCGAGGCGAGCGTGCTGGCGAGCGAGCCGACTTCGCCGCGAAGCTCGGCGCTTGCTTGCGCCTGCTCAGCCGCGATCTGCTGCTTGCCCGCACCGATCATGCGTTCGGTCTCAAGGCTTGCACGCGTGCGGGCCTCTTCGATGATGCGCGAGCCCTCTTCGCGGGCCTTTTCGCGCATCTCAGCGGCTTCACGGCGTGCGGCAGCGAGTTCGCTTTCCTGCTCAGCCTTGAGGCGATCGGCCTCGTACTGGGCTTCTTCCGCTTTACGGATGCCACCCTCGATCTTTTCGGCGCGTTCGTCCAGGACCCGGTTGAGCTTCGGGAGCACGAACTTCATGAACACGACGGCAAAGATGAGGATGAAGATGAAGCTCCAGATAATTTCGGAAACTTCGGGGATCAGCAGGGCGTACTTGCTGACCTCTCCTTCTCCACTTGCCAGATACATGGGGAATTAACCTCAGGAGAAGAGGAGGCCGGTCACGATCGCGAGAAGCGCGATGATCTCGACAAATGCGATGGCGATAATCATGGTCGTCTGGAGCGAGCCGCGAATTTCGGGCTGGCGCGCCATCGACTCGACGGTCTTCGCGCCGATCATGCCGATGCCGAGGGCCGGGCCGATGGCCGCGACGCCGTAGCTAAGCGAGGAGAGGTTACCGGTGATTTCAGCGAGAATGGTGGTGCCCACGTGGGTATTCCTTTCGGTTTTCTGCCGCATTGCCGGGCAGGGTTTCGGTTGTGAGCCGAAGCTCTAAGGGAAAATCTAGGTGACTCGGGTGGTCAGTGGCTTTCGCTCGTGGCCATGTTGATGTACACGGACGCGAGGATCGTGAAGATGAAGGCCTGGAGGAGGGCAACAAAGACTTCGAAGCCGTAGATGCCGAGGGCGAAGACGCCCGCGAACGGGCTCGCGATCATGAGCAGCGATCCGGAGAGCAAGAGTGCTTGCGTGAGCGAGATGAACACGACGAGCATCATGTGGCCCGCGACCATGTTGGCGAGGAGACGGATGGTTAGCGAGAACCAGCGCACGAGTGCAAGCTGAAGAAATTCGATGGGCACGAGCAGGAAGTACACGGGCTTCGGAACGCCCGGGGGCATAGTTTCGTGCTTGATGTAGCCGAGTACACCGTGCTGCTTCATGCCGCAGATGACGTAGGTGGCGAAGGTCCACAGCGCGAGCATGAGGGGCATGCCGATCACGGAGGTGCCCGCGAGGTTGAGACCGGGGGTGACGCCCGCGAGGTTCATCGAAAGAACGAGGAAGAAGAGCGTGTAGAGCATGGGCGCGAAACGTCGGCCCTTGGACTTGCCAAGTACGGGTTCGATCGCGTTGTCGCGAATAAAGCCCATGAACAGTTCGAAAATGCTCTGGATGCGGCCGGGCACGATCTTTGCGCGCGAGGCGATTGCGTAGGTGATGGCGAGGCAGCCCACCACGACAATGAGGCGCACGAGTTGCACGCGGTTGAACTCAAACGGGGTGCCTGCAAAGAGGATCGCGTCGGGGAAGAAGTCGGCAAGGGAAGGGGTATGGAAATCCAGCCCACTTTCAGCGACGAGACGAGTAGTTTCGCTAGGAATCAACTGCTCTTACTCCAGAGTTCTCGGCTCACGCTTGGCGTGTGCCACGGGCACGGGACGGTCTGTTCGAAACGGCTTCGATGCCGTGCACGCGCTCTCAGCACCCGTGCAGACTTCGCCGCTTTTCGTTCAGCATTCTGAATCAATATAGCAGAGGACGAGCCGAGTTTTTGACTCAGGATAAGCGCGCTATACCTCAATTTTCGGGCGCGTGCGCGCGAGAAGCACACCTTCGACCGCGATCGGCGCTACTGCCCCGAAGAGAAGCGCAATTCCCACCCACGGCATGGACAGCCAAGGCGCACCGCGCAGCACGATCAGGATCAGAATCAGCACGATCATCTTGAGTGTCCACGTGAGTAGTACGGTGCCGAACATGAGAGTGGGGCTCTGCTTCACGCCCCAGTAGGCGACGATGAGCGACGGCAGGGTAATCACGAGCGAAAGTCCCGCCCCCACGAGCGCGCCGTTGCATGCATGCGCGTCGAACCCCAGCCACGCGACCATCACGACGATCGCGGAGATCACGATGCCAACGAGGACCGAAGTGACCGCGCCTTTTTGCACGAGGGCGTTGTTGTGCGCACGGTTCTTTTCGGCGGTGCTCATGCGTTGTTCTCCACGTCGTGGGCTTTACGGGCGCGTTTGAGCGCGCGCAGGGGGTCAAGGGTCACGACTATAGCCACGACGAGCGAGCCGAGCCAAATGATCGTCGCGGTCTTCGCTGCGAAGAATACGGGGGCGAGGAGGCACAGGCACACGAGCGCCGTCCAGGTGTACATAATCAGCACGGCGCCGAGTTTCGAGTGGCCGAGGTTGAGCAAGCGATGGTGGAGATGGCGGCGGTCGGCGTGAAAGGGAGATTTCCCGCTTCCCACGCGTCGCACGACCGCGAGCACCATGTCGAGAGCGGGCAAGATCATGACGCCCACGGGCATGAGGATCGGGAGCAGCTGGCCGAGCGCATCGACAGGCGCGAGGCGCGCGGGATCGACCTGGCCCGTGACGGCAATCGTGGCCGAGACGAGGAGGAGGCCAAGGAAGAGGGCGCCCGAATCCCCCATGAAGATGCGCGCCTTCGAGAAGTTATGCGGAAGAAAACCGAGGCACGCCCCGATCATGACCGCCGTGATGAGCGCCGCCATCGACGAGTAGTCGGTCGACGAGACGTCGCGCGTGAGCAGGTAGGCGTAGATGAAGAACGCCGCCCCGCCGATCGCCATCACGCCTGAAGCGAGGCCGTCGAGCCCGTCGATAAAGTTCACGGCATTCATCGCGGCCACGATCACGATGACCGTGAGAATGAGCGCCGAGCGCGCCGAAATAAGAGTGAGGCCGCCTATGGGAAGGGTCGTAAGTTGCACGCCCTGCGAGGCAACAAAGAGCGCGATGAGCACCTGACCCGCGAGTTTCGTGAGCCAGTCAAGGTCAAACTTGTCGTCGAGCCCGCCGAGTAAGCAGATGAGCCCGCCCGCGATGAGGATCGACCACACCTTGAAGGAGCTGCGGAAAATGGGTTCGAGGAACGGAACGTTCGACGCGAGAATCATCGCGACCGCGACACCCGCGAACATGGCCACGCCACCGAGCCGAGGAGTGACGTCCTGATGCACGTCGCGCGCACGCACGGCGGTCATCGCGCCGATGCGCCGCGCAACGACGCGCGCCGCGGGCGTCACGAGATAGGTGACGGCCGCGGCGATCAGGAGGAGGAAGAGGTAAACCCTCAAGCGTCGGCCTTATCCTCGCCGGCCGTGGGCTGAGCTTCGTCTGAGGCTTCCGCGTCCTCGGTTTCCTCAGGCACCTCGGGCGTGAAAATCTCGCCGAACTTGTCGACGATCTCTTCTTCGCTCAGCGCGCCATGGCGGAGAATCTCGGGCGGGTTCACGGTCGCGTCGATAATCGTCGAGGATTCACCGATACGTGAGGGGCCGCCGTCGAGGTACACCTCGACCGCGTCGCCGAGTTGCACGGCCGCGTCCATGACGGACTTTGCGGGATCGCCGCCGTGCTTATTGGCGCTCGAGACGGCGAGCGGGCCGGTCTTCTTGAGAAGTGCGATCGCCGCTTCGTGATCGGGCATGCGAAGCGCGACCGTGCCTTTCGTTTCGCCGAGATCCCAGTGCAGGGAGGGCTGCGCCTTGACGATCACGGTGAGCGCGCCGGGCCAGTACTCGTCCACGAGATCTTCGATGATCGGCGGGATATCGAGGCCGAGGGCGTGCATGACGTTCGGGTCGCCGATCAGCACGGGCGGCGGAAACTGGCGGCCGCGGCCCTTCGCGTCGAGGAGTGCTTGCACGGCATCCTTATTGAACGCATCGGCGCCGATCCCGTACACGGTGTCGGTGGGCAACACGAGGAGTTTGCCGTCTTTGACGGCGGTGGCGGCGGCCTCGAGGGCTTCGTCGCGCGTGGATTCGTCGGTGTAGTCGTAAACGCTCACGTGCCTCATTCTTTCACTTGTTGTGCGCGGCGCGCCACGAGGAAGCGATCGCGCCCCGTGAGATCGCGCGCTGTGCGGATCTTCTCGAACTCTCCCCCACGCTCGGCAATCGCGCGCGTCGCGTCACCTTGGCTTTCGTCGTGCTCCATGACGAGGAGGCCACCCGGTCGCAGGGTGCGGGCGGCGAGTGCGATCACGGCGCGGGGAACGTCGAGGCCCTTCTCTCCTCCCCCAAACAGCGCCTCTCGGGGGTCGAACTCGCGCACCTCAGGATCGACAGGGATGTCAGATTCGGGGATGTAGGGCGGGTTCGCGAGGAGACAATCGAGCGGGACCTCGGGAACATATGTGCGCACGAAAGCGTCCAGCTCCGCTTCACTCGTGGGCAGTTCGGCGCGGAACACTCGCGAGCGTCCCGGCCCTGCGTTTTCGCAGTTCCGCCTGGCAAGTTCCACGGCGCGCTCGTTCAGGTCAAACGCACTCACGCGGGCGGCGGGGAACTCGTCGAGGATCGCAGCGGCGAGGGTTCCGCTTCCGGTGCAAGCATCGAGGGCCCGCAGGGGGTCCGACGCTTGACGGCCTTCCTCGCGCACCCAGTAGTGGGCGATGTCGAGCGCCACTTCGGTCTCGGGTCGCGGGATGAAAACGCCGTGTGCGGTTTCCAGCGTGAGCCGGCGAAAGGGCGCTTCACCGAGGATTAATTGGAGGGGTTCGCGCTTTTCGCGGCGCGCGAGCACGGCTTCGAGATCCGCCTCGAATGTTTCGGGAAGGTCATCAAGGAGCACGAGTGAGGTGCGAGCTCTCGCCGCGTGAGAAACGATGACCCGCGCTTCGGCCGCGGCTGAGTCAATGCCCGCGGCTTCCAGTCGAGCGCGGGCCTCGCGGCGAGCAAGGGTCACGCGCTGCGACACGCTCAATTTCACGTGGGCACCGTGCTCACCGCGAGCCTCCAAAACATCGCCGGGGGTGCGGCAACCGTCGGAATCGCGCGCTTCCTGCGCGCCGAGCGAGCCCACGAATCTTTACTCGTTCGAGCCCGCGGCGGCGAGCATGGCCTCGCGATCGGCGTCCATGAGGGACTTCACGACCGCCTCGAGATCGCCGTTCAGCACTTGATCGAGGTTGTTCGCCTTGTAGCCGGTGCGGTGGTCGGCGATGCGGTTCTCGGGGAAGTTGTACGTGCGGATGCGTTCGGAGCGGTCCACGGTACGTACCTGGGAGCGGCGAGTCGCGGAAGCCTCGGCCTCCTGCTCGGCATGTACGGCATCGAGCAAGCGCGAACGGAGGATGCGCATGGCCTGCTCTTTGTTCTGAAGCTGGCTCTTTTCGTTCTGGCAGCTCACCACGAGGCCCGTGGGAAGGTGCGTGATGCGCACGGCCGAGTCGGTCGTGTTCACGCTCTGGCCGCCGGGACCGGACGAGCGGTACACGTCGATGCGCAGGTTGTTCGGGTGGAGCTGCTCGGCGAGGAACTCGTCTTCATCTGCCTCGTCGGCCTCGGGCACCACGAGAACGCCCACGGCTGACGTGTGGATGCGGCCCTGAGATTCGGTCACGGGAACGCGCTGCACGCGGTGCACACCGCCCTCGTATTTGAGGTGCGCCCACACGCCTTCGGCGGGACCGACGTTGCCGCGCGTGCGGATCGACATCGAGAGGTCCTTGTAGCCGCCGAGGTCGTTCTCGGTTTCGGTGATGATTTCGGTGCTCCAGCCGTTCCTGGTCGCGTAGGCCTCATACATGCGCACGAGATCCGCGGCGAACAGCGCGGACTCATCGCCGCCAGCGCCGGCCTTCACTTCGAGGATCACGTCGCGCGCATCGTTGGGGTCACGCGGGGCGAGCAGATCCTCGAGCTTCGCCGTGAGGTCCTCGCGCTTCGCTTCAAGGGACTTCGCCTCCTCTGCCATCGAGGGGTCCTCATCGGCGAACTCGCGCGCCGTGTCGAGGTCCTCCCCCGTCGCGAGCCATTCGCGGTACGTGCTCACCACGGGGCCGAGCTCAGCGTAGCGGCGCCCCACCCGCTTGGCCTTGTTGTGGTCGTTGTGAAGCGCGGGATCGGCCATCTGCTGCTCGAGGGCCGAGTATTCATCAACGAGCGAGGACACATTCTCAAACATGAGGGTCTTTCTTGGCGTGGTGGGGCGGGCGTTGAGGGTTTTACGTACGCGAAAGCGGCGCTGGCATCCCACATGGAGGCGGGGTGCCAGCGCCGCTTTGAAAAGCTACTTCTTGCGCTTGCCGTAGCGTGCTTCGAAGCGGGCCACGCGGCCACCGGTATCGAGAATCTTCTGCTTGCCGGTGTAGAACGGGTGGCAGGCTGAGCACACCTCGGAATTAATCTTTCCGTCGGCCTTCGTGCTGCGGGTCACGAACGTGTTGCCACAGGTGCAGGTCACCGTGGTTTCCACGTATTCGGGGTGGATCCCCTTCTTCATGTGATGTCTCCTTTTCGATCATGGCCGCTGGGTCGGCACCGCGGTGCGGGCCGTGAACCAGAGCCGTCGTCCAGTTTCCCACGAAAGGAAGCCGGAGCTCCAGTGCGCGGCCTGTAACTCTGCTTACAGGCCGCACATCACGACCGTTGACTCGAATTACTCGCCCTGGCGGGGAACCTTCGGGGTGGACTTCGACACGGCGAGCAGGAACTCCCCGTTGTTCTGCGACTTCTTGAGGCGCTCGAGGAGAAGCTCGATCGCTTGCTGCTGCTCGAGTTGGCTGAGAACACGGCGAAGCTTCCACATGATGGCGAGCTCTTCGTTGCCCATGAGTTCCTCTTCGCGGCGCGTGCCTGACGCGTTGACGTCGACGGCCGGGAAGATGCGGCGCTCGGAGAGCTTGCGGTCGAGCTTGAGCTCCCAGTTGCCGGTGCCCTTGAACTCCTCGAAGATCACTTCGTCCATCTTCGAGCCTGTGTCCACGAGCGCGGTCGCGAGGATCGTGAGCGAGCCGCCGTTTTCGACGTTGCGGGCCGCACCGAAGAAGCGCTTCGGCGGGTAAAGCGCCGAGGAATCGACACCGCCCGAGAGGATACGACCCGAGGCAGGAGCCGCGAGGTTGTAGGCGCGGCCGAGGCGCGTGATCGAGTCGAGGAGAACAACAACGTCGCGTCCCATCTCGACGAGGCGCTTTGCGCGCTCGATCGCGAGTTCGGCGACGGTCGTATGGTCGTCGGCGGGGCGGTCGAAGGTCGAGGCAATGACCTCGCCCTTGACCGTGCGTTGCATGTCGGTGACTTCCTCGGGGCGCTCGTCCACGAGCACAACCATGAGGTGAACCTCGGGGTTGTTCTGCGTGATCGCGTCGGCGACCTGCTGGAGGATGATGGTCTTACCGGCCTTCGGCGGCGCGACGATGAGTCCGCGCTGACCCTTGCCCACGGGGGCAACGAGGTCGATGATGCGCGGCGTGAAGTTGGTGGCCTTGTTCTCAAGGCGCAGGCGCGTGTCGGGGTACAGCGGCGTGAGCTTGTTGAACTCGACGCGAGCTTTGGCCTTCTCGGGGGTCATGCCGTTCACGGTGTCGACGCTCACGAGGGCCGCGAACTTCGAGTGGGCCTTGTTGTTGCGACCGCGCCCGCGGCCACCGCCACCGTGGTGGAAGTCCTGGTGGCGCTGCTGCTCTTCGCCGTCCTTGGGGGCCTTGACCTGACCCACGATCGCATCGCCCTTGCGCAGGCCGTACTTGCGCACCTGGTTCATCGACACGTAGATGTCGCTCGGGCCGGGAAGGTAGCCCGTCGTGCGCACGAACGCGTAGTTGTCGCGAATGTCGAGAATGCCGGCGACTTTGACGAGCACGTCGTCTTCGCGCACCTGTGGCTCGCCGTTGTTGTCGTTGTCGCGGCGGTTGCGATTGCGGTTGCGTTCGCGACCGCGCGAGCGGCGGCCTCGGCGATCGTTGTTGTTGTCGTCCCCATCGCCGCGGTTGTTGCGTCGATCGCGGCGACCTTCGCCATCGCGATTCTTCTGTTCGGAGTCGTGATTGCCCTGCCCGCGGTCATTGCGGCGGTCGCGGCGGTCCTCGCGGTCGCCTTTGCGGCGCTCGCGCGTGGCTTCCGAATCGGGAAGTTCGATGTCTTCGACGCGGCGGGGGCGATCGCTCCGGCGGCGGTCCTGGCGATCGCCTCGGTCGTTGGTGTCGTTGCCGGCATTGCCGCGGGTGCGCTCTTCGGCGTCACGATCCTTATTTTCGCTCTGGGAATCGCGAGCGTCGCGCTTCGAGTCCTTCTCGGCGTTCGGCTTTTCGCCCTCGCTCACACGCGAGCGAGCGGGCTTCTCTGCCTGCTCGGTGCTCGGAGCGCTTTCGGTGGTCGCGGGGGCAGATTCGGCAGTGCTGGAGTTTTCAGCGGCGCTCGCCTTGGCGGTACGCGCGGCGGGGGCCGACGGCACTGTGCCCGTGCTGATGGCTTCGATCAGCTCGCCTTTGCGGAGCTTGCGCACCCCGCGGATGCCCATGGAAGTGGCGATGGCCTGAAGCTCCGGAAGCCTCTTTGCCGAGAGTTCGGCGGCGTCGATGTTGTTGTCGTTCACCCGGGGTCCTTTCTGAGGTGTGTGTCCCGTGGTTGTTCTCAGTTTCGTGAGGTGACGGTGCTCTTTTCGGGGAAAAACGCGCGCTCGGGCGCTTGGGCGGGAGGCTTGTGACGCGTTCACGCCGAAGGAGGGGCACCAATCGGTGTCAGGAATACTCGACCGCCATGAGAATGACTCGTGTGCGAGCGCCTACCGCCGAGGGAAGGATCGTGGCTCTACGCGGTGGCGGTTCGCCAGCCTTCAACGAGGGCGGGGCCACGTTGGCGCGGCCGAGCACCCTCACGATAACACAGTACGAATGCCCTCTTGTGCAAGGGGCACGCGCGCGAGGCGCCAGCTATCCGGGTCCTCGACCACGTCGCCCACGATACGCGCAATGTCGCCGGGGGCATCGGCGGGGATGAGTACCGTCGGACCCGCCCCCGAGATCACGGCCGGCACGCCCTGCGAGCGCAGCACGTGCACGAGACTCACGCTCTGGGGCATCTGCCCGCTCCGGGCGTCCTGGTGAAGGCGATCGGCGGTGGCTGCGAAGAGGCGTGAGGGATCCTCCGCGAGGGCATGGACGAGCAGGGCGGAGCGGGCGATGTTGTGGGTCGCGTCGCTTCGGCTCACCTCGGGGCTCAGAATCGCGCGCGCCGTGGTTGTCGGAGAGGTGAGGCTTGGGGTAATGATGAGCGGGCGTAGAACGGGCTGGCCGTCGGCGGCGTTCGCGACGCGCAGGCGCACGGCGTGGGCAGTTTCGCCTTCCATGTAGCCGAGGCACACGCCGCCGTGGATGCCGGCGGCGACACTATCGGGGTGCCCTTCGATCGAGGCGGCGATCTCGAGCATCTCCTGATCATCAATGGCGCTCGGGTCCTGGAGAATCGCTCTCGCGAGGGCGATGCCGCCCACGATTGCCGCTGCGCTCGCGCCGAGCCCTCTGCCCTGGGGGATGAGGTTCGTGCACGTGAGTCGCACACCGATTTGGGGCGCGCCCACCCATTCGAGGCTTTCGCGCAGGGTGCGCACCACGAGGTTCGTGTCGTCGGTGGGCAGCTCCCCAGCGCCCTCGCCGCGAATGATGACTTCGGTGGGACCGGTCGTGACCTCAAGCGTGTAGCGGTCGCGAAGGTCGAGGGCGAGGCCCAGGGTGTCGAAGCCGGGGCCGAGGTTAGCACTTGTCGCACACGGCTGCACCGTGACGCGTTCTTTCGCGATTCTCACAGATCCCTTTCTGGCGCGCGAGGTGGCATGTGGAGGCGCTCGACTTCCCCACTCGCACGGGCTTCTCGCGCTCGTGCGTCGACACAAACGTAGCGATCATCGGGTGTGGGGAGTCCGACGGTTGCCGCTCCCCCGCCGTTACCCGAGGTCCCTCGCGAGGAGATCCTCGATTGTTTCGCGCCGGATCATCTCGGTAATCTCGCCGTCCTTCACGGAAACGACGGCGGGCCTCAGCGCGCTGTTGTAGTTGGAGGCGAGCGCGTAGCAGTAGGCACCCGTCACGGGCACGGAGATGAGGTCGCCTCGCTTCACATCGCCGGGCAGGTACTCGTCTTTCACCACGATGTCGCCGCTTTCGCAGTGCTTGCCCACGACGCGCACGATGCGCGGCTCCACCTCGGAGGTGCGGTTAGAGAGCAGGCATGAGTAGTCGGCGTCGTAGAGGGCGGTGCGAACGTTGTCGCTCATGCCGCCATCGATCGAGACGTACAGGCGCTTTTGGCCAGCGCCGAGTTCGACATCCTTGAGCGTGCCCACCGTATAGAGGGTCTGCGTGGAGGGCCCGGCGATCGCGCGCCCGGGCTCGAAGCCGAGTCTTGGGATCTCCAGCTCGAGTGTGCGGCAGGAGTTTTCGACGATCGCGGCGAGCTGTTCGGCCAGTTGCTCGGCCGTTCGGGGTGTGTTTTGGGTCGTGTACATCACGCCGAAGCCACCGCCAAGAACGATGTGAGTAAGGGGGCGGCCAATCGCGTCGCGCCCTTCCTTTGCAAGGGCAAGCACGCGCCTCGCCGCGACTTCGAAACCGTTGGTATCGAAAATTTGTGAACCGATGTGCGAGTGGAGACCGTCGAGCGCGAGGGCTTCCGCGGCTTCTACGCGCCGGATCGCGTCGAGGGCCTCCCCCGTGGCGATCGAGATGCCGAACTTCTGATCCTCGTGGGCCGTCGAGATGAACTCGTGCGTGTGCGCCTCCACGCCCGAGGTGACGCGCAGGAGCACGCGTTGACGTACGCCCTTCGCCCCGGCGATGTCGTTCACGCGGTCGATCTCCTCGAGGGAATCGATTACAATGCGCCCCACCCCGGCCGCGATCGCGAGGGAAAGCTCGGCATCGCTCTTGTTATTGCCGTGGAACGTGAGCCGGCTAGCGTCGGACCCCGCGCGAAGCGCAATCGCGAGCTCCCCACCCGAGCACACATCGAGACCGAGCCCTTCTTCGCGCACCCACCGCGCGACCGCGGTCGAAAGAAAGGCCTTGCCCGCATAGCTCATGTCCACGCCAGCAAGCGACGCGAAGACTCGCTCGAACGTGTCACGGAAAAGCCGGGCGCGTTGGCGGAAATCTTCTTCGTCGATCACGAACGTGGGCGTGCCGAACCGTTCCTTGATCTCCCGAACGCTTACGCCGGCGACCTCGACCTCTCCGCGTGCGTTGCGTGTCGTGTTCGCACTCCAGAGCCCTTCGATGAGGTGGTTGACGTCGCTTGGATAGGGCAGCCACTGGGGAACGAGATCATTCCCGTGAAGAGCTCCTGCCTCGTGTGCGCGCATGCCTACTCCTTGCTCGTGGATGGCGTTCCGTAGGCAAAACCCTAGGTGGCAGGCCTTCGCGAGCGCGCGAGTGTCCACGTGGAAAGATGCGAAACTTTACGCGAGCGCCCATTCAGAATTGATAGCGTTCAGAGGTGAAGCACGTGATTTCGTAAAGGAGCATCATGTCCCGCGCATCCCTCGTTGTCGTTGCCAATCGCCTCCCTGTTGATCGCAAAACAGCCCCCGATGGCTCGACCGAGTGGGTGACGAGCCCCGGCGGTCTCGTGACCGCGATGGAGTCGGTCATGCGCAACGCGGATTCAGCCGCCTGGGTGGGCTGGGCCGGCGGCGCTGACGAGGACATCGCCCCGTCTGACATCGACACGATGCATCTCGTGCCCGTGACGCTCACGGCCGAGGAAGTCGAAAAGTATTACGAGGGATTCTCGAACGACACCCTGTGGCCGCTGTACCACGACGTGATCGCCGACCCGAACTTCCACCGCACGTGGTGGGACGTGTACGTCGAGGCAAACCGCAAGTTCGCGAAAGCCGCGGCTGCCGCGACGGCTGAGGGCGGCACGATCTGGGTGCACGACTACCAGCTCCAGCTCGTTCCCGAGATGATCCGTAGCCTCCGCCCGGATGTGACGATCGGCTGGTTCAACCACATCCCCTTCCCGCCGTTTGAGCTTTTCGCGCAGCTGCCAAAGCGCGACTCGGTTCTGCGGGGCCTGCTCGGCGCGGATCTGCTCGGCTTCCAGCGCGAGCGCGATGCCATCAACTTCACGACGTGCGTGCGGCAGATCCTCGGTTACCGCGCGAACGAGCACCAGATCATCGTCCCGGGCCTCGGCCTTGAAGACGACCGTACGGTCGAAGCGCGCTGCTTCCCGATCTCCATTGACGTGAGCGTGTACGACGAGCTCACGAAGGACCCGGCAGTGCTCGCGCGGGCAAAGGAAATTCGCGAGCAGCTCGGCAACCCGAAGAAGGTCGTGCTCGGCGTGGATCGCCTCGATTACACGAAAGGCATCCGCCACCGCCTCAAGGCCTACGGCGAACTCCTCAACGACGGCGCCATCGACCCGCACGAGGTCACGATGATCCAGGTTGCGACCCCGTCGCGCGAAAGGGTCGATGCCTACAAGCAGCTGCGCGATGAGATCGAGCTAACCGTCGGGCGCCTCAACGGTGACTTTGCCCCGATTGGCCGCCCCGCAATCTCGTACATGCACCGCACGTTCCCCCGCACCGACATGACCGCGCTTTACATGTGCGCGGATGTGGTGCTCGTGACGAGCCTTCGTGACGGCATGAACCTTGTCGCGAAGGAATACATCGCCTCGCGCGTTGATGAGCGCGGCGTTCTCGTGCTTTCGGAGTTCACGGGCGCGGCCGATGAGCTTCGCGCCGCGACCCTCGTCAACCCACACGACATTGACGAGCTCAAGTCGGCGATCCTCCACGCGCTCGCGATGAGCGAGGAGGAGCAGCAGGACAACATGCGTTCGCTTCGCCGCCAGGTGTTCGATCACGATGTGCAGCGGTGGGCGTCAGACTTCCTCGAGTCGCTCGAGCGCGTGGGTGGGGATCGCAGTGCGGAAGCCAGGAAGGCTCCGGCTCGCCCCACTCTCAGTGCCGACGCCTGCCCGCCGCGCGCCGAGCTCGATTCTGCACTCGAGGCTTTCGCCGCAACGCCGCGCGTGCTGGTCGCTTCTGATTTCGACGGGGTTCTCGCACCGATCGTCGCGAACCGCGATGAGGCGCGCGCCCTTCCCGAATCGCTTCAGGCGCTTCGCTCCCTTTCGGGCCTCGACGGCACGAACGTTGCCCTCGTATCGGGCCGTTCTCTCGAAGATCTCGATTCGCTCACGGAAATGCCGAGCTCGGTGGTGCTGATCGGCTCGCACGGCGCCGAGGTGGGTGCGCTTCCCGAGAGCATGGATGCGGGAATTCTCGATTCGTCATCGCTTTCGATGACGGATGAGCGCCGCTCGCAGCTCGCCTCAATCACGGCGTCCCTCGAGCGAATTTCCCGCAAGTACCCGGGTACCGAGGTAGAAAAAAAGCCCACGGCCGCCGTGCTCCACACGCGCAACGCGAAGGGCCGCGGCGCTGCGAACGCGACCGAAGAGGCCCTCGAGTATGCGCGCTCGATTCGCCACGCGAAGGTCACGCCCGGCAAGGCCGTCGTGGAGTTCTCCGTAATCCCCGCGACGAAGGGCGAAGCGATCGAGGCCCTCGCCCGCGCGTGCGCGTGCGACGCGTGGCTCTACCTCGGTGACGACGTGACCGACGAGTCCGTGTTCCACCGCGCCGGCGATAGCGACCTCACGATCAAGGTCGGCGGCGGCGGCGAGACTGCGGCGAGCTTCCGCATCGCGGACCCAGAGGAAGTCACGGAACTGCTCGCGCAGCTGCTCGCGAAGCGCGCGGGGTAAGTCCAAGCGGCATCACCACCGCTCCGGGGGACTCCGACGGCGTGTCGGGCGGCCCTACAAGCGAGGACAGCTATCAGTCTTCGCGGTTGAGGCGTGCGTGAATCAACGGGAGGAGAACCCGGTCCACATCGGCCCTAAACTGCGGATCCGACAGATACTTGATAGCGAAGTCTTGGTTCTGGTTCATCCGGTCGAGCACGATGTCTTGGATGCGTTCGGCGTACACGATAGAGAACATGTCGAGAGAGTTGTGGGCACGGGACTTGACTTCAGCATCTTCGACCATATCCTCGGTGAGCTGCTCAATCACCTTGTCCATATGGGTGAACTCAGTGCCCCACCGGTCATTGAAAGTGGAGATGATGTTGGACAGATTGTCCTTCTCGCCGCCGCTCCCACCGCCGGTGTCGGGGTTATTCGACAGCTGCCCTTGCTCATCAACCAGGTCGATGGAACCTTCGTAGACCTGCTGGATGCGGTAGTACTGCAGTGCAACCTCGTCTTCCAAATGTGGGGCGGGGTCGCCCTCAATGTGGAGCTTGCGCACCAAGAGCTTGGCGTAGGCCGCGAAGCGGTGAAGTCGCTCGTCGTCGTAGCGGATGATATGGGTCAGGAAGTCGTAATTGCGGTTGAACTTATTCATCCGCGCCCGCACCTCAAGCTTGTCCTCGTTGGGCAGTTCATCAAACCGGGCGACGGCAGGATCAAGGTAAGCATTGAGACGGCTGAAGTCGAGGTTCGTTTGCTTCATCTGCTCGGTGAAGAACACCTTGGTAAAGCCCTCGATCTCTTTGTCCGTCCACAAATGGTAGGAAGCGAGGGCGTGGTAGAGGTCGTAGACGATGTTCGGGTCTGTCTCCTCGGTGATCCCGGTGGAAATGTAGTAGTCCTGGAACGACTTCTGGATATCTTCTGCGGTGTTGACGAAGTCGAGCACGAACGTGTCGGTCTTACCCGGATGCATACGGTTGATCCGCGAGAGGGTCTGTACCGCTTTGACCCCGTGGAGTTTCTTGTCCACATACATCGTGTGCAGAAGCGGTTGATCGAAGCCCGTCTGATACTTCTCAGCCACCAGCATCAGTTGGTACTCGCCAGTGGCGAATTTCTCCGGCAACTCCGCTTCGGGGATCCGGTTGAGCTGTTCCTCGGTGTAGTCGGCACCCTTGTCCTCGACCGTTCCTGAGAACGCCACCAGCACGCCAAGATCCGTATACCCCATCTGTTTGATGTAGTCACGGAAGGCGAAGTAGTAGCGCACCGCATGCAGGCGGGAACCAGTCACCAGCATTGCCTTAGCGTTACCGCCGATCTTGTGGGCGACGTTGGCGCGGAAGTGCTCGATGATGATCTCGGCCTTTTGCCTCAGGTTATAAGGATGCAGACTCAAGTATTTGCCGAGCGCCTTGTTGGCTTGCTTGGTCGAGTATTCTGGATCGTCCGCAATAGCTTTCCCGACCCGGTAAAAGGCCTGGTAGGTGGTGTAGTTCTTCAGCACGTCAAGAATGAAGCCTTCTTCGATGGCTTGACGCATCGAATACACGTGGAACGGGACCGGGGTGGCGTCAGGAACCGGGGTGCCAAAGATCTCGAGCGTCTTCTGCTTCGGGGTCGCAGTAAACGCGAAGAACGACAGGTTGGGCTGGCGGCCCTGCGTGCGTAGTTGCTCGGCGATCTGTTCATCGATCTCTAGCTGTTCGGCCTCCACCTGCGCTTCGGCAGCAGCGTAACGGTCCAGCAAGTCCTCCTCGGATTCCTTTCCCGCCGTAGCTGCATCCGCGAGCACCTGCTTGAGCTTTTCCGAGGCCTCACCGGTCTGAGACGAATGCGCCTCGTCTACGATTACCGCGAACCGCTTACCAGTAGTAGCGACCTTGCTGACATCAACGAACGGGAATTTCTGCAGGGTGGAGATGATGATCTTCACTCCATCAGCGATCGCCTCGGTGAGCTGTCGAGCATTCTTGTCGACCTTGACCACCACGCCAGCGGTGTGATCCATCGCGTAAATCGTGTCCTGCAACTGCTTATCCAGCACCCGCCGGTCGGTGATCACAACGATCGAATCAAACACCGCCCGCTGCTGTTCGTCATGCAGATTAGATAGATGGTGGGCCAGCCAGGCGATCGTGTTCGACTTACCTGAGCCCGCCGAGTGCTGCACCAAATAGTTCTTCCCCGCACCACGAATCTTGGCGTCGGCAACGAGTGCACGCACGGCATCGAGCTGGTGGTAGCGCGGGAAGATCAACTTATCCTTCCGCCGGTCGCTCTCGTGCGGGAGGAACTGAACGAATCGATGCAAAATGTCGAGCAGAGAATCTTTGGCCAGCACCTCTTCCCACAGGTAAGATGTCTTGTACTTACCTGCCACCGGCGGGTTACCAGCACCATTCTCAAAACCACGGTTGAACGGCAAGAAGACCGTGTCCATCCCTGCGAGCTTGGTGGTCATCCATGCCTCGTCAGTATCGACCGCAAAATGCACCACCGCACGCCGGTTCAACCCAAACAGCACCTCATTGGCTGGGCGGGACCGCTTGTACTGGTCAATCGCGTTCCGATAGGTCTGCCCGGTCAGTTGATTCTTCAACTCCAACGTCACAACCGGAATACCGTTAACGAACAGCACCGTGTCGACAGAGTTGTCGTTTTTTGTCGAGTACCGCAGCTGGCGCACCACCGTCATCCGGTTCGCCCAATACTTCTCCGCCAACAGCTCGTTCAAATCCGAACCAGGAGCAAAGAACACCAGCTTGAAGCGTGCTCCCAGATCCTCCACGCCACGACGCAGAACCTCGACAACGCCGCGCCGATCCAGCTCGCGAGCCACCCGCTTGCAAAACTTCTCGCCAGCCTTCGCCCCGTGGATGCGCTCCAAACGCTCCCACTGCTGCGCTTGCGTATCTCGCACGAAGTCGAGCAAATCTTGCGGATACAGGCCCAAGTAGCGGTCATACCCGGCAGGGCTTCGCGACTCGTAAAAGTCAAGCTCCGTGGGACCAACATGCGTCAGCGCGTACTCAATCTCATCTTCAAATCTGCGCTCAGACGTATCCATCACGCCACCTCGCCCACACGAACCTTGCCCGTTACGACATCATTAATAACCTGCTTGCGATACTTACCTAGAAGCTCAATCTGCCTATTGATACCCTCAATGATCGAATCAATCTGGGCTGACTTTTCTTCGAGAAAATCGACGATATTCTGTTGCTCTTCCATCGAGGGGACGAGAATCGGAATCTTGCCGATTTCCTTGTAGCTTGCGGATTGACGAACGCCTCCGCCGAGCGAGTAAAACACCTTTGCAAGGTCATAACACCGCAGTAGCCATGCAAGATATTCATTGAGGATTGGCCCGCGGGCCTTAAGGCTGATGTATGCGCTGGTGATGATTCCACGCTCCTTGGCGAGCGCGCTTCGGAGACTGCGTTTATCGTTTTGCAGATCAGTCATTCGAAGGACGATGTCGCCGGGCTCGACGATTTGATAAGAATCGAAGGAGGCTGGAAGTAAACCAAATGCTAGGTCGATATCTTTGCGAATGATTCGGCCATAACTAAGGCTGAGCAGATTCTTCTCTGACAGATCTGCATTCTTGACCCTATTCTCATCGGTAACAACCGAGATCGAAGCCGTTTTCCAGACTGCTGGGGCCATGCCAATCCAGTCGATCCCGCTGTCGCGCATCGGCACATCCGGATCTAGGCCACGAGTCACCGTGCGGGCGATCAACTCCCGCCGATACCGCTCCAACAAGTCAACCTCACGGGCCATCCTCTCAATCAATCCATCAATTTCAGTGGTCTTGGATTTCAAGAATTCAGCTATAGTGCGTTGCTCTTCGAATGGAGGCTGAAGAATTGTGACATCGTTAAATAGGCGCTGCGTGACGCTGTATACCTTTACCCCTTGAACAGACCGTTGGATCTGTTGCCGCCAGACGGGCGAAATCATTTGGTATGCCATGTATTCGTGACGGAAACCTGGACTTGGTCGTGCAATGAGTGTGTGGTACCCCGCGTACAGCGCATCCTCACCTGCTGCACGAACCATGTTTCCCGCGCCTTCGATATCTTCACTCGTATCAGCAAAAACGATGTCGCCCTCATCCAGGAGAGCTCGCTCAACCTGTGATTCCTTGACGAACTCTTCAGGGATGTAGCGAATATGGGGGCCCGAAACACACACGCCGGGGTTATCTTTAGCGTGTATTTGTCCGTAGCTGATCACTGGTAATCCGTGATCGCTTAAATTTTGCTTCTTGATGTCTAGCCCCCGATAAAACCTATAGACCTTCGAGAACCTCACAAGATCCCAGTTATCTGGGAATACATCCACCCAGTTTTTGTCACTCATTAATTCACCTGCTCACTGAAGAGTTTGGCGATGTCGGCTTGGATGCTTGCGGAGAGCGTCTGAATCTCAGCGAGAGTTTCTACTGGGTCGCCGAGTTCTTCGTATTTGTAGAAGTAGCGGGTGAAGGGGATCTCGTAACCGACCTTGGTTTTGTCATGGTCGATCCAGGCGTCGGAAGCGTAGGGGATGACTTCGCGCTGGAAATACGCCCCAATGTCCTCGAGGAACGGGATCTGCTCAGTGTCGCGTAGATCAGTGTCTGGCTCCGGGTTCCCTTTCGAATCCACACAGATGTCTGCGTCGGGGTTCTTGGTGCCGAGTTCAGCGACAATCTCGCGTAGCGCTGCGATGCGGATCTTCTCGCCACGGTCTTTGATGCCTTCTCGGAGTAGGTCGGTGAATTCGTCCCGGTTGAGGTACACGTGTTCAGCATCGAGTGCCTCGAGGGTAGCGATGATCGCATTCTGCACTCGCTTGCCTGCCTCGATTTCTTCGCTGCGTGCTGGCTCGCTGCGCTTTGTCGACGTGGCAAGGCCCACGAATGGTTTGGACTGTTTGAGTACTTCGATCGAGTCTGGGGCGGTTTGGAAGCTCAGCCTTAGCGGGCGTTCCACGACAACCTCATGGTAAGCAAAGTCTTCGGTGGCGAAGATCTTCGACTCTTCGGTTTCTTGGAACGTGCCATATATACGAGTGATGTCGGCAATGTTGTCGTCGGTGAGTTCCTTGCGCTTTTCACCCAAGGGTTTACGCATCCGCTGGAAATAGGGGGTCGCATCGATCAGTTGCACCTTGTTCTTGCGTCGGCGCTCCTTCTTGTTCGACAGCACCCAGATGTAGGTGAGAATTCCGGTGTTGTAAAACATTTGATCAGGCAGCGCGATGATCGCTTCCAGCCAGTCGTTCTCAAGGATCCAACGGCGGATCTCTGATTCGCCTTGACCAGCCCCACCCGTGAAGAGAGGCGAGCCGTTGAACACGATCCCGATTCGTGTGCCAGGGGCATTCACAAGATCCTTGGGGTCATAAGGCTTCATCTTCGAGATCATGTGTTGCAAGAAGAGGAAGGAGCCATCCGACACACGCGGCGTTCCCGCTCCGAAGCGACCCTGGTAGCCCTGGCGTTCAGCCTCGTCACGAATCGGGTCGGCGTACTTCTTCCAGTCCACGCCAAAGGGCGGATTGCACAGCATGTAGTCAAACCGCATCCCTGCCGTCTTGTCGTTCGTCAGCGTATTGCCAAAGTAGATGCGCTCTTGGCGTTCACCCTTAATCATGATGTCGGACTTCGCCACCGCATAGGTTTGCGGATTGAGCTCTTGACCGTACACCTCGAGGCGAGCAGTGCTATTCAGCTCATCGACGTGCTGGGCGGCTATGGAAAGCATGCCGCCGGTGCCGACCCCTGGGTCATACAGCGAGGCCATGGCTCCGTCCGCACAAAGCCGGTTGATATCTTCCTCAGGGTTGAACAAGAGGTTAACCATGAGGCTAATGACCTCACGCGGGGTGAAGTGTTCACCGGCGGTCTCATTCGACAATTCAGAGAACCTGCGGATAAGTTCTTCGAAGATGTAGCCCATCTGGTCGTTACTCACCACGTCAGGGTGGAGGTTGACCTTCGCGGAAGTGAACTCACTGAGCACGTAATACAGCAGGTTGGCCTCATCGAGGCGCTCGATCACGTTGTAA
This sequence comes from Dermabacter indicis, assembly GCA_001403775.1. Classification (GTDB taxonomy): domain Bacteria; phylum Actinomycetota; class Actinomycetes; order Actinomycetales; family Dermabacteraceae; genus Dermabacter; species Dermabacter indicis. The sequence goes on from CYUG01000011.1 coordinate 531,100, forward strand.
AAATTGTAGGCCTCCATCACCTCACGCGCAGCAGGCGCAAACGCCTGCACATAGTAGGTCAGGTTCTGCTCAAGGTTGTCCGCATCGTCGAGCAACGTCTTCAGCGTGAAGTTCGAGGTATTCCAAAACGGATACCCCGTCGCCTTCGCGTACTGCAGTTCCTTGACCTGTGAGGGCACCGAGGTGCCCTTGATGTTTAACACCGCCTGCTTCGTGTCGACCAGGACTGAATCGAGGCGGGTGAGCACCGTGAAGGGCAAGACCACGTCGCCGTATTCGTGCACCTTGTAATCGCCGCGCAAAATCTCGGCGATCTTCCAGATCAGGGACACATGACTCGTTAGTTTCTGAGTGCTCACTTGGGTCAATTCCTTCATCCAACAGTCGCTCGTAGCGCTAATCGGAGATCAACACTGCGATCGGTTTGTCGTAACACAGTCCGTAGACGGGTTCATCCTTCTCAGCAACCCCTTTGATCAGGCGAAATGCCTAACCTCGTGAGAGCTCGCCGATGCTGATGTGACGCATCAGAATCTTGCGTCGTTTCGCCGCCATGGCCTCCATGCCGCTCGAACAAGTCCCGTCAAGCTTCCCATACACACGCCTCAGTCGGTGCCACAACACGGCAACTTCTTAGTGTGAATTCCAGCGGCCAACTACATGAAGGACTACATGCAGATTTACCCGCGTCGGTTTGCCTAGGGCGGTCGGGGTAAGACACAAACGGGTTCTCATGCCCCTCACATTGAACCCGCCAAGTCTGAGCACATTCCGTCCCCCTCGAAGACCAGCGGCGCGTCACTTCGGCGCACATCAGCTTTCCTGGCGGCGCCTTGAAGCGGCGCGCTCACCGCGACAACCGACTCCAGAAACGACAAAACCCCTGGCCAATAGGGGTTAGGAGGCCGGGGTAGGTCTTATCAAATCCGAGGTCTTTGTCTCATACACACGCTGCACGCTGTCCTTACCGATGACGGTTAAGCGCGCCAGCAGCTCGCTGACTTCCTGCGGCGTGTAGTACTCACCGCCAGACTTACCGGCTTGCGAGGCGTACATCTGCATCAGGAACTCGTAAGCGTCACCGAACATGTCGATGCCCTCATCGTGTCGCTCGCCCATGTCCAGGTCGCCGATCGCGTTGAGGAGCCTGCGCAGCTTCTCGTTGCGGCGCTCCACCGTATTGCCCAGGCGAGGCGAGTTCACATCAAGCTCATTGAAGAGACCCTTTAGGTCATCTTCACTCGCATGCCCCACCGAAGACCCTTCGATGCTCTGGAACACCTTCTCTAGGGTTTCGTTGAGGTTCTCATCCTGCGCTGCCCGCGCCCGCACGTTCTCGAACAGCTGCGACGGGAGGATGAAGAATCCCTTCTCATCCACCATCATGTCCCGGATCGGTTCCGCCTGCTCATCCGTGAGTTTCGCGTAGCTGAAACCTTCGCCCTCGTTCTTTTCGATGAAGCTCGCGAGATTCTCCGAAATAAAGCGATAGAACAACATACCGAGCACATAGCTCTTGAAGTCCCATCCGTCCACGGAGCCGCGAAGCTCGTTCGCGACCTCCCAAATAGTCCGATGCAAACGATTCCGCTGAGCCTCACGCGGCAAAGAACTCATAACAACCCCTCATATACGGGCATGCGGAAACAGCCCGAAAACCACTTCTTCCAGGATACGTCAGACCTCGTCGGCTGAAGAGGTGCCACGAGCGACGGCGAGCGGCACTGGCCTCCGCGGCGGGCTCATGCGTGTATCAAACTGCGTGCTAGCCCATTTTCGCTGGGTGGAGTTAAGCAGGTCGAATAGCTCACTGCACACGAATCCGCGCGTACCCTTTCCGATGTTCCTTTCGTCGAGCACCCCCGCAGCCTCGAGATATTCCAATGCCTTATGCGCGGCAGTGCGACTACTCCCCGTCAGGTGAGCAGAAGCGTTGATCGATAACGCCGGAAGTTTCGGCAAGACCTCCACGATCTTCCACACGGTTGAGTCGCTTCGAGGAGGAGCAGCGCCAACGCTCTTCGCGTACTCAACGACTAATTGTCGGCTGTGAACGTCAAAACGATCGAGTTCATGTTTCAGGTCGAGAGCGAGGTCCACGGCAGAATCTGCCGCCCCAATGAAGTGTCCGAGCCAAGCGTTGATCCCCTCGTTGAGGCTCAGAGATCGCTTTGGCTCAACCTCGCTCGTCAATAATGCACCCGCCGGAATGCCGCGATAGGCCATGAGGGCGGTGACATACTCGTCCGACCGAGTCAGCAACACCTGGCTCAAGGGCAAAACGGCTCCCTGCGTCAAACCCGTTCGGGCGAGAACCGTGTGGATGAGTGCACGACCAATTCGCCCGTTGCCATCAGCAAATGGATGCAGCGTTTCAAACTGTGCGTGGGCGATCCCGGCTTGGATAAGTGGACCGCTGGAGGAGCCGTTAAGGAACGCGCTGAGGTCTTCGAGTGCCGGTTCTAGATCGTCGGGGCTTGGAGGAATGAACTCCGCCTCCCCAGGGTGGAAGCTGTTTCCACCCACCCAGTTTTGCCGATCACGCGTGCCGAGATTGCTACGCCCTGGAAGCAGTTCGCGTTGGAGCTTTTCAATATCGCTCCATTCGATGCGCTCTGCGTTGCCTAACTCTCCAACGGCGCGGGTCAGGGCATCGATGTTCCCCACGATTTCGGCTTCAGCGGTGATGCTTACACTACGCGCTCCGGTCCCGGAGCCATATTCTTCGCGCTTGAGTTCCTCTAGGGCAATCTTTCGCGCGCTGGACTGCACCCCCTCGATGAACGAACTCGACACGGCTTCGCTGCGGAGTAGGTAGCGCGAGAGGGCCTCCATTCTTCCGGCCGATTCGCGGAGATTGAGGTGACGGATGCGCCGCTCCACCCGTGCAGCTTCCTGCGACACGTGCGGATCGATTCGCCATTCGGGGCTCGCGAGGGCAAAAGGGACATATGACCAGTAGGTGCCTCCCCACCGGTCCCGAGGACGGCGACCGAGTTCCGAGGGAGACCACGTTTGAACCTTCCACGACATCGCCACTAACCTTTCACTCGAAGCCATTTTGCGCCACTTTAGCTCCTAAAGTGACACAAAATAGGGTCTTACGAAAGTTTAGAGGGAAACATTGCAGCAGTGCAGGAGGTACGCGACCGATACGTTCGCCATGACGTCTCAGAACTCAAGCTCTTGACCCGGCGCACAATCGAGAATCATCACTTCGCGGGTGTAGGAATCGAAGATGAGGGCGGCTTCTGCTGCGGTACAGACGTCTTCGAGATAAACCTAGGCACTCTCGAAGCTACTGCGTACTGACTGCGTACTCAGGGCAAAGCGAAGGCCCTGGCTTGAAAGTAAATACCTCTCTCACCAGGGCCTTTGTTCGCGCCCGCGACAGTGTCCGAGGTCATGACATATTTGACGGGGTGTGCCTGGGGAAGGCGTTGTGATCCTTGACAGGTCAGTCGCGTCACTGTTGACACTTAGGGTTACCTCACTCGTGTCGGTGACGCTTGACTGGTGAGTCGGGACATGGTTGACACCATGAACAGTCCCAACCGCAACCTCGCCATCGTCAGAGCCGTTCAAAACCAAGGCGGCACACCCACCAACGTCGCCAAACGCTTTGGCATCTCACGCCAACGCGTCCACCAGATACTCAACGCCTACGACGCAGGCGGCGCCGAGGCAATCGCACCGAAATCACGTGCCCCTCACACCCACCCACACGCGGTACCGGACGCGTTGCGCAACGAAATCATCGATATCCGCAAACAGCTCACCCGGCACGGACTTGACGCAGGACCCGAAACCATCGCCTACCACCTCGAACAGGCCGGCAAACGCACCCCGTCAACTTCGACGATCCGTCGCATCCTCACCAACGAAGGCCTGATCACCCCGCAGCCGCAAAAGAAGCCAAAAAGCTCCTACATCCGCTTCGAGGCCGCAATGCCCAACGAATGCTGGCAAGCCGACATCACCCACCTCTTCCTTGCCGACAACACACGCATTGAAGTCCTCGACTTCCTCGATGACCACTCGCGATACCTGTTGTCAATCACCGCGGCCGCCGCATTCACAGGCCCCGCCGTCGCCGCCGAACTCACACGCTTAATCCACACATACGACCCGCCAGCATCCACGCTTACGGACAACGCACTGGTATTCACCGCACGCCTAGCCGGACGCAAAGGTGGGAGAAACGCTTTCGAAAAAGTGCTCGTCGCACACAAAATCCAACAGAAAAACGGCCGGCCAGGCCACCCTCAAACCCAAGGAAAAATTGAGCGGTTCCACCAAACCCTCAAAAAATGGATTAAAGCCCGACCCCCAGCACAAAACATTGATGAGCTGCAACAACTCCTCAATGAGTTTCGCCAATACTACAACTGCACCCGACCCCACCGCGCCCTGGGCAGACGCACCCCACAGCAGGCATACACCACCGGAGTCAAAGCCACACCCAACAACAACCCCAAAGAAGAATGGCGAACCCGAAACGACACAATCGACAAAAACGGCAAAGTCAGCGTGCGCTACGCCGGCAAACTTTTCCACCTCGGCATCGGACGCGCCTACAAACACAAGAAAATTCTCATGGTCATCACCGACAACCACATCATCACATCACTGGTTGAAACCGGAGAAGTACTCACCGAGCACTACATCGACACCGCCCGCGACTACCAAAAGGCCTACTGGAAACACGGCGACCCACCGCTCTACCCCAAATGAACAAAACCGGCACCCCAGAACAAAAACAACTGGGATGCCGGCCCGTCCAGCATGTCGCGACTCATGCGTCAAGCATGACGCGACTCATGACATTCGCGCCCGCGACAGGATTCGAACCTACGACCTTCTGCTCCGGAGGCAGACGCTCTATCCACTGAGCTACGCGGGCAACCGTGCCAGTTTAGCAAGATCAGGCACGGGGCGCGCCCTCGGGGCGCTTAACGTGACGCGCTAGGCGGGAACGGGAAGTTGGGCGCCGTGCAAAACTGCCGACGGATCCGCCGCAATACCGAGCGTGTTCGGCGTGGCTCCGCTACGCACGAGGAGATCGCCGACGGCGGCAATCATCGCGCCGTTGTCGGTGCACAGGCTCGGCGGTGGCACGCGAAGCTCGATGCCGAGCTTGTCGCACTGCTCCTGGGCCTTCTGGCGAAGATGACGGTTCGCGGCAACGCCACCCACGATCACGAGGGTGCCAAGCTGCTTCTCCTGGCACGCCTTCACGGCCTTGGTCACAAGCACGTCCACAACCGCGTCCTCGAACGACGCGGCGATGTCGGCAACGGGAACGGCGGCGCCCGTGCGCTCGATCTGTTCCACGGTGCGGGCCACGGCGGTTTTCACGCCCGAGAACGAGAACGTGTACGGGTGATCGCCCGCGCGGAGCATCGCGCGCGGGAAACGGAACGCCTCACGATCGCCCTCGAGGGCAGCCTTCGAAATCGCGGGGCCACCGGGATAACCGAGGCCCAGGAGCCGCGAAACCTTATCGAACGCTTCGCCGGCGGCGTCATCGAGCGTGTCACCGAGGTGCACGATCGGGTCACGCACGAGGTCGCGGACCTCGAGGATCGACGTGTGGCCGCCCGAGACGATCAGGATGATGCTGTGCTCGGGAAGGGGGCCGTGTTCGAGCGTATCCGCCGCCGCGTGACCGGCGAGATGATGCACCCCGTACAGCGGCTTATCGAGGGCCCACGCGATCGACTTCGCTGCCGCGAGTCCCACGTGCACGGCGGTGGCGAGGCCAGGGCCGGACGTCGCGGCCACGTGCGTGATGTCTTGCGGCTCCACACCGGCATCCTTGAGAGCGATCTGGAGGGTAGGCACGACCGCGTCCAGATGTGCGCGCGCGGCGATCTCAGGAACCACTCCCCCAAATTCCGCGTGCTTCGATGCGGACGAAGCGAGGCCCTGGCCTAGAAGCTTTCCTTCGCTGACGATGCCGAAGCCGGTCTCGTCACACGAGGACTCGACTCCAAGAACGACGGGGCTCAACGCCACAGCGACATCGGATTGACGTGGCCTTCGCCCTTCTTGAGGCCGAAGTGAAGGTGGCAGCCAGTCGAGCGGCCGGTGGAGCCAACCTTGCCCACCTGCTGGCCCTTCTCGACCGTGTCGCCCACGCTCACGGACTCAGAAGAGAGGTGGTAGTACTCGGTCTGAACACCGTTGCCGTGATCGACCACGACGGCATTGCCGCTCCCAGAGCTCTTGTAACCGGAGATCTCCACGGTGCCGGACTCGGCCGCATACACGGGCGTGCCGCAGTTCGCGCCGAAATCGGTGCCATCGTGCATCTTGCGGTAGCCGAGGGTCGGGTGAACGCGGTAACCGAACGGGGATGTCACTGGAGCGCCTGGCGTGGGCTTTTGCCACTCGCCATCGCCAGCAACCTCACCAAGGCCCGCAACTTCAACCTCGGATTCCGGGGTCTCAGCCTCGAGGTTACCCTCGATCGCGGTATCCGCGTAGCTGATCTGGTCGCTCTGCACGGCTGCGGGAAGCGCAGCGCTCTGCACAACGGTCGTTTCCACGGCAGCTTCCTGCTGCTGCGAAACGGTGGCGTCCGGTGTGGCTTCAACGCTCGACGGGAGGGTCGTTCCCTGATCGGCGGCAGCAGCGGCGAGAGGAACGGCAATCGTGGCCGTGGCGAGGGCGCCCACAACACCGACCTTGACGACCGAACTTGCGGCCTCCGTGTTGCGCCTTGTCCCCTGTGCCAGCTGGAGCGGCCTCGGTTGAGCCCGTCCAGCTGCGCGATGCTTCGCCACGTCGTTCGTCCTTTTGCCACTTGGAATGTTCATTCGTTCGCGCGAGCTTCTCGCGCTGGTCCATGCGAATGGGGAAGCTTCGCTTTGCGAACCACTACTAACGTAGGCCCGCGAAAGACCTCCATCGCGCCTCCTGAACGAGTGATTGCCGAATCTTTACTGTCCGCGTCTCGCGCGTCACGCTCCAGGCGTGCGCTCGCCCCACACAGCAACGCGCTGCACACATCTTGGTGTGCAGCGCGTCACATCTCTTTACTGTGTTTTCTAGGCTTTCGCGGGTTTTCTACGCTTTCGCGGGCGCGGGACGCGCGCCGGCAAGGCGCTGGCGCTGCATGACGTCGTTGACCTCGCCCACAAGTTCCTCGAGAACGTCTTCGAGGAACACCGCGCCCACGCTCCTGTGGTTCGCAGAATCAACGCGGGCCATGTGCGCGCCGTTGTACTGCATGGCGCGCAGCACCTCTTCCACGTCGTCGTCGTCGGCAACCGACACGACCGCGCGCACTTTCCCCGGACTCACCGGAGCCGTGTACACGGCGGGGTCTTCGCCATCGAGAACGATCATGTCTTTGAGGTGCAGGTATCCCACGAGATCTCCCGCGTCGTTCTTCACGCCGAGACGGCTAAAGCCCGTGCGCGCCACGATCTCCTCGAACATCTGCGGAGTCACGTCGTAGCCAACCGTCACCACATCGCTCATGGGGACCATGACGTCGCCCGCGACGTGATCGGAGAACTGGATCGCTCCCTTGAGCAGGCCCTGCTCGTCGTCAAGGAGCCCCTCGCGTTCGGATTCGTCCACGATCGCGGCGATGTCTTCAGCAGTGAACTGCGCAGAAACCTCATCCTGAGGCTCCACACCGAGGAGGCGCAGCGCGGCATTGGCCGTCGCGTTGAGAAGCCAAATCACGGGGCGCAGGATCTTCGTGAGCCACACGAGCGGCGGGGCAAGGAAACGGGCCGCGCCAACTGGCAGGGCAATCGAGAGGTTCTTCGGCACCATCTCGCCGAGCACCACGTGCAGGTAGCTCGCGATCAACAGCGCGATCGTGAACGAGATCGGGTGCACGAGCGCCTCCGGGACACCGAAGCTCTCAAAGATCGGTTCAATGAGGTGCGCGATCGCGGGTTCGGCAACCGCACCGAGGGTCACCGAGCACACGGTCACGCCGAACTGTGCGGTCGCGAGCATGAGCGAGACGTGCTGAATGGCCCACAGGGCAGTCTTCGCGCCCGGCTTGCCTTCATCCGCGAGTGGCTCGAGCTGGCTGCGACGCACGCTCATGACCGCGAACTCCGCGCCCACGAAGAATGCGTTGCCCACGAGCATCGCGAGGCCAATGAGAAGTGCGGTCAGGTCACTCATTGTCGCCCTCCTCCTCATCTTCCGTGCGCGCACGCGCTTCATCGGAAAATAGCTTCATCTCCACGGTGTCCACGCGGCGACCATCGAGGCTCACGACCCCGAAGCGCACGCCGGGCACCTCCACCACGTCGCCAACCTCGGGGAGCCGCTCGAGGCGGTCCATAATGAGGCCACCGAGGGTTTCATAGTCGGGAGATTCAGGGATGATGACCCCCATGTCGCGGCGAATCTCGTCGGGGCGCATGAGTCCCGAGACCGTCCACTCGTCAATGCCTCCCTGCGCGAAGCGCTCGGGCTCATCGGTGTCGTGTTCGTCGGAAACTTCGCCCACGATCTCTTCAATCACGTCTTCGAGCGTGACGATCCCGGCCGTGCCGCCGTACTCGTCGATGACGACGGCGAGCTGCGCGCCCTGGGCGCGGAGATCCTCGAGAAGCGAATCGAGACCCACGGTTTCGGGTACGCGCACAACCTCGCTCATGATGTCCTTCACGCTCGTGCTTGAGCGTTCAGAACGGGAAAGTTTGATCGCCTGGCGCGCCTGCACGATGCCCACCACGTCATCTTCGCTTTCGTCGATCACGGGAAAGCGCGATTTGCCAGATTCGGCGGTGAGGGCGAGCACTTCCGACGCCGGCTCGCTCATATCGATGCTAATCATCGCACCGCGATGCGTCATCACGTCGGCAGCGGTGCGATCGGCGAGCTGTAGCGTGCGGGAAAGAAGAATCGCCGTACCCTCATCGAGCGTGCCCGCTTGTGCCGAGTGGCGCACGAGTGAGTCGAGCTCGGCGGGTGAGCGCGCGGCCGAAAGCTCTTCTTGCGGTTCAACACCGAGGAGGCGAAGGAAGAAGTTCGCGGTCGCGTTGAACATCATGATGAGCGGTTTGAAGGCGATCGTGAAGCCGTGCTGCATGGGCGCCACGATTTTTGCCGTCTCGAACGGCGCGGCGATCGCGAGGTTCTTCGGGATGAGCTCACCGAACACGACTGAAAAGCCGTAGGAGAGCACCATCGCAAGGGCAAGCGCAGTCGTGGACACCACCGAGGGTTCGAGTCCCGTGAAGCCGAGGAGGCTCGAGAGCACCTCGGTGAGCGGATCCTTCACCGCGAAACCGAAGATGAGGGTCGTGATCGTAATGCCCACCTGCGCACCCGAAAGGTTCGTGGAGAGATGGGTAAGGGCGCTCATGACGCCCTTCGCGCCTTTATCACCGCGCTCCACGGCCTTTTCGACCGTGTGCTTATCGAGCGCTACGAGGGAGAATTCTGAGGCCACGAAAATGGCCGTTCCGGCCGTAAGAAGAAGCCCTACGCCGAGGAGGATCCAGGTCATCATGCCCGCTCACCGCCCGCATACATGAAAGCTAGGGTGCCGCACGAACGGCAAAGGTGAGGGGGCACGGAACTTCGAGGTGGTGAATCGTTTTCGTTCATCGTACGCGCCACTATAGTGCACAAAACCTTCACAGCGACGTGGTGGTTTGCGCAATAGGGTTGAGATCATGATGAGTACCTCAAACGCCCCCGCGAGGCACGCGGAGCCACACGCCAGAATCGTCGTTGTGGAGGATGAGCGCACCATTGCGCGCACGATCAGCGACCGCCTCAGCGCGGAAGGCTGGGCCGTCGCGATCGCCCACGATGGCCCCTCGGGCGTGGCAACAATCGAGAACTTCAAACCTGATGCGGTGGTGCTCGACGTCATGCTCCCCGGCTTCGACGGACTCGAAGTATGCCGTCGCGTGAGAGGCCTCGGCGAGTTCGGGGTCCTCATGCTGACGGCCCGCGACGAAGAATCAGACATGCTCGTGGGCCTCGGCGTGGGCGCGGATGACTACATGACCAAACCGTTCTCGATGCGCGAACTCGTGGCACGCCTCAAGGCGCTCGTGCGGCGCGTGCGGCGGAGTATTACCACAGCCGAGGCAGCCGACGCTCCCGCGAAAATTGAGTTCGGGGACCTCGTGATCGACCGCGACTCTAGGCGCGTGACGCGCGGCGGAACCGAAGCGCACCTCACCCCCACCGAATACGACCTGCTCGTGTGCCTCGCGCTCGCACCGGGAACGGTCCTCACACGCGAACAGCTCCTCGAGGACGTGTGGGACTGGGTCGATGCGACCGGCACGCGCACGGTGGATTCCCACGTCAAGGCGCTTCGCCGCAAGCTCGGAAGCGATCTCGTGCGGACCGTCCACGGGGTGGGGTACGCCCTCGAGGTTCCGGCGGGAGGGCTCGCGTGAGGGTTCCGACGCAGGCCCTCGACCTCTCGCCCCTTCAGCGGTTTGGCTCGTTCAAGGTCAAACTCGGCGTCATCGTCGCCGTGTCCGTGCTCGTTGCCGCTCTGCTCGGCTGGGCCGGTTCGGCCGCGGGTTTGAGCCCACTTCTGTTCATTCCGCTCACGGTTCTCGCGGCCCTCGTGGTCACGCAAATCCTCGCGCGCGGCATGACGCGCCCCTTGCGCGAAATGACCGTCGCGGCGAAGGCCATGGCGCTCGGTGATTACGGCAGGCGCGTCACCACGAAATCCCGCGACGAGGTGGGCCAGCTGGCGTCGGCCTTTAATACGATGTCCGCCGAACTTGCCCGCACGGACCAGCTTCGCCGCGATCTCGTGGCGAACGTGTCCCACGAGCTGCGCACGCCTGTCGCGGCGCTGCGCGGCCAACTCGAGAACATGGTCGATGGCGTCACCCCCGCGACGACCGAGAGCCTCGAGATCGCCCTCGGCGAGACCGAGCGTCTCACGCGGCTCGTCACGCACCTCCTCGATCTTTCGCGACTCGAGGCGGGAGTCGTGGATATTGAGCGCGAGCGCATCGCCCTCACCCCGTTCCTCCACGAGGCCGTGGACAGTGCCCAACTCGCCGCGCGCGTGCAAGAGCGCGACGTGCGCTTCGTCATCGACGTTCGGCCGCAAGAATTGAGCGTAACGGCTGATCCTTCGCGCATTCACCAGGTCATCGCGAATCTGCTCGACAACGCCTCGCGGCACTCGCCGAGTGGCGGCACGATCTACGTGAGCGCGTGGGCACTCAAAGCCGCAGAGTCGGTCGCGATCGAGGTGCGCGACCAGGGCCCCGGCATCGCCGAAGCCGACCGCGAAGCCGTGTTCGAACGCTTCGAGCGCGGCGGAAGCCCCGATCAGAGCGGCGGCACGGGCCTCGGTCTCGCGATCGCACGCTGGGCCGTGGAACTTCACGGCGGCACAATCGAGGTCATCGACCACCCCGGTCGCGGCTCCGCCGACCCTAGCTCGACCATCAGGGTCGTGCTGCCGAACACCCCCACGGTTTAAAGACGGCGCTCCGTTAGTCTTACGAACTAGAAGTTTTCTCGAGTCGAAAGAGGCGATGGTCCGTGCACGAGGCCCAAGAACCAGCATCGGGAGAATCCTTCGGGCCTAACCAGTGGCTCGTTGACGAGCTTCGCGCGCAGTTCGAGAACGACCCTCACAGCGTCGACCCGTCGTGGGCTGCCTACTTCACCGCCCACCCGCAAACGGCGAAGGCGACGAAGAGCGATGCCGCGCCGGCACCAGCACCCGCACCGGAGCAGGCACCTGCACCTGCACCTGCACCTGCACCAGAGTCGCACGCGAAATCTGAAACTTCCGAGCCCGCAGCCGAACCCGCCGAGCGATGCACACGCGAGAAAGACACGATGGTCACCCACAGCCACAGCGGAATCTCGTCAGCGTCGGACCGCCCCCGCACCCCCACGACCGAGCTTCCCGCTCTCGCGCCCTTCGAACCGACCGAACCGGAGCCGAGCCGCATGCGCGGCCCCGCCGCCGCCATCGTCAAAAACATGGACGAATCGCTCACGATCCCCACCGCCACGAGCGTGCGCGACATTCCCGTCAAGCTCATGTTCGACAATCGCGAGGTCATCAACGGGCACCTTCGCCGCATGCGCGATGGCAAAGTGAGCTTCACCCACCTCATCGGCTATGCCATGGTCGAAGCGATCAGCGAAGTCACCGACATGAACAACGGCTTCGACATGCGCGACGGCAAACCCACGCTGCTCACGCGCGAGGACATCAACTTCGGCCTCGCGATCGATATTCGAAGGGCCGACGGTCGCCGCGGCCTCGTGGTGCCCAATATTAAGGGTGCTCAGCGCCTTTCGTTTCGGCAATTCCGCCGCGAATACGACAAGATCGTGAAGCGCGCCCGCAACGGGAAACTCACGATCGCCGATTTTGAAGACACGACCGTGTCGCTCACGAACCCCGGCGGAATCGGCACCGTGCACTCGGTTCCACGCCTCATGAAGGGCCAGGGCGTGATCGTGGGCGTGGGTGCCATGAACTACCCCGCCGCCTTCCAGGGCGCGAGCCCCGAAACCCTCGCCCAACTCGCCGTCTCCAAGGTCATGACGCTCACCTCGACGTACGACCACCGCGTGATCCAGGGGGCCACCTCGGGCGAGTTCCTGCGCGTCATGGCGAACAAGCTCATGGGCCTCGATGGCTTCTACGAGCGAATCTTCACCTCGATGCGCGTGCCATACGAGCCGATCCAGTGGGTGCCCGACAACCCGCTCAAGGATTCCGAGCAGGAAAAGTTCGCGCACGTCATGGACCTCATCCACGCGTATCGCACGCGCGGGCACCTCGTCGCCGATATCGACCCCCTCCAGTACCGCCAGCGCAAGCACCCCGATCTTGATGTGTCGACCTACGGGCTCACGCTTTGGGACCTCGATCGCACCTTCCCCACGCGCGGCTTCGGTGGGACCGAGCGCGCGACCCTGCGCGACATCATCGAAAAGCTGCGCGACGCATACTCGCGCACGACGGGTGTCGAGTACATGCACCTCACCGACCCCGAAGAGCGCCTCTGGTTCCAGGCGCAGATCGAGCGCCCGCGCGAGCCGTTCACTAAGCAAGAACTCACCCACATCATGGACCGCCTGAACGCCGCCGAGGCGTTCGAGCAGTTCCTCCAAACGAAATACGTGGGCCAGCGCCGCTTCTCCCTCGAGGGCGGCGAAGCCATGATTCCCCTGCTCGACGCGGTTATGTCAGCTGCCGCGCGCTCGGGCATGAACGAGGTGTGCATCGGCATGTCCCACCGAGGCAGGCTCAACGTGCTCGCAAACCTCGCCGGCAAGAGCCACGCCCAGATCTTCCAGGAGTTCGAGGGCACCGAAGACGTCGACGAGCTCGGCTCTGGCGACGTCAAGTACCACCTCGGCACCGAGGGCACGTTCACGTCGTGGGACGGCCACAGCACGAAGGTGTATCTCGCGGCGAACCCGAGCCACCTCGAGGCCGTCAACCCCGTGCTCGAAGGCATCGTGCGCGCGAAACAAGATCGCGCGCGGGGTCACGCACTCGAGTTCCCGATTCTGCCGATCCTCGTGCACGGCGATGCCGCATTCGCCGGCCAGGGCGTCGTGACTGAAACGCTCAACCTCTCCGAGCTTCGCGGCTACCGCACAGGCGGCACGATCCACGTAGTCATCAACAACCAGATCGGGTTCACGACCTCCCCCGATTCCTCGCGCAGCTCCTTCTACTCGACCGACATCGCCAAGGGCACGCAGCTGCCAATCTTCCACGTCAACGGCGATGACCCGGAGGCCGTCGTTCGCGCCGCTGAGATCGCCTTCGCCTACCGCCAACGCTTCCACCGCGACATCGTGATCGACATGGTGTGCTACCGCCGCCGCGGCCACAATGAGGGCGACGACCCCTCGATGACCCAGCCGCTCATGTATCGGATCATCGAGAACAAACCGAGCGTGCGCAACCTCTTTACGCAGACCCTTCTCGAGCGCGGCGACCTCTCCGACGACGAACTCCAAGGTGTCGTCGAAAACTTCCACACCCACCTCGAAAACGCCTTCGCGGGCTCGCGCGCGGGCGCCGACGTGCACGGCGCGAGCGTACGTGGCCTCGAGCTGCCCGACTCGCAGCAAAAGAGCGAACCTGCACACGAGTCCTCCGCATTCGACACGGGCGTGAAGCGCAAAATCCTCGAACGGATCGCCGATGCACACACCGCCTACCCAGACGACTTCACGCCGCACCCGAAGATCGCGCAGCTCGCGACGAGGCGCGTCGCGATGAGCCGCCAGGGCGGAATCGACTGGGGCTTCGGCGAGATCCTCGCGTTCGGCTCGCTTCTCATGGAAGGCTGCCCCGTGCGCCTCGCGGGCCAGGACTCCAGGCGCGGCACCTTCACACAGCGCCACGCCGTGTTCATCGACGGCAAAACCCAAGACACGTGGACCCCGCTCCAGCACGTCGACCGCCACCAGGCGACCTTCAGCGTGTTCGACTCCTCGCTGAGCGAATTCGCGGCCCTCGGCTTCGAATACGGTTACTCGGTCGAAGCGCTCGACTCACTCGTGCTGTGGGAAGCGCAGTTCGGCGACTTCGCGAACGGTGCGCAAACGATCATCGACGAATTCATCGCGAGCAGCGAGCAAAAATGGGGCCAGCGCTCCGGCGTGACGCTGCTCCTCCCCCACGGCTTTGAAGGCCAGGGCCCCGACCACAGCTCGGCGCGCCCCGAGCGGCTCCTGCAGCTGTGCGCGGAGAGCAACATGCGCGTCGCCGCACCCTCGACCCCCGCGAACTACTTCCACCTCCTCCGCCGCCAGGCCAAGCGGCCGCGCAAGCGCCCCCTCATCGTGCTCACGCCAAAATCGATGCTGCGCAACAAGGCTGCCGCCAGCAGCGTCGAGGAGTTCCTCTCCGGCACGTTCATGCCGGTCATCCCCGACCAAGGCCGCGACAGCTCGCGCGTGAAGCGCGTTCTTCTCTGCTCCGGGAAAATTTACTGGGAGCTCGAAAAAGAACGCCAGAGCAGGGGCGACGAGGCGACTGCGATCGTGCGCCTCGAGCAACTCGCCCCCCTCCCAAGCGACGCCCTGCGCGAGGTTCTCGCTCCCTACGGCGACGTGCCGCTCACGTGGATCCAGGAAGAGCCCCTCAACCAAGGCGCCTGGGGGCACCTCGCGATGAACCTCCCGCGCGACATCTCAAGCCGCCTCCACGTGCTCACGCGCCCCGCCTCGGCAAGCCCGGCAGCGGGTACCATGAAGAGGCACATCGTTGAGCAACGCGAACTTCTCGAGCGCGCCTTCTCCAAGGAAACACTCGAAAGGTAGCGCGAACGCCGCTCGCCCCGAAGCACCAATGACGCGCGGGCAAGCGTCGGAAACCGCTCCCGCCCACGCCACCTACACCGCCACTGAAGCCAACCGAAGGGACCGCACGTGACTTCCTCCCCCGCCCCCGCACAGCCGCGCGTACGCGTCATCGCCCTCGGCGACGAAATGCTTGCCGGCGCAGGCGACCAGCGCGCGATGGGATGGTTCTCGCGTGCACTCGCCCAGCACAACGGCGGTGGCAACCTCGTGGACCCCTACATCGCCGCGATCCCGGGTGAAACCACCGCGGCACTCGCGCAGCGGTGGGAAGGTGACGTCACGCGCCTGCTCGATACTCACAATTCTGGCGAGAGCGACGATACGCAGCACCGCGTTGTGCTCGCCCTCGGCCGCGCCGACCTCGAGGCAGGAATCAGCCTCGCGCGCTCGCGCCTCAACCTCGCGACCGTGCTCGACGGTCTCGGTCACCTCAGGATCCCCGCGTTCGTTGTGGGACCCGCGCCGTCGAAGGATCGTGCCCGCACCGACGCACTTCTCGACCTCTCGCATGCCTTCCACGATGTGTGCGCACGCCGTCGAGTCCCCTACGTGGACCCCGCCGCGGCGCTCGCCCACCACGACCAGTACCTCGCCGATGTCGCGCGCTCCGATCGCGACCTGCCCTCGCAGACCGGCTACGGGCTCATTGCGTGGCTCGTGCTCCACGGCGAGTTCTCGCAGTTCCTCGCCGCGCAGTAGAAACGTCTCGCGCGTGATGTTGGTCCCCTCACGCACGCGCCCCCGGGGGCGGCACGAGCGGAATGTGAGACAATACCGGGGTTGCCTTCGCACCCCGGTGCAGGTAGTGAAACGCGAACCGAACGAAAAGGAGAGTGCCATGAGCAAGCGCGGACGCAAGCGCAAGTCGCGTAGGAAGAACAGCGCGAACCACGGTAAGCGCCCCAGCGCCTGAGCAACGCGCTCGGCACGCGAATCCGTAAGAAAACGCCCGGCTGAAAACTCAGCCGGGCGTTTCGCTGTCGATGGAGTCTATGGAGTTTACGAGAGCGCTAGTCGCGTGCGGGCCCTTCGCTCGTGCGGGTCACGGCGATCGATTCGCTGCGCACGCTTCCATCAGCGCCGTAGCTCACGCGCACCTCGCGGTAGGTGAGAGTTCTCGCCGATCCTCGAACGCGCTCGCGCAGCTCTTCGGAAGCGCGGCCCGCGCACGAGGAGCGCAGAAGCTGGCGCACGAGGCGCGCCTGCTCGATCTCGCGCGCACACGCGGAGCATTCACCGAGGTGGCTTTCAAGTTCGACCGCTTCGGCGTCACTCAGCCGCCCCGTCAGGGCGCGATCAACTCGAGCCATGAGGCGCTCAAGCGCTGGATCACACACGAGTGGCCCCTTTCTGTGGTCGCGGATCGGCTGGCGCAGCGCCGGCATGAGCGGCGCTCACAATGAGGAAAAACGCGCGCGATTCGCCGTTTATTCCCCTCATACTTTCGGATCCTTGGCCTCGGTCTCGGCCACGGGCTCTTCGCGAAGATACCCGCGCTCACGCGCATACTGCTCGAGCGAAGCCCGTAGGAGCCCGCGGCCGCGGTGAATGCGCGACATCACGGTGCCGATCGGGGTGCCCATGATTTCGGCGATCTCCTTGTAGGAGAAGCCCTCGACGTCCGCGAGGTACACCGCCTCGCGGTAGTCGTCGCGAAGGTCGTTGAGGGCGTCTTGAATATCGCCCTCGGGCAGGAGTGCGAGGGCCTCGGTTTCGGCACTGCGAAGACCCGTACTTTCGTGGGAGGCCGCGCGTGCGAGCTGCCAATCCTCGACCTGCTCGCCTCCGGATTCCTTCGGGCGGCGCTGCGCCTTGCGATACGAAGAAATAAAAGCGTTGTGCATGATGCGGAAAAGCCAGGCGCGCATGTTCGTGCCTGCCTTAAAACTGGTGGACGCGCGGAATGCACGCACGTAGGTGTCCTGCACCAAGTCCTCAGCGTCGTGCTGGTGGCGCGTGAGGCGAAGTGCGCCCGAGTAGAGCGCGTCGATGTGGCTCAAAGCCTCGCGTTCGAACTCTTCGGGGCTAAGGGCCGTGGCCGGCGCACTCTTCGCGCTCGCTGCGGCACCTGCCTCGGCTTGTTCCACAGCATCCTCCACGGAGTCCTCCCGGGCGGGGACCACTTCTTTTTCGCTCATCGTTTTCGACTCTACGCTGTTCAGGTGGGAGTTTCATGCGGTGCGATAGTCTTTCCGTGTTCCGATTCGCATGGCCTCAAAAAGGAAGCTGAGGAAAGCATGTCCCTCGTTCGCCGCATCGCACGTCCCCTTCTCGCCGCACCGTTCGTTTTCGAGGGTGTGCAGACCGCAATCCGCCCGGATCGCGTTCTCGATGCCCTTCCCGTGACGATCGCCGACATCGACGAGCAGGTCTCGAAGAGCCCGCTCCCGACCGATGCCGAAACGATCCTCCGCGCCGCCGGCGGCCTCGCCGCCGTTGCAGGCGCCGCGTTCGCGCTCAACAAGGCGCCCCGCGTTGCCTCGGCCACCCTCCTGCTGACGACCACCGTTGGTCTCGCGGGCCGCAAACGCGTGTGGGAGCTCAAGGGCACCGAGCGCATCGAAGAGCTGCGCGCCATCGCCGGCGACCTCGGTCTCCTCGGCGGCGTACTCCTCGCCGTTGTTGACACCGACGGCAAGCCCTCGCTCGCCTACCGCGTTGATAAGGCCATCGCACGCGCCCAGAAGGCCGCTGAAGAGAAGCAGCGCGAGCTCGAGAAGGCCGCCAAGAAGAACAAGAAGAAGTCCTCGAAGGGCCTCGACGAGCTCGATCGCACCCTCGCGAAGAAGATCAAGAAGGCCGCCTGAGTTTCGAGGAGTTCCGTGTCTGACGTTCAGTGGACGGCGCCCGTTGCCCACGGGCCCATTGATGCCCGCGTCAGCATCCCCGGCTCGAAGTCCCTCACGAATCGGTGGCTCGTGCTCGCCTCGCTCGCGAGCACGCCCACCGCTCTCGTGGGGGCTCTTTCGTCGAGGGACTCTCGCCTCATGATCGACGCGCTCGGCGCACTTGGCGGGAGCGTGAGCGCGAAGGGCGGCACCCTCGCCGTCACTCCCCTCGCACCTCCGCATGAGAAAGGTGCTGGTGAGGACCTCCTCGACCCTTTCGAGATTCACTGCGGCCTCGCCGGAACGGTCATGCGGTTCGTGCCGCCTCTTGCCGCCCTCACGGGCAATGCCGTCACGTTCACGGGCGATAAGGGCGCGCTCGTGCGCCCCATGGCCGCCCTCATTGACGCGCTTCGCCAGCAGGGCGTCGAAGTCACGTGCCACGGCGAGGAAGGCTTCCTGCCCTTCACGGTGCGCGACGACGGGCTGCCGGGCGGCACGGTATCGATTGACGCGAGCGGTTCGAGCCAATTCGTCTCGGCGCTGCTCCTCGCAGCCGTCCGCGCGGATTCGCCCCTCACCGTTCGCCACGTCGGCGAGAAACTCCCCTCGCTCCCCCACATCGAGATGACGCTCGCACTCCTTCGCGAGTGCGGCATCGAGGCGAGGCACGGGATCAACGAGGGGCACCACGAGTGGACCGTGACGCCAGGCGAGCTTCGCCTCCCCGAACCGGTCGTGGTCGAACCCGACCTCTCAAACGCGGGTCCCTTCATCGCCGCGGCCCTCGTGGCAGGCGGCACCGTCTCGATCGAAAATTGGCCCGAGCACACCACGCAGCCCGGCGATGAGTTCCGGCGTATCCTCCCCCTCATGGGAGCGAAGGTCGAGCGCATCGGCCCCGACGTCGAGTTCTCGGGCACCGGCCCCCTTCGCGGCATCGATGTCGACCTCGCAGCCGTCGGAGAACTCACCCCCACAATCGCCGCGCTCGCCGCGCTCGCTGACACCCCGAGCCGCCTCGGCGGAATCGGGCACTTGCGCGGCCACGAAACCGACCGCGTGCACGCGCTCGCCGTCGAGCTCACGAAGCTCGGCGCGAGGGTTCACGAGGGCGAGGATTTCCTCGAGATTACTCCCGGCCCTCTCAAGGGAACGGTGTTCGAAAGCTACGAGGACCACCGCATGGCCACCGCGGGCGCGATCATCGGCCTGCGGGTTCCCGGCGTGCGAGTCGTGAACGTCCACACGACGAGCAAAACCCTCCCTGATTTCGTGGGCATGTGGACCTCGATGCTGCACACGGAGCGCCCAGCGGGGAACACATGGTGAGGCGCGCGGGGAACCTCGCGAATTACGCGGATTTCGATGAGTCCGCGGTGCGCACGCGCCCAAACCGGCACGGCTCACGCCCGCGAACGAAGGAGCGCCCCAGTTATAAAGATGCGATCACCGCGCGCGTCGTGGGCGTTGACCGCGGGCGCTGGCGCACGATCGCCGAAGAAGGCACCGAGAATGAACGCGCCGTGACTGCTATGCGCGCACGAGCCCTCGGGCGCACGCCGATCGTCCCCGGCGACCTCGTGCGNGCGCCATCGCCGGCGACCTCGGTCTCCTCGGCGGCGTACTCCTCGCCGTTGTTGACACCGACGGCAAGCCCTCGCTCGCCTACCGCGTTGATAAGGCCATCGCACGCGCCCAGAAGGCCGCTGAAGAGAAGCAGCGCGAGCTCGAGAAGGCCGCCAAGAAGAACAAGAAGAAGTCCTCGAAGGGCCTCGACGAGCTCGATCGCACCCTCGCGAAGAAGATCAAGAAGGCCGCCTGAGTTTCGAGGAGTTCCGTGTCTGACGTTCAGTGGACGGCGCCCGTTGCCCACGGGCCCATTGATGCCCGCGTCAGCATCCCCGGCTCGAAGTCCCTCACGAATCGGTGGCTCGTGCTCGCCTCGCTCGCGAGCACGCCCACCGCTCTCGTGGGGGCTCTTTCGTCGAGGGACTCTCGCCTCATGATCGACGCGCTCGGCGCACTTGGCGGGAGCGTGAGCGCGAAGGGCGGCACCCTCGCCGTCACTCCCCTCGCACCTCCGCATGAGAAAGGTGCTGGTGAGGACCTCCTCGACCCTTTCGAGATTCACTGCGGCCTCGCCGGAACGGTCATGCGGTTCGTGCCGCCTCTTGCCGCCCTCACGGGCAATGCCGTCACGTTCACGGGCGATAAGGGCGCGCTCGTGCGCCCCATGGCCGCCCTCATTGACGCGCTTCGCCAGCAGGGCGTCGAAGTCACGTGCCACGGCGAGGAAGGCTTCCTGCCCTTCACGGTGCGCGACGACGGGCTGCCGGGCGGCACGGTATCGATTGACGCGAGCGGTTCGAGCCAATTCGTCTCGGCGCTGCTCCTCGCAGCCGTCCGCGCGGATTCGCCCCTCACCGTTCGCCACGTCGGCGAGAAACTCCCCTCGCTCCCCCACATCGAGATGACGCTCGCACTCCTTCGCGAGTGCGGCATCGAGGCGAGGCACGGGATCAACGAGGGGCACCACGAGTGGACCGTGACGCCAGGCGAGCTTCGCCTCCCCGAACCGGTCGTGGTCGAACCCGACCTCTCAAACGCGGGTCCCTTCATCGCCGCGGCCCTCGTGGCAGGCGGCACCGTCTCGATCGAAAATTGGCCCGAGCACACCACGCAGCCCGGCGATGAGTTCCGGCGTATCCTCCCCCTCATGGGAGCGAAGGTCGAGCGCATCGGCCCCGACGTCGAGTTCTCGGGCACCGGCCCCCTTCGCGGCATCGATGTCGACCTCGCAGCCGTCGGAGAACTCACCCCCACAATCGCCGCGCTCGCCGCGCTCGCTGACACCCCGAGCCGCCTCGGCGGAATCGGGCACTTGCGCGGCCACGAAACCGACCGCGTGCACGCGCTCGCCGTCGAGCTCACGAAGCTCGGCGCGAGGGTTCACGAGGGCGAGGATTNGCGCTCCTTTGGCCTCGGGCACGTGAGCCCCGAAGAACTCGAATCGGCCTTCGACGACCTCGCACCGCTCATGGAGGAATGCCCGCGCGGCTGCACCCACGCCTCGGACGAAGAGGGCTGTGCGCTCGACACGCTCGTCGCCGACGGTCACGCCGGCAGCGCCGGTCCCGCGAGGCTCACGAGCTTCAGGCGCCTCAACGACACGCTTCGCACCAACGACCCGTGGGCCCTCTAGCGGTCCACCTCAGCTAAGGAGAATCCACGCATGGCCGCGGCACACCAGGACGACATTCGCCTCGCCCACGTTCTCGCCGATTCCGTCGACCAGCTCACGATGTCGCGTTTCAAGGCCGAGGACCTCACGCGCGAGCGCAAGGACGACCATTCGATCGTGACCGATGCTGATCGGGCCGCCGAAGAGCTCGTGCGCGCACAGCTTTCGCGCGCCCGCAGCCGCGACCAGGTCATCGGCGAGGAGTTCGGCTCCCACGGTGAAAGCAACCGCAAATGGATCATCGACCCGATCGATGGCACCGCAAATTTCGCGCGCGGCGTTCCCGTGTGGGCCACACTTATCGCTCTCGAAGAGGACGACGAGATGGTCGTGGGCGTCGTGTCGGCGCCCGCGCTGAATCGGCGTTGGTGGGCAACCGTCGGAACCGGAGCCTTCACGGGACCGCGACTCTCCTCCGCCCAGCGAATCCATGTGTCCAGCACCCGGAATCTCGAACAGGCAACTCTTTCCTACGGAAGCCTCGAGGGATGGGCGCGCGAGGGCCGGCTGCGCGAGTTTGTGAACCTCCTGCAGCGGGTTGAGCGCACGCGCGGCTTCGGCGATTTTTGGAGCTACATGCTCCTTGCCGAGGGCGGGATCGACGTTGCGCTCGAGCCGTCGCTCAAGCTTCACAACATGGCGGCCCTCGTGCCCATCATGAGCGAGGCCGGCGGGCGCTTCACTGACCTGGGCGGTGTGGAGGGTCCTAATGGCACGAGCGCAATTGCGACGAACGGACGGCTTCACGAGGCGATCCTCGCGGCACTTGAGGCTTCTCGATAGGGCTTTTCTCCCCGCGTGCCGGGAGGGAGAAAACGGTAGGATAGGGGCGCACACGTGCGGCACTATTCCCGCACACCACACCACCTGGGAAGGACCCTCATGAGCGTCAAGCGCGTTGCACTCCTGACCGCGGGCGGCTACGCCCCGTGTCTCTCGTCCGCCGTTGGCGGCCTGATCGAGCGCTACAACGAGCTGAACCCCGAGATCGAGATCATCGCCTACAACCACGGCTACTGGGGCCTGCTCTCCGGCGAAAAGATCGTCATCGACGATGAGGCCCGCAAGAACGCGCACCTCCTGCACAACTACGGCGGCTCGCCGATTGGCAACTCGCGCGTCAAGCTCACGAACACCAAGAACCTCGTCGAGCGCGGCCTCATCAAGGAAGGCGAGAACGCTCTCGAGGTCGCCGCAAACAAGCTCAAGGCCGATGGCGTGGATGTTCTCCACACGATCGGCGGCGACGACACGAATACGACCGCCGCTGACCTCGCGAAGTACCTCGCGGACAACAACTACCCGCTCCAGGTCGTGGGCCTGCCGAAGACGATCGACAACGACATCGTTCCGATCCGCCAGTCGCTCGGCGCTCGCACCGCCGCGGAGCAGACGTCGATTTTCGCGCAGAACGTCATCGCCGAGAACGGCTCGAACCCGCGCATGCTCATCATCCACGAGATCATGGGCCGCGCCTGCGGCTACCTGACCGCCGAAGCCGCTCGCTACTACCAGGATTGGCATTCGAAGCAGCAGTGGCTTCCGTCGATCGGCCACGACGAGCGCCGTTGGGATGTCCACGCTGTGTTCCTCCCCGAACTCCACCTCGACATTGAAGGCGAAGCCGCGCGCCTCAAGAAGATCATGGACGAGGTCGGCTGCGTCAACATCTTCCTCTCGGAGGGCGCCGGCATCCCTGAGATCATCGCCGAGCTCGAGGCGAAGGGTGAAGAGGTTGAGCGCGACCCGTTCGGCCACGTGAAGCTCGACAAGATCAACCCCGGCCAGTGGTTCGCGAAGCAGTTCGCGGAGCGCCTCGGCGCCGAGAAGGTCATGGTGCAGAAGTCCGGCTACTTCGCTCGCTCGGCGAAAGCCAACGCCGACGACCTGCGCCTCATCAAGTCGATGACCGACCTCGCCGTGCAGGTCGCCCTCGAGGGCGGCACCGGCGTGATCGGCCACGACGAGGAGAAGGGCAACCAGCTTCGCGCGATCGAGTTTGAGCGCATCGCGGGCCACAAGGCCTTCGACGTGGATCAGGAATGGTTCGCGGGCGTGCTTGAGCGCACGGGTCAGAAGCTCGAGAAGGCTGAGAAGCACTGATGAACAAACGGGTGGCGTGAGCCGCCCGAGCGGCCCGGGCATGCGCGCTTCGCGTTCGTGCCCGGGCTTTTCTTTTCTGTGAAAGGGGTCCGACGCTTGATTCGCCGCACACTGAGCACACTTTTTCCACCGCACGTTCGCGAAAGCGGGGAGCCGCCGCTCGGTCCACGCACCGCCCGCTACGAGGCGTGGAGCGGCGTGCCGAATTTTTCGAGGAAACCCCGCCAGGGCGCCCTCGGCAATTGCTGGCTTATGGCACCAATGCTCGCGATCCACTCGGTGGACCCTTCTTTTTTCGAGGACGCCGTGAAAGTTTCACCGGGCGCTCCGAAAGCTCTCGCACGAGTGTTCGTGAACGGCACTCCAGCATGGCGGAGCGTCAATATGCGTTTTCCCGTGGATGATCAGGGGCGCTTCGCATACGCAACCGAGGAAGGTGGCGGCCCTGGATGGCCCGGGATCCTCGAGAAGGCGTGCGCGGCGGAGTTCTCCGGATCGTACGCATGGATCGCGCGGGGGTTTGCGAAGTGGGGCTTTCCCGCGCTCGCCGGCGTGAGCGCCAAAACCCGCCTCGCACTTCCTTCCGCACGAGAAATCACCGAGCTCCTCGCCGAGAGGCGACCGATTGTCGCCTCGACCCACATGTTTTCGCCCGCGCTCTCGCGCGGGCGAAAGTTAGGGCCGATCCCTTCACTCCACGTGATGGCGGTTGTGGGCGCGAAGCCGGAAAGCGGTGAGGTCGTGCTGCGTAACCCGTGGCGCCCGGGCGCCTGGGTCACGCTCAGCCGTGAAGAGTTCCGCCGCTGCTTCCTCTCCGCTGACGTTCTAGACCGGCCACTCGGGTGCAGCCACGAGGCTTCTTAGAGCGTCAGCCTTTGCAGTTGAAGCCGCTCTGCTCGATGCCCGTACCGGTGCAGTAGGCGTGGCCGGCTTCGACGCCGCCCGTATTCAGCGTCAGTTCGCTCACCGTCACCGGAATGTAACCGCCATCGGCGAGCTGGCTTAGGATCTGCTCCGCCGCATCGATCGTGGCGTCGTGAATGTCGTGCATGAGGGCAATCGGCTCGATGTACTTCTCGGCGCCTTCGACGGTCGCCTCGATGGTCTTCGCCGTGTCCTTCGTTTT
Organism: Dermabacter indicis; assembly: GCA_001403775.1. GTDB lineage: Bacteria > Actinomycetota > Actinomycetes > Actinomycetales > Dermabacteraceae > Dermabacter > Dermabacter indicis. Next base: position 555,728 of record CYUG01000011.1, read on the forward strand.
CCAGTCGAGCGTATCGACGTTCCACTGCACGATCGCCATGCCGCGCGCCGCAATGATCTCATCCGCGGCTTCATTGTGGCTTCCGTACGGAGGGCGGAAGAGGAGCGGCTCAAAGCCCGTGGCCTCCGCGAGGAGATCGGAGTTCTTATTGACTTCCTTCTCCACTCGCTCACGCGACTTCCGCTTGAGATCGGGATGGGTCAAGCTGTGGTTGCCGATTTCCTGGCCTGCCGCCGCGAGCATGAGCGAGGTCGTGCGGTGCTCCTTGACACTGTTGCCCATCTCGAAGAACGTCGCCGCGGCCTTCGCCTTCTTGTAGGTCTCAAGAAGCTCGGGCGTGCGTGCACCAGGGCCGTCGTCATAGGTCAGGGCGACGCAGCGCTCAAGAAACACGTCATAGCCGATCGCCGTGCTCGGGCGCACCGCCCCACCGGCGGTGGGCTCGGGAACCTTCGTGGCATCGCCGCCGCCCTGGGAAGCGTCGGACCCGCCTCCATCCGATGCCGGCGAGCTTACCGCTTCCGAGCCATCCGAGGGGCGGTTTGGGGAATCGATCGGCTTCACGCGGTGTNATGCACACACCGCCTACCCAGACGACTTCACGCCGCACCCGAAGATCGCGCAGCTCGCGACGAGGCGCGTCGCGATGAGCCGCCAGGGCGGAATCGACTGGGGCTTCGGCGAGATCCTCGCGTTCGGCTCGCTTCTCATGGAAGGCTGCCCCGTGCGCCTCGCGGGCCAGGACTCCAGGCGCGGCACCTTCACACAGCGCCACGCCGTGTTCATCGACGGCAAAACCCAAGACACGTGGACCCCGCTCCAGCACGTCGACCGCCACCAGGCGACCTTCAGCGTGTTCGACTCCTCGCTGAGCGAATTCGCGGCCCTCGGCTTCGAATACGGTTACTCGGTCGAAGCGCTCGACTCACTCGTGCTGTGGGAAGCGCAGTTCGGCGACTTCGCGAACGGTGCGCAAACGATCATCGACGAATTCATCGCGAGCAGCGAGCAAAAATGGGGCCAGCGCTCCGGCGTGACGCTGCTCCTCCCCCACGGCTTTGAAGGCCAGGGCCCCGACCACAGCTCGGCGCGCCCCGAGCGGCTCCTGCAGCTGTGCGCGGAGAGCAACATGCGCGTCGCCGCACCCTCGACCCCCGCGAACTACTTCCACNCCGAGGGGCGGTTCGGGGAATCGATCGGCTTCACGCGGTGTCGAGCGGGAGTGAAGTGCTCGAGCTCCTCGCTCGGCTCGCCCGTAAACTTCGCGGGGTTCGCGCTTGCGTCCTTGGCGAGTTTGCCGAGATCGGAGAGGAAGGCCTCCGCGTCCATGACGAGACGGGCGGGTTCCTCACCCGCTGCACCCGCGCGGAACGCGAGCACGAGCTTCCCCTCGGGGCTGAAGGCCATCGCCGGGCCGTTGCCGTACGGGACGCTCTTTTCGATGAGCGCCTGATCGACCGCATTCGCATCGAGCTTCGCTTCACCTGCCGCATGGTGCGCGGCCTTCGCGAAGTCACCCCACTTCGCCGCCTCAATGAGCGCCGTCGGGGCGAAGGACTGCTTCTTGCGGACGTCGTACCAGATCGTGCACGGCACATTCACATCCTCGCTGCCAAGGCTGCCGAGGACGGCCACGCCCACGACGTCCTGCGCGGCCGCGAGAATCGAGGCTTCGATGCCGACCTTTTCGATATCTTCCCAGTGCGCCTCGCGAAGGAGACGGTTGCGCACAACCTCGGTGGCCTGGGTGAGATTGCGAGCCTGCGGGAAACGAGGGGTCGTGACGGTTTTACCCTCAGCTTCGGGATTGAGAGTCACGTCCGTCATCTCGAGGAACGAAGCGTCGACATTCGTCCACTCCGCCAACGGCTTGGGGCTTTCGCTCGGCGACTGAGCGCCGCCACCCGCAGAAGAAGGCGTGCCGCCGCTCTTACCGTCCCCGGAGTTTGAGCAGGCCGCAAGACCCGCGATTGCACCGGCCGAAAGCCCCGCGAGTGCGGTGCGGCGGCGAATGGGACGAGTACGAAAAACCGACGACACGATTCTTTCCTTCACAAACGAGAATGGACTTGCGAGGTCGTTCGCGCTCCAGCGCGGTGAATAACGCCGCACGCGTGCCTCGCCGCCCACGAGTGTACTCCTGGGTCCCTCATGCGCCGTCAGAGCCGTGCGCGCACCGCCCCGGAATGTTCCCGGAGCAACTACTCGCTACTGCCCCCTACCTGACGCCCTCATCCGGTTTCAGGGTGGACCGAGGGTGAAGAAAAGAAATCAGGCGAGCCGCCATGAGGGCTGCCATACCGTTTTCCTGCACCTGAAATACGCACGAAGGTTGGCTGACACAACGGCGAGGTGCCGAACAAGCAACCACATCGGGGTGCACACGCACAATTCACGACAGGGGCGGGGTTGTCACCGGAACCCCAGACGGTACGAGCAAAATGTAACCCCGGCGATATAGCCGAGGCCAGTGATCGTTCCGGGGTCTTCGTAGATGACTATAACGTAGGGGGAGTCGCGATGTCTACGGTTCCGGACGCCGTACCCAACTGCGGGGCGTGGAATGCGGATGAGATCTGTCGCTTCATTACATCGGAGCGCCTAGCATCGTATTTTACCGACACCGACGGGAGCGTCCGCCAAGCACTCCACCTATACGAGTGGAACATGAGAGCTTCAGCATCTGTCTTAGAGCTGACGTCGAAGGTGGAGGTGATCGTTCGAAATTTCCTTGACGCGTCACTCATCGCATGGGCCTCCACTCACCACCCAGGGACGTCGTGGTTCGATGCGGCGCCGCTAGACACGCATGCACAATCAGACATAGCAAAAGCGAGACGCCGGGCAACGCTGCATGGAAGACGGCCGGAGGTGCATGGAAGTGTGATCTCAGAACTCACATTGGGATTCTGGCGCTTTCTTGTCGAGTCGCGTTACCTCACCCGCCTCTGGGTACCGGCTTCTCATACTGCGTTTCCGCACGGGGCCAAAGATCTCCGCACACGACAAGAAGAAGTCGCGCTACGTATGAAGCAGCTCACCACCGTGAGAAACCGTGCCGCGCACCACGAGCCAATCCATCGCAGGGATCTGGGTCGGGACCTTCGGGCGGCTATAGATCTTGCATCGTGGGTTTCACCAGACGTCGGTGCTTGGGTGGCATCGAAGAATTCACTACAGAAACGCATCGAGGGCAAACCGCGACCTTGATCTCAAAGGCCACTCAAGACGAGAAAGTGGGAGGCCGACCTTTATCCCAGTTCAGGGTGGACAGAAGGTGGACAAAAGAGACCAGGCAAGCCGCCATGAGGTCTGCCATGCCGTTTTTCCCCACCCTGAGTGGGTGGGCATGAAAAAGCGGCCCCTACGAGCTTGATACTCATGGGGGCCGCTACTCGTAGCGGGGGCAGGATTTGAACCTACGACCTCCGGGTTATGAGCCCGGCGAGCTACCGAACTGCTCCACCCCGCGTCGGTGATCTCTAATTTAGTAGGGTCACCCGGCGGAGTCTAGTTTTCAGCGGCTAAACGTTTCGTAGTTCACGTTCACGCCCCGTTCACGCTCCCGTTCCTTCGCTAATTGCCACCTCCGGCAAGCTGCGCGTTCGCGGCATCGGCCCGCTCGATCGCGTCCTTGAGGCGCTCTTGGGCCTCGCCGTACTTCGCCCAATCGCCCTCGGCGCGCGCCTTTTCAGCATCGTTCCACGCCGCATCGAGGTCTTTGAGCGCAGTATCGAGGTCGGCCTTCGGATTGCCCGAGCCGCCTTCGGGTGTCGTCGGTGCCGGTTGGTCGCTTGGCGCCTCGCTCGGCGCTTCGCTTGGGGCATCACTTGGCTTCGGAGCGACATCTCCACCGCCATCGCCGGCGGCGTTCGGGTCCGAGACCGCGTCCTCGACCGCCTTGGCTTCGCCGGTTGTGGGCACCTCGGCATCGCCCGCGCTCGCGCCCGAGTCGCCGCCGAAGACGGCATCAAGAGCTTCATCGAGCGTGTCGGCGTAGCCAACCTTGTCGCCGAAGCTCACGAGCACCTTGCGAAGCAGCGGGTATGACGTGCCGCCGCCCGAACTCGAGCTCATGACGTAAACCGGCTGCACGTACAGCAACCCGCCACCGACGGGAAGAGTCAGCAGGTTGCCGTTAATGACCTTCGAGTTGCCCTGGCGGAGCAGGTTCAGCTCGTTGGACACCTGCGGGTTCGAGTTGAAGGTGTTTTGCACCTGCCTAGGCGCGCTCACGGGATTCGAACTCGGGAGCACCAGGAGGGTGAGCTTGCCGAAGTCCTTCGCGGGATTGCCTGCTTTCGCCCCGGTTTCCGAGTTCACGGCGAGCATGCCCGTGAGGACGTCCTGACCGGACTCGGGAATGTAGCTCGAGGAAAGCGTGAATTGCGGCTCGCCTTCGCCCGGCATCTGCATCGTGAGGTAGTGCGGCGCTTGAAGCGGCGCGGAGCCACTCTCGTCTTCGCGCGCCTGCGTGGGGTCGGGGGTCGTTTGCCAGAAGTCCTGCCCCACGTAGAAGTCCTCGGCCTTATCGATGTGGTACTTGCCGAGAACGGACCGCTGCACCTTGAAGTAATCCGCGGGGTAACGCAAGTGGCTCATGAGGTCGCCCGAGATTTCACTCGAGGGTTTCACGGCGTGCGGGAAGGCCCCCTCCCACGCCTTGAGGATCGGGTCCTCCGTGTCCCACGCATACAGCGTCACGCTGCCATCAAAGGCGTCGACGGTTGCCTTGACCGAGTTGCGCATGTAGTTCACGCGACGCTCGCGCAGCCCGGCGGTGTCGGCACCGTTCACCTTCGAGTCGGTCACGACCTGATCGAAGTTGGTCGCTTGTGCGTACGGGTAGCGGTCGCTCGTGGTGTAGGCATCGATGACCCACTTGAGCTTGCCGTCCACGACCGCTGGGTACATCTCGGTGTCGAGGGACAGGAACGGCGCGACGGTTTTCACGCGCTGCTGCGGATCGCGATCATAGAGAATCTGCGACTCTTCATTCACGTAGCTCGAAATGAGGATGTTGAACTCGCGGAACTTGATCGCGAACAGCATGCGGTTGAAGAAGTTGCCCACGCTCGGGCCACCATTACCCGTGTAGGTGTTGGAGACCTGCCGGCCCTGGTCGTCTCCGTCCGTTCCGGACTGGTAGTCGAACTCCTGAGGATCGGATCCTTCGGGGGCACCCACAATCGAGTAGCTGGGCGAGTGGCGCCCGAAGTACACGCGCTCTTGGAACTTCCCGAGTTCGCCCGAGCCGGGGACGCCGGACTGGAAGAAGGCCGGTTCGCCATCGGTGCGGCGCTGATTACCGTAAGCCGCGGCAACGCCGAAGCCGTGCGTGTACACCACGTGCTGGTTGACCCACGACTGCGAGGCGAGCTCGAGTTTGTCGGGGCGAAGCTCACGCACGCCGATCACGGTGTCCTGCTTTTGCCCGTCGATTTCGTAGCGGTCCACGCTCAGCGTGTTTTCGAAGCCCCAGTAGCGGCGGTTCGCTTCGCGCTGGCCGAAGGTCGGCGAGACCACTGCCGGGTCAAGCAGGCGAATCTGCGCCGTGGTCGCGGCATCCTCGCGCAGCTGACCCGAGGTCGCCGTGGACTTTGCCCGGTACGACACTTCGTTGACGTCCTCGAGCCCGTACGCAGCGCGCGTGGCTGCCATGTTTTCCTCGATAAACGGCTTTTCGAGGTTACGTTCGTTCGGCTCCACCTGGAAGGTTTGGATGAGGTACGGGTACACCATTCCGACGGCGACCGTGGACAGCACGATGAGGCCGGCCGCGGCGGCGGGCAGCTTCCAATTGCCTTTGAGGATCCACGCGAGCAAGAGCAGCGCGACGATGACCGCGGAAATCGCAAGGATGGTCTTGCCGGGAATGAGCGCGTGCACGTCGGTATACGCCGCGCCATCAAACTTTTCGTGCGAGGCCGTGAGCGTTCCATACCGCTCGAACCAGTGCTGCGCCGCGAGCACAAACATGTAGGCCATCGCGATCACGCCCACGTGAGTGCGCGCCGCGCGGGTGAGCCTTAGGCCCTTCTTCTGGTCCCACTCGATGCCACCGTAAATAAAGTGGCCGAGCACCGTCGCGAACGCGCTCGTGAGGATCACAAAGTTCACGAGCCCGAGCGCGGTTTCAATCACGGGAAGCGTGAACACGTAGAATGCGATGTCCTTGTCAAACACCGGATCGGTTTTCCCGAACGGCGTTTGGTTGAGCATGAGCAGGATCTCTTGCCACTGGCGAGAAAGCGTGAGGCCACCGAAAACACCGAGAACCACGGGCGCGGCGATCGTGATGATTTTCCTCAGCGGCTCAACGGCGTCGCGGAAGCCCGCGATCGCCACATCTTCGCGCGTCACGGGCACGATCTGCGGCCGGTATTTGTAGCTCGCCCACAGGCACGCGAAGATTGGCGCCGCGACGGCCACGAGCCCGAGGAGGAACAAAAGCCCCTGCGTCACCCACTTCTTCACGAGGAAATCGTTGAAGCCAAGCTGGTCGAACCACATGTAGCTCGTCGCGACCTCGGCGAACCACGCAAAAGCCACGATGAGCGCGATGATCACGATGATCGTGATCGTGAGCGGCGAGATCTTCTTCGCGCTCTTCTGGCTTGAGGAACCAGCGGGCTTGGGATTCGGCTGGGCAGCACCGGCAAAGGGGTTTGTGAAACTCAACGGCGACCTCGGCTCACATCGTGGGGAACTATCGTGGGATGAGTACTCACCCCATCTTGAGGCAAGTGTCACTATTGTCCCAGTAAGGAGCAAACGCCGTGCATTCAGAAACGCGAGACCTCAACTTGAGCGAGACTGAAGGGGCTCTCGCCGCCGCGGTCCTCGAACTCGTGCGCCACACGCGCGAACAAGACTCCCCCGCCCCCGAACACCTCGCGCGTTTCGCTCTGTTCACGACCGAGGCCCTTCTCAAGGAACGCCCCGAACTTTCGCGCCTCCTCCCCCAAGAAACACTCGACCTTGCAAGCGGCGACTCGCACCACCTCACAAGCATCGAGACCGGCACCCAGCACGCCGACGTCGCCGATGAACTCGAGAATGCCCTCTGGCCCGAAGGATGCGCGGGCGGCTACATTCAGGCCCGTATCCGCGGCGCGATCGACGGCTCCCCCGGCACCTCGCCCGCGCCGGTATTCGTCGCCGCAGGCGCCCTCACTACGGGCGAGACCTTCAGCGCCGTTGCCCGCGAAGGCGAAGACCTCCGCGTTGGCCGCGACCTCATCCCCGAACTCGTCGCGGCTCTACGCGCAAGCCTCGGTCTCGACTCGGCGGGCCCCCGCGACGATGCGCACAACCGGGAGGCGCGTTAAGCGAGCAAGCGTCGGACCCCGCACCCGCGCATAAGCGCACGTGCGGAAACCGACGCTCCACCCGAGTTCAGGCGTAGCTGGGCTCCTTCACCTCGGCATGCGCCTCGAGGCCGTCCCCGTCGCGCGCAGCCCCGAAATCCGTATCGCCTGCCTCGCCGGCTTCGGTGCCCTCCAAAGCCGCGTCGACCTCCGACTCATCGGCCATCTCGTCTTCAATCTCCGGAGAGGTTGTGCGAACCTCCCCCGTGTTCTCATCCACCCACGAGGGCGCGCTCTTCGCGTACTGCGCGGTGCCGTACGTGAGGTCGATCGCCACGTGATCGGCGTGCATGAGCAGCTCCGTGCGCGTGTTGCCGTCGCGATCCTCCCACGTTTGCGTCACGAGACGGCCCGTGCACAGCAGCGGCTGGCCACGCTTGACTGACGCCACGACATTGTTCGCGAGCGATTCTCGGCGCACCTGCACACGCACGTACTCGGGCTTGCGCTCCTTCCATTCTTTCGCACGGACGTCGTAGTACCGATCGTTCACGGCGACGGTGACCGACGTGCGGCAGCCACCACCATCGAACTTGAAGATCGTGGCATCGGCGGTTGCGTTGCCCTGGATCGTCGTCATGATTGCGTTCATTGAAATTCCCCCTGGGATCGGTCGCCGCCCGGTGCGGCGCTCACCCACGAGCATGCCGCTCACGTGGACGCTCGGAAAGCGGCCGAGCACGGTTTGTGGAGGCGTCGTTCTTGTGGAGCACGAACCGCCCCGCATTCGGTGCTGCTCCGCGCTCCCGGTACACTGGATCCGCCCACGCGGCATGCCTCCATAGCTCAATGGATAGAGCAACGGCCTTCTAATCCGTAGGTTGCAGGTTCGAGTCCTGCTGGGGGCGCGAAAAAGCGCCAGTGCCTTTCGCACTGGCGCTTTCGCTTTATGGACCGTGTGTGGCTCAGTGGGCTCCCGGCTTGTGAGACACGATCGGGTTAGCGGCCTCGGACGACGGTCCCCTGACCTGCAGTGGTCGCATGTGTTCTGGCTCGGGATAGTTTTGGCCGAACGGGAAGCGACCAAACTGCTCTTCGCCGATCGCGTATCCCTCTGCGCGAGCGCGATCGAGCAACTCTAGAGCTTCTTCGGGAGTGGGGTACTGCCCACTCCACGTGGAACCGGCCGGGAGGTACGAGTCGAAGATGCGGGTCTCCGGGCGCACGAACATGCGCCCTGGCTTCGAGCGATCGCGCAAGGCGTGCGCGCGCCACGTGATCATCGGGTGAGTCACGGAGAGATTCACGAGGTGGATCCACAGGCCCTTTTCGGTCGCGGCGCGGTCGGCCAGTTCGTGGACGTTGACGTGCGCATTGAGGTACTTGCCACCCGCGAGCACTGACATTGTGCCGGGGGCACCCTCGGGCACGTGCGCATACCCGTAGTTATCGGCACTGTACTCCTGGGCGCGCGAAAGCGCCTTTCCGAGAATCGGGATGCGCATCGTGAGGTTCGTGAAGAGAAGGCGGAAGTACGATGTGTGGCCCGCGGCGTGGTGCCCGACCTCGTGGGCGATCACAAAGCGCAAGGCCTCCGGGTCGCGAACTTTGCCGCCCACTTCGAACAGATCGGAATGGACACACACGTACCGGCGGAACCCGTGGCCCGCAGCGAAGGCGTTGATCACACCGCTGCCGGAGACGACATAGGCATCCGGGACGCGGCGCATGCCGAACTGTTCGGCGGCTTCTGCCACCATGCGGTAGCCCTCGGGGAACTGTGTGGGGCTCATGCGCACGCCCGACGCACGAAGCTGAGCGTACATGAGCGCACGGGCGATCCACAGGACCCACGGCACCAACATGAAGATGACGAAGAGTTGAATGATGATGGAGACGGGACTGTACGGGTCCGAGAGGTCGCCGCCTCCTCCACCTTCGATTGCCGGCTGAATACTCGACCATTTCCCGGTCGCGATCATGTAGATGATGATGCCGATGGCTGCGACCCACGCGGCTGCTGTGAGGCACGTGAGGACGATGCTCACAATGAACAGGGGGATGTCCCACGGGTGGCGAAGCTTGAGGTCACCGAGGAGGCCGTGGCGGGTTGAGCCGTTAAAGAGGCCCGGCTTTCCCGCGGGTTTCTTGGACTCGCTTGGGGGCGACTGTGGTTGTGGCGATTCAGGCTCTGTCATTCCTCAACCATAACAACCGCCGCTTATCGGCCCTTAAAGAACGCAGGTGTGAAGCGCAATCATCGGTGCCCGCACGAGCGAAACCACGCCGGCGATCCGCGACGAAGAAGCACGAGGGCGGGGCGCCGCATGCGCGACGCCCCGCCCTCGATACGACTGAGAATCAGGCCACGGGGGTGATGAGACCCTTCGTCTGCGAGGTCGCGCGCGAGAAGCGCTCGGCGACATCGGCCCAGTCAACGATGTTCCAGAAGGCCTTCACGTAATCGGCCTTCACGTTCTGGTAGTCGAGGTAGAAGGCGTGCTCCCACATGTCGAGGAGGAGCAGCGGAACGGTCGCCGCGGCGAGGTTGCCCTGGTGGTCATAGAGCTGCTCGATGATGAGCTTCTGGCCGAGCGAATCCCACGCGAGGATCGCCCAGCCGGAGCCCTGGATGCCGAGGGCCGCGGCGGTGAACTGCGCGCGAAGGCCATCGAACGATCCGAAGAATTCCTCAACGGCCTGAGCGAGCTCGCCCTCGGGCTTGTCGCCACCCTCGGGCGAGAGGTTCTCCCAGAAGATCGTGTGGTTCACGTGGCCCGCGAGGTTGAACGCGAGGTTCTTCTGAAGCTGGTTGATCGTGCCGAAATCGTCCTTGTCGCGAGCCTCGGCGAGCTTCTCGAGCGCCTGGTTTGCGCCGTTGACGTAGGTCTGGTGGTGCTTGTCGTGATGCAGCTCCATGATGCGGCCCGAGATCGAGGGCTCGAGAGCGGCGTAGTCGTATCCGAGATCGGGAAGAGTGTATTCAGCCATGGTGGCCACCTTTCTTCGACGCTGACGTGCGGGGCATGCGCAACGCATGCGCACAGTTCGAACCCTATCGAGTGCCTTTGGGTGTTCAGTGTGAACTCGGGTTTACGATGGAGGGCGTGAGTTCTACAACGACGAAACCAGCAAACGATCGCATCATCTGGGTGGATTGCGAGATGACCGGCCTCGACAAGGCGAATGACGCCCTGATTGAGGTCGCAGTTCTCGTGACCGACGGGGATCTCGAGATCCTCGGTGACGGCGTGGACGTCGTCATTAAGCCCCCGGCAGGCGCGCTCGAGAAGATGGATGATTTCGTGCGCACCATGCACACGACCTCGGGCCTGCTCGACGAACTCGAAGGCGGCATCACGCTCGCCGAAGCCGAAGAGGCGTGCCTCGCGTACGTCAAGGAGCACTGCCCCGAGCCGGGCAAGGCTCCGCTCGCGGGTAACTCGGTGGGCACCGATCGCGCTTTCCTCGACCGAGATCTCCCGGAGTTTGCCCAGTTCATGAGCTACCGCACGATCGACGTGTCGAGCCTTAAGGAACTCGCGAAGCGCTGGTTCCCGCGTGTCTTCTTCAACACGCCCGACAAGCACGGCGGGCACCGTGCCCTCGCCGATATCCGCGAGTCGATCCAGGAGCTCAAGTACTACCGCGAGGTTCTGTTCGTGAAGGACCCCGGCCCCACAAGCGAGGAGGCAAAAGCTGCCTCGACGAAATTCGAAATCGCACCACACTAAAAGCGCACCACGCGACCCACCACCCGAACAAAGGAGTTGCCACCATGGCACCATCCCTGCTTCTCGATTCGGCGCACGCGAGCCCCGAGCATGACGCGTGGCTTGAGGAGGCAGGTCGCGCGCTCCTCGAGTGGGGCGCTGCCTCGCGCACGGAGCACGGCTTCGGCTGGCTCGATTCGAACGGCAAGCTCGATCCCTCTCACGATCTCGAGCTGTGGATCAACTGCCGCATGACGCACTGCTTCGCGCTCGCGAGCATCCGTGGCACCGATTCCACTCGCGATTTCGCGGAGCTCGCCGCGCACGGTTTGAAGGCCCTCTCGGGCCCCTTCCGCGACGCGGAACACGGCGGGTTCTTCTCGATCATTTCGCGTGAGAGCGGCACGCCCGTCGATGACTCCAAGCAGGCTTACGCCCACGCCTTCGTCGTGCTTGCCGCCTCGAGCCTCGTGGAGGCGAAGATTCCTGACGCCGAGGAGCTCCTCGAGACGGCGCTCGAGGCCCACGCGCGGTTCTTCGAGCCCGAACACGAGATGTTTGCCGATACCTACTCGCGCGACTTCTCCGAGTGCGAAAACTACCGCGGTATCAACGCCAATATGCACAGCGTCGAGGGGCTCCTCGCGGCCTCGGCGGCAACGGGCCGGCGCGACCTTTTCGAACGCGCCGCGACAATCGTGGAGCACGCACTCGCCTTCGCCAAAGGCAACGGCTGGTTCCTCCCCGAGCACTTCACACCCGAGTGGGAGCCCCGCCCCGACTACAACCGCGAGGAACCCGCGCACCCCTTCCGCCCCTACGGCGCGACAATCGGCCACTCGTTCGAGTGGGCTCGCCTTGCACTGCACACGGCAGCGGGGTTCGAGGGGCAGTTTTCCGACGCCACCCGGGCTCAGGAACGCGCCTCAGCTCTGCGTGATGGCGCGCTCGCCCTCGCTGAGAAGGCGTGCGAGACCTGGGGCATCGATGGTGACGGCGGCTTTCCGTACACGGTGGACTGGGACGGCACTCCGGTCGTGCACGAGCGCATGCACTGGGTGATCGCCGAGGCTATCGGTGCGGCGGCGGTGCTCCTTGGCTCGAGCGGGGACGCCGCGTGGGGTGAGCGCTACGAAGCGTGGTGGGACTGGGCGAAGGCGACCACGATCGTCCCCGGCAATCTCGGAAGCTGGATCCATGAACTCTCGGCGGCCGGCGAGCTGAGCGAAACAACGTGGAAGGGACAGCCCGATATCTACCACGCCTACCAGGTGACGCTCATTCCGCGCCTTCCCGCGTGGCCGCCGCTCGCTCACGCCGTCGCTATGGCCTGAAGCGCTCTACGAAACGCGTATTCGTTCCCTCGAGCCTTCGCTGCATCACCTCGAAGGCCTGAGGGTTCGAATCAACCGCGAGGAACCGTCGGCCCTGGGCGTGCGCAACCGCCGCCGTTGTGCCCGAACCCGCGAAGAAGTCGAGAACCCAGTCGCCCTCGCGGCTGCTCGCTTGCACGATGCGGCGGAGAATCCCCTCGGGTTTCTGGGTCGCGTAGCCGGTTTTCTCGCGGCCGGTGGGCGAGACGATCGTGTGCCACCACACGTCCGTGGGGAGTTTTCCACGCTCGGCCTTTTCTTTCGTTACCAGGCCGGGGGCCATATAGGGCTCTCGATCCACGGTTGCCGAGTCGAAGTAGTAATTTTTCGGGTCTTTGACGTACACGAGGATCGTGTCATGCTTCGCGGGCCAACGCTTCTTCGTGCGCGCTCCGTAGTCGTAACTCCAGATGATCTCGTTGAGGAACGACGCGCGCCCGAAGAGAGCATCGAGCAACACCTTCGCATAGTGAGCCTCGCGGTAGTCGAGGTGAAGGTACAGCGTCCCGGTGCGCGCGAGCACGCGGCGGGCCTCGATAAGCCTCGGCTCGAGGAACTCCCAGTAGTCCTCGAATGCGTCATCGTAGCCGTAGAGCACCCCCTTGATGCTTCGGTAGCTGCGCCCCTTGAAACCCACGCGCGAGCCTTTGGCACCGTCATCTGCGCGCACCGTTTGCAAGGACTGGCGTTGCTGCCGCCTACCCGTGTTGAACGGCGGATCGATGTAGATGAGCTGAATCGATTCATCGGGCAGCGTGCGAAGCACCTCGAGGTTATCGGCGCACACCACGCTGCTCGGTGCTTCATCACCCACGAGGCGAAGTTGTTCGCTCATTGCTCTCCATTTCGCGAAAACCACACGAGACGTAGATATGAAAAGAGCCCCTCGATTGAGGGGCTCTTCACTGGGGTGATCGACGGGATTTGAACCCGCGACCGCCTGGACCACAACCAGGAGCTCTACCTACTGAGCTACGACCACCATCTGTGCGGGGTCTCCCGCAACGAATGACTACTCTACCGGGCCGCCTCTGCTCCGCGCGAATCCAGAGGCCCCGAAAGGGATGTGAGTCTCAACGCATGTGCGAGAGCGGCGCAATCGCGCGGAACGTTCGAATGGCGGCCTCGGCGGCAGCGTAGCCAGCGTCCTCACTCGCGCCCTCCACGCCCGAACGGGCGACGGCCTGCTCACGCGTGTTCACCGTGAGGACGCCATTGCCGACAGGGGTCGACTCGTCGAGCGCCACACGCGAGAGCCCGTCCGTGGCCGCGGCCGAAATGTATTCGAAGTGCGGGGTTTCCCCGCGAATGACCACGCCGAGCGCAACGACGACGTCGCACGTGCGCGCGAGGGCCTGCGCGGCGACGGGAAGCTCAAAAGAGCCCGGCACTCGCAGCACAGTGACCTCACACCCCGCATCGGCGGCCGCACGGCGTGCACCATCGAGAAGGGCATCCATAATTTCCGTGTGCCAGCTTGCCGCGGCAATGCCGATCGTGGCGGGTCCCGCTTCGCCCGTCGTGAGCGCCGATGAGGGGGTTCCGTATCCTGCCATGCTTACTCCTCGGGTTTTGTTGTCGAATGCGCGAGATCGAGGCGATGCGCCATCTTCTCGCGCTTAGTTTCAAGGTAGCGTCTATTTTCTTCACGCGGTGCGATCACGCTCGGCACAATCTCGGCAACCTCGATCCCGAGCTTCGAAAGGGCGCCGTCCTTCTCGGGGTTGTTCGTGAGGAGCTTTACGCGCTCCATGCCGAGACAGCGCAAGATCTCTGCGGCATCGTCGTAGCGGCGTGCGTCGATCGGAAGCCCAAGGTGCGCGTTTGCCTCAACCGTGTCGTCGCCGAGGTCCTGGAGGTGATAGGCGCGGATCTTCTCGAACAACCCAATGCCGCGGCCCTCGTGTCCGCGCATGTAAATCACGGCTCCGCCTTCGCACTGAATCGCCTCGAGCGCCGCGGAGAGTTGCTCACCGCAGTCGCAGCGGTACGAGCCGAATATGTCGCCCGTCGCGCATTCGGAGTGCACACGCACGAGGGGAGGCTGGGAGGCGTCGGCCCCCTCCCCCGGCCACGCGGAGCCGCGCGCGAGCAGGCTCATGTGTTCACCATCGCGCCCCCGCCACGCGCGCACCTCAAACGTGCCGTGCGGTGTGGGCAACTCGATCGGCTCGGTGCCGAGCACCCCGCCTTCGCGCACGTGCTCGTCGCTCACCGGGCCGCCTCTCGCGCGTCGCGCTCGTCGAGGTACCCCGTGAGCTGCTCGATCGTGATGATTCCAAGCCCGTGCTCGCGCGCGAAATCCGCGAGGGCCTCGGCGTGCATCATGGAGCCGTCGTCATAGACGACCTCGCCGATAAGCCCCACGGGCGCGAGGCCCGCGAGGCGCGTGAGCTCGACCGCAGCTTCGGTGTGCCCGGGCCGCTCGCGCACGCCACCGCCCTTCGCGATGAGGGGAAGAACGTGGCCGGGACGGATGAGCTCCGCCGCGTTGCCGTGCGCGAGAGCGCGGGCCGTGATCGCGCGATCCGTCGCGGAAATACCCGTCGCCTCGACAGCGCGCGCGTCGCAGCTGATCGTGTAGGCGGTGCGCAGCGGGTCCTCGCTCTCGGGGACCATGAGCGGAAGATCGAGGGCTGCGGCGCGCTCGGCGGTCATGGGCGCGCACAGATATCCCGAGCTGTGTCGCACGAAGAATCCGACTTTCTCGGGGTTCGCAAGCTCAGCGGCCATGATGAGGTCGCCCTCGTTCTCGCGGTTTTCATCGTCAAGCACCACGAGGATCTCGCCGCGCGCAAGCAGCTCGAGCGCCTCGCTCATGGGGGTGAGGTCGATCGCAAAACTCACTTGGCATCCCCCTTCCGCGCGGCACGCACCGCGACGAGGCGCGCCGTGTATTTCGCGATGACGTCGGTCTCAACGTTGAGCCGGGTTCCGACGCTTGCTCCGCCGAGGGTTGTCGCCTCAAGCGTTTCAGGGATGAGAGCAACCTCGACAAAGGCGGGTTTTTCGCCCGGCTGATTCACGTCCGTGACCGTGAGCGATACGCCGTCGAGGGTGATGGACCCTTTTTCGGCGACCTGCTCTTCAAGGTTCTCTGGGATCTCGATGTGCATGCGCCGCCACGTCCCCTCGTCGTCGATGCGGGTCACAGCTCCCACGCCGTCGACGTGCCCCTGCACGATGTGGCCGTCGAGGCGGACGCCGACCTCGGTGCAGCGCTCGAGATTCACGCGGCTTCCGACGGCGAGGTCGCCGAGGCTCGTGCGCGCGAGGGTCTCCCCCATGGCGATCGCGGTGAAGCGAGCCGCCTCACCTTGGGTTTCGGGCGTTTCGATCGCCGTCAGGCACACGCCGTTCACGGCGAGGGATCCGCCGAGCGCAAGGCCGTCGAGCAGAGGCGCCGGCGCCTCCAGGGTGAGGCGCGCCGTGTCGTCCGCCCCTTTCTCAAGCCCCGTGACGGTGCCCTTCGCGCTGATAATTCCTGTAAACATTGGTCACTCGCCTTTCGTGGGAGTTTGCTGCCGCGCACGCGGGATCGCGTGGAAGAGAAGATCTGAACCGCTCATATGGAGTGATTCGGGAACGATGTCGAAGTCAAGCCGGTTCTCGAGGGTCCCGATGCCGAGCCCCGTGACCGCAGGTGTGCCCGCACCGAGCAAAGTCGGGGCCTCGTGGATCCAGAGGTCGTCGACGAGATCGAGCGTGAGCGCCGCGGAGATTAAACGCGGGCCACCTTCGAGAAGCAGGTGCTCAACCCCGTGTTCGGCGCGCAGGTTTTCGAACACGGCGCGGATATCTCGCGTGCGATAAAGAAGCGGGCGTGCGTGTTCAGGGCCGTGTGTGGCTTTCGCGAGCCGCGAGTGTGGCTCGAGCGGGCGCTCGCCAATCACGACTCGCCGCGGTTGGCGTTGAGCGAGCGTGCCG
Organism: Dermabacter indicis; assembly: GCA_001403775.1. Taxonomy (GTDB): domain Bacteria; phylum Actinomycetota; class Actinomycetes; order Actinomycetales; family Dermabacteraceae; genus Dermabacter; species Dermabacter indicis. Next base: position 572,051 of record CYUG01000011.1, read on the forward strand.
TGCGCATCTCGCGCGGTAAGTGCGGGGTCATCGGCGAGGGCCGTGCCCGTGCCCACGGCGATCGCGTCCACGGTGCTGCGGAGCGCGTGTCCCTCCACACGGGCGTCCTCTCCGGTAATCCAGGCGTTCGTGCCATCGGCGGCTGCGACGTATCCATCGAGGGTGCGGGCGATCTTTGCCGTGACGAACGGACGCGACTCGCGCGTGGCTTGGAACCAGCGGCGGTTCAGTTCCGTTGCGCGGGCAGTGAGGTCCCCTCCGACGCTACCCGGCAACGCGTCACTCCACAGACGGGCGTTGATGCCGGCATCGCGAAGAAGAGCACCCCCGTTCGCGGCGATGTCGTGCGGGTCTTGAACGGCGTAGAGCACGCGCGCAACGCCCGCGTCGATGAGAGTGCGCGCGCACGAGGGCGTACGGCCCGCGTGGGCGCACGGTTCAAGAGTCACGATGCAGGTCGCGCCGTGCACATCGAGGCCACGTTCCCGGGCGACCGCGAGGGCATCTGCTTCGGCATGCGGGGTTCGGGCGCCTCGGTGGAAGCCTGTGGCAAGGAGTTCCCCGGAGGGGCTGAGGAGCGCTGCGCCGACGCGCGGATTGGCACCGAGGGGTCCGCGCCGCGCCTGTTCGAGTGCGCGCTCACACGCCTCACGCAGGGCGCTTTCGCGCGCGGCGTCGTGAGGGGGCTGGTTCATGCCCATGGTCCTCGCCTCCCGCATCGCTCATCTCGATCGATGGTCCGGGAGAAGGGAAAACTGCGAGAGCACGGCGCGTAAAAGCGGCATGCTTCGCCCGCATGAACCTCCCATCCAGACTGTACTGTCGGCACCGGAATTCCACCGGTCAGGCCCAAGGCTCGCCCCACGGAGTGAAACGCGCCCGGGTTAGCGGGCTTTCACCGCCAGTTCGGAATTGCACCGAGTTCCCGGAACATGCGCCACCAGTTTAGCGCGCATGCGGGCGGGAACGACAAAACCCCGCTCTTTCAAGCGAGGGTTTCCGTGTCGTGCGCCATCAGGGATTCGAACCCCGGACCCACTGATTAAGAGTCCCAAACCAGGCGACCTTATCGAGGTTGATTTCACCGGCGGCAGCGGATGACCGCCTGAGTGACGCTACACCTTTGACGATATATATCTTGGGCAATATGGTGATGGCACGACGTGGACACTGCACTGCAGCATGGAAGTGTCCGAGTGGTACGCAAAACTCAGTCCCACAGACAAAGGGAACTTCTGCACGATTAGGTGACAATGGTGGTGTCAGGCTGCGAGGCTCACGGCCTGGTTCATGATGGTCTCGTATTCGATGGGGGCAGTCGGCCCAGTCGCGTTTGTCGGCGGCGCGGGTGGTACGTTCTCTCGATCCAGGTGCCGATTGCGATGCGGAGTTCTTCGCGGGTCCGCCACCGCTTGCGGTCCGGAACGTTTTTCTGCAGGAGTGCGAAGAAGGAGTCCATCGCTGCGTTGTCGCCGGCCGCACCAACTTTGCCCATCCACCCGATGAGGTGGTGGCGGTTCAGGGCGTGCACGAAGCTTCGCGCTCGGAACTGGAATCCTCGGTCCGCGTGCACGATGCACCCAGCAGCATCGGAACGGCGCGATACCGCGTTGTTCAGGGCGTTCACCGCGAGACGGGCCTTCATCCGGCCGCTGATCGAGTAGCCCACGATCCTCCCGAAGAACTCGTCTTTGATCGCGCACAGGTAGAGCTTGCCCTCGTCGGTCCAGTGCTCGGTGATGTCGGTCAGCCAGAGCTCGTTGACGTCACCTGCGGTGAAGTCCCGCTGGACGAGATCGTCGTGCACGCTCGGGCCTGGGCGTTTCCTGTTCTTACCGCGCTTCTTCCCGAACACGGGCCACCACTGGTTATCTCGGCAGATCCGCCACGCGGTTTTCTCGCACATCACTTCGCCCGCGGCGCGGGCCTCCCCTCCCCTACTAGGAATCTGGATCCGAACTCGGGATCGTCCCGGTGGGCGTCGAACAGAGCGTTTGCCCGGTAGGCCTCGGTCAGCTCGGAGGCGGTGACCTGCCGGTTTCGCCAGCGGTAGTAGGGCTGGCGGGAGAGGTTCAGGACCCGCAAGGACACCGCGACGGGGATCCCGTCAGCGGCGAGCTCGCTCACGAGCGGTTAGAACCATTTCCCGGCAAATTCGTCTGGGACAGGTAGGCGGCCGCTCGACGGAGGACCTCGTTCTCCTGCTCCAGCACCCGGTTGCGGCGACGGAGATCGCGCAGTTCCGTCGAGTCCTCACGGGTCCTCCCGGGGCGGTTGCCGTCATCGATATCGGCCTGGCGGATCCATTTATGGAGCGCCATCTCGTGGATTCCGAAGTCCTTCGCGATCTGCGCGAGCGTGACGCCGTCCTCACGGGACCGGGCCACCCGTACGACGTCATCGCGGAACTCTCGAGGGTAGGGAGCGGGCATAGGGCACATCGTTCCAGGCCGCCCTGCGGGCAAGCCAGATCAGATGTCACCTTTCCGCGCAGCAGTCCCTCCTGATTGCTTTTCAAATCGCGCTTAAACTCCTGCGCCGAGGAAGAGCCTGGTGCATACGTTGTTGGGAGGTGCTCGTGCGTCGGCTACATCTGCCTGTTGATGGGTGCGCTGCCGAATGTGATCGCATCGGCAGCGCACCCGCCGCGGGGGCGTTTTCAGCCGCCCGAGGCCCTAGGAGTCGACCCGGTTGGGCTCTGCCGCAGTGCGCGTGCTGCGGTTCGGTCCGCGTTCTGCCTCTCGTGGCGGCGACGGCTGTGAGTGTGCACTGCGTGCCTTGAACACGAAGCCCCCGGTCGCGACAAGGACTGCGAGTGCCCCAATGCTGGACCAAATAGCATGCGTCTGTTGAGTGAAGGCATCACTTACTGCGATGGAACTCGATACGCCTAAGCATATGCCGAATAGCGCACCGATTAACCGGTCTTTCATCATGGCGGTTCCTATCTCTCGGGCCGTCGTGTTAGGGAAGGCGCATGCACGGAACCCAGACATTGGGGGCGCCAAACTTTGAACAGCATGCTCGCAACGCGGGACCGCATGAAGCGAAGGCGCACGCTAGGCAGAGGGCGATACCGGCGCCGGTGGGAGATGAGGCGCATGGTGCCGCGCATGTAGCGCATCCTGCTGCTCGCTCCAGACACTGCATGACGTTCTTTGACTGGCAGGATCCACTCACCTGATAGTTCGTCTTCGCGCAACCGCCACAAGGATCTTTCTTTGATGCTCTCGCTGTGTGAGCATCGTACGTGGCAGCTAATTGGGCAGCTGGGATTGGCTTTTCCGCGCGACCATTGACACTTGCGGCTGAAAGGGAGAGAGCGTCGTTTTCCTGGTCATACCTATATATTTCGACGCCGACTCCGGTGGAGCCGTCTTCGGCGGTCTCTTTTGTATAAACGAGGAACCGAGAGTCGGGAAGCTGGAGGGCTGCGACGGACCGGTGGGAGCCGTCGCTGAAGCTTGTCCGGGCGAACTCCGATTGCATTGCTTCGGGCGCATCGGGACGCTGCCCGGCCTCGGTGGCCTCCTTACCACGTAATCCCTTCTGAGCGATGGCTGTGCTCCGCGGGAGACTCGTTGCCAGGTCGAGGTCAAGTGCGGCGAGGGCAGCTCTTGTGTTGCTATCTTCCGAAAGCTCTTGCATCAGCTCGTCGATGCTGGGCTGGTCGAGACCACTAGTCTTGGACTTTAGCGGCTTCGGCTCGAGGGCATGCGCCACCCCTGAGCCAACCCGTGTATGGATGGTTGCAATGGTAGCGACGGCCGCGAGCCCGGCTGCGCTTTGAAGCGCGGCGCGCCTACTGAAGAACCGTCGCTCCGCATGAGGAGTAGTAAATGCTAGATGTTCATTATTGCGGTGAACTCCGATAATTCGGGCCAACAGAAGGGACGTAGTCGGGCCAAAGCGGCGGGCCATGAGAGCAACAAGCCGCGGGCCTGAGTATACCTTTGGGGTAGTACGATTGAACGTGATCGCCACGGGGATGTGTGGCGGGTTTGGGCCGAAGTGGTTGATGCGGATCTGTTCGACCTCTGGGTCGGAAAGAGGTCGTGCGAGGAGTTTGCCGTTGGTTTCCTGCTCCAGTGAGTGAGAGATGGCGCTACATTCCCCGCACCCTGAATCAAAGGCGATGTAGGTTTTCGAATAGTCCAGTGAGTCCTGCGTCATTGCTGTACTCCTGTGGCTTTTTCGGAAGGCACCGGTTGGTCACCCCTGAGTCAAACTAGCAGCCGACTCTAGTGTGGTCAAGATCTCAAGTGAGCTTCCTCTGAACTCCGGGCCAGTTCTAAGGACCAAGCATAGGGAGTTGGTCAAACGTGTTGCTCTCGGAGATCGGTTTGGATTTCGTGAACAAACGAGGTGTGTAGTCGGGCGGCGATAGCCCTTTGTGGAGGCGCATACCGCCGAGGCTATTTCCCGACTAACCTGGCCGCGATGACGTCGTCCGTGTCGCCCTGAACCGTGAGCACGGCACCCACCTGAAGGACATCGCCGAGGACTTCGGCACCAGCTTCTCCTGCCTGACGAACTGGGTCCGCCAGGCCGAGGCCGAGGCCGGCAACAAGTCCGGCACCACGAAAGCCGAAGCCGAAGAACTCCGCGCCGCATCCCCACGCCCCCAGATGCCCATGAGCACCACTGAAACATGGCAACCGAGCCACCCGCGACACCACGAGCCCACGCATCCTGCATCAGCACATGGTCAAAACCGTCGCCGTCATCAGCACGCGACAGCTCCGAAAACCGTGTCACCGCCTCAACTCCAGGCCCCACCTGACGAGACCCAACCCCCATCACGTCCTCAACCGCAGCCCGATCAAGATTCGTCGCGACACTCGTAATCACGTAACCGAGAGGGTTATCCATCGCCAGCAACCGCGCCGCGAAAACCCCTAAATCACCGCCACCGCAGCCAGCCACAACCAAGACCGCTTCGCTCACGCAGTCCCCACTGCATTCGAGCGTCGAAGACTTAGCTGAAAGCACTTCACCGATGAGCTCCACGAACTCAGGACCTGCTTCGCCGTGCCAGCCGTCTTCGGCTAGCCCGCCCAAGATTCCCCGAAACCTCGCTTGGTCAGTCATCGCGCTACCGCCTACTGCGCCGAGCCCTCGTCGGACTCACGCGCTTGCTCGGCAGCTTCACCCCATCGGCGAAGCATTTGGCCGCGAACGTTAATTTTTTCGTCAGTCGCGGCTCGTAAGGACAATGCGACTTCGTCCCAGGTCGCAGGCCGAACGGAACGCCTTTGGTCCATTGCCCAGTCATAAAGTCCGGGGTAGCCCTTTTGTGTGAGCAGGATGTCTGCAATTCGAGCACTAGTAGTCATAAGGACAGCGGACTACTATTTTTAGTAATCTCGCACCATCTTAAATACAAATTGGTAACGATGCAGTTAGCGCCCACCCTGAGGGTATGTTGACACTGAATCAGGTAGGAATCATAAAGCAAACGGTAGACGAACGAATTTCTGCGGCCACTCGCGCACTGGTAGCACTCCACGGCATGAAGAACGCCGACCTAGCAGATGTGCTTGGCATCGGGCAGAACTCTGTGTTTATGAAGTTGCGCGGCGACTCACCTTGGAAGGCGGCTGAGGTGGCACTGGTGGCGGAATACTTCGGTGTGCCGATCTCTATCATTTTCGATGGGATGGCTGCCGTTAACAATGAAGAAGCCCCCGCTCTTCCGAGCGGGGGCTTCCGTGTCGTGCGCCATCAGGGACTCGAACCCCGGACCCACTGATTAAGAGTCAGTTGCTCTAACCAACTGAGCTAATGGCGCCTAACGAAGAAATACTTTACGCCGCACTGTGCCGCTTGCGCCAATCGAGCCTGGCTTTTTATGCCGAAGCACACATTCAGTGCCGCCACTTAGACTGTGACGGTGAGTCGTAGCCGAACCATAAGGAGCTGAGCGGTGAGGATCGCAGTCACGGGTGCCACGGGAGTCCTTGGGCAGCAGGCTGTCGAGGCCCTCGTCGCGGCCGGGCACGAAGTCACGGGTGTCACGCGTCGCGAGCGCGGCCTTCCCATTGTCGAGGGGCGCGGCGCTCACGGCGTCATCGCCGATGTCTTCTCCGCAAGCGACCTCGAGCGCGCCTTTCGCGGCCACGACGTCGTGATCAACACCCTCGCGAAGATCCCCACGGGAATGGGCGCACTTCGCCCCTTCGCCTGGCGCGAGGACGACCGTCTCCACCTCGAGGCTTCCGCAGCAATCGCGAAAGCAGCCGCACGCGCGGGCGTTCGCAAACTCATCCAAGAATCCTCGATGTTCATGTACCCCGATAACGGGAGCAAATGGATCAGCGAGGATCACCCTCTCGCCGTGAAAAACCAGGCCTTCAAACCCCGCGTGCGCGAATTGCGCGCGGCGGTCGACTTCGCGGAAAATGGACGCAGCGCCGTCATCCTCCGCCTCGGGCAGCTGTACGGCCGCGACCCGGGCACCACCTACGCTCTTCGCAAGACTCGCGAGGGCGAAGCGGTTCTCCTCGGCAAGCCGAGCGACTACATCACTCTCGTGCACCACATCGACGCGGGCCGAGCCTTCCTCGCGGCCCTCGATGCCCGATCCGGCTTCTACAACGTGGGCGGCGAGCCCATTACCCGTGCACGATGGGCGAAGGACCTCGGTCGTGAAGCGCGCGCGGGCATGGATGCGAAGTTCTTTCCCGCAGCAACCCAGGCCGTACTCCCCGCAAAAATGGACGTACAACGCCGCTCGCTGCGGGTCTCGTCAATTCGCTTCATGCGGGAGACGGGCTGGCGCCCCACGATCGGGCCGTCGAGTCTCGGTTGGTCGCGCATGTAGCGCGTTGCCGCTCGACGACACATGACACCTGTCACGTCAATGTCGTGACAGGTTCCGATAGCGAGAAATTCGTGCCTGAAAAAGACTTGAGGCATGAACGAAGTAGCAGTGGAGATCACGGGGCTCCGTAAACAATTCCCCTCGGTGCTTGCCGTCAACGACATCGATCTCACGGTCGAACGCGGCGAGATTCTTGCGTTTCTCGGGCCGAACGGCGCGGGAAAAACCACGACGCTCGACATGGTGCTCGGCCTCTCGCACCCCACGTCGGGGAGCATCCGGGTGTGCGGCACCACGCCGCGCGAAGCGATCAAGGCCGGGAAAGTCTCGGCGCTTTTGCAGACGGGCGGGCTCATTGCCGACATCACGGTGGGAGAAACCGTCGATTACATCGCCTCGACCTTTCCGAAGCCCACGATGGGCCGGCGTGCTCTAGAGCTCGCAGGCATCACGGATCTCGCGGATCGCAAAGTCAAAGCGTGTTCAGGCGGCGAGCAGCAACGCCTCAAGTTCGCACTCGCGCTCCTGCCTGACCCCGAGGTACTCATCCTCGATGAGCCAACGGCTGGCATGGACGTCACCGCTCGCCGCGCCTTTTGGGATCGAATGCAAGCCGAAGCAACCGTCGGACGCACGGTCATTTTTGCCACTCACTACCTCGAGGAGGCCGAGCAGTTTGCCCGGCGCGTCGTTTTCATCTCCGAGGGTTCGATCGTGGCCGATGGTCCCACGGACCAGATTCGCGATCTCACCGGCGCGCGCGAAGTGCGTGTGCGCGCGGACCATCCGGAAGCTGTCATGGCCGCCCTTCGCGAGCGCTTCCCGAGCCAGAGCGTTGAGATCAACGGATCGAGTGTGGCGACCGTCAGCACCGAAAGCGACAACGTCGCTCGGTTCCTGCTCGCCATGGACGGCGTAAGTGCACTCGAAATCTCACATCCCTCCCTCGAAGACTCCTTTGTTCGCCTCACGAAAGATCGGAAGGTCAGCTAATGTTTGCGATCGAACTCAAGCGCCAATTCAGGGATCTCGTCAATCTCTTCTTCATCGTGGGGCTGCCGGTCATCATTTACATCGCGATCGGGACTACAAACGACTTTGCCGATATCAACTTCGGCGACGGCAACATTGCCATGTCGATCATGATTGCCCTCGCCGCGTATGGAGCCGCAAGCGCAACAACCGGCATTGCCACGCAGGCCGGCGTTGAAAAAATCCGCGGTTGGGGCAGGCAGCTCGGACTCACGCCGCTGAGCGACGCACGCTACATCGCGGTCAAGGTGGGAGTTGGAAGCATCATCGCTCTCCTCCCGCTCGTGATCGTGTATGCGATCGGCGCACTCACCAAAGCGGAGGCCCCGCTCGAGGATTGGATCCTCTCGTTCCTCATCCTTTTGTGGGCTCAATGATGTTCGGATTTTACGGATTGATTTTCGCGTTCGCCATGCGAAGCGAGGGCGCTGCCAACGCTTCGACCGGCCTTCTCGTGCTGTTCGGCTTCCTCGGGAATCTCTTCATCCCCCTCAGCGGCACGCTTCTCCAGATCGGCCGGTTCACGCCGCTTTACGGGTATGCGATGCTCGCCAAATACCCCGTGGTCCATGGGAAGATGTATTCCACCGGCGCGGACTTTTACGAGGACCCGCTGTGGTACGGGCTTGTGAACATGGCGGTGTGGCTCGTGATCTTCGTAGTCCTCGCCCTCGTGCTCGCCCGGAAGACTCGCGAAAGGCAGTAATGCTCGACAAAACGGAACAGGGAGCCACCGACGCACGCAGGCGCGCAATCGCGTATGCAATGTCGCTCGTGTGGCTCCTTTTCCTCACCTTCCCGCTGATCACGGCATTTCAGGGAGGGTTTCCGACGCTTGCCAGCGCCGCCTCGATCCTCCTGACGCTCGCGTTTGCCGCGCTCTATGCGATATCGATGATTCGGCACTTTCGCGATCCGGATCGGATCACCGAGACGATCACCTCTAGAACAGTCGGCTTCATGACGCTCCTTGTGGCGCTGTGTGTCGTGCAGATGTTCCTCATTGGCACCGATGCTCTCTCCCTCGTGGTGTTTCTTGTACCCGTGGCGGTCTTCCTCTTACCTCCGAAACCCGGTTATATCGCCGGTGCGTGCGTCGTCTTCGCGACCCTCGCCTATCCCTTCCTTGCGCGGGAATTCTGGTCGCTCTCCTTCGGAATCATCGCCTCGGGTGTGTTCCTCGGCTGCGCGGGCTCGGTGTTCTTCACGAAGTCCGCTCTCGATGACTCGAGAGTGGCCTCGCAAGAGGCGGTGCTCGATGAGCGCGAGAGAGTCGCACGCGACATCCATGACGTTCTCGGGCACACCCTCACCGCGATTGCCCTCAAGTCCGAGCTCGCCGAGCGGCTCGTGGACAAGGATTCGGCCGCGGCGAAGCGCGAAATCGCCCTCATCACCCAACTCTCACGCGAGGGCATTGCCGATGTGCGCTCCACGGTGCTCGGCCTTCGCGTGCGCCAGCTTGGAGTCGAGCTCGAGCAAGCCCGCTCCGTCGTGCGCGAAGCTGGGATCGATTTGACGGTCATTGGCGAGGCAGACGACGTTGACCCCCGTTACCGGATCCTTTTCGCGTGGGCGCTGCGCGAAGCCATGACGAACATCGTGCGCCACGCACACGCCTCCCACGCACGGATCACCCTGCACAATCACCGCATCGAGGTTAGCGACGACGGCGTAGGGTTCTCGGGCACGAGCGGGAACGGCCTGCGCGGCCTTCGCGAACGCGTCGAAGATGCAGGCGGATCACTCATCCTCACCGGCGGCAACGACGGAACGAGAGTGCAGGTGCAGATGTGATCAGGGTTCTTATCGCGGACGACCAGGCAATGGTGCGCGGAGCACTCGCCGCCCTCCTGAGTCTCGAAGACGACATCGACGTCGTTGCCGAGGCCTCGAACGGCGAAGAGGCACTCGCGATCCTGCGCACCACTGACGTGGACGTGGCCCTCCTCGACATCGAGATGCCCAAACGCGACGGCATCGACGCGACCGCCGCAATCGCGCGTGAGGGTCTTGGAGCGCGCTGTCTCATTGTGACCACGTTCGGCCGTCCCGGATACCTACGCCGTGCCCTCGACGCCGGCGCAAGCGGCTTCATGGTGAAAGAAACCCCCGCCGATCAACTCGCCGAAGCCGTGCGGAAAATCCACGCGGGCAAGCGCGTCGTCGATCCCGCCCTTGCCACGGAATCGCTCTTTGAGGGCGCGAATCCCCTCACCGAACGCGAACGGGAAATCCTGCGCATCGCCCGCGACGGCGAAAAAAATCTCAAGCATCGCGAAGGCGGTGCACTTGAGCGAGGGAACCGTGCGCAACTACCTTTCTTCGGCGATCCATAAAACGGGTGCCGCCACGAGGGCCGCCGCCGCGAAACGCGCCGAAGAACGCGGCTGGCTCTAGGGACCTGCAGCCGTCGGACTCCCCCAGCCCACGCTCACCCGCGCGAGCGGGCGTTGACCTCGAGACGATCGAGCATGTCCTCCGCCGAGCGCAACGCATGGTGAGAATACGCGCCCACCGAACGCTCCTCCTCGAGCGCGAGCCGGAGCGCATCGAGGTACCGCGTGAAGAGAGCCCAGTAAATATCGCGCGTATCGCGCTCGAGGCGCAGCGCCTCCGTATTCGTGCGATTGTTCAGCACCGCCATGCGGCGCTCGAGCTTCGTGATGACGTGAGGGGGAACGGGCTCGCTGTCGATCGTTTGCTCGGCAAGGGGCCCGAGTTCTCGGTTCACGGTCTCGAGCATGCTCCGCACGAGCATCTTCTCCTCGTTCCTGCGCTCATCAACGCCGGGGGCCGCGAGGCCAGTGGAACGGATCACGAACGGGAGCGTGCCACCGAAGAGCAAGAGGGAGGCTACGGCAACCAGGAAGGCCACGAGGATCACGGTGCCGCGATGCTCAACGAGCTGACCGCCGGCAACGTAAGGAAGCGTTTGAATCGCGGCGAGAGTCACGACGCCCCTCATGCCGGCCCACGCGAGCACAACCCCGCCCTTCGGGGAGATCTGTTCAGTGAGCGCGTAATCGATATCGGCGCGCGTGCGGTTGAGCCAACGAGAACTCTCCAACTCCCAGTTCTCTCCGAAGCGTGCACGAGCACGCTCCTCGCCCTTTTCAGGGAGCCCATCCTTGAGGTAACGGCCGAGGGTTCGCGCGCGGGCCTCACGATGGTTCGACATCCACACCACGACCGCCACACCAATGGCACGCAGAACAATAAGCACAACGAGGACCACGAGGGCCATGAGCCACACGCGACCCATGCCGCCACTCGAGCGGGAATCGCTCACGAGCAGCGTGATTTGCATGCCCATGAGGAGGAACACCGCGTGCTCGAGCACGTAGCTCACGGTCGCCCACGTCGACCTCACCATGGTCCGTTCCTCGGCGTTGAGCGAACGCGGCGCAAGGTGCGTCATGACAACCGAACTGACGACGACCGCAATCACGCCCGAGGCATGCACTTGCTCCGCGGGGATGTACGACGCCCACGGGCTTGCGATCGTCGCGACCGTCACGAGGATGGGATCGTCAAGGCGGCCACGCGCCCAGTTGATGATCCTGCCAACCACGTACCCGATCGCGAGACCACCGACAACGGCCCACAGGAAGCCGAGACTCGCCTCAACCAAAGAGAAGCCGGCGGCGAGCGCCGCGACGGCCATGCGCATCGTCACGAGTGCGGCGGCGTCGTTAAAGAGGCTCTCGCCCTCGAGCAGGGTCATGATGCGATCGGGCAAGCCGAGCCTTCGGCCGATGCTCGTCGCGGCAACCGCATCAATAGGAGACACCGCGGCGCCGAGGGCGATCGCGAGCGGAAGCGAGATCTCGCTGAAGAGCGCGTTCACGATGAGGCCCACAACGACCGCGGGAACAATCACCATAACGATGCTGAGCCACGCGATGGGCTTCAAATTGCGCCGAAGCTCGATCGCGGGAACATTGCGCCCCGAGGCGAAGAGGATCGGCGGAAGTATGCCGAGAAGAACGACCTCGTTGGAAAGCTCGACATCCGGAACCCACGGGATGAAGCTCGCGGCGATACCGAGCACGAGCAAAAGCAGCGGCGCCGCGATCCCCGTTCGACGAGAAAAGAGCGCCGAAGCGACGAGGACGGTGAGACCTACCAGGGCCAGAACGATGAGTTCCATAACGTCCTTTTACTCCCGGGCCCCGCCCCTCCCATCCTCAGTTCGACTGCACCTGCGCGAGGAAGTCTTTCGCGCCGCCCACGAGCTCGACGTGCCCCGTGGGAAGATCCGCAATGGCGAGTTTCGCGATTTCCTCGGCGAACTCGCGAACAGAGTAGAGCTTGCCGGCGGCCTCGCGGCGCGCCTCGAGTGCGCCAGGCTCCACGCGGTTGAGGAGGGTCGCCGTCACGGTGCCCTCAATCATGTCGCCGGAGACGACAACGAAACTCACGCCCTTTTCGCTCATCTCGGGGATGCGCGAAGTGAGCTCGTCTTCACCCGCGCGCTTCGACTTTGCGACGGCATCGTACGCGTCCATGGTCTCAACATCATTGATGAAATGCGCCTGGTGGCTCGTCACGAAGATGACGCGCCCTCCCGGGGTCATGCGCTTGAGCGCGGCGGTGAGGGCGTTCGTCTGCGCATCGCGGTTGAGGCGAAGCGCGTAATTCTCGCCGAGGTCCTTCTCCATACCGCCCGAAGCGTTAAGCACGAGCAGGTCGAGCGAGCCAAACTCGTCAACCGCGGCCTGCATGAGGCGCTCGAGATCCTCCTCGTTCGTAAGGTCTGCTCCCACGGCGATGGCGTGACCGCCAGCCTCCTCGATTTCCTTCACCACCTTTTGAGCGCGCGGCGCCTTCTGGCGATAGTTCACCACGACGTTGTAGCCGCCCGCGGCGAGGATTTTGGCGGTGTCGGCGCCCACGCCGCGCGACGAGCCCGTGATGACGGCGGTCTTGGTGGTGGTCATGAATGCTTCCTTCCGTTTGGAGGCGAGATGGGGTCAAAGATAAAGGCCGGCGACGTCGCCTTCGTGCGCGTCTTCGTACACGGCGTGCACGTCGCGTTCGCGAAGAAGCACGTACACCTTCGCGTCGAGTTCAACCTCGGCACGGTCGGCGGGATCGAAAAGCACGCGATCGCCCACGCGCACCTGCCGCACGTTACTTCCGGCGGCCACGACGTTCGCCCACGAGAGGCGGGTCGAGACGTTCACGGTCGCCGGAATGAGAATGCCGGACTTGCTGCGGCGCTCCCCCTCGGGGTCTGGCTCCACGAGCAGACGGTCGTGGAGCATCCGCAAGGGAAGCGCGGAAGTGGCGCTCACTTCTGGCGGTAGTCGCGGTCGTAATAGTCGCCGTCCTTCGGCGTGCGGGTCACAAGCACGATGGCTCCGGCCGCGATCGCGAGAAGGCCGAGAGCGCCACCGACGAGGCCCGCAACCGGAGCGGGCTTCACGGCGCCGCTATCGGCGACGAAAAAAGACTTTGCGGTATCCGTTGCTTCGTTCTTCCAGCGCTGGAGGGCGTTGACGGGGTTGACGCGGTCGAGTAGTTCGTCGATGTCAGCGGCGAGGTTGTCCTGGCGGCGCAGGGCCTCCCCCTTCATGTCCTCGAGGCTTTCCTTCTTCTTTCCCACGAGTTCCTCCCGGGATGTGTCGTCGCATGGTCGTACCGTTTGAGTCTACCGGTCTCCGGCTGGACTTTCACCGCGACGTTTCGGGCAGGTAGGCTTAAGAAGTATGCGCACGTGGCGGAATTGGTAGACGCGCTGGATTTAGGTTCCAGTGCCTTCGGGCGTGGGGGTTCAAGTCCCCCCGTGCGTACTCGCTCTTATCTCGACAGCGCGCTGAGCGTTGAGGAGGAATCGATGACCCTGATCGGCCTCGTGCGGCACGGCCAAACCGACTGGAACCTCAACCATATTTTCCAAGGGGCGAGCGATGTTCCCCTCAACGCGACCGGCATCGAGCAGGCCCACCACGCCCTCGATTCCACGCTAGCGTTTCCGTGGGATTTTGTGATGAGCTCCCCGCTCATCCGCGCGCGCCAAACCGCTGACGTCATCGCCTCCGATCACGAACTTCCCTTCGCCGGGGTTCACGAAGGCTTCCGCGAGGTGGATTTCGGCTGGGCCGAGGGCAAACCGGTCGCGGAAGCGTCCGAGGCCTACCCGAAGCGTGACTTCCCGGATCGCGAAAGCATCGACGCGGTTTTGGGGCGCGCGTGCGTCGCACTTCGCGACGTCGCGGCCGAGCACCCCGATGGGCGCGTCCTCGTCGTCGCCCACGGCACTCTGATCCGCTATCTCGTGAGCGCCGTCGCCCAGCGTGATTTCACCTCGCTTCCCAACACCTCGCTTACGCTGCTCGAGGTTTCCCCGACCCTGTGGCGCGTGCCCATGATCGCCGGGTTCTCGCTGCGCGACCCCTTCGAGTGGCATCACGGCGAGGGTGCGCTCCCCACGATCGACCCCGCATGGGACGCCCCGCACGGCATCGATCCGTCGACCCTTCCCCTCGCGGAGCACTCCGCGCTCGAGGCCTACCGACCCACCACCGACAACGCACCGGCGAACGATCCCGAGGAGTCACGATGACGCGAACCGCAGTGGGAACCGAGTCCAATTGGTTTGACGACGACGAGATCCGCGATCTTCGCCGCAAACTTCCGGTCCTCTACGTCGACATCGTTCCCGTGCGGCTCGACTCCTACGGAGCCATCAAAGAGATCGGCCTGCTTCTGAGGGCCGACGGTTCCGGGCGCATCATCCGCTCCCTTGTTTCGGGTCGCGTACTCGTGCACGAGAGCCTGCGCGAGGCAATCATCCGCCACGTCGAAAAGGACCTCGGCGCGGTCGCCCTCCCGAAGGTCCCCACCTCGATGGTGCCGTTTACCGTTGCGGAATACTTCCCCACGCCGGGCCAATCACCATTCGTGGATCCGCGTCAGCATGCTGTCTCGCTCGCGTACATCGTTCCGGTGGAGGGCGATTGTGCACCCCAGGAGGACGCGCTCGATCTCGGGTGGTTCGAGGCTGCCACAATCCTCGATTCGGCTGTCATGGACGAACTCGAGGAATCGCACGCGATCCTCGTGCGTCGCGCCCTCGCCGCGGGCGGCGTCAGCTAGCCGCACACAGCTCGCGCGACTAGATCAAGCTCGAAAGGTGCGCAGCGAGGGCGCGAAACGCCTTGCCGCGGTGGCTAATCGCGTTCTTTTCCTCGGGCGTGAGTTCCGCCGATGTCTGCATAAAGCCCTCGGGCACAAACAGCGGGTCGTAGCCGAAACCACCCTCGCCCCGTGGCTCCGTGAGGAGCGCTCCGCGCATGTCGCCAAGTTCAACAACTTCGTGGGCTGCACAACCGTCGGCCGCCGGCACGACCGCCGCGGCCGCGCACACGAACCGGGCGCCGCGGTTGGCGGGCGCGATATCGGCAAGCTGGGCGAGAAGGAGCGCGTTATTCGCCGCGTCGTCGCCGTGGCGGCCCGACCAGCGCGCGCTAAAAATGCCGGGGCTTCCGCCGAGAATGTCGACGGCGAGGCCCGAGTCGTCAGCAATCGCGATGAGGCCGCTCTCTTCCGCGGCGGCGCGGGCTTTGATCAGGGCGTTCTCCTCAAAGCACACGCCGTCCTCGACAGGGTCGGTGAGGCCGAGGTCCGCGCTCGAGACGACCTGCGCGGGGTCGAAGCCATCGATGGCGTTCGCGAGTACCTCGCGTAGCTCCTTGAGCTTCTTCTGGTTGTGGCTCGCGAGCACAACCTTCGCGCTCACGCTCACTTGCTTTCCTCAAACGCCGCAAGCTGCATCTGGATGAGCTCTTCGCAGCCTTTCGAGGCGAGGCCGAGCAACCGGTGGAGTTCGTCATAGCTGAATGGCGCACCCTCGGCGGTTCCCTGCACCTCAACGAAGTCACCAGAGCCGGTCATCACGACATTCATGTCGGTCTCGGCCTTCACGTCCTCTCGGTACTCGAGGTCGAGCATTGGCGTGCCGTCGATGATGCCCACGCTCACGGCGGAAACGGAGTCGCGAAGCACGTCGGCGAGCACGGGGATCGACGCGTGGCGCTTGCCCCACGTGATCGCATCAACGAGGGCGACGTATGCGCCGGTGATCGCGGCGGTGCGCGTGCCGCCGTCAGCTTGGAGCACGTCGCAATCGAGCTGAATCGTGTTCTCACCGAGAGCTTTCATATCGACGACGCTGCGCAGCGAACGGCCGATGAGGCGCGAGATTTCGTGAGTGCGCCCGCCAATCTTGCCTTTCACGCTTTCGCGATCCGAGCGTGTGCCGGTCGCGCGCGGCAGCATCGCGTACTCGGCGGTCACCCAACCGGTGCCACTGCCCTTCTTCCAGCGCGGCACGCCCTCGGTGAAGCTCGCCGCGCACAAAACGCGCGTGCGGCCGAACTCAATGAGGCAACTGCCTTCGGCGTGGTCGAGCCAGCCGCGCGTGATCGTCACGTCGCGGAGCTGGTCGACGGTGCGGCCGTCGACTCGGGTGATCTGCTCGGTCATGGCTTTCTCCTCGGTGGTCGCTAGGTTCGGTTAAAGCGTGTAGGTGTGAAGCGCCTCGGCGAGCTCGAGGGGCCCATCGTATTCGGCGCGCGCCTCCTCGAGCGGGACCTCGCGGTCGGTCCACGGCGGAATGTGCGTGAGAAGGAGCTTTTTCGCACCGGCCTCGCGCGCGAGGATCCCCGCGCGTTTCCCTGTGAGGTGGATGCCTTGGAAGTGGTCGTCGCGCCCCTCCACGTAACCGGCCTCGCATAGGAGAAGATCGGCGCCGTGCGCGACGGTCGAGGCGCCCTCGCATGTATCCGTGTCACCCGTGTAGGCGAGCACCGTGTCGCCCACGTCTATGCGGAAGCCAAACGCCGGTACGGGGTGTTCAACGGCAACCGCGGTAATGATCGCGCGGCCTGCCTCGATGCTGTCGCCCTCGGCAAGCGGGATGAACTCGTAGGGCGCGCGGCTCGCCCCCGGCGGGATCGGGTCGGGGTTGCCTGTTGCGGCGCTCAAGCGTTCATCGATGCCCTCGGGCGCGAAGACGCGCACGGTCGGGCAATTCACGAGGGGGTGATAGGCGAGGTACACCTCGAGCCCCGCGAGGTCGAGGAAGTGATCCGCGTGCAGGTGCGAGACGAGGATGATGTCGATGTGGGAGGGGTCGATGACCTTGTGGAGATTCGAGAGGGCACCGTTACCGCAGTCGATGAGGATGCGAAAGGGTTTACCGTGCTTGCCCGGGACGGTCACGAGGTAGCACGAGGCGGGTTCGCCCGGCCCCTCGTAGCTGCCGGAGCAGCCCACCACGGTCAGTTCGATGCTCATGCATCCTCCTCGATCACGGGGGTGGAAGTCGTGTGGGTAATCGCGGGGCCCAGGAATCGCTGCGAGAGCCGCTCGAAATTGCTCGCGCGCCCCACGCGCGGCGCAGTCTCGGCGAACACGTGTCGCGGCGGCGTTGCCGCGGTGCGCATGAGGTCCTTCTCCTGGAGGGTGCGGTACACGTCCATCGCCGTCTCTTCCGAAGACGACACGAGAGTGACATCGGGACCCATGACATAGCTAATGACGCCCGCGAGCATCGGGTAGTGGGTGCAGCCGAGCACGAGGGTGTCGACACCCGCCCTCTTGAGCGGCGCGAGGTATTCCTCGGCAGCGGCGAGGACCTCGTCGCCGGAATCGGTGCCGTTTTCGAGGAACTCCACGAAGCGGGGGCACGCGGCAGCTTCGACGTGCACGTCGACCGCCGCGGAGAAGGCGTCCTGGTAGGCGCCCGACTTTACGGTTCCGCGCGTCCCGATCACGCCCACGCGTTTGTTGTGCGTGACCGACACTGCGCGGCGCACGGCAGGCTTGATGACTTCGAGAACGGGAACGCTGTAGCGTTCGCGCGCATCGGCGAGAACCGCGGAGGTGGCCGTATTGCAGGCGATGACGAGCATCTTCACGTCGTGGGCCATGAGTTCGTCCATGACCCCGAGGGCGTACTCCCGCACCGTCGCGAGCGGCTTGTCGCCATAGGGCGTATGGGCGGTATCGCCGATGTAGAAAAGCTCTTCATTCGGCAACTGATCGATGATCGCGCGCGCGACGGTGAGCCCGCCGATCCCGCTATCAAAAATCCCGATGGGTGAATCGTTCACGCGTTCAATCTATCGAGCTGCCTTCGCTTGCGAGTGCATCGGCACACCCGTGAAAGCGATCTCACAGGCCTCTACGAGCGGGAGTTCAGGGCCCCGATGAGGGTTGCTTGGAGCCACGACGCGAACTCGTAGAGAGTCGCGAGGAACTCCATGCCAGCGACTCCCGGCTCAGCCTCGACCTCCTCAAGATCGTTCGAACACAGAAGCTGGAGCGCCTCAAAATCGCCGTCGTTTTCAATCCCCATGCGGTCGGCGAGCACGAGCCGGATGAGATTGAGCGCTTTGAGCCACGCGAGCGCATCGGCACGTTCAATCACGATTTCGTCGTGTGGCCCTTCACCGCCGATATCGCCCGCGGCCTCAAGGCTCGCGCGCAGCGCGCTCAGGTTCGCGATGTGCGCTTCGGCGAGGTTCGCTTGCGTGAGTCGGCGGTACTCCCCCGCGTCCTCGTCATTGTCGCTTGCGGGTGGGAAGAGCCGCTTCGTGGCACTGTCACGCGGCTCTTCCGTACGGGCACGCATGGTTTCCGCTTCAAGCCTCGCGAGCGGATCTTCCGACATCGCCTCGCGGGGATCCCGATCATCAAGGCCCTGATCGCCAATCCCGAGGTCGACGCGGATGAGGTCGGTGATTTCCCCCGCGACCTGAGCGAGCACGGAGCGCTCTTCCGCCTCGAGCCTGCACATGAGGCGACCGTCGGCACGCGCAATGAACGAGTGCGCCACTATGCCTCCTCGAGCATGGCGAGGAGACCGAATTCGTGCATCGCCCCCACGTGGGCCTCCGCTTGCTCGCGGCCATCGCACGACACAATCGCGCGGCCTTCGGTATGGACCTGCATCATGAGCGCGTGGGCCTTCGAGCGCGCGTAACCAAAATGGGTGCGGAACACGAACGTCACGTACGTTTGCTCGTTGACGGCGTCGTTGAGCACCACGGTGTTCCACTTCCGGTCGGTTTCGGTTCCGACGCTTGCCAGGGGTTCTCTCTGGCCCTTTTCGCGCACGGTGTTGCCTCCCTCGCTCGAACTCGCGGCCCCCATGACGGGATGAGACTTCAAGACTACCCGGCTGCCTCGTTTAGGCTTACCACGTGGCGACGACTTCTCTTAAGACCGATTTGTATGAGCTGACCATGATCCAGGCCGCGCGCGAGGCTGGCGTTGCGGATCGCCGATGCGTGTTCGAGGTGTTCACGCGCTCGCTTCCCGAAGGACGGCGTTACGGCGTATTCGCTGGAGTGGGGCGCATCCTCGACGCACTCGCGGATTTTAACTTCGACGACGCCGACATCGAATTTCTGCGCTCCACCGGGCAGTTCACGGAAGATCTGCTCACCTACCTCGAGGGGTATCGCTTCGAGGGAAGCATTGAGGCCTATGCCGAAGGTGAGGTCTTTTTCCCGAACTCCCCCGTCGTTCGCATTGAGGGCACCTTTGAACAGTGCGTTCTTCTCGAGACGCTCGTGCTTTCGATCCTCAACCACGATTCGGCAATCGCTTCCGTGGGCTCGCGCATGATCCAGGCTGCCGACGGCCGGCCGTGCATCGAAATGGGCTCGCGCCGCGTCCACGAAGACGCTGCGGTTGCCGCCTCGCGTGCCGCCGCAATCGTGGGCTTCGCCTCGACCTCGAACCTCGAGGCGGGGCGCACCTACGGGATTCCCACCGTCGGAACGTCGGCGCACGCCTTCACGCTCGTATTCGACACCGAAGCCGAGGCCTTCCGCGCGCAAGTGCACTCCCTCGGCGCGGGCACGAGCCTCCTCGTGGACACATTCGACATTCGCGAGGCCATCGACGCTGCTGTCGAAATCGCGGGAGTGGACCTCGGAGCCGTGCGCATCGACTCCGGGCACCTCGGCGAAACGGCGCGCGAAGTGCGAGAGCAGCTCGATGAGCTCGGGGCGACGACGACAAAAATTACGGCGACGAGCGATCTCGACGAATATCGAGTGTTCGACCTACGCGAGTTCCCGGTGGACGGCTACGGAATCGGCACACGCCTCGTGACGGGCGGCGATCACCCCGCGCAGGGCTTCGTGTTCAAGCTCGTGGAGCGCGAGAACTCTTCGGGCACGATGGAGGCCGTCGCGAAGAAATCCGCGCAAAAGGCCACGATCGCCGGCAGCAAGCGCGCCTACCGCGTGCGCGATGCCGAGGGCGCGGCGAGCGCCGAACTCGTCCTCGCCGACGACGCAGGCGAGCAGCCGTCGGACTCCCTCAACGCACGGCCCCTACTCACGCGCCTCGTCGAGAACGGAAAAGTTCTCGATGCGCGCGGCCAGTGGGAGCGCATCGAAGCCGCAAGGAGGGTGCATGAGCGTGCGCTCGAGGAACTCGCGCTCGCCGACCCGCAGATCCGCACGGGTCAAGACGGCGACGTCGTGCTTCCCGTCGTCCATTCGCTCGAGGAGCTCCACGAGCTCTAGCGCCCGCGCCTCGATCCCCACCAAGCAGCGGAATGCGGCACGCGGGACGAGGCACCCGAAAAGCCGGGCAAGCGTCGGACTACTTCTTGCCCACGAACCAACCGCGCAGAATATCGATCCTTTTTTGAATCTGCTCCGCGCTCGCCTGCGGAACTGCCGGACCACCCGAGCGGCGGCGCAGCTCGTTGTGCACCTGGCCGTGCGGGGTACCCGTGCGCCTCGCCCACCCCGACACGAGCGAACTGAGTTCCTTACGCAGGGCCGTGACATCGCGGTGCGTTGGTCCCGCGGGCGCGCTCGCGTGTCGTGAGCTGCGCTGCTGCTGATTCTTCTGGCGCTCACGCAAGAGCGAGGTCACCTGCTCAGGCTCCAGCAGCCCGGGAATCCCGAGAAACTCCCGCTCCTCCTCGCTACCCGCCATCGCGAGGGAGCCGTACTCGCCGCCATCGAACAGCACGCGATCGAAATGAGCATCCGATTCGAGGGCCTCGTAGCTGCCCTCGAGCTCGCTGCTCGCTCTCTCCTCGCGATTCGCCTCGCGCAACGCTTCTTCGTCCAGCCCCGTCTCCGGGTCGAGCTGCTTCTTCTCGCGCGTATCGAGCACGTGGTCGCGCTCGGCTTCCATCTCATTCGCGAGGCCGAGGAGGACGGGCACGGACGGGAGGAACACACTCGCGGTCTCACCACGCGTACGCGAACGCACGAAACGCCCCACGGCCTGCGCAAAGAACATCGGGGTCGAGGTCGAGGTCGCGTACACGCCCACGGAAAGACGCGGAACGTCGACGCCCTCGGACACCATGCGCACCGCGACCATCCATCGATCGGTTGAGTCGTTGAACTCCTCGATTTTTCGACCCGCGGTCGAATCATCCGAGAGCACGAGCGTCGGTTTCTCGCCCGTGACCCGCTCGAGGATCTTCGCGTAAGCGCGCGCATTCGACTGGTCCGTGGCGATCACAAGACCGCCCGCATCCTTCACACCTCGACGCACTTCCGTGAGGCGCTGATCCGCGGCCTGGAGAACCGTGGGAATCCACTCGCCCTTCGGGTCAAGGGCCGTGCGCCACGCCTGCTGCATGATGTCTTTCGATTCAAGGCCACCGAGCTGCGCGGAAACCTCATCGCCGCTCTTCGTGCGCCAATGCATGCGACCCGAATACGTCATGAACAGCACGGGGCGCACGACGTGGTCCTGGAGCGCTTCCCGATAGCCGTACGTGTAATCGGCCTTGGAGCGGAGGAAGCCCTCGCCATCCGGTTCGTAGCGCACGAACGGAATGTGCGCATCATCCGAACGGAACGGGGTACCCGTGAGCGCGAGGCGACGCTTCGCGGGATCGAAGGCCTCGCGCACGCCATCGCCCCACGTGAGGGCGTCGCCGGCGTGGTGGATTTCGTCGAGAATGACGAGGGTCGGTGCTGCCTCCGTGCGCGCGCGATGCAGGCGCGGATTCGCTCCCACCTGGGCGTACGTGAGGGCAACGCCCTGGTAGTGATCGCCGTGGCGCCCCTGGGCGTTCGAGAAGTTCGGGTCGATCTGGATCCCCACGCGCAGCGCGGAATCGGCCCACTGGGTCTTGAGATGTTCCGTGGGCGCGACGACCGTCACGCGGCGCACGATGCCCTCTCGGAGAAGGCCCGCGGCGACCTGGAGCGCAAAGGTCGTTTTACCCGCCCCGGGGGTCGCGACCGTCATGAAATCGCGCGGCTGCGAATCCTGATACAGCTTGAGTGCCTCGGCCTGCCACGCGCGAAGTTTCGGCGCCGTGCCCCACGCCGCTCGCTCGGGGAACGCCGGCGGCATCTGCTGCGCCGCAAACGACGAGGGCGTGCGGGGCGTCGCCTGGGTATGAACTGCCGGCGCCTGCTGGTCGCTGGTGCGTGTCGACTCCAGGTAGTTCGAGAACAGGTCGGGCGAAGCGGAAGAATCGTGGGCATTCATAGGCGCCCTCCACGATAGACCCGAGAGCGCCTAGCGCGCCTTAGCGACCCGAGCCGAAAAGCCCTCGGAAGCCTCCAAACCCGCCTTGAACTCGACCTTTACCGTCGCCGTCGCTCGAGTTGCTTCCGTCACCAATGCCTTCGTAGATCTCCTTGCACTGCGGGCACACGGGGTACTTTTTCGGGTCACGACCCGGAACCCAAACCTTGCCGCACAGCGCGATCACGGGCGAGTTATTGAGCGCGGCTTTCGCGATTTTTTCCTTCTGCACATAGTGCGCGAAGCGATCGTGGTCACCGGGATCGGCGTCCTCCGTTTGCTCCTCCCGCTCGAGCACCGCGGTCGAGCTGGGCGCGGCACCGGGGGCCGCGGGGGCCTGGGGTGCGCCGTGGTCCGGCGAGTTCGGGTCGGAAATGGAAGCGGCGAAGCGCATGCGTGAAATGCTCATGCCTCGATCCTAACCGCGCTCGCCCGTACCTGCGACGGCGCGAGCGACGGCCGGCGTGACACGCTCGTCGAACACGCTCGGCACAATGTGGCGCGCCGAGAGTTCCTCAGCGCTCACGACGGCGGCGATCGCGCGGGCTGCCGCGAGGAGAGCCTCGTCGGTGACCCCGCGCGCGTGAGCGTCGATGAGGCCACGGAACACGCCAGGGAAGGCAAGCACGTTGTTGATTTGGTTCGCGAAATCGCTGCGGCCGGTCGCGACGACGGCGGCGTGTTTCCACGCGATATCCGGATCGACCTCGGGAACCGGATTCGAAAGCGCGAATACGATCGCGCGCTCGTTCATGCTTTCCAGCATCGCCTCATCGAGAATGTTCGGCACGCTCACGCCGATAAACACGTCGGCGCCGTTCACGGCCTCGCGAAGCCCGCCTTCAACCCCGCAAGGGTTCGTGTGCTCGGCGATCCACTCGAGACGGTCCCCCTTTTCCCGCCCGGCGTTCACGATGCCCTTCGAGTTCGTGACGACCACGTCGCGCGCACCGGCGGCAAGGAGGAGGCGAAGGATCGCCGTGCCCGCTGCTCCCGCGCCCGACATCGCAATGCGAACCTCCTCGATGTTCTTGCCCACCACCGTGAGGGCATTGGTGAGCGCCGCGAGTACGCACACGGCGGTGCCGTGCTGGTCATCGTGGAACACGGGGATGTCGAGTTCGGCGCGCAAGCGATCCTCGATCTCGAAGCACCGCGGCGCTGAGATGTCCTCGAGATTGATCCCCGCGAACGCGGGGGCGATCGCCTTGACGTGGGCAACGATGTCCTCCACGTCGTGGGCATCCAGACAGATCGGGAAGGCGTCAACGCCCGCGAAACGCGAGAAGAGCGCGGCCTTGCCTTCCATGACGGGAAGTGCGGCGAGGGGTCCGCGATCGCCGAGCCCCAAGATCGCGGAGCCGTCGGTCACGACCGCGACGGTGTTCTTCTTAATCGTGTAGTCGCGTGCCTTCTCCGGGTGTTCGGCGATCTCTTCCACGACGCGGGCAACGCCCGGCGTGTAGACGATCGCGAGGTCGTCTGCATTGTCGATCGCGGCGGTGGGCTCGACCGTGAGCTTTCCGCCTTCATGAGCCTCGAAAATGCGCCGCTCGACGGCCTCGGTGCCGGTCGCAAGACGCGTGGGTTCGGTGTTTTCGGGTGTGTGCGTAGCCATGCCTCTCATCTTCCCACGCACCGAGACCGCGCGCCGGGACTTAGCCGAGATCCGCGATCGCGCGACGCACTCTCTTTTCCGAAACCGTGTACCGCGTGCCGAGCTGCTGAGCGAAGAACGATACGCGAAGCTCCTCGAGCATCCACGGAATCTCGCGCGCCTCCTCGCTCTCGAGGGCCTCGGCCGAGAGTTTCTGCTTCGCCTTCTCGAACATCCCCGCGAGGTCTTCAAGCTGCCACGCGAGCTGCGCGTCACGAGCCGGGTTGTCCTGCATTTTCTCGACCCGGTGAAGATCCGCCTTGAGGTAGCGGGGAACCTCGGGAACGATGTGCGCCTCAGTGCGCGAAATAAAGCGACCCGAGGTGAGGGAATCCGCGTGCTCGCGAATCTGCGTGAGCTGCTGGAGCACGGAGAGGCTCGAAACCTTTGAGACTGCGCGCTGGAGTTTCGCGTGCACCGCGAGGGCGTCAATCGCGGCGAGCACGAGCGTGCGCGACAGTTCCGCGTGCTCCGCGCGGACCGCCTCCACGAGCGCATCAAACTCGGACTTCGTGAACACGAGCCCCTTGCTGTCGGTACGCGCGATGAGCTCCGCGGTTGCCGCGAGGGAGGCATCCGCGAGGAGCGCCTTGGCACTTCCGTAGCTCGATTGAGAAATGGCAAGTTTCGTGGGATTCGGAAGCGAGGAAAGCACCTGTGCGGAATCGGAGCCGAGCGCTTCGGTCACGAGGTGAGTCACGGCACGGACGTGCTCGCGGCGCTGATCAAGTGCCGTGGGCATCGCGGTGAGATCGACGCTCACCGCGCCTGCTGCCTCGCGCAGCTTGAGCGCGGGGTACACGACGACGTTGAGCCCGCCCTGCCGGTTGCGCTTCGTGCGCGGGATTTCAAAGTCCGGGAAGCCCTCAAGATCGCGATCCCCGAACGACTCGGCCTGGCGCGCGGCGCTCGATTCGACGCGCGTGCGATGTTTCTTCTTGAGTGCGTCGAGGTCGTCACCCGAGCCGATTTCTCGGCCTCGGTCATCGCGCACGGAGAAATGCATGCGCAGGTGCGCGGGAAGCCTCGATGCGTCGAACTCGTCTCCGTAAAGCGGCAAATCGTCAGGGACGCCGGGGAGCGCCACGAGTTCGTCTGCGACCGCCTCGACGAACCGCTCCCCCGTGTTCGGGTCGTCGTCGCGCAGAATCTGGGCGACGGCGCGTGCCTTGTCGGGCGCGGGAATCAGGTGCCTGCGGAGCGGCTTCGGGAGCGTGCGAATGAGCTCCACAATCTTTTCCTCGCGCATACCGGGCACAAGCCAATCAAAACCCGTGGCCTCGAGCCTGCCGAGCACGGCGAGGGGAACGAGTGCCGTCACGCCATCCTTCAACGTGCGCTTCGAGGAATGCCGAGAACCGTCGGAACTCTCCCGAACCGAAGGCTCGAAGGCGTACCGGAGTGCGAGTGTGATGTCTTTTTGCACCCACGTGTCGGGGAAACCGGCCGCGTGATCTTCGGCGTCATCCTCGAGCAAAATTTCGCGCGTGAGGTGCAAAAGCTCTGGTGTTTCATGGCGCTGTTTCTTCCACCACGAATCGAAGTGCCGGCCACTCGTGACCTTCTGCGGGATGCGCGCGTCGTAAAACTCGAACAGTGCGGCATCCCCAGCGATGAGATCCCTTCGCCTCGCCTTATTTTCGAGTTCCTCAAGCTCCTCGATGAGGCGATTATTGTCGCGGAAGAAATGGTGGCGCGTGTTCCACTGCCCCTCGATGAGGGCATGCTGAATGAAGATCTCGCGTGAGAGTTCCGGGTCGATGCGCCCGTAGGCGACTGCGCGGCGCGCGATGACCGGAACGCCGTACAGGGTCGCCTTTTCGTAGGCCATGGCGCTTGCCTTCTTCGAGCTCCAGTGCGGCTCGGAGTAGGAGCGCCTCAGCACATGCGCGCCCACGTCCTCGACCCACGCGGGATCGATCTTTGCGGCGGTGCGCGCAAACAGGCGTGACGTTTCCACGAGTTCAGCGGCCATAACGTAGTCGTGGCGCCTCTTCGCAATCGCGCTGCCCGGCCAGATCACGAAGTGGGAATTACGCGCGCCCTGGTACTCGCGCGTGCGCTCGTCATAGAGCCCCACGTGGCTCAGAAGGCCCGCGAGGAGGCTCTGGTGGATGCTCGCTTCGCTCGCGGGGTTGTCCGACGGTCGAAGGCCCACATCGCGGCACATGTCTTTGAGCTGCGCGTGCAGGTCCCACCATTCGCGAATGCGCACATAGTGCAGGTACTGGCTCTTGACCTCGCGTTTAAAAGCCGAATTCGAAAGATCCTTGCGGCGTTCACTCAAGTGGCGCCAGAGGTTGAGGTAGGTGAGAAAGTCGCTCGTTTCGTGTGTGAATCGCGCGTGCTGCTGATCGGCCTGGGCTTTTTTCTCGAGCGGGCGCTCGCGCGGATCCTGGATCGAGAGGGCTGCAACGATGACGAGAACCTCGCGAAGCGCTCCTCGCTCGTGTGCCTCGAGGAGCATGCGCGCCATGCGAGGGTCGAGCGGAAAGCGCGAGATTTGCTCGCCGACGTGGGTGAGGGTCCGGCCACCGGGCGCGTTCTTTTCCGGGCGAATCGCGCCGAGTTCCTCGAGAAGACGCACGCCATCGCGCACCGCGCGCTTATCGGGGGCCTCGACGAACTCGAAGCTTTCGATGTCGCCGAGACCGAGCGCGGTCATCTGGAGCACGACGCTTGCGAGGGCCGTGCGGAGAATCTCGGGTTCGGTGAACTCGGGGCGCGATAAGAAATCCTGCTCAGAGTAGAGGCGGATCGCGATGCCGGGGCTCGTGCGGCCGGAGCGGCCCGAGCGCTGCTTGGCGCTCGCTTGGCTGATCGGTTCGATTGGAAGGCGCTGCACCTTCGTGCGCTGGGAATAGCGGGAGATACGGGCAAGGCCCGAATCGACGACGTATTTAATGCCCGGGACGGTGAGCGATGTTTCCGCGACGTTGGTCGCGAGCACGATCCTGCGGTGGCCGCCCTTCGGCGGGCTGAAGATCTTCTGCTGGTCCTGCTCGGAGAGGCGGCCGAAAAGCGGAAGAACGTCGGTGCGGCTCGAGGCTCCCCCGCGTTTCTTGAGGTGCGACTCGAGCTCCTCTCCCACTTCACGGATCTCGCGCTCCCCTGGGAGGAACACGAGGATGTCGCCCGGCCCTTCCGCGATGAGCTCGTCGCACGCGTCGGTGATTGCTTCCGTGAGATCTCGCTCTTCGCTACGGAGATCGCTGAGGTCGTCGTCCTCTTCGACCTCGGCCTCGAGCACGAGCGGCCGGTAGCGGATCTCCACCGGGTAGGTGCGGCCAGACACCTCGATGATGGGCGCGGGATGCAGCTCGCCCACGCGGTCCTTCTTCCCGAAGAATTCCGCGAATCGCTCGGGGTCGATCGTCGCCGACGTGATGATGATCTTGAGGTCGGGGCGGCGTCGCGCGATTCGCTTCAGATAGCCGAGCAGCATGTCGATCGTGAGGCTGCGTTCGTGGGCCTCGTCGATGATGATCGCGTCGTATTTCTTCAGCTGGCGATCGCCGTGGATTTCCGAAAGCAGGATACCGTCGGTCATGACCTTGAGGCGCGTAGATTCCGCGGTGTTTTTTGTGAAGCGCACCTGGTATCCGACGGTTCCCTCGCCGAGTTTTTCTCCCAGTTCGTGCGCGATGCGGCTCGCGACACTTCGGGCAGCGATCCTTCGGGGTTGGGTGTGGCCAATCATGCGACCGCGCGCACCGTACCCGAGCTCGAGCAGCATCTTCGGAAGCTGAGTGGTTTTGCCCGAACCCGTTTCGCCCGCGACGATCACGATCTGGTTATCGCGGATCGCACGTTGAATCTCCTCGCGCTGCTGCGAGACCGGCAGATCAGCAGGATAGGTGATCGCGAGGCGCGGCGCCTTGGTGTCGGGGCGTGCGCCGGTGTTCTCGTTCCTTAAGGCCATAACCCCTCCATGGTAGTCGCCACTCTCACGCGGCCGTCCGTGTGAGTGGACACAAGCATCCGGCACACACCATCGCTCTCCTCGCATCCGTGCAGCGTTCAGTACCTCCCCCTACGATTGAGTCGCATACTTACCGAACAGAGAGGTTCCTATGAAAGCCCTTCGCAAGGCTGCCCCGCACAAGGGGCTCGAGATCGTCGACATCCCCGAACCGCAGATCGGCCCAAACGACGTCAAGGTTCGCGTCATGCGCGCGGGTATCTGCGGCACCGACCTTCACATTCTCGAATGGGATGCTTCGGCGAAGGACATGTGCGACAACGTCCCCTTCACCCCCGGCCACGAATTCTATGGCGAGGTGACCGAAATCGGCGACGACGTCGTGGACGTCAAGGTTGGGGACCGTATCTCGGGCGAAGGCCACGTTGTGTGCGGCATCTGCCGCAATTGCCGCGCGGGTCGCCGCCACATGTGCATCCGCACCCGCTCGATCGGGGTGCAGCGCGATGGCGCCTTCGCCGAATACGTGGTGATTCCCCAGCAGAACGTATGGGTGCACCACCGCGATGGCGGCGGCGAAGAAGTCATCACCCCGGAGCTCGGTGCGATCTTCGATCCGCTTGGCAACGCCGTGCACACGACCCTGAAGTTCCCCATCGTGGGCGAGGACGTTCTCATCACGGGTGCAGGCCCAATCGGCCTCATGTGCGCCGCAGTCGCGCGTCACGCGGGCGCTCGGTTCATCGCCATCACCGACGTCAAGGATCACCGCCTCGACATGGCGAAGCAGATGGGCACCGACGCCCAGATCGATGTTTCGAAAACTCGCGTCCGCGACATCCAGGCCTCGCTCGGCATGCGCGAGGGCTTCGATGTGGGCCTCGAGATTTCGGGGCAGGCGAGCGCTCTGCAGGACATGATCGACAATATGAATCACGGTGGAAAAATTTCGATGCTCGGGCTGCCGTCAAAGCAGTTCGAGATCAACTGGACGACGGTCGTGACGCGCATGCTCACCCTTCAGGGCATCTACGGTCGCGAGATGTTCGAGACGTGGAACGCCATGAACGCCATGGTGCGCACGTCAAAGATTCTTCGCGAGCGCGTGCTGTCGACCGTGACCGACGTTCTGCCCGCCGAGAAGTGGGCGGATGCCTATGCGCTCGCGCGTTCGGGCGAAGCGGGCAAGATCGTTCTCGACTGGGAAAACATCTAAGGAGTAGCCATGTACACGAGCATGAAAGAGGAGCTTTCCGCGGAGCTCAACGCCATCCGCGAAGCCGGGACGTTCAAGAATGAGCGCCCGATTCTCACGCCGCAGTCGAACGAGGTGCAGGCCGCCTCGGCGCGTGGCGAAGAGGGCCGCGAGGTCCTGAACTTCTGCGCGAACAACTACCTCGGGCTCGCCGATCACCCCGATCTCATTGCCGCGGCAAAGCGCGCCCTCGATGAGCGCGGCTTCGGCATGGCGAGCGTGCGCTTCATTTGCGGCACGCAGGACCGCCACCTCGTGCTCGAGGAGAAGCTGAGCGAGTTCCTCGGCACCGACGACACGATCCTGTTCTCTTCGTGCTT
The DNA here is from genome assembly GCA_001403775.1 of Dermabacter indicis. Classification (GTDB taxonomy): domain Bacteria; phylum Actinomycetota; class Actinomycetes; order Actinomycetales; family Dermabacteraceae; genus Dermabacter; species Dermabacter indicis. The sequence goes on from CYUG01000011.1 coordinate 601,598, forward strand.
CGACGCGAACGGCGGTGTGTTTGAGTCGCTCTTCACGAAGGACGACGCGATCATTTCCGACGAGCTCAACCACGCGAGCCTCATTGACGGCATCCGCCTCTCGAAGGCAGCGCGCTACCGCTATAAGAATGCCGACATGGATGACCTTCGCACCCAGCTCGAGGCCGCGAAGGGCGCGCGCCGCACCGTCATCGTGACCGACGGCGTGTTCTCGATGGACGGCTACCTCGCGCCCCTCGACGAGATTTGCGATCTTGCGGATGAGTTCGGTGCGCTCGTGCTCGTGGACGATTCCCACGCCGTGGGCTTCATGGGCGCAACAGGTGCGGGCACGCCCGAGCACTTCGGGGTTTCAGATCGCGTGGATATTTACACGGGCACGTTCGGTAAGGCCCTTGGCGGCGCAAGCGGCGGCTATGTCGCGGCGCATCAGGAGATCATCGACGTGCTGCGCCAGCGCGCGAGGCCGTATCTCTTCTCGAACTCGCTCGCCCCCGCGATCGTCGAGGCGACCCTCGCCGCGCTCGATCTCGTGAAGAATTCCGATGAGCTTCGCGCGAAGCTGTTCGAGAACGCGGAGCACTTCCGCAGCGCGATGAGCGAGGCCGGCTTCGAGCTTCTCGACGGCGAGCACGCGATCGTGCCGGTCATGTTCGGCGACGCCGCTCTTGCAGGCCGCATTGCCGACCGCATGCTCGAGCACGGCGTGTATGTCACGGCGTTCAGCTATCCGGTTGTGCCGAAGGAAAAGGCGCGCATTCGCGTGCAGCTCTCGGCCGCGCACACGAGCGAGGACATCGACCGCGCCGTTGCCGCCTTCGTTGCGGCCCGCGACGCCGAAACGGCCTAGTCCTCCCCCTCCTCTGGATTGCATAGGGGTTGTGGGGGTTTGAGCCTCGCGCGCCACCTCACATAGCGAAAGGCCCGGCATCAATGCCGGGCCTTTCTCATGTCAGTGACAGCGATTCAGGTAGTGTCCTTCCTCCGCTGTATGAACGTCATCTCAGTGCTCGTCGTAGTGACCGTCGTGCTCCGCGTGGCGGTGACCATCGTGAACGTAGTCCACGTGGTCTTCGTGCTCGACGGCCTCGTGGCCGCAATCCTCGCCGTGCTTGTGCTCAGCAACGCTGTGCTCAGCCTGCGGCTGGTGCTCATCGTAGTGATCGCCGTGCTCGGCGTGCAGGTGGCCGTCGTGCTTGTAGTCCACGTGGTCACCGTGCTGGATGGCCTCGTGGCCGCAGTCCGCTCCGTGCGTGTGCTCAGCGGGGGTGTGTTCAGCTTTGTGGTCAGTCATGGCGTTCTCCTTCTTGTGTGTGCGCCAGGGTGTCGTGGATGACGTGAGCGACGTGGTCGTCGACGATTGAGTATCGCGTGGCCTTGCCTTCACGTTCCCCCTTCACCACATGCACCTCACGGAGTTTCGCGAGGTGCTGGGAAACGAGTGGCTGCGAAAATCTCGTGTGTTCCACGAGTTCCTTTACCGTGCACGCGTGATCGGAAAGGTGCAACACGATTTCGAGGCGCGCGGGGTTACCGAGCACTTTGAATACGCGGGCTGCGTGGTTGATCTGCGAGCTGTCTCCCATAGCTCGATCCAAGCACACTCATTCAGATATTGCAATACCCTTATTTTTAGGAGTCGTTCTCACTCTCAGCCACACATTCCCCCAGCCACGAGCGCGCGCACCCCCACGGCAACCCCCGCCCAGGCGGCAGCCCAGAGCACGGAGGCGAAAGTGCCAATGATGAAGAGTTCACCCACACGAGCCGCCTCACGCCCCTCCTTTTCGGCGCGAAGCTCCGGGTAGCGCCCAAGCCCCTTCACGGCAAGAACGACCGCGATGCCTGCCGGGAAGCCCGCGACGATCGACACGTAAACAGCGAGCCTTTCGAGAATGCCAATCCAGCGCCCACCCGGCAGCTCTTTTTGCGCGCTCGCGAGCGAACCTCGCACACCTTCCTCGCGCACTCCACCGCCATCAATACGACGCAAAAGCGCGCGAATCACCCAATTCCCGGCGACAGCCCCGCAGGCGCACAGCACTAGCGCGATCGCAACCCAGACCACGGTCACCACTTCCGAAAACACTCCCGATTTAGCTCTCCGCTACATTCTTCACTAATTAAGCTATAGTCTACATATGGCATCAATGAAGACCTACACTTACGCCGTCGCCGCCATCGGCGACATCGTCGGCTCCCGCAGCCACCATCGCACGGCGCTCCACCGCGCCCTTATAGCGGCTCTTGTCGCACTCAGCGAACACGGGATCGAGCCCCTTCACCCTACCGTTGGCGACGAGATTCAAGGTATCTTCGCCACGCACGGCGAAGCACTTCGCGCTACCCATCTCCTCCGCCTCCGCCTGCGCGAAAGCGACTACGACATCCGCTACGGCATCGGCGCGGGCGAAATCCACATCGTCGATCGCGAAAGCGGCATCCAAGACGGCCCCGCCTGGTGGGCAGCACGCGACGCTCTCAACCACACCGAAGAACTCGCCACCACTCCAGGCTGGGCGGGCGTCCGCACGGGTCTCGGCCTTGGCGCAACACACAAGGAGGGGGCCGACGCTAGCCAGGCAACCGTCGGAACCTCACCCTCACACGAACCTGACGCCCCCCAAGTTCAAGCGCTCTACCACCTCATCGACGTCCACATCAGCACCCTCAACCCGAGCACATGCGGGACCCTCCGGGGACTCCTCGAGGGCGAATCGAACGCCGAGACCGCCGAGCGGCTCAGCATCTCCCCAAGCGCCAACACGCAACGCGTCAACCGGCACGCTCTGCGTCCCCTTGCTGAGGCAATGCGCGCAACCTGGTCGTAAAGCTCGCTCCTAGAGAACCCGCACCATGATGAGGCACGGCGACTCCTCACCCCAAAGACCAGTCTCCTCGAGCGGAATAAAATCGAGCGCTTCGTAGAACTTCCTCGTGGCCGCATACCCTTCATCAGGATGCGAAGCTCCGAGAGTCTTGACTTGGAAAAGCCTCACGCCGTGCTCGCGGCAATGCTCAGCTACCGCCTCGACAAGCGCCGCACCAATCCCGGACGACCTAAACTCCCGCTCCACCGCGATAAAAAAGAGGTCGGCGGCGCGATCAAAGTGATAGTCCACGAGAGCCACACCTCGAACGGTTCCACCCTCGTCGCGAACGGTCCACGTTTCTTTCGAGCGCGCAGCTTCCACATACTTGGCGTTAGCCTCGGCAATGCCGAACCACTCCGGAGGGTGTCAATTAAGCGCGCGACATCTTCAGGAACCTGCGCGTCGAGGCGCGCCTTCCATGTGCCGTCCCTCATCTGTTCTTCTGCCTTTCAAAGGGGGAGCTTTCAAAAAGCAGATTACACGTGATATGAGCCACCACAACGCTCGCGGATCAGGGCCAGCCTTAGATGCTATTCGCCCAGCACGCGCGCGAAGTGTCCTTTGATCAGAAGCCAAGTACATGCCTCACGCCGCGCTCGCAGCAGGCATCGGCAACAAAAAAGCGCCCGCTTCACGAGGAAGCGGGCGCCACAGTGGTGGAGCCGGCGGGAATCGAACCCGCGTCCGATAGTGCGAAGCCAGGGCTTCTCCGGGCGCAGTCCGCGAAACCGTTTTCTCAGCCCCAGCGCTCACACGGACACGTCGCTGACAGGCTCAGTCACTCTAAAGTGTTCACCCAACCCCGGTGACCAGAGTTGGAAGCAGTGGCCCTCTAGATGATGGACAGGTCAGGTCGAAGGCAACCCCTGACGGTCCAGACTGCTATCGCTGATCAGGCAGCGAGAGCGAAGTCAGTGCGCTTAGGTTCGGCACTTATTGTTTTCCAGGGAGCGTTATCGAGATAACCCTGGATCCTCGGCCCGCTTCCCCTCGCTGGACAACTACCGTCGAAACCGATCGACCCCGTATCGGGTGGCAACGCCCGTAAACGGACCGTGCCAGATAATCTTCACCCGCAACTGCGGGTGGGATGCGTGCCTGATTCGCACACCCTATTCGATTATCAAAAATCTGTTGCACCTTCCGGCGCAGCAGTTCAGTATACAGCTTTCAACGCCTACCGCCAAGGGCTCTATTCCCGAGGGCAAGCGTCGGCCCCTTCCCCACCGCGGAACCTGGCGTGCGGGCGGCTCCGACGCTAGCTGAGCATCTCCCGCCGCCGCATCGCGCGTTGAGCCTCGCGAGCATCCTGCTTCTCGCGCAGGGTCTGGCGCTTGTCCCATTCCTTCTTACCGCGAGCAAGCGCGATCTCGACCTTGGCGTGCGAGCCGAGGAAATAGATCGAGAGCGGAATGATCGTGTAGCCCTTTTCGCGGGTTTTATTCATGAGTTTCAGGATCTCGCGCTTATGCAGCAAAAGCTTGCGCTTGCGGCGCGCGGCGTGGTTTGTCCACGTTCCCCGCACGTACGGCGCGATGTGCACGGCGTCCATCCACACTTCGCCATTTTCGATATAGCAATACCCATCCACGAGCGACGCTCCGCGCTCACGCAGCGACTTCACCTCGGTGCCCTGGAGAACTACGCCAGCCTCCCACGTCGCATCGATGTGGTAATCATGGCGGGCCTTTTTGTTCGAGGCGATGAGTTGCTTCGTGCGCTCGGGAGCCGCCGGCGCTTTCTTCTTTTCGGCCTTCTTGGCCACGTCAATCCCTCCGGAAGTGTCAATGCAGCAACCGTTTAGTATCCCACAAACTTTCGAGGATCAACTGCGGTGCCATCGAGATGCGTCTCGAAATGCAAGTGGCAGCCGGTCGACGCGCCGGTAGAGCCCACATACCCCACCGTTTGACCAGCGTCGATGCGCTGGCCCGCGGAAACCGCGAAGCCTTGCAGATGGTGGTAGGAGGTCGTGAGAATCTGGCCGTTGTGAAGGCCGTGGCTCACGATGACCTTATTGCCCGCACCGCTGTTGTGGGTAGTCGCAAGCACTTTGCCCGACGTCATCGCCTTCACGGGCATGCCGCAGGCCGCCGCGTAGTCCATCCCCTTGTGCAGCTTTCGCGTGTGATAGACGGGGTGGAAGCGATAGCCGAACTTGGAGCTACGAGGCGCCGAAACCGGGTCAGCGAATTTCCCGGTGGACGCCCCACCGGATGATCCTCCCGACGACTCCGGCGATGCGATCTTGCGCGGCTTTCGACGCTCACGCTTCGCCCGCCGCTCCTCGGCTTCCCGCGCCTCGCGAGCCTTGCGCTCCGCCTCGCGCTGGCGGGCGAGCTCCTCCTGACGTTCCTTCTCGATAAGACGCTGGATATCTGCCTCAAGCGCGCTTGATTGCGATTCGAGCTCCGACTCGCTCACACGGTACTTGTCTTTGAGAGTCTCAAGGTTTGACGCCTGCGATTTCTGCGAAGCGTAGAGATTGTCGAGGTCCTTTTTCGCCTGAGACGCTTCGGTCTCGGCCTGGCGACGCTCGGCAACCGCCTCGGCTGACTTCTTCTTGAGGTCTTCGATCTCGGCGCGAATGGCTTCAAGACGATCCGCCGAGTTCACGTTCATGGCCTGCTGGCCGCGCAGATCCGTGAGATTCGCGCCCTGGGCCTGGAGCGTGAGCCGATAGTTCATCGTGCGGTCAACGGCATCTTGCGGGTTTTCCGCGTTCAAGAAAATCGACGCGGGGTTCGGGGTGCCCGAGCTCTTGTATGCCTCGATCGACGCGCGAGACACATCCTCGTTTGAACGCGCGATCTTCTGCTCGCCGCTCTCCACCGCCGCGCGAATGTCGCGCTCTACGGCCTCGGCGTCCTTGAGACGCTTCGCCTGGCGCGCATCCTCCGCTTTCGCCGCGTCCAGGGCGGAGCGTGCGGCGTCCAGACGCTGCTGAGCCTCGGGGATCCGCGCCTCAGTTTCAGCGAGCGCAAGATAGGCATCGGCGAGTTCCGAATCAACCTCGTTCAGGTCCTCGCGAAGCGACGCGAGCTTCTCATCGACGCTCTGCTTTTCTTTCTTTTTATCGTCGATCCCGTCGGCAAGAACGCGCTCGCTTGAGAGAGCGCCCGACGTTGTGAGACCGAGGACGGCAGCGAACGACGCGCCTTTGACGAGTGCACGCCGAGAAAGAAACGGCATCTTTCCCTCATTTTTCGACATCACGAAAACCTGCCTACACCTTCAAATAACGATTGAGCGAAACGACGGACGAACCTATCGCGAGAATAGCACCAAGGGTGAGGAGAATCGGCCCCACCCACAGCAGATCCGACATCGACATACGAATAAGATCAGCGCCAAGGGTCGGCTCAAGCCAGCCCTCCACAAGGTATTTGATCGCGAGAGAAAGCACGCCCGTCGCAAGAGCGCCACCGATGAGTGCGGCGACAGCACCCTCAAGGAGGAAGGGCAAGCGAATGAAAATATTGCTCGCGCCCACGAGCCTCATAATCGCGATTTCTTTCCTTCTATTCGCGACCGACATTCGTATCGTCGTAGCCACGAGCAGCACGGCGGCCACGAGCATCACGACCGCGAGAGAAATCGCAAACACAGTGGACTGATTGAGAATCTTGATGAACGGCGCGTACACCGCGAGAAGATCGGATACGTCATCAATGCCGTCACGCCCCTGGAAGAAATCCACGACAGCACTCGACCGACCGGCATCCACGAGAGTGATGTGGAAACTGACCGGCATGTCCTCCACCGTGAAGTCCTGAGCGAAACTCTCTCCACCGAACTGAGCGCGATAAACCTCGAGGGCTTCCTCCTGAGAGCGCTCCTCCACCGAGGCAATATAGGGCCCCAAAATATCGCCCTTGAGCGCCTCGCGAACGTCGTCAATTTGCGCTTCGGTCGCGGCACCACCGGCGCATGACGTCGCCGTCGAATGCGGCGAGCACATATACACGCTGATTTGGGAGTTCTTCACGAGGATGTCTTGAAGCGCAAGAATCTGCTTTTGCATGAGAAGCGCCGCGCCCACAAACGTGAGCGAAACCGCGGTCACGATCACCACGGAAATCACCATCGCGATATTTCGGCGAAGCCCCCCGAAACTCTCCTTCAGGATGTAACGCAGCCTCATGCGATCTCACCCTCCTCACGCTCATCCGCTTCGTCAAAGGCGCGATCAAGGTCGCCCATGCGCTCGCTTCCGCTCGCACTCTCATCAAAATCTTCGTACGCCACATCTGAAGCGCGCCTGCCTTCTGCGAGTGCGGGATCCGACGGTTGCCGCTCCCCCGTCGCTTCCCCATCGGGCACCGCTCCCGAGATCACGCTTTCTTCCGACGCTCCGCGATAATGACCACGCCGCTCGTCGCGGACGACGTGACCATCGACGAGTTCGACGACGCGCTTACTGAGACGGTTCACCGCTTTTTCATCGTGGGTCGCCATGAGCACGGTCGTGCCGCGCTCGTTAATGTCGGCAAGAAGATCCATGATGCCCTTCGCCGTCTCCGGATCGAGGTTGCCCGTTGGCTCATCCGCAAGAAGGATCGTGGGGCGGTTCACGTAGGCGCGCGCGATTGCAACACGCTGCTGCTCACCGCCGGAGAGCTCGTGAGGAAGGCGCTTTCCCTTTCCTTCGAGGCCGACCATGTCGAGGACCTCCGGCACGAGCTTCTTCACGACGCTGCGCGGGGTGCCAATGACCTGAAGGGCGAACTCCACATTCTCGAAAGCTGTTTTCGTGGGGAGCAAGCGGAAATCCTGAAACACCATGCCAATCTCGCGGCGAAGGCGCGGAACCTTCCAGCTCGACAGACGCGAAAGATCCTTGCCGGCAACGAAAATCGAGCCCGACGTGGGGTTTGTTTCTTTCAGGATGAGGCGCAGCATCGTCGACTTGCCCGATCCGGAAGCCCCCACGAGAAACGCAAACTCGCCACGCTCAAATTCGAGTGACAGATCAGCGAGCGCGGGCGCGCTCTTGCGCTGATATGTCTTCGTCACATGCTCGAAACGAATCACAGGCTCATCCCATCTGGGCGGGTCGACAGCTCCCCTCGAAACGTCCGCGGGCATGACGAGGGTCAGTACGCGACAACACTAACCAGGCGGAGCGTCAATTCGGCGGATTCAGACCGGTCACTCGGGTCACGTTTTGCTCAAGAATTCGTCAAGGGAGCGAGGCCCGATGCGCGCAGGCGAGGAGCGCTGTGGGCAAAGCAGGCGTCGGAAACTTTACCCCGCGCTAAACTCACACTCCCGAGCCGGGTTAATCCTCCGTGCGCGCCTGCTCGACACGCCAGCGGATGCCCGCTTCGATGAACCCGTCGATGTTGCCGTCGAACACAGAGGTCGGGTTGCCCTCGGAGTATTCGGAGCGCAGGTCCTTGACCATCTGATACGGATTCAACACGTACGAGCGCATCTGGTCACCCCAGCTCGCCTTGATGTCGCCCGCGAGTTCCTTGCGCTTTGCGTCCTCCTCCTGCTTCTTGAGGAGCAAAAGGCGCGACTGGAGAACGCGAAGTGCGGCGGCGCGGTTCTGAATCTGGGACTTTTCATCCTGCATCGACACGACGATGCCCGTGGGAATGTGGGTCATGCGCACGGCAGAGTCGGTCGTGTTCACGCTCTGACCGCCGGGGCCCGAGGAGCGGAACACGTCGATTTTGAGTTCGTTCTCGGGGATCTCGATGCTGTCGGTCGTTTCGATCAGCGGGATCACCTCGACCGCCGCGAAGGAGGTCTGGCGGCGCCCCTGGTTATCAAACGGGGAGATGCGCACGAGGCGGTGCGTGCCACCCTCGACACTGAGCGTGCCGTACGCGTAGGGCGCGCTCACCTCAAACGTGACGGACTTGAGGCCAGCCTCTTCCGCGTAAGAGGTGTCCATGACCTTGGTGGGATAGCCCTTGTGCTCGGCCCAGCGCAGGTACATGCGCAAAAGCATCTCGGCAAAATCCGCAGCATCGACGCCGCCGGCGCCTGCGCGGATCGTCACGACGGCATTGCGCTGGTCATATTCGCCGCTCAGCATCGTGCGAACCTCGAGTTCATCGAGGGCCTTACGGATCGAGGCAAGCTCACTTTCGGCATCCTCGGCGAGCTGTGCGTCGCCTTCCTCCTCGCCGAGCTCAACCATGACCTCGAGATCATCAATGCGGCTTGCAAGCTCACTCACGCGGCGCTTCTCGGCCTGCGCGTGCGACAGATCAGACGTCACCTTTTGCGCCGCCTCCGGGTCGTCCCACAGGTCGGGCGCAGCCGCCTGCTCCTCAAGGTCGGCAATCTTGGCCGTGAGGGCATCAAGATCGGTCACTTTCTCGATCGATTCGAGAGTCGAGCGAAGGTCGGGAATTTCGGCAGCAAAATCAGAACTCACAAAAGCCCACTTTACGCTACGGAACCCGAGCCGGGCAGAGGCGGGCCTGCTGGCTCGCACCAGTGCGGCATGCTCCACACCTCGAGCAGGCCACGGGTCAGTGCGCGTGAGCCGACGATTGCACGCGCACAACGAGCGGAGAATCGAGGGCGCGGGAGATCCAGCCCACGAGGGGTGGGTGCACGCGTGCCTCGAGCGCGAGGGTCACTCGGCCGCCTGGCGCAAGGGAGAGCGAGGCGATCGTCATATCGCTCACTCGCGAGAACTCGTGGGGATACGCCGCGAGATAGGCCTCGGCACGCTCGCGCGCCTCAGCCTCGGTGGGCGTGCGAGGGTCGCCCACAGCATCGTAGAGTTTGTCCTCGCTCGTGGCCCCCGCGGCATAGAGCGCCGCACCATCGGCCACGAACTGGGCGCGGTTGCGGTCAATCTCCATGCCAGTCACCGCCACGCCGAAGGCGATCACCATGAGCACCACGACGCTCACGCCGATCGTCAAAATGCTCGCGTTCCCGCGCTCACCGTGCGCGAGCACCGCACGGTGCTTGAGAGTCACGCCGCATTCCCTTCCGACATGAGCGAATGGCGCCCCGTGACGCCGACGATCGACGAGTCGATCCCAACCACGCCGAGACCGGGAATCGGCACGGCAAGGCTCACCTCGACAGACACGGCCTCCCCCGCCACCGGACACGAGAGCGCGGGGCACGTCACCGAAATGTCTCCCGCATCGACTTCAACCCCGTAGTCACGCTCAACTTCGGCGATGATCTTTCCGATCCGTGCTTCACGGCCCTCCGCGAGGTCCTGTACCGAATACACGCGCGCGATTTGACGCGCGAGAGTATCCGCCGCGAAGGATGCCGACTGCATCGAAGCACACGTGAGCAGGAGATACACGAGCGGAATCAGAAGGATCACCGAAAGACCCGTGAACTCCACAATCGAGTTCCCCGACGCATCGCTCAGGCGGCACGCGACTCGCTTCGCGGCGGCCCTGGCCCTAGAGCGCATCTTCATCGACCGCGTGCCCCACGACTCGCAGCGCATTGCTCGGCCCGAAGAAGCCCACGAGCGGCATGTTGGCGTGGATCTCAATCTCAATGATGCCCGCCTGTTCACGGGCCTCGACGTGGACCTCGCCGAGCTGCTGGAAGCGGGCAGAGGTAAGCTCCGCGGCTCGCGCACTGCCATCATTCGCCTCGTTTCCCAGCAACGCACCGTAATACGCCGACTGCACGGCGATGTCCGTGAGCCCGTTGCGCACGTGGAGGAAGAGCGCGAGCTGAAGAAGACTCAAGCCGAGCGCCACAATGAGCGCCGACACGAGCGGGAACTCCACGACCGCATTTCCCCGATCGTCGCGCACACGCGCCCACAGGCGCCGGACAGGTGCACTCACGCTACTCGGTGAACTGGCTCATGGCCTGGTTGAACAGGCCGACGAGAGCGTCCGACGCCACGGCCCACAGTGCCACGACGATGCCCGCGGTCATGAGCGTAATGAGGACCCAGCCGGGAACATCCCCGCGTTCGGAAGTAAGGCGCTCACGGGCGGCGAGAAGAGCGCGAAATCCGGCGCGCGTGGCGCGCTCGCGCAGCTTCGTGTTGGTGGTCGCGTTGTTGGCGAGAGTCGAGCGATTAATGGACATGGGGATTCTCCTTACAGTTAGAGGTGAGCAAACGAGATGGAGGTGGGACCATGTGTCTCAAAGCCCCACTTGAAGTGCGGTGATACCGGGGAAGACCGCGAACACAATGACAAGTGGCATGAGAAGGAAAACGACGGGCAGAAGCATGTACACCTCGCGCCGCCCAGCGCTTTCCATGAGAGTCCGTTTCGAAAGCTCGCGGGCATCTTGCGCTTGAGCGCGCATGACATCCGCGAGTGGGGTACCTCTTTCGAGGGCGACGGCGATCGTCTCCGCAAACCGCGCGAGAGAATCAAGGGGCGAGCGGGTGCCAAGGTTCATGAGGGCATCCTCAAGCGTGGATCCCGCACGGATTTCGGAAACCGCGGTCGCAAGCTCCCGCGAAAGCTCCCCGCGGGAAGTGCGCGCCACTCTTTCCATCGCAGCAATCGGCCCCTCCCCTGCCGAAATGGCGAGGGCGAGAAGATCGGCAACGGTGGGAAACTCGCGGGCCATGGCACGTTTCCGTGAGGTGATCGCGCTCGTGAGGAGATAATCCCGCAGCAGCGGCGCAGTGACGGTCGCGAGCACGACAAGCGCGAGCAACGCAATGAGCGGCGCCTGACCTAAGGCGAACAGCCCCATGCCCAGCGCCGCGCTCGCGACGAAGGCGACGATCGCCCACGTCAGCTGTTGCACGCGAAAATCGCGATAGCTGATCCGGCTGCCCGCGAGCGCGAGGCGCTTCTCGATCTCCCGCTGACTTCCCAGGGCACGCGCCGCAGTCGCACGAATGCTCGCGAGAAACGGGCCGAGATTCGTATCGATCACAGGATGCATCTGTACCCCGCCATCGAGGAAGCTCAGCGCGCCGCGCATCATTCCTTGTTTGACGTACGGGGCGATGCGCGCCTCGACCGAACGGGGGCGCCTCCATGGGTTCTCGAGGATCAGGAGGGCGAGCCCGAGCCCGAAGAGTGCCCCGAGCGCACAGCCGAGGAGAATGATCGTCAAGGTGTTGTCACGGATGCTCATTCGCGCAACACCCTTTCGTCTTGAGGCAAGCGTGCGAGAGTGAGCATGAGCCGGTAGGCGAAGAACGATACGGCGGCACCGATCAGGATGAGCATGCCGCCCGCGGCGGAGTCGTAGGCTTCGGCAGCTTCCGGCCGAAGAATCATGAGGCCAAGAACGACCCAAGGTGCGATGAGCGCGAGCTTAGCCCCATTGACGGTCCAGCTTTGGCGCGCTTCAAGCTCGGAGCGCACTCGTGCATCCTCGCGCAGAAACGATGAGAGCGTGCGAAGGAGGGTGCCGAGATCGGTTCCGCCCACGTCGCGCGTAATGCGGAGCGCTTCGATGATGCGGTCGGCAACGGGGTCGCTCAGGCGTGCTTTCAGCCGGTCGAGGCTGTAGGAGAAGTCTCCGGTCGCGTGGTATTCCCGGGCGAACTCGTTGAAGGACGAGCGCAATTGTTCGGGCCCGCGGTCGGAGAGTTGCGCGAGTGATTCCGGGAGTGGGAGACCCGCGCGGACTGCCGATCCCATGAGATCGATCACTTCGGGCCACACCTCGCGGAGATTGTCGTGGCGACGTCGTGCAAGCGCGCGAAGCACCCACACCGGAAAAAAGAAGGCGCCGATTCCAGCTGCGGCGCTCGGGACCATGGCCGTGCTGATGCCGAGGGTCACGATGAAGACCAGGCCGGAGAGCAACACCGACGCGACGAGCAGGTGAAGCGGGCGCCCGCTCGTGAGCCCGATACGCGCGAAATCGTCACGGATCCTCTGCTCGAACCGGGTACGCGGGCCGGACCTCTCAAAGTTTCTCGCTTCGCGCGGCCAGAAGGCCGACCAGATTGTCACGACTCCCAGGCCGAAAAGGGCTCCCGCCGCGAACCCCGCGATCATCGCTCAGCCCCGAGGAGTGCAGAGAGTGAAAAACCTGCGCGTTCGAAGCGCTCGGGGTGCGGCGGGTAAGCATCGCCCCTGCACAGTCGGCCGCGTCGCCATTCGAAGAGGTGCCCGAGTTCGACGACCGAATCTTCCACCCGGCCGGGAACTGCGACGATCTCGCGGACGCGGCGCGTGCCGTCGTGGAGATGGTCGAGATGGACGACCAGGTCGATCGCGTTGGCGACGGTGGGGGTCACGAACGAGCTACTGACGTTTTCTCCCGCAAGCAACGGGAGGGTGCACAGCTTCGCAATCGTGTCGCGTGCGGAGTTCGAGTGAATCGTGGCCATGCCGGGAAGGCCGCTATTGAGTGCGATGAGCATGTCGAGAGACTCGGCTTCGCGGACCTCGCCAACGATGATCCGACTCGGTCGCATGCGTAGCGCCTCTTTCACAAGGCGACGCATCGTAATCTCGCCGACGCCCTCGAGGTTCGGCTGCCGACACTGCATTCCTACGACGTCGCGGGCTCGAATATCGAGTTCGAAGACTTCCTCGATCGTCACGATTCGCTCGCGCGGATACACGGCTGACCCCAGGCAGTTCACCATTGTCGTTTTGCCCGCGCCCACGCTCCCGGACACGATGATGTTGAGGCCGGCCTTCACGCTCGCGTCGAGCAGATCTGCCGCCTGCTGGGTCAGGGAGCCGAGTGCGACGAGATCCGCGAGCGAGTGCGCCTTCGAGATGAACTTTCGAATGTTGACCGACCAGTGCGCACGCGTGACATTGGGGATGACAGCGTGGAGGCGTGCCCCGCTCGGCAGAAGCGCGTCAACGAAGGGCGTACTGAGGTCGAGTCGCCTGCCAGTTTGGGCGAGCATCCGCTCGACGAGACCGCGAACCTCGCCTGCCGAGAGCACGAGAGGCGTGAGTTCGCTGACGCCGTGCCGATGCACGAAGATTTCACTCGGTGAGTTGATCCAGATCTCCTCGATTTCAGGATCGTCAAGGAACGTTTGAAGTGCACCGAAGCCACCGATGCGCGTGGCGACTTCGCCCACCGCGGCGTCGCGGTCGCGAAGCGGCGGAACTTCGCCTCTCGTGGCTTTCGCCTCGTACTGCGCAACAACGTGTGAGATGAGGTCATCAAGAGATGACGAGGATTCATCGAGCCCTTGCTCACGGATCGCTTGCCGGGCCTCGGCTTCGATGATCCCCAGTGCATCTCGCATAGGCGCTTCCCCCCTTGTGCAATAGTGGCGCCCACCTTGGCCGCCGCCCCCAGCTCCCATCCCCTTGGGAGCGTTCTGCCATCTTTTTACCAGAGTGAGGCCGCGCACGAAACACCGTTCGCAAATTGTGGATAACTAACGCTGTGTTTTCCAGAATGCGGACCCGTTTCGCGGTGTAGCATCCGTGCAGTTCAGCCGTATAGACTCACGTCGTCCCGTCTCCCTGCCCCAGAGGATGCCCGCATGGCAACGCGCCTTTCTGACCGTGACACCGTGACCGAAGCAAAGATGTCGAAGACCGAGTGGGTCTACGCCGCGAAGCGCACACTCACCGAGTTCACGCGCGCGGGCGGAACGGACCTCGCCGCCCAGCTCACCTACTTCATCGTGCTGGCCGTCGCGCCTACCTTCCTCGCGCTTTTCTCGCTCGCCGCACTGGTTCTGAGCGGCTTCCAGGACGAGATCGTGAAGGTCATAACCGATGCGGTCAAGAATTCGAGCATCGCCAACGGCTCCGCGGACCTGACCGGCGCTATTGAGTCGACGCTAAAGTCGCTCCTCGGCTCGACCTCCTCGGGCACGATCGCTCTCATCATCGGTATCTTGACGGCCCTGTGGTCGGCCTCGGCGTTCGTCAAGGCCTTCTCGCGCGCGTCAAACAAGATCTACCGCGTGGAGGAAACGCGCGGTCCAGTGAAGCTCAACCTCTCGATGCTGGCCGTCACGGCCGCGCTTATCGTGGGCATCCTGCTGTTGTTCGTCTCCATGCTTCTCAGCCAAAGCATGATGGATTCGGTCCTCGGGCCGATCTTCTCGGCGATCAACATGCCCGGCCTCCTCGATTTCCTCACCAACACCTTCATCCCGATTTGGGTCTGGCTGAAGTGGCCGTTCATGCTCGCGCTTCTCTTTGCCGTCGTGTCGCTCCTATACTGGGCAACCCCGAACCTCAAGCACAAGTACCGCTTTATTTCTCCCGGCGGGATCTTCGCGATCATCGGCATTGCCCTCGCTCTTCTGGCCCTGAGCATCTACATGTCAACCCTCGCGAGCTACTCGAGCTACGGCGCCATCGGTGGTGTTATGGCGGTCCTTTTCGTTTTGTGGGTCGTCAGCATCGTGTTGATTCTTGGCGCTGCCTTCGACGCGGAGGTGTTGCGTGGCCGCCAACTTGCCGCGGGCATGCCTGCCGAAGATGGCTTCGAACTTCCGAGCCGCGGTGCCGAGCCGCCGACGAAGGCTGACCTCAAGTACGCAAAGATCGTGGACGAGGGGCGCGAAATTCGCGTGGGCAACCTGTACAAGAATCAGGGCAACTACACGGCAACGTTCGCCGGTGAAGATGCGCTTCGCAAGGGCGATGAGAGCGTGTTCTCGGTCAATGATGAGGACCAGAAATCGGACGAAGAGCCCTCGGCGGTCAGCACCGAGAAGAGCGCGGAAGACGCCCGAGAATAAGAGTGGTGTGAACCGTGTGTGGCCGCTTCGCTCTCTTCCAAGAAATCGAGCCTCTACTCGACGATGTCGGGGCGGTCGACCTTGCAGATCCGCACCTCCACGCGCGCTACAACATTCCGCCCACGGCACCAATTTACGTCGTCACCGAGGGCCTCGAGCGTGACTCGGGCGAGCTCACGAGAGCGGTGCGCACCGCGCGCTGGGGGCTTCTCCCCCGGTTCGCCAAGGACCTCTCGCTTTCTGCGAATACCTTCAATGCTCGCCGCGAGTCACTCGCCGAAAAGCCGAGTTTTCGCGGTTCGCTCGCACGCTACCGCGCACTCGTGCCGATGAACGGCTACTTCGAGTGGCAAGCCGGTCCGCGGGGGAAGGTCCCGCATTTCATTCACGATCGCCACGCACCGATCGTCTATGCGGCCGGCCTCGTGTCATGGTGGAAAGATCCTTCCCAGTCGCCTTCAGAGTGGCTCTTGAGCGCCACGATCATCACGAAAGCCGCCGAAGGGCACCTCAACCACATCCACTCACGCATGCCTGCCTTCCTCGACCCGGAGGGTCGCGAAACGTGGCTCAGCCTCGACTCGTTCTCGTCAGGTGCCGAAGCCCACGCGTGGATGAGCGGCACGGAGGGTCAGCTTGCGTCGGAAGCACTCGAGGCTTACCCGGTGGGGCGTGAGGTCGGGAGCGTCACGAACGAGGGCCCCCACTTTCTCGAGCGGCAGGGTCCGACGCTGACCTAGCCCGAATAGTCCTCAGTTTTCGTCGTCGACGAAGAGCTCGCGATCGGGTCGATTCTCCGGCCGTAAAAGAAGCACGAACAGTGCAACAGCGAGGGCGAGTGCACCAAAACCTGCCCAGAGTAGCCCGCCCCGAATAAGGCTGCCTCCCACGAGAGCCTGGAAAAGCTGCCACGTTATGCCGAAGCTCACGCCATAGCGCCCTCGCTTCATGAGCGAACGCGCTGCCAGCGCCACCATGAGGGCGAAAATGCCGAGGAAAATGGTGAGACCCACGGCAACGGTTTTCAACCCCGCGGCCTGCGCCGGAAGCGTGACGAGAGCGTAGAGTGCTGCGGCGACGAGGAGAAGCGCCTCGAGCACGAGAAGAAGAGCGCTCACGCGGCGCAAGGGGTGCGCGGGAGGCCGGGACTTTGGCTCGGTTTCGGACGCGCCGTTGTCGAAAGTCATGCCCCCACCCTAGTGCTCGGTACGCCGTGCGATCACCGGAGGCAAGAGGCAAACGGTGTGGAAAAGATTACGAGAGTTCTTTTCCGTAGATCCTTGTCCGCATACGGCGTTGCCAGGAACAATGGTGTACTACATCGCTTCGGCACAATGGTGACCGTCGCGATCTGCACTGATGTCGAGGCCCTGTGGGCCACACGCACTCGTGGCCCCACTACGGTCACGATGCACCGGAGAGAGAGAGTGACCCGATGGATTGGCGCCACCGCGCTGCATGCCTCACCGAAGATCCCGAACTTTTCTTCCCCATCGGGAACACGGGACCGGCGATCACCCAGATCCAGGAAGCCAAGGCCGTGTGCCAACGCTGCGAGGTCATGAACATCTGCTTGAAGTTTGCGCTCGAATCTGGCCAGGATTCCGGCGTGTGGGGCGGGCTCTCCGAGGATGAGCGCCGCTCGCTTAAGCGCCGCACCGCGCGTGCACGTCGCGTTGCCTAAGGGCGCCACCCCAACGAGCACCTCACGGTTCTCTTTCCTCAGCATCCAAGCGAAGCCGCATCGTCCCTGAGGGAATCCCTCCCCCTCTTCAGCGTTCGCCATGAGCGGGCCGAGATCGCCTCTTCTAGCGCGAAATCGGGTCGAGATACACGTCAATCGTGGCGCGCGTGCCACCGTCGGACCTGTTCTCCCACGTGAGCACCCCTCCAAGCTCGCCCTGCACGAGGGTTTGGGCGATGTTCGTGCCAAGCCCTTCGGGTTTCCGAGGCATGCCGCTGCCATCGTCATCAACATAGATGACGAGGTGCGTGCCGCTGCGCTCGCTTGTGATCGTGAGGTTGCCTCCCGTTTCCGCAAGACCGTGCTCGACAGCGTTCGTCGCAAGCTCGGTGAGCACAAGCGCAAGCGGCGTGGCTTCCTCGGCCCGAACCAGGCCCGCCTTACCAACTTTGTGCGTCGCGACCGTGACCTGCCCGAATCCACTCGCGTGATCGGCGGCGCGTACCGTCGCCGCGGCAGCATCAACCGCGAGGCGGAGGCACCGATCGATCACGTCGTCAAGTAAAACAGTCTCTTCGCTGCCCTGCAGGAGAGACTCGTGCACGAGCGCAATCGTCGAGACGCGACGCATCGCTTCAAGCAACGCCTCCTTCGCCTCGTCGGTTTTCATGCGCCGCGATTGGAGCCGAAGAAGCGCCGCGACGGTTTGAAGATTGTTCTTGACGCGGTGGTGCACCTCGCGGATCGTTGCGTCCTTGGTCATGAGTTCTTTCTCGCGGCGCCGCACCTCGGTGACGTCGCGCACGAGGATGATCGCTTCCGTGCGCCGCCCCTTACGGGTGATCGGAATGGCGCGGAGTGAGAGGATCCCTCCCCTGGCCTGCATGTCCACGCGCCACGCCGCACGCCCCGTGAGCACGAGGGGAAGCGACTCGTCGACGGGAATTCGCGACTGCAGGTCGGCGGTCGCAAGCTCCGCGAGAAGAGAGCCCACCATGTCGCCCTGCATGCCGCAGCGGTGGAAGGCCGAAAGCGCATTCGGCGACGCCGCCTTGACGACGCCTTCGCTATCGACCGATACCCACCCATCGCCCACGCGCGGCGCGCCGCGTCGGGGTGGAACCGGCGCTCCCTTAATGGGGAATGCGCCTTCCCCCATCATGAGAAGCAGCTCGCGACCGAGCCGATACTGCTCCATGTCCGTAGCCGTGAGGCGCGCATCTGCCGGCGAGGTAAACGATTCGATCGAAAGGACGGCGAGCACCGCACCCTTGCGACGTACGGGAGCAAAACGCACGAACGCGGGGCGTGATTCGCGCTCGACCGTCACAAACGTGTCGATGTCATCAGATCCCGCTACGGCGTTGTCGAACGCGTCGATGAGCTCGGGCCAGTCCTCCCGCGTGTACACACTCGAGATTGGATCCTCGAAATACACGGTGCTGCCATTCGCCGGGCGCGAATGCGCGGTCGCGCACATGCCCTCGTCGCGTGGCACCCACAGCACGAGATCCGAGCCGAGCAGATCCGAAATCACCTGCCAATCCCCAAGGAGAAGCTGGAGCCACTCCACTTCGGGCTTCGGCGTTTCATCGTCGTAGGTGAGAACGTTGTTCACAGTGGGAGCCATGCCTCAAGCGTACTGCCTCACGGCGCTCACGGTTCTCCTCGCGCAGGGTCGGGTCACCCATCCTCGATAGTCTTGAGCTCACACAACAGTTGAGGAGACGGCAGTGAAAACGCTTCATGAAACCATCGACTACCGCGCGAGTGTCGAGGATGTCGCGCGCATGTATGCAAATCGCGAGTACGCCCTCGAACGTGCATCAAAACTCGGTGTACGCGACACGAGCGTGGAGGTCGAGGGGGATTCCGACGGCGCCTTCACGACAACGATCCAAGCGAACGTTCCTCGTGAGCAGGTGAACCACGAGAAGTTCCGCCGTTTTCTCCCGGAGCGCCTTCAGGCCACGATCGTGCACGAATGGAATGCGCCCTCGGGTGGTGCGCGCACCGGTCATCTGCGTGCAACTGTCGCCTCGCTTCCGGTCGATCTTTCCGCGGATTTTTCGCTTGAAGGCAGCGGCGAGATCTCGCGCATGAGGGTTGATGCCCAGCTCAGCGTGAAAATCCCCCTCGTGGGAGGCGCAGTTGAAAAGGCAGGCGCCGAGTCCGCCGGAGAAATCTTCCGCACCGAGGAGTCGTTCGCGAACGAGTTCCTCGAGCGTGATCGCTAACCCTCGAGAAACTCCTTCACGGCACTGGCCTCGCTCGGGGCAAACCACAAAACATCGGGAGCGTAGGGGTCATCGGCGACGTCCGCAGCCGAGTTTTGCGTGATGAGGTAGGCCTTCAGCGGAACCGTGAAGGCCTCGCTGCGAAGCACGTGCGACCATTCCCCGTAGTCAGGAGCGGATTCTCGTTCGAGTGCACGATCGGGAAGGTCGAAAGCCGCAACCGCGATGCGGGCGGTTCCCCTGTTCGCGTGAGCAAACGACAAAATGCACTCGCACATCGCCTCGAACTCACGTTCCTCAGCCTCGTCGCCGCTCAGTGCGGTGAGCGACGCGGCGGGGACTCCCCACACGCGGGCCTTTGCCGGTAGGTCTAACGTGGGGCTCGACATGTCGGTGACGCTCACGTCTCCCGCGAGCGCATTCACGGGGCAGTACACGCGCATGTGCACCCTCCTTGGCCTAGTAGCTGATAGCACCTCAAGACTAGCGAAGAAGGTTTTGCTCGACGTAAGCGGCGAGCCGCGTGAGGGATTGACGAAGCTTCGATTTCGGCGCGGATTCTGCGAGGAGAACGCCATCCCACCTCGCGCGAGAGACGGTCGGGGCATCGTACGGGAGGGCGAGGCACGCATCGAAGTCGATGCGAGAGCGAAGCGTGCGTTCGATACTCGCGAGTGTCACGCTCGCGTCGAGTTTGTTGACGACGATGGTGAGGGGGCTCTGGGTGAGCTCGGCGATTTGCGGTGCTTCGCGCACGAGACGCGTCACGCTAATGGGGTCCGCGGCGACAACAGCGATCACATGCGACGCCGCCGCAAGCGCGGTCCGTGCAGCCCCGTTGCGCTGTTGGGCTCCGTAGTCCCCTCCCCCGCCTTCGTTCTCGACGGGCCCCGCAACATCGGCGATGACGACATTCGCGGCTTGACGAGCTTTGACAAATACGCCCTCGAGCGCGTTGTCGTACACCTCGATATAGCGCGACGGCACACCGATTCCGCTCAGGAGGTGGAGGCTATCGCTCACGAGCGGTGAATGCTGAAGCACAAGCTCGGGCGTGAGCGCGCCCTTATCGCTTGCACGGCACGCAGCGACGAGACCTGGAACCTCATCGAGAACACCAAAAAGCTGTGTTTGGCAGGGGCCGTAGGTGTCGGCATCGATGAGGATGCTCTCCCCCATGAGGAGTGATAGTTCGTGTGCGAGATGCGCGGCGACGAAGGATCGCCCCGGGGCACCTTCGGGCCCCCACACGGTGAACATCGGCGCCGATGGTTCCGCTTCACCGGCCTCTTGGGTCCACGTCGTCTGGTCCGGGTCTTCAGTTTCGAGGCCGGCTCTCATGAGGAGCTCGTAGAGCTCGTCTGGTCCGATACCGCCGTGGGCTTCGAGCGTGATCCCGAGGGTTCGGGGGTCGGTGCGGCTCGCCTCGGAGGTGACCGCGATGACGCCCGTGCCGCCGCGCCTGATCTCATGAACGACCTCGCGCGAAAGCCCTTCAACATCGACGTCGAGCAAGAGGACATCGCCGAGTTCGGCGCGCGTGAGGGCGAGGAGTTCCGTGAGATCGACGCATCGCCGGAGCACGCGCACCCTCGCCGCGAGTCGTTGCGCGATCGTCGAAACAAGCTGGACCTCGTCAGCGCCTGACGCGCATACCAGGACGTCAATCATTCCGGATCCTCGAACAGACCTGGCGCTTCGACGACGTAGAGATTCCTCTTCGCGCCGAGAGCATCAAGGACGCTTGCGACGCGCGACGACGGGACGAACACCTCGACCCGCGCACCGCGACCGTTGAGTCCACCGCCCTCGTCGACGCCGCGCACGACCGCGCCTTCCACGAGGATCGTCGAGGCCTCGCCCTCGTCGCCTCCCGAGGCCCACACATCCACGAGCGCACCTTTATTCAGCGAGGCGGTTACAGGTTGCGCAACCTGAATCGTCACGGGCCTCATCGCTGAATCTGAAGCCTGCCCGACGGCGCTGCGAGGCAGGAGTTCGCCGCGCGCGATGCTCTCGCGAGCGACCACCCCTTCCTGAAGTGAGCCGGGCTGTTGCACGTAATGTTCCCGGCTCTCCCCAATGCGGACCTCGGCGACCGTGAAGTGCTCGGGCGTGAGCACATCCCCCTCGGCGATGTCGGTCGTGGCGACGAGGACATCCTCGCTCGAGGACACCATCGTGAAGGCGAGCCCACCCACGAGGGTGCTGCCGAGTACGAGAGCGGCCCCCGTCAATAGCCGCGTATCGCGGTACGGATTCTTCCTGATGCGTCGAAAGCGCGTGCGCTCCCCCATTGACCCCCCAATGTTCGTGAACCACCCAATTCCCCTTGAGCATAACGACAGTCATAGATGCGCGCG
Organism: Dermabacter indicis; assembly: GCA_001403775.1. Lineage (GTDB taxonomy): Bacteria > Actinomycetota > Actinomycetes > Actinomycetales > Dermabacteraceae > Dermabacter > Dermabacter indicis. Next base: position 623,368 of record CYUG01000011.1, read on the forward strand.
AGGGATTTACCCAAATGTGGACAACTCCGCTTTCGGCAGCGTCGCGACACTTATCCACAGGGGCAGATCACGAGGGAGCATTCGTGCGAAAATGGAGGAAGCCAAGCTGACCGAGGAGCACTATGCCCATGCACTTCTACACGCTCGACGAGGTGTGCGAGATCCTCGCGATCGAAAAACCACAAGCCTATTCGCTCGTGCGCAGCGGTAGCCTGCGCGCGATCAAGCTTGGCGGTCGCGGTCAGTGGCGCGTGGAGGAAGCTGAGCTACGCGCATTTGTCGATCGCGCCTACGCCGAAACCGAGGCCGAGATCCTTGCCAACAACAGCTCTCGCGCATCGGAGCGCACCGGCGAAATCCGCTAAACGGTCCACAGAGCTTCAAGCGAGGCAAAGGGCACGGAAATCAGGTCTCGCGTAGGCGTGGCGGCGTCGGACCCCTTCACCGCTCGCAGCTCAAGGTGATCCGCAAAAACGCGCGCGACCACGCCGGAAAAATCCCCCGCGACCGTCACCACCACCGCTCGACGTCCCTGCTCGGCAACTCCCTGTACCGCGCTGCGCATCCGGAGCCTCGGGCGCCTATCGTCACCCGGTCGTACGCGGCCAAGCGCGCCACTCAGCCAGGCAATTTTCTGGACATTCACGATGATTCTCCGCGCGGGATGAAGAGCGTCGAGTTCGACCCAGTCGAGGCCCACCCGACACACGCAACCCTCGTAAGCACGGCCGGACGCGAGCCCCACCGTCACATTCGCTCCCACGGCACCTGCGACACGGTCAAGGAGTTCCACCTCGGCGCGTTCCGCGTCAGCGAGCTCATACGCCTCCTCACGAACCCGTTCGAGGCGTTCACGCTCGAGCCAGCGTTCCAGGTCGTGGAGGCGATCATCGGCGTTCATGCTGACAAGCTACAGCACAGATTTCGGTGACCTCTTGCACATCCACGAAGAAGCACATAACATCACTAACGAACACCAAAGTTCATCAAACTATATTCAATGACACGTAGGTTGCACAAGAGGCACGCAGGAGAGCACGCCTTCGGGGCCGGGCGAGTCCGACGCTCCCCGCGCGACCGCCGCACCATGAGGCAAAGGGGAAACCATGACCGCATCAACATTGACGCCGGGGCACCGCGCGGAAAAAACGCCCAGCCACGCCGCCACGGGCGCCGCTCCTCTCACGATCAGGAGGTCGCGTGCCCTCGCGAAGGCTCTCGCATGGCTCACGGTCACCGTGATTTCCGTGGCTGTCCTTGCTTTCGCCTTCCAGGGCACTCATTCGAGCGGCAGCAGTAGGAAGTTTGCACTCGCCGTTTTCACCCTCGGCGCCGGTGGCTTCGCGGCCCTCACTGCGCACCTCTCTATGACGTGGTTTCTGATCTGGTGCGCCGTCGCCGCACCTCAGCGTTCCTCGCGGCGCGCCTTCGCCCTCAAAGCGCTACGTCTCTGGTCGCCTCGCGCCGCACGCTGCGCCGTCGTCGCACTCGGGGTATCGGCAACAGCCCTCTCGCTCTCACACCCTTCGCGCGCCTTCGCCGAAGTCGCGCCGGAGCCGCCTGCCATCAGCGAATCGGCAAGCCCTTCCGACTCGGGCGGGCTCGACAACCGCGCTGATTCAGCGACCAGCATCGAAAGCGGCGATCTTTCGCGCGTCACCACCCTCGGGTGGGCACCGACCGCAACTGTGGCGAGCGCAAGCACCATTCCCTCTCTCAGCGCAACGCCAGAACCGGCGGCTTCCTCCGCAATCGCGTTCTCAGGCTCCGCCCAGGCACTGCCCGCACCGACGGTGCATCGTTCGGAGACCTCCGCCCAAACCACACCAGCCGCGAAGCCCGTGTCGAACACGAGCGAACACCCCGACTCGCCTACGAACGACACCTACACGGTGAAGGAAGGTGACTCACTGTGGTCGATCGCGAAGCGGCACCTCACGCACGTCAACGGTGAGCGCCCCACGAACGGCGCGATCGTTCGCGAAATCGACCGAATTGCCTCGCTCAACCGCGAGATCAACGACGTCGACCTCATCTTCCCCGGTCAGACCGTCCGCCTCTAAGCCCAACCCCACCAGCAAGAAAGACTCACGCCATGCTCAACAACACTCAGCCCTCGTCGTCCGGCACCGTCACGCCTTTCGACAGCGAGGAAAAAGCCCGCACGATCGTCGAGGCCGTCGCGCGTCAAGCACTCGAAATCCTCAACGGATTCCGGCCTGCGACCTCGCTCAACAAAATTCTCATCCCGCAAGAGCAAGAGAGCTTCGCCAAACGCGTCTCATGCGTGAGGGCGTACCGGCGAAACGCCGGCATCAAGGTTTTGCCGCGCGTGAGCGTTGGTGGCGTGCACATCTGCCGGGTCAGCGACGAGGTCATCGAAGCAAACTCGGTCGTGCGAGATTCGCTGCGAGCCCGCTTCGTGTGCATGCGGTGGGAGAAAAAGCGCTCGGGCTGGAAGATCACAGCCCTCGAACTCGGTTAGCCCTGCTCGCGGGCTGGCCGGCAGCTCTCAGTTGTTCTTCGCGCGCTTGCGCTCCTCGCGTTCCTTGCGGCGGCGCTCCGCACGCGAGAGCGGGCGCTCAGGCGCTGCCTCCCCCTCGGACGAGCTGTACGAGAGTTCCTCAACCTTGGGGCCATCGCCGAGCCCCTTCGCGGAAATCTCGACGCTCTCGGCCGATTCACTCTCATGTGCCGGCTCGGGTGCCGATTCCGTGTCGGAGGGCACGACCTTCGCCTTCGCTGCGGCTTCGCGCACGAGCTTCGCGACCTTCTCGGGAACCTGACCTTTGCTCGGTGCCTCCTGAACCTTGACTTCAAGGTTGAAGAGGTAGCCCACGACGTCTTCCTTGATGCCCGCGACCATGTCGTTGTACATGAGGAAGCCCTCGCGCGCGTATTCAATGACCGGATCGCGCTGCGCCATCGCGCGCAGGCCGATGCCCTCCTTGAGGTAGTCCATCTCGTAGAGGTGCTCACGCCAGCGGCGATCAATCACCGAAAGGAGCACACGGCGCTCAAGCTGACGCATCGCGGCTTCGCCAAGCTCCTCCTCGCGCTTCTCGTAGGCGAGGGCAATGTCCGAGCGGATCTCCCGTTCGAGAAGCTTCGCGGTGAGGTTTTCCTTGCCGCCGACTTCTTCGACGACGTCTTCGGCAGTGATCGATGCCGGGTAGAGCGCCTTGAGGCTGCCCCAGAGCTCGTCAAGCTCGAAGTCTTCGGCGCTCTTGCCCGCGGTCGCGTTGCGCACGAGCGCTCCCACCACATCGTCGATGTAGCTCGAGATTGATTCTTCGAGATTCTCGCCCTCGAGAATGCGGTTGCGGTCCTCGTACACGCGAGCGCGCTGTTTCGTGAGCACATCGTCATACTTCACGACGTTCTTACGGATCTCAAAGTTCTGCGACTCGATGCGCTTTTGGGCCCCCTGGATCGACCCGGTCACGATGCGTCCCGTAAGCGGCGTATCTTCGTCAACGCCACCGCGCTCGAGGATCTGTTCGGCGCGGCCCTGCGAGAAGCGGCGCACAAGATCGTCCTGGAGCGACAGGTAGAAACGGGACTCGCCCGGGTCACCCTGACGGCCCGAGCGGCCGCGAAGCTGATTGTCGATGCGGCGCGATTCGTGGCGCTCCGTGCCGAGCACGTAGAGACCTCCGAGTTCAACGACCTCGTCGTGTTCCTTCGCAACCTGCGCGCGCGCGGATTCGAGCGCGTCGTCCCATGCCGCCTCATACTCTTCGGGCTGCTCTTCCGGGTCGAGACCGCGCTTTTCGAGGTCCTTGGTCGCCATGAACTCGACGTTGCCACCGAGCATGATGTCGGTGCCTCGGCCCGCCATGTTCGTCGCAACGGTCACGGCCCCCTTGCGGCCGGCCATCGCGACGACGGCAGCCTCGCCCTCGTTGTTCTTCGCATTGAGAACGTTGTGCGGGATCCCCTTCTTCTTGAGAAGCGAAGAAAGGTATTCGGACTTCTCAACGCTCACCGTACCCACGAGAACGGGCTGCCCCTTCTCGTGGCGCTCTTCAATGTCGGCAACTACTGCGCGGAACTTGGCCTTTTCCGTGCGGTAAATCTGGTCCATTTGGTCGATGCGCTGGAGCGGCAGGTTCGTGGGGATCGGCACGACGCCAAGCTTGTAGGTGCCCATGAACTCGGCTGCTTCGGTTTCCGCGGTACCCGTCATGCCGGCGAGCTTGTCGTAAAGCTTGAAGTAGTTCTGCAGGGTAATCGTCGCAAGCGTCTGGTTCTCAGCCTTAATCTCGACGCCTTCCTTGGCCTCGATCGCCTGGTGTACACCCTCGTTGTAGCGTCGACCCGCGAGAATGCGCCCCGTGTGCTCGTCGACGATCATGACCTCGCCGTTCATCACGACGTAGTCCTTATCGCGCTTGAACAGCTCCTTCGCCTTGATGGCGTTGTTCAGGAAGCCGATGAGCGGGGTGTTGAGCGACTCGTAGAGGTTGTCGACACCGAGCTGATCCTCGACGAGTTCGATGCCGGGCTCGAGGATGCCGACGGTGCGCTTCTTTTCATCGACTTCGTAGTCGCGGTCGCGCTGAAGCTTCGTGGCGACACGCGCAAACTCGGCAAACCACTTGTTGACATCACCTGAGGCAGGACCCGAGATGATGAGAGGGGTACGAGCCTCATCGATGAGGATGGAGTCGACCTCGTCAACGATCGCGAAGAAGTGGCCGCGCTGGACCTTGTCGCTCACGGAGTGCGCCATGTTGTCGCGCAGGTAGTCGAAGCCGAATTCATTGTTCGTGCCGTAGGTGATGTCAGCAGCGTACTGCTTGCGGCGCTCTGCGGGATCCTGACCGGAGATGATCACGCCGGTCGTGAGGCCGAGCATGCGGAACACGCGCCCCATGATCTCGCCCTGGTACTTCGCGAGGTAATCGTTCACCGTAACGATGTGCACGCCCTTGCCCGCAAGCGCATTCAGGTAGGCTGGAAGGGTCGCCACGAGGGTCTTGCCCTCACCGGTTTTCATTTCGGCAATTTCGCCGCGGTGCAGTGCGGCACCGCCCATGAGCTGCACGGGGTAAGCGCGCTGGCCGAGTGTGCGGCGCGCAGCTTCACGCACGGTGGCGAACGCTTCGATCTGGATGTCGTCGAGCGTTTCGCCATCGGCGAGACGTTTCTTGAACTTTTCGGTCTCTTCGCGAAGTTCGTCGTCGGAGAGTTCGAGGAAGCCTTCCTCAATATCATCGACGCGTTGGGCGATGTCGGCTAGGCGCTTGCGCTCACGGCCCTCACCGGCACGAAGGATGACGTCGAAAAGCTTGGCCACTGGAAAACTCCCTTTGAGGATCTCGTCATGCACGCTCACGTGCGGAACACTCACGGCGCGGTTTCCTTGCAGATAACAGCGCGAACCGTCCCAGTCTACGTGGCGAAGGGGGCCCGTGCGCCACTCGAGCGTTCGGACCCCCCGAGGAAGTCGTCACATATCAACAAATCCCCTGGCTGCGCTGCCTTTCACAGCGCGCGGAGATTTATTGCAATTCGATAACGCCGTAGTTCCACCCCTTGCGGCGGTACACCACTTTCGGGTTCGACGTCTCTTCGTCGATGAAAAGGTAGAAGTCATGGCCAACGAGCTCCATTTGGTAGAGAGCGTCGTCGATGCTCATAGGCTTCGCCTTGTGCTTCTTTTCGCGGATCACGATGGGTGAGGCGGGCGCGGCTTCGTCGGCGGGCTCCTCGTTGTCCTCCTCGCGACCTGTGCGCGGCTCGGATTCAGCCTTCGCGAAAAGTTCCTCGATCCGTTCGGTATCGGCCTGCATCTTGCGGAGCGTTTCCGCATCGGCGCCGTGTCCCTTTGCGCGGCCACGCTGACGGTCCTTGCGCCTATCGGCGAGGCGACGAAGTCGTTCGAGGAGCTTTGCGAGTGCGAGGTCGAGAGCCGAGTAGAGGTCCCCGGAGCGTGCTTCGGAGCGGATGACCTGCCCCTCGTCATGGACTGTGAGCTCGACGCGCTCGCTTTCTTCGGCGCGGCGCGGGTTCTTTTCGGATGAGACCTCGACGTCGATCCGCATGGCTCCTGGCGCGAGTTGGGAGACCTTTTCGAGCTTGCCCTCGAGGTGACGTCGGAAGCGTTCGGAGACGTCCATTTGACGGCCAACAACATTGATATCCATGAGAAATCCTCCAAATTGAGAAGTGTGTGGGCGGCCACGTTCCGCCCGGTGTCACGGGTGGGTGGTTCACCTCCTCCTCATGAGGTCCGCGGCGTCACTGCCGCGTGCTCGTCCCTCAATTATGGGACCTCTGACTGAAAACGTACCGCAGGTCACACGAGTAGACTTGGTGTGTTTGCGCGCGGGAGCCTCGCTGAGGCAAGGGTCAGCGCTGCGCACGTGCGCACACCCAGTTTCTCGAGGACATCGCTCGTTTTCTTCAGTGTGCTGCCGGTCGTCACCACGTCATCGAGAATGACGGCCCTCGCGCCTCTCACACTCTCCCATTCGACGCACCTTTGAGGCCTGATCACACGCCCTGTCCCTCCCGCTCTCTCGCGCTTCGTACGTGAGTGCTGGCTTGCTCCATTGAGGGTGAGGGCTGGAGCCACCCTCAGCCTTGCGTGTGCACCTACGCTTTCGGCGAGGAGCCGCATGTGGTCTTCTCCCCTGCGCCTCACCGCTTCGGCGCGCGAGGGCACCGGCACGAGCACATGCCTGTGGCGGCACTCTTCGCTGAGTTCGAGGAGCGCCTCCGCGAGAAGAGGGCCCAGGTAGTTCACGAGGGAAAAATGGCCCCCGTTTTTGTAGTCGAGGATGATGCTCTTCGCGCGCCCCTCGTATTCGGCCAGCGTCGCCACGCGAAAGGCCGGGACTATCTCGAGCTCGCGACCGTCGGCGCTTGGGCGGGCCTCACACACGCCCTCGCAAACCTCCCCCACCCACACTGCACCAGCGGAGAGCGCGCCTGCGCACTCCTCGCACATGTGCACGCCTTTTTCGCCGCACGCGCACGAAAATGGCACGAGGGACTGGAGCGCAATACTCGCGATTCGCGTCAACACCCGTGTGAAGTCAAAGGCCATACCACCATTTGAGTACACGAGCGTTCGCCCGCCAAGCCCCAATCGTTCCACTCTGGAAAGTCGGCAATTGTGGAGGGCATACCGACGGCTGCCCCGCAACCGTCGAACCCTAGTACAACGCGATATCTCGCCCGCGCGCCTCAACGTGCGCCCAAGAATCCACGTTCCTTTGGACGACCTGGCCGTCGCTGCTTCCCACGAACATGAGGCGCGCCTCGAGCGAGCCGGCAACGGAGGCGGTGTTCTCTCGCAACTCGCTCACTTGCTCGAAGCCCGTGTGCATGTTCCAGGAAATCGCGACGGGCAGGGTACTTTCACGGGAGGTTCCCCACAGCAGAATCGTCTCCTCGGAATACCACGCAATGCCGTCGACGGAGTCGAGCGCGACGCTCACATGGAGGGGCTCCGCGAGGCTCAACGGAGTGCCGTGAGGCCCACGTGCGACGCCCATAATGCTGAGCGTGATCGCCCCTCGTGAGCCGTAGACGACCGCGAGGCGCACCCCGTCCGAGGACATCGAGGTGAAGATGATGTCGGCCGAGGCATCCCACGGAGCGGTGAACTTCCGCACGTCGACGAAGACGTCAGCGCTCACCGCGAGAAGTTCTGGCCCGCCCACGCTCGGCATCGTCCATGCGTACCCAAATTGGTCAATGCTTGGAACACACAGCTCTTTGCCAACGCTTTCGCGCCGCACCCCCTCCTCAGCCGTGAGGTCGGTGACGAGAAGGCTGAGACGATCCATGGTGACTGCGCTCGCGTATTTTCCATTGGCGCTGATCCGGCCATAGCGCACGGTCTCGGAGGCAAAAGCCGGGACGAGGGGGGTTCCGCCGGTGTCGCTTGCGAGCGACACGATCCCGCTTTCGCCTGAGCCGTAGAGCCTGTGCCCCACCGATGCTTTTACCGGATGCGAATCCGGCGGGACCGTGACGTCGTCACGTCCATTCGTGAACACGACCGAGGCGACGCGCTTGAGGCTCCGAAGCGTTTCGGAGATCTGGGCGATGGCGAGAGCCCTCTCGGTTTCGGGCAGTTCCTCCACCGAGGCCGGCAGCTGCACGACGAGATCGCCGGCTTCGTTCCTCGAGAGCGCACTCGGAGTGAGCACGCTGCCTTCGTTGAGCGCGGAGCGAACGGCGTCTTTGAGAAAAGCGGGTGGGCCAAGTGCAAGCCTGTTGAAGACCGAAGCAAAGGTCGACTGGCGTAAAAACCAGCGCGGATCAGCGACGAGCGCATCGCCCACCTTCGAAACGAAATAGACACTCGCGGGCTCGTATAAACGCGTAAACCCCTCTGAACCGAGCACGAGCGCATCGGGGGTTTCCGCGATACGCCACTCACCGTTGACTTGCGTAAGGCGAAACTCGGCTTTCTCGCGCTCCGGGTTGAGATTCACCGCGCGCTTCCCCGCGGGTGAAACCTTGGAGACAACCGGAATCGTGACCGAGACCTTGTCGCCCTCGAGCTCCTGATACACGAGTCCTTCGGTTTCAGAGAACTCGATTGCCGTCGCCGGCTTCCACGCCTCACGGATACTCCCCGCAAGGTACTCGCGCGCCGTGCGATTACCGTCCTCGACCCCGAGATGAGCAGCGAGGAACCCTCGCACGATGTCGATCTTTGCCGCGCCGGGATCGGGCGGCGCCACCGCCACATCCCCCTGCGCACCAAGACCGATCCCCCTCACCGGCGCCGTGTGGACCTCCGAGGAGTTGGGAATGCGTGCGCACCCCGCAAGCACCGCCACACTCGCCCCTCCGAGAACGGCGCGTCGCGTGAGCGCGCGGGAAGTGAAAGGTTTTCTCGTCACTCCTGGTCCCCCTTGTCGACTGGTCGCACGAGCGCGAGAGGAGACGCCGAAAGCTTTTCTCCCGGCCTTCGCGGAAGAAGCAGTCGAAAGACCGCAGTTTCGCCTTTGACACCCCAGGCTTCGAGGAGCCCGCCGTGCGCCTGCGCATCTTCGTGCGCGATCGCGAGCCCGAGGCCCGTTCCACCGAGCGTGTGCGTGCGCGAGGGCGCCGCACGCCAAAAACGGTCGAAAACGCGGTGTGCCTCTTCCGGGCTGAGTCCCGCACCAAAATCCTGAACGGTGAGCGCGAGGGTCGTGCCGCGCGACGCCGTACGGACGTCGATCACGCCGCCGGCGCCGTGTTCGATCGCGTTCGTCAGGAGGTTACGCACGATACGCTCGATGCGCCGCGAATCCATGTCTCCGACGGTGTCTTCGCTCAAATGGTGCACGCGTATGTCGGCGTCGTACTCGCGCGCAATGGGCTCAAGCTGCTCAACCACATCGTCGACGATTTCATCGAGCGGAGTCGATTTCGCCTCAAGCTCGACAGTCCCTGCTTCGTGGCGCGAGATTTCGAGGAGATCCGCGATGAGCGATTCGAACCGTGCCACCTGCTCGCGCAACAGTTCGAGGCTGCGCTTGCCCGAGGGAGTGAAGGATTCTTTCTCCATTTCGAGCATCGACGCGGCCATTTTGATCGTGGTGAAGGGAGTGCGCAGCTCGTGAGACACGTCCGAGACGAAGCGTTTCTCAAGCTCGGAAAGTTCCACGAGTTCGGTGATGGTCGACTGCAGCGAGGCCGCCATGTTGTTGAAGCTCGTGCCCATGCGCGCGAGGTCGTCGCCACCTTGAATCTCGAGGCGATAGTCGAGGTCGTTATCGGAAATGTGGTCAACAGCCCTCGCGGCACGCTTGAGTGGCGTCGTGACGATACGCGAAATGACGAGCGAAACAAAGAAGAACATGAGCACGAGAACCGCCCCGCCGATCACGAGGATCGCGTTCACGCGGTCAAGGGTCTCCTGCTCCTGGCTGACCGAATACAGCATGAGGAGCCTGTAGCGCCCCGCTCCCGCAACATCGATCGTCGTCCCCACGAGAATCGCGGGGCCTGAGATTCCCCGCTCAACGAACTCGACGCTGCGATATACGAACTGATCGTTTGTCGAATCGAGTTCGCGCTCGAAGTCGCCGCTCACGAATGCCGTCAGCGCGCCGTTATTTGTGACCGCATCGCCCGGCGTCGAACCCACGGGGATCACCGCAAGTCCCTTGAACACCTTGGGATCGCCCGCTGTTGTCCCCTCCATGAACGAGACAATCACGTCCTGACGCTCGTTCATGGATACGCCCACGAGAGGCTCGAGGTCGCTCACGAGCGAGTTTCGCATCGCCTCGGATTGTTCGAGTGAACGGTCGCGCCTCAGTTCGTAGAGGGCATCGGAGATCGCGGTCGAAAGGAAGGTCTCGACGACGAGAATCGCGAGCACCGACAGCAACATGGTCGCGAAAACTGCGCGCGCCGCGATGGGCCATGTCGAGAATTCGCGAAGGCGCACGCGCCCCGCGCTTCGCGAACTGATCTGTGATTCGTCCACACGAGCCGGGGGAAAAACGCGTTCGCGGAGGCTACTCACCCGCGCGGTAGCCCACGCCGCGCACCGTCACGATGAGGCGCGGATTGTCGGGATCTGTTTCAATTTTCGAACGCAAGCGCTGCACGTGCACGTTCACGAGGCGCGTATCCTTCGAGTGCTGATAACCCCAGACTTCTCGCAAAAGCTCCTCGCGGCTAAAAACCTGGGAGGGGTTGCGCGTCATCTGGAGGAGAAGACCGAACTCCATGGGCGTAAGGCGAATAGTTTCACCATTGCGGCGCACCTGGTGACGATCAACGTTGATCTCGAGGTCACCAAGGGTCAGGATTTCGGCCTCGCCGTGCGGCGCCCGGCGCACGCGAGCGCGAATACGCGCGACGAGTTCCTCCGGTTCGAACGGCTTCGTGAGGTAGTCATCAGCACCTACTTCGAGTCCCTCCACCACTTTTTCGGTTTCGGTGCGCGCCGTGAGCATGATGATCGGAACACTCGAGCTTTCGCGAATGTTTCTGCAAATCTCGATGCCGTCCATCTCGGGCAGCATGAGGTCGAGGAGAACGAGGTCGATGTTTTCGCGTTCGAGGATCGCGAGACCCTTGTGTCCGTCCGGCGCCGTCACGACGTCGTAGCCGCGGCCTTCGAGGAGAATGGAGACCATCTCGGCGATTGCTGCGTCATCATCAATCGCGAGGATCCTAGGGGATGTGCTCATGCCGTTATCCTGCCAGAGACCTGTAACAGTCGAAACTTTAATTGCCCGATGTGCTTGACGTGTCTCGCACTATGAGCATGGGGATGTCACCTTCACGGGCGTAGTCGCGCCCACACGCCGCACAGGAGATCAGCTCCGCGCTCACATCGAGATCGGCGTGGCACGCGGGGCAGCGCAGGAGACTCTCGACCCAGCTTTGCGCTCCTCGGTCGCCTTTTTCCGACGCCACCTCATCTTCCTTCATCCCACAATCACGCGCGAGGTCGCCTTCGAGAGTGCCTACCTCGTTTCGCAACGCGGCAAGCGCCAGATCCCGCACACGCTCCATCGTTGCCGTATCGGCAGCCTCCACGTTCAGCCGTACGAGCGGTTCCGTGCCCGAGGCGCGCACCGAAAGCCACCAGCACTCCCCGGATTCGCTCTCATTCCAGTGAGTGAGCGTTACGCCGTCGAGGTCATCTCGCTCTGCGCCTTTCTCCACGAAGATCCCGGCGACGCGCTCGAGCACCTCGGCAACCGGCTCTTCGATTCGCGAATTGATCTCACCGCTCGCCGCATACGGCGCATAGCGCTCAACAAGCGCACTCAAGGGCAGTTCTCCCGCCCTTTCGAGCGAGCGAAGCACGTGGAGCGCTGCAAGCATTCCCGAATCGGCGAAGAAGAACTCCCGGAAGTAATAGTGAGCGGAGTGCTCCCCACCGAAAATCGCGTCGCGATCCGCCATCACCTGTTTGATGATCGAATGCCCCACCTTTGTACGCACGTACTCGCCGCCGGCAGCTTCGACGACCTCGCGGACCGCTCGGCTCGACACGGCATTGCCGATCACCACGGGGCGCGGGCAACCGTCGGACTGCGCACGCGCAATCTCAGCTTCGGCGATCATCGCCGTCACGGCAGAAGGCGCAACGATCTCGCCGCGTTCGTCGACCACGATGCAGCGATCCGCGTCCCCGTCAAAGGCGAGGCCGAGATCCGCACCCCTCTCGCGCACGGCCGCTTGCAGATCCCGTAGGTTCTTCGGGTCGAGGGGGTTTGCTTCGTGATTTGGGAAGGTTCCGTCGAGCTCGAAATAGAGCGGAATCACCTCGAGTGAAGGAACTCGAGCGGCAAGCGCCGGGACGGTGTGGCCCGCCATGGCGTTTGCCGCATCGACGACAACCCTGATCGTGCGCGTCCCCTCGAGCGGGACGAGACACAGCATCGTCGCAATGTAGTCCGCGAGCATGTCGAGCGGTTCGAGCCGCCCGCCCTCGCGCACGGGGATGCTCCCCTTGTCGAGATAGGCACGTGCGCCATCGCGCACGTCGAAGAGACCATTCGCGCGCCCCACCGGCTTCGCGTGAGAGAAACACATCTTGATGCCGTTGTCACGTGCGGGGTTATGCGATGCGGTGATCTGGGCGCCCGCCGCGGCAAAAAGCCCGCTCGCGCAGTACAGCTGATCGGTCGAGCTGAGACCCGCGAACGCGACAGTCGAACCTCGCCGCACTGCCCCGTGCGCAAACGCTTGCGCGAGATCTGGACTCGACAATCGCATGTCGTGCGAAACGATGATGTCGCCCGCATCAAGATAATCTGCGAATGCCGCGCCGAGCGCTCCCGCAACCTCCGGCGTGAGGGTCTCGTAGGCGACGCCTCGAATGTCATAACTGCCGACGATGCCGTCGAGAACCTCGTCTGCGGTCTTCGTCTCCTCAGCGTTCATAGCTCTCGTCCTTCACGAGTGTGAGGCGCCTGCGCCTTTCGACGTGAGAGTCCGACGCTCGCTCGTCTTCGTCGCCTCCCGTATCCTCGTAACTCGCCTTCACTTCAGGTTCCCCAGCGAGCGCCCTGGCAAGCGCGAGCACATCATCTTCGGGCTCAAGCGGCGCGGGGGCCGTCACCACGGTCCAGCCACGCGGCGCCGTAAACGACGCGGCATGACTCGCGCACAGGTCGTACGAATGGGGCTCACTCTCTCGCGAGAGCGGACCAATCACCGCAGTCGAATCCGCATACACGAACGTGAGCGTCGCGACGGCCGGCTGTGAACAGGAGGATTTGGAACATGAACGGACAGACACGACCTCTATCTTACGGCCCGACCGCTCGCGAGCCACACTCCGTGTCGGCGCGCGTAGGCTAATGGCATGCCTTTCACACGAAACCCCGGGCCGCGCAGGCGGGATCGTCACGGGCGTGGTTTCCGCGGCGACCTCATCCCCTCCCACCTTCCGGGCTTCGCGACGCCGCGCGATCGCTTCGATACCCTCGTCGCCGAGGCGATGGGCCCCGTCTACGAGCGTTTCGCGAAGCTCGAATATCTCCAAGTCCTCATTGAAGAGGTACCGCTCGACACGGTCTCGCTTGTCACGCCGCCACTCGGGCGCTATTTTCCCGGGGACCGTCGAACTCGCCCGCGGATCGTTTTGTATCGCCGTGCAATCGAATCGCGCGCTCGCAATCGCGAGGAACTCGCGGACCTCATCTACGTTGTTGTGCTCGAAAATGTCGCGGTTGCTCTTGGGAAACGGCCCGAGGATCTCGATCCTTGGATCGAGTAGCACCGCAGCTGAGACTTACCGCTGCACGTGAACGGTCATGCCCGTAGCCCTGGCGGCGTTCGCCACGAGCGGGAGGGTTGCCACAACGGTGCCGCCGTCATCGGCTTTCATCGCCTGCGACCAGGCTCCCCTGAAAGTGCCGCCGTCCTGGGAAACGATGAGCAGGCCAACGATCGACGACGGATCGTCCCCCAAGTCGCCTTCGGTCAAGGTCAGCGAGTGCTCCGCCTCGAGGTCGTGAGGTGTAGCCGTTCCTATCGATCCATCGCGCCTCACCGGGGCGATGCTTAGTTTCACGCCTTTGTCTGTCTCCAGTGTGAGGCTGCCGCCCGAGGCACCGTGCGCGAGGGAGAGGACGGACGCGGAATCAAGCCCCTCCGCGGGGATATAAGCCGAGAAGTCTTGTGGAAGCCCGACAGTGTCGCCTTGGCGCGCGCCGCTCGCGACCGACGAGATCACCGATCCCACGACGGACGTTCGCGCGCTCACGATGATCGTGTAAGTGCCCTTATCGAGCCCCTCAAGCGAGGTCTCGATGCTCGCGCCCTGACCCGGGTCCTTGACGTCCCACTCTTTGACGACGGTGCCGTTCCCGTCGAGAGCCCGCGCCGTCGCAATCGCTTCATCCGTGCGCACGAGCGATGCATCACCGGGCTCTCCGCTAAGCGCGGTTCGCGCGAGAGCAAGGCGCGCCAAGCCGCCTTCATGCACCGTCACGCCCGGAAATACGAGAGAGGAATCCGGCGCGCCAGCCTGCATATTCTCGGTGCCCATCGGCACGAGCCCGTCGCGTCTCACGAGCTCGGCACTCATGGCGAGCGATGTACCGCTCACCTCAACATCGAGGCCAATCGATTCACGTTCGTCGACGATCGTCGCGAGTGAAACCCGAACGGTTTCGCCGGGGCCCACGACAAGGTCGGAGCCCTGCGTTGCCGGCTCGACGCCATTTTCCGAATAGACGGTGATACGGGCACGTGAGGCGCGGCTACCGGGATTCGACACGACGAGCGCATCGGACGTCCCCGCGCGCGTCGTGAGCCCCGCGAACGACGCGCTTTTCCTTGCACGTGCGCAGCGAGAGAGCGCGAAACCTCGGTAGTCTCCGCTCCCCGTCACGTGGGATTGACTCGCATCGACGACGGGCTCAGCACCGTCCGCCGAACTCGCGGTGAAGTGCGCCGGCGCTTCGAGCGCGTCGAGGTGATACACGGCATCCAATAGAGCGCTCGTCGCGGCGTCGACATCCGTAGCGCTCCCCTCGCCGTCACGTTGTTCGATACGAGGCGAGGATTCCTTCCCACCCGCGTCAGAGGAAGCGGGGTCGAGACTCGTTTGCGAGCTTTGGTCGACTCCGTACAAGGCATTCGACGTTGAGTCGAGCGCGATCACGTTCACCGACGCTGCTTGTGCCGGGGTCCCACCTGCAAAATCTGCATCTCCGCTCTCTGCTCCCGTCGAGCGGGCTTCGATCGGCCCCTGGCACGCTCGCACTGCACGAGTCGAGGTCGAAGTCGCGCTCGCGAGCCCCGCGCGAGTCAAGGCTTTTTCAGGAACCAGCACGACGGCGGTGCCCACGAGCACGAGTACAGCAAGAACGACGAGGGCAGCGAGGGTGCCTCTCGACTTTTCGCGTGTGCGTGTCATCGCTCCTCCTCGCTTCGGGTTTTTCTCGGGACGGCCACGAGCGCGCACACAATGAGCCCGATCACGGCGAGGATCCCCGCACCCGCCTGCAGGTCATTGCGGTATGTCACCTCGAGGCGGCCACGGGCGCCCGCGGGCACGGTGAAACCCTGCATCCACGTGTCGACCGTCGTGGGTTCAAGCTCCGTGCCGTCGAGCGCTGCTGTCCAGTGCGTGTCGTGACGGACCGCGAGTTCTAGCGTTCGATCGGTTCCTGAGGGCTCGACTGTTCCGGCCACGCGCGTGCGCTCGGACGAGAGAGTGGTCATTTCGCCGCCGTCGCCAGAAGCATCGACGAGGCGTGCACGGGGACTCGCGCCGGACACTCGCCATAAACCGCCTGCATCGCTCGAGGTCACGAAATCGAGCTGAGGCGCGGCAGCGAGCTCTTCATAGAGACGCGCTTGGGTCGCTGAATCTCCCGTGACTGCGACATATCCGATCGCAAAATCGGCGAGTCTCGCCTCGCCCTCGGCGCCGGTTCCTGACCCCAGTGTACTCGCGAGAGTGTGAGCGAGTGCGGCATCGGCCTCGTCGGTATCCGGACCTCGCTCGGCTTCACGCGCACGCAGGGTCTCGTATGCCGCGGAGGAATCGTCGACGCTCATAAGCGCTCCATTCACGAGGCTCGCCTGCACTTCCCCGCGCGAGTCTTCATGGAGCACGAGGGTGCGGGTGCGATCAGGTCCGAGCGCCGAATCAACGGCGACCTGAGGGATATCGCTACCCGCGGCGCGCTCAACCTCGAGTGCTCCGTGGCCTTTGACAAGCCACAGGCCCGCGCAGGCGATCGCAAGGGCCAGACACAAACCCTGCACGGCGAACGATACGGCTTTCCGCGCTCCGCGAATTGGCGCGTGAGAGCGCCTCACGACGGCATCTCCCACACATATGAGCCCCACGATGGCGGCGCCGCTCGCGACCATAAGGGCCGCGCCAGGGTAAGCGGTGTATGGCACAGGCCCGTCAAAACCCACCACGGTGCGCTGCGACGCCCAAGCGAGGGCCACGGCCCCGGCGAGTGCAAGAGCGCTCACGCGGCCAACGATGCCCGCCGTATGGCGGAGGAAAACGGCCCCTAGGGTCGCAATCACCGCAATCATCACGGGAACAAGCAAGGCGAGGAACGTCCACCAGCTAGGCGACACCCCGAGCATTCGTGCAACGGGATCACCCGAAGCCGGGGTTAGGAAGAGCAGCCGCACCGTTTCCGGAGTCTCAAAGGCGAGGGGCATACCCGCATTCACGAGGAGGGTCTCGGGCCGCGCAAGATAATCCGGAAGCGCACCGAGGTGAAGGAACAGCGTTGGGAGTGCCACCCACCAAAGGCGTTTTCGTCGACCCGGCACGAGCGGGGCGACGAAGGCAGCGCCGAGGAGGAAGAGGACGGCAAGCGCGCCCTGCACGAGCGAGATAACGGCGACTAGGAAACCCGCCATCGCAGCCGCGGGAATGCTCGCCTGGGAGACCTTGTGCGGAAGCCCTACGGCTCGCGCAAAGAAGAGCCCCGCAAGAGGAACCGCAACGCCGAGGAGCATGAGCGGCCAGCGCCCTTCGAGCACGGCGCTCACGAACGCAGGAGAGAGCACCCACACGAGGGTCGCGAGCACGCGCACTACGACGCTTCGCGTGATCGTTCCGCTCGCGTACCACGCTGCAATGGCGCTCAGAGCGATACCCGTCAGAAGAATCCACGCGCTGACACTCGCCCCGCTCACGGGGATGAGCGCGCCCACCCGCGCCAAGAGGTCCGTAGGCCCCGACGCACCGAGGCCAGCAGGGAGCCACGCCGAGGTCACAATATCCCAGTTGTCACTCGCATTCGCGGAGAGCGGGCGGTAGTAGTCGCCACGCAGCGTGCCTTCTCCGAAGAGCGAACGCAAGGCGAAAAGCCCGCCCGCAAGTGAGACGAGCGCGACGACAACCGTCCACGTCGTATGCCGGCCGTAATCCGCATCGTCGAGTCCGTGGCGCGTTCCCGCAATCCCCCAGCTCGTGCGGCGAATCATTCGCGTGCGGTCGTCATCGGCGAACATGGCCATCCACCACGCGTCAATGCGCTCACGCATCGCCACCTTGCGGGGCATGTAAAGCGCGCTCATGCGCTTGCGCGACATGCGAGCTCGACTAGCCGCCCTGTTCGAGCGTGCCAATACTCCGGGAGCCTTCGCAAAAACCCTGAGGCACGCGAGAAACTCATGGCCCACCGCACGCGCATCATGGTGCGTAATCGCACGAGCCATGCGACCGAGCGTCACGAAAGGAAGAAAAAGAAGAGTAAGAAGAGCAAGGGGAAGCGAGCGGAACTTCAGAAGCGAAAGCACCTGCGAGGACCGGTAGCGGAAGTCATGTGAGCGCGTAAGAAAATCATGAGGGACGCGCGTCAACGCAGACGGCACCACCTTCACGCGCTCACCCGAGCGCCACACGCGCTGGGAGAAGTCGATATCGTCCCACGGAGCCGTGAGCGCCGGGTCCAACCCGTGAAGCTTCTCAAAAGTCTGCGCTTTCACGAGAAGGCCGGGCGTCGTGACCGCAAGTACCTCGCTGCGCCAGTCGGTTTGCCCCTGGTCAATCTCTCCGGGATCGACGCTCGTGAGGAGCCTGTGCGAGTGCGTCAGCGAAAGACCGAGATCCACGAGACGTGAGGCGGGGCACTCGACGTCTTTAAGGGCGAGGTGCTTCGTGCCCACGAGTCCCACTGTTGGGTCCTGCTCAAGCACGCGCTCAAGTTCCTCAAGGCACGTGAGGCTCGGGGCCGCCGCTCCATCGAGGATCCACAGCCATGACTCGCCGCCCCCGCGGCGCTTGCGTCGCCGGCCGGACCCGCTCGAGCCGTGGAGCTCGTTCACTTCTTCTCTCAGGCGCTCGGGGACAAGCGCGGTATGCGTCGCTGTTTTCTCTTCGCGCCGCTCTTCACGGTCAAGATTGATGTCTTTCGCACGGCGCCCCCTGGCACCACTCGTGTGGTACGCCCGCTTCTCCCAATCGAGATCGCGCGCAGAGCGCACGGTGGGCTCGGCGTCACCAATAGCAGTTGAGAGTTCCGACGGTTGCCCGGCAAGCGTCGGACCTTCTTCCTCATGCTGCGCTCGCCCACCAAAGGCGGGGTTGAGCAAGGTGAAGTTGCGCGGGGTTTTCGCGCCGTGCTCCGCGGCACTGTCAGCCGAAGGCTCTTCGTTGTCACGCGCGCGCGAGTCGGAGACCCACACTCCTCGCTCGGGAACCTCGGTTTTGGGGCGTTCGCGCCGATTCCTCTTGGCTTCTTCAACGGCGCTCGCGAGATCCTCAACCACCTCGTCGCGACCCGCGCCTGCCACGTGCACGCGAATGAGATCGACGAGCCCCTCCTCGCGCGACGTCTCTAAGCTGTCGCGCAGCTCCTTCGAAGCCGATTCGGGGATTGACGCGAGCACGCACGCGGGAGGAACCGACTGTGCATGCACGGAGTGGAGGGTGCGCGCGACATCCTCGATCTCGTGGGTTGACGAGACGAGGATGAGAGCGGAAACGTCCCGTTCACTCACCGGGCACGACCACCGATCGGTGAAGAAAAACTACAGCGCACGCTTCTTGAGCTTGCGACGTTCGCGCTCCGAAAGGCCGCCCCAAATGCCGAATCGTTCATCGTTCGCGAGAGCGTACTCGAGGCACTCGGCTCGCACCTCGCACGACACGCAGACCTTCTTTGCCTCGCGCGTGGAGCCACCCTTCTCCGGGAAAAACGCCTCGGGGTCGGTCTGGGCGCACAGCGCGCGTTCCTGCCACGAGCCTTCGCCCTCGCCCTCGGGAAGCAGCGAGGAGAACTCGACCAGAGTGAGCTCGCGGCGAGAGTCATCCTCAAATGCCTGGAGGGTCATGAGGGTCCTTTCGAAATTACTAACGATGCCGTTGCTGCCGATGCTGGGTGCGTGCCACTCAAGCAGCGCTAGAGTTGACGCGTGCGCACTCGGCGTTAGCACTAAAATACACCGATGTAACTTAGGCGCGTCAAGCCGCTTGAGAGAATCTTTAGGGTTATGATCATCCACTTTAAGGCGCGGCGAGTAGGAGAGCCGAGCTCCGAAGTTACCGCCTAACACCCTGACCTGCAAAGGAACCGCACCATGCCCGCACGCCACCTTCCTGGGGACGAGCCCTTCTTCCGCGAATGGAAGCAGTATCACGGGCCGTTTACTCGCTCTCGATCACGAGCGAAGGCTTTCGCGAGGGCGATTGGTCTCGATACCTCACCCGGCGTCCCCGTGATTGGCGTCGTCGGTTCAAAAGGGAAGGGCTCCGCAGTCGCCGCGACCACCCAATACCTCATGGCACTCGGCTACAACGTCGGCACGATTTCCTCTCCCCCGTTCCTCACCAACCGCGAACGCATACGCCTTTGCGCGGCACCACTTTCCGAAAGCGACTACAACGAGCTTGCCTCCCACGTGTCGCACGCGCTTTCCCTCATGCCTCCGGTCGAGGATACGGAAGGCTATCTCGCACCAACCGGGCTCTTCACGCTCGCGGGCGCGGACTATGTGCTTCGAAACCACGCCGACGCCCTCGTGATCGAGGAAGGGCTCGGCGGGGCAACCGACGAAATCTCGCAATTCCGGATCGACACCCTCGTGGTCACCCCCGTGTTTCTCGAGCACGAAGGCATCATCGGCGACACGATCGAGGCCATCGCACGGAACCTCGTGGGCGCGGGCGATGCACGCACGACAAATGTGGTGTTCCCGGAATCGCTGTGCCGCGAGGCCCGTGAGGCGATCGACGAGCTCCTCCCCAACGCCGTCCGGCACGAAATCGCCGCACCTGAAGACCTCGGCTTCGGCCCCCTCACCTCAATCAACATTGCGACGGGATATGCGGCAGCCTCCATCACCCACGCGGCAGCCACCGGACTCGTACCCGCGTCTCTTCAAAGCGACGACGCGCGCCGCCTCGCCCCAGACTTGCATCTGCCGGGGCGCTCCTCCCTCGTCCACTCCCGCGGCACTGACTGGCTCCTCGATGCCGCGATTTCACGCGACGGCGTCGCATCGGCGCTCGAGTACGCTCGACGCACCGGTGGGTTCGACGATGCCCACGCCCTTGTGTGCATGCCCGACATCAAAAATATTGCGAGTATCCTCGACCTTCTCGACAAAGAACGGACAATCCTCGCAACCACGCACGAAGACCACCTGTTTTTCGAAAACTATCCAGAGGACTGGGAAACCCTTCCGCTCCCCCAGGCTCTCGAAGCCATCCAGGAGCGTTCCACTACGGTGATCGCCCTCGGCACCATGAGCTTCGCTGCCGAAATGGCGGCCTACCTCGGACTCGACGCGGAGCGGTGGGTATCCCCTCTCACCGACACGCATCGGGGAAAGGAAACACGATGAGCACGCTCCTTGAGTCCCTCGACCGGATGGGCACAACCCCGGCCCTCGTGAGCTACGCCGACGACGGTCGTACCGAACTCTCGGGTCGAGTCCTCGCCAACTGGATCATCAAATCGATCAACCTCTTCGGTACCGAACTCCTCGTCGACGAGGGCTTCACCCTCGTGCTCGACCTTCCTGCACACTTCAAACGCAGCGTGCTCCACATTGCCGCGTGGCACCTCGGCGCACGCGTGTATGTCGTCGGAACAGGCGAAGTCCCCGAGAACATCGACATTCTGGCGACCGCGCGCGAGGACTCGCCTCTTATGGAGCGTGCCGACGACGTTCTCATGCTCGAGCCTCGAGCCCTCTCCCTTGCCTTCCCGGGCCACATCCCTCCGCTCGCCCTCGACTGGGTTCAAGCGGTTCGTTCAGCTGGAGATCATCTCGAGGTCCCCCTCGCCACATTCTCGGGGCCGGCACCGTCGCCGCGAACCGAGTGGGCCTCCGCACGCAGAGTAGGACTCGAGGATATCGATCTCGGTGACGCCGCAGCGGCGCTCGCCGCCTGGACCGAAGGGCGCACCGTTCTCACGCCTCTCTCGCGACTCGATGCGGCAACACGCGCAGCCGAAGGCCTCGACACCCCCGCGAAGACCTAGGCTCTCGCGCGCAGAGTCTCCACGCCTTCCGTGGGGTCACCGTCAAAGATCACGCGCCCCTTTTCCAGGACCACGATGCGCGTGCACAACGTGGCAAGCATGTCGAGCTCATGCGAGACGATGACCATGGTTTTCCCGCTCTTTTGCATCTCGCGAATCCTCGCGAGACATTTGCGCTGGAAAGGCTCATCACCGACCGCGAGAATCTCATCCACGAGAAAGACATCCGGATCCGTGTGCACGGCAACCGCGAAAGCGAGGCGCAGGAACATACCGGAGCTGTAATACTTCACGTCCGTGTCGATGAACTGCTCGATCTCGCTAAACGCGACAATGTCATCGAAACAGGCGTCGATCTCAGCCTTCGACATCCCGAGAATCGCGCCGTTGAGGTACACGTTCTCTCGCCCCGAAAGGTCAGGGTGGAAGCCGGCACCCACCTCAATCAGTCCGGCGACCTTGCCTCGCACGCTCACGCGGCCTCTATCCGGAAAAAGCACGCCCGAAATCGTCTTAAGGAGCGTGGACTTCCCCGAGCCGTTAAAACCGATCAGCCCCACGGTTTCCCCCGCGCGCACCGTCACGTCAACGCCATCGAGCGCCATGAAAGTATCGCGGAGCTTCTGCCCTTTGAGCGCGGAAAATACGAGTTCCTTGAGCGCTCTCGTATGGCGCAAAGAGAATTCCTTCGCCACATTTTCGATCCGCACCATCTCGCGCGGAGTTTCAACAACACTCATCATAGCTCCTGCGCAAACTTCCGCTTCGAACGTTCGAACACGAAAGTCCCGAACGCGAACACCACGATCGCGATGAGGAGCCCCGCCCACCAGAGGCCAGCGGCTTCAGCTCCCGCGGCGACAGTCGGCGCCGACGCTCCCGACTCATCGAGGGCCCGCGCCATCGGACGCCAGAAGGCCCCGTGGAAACACTCGACGACAATCGTGATCGGGTTGAGGCTGTAGAGCGCCCACCACACACTTCCGCCAATGGTCTCTTTGACCATCGAGAGGGCGTAGAGCACGGGCGAGGTCCACGTCGCGACCATGATGATGAGATCCACGAAATTCTCGACATCGCGGAAAGCCGCGTTCAGCGCCGCCGCGAGCATGCCAAGCCCCATCGTAAAGACGAGCAGGATCACCATGCCGATGAGAAACCACCAGCCTTCGGCGAAACTTGGGCGCCACCCATAGAGTCCCGCTCCCACGACAAGCACGAGCACTTGCGGCACGAAGTGCACGAGGGCCACAAGCGCGCTCGCCCACGGGAATAGTTCAGAAGGGAGATAAATTTTCGAGACGAGCGGCGCATTCGAGGCGATCGAGCGCGTGCAGTTTCCGAACACCTCGCTAAAGAGGTTGATCACGATGATGCCCGAAAAAAGGTACGCCGCGTACGCCGGAAGCGACCGATTCAATTGAAGAAAAACACCGAGCGCGAGATAAAAAACCGCGAACTGCACCGCGGGTTTCGCGTAGCTCCACGCCATGCCGAGCACGCTTCCGCGGTACCGAACTCGAAGCTCCTTCCTCACGAGGAGGTTCAAAAGAAACCGCTCGTAAATCGGATTGAGCCAGCCCTTGTCACTTCCCGGGATCCGCCAGCCTTCATTTTTCTCTTCGCGTGTCAGAGCAGACATACTCACGCGCGTCGTTCCTCGCTCTCCGGCGCGGGATTCGCCGCAAATGTGCGCTCCCACGCCTCGAAGGAGGTGAGCTCGTGAGCCGCCGCGCGGAATTGCTCGCGCAAGCTCTCCCATTTCGCGAAGAGTTCCGCGTGCGTGCGAACGCCCTCGGCGAGAAGTTCGCGCGCCTGCTTCGGGTCGCGCTTGTACCAGGCAAGCTGGGTGCCTTCGGCATTCGACACGAGCGCGCTGTCGTAGTGCGAGAGCCGCCACCAGCGCGCATCCTGGTGCGCGATTGCTTCCTGAGGATGCTCACGCGAAAGCTCGCTCGGCTTACTCAAAGCCTGCTTCGCGAGTTGCTTGAGGGTCCAGGCCGGCATGAGAATGCGCCGAGGCTGGCTGAAGCCCCGCCCCTTGCGCGGAGGCTTATTCGTACGTACGTCGGGGTAGTCATCGACGTCTTTCTTCTGCACGGCATCGTCGAACCGTGTGGCCAGCGCACGAATCTCGGGAAGCGTCGTCCCGATTGTCTCGTGAAGGTGGTCGGGACCTGCGAGCACATCGCGCTGCGCCATGAGACGCCCGGTTTGCGTGTAGTACTGCATGGAGATCACGTGCTTGATGTCCATGAAGTGCGATTCCTTCACGAGCCTTCCGCCGCGATCGTAGGGGGAGTGCAAAAGCGCCGTGATAAGCCGGTTGCGTTCATGGAAGAATGCCTGCCAGCCCACAAGGTCGTCTTTGTCGCCCCAGGCCACGTGCCACACGGCAGCGCCCGGAAGCGACACCGTTGAGTACCCCGCGTCCTTCGCGCGAAGTCCATACTCCGCGTCGTCCCATTTGATGAATACCGGGAGCGAGAGACCGATTTCGCGCACGACCTCGGTGGGGATGAGGCACATCCACCAGCCGTTGTAATCGACGTCAACGCGACGGTGCATCCACGGCGTTGCCCTCAGGGGGTGGGTCGCGAGGTCATAGCTCAGGGACATTTCCTGATGCGGAAGGGCAGGCTGGATGCGCCAGCGATCAACGATCTCACCGAAGGTATGGAGAGTCGTGCGATTGTTCAGGTCGAACATGTGCGCACCCACGAGCGTCGGTTTCGTCGCGTAGTCCGCAAACGTCACGAGGCGCTCAAGGGAAATCGGCTCTATAGAAATATCGTCGTCGCAATTCACCACGTACGTGGAAACTTCCGCAACGGCCGCCTCATACATCCCGCGCGAGAATCCACCCGAGCCGCCAATGTTGCCCTGCTCGATGACGCGAAGCTTCCCACCCATCGCGGCCTCGAGCTTCGCGAGCTCGTCGGCGTGATCACGAAGGCGGTCGCTGCCCTGGTCGACGATATACATGACATCGAGGAGTCCAAGAAGCCGCGGCGACTCGGCGATCGTGCGGATATTTTCGAAGCAATAGCTGACCTTGTTCATGGTCGTCATGGCAATCGAGAACGTCCCGCAGACGCGCGCAAGTCTCTCGGGAGCCGAGTACACCGCGCCTTGCACGTCAAGGCCCTGCGCCCCCGCGTGGGCATCAAACCAATACCAGCCGCCGTCGCCAAAGGCATCGAGCGACAGGGTGAAGGTTGAGATTGCGTCGCCCGCGACATCTGCGGAAGTCACGCGTTGCGAGCGTCCTTTTGCATTCGATCGGTGGACGACGATCGTTCCTTCTCCTTGGGTCGCGACCGTAAGCGTCACTTCCCGTACGGGTGTCCAGCGACGCCAATACGATGCCGGGAAGGCATTGAAGTAGGTTCCAAATGAACGAGTCTGCCCCGCGGGAACTGTGATCCCGGAGCGCGTATACGCCCCTTCCTCAACACTATTTGTCGCGGGGTGCCGTACCCCCGCGAGAGCCTCCATGACCTCACTTGAGGCTCCCGCGGCGACGTCAACGGGGGAAACGTGTGCCGAAGACTCGACATAAAGCGGCAGGGTCTCGGAGTTCAAACCAAGGGGCATCACAAGCCTGTGAAGCTCGCGGTGGCCGTCGGGCAGGTTAAACGTGTCGTTCATGGTGCTCTTTTCACTCATCGGAGTCGAGAAGCTTCGCGAAACTAGCGGCGCAGAAGGTCCTCAAGTTTGTTATCGGCCATTGAGAGCGCGGCGCCGATCGCCATGTGCATATCGAGGTACTGGTAGGTGCCGAGGCGACCGCCGAAGAGCGTCGAGGGCTCGGCGTCAACACGCTCGCGGTACTCGAGGAGCGTCGAGCGGTCGTCCGCAGAGTTCACGGGGTAGTACGGCTCATCCTCACGGCTCGCGAAACGCGAGTACTCGCGCATAATGATCGTCTTGTCTTTCGCGTAGTCGCGCTCGGGGTGGAAGTGTCGCGGCTCGATGATGCGTGTGAACGGAACGGACTCGTCGGCGTAGTTCATGACCGACGTGCCCTGGAAATCACCAGTTTCGAGGGTCTCGGATTCAAGGTCGATCGTTCGCCACTTGAGCTCGCCGAATTCGTAGTCGAAGTAGCGGTCAACGGGGCCCGTGTAGACGACCGGAAGCTGCCCGCGCACGTCCTTCTTATTGAAGGGCTGCGTTTCGTCGAAGTAATCCACACCGAGCTTCACTTCGATGTTCGGGTGATCCGCCATGTTCTCGAGCCACGCCGTGTACCCGTTCGTGGGCAGGCCCTCGTAAGTGTCGTTGAAGTAGCGGTTGTCGTAGGTGTAGCGCACGGGCAGGCGCTTGATGATCGAGGCGGGCAGATCTTTGGGATCCGTTTGCCATTGCTTGCCCGTGTAGTGCTTGATAAAGGCCTCGTAGAGGGGACGCCCGATCAGCGAGATTCCCTTGTCGTTGAGGTTTTCAGGGTCCTGCCCCGCGAACTCGCCGGCTTGTTCGGCGATAAGGGCGCGTGCCTCATCCGGCGTCATGGCCGAGTTGAAGAACTGGTTGATGGTGCCGAGATTGATCGGCATCGGGTACACGATGCCCTTGTGGGTCGTGTACACGCGGTGCACGTAGTTCGTGAAGGAAGTGAACTGATTGACGTATTCCCATACGCGCGTGTTCGAGGTATGGAACAGGTGGGCGCCGTACTTGTGCACCTCGATCCCCGTCTCCGGGTCGATCTCGCTGTAGGCATTCCCACCGATGTGCGGGCGATTGTCGATCACGGTCACCTTTGCACCGTGTTCTTGCGCGGCACGATCCGCGAGCGTGAGGCCGAAAAGGCCGGAGCCGACGATGAGAAGATCGGGCGTACTCATTCTTTAGGGTCCCTTCGAGGTTAGACGGGTCGCTCCCACAATAGCGGGCGAGCCCGCATATTCACGCGGACGCACCGGCCGTCCGGCGCTGGTTTGTCACACAGCGCATGACAGCCCCGTCACTGCTCGCGCTTGCGCATAAGCCCGCGTTCGATGACACGCCAATAAACACGATCACGAAGTTGTGTGGGAACCGCCCGGTACACGGCGCGTCCGACGAGGTTTCGAAGGGCCCTCGGCACGCTTGTCGTGCGGCTTCGCACCATCGAGCACTGCATGCGCACGTCACTCGCGAAGAGTGTGAAACCGCCACGGCGGCGGTAAAGATTCGTGCTCACGCGGTAGTCCACGAGCACGTCGGGGACATTTCCCATTCTTGCGCCCGCGCGCAGCATGCGGTGCCAGAGGTCGTAGTCCTCCATGAGAGGAAAGTCGCGATAGCCTCCCGCTTTGTGCACTGCGCTCACGCGCATGAGCACCGTGGGGTGATGGAACGGCGAATGATCGCGCATGTACCGCGCGATCTCCTCGTGCTCACGCGGCCGGCGACGAATCAATTCCTCGCCGTCGTCGCCGCGACGGGGGCACGATTCCTCGTCGATCTCTCGCATGTTTGCCCCGACAATGTCGAGGCGCCTTTCTCGCAGTGCCGAAAGCTGCACCGCGAAGCGTTCTGGGTGACTCACGTCGTCGGCATCGGCTCGCCCCACCAAAGCAGTTTCGCAATGCGCGAGGGCGCTCTCAAGGGTGCGCGCGAGCCCTCGGTGCTTGCCGTTCCTCACGACGCGCGCACACCCAAACGTGCCGTCGAGGACCTCGGCTACGACCGACTCAAGTTCCTGCGGGAGCGGGCCATCGATCGCGAGGAGCAGCATCCCCGGGGCCGTCGTTTGCCGGTGCGTCGCGGAAGCGATCGCTTCGCGCACGTGAGCGGGGTCGTCGCCCTTCCACACGGGCATGAGTACTGTGAGGTCCGGATCGACCTCGCGGGCCTGGCTCGGGTTCACGTGAGTGCCCTTCGCGATCGCTCGGCGCTATCGATCGACGCTTCCAGTGCCCGAATCTCGGTTGCGCTCATCGGATCGGCGGAAAGAACCGCGCTCGAGTGCCGCGGCGAAGTGAAAAGCCCCTCTCGCAGGCCTTTAATCGCGACGGGCAGCACGTCTCCTCGCGTGCGTAGGAGAGTGCGCATCCAGCCGATCGCGCTCTTACCGCCATAGAGCACCTTCTCAATTGGTGTGAACGAATCGGTTTTCGTGAGCGCCCACAGTCGGTTTCGCACGTCAAAGTAGAACCGCGACCCTGGGTTGGATTGAGCGTTCGAGAAATTCACGGTGCGATGTTCGACCGTGCTCGAGGCGACCGCGAAGCCGTGGGAATCGCGCAAGAGCCGGCCCGTGTATTCGAAGTCGTCGGACCAAATGAAGTAGTCGGCGATGGGGAGGCCGTGCTCCCACGCGTCTTCGGCGGCAATGAGGGCCGAGACGAAACTCGCTGTACGGATTGGCCGCGCCCCGATCTGCGCGTATCGGTCAAGGTCAGCCTCGCTCGTTCCGAGCCGCGTACGCGAGGAGTTCATGGGATGTGGTCTGCCGTCGGTCCACACGGCGAGCGAGCTGAGGACGCTCGCGTGGACGTCAAGTTTGCGCTCCACGTCGAGGAGGTTCGCCAGTGCGTCGGGCGCGGGCACCGTGTCATCGTCCATGATCCACAGGAAGTCCGGGCTGTGCTCGACAAGCGCGTGCGCCATACCGCTGCAGAAGCCGCCGGCACCCCCAACGTTGCGATTGAGGTGAACGACATCGGCGCCGATCGCATGGGCATCAGAAACAGCGCCAGAGCGATCCGTACTCGCGTTGTCGACGATCACCACGCCATCGAGGGGCCGGGTTTGCGAGTGGAGCGCATCGAGGCAGGCCTCGAGGAGGTCAGCGCGGTTATAGGTCACCACGACGGCAATCACACGGCGAGGATCCTCCCCCGCTTCGCGCTGCTCGGGCACAAAGCGCTCAGCAATCGGCGCCTCAAGGCGTGGATTGCTCGGCACGCCGTTTTCCCGCACCCACCTCACGGTTTCGCGGAGCGAGGCCTCGAGCGAGAGTCTCTCGGGAAGGAGTGCATTCACCTTTTCACGCGAAAGCTCCGCACTCGGGCGTGCGTCAAGCGCGAACCTTTTGAGCCTGCGTGGAAGCTCGAGTCCGCTCGCCCGTACGGCCTCACCGGCGCGACCCGCACGAGCCATGAGCCGCCTGCCGGGCAGCGAGAGCGCGAGCGGTGCGGTTTTCGCAACCGAACGCACGAGTGCGCGCAGCTCGTGATCATCGAGGCGTGGAGAGTCCGCGACGTTGAGTACGTAGGGCTCCCCAGCAGGTGGGTTCAGCTCGAGCGCCGCTCTCGTTGCGCTCGCGAGGGTTCCGACGCTTGCGAGGGGCCTCGCGATGACCGTGTGTGTGAGAGAGACTTTCCCCGAGTTCACGAGCGAGCCGATCACGCGCGACACTCGCGCTCGTGAGCCTGGACCGAAAAGCTCGGCGGCGCGTAAAACCAGCAGGCGTCGGCCCTGCCCCGCACTTACCCACTGGCCGTAAAGACGTTCCGCTTCCGCAAAGGCCCTTCCTTCGACTGTCGTCGGTGCGGCCGGGGTCGATTCATCGGCGCTCTCACCGGCGCGCGTTTCCCCGTAGACGGCGCCACTGGAAACGAACACGATCGTGCGCACCTCTTCGAGCTCCGCCGCAGAAATGAGGGAGCGTGCTCCTCCTACGAGGATCGAATTGAGGGTTCGTGTACTCACCGACGAGGAGTCGGGAACGCCGGCAACGTTGACGACCGTGTCGCATCCGCGAAGAGCGGCAGAGAGCGCCTTGACGTCGCGCACATCAAGAAGCGCATGAGCGACGCCGCTGCTCGAGGGGCGGATATCGGCCGTCGAGACCTCATGGCCGTGCGCACCAAGCTCCTTCGCAATGTGCGAGCCCGCAAAACCCGCACCTCCAAGCACGAGGGTGCGCGCCGGTTTCTGCGGCCTGCTTGTGTGTGACACGTGCTCTCCTCGCCTCTCGCCCACGCTTTTCGCTAGAGTCTAGGCTCGATCTTACGGGGGCACTGCCGCGAACGTGAGTGCACACGCCATCACGGCGGGGCAGATTTGGCCACAACGACCGGTTCCGACGTTTCTGTACGGGTCGGTGTGTACTGTTGGAACGCGCAAACGGCGCGGTCCCCCGCGCCTTCCTACAACCACGAGGTAGACACGATGACGGGGGACTTCCCACGCGAGAGGGGCACTGACCACTCGCGACCCGGCCATTCGCGTGCTCGGGCAGGTGGATCGGCGCAACCGATTTCGCGACCCCATGCTCCGAGAAAGCGTGATTCGTCCGCGGAACCGGCTCCGCGACCCGAATCGCCCACGCGCCAAATGCCACCGGTCCGCAGCGCAGCTCGCCCCGGATCGGTACGCCTCGATTCACGCCCCCACGTCCAGAGGAGCCAACACGCGCAAGGCCAGGCTGAACCTCGCCCTGCCGACCAAGGCTTCCCGCCGCCCCGGCGAAAGAAAGGCTTTTCACGAAAGCGCGCATTCCGACTGACGCGCACCATCGTGGCGCTCCTCATCGTCGTGGCGCTCGCGTGGCCCGTCGGCCTCGGCCTGTGGGCAAATTCGAAAATCAACCACGTCGATGCGCTATCTGGCGCCGCGAACACCCCGGGCGAGACTTACCTCTTAGCCGGCGCCGACATCGAGCAGGGAGGAGCCCAGCGCACCGATACCCTCATGCTTCTCCACAAGGCCGAAAACGGTAAGCAGTATCTCGTCTCCATTCCCCGCGATACTCTCGCCGAGATCCCGGGGCACGGAGAGCGAAAGATCAACGCCGCCTATGCGATCGGCGGCGCTCCCCTGCTCGTCAAGACGATCGAAAAATTTACGGGCCTCGCGGTGGACCATTTCGTGGTCATCGGCTTTTCCGGAGTTGAGGATGTCGTGAACGCCGTTGGCACGGTCAACCTGTGCATCGACCAGGATGTTGATGACGAGCGTTCAGGCCTTACCATGACGAAAGGCTGCCACGATGTCGGCGGCGAGCAGGCCCTGGCCTTCGTCCGGGCGCGCTATTTTGACCCCACGGCCGATATCGGGAGGCAGCAGCGCCAGCAGCAGTTTGTCAGCGCGCTCATGAAAAGGGTGTCTTCGCCCGGTGTGCTGCTCAACCCCTTCACGCAGGTGAGTCTTGCAAGCGCCGGGACCAAGTCTCTCGTCACCGATCACGACACGGGCCTGATTGACCTCGCGAGTGCGGCGCTCGTCATGCGCGCCGCCCCCACCTCGGGGGGAACGCTCGCGATCCCGATCGAAGATCCCAATTTCAAAACGAAGCGCTCCGGGGTCGCGATCAAGGTCAACGACGAGGACGTGCGCGCATTCTTTGCCTCGATTGGCGACGGTTCCGCCGCACCTCCTGCGGAAAAGTAGGCGGGATCTCGGACTACTTAAACAGGAGGTCCGCCACGATGTTGATCGCGTTCAAAAGCGGCTGCCCCTTCGCCTTTGAGTAGTCCGTGTAGAGGATGTGCACTGGATACTCGGCGTAGGTGAGGTCATGGCGGCCGATTTCGGAAACGATCTCGGAGGCGTGCGCCATGCGGTTCTGCTCGATCGAGATTTTGTCGCACGCGTGGCGGCTGAGAACGCGAAGGCCGTTATGCGTATCGGTGAGGCGCACCCCGCTCGTAATATTCGTGAACACGATCGCCATGCGCAGCACGATGCCCTTGAGAAATCCCGGCTTGGTGCGACTGTCCAGGAAGCGCGAGCCAAGCACGCAGTCGACGCCCTCGGCCTGCATTTTTTCGATCATGGCGGCAGCATCAGCCACCTGATGCTGGCCGTCGGCATCGAACGTGACGACCTGCTTCATCGAGGGGTCCCGGCGCGCGTAGTCAACGCCGGTTTTCAGAGCCGCGCCCTGACCCATGTTGTAGGGATGGCGCACGACCACCGCACCGGCGGCCTCGGCCTCCGCCGCCGAGTTATCGCGCGAACCATCGTCGACACACACCACGAGGGGGTAGGTTTCGCGCAGCGCGCGAATCACGTCACCGATCACTTGCTCTTCGTTGTAGAGCGGGATCACGAACCAGGTGCTGTCGGCTCCAGGGCCAAGGGTCATCAGTAGTCCTCGCAAGAATTGACATTTGTGGAGCGGTTCTTGGCGCGGGCGATGCATAATCGCCTTCGCAAAGGCTACCCTAGTCGAGAGCCTCTTTTGCGTACTGCTCTCCCAACATGTCGCTCACATGAAGAACCGGCATGAAGGACCGTATCGCGATGGCTCTCGTCTTCTCGATGCCTGGCATGTGAAGGCTTGCCCATACCTCACTGTTCGCCTTGGGCGGGCACGAGGTGCTCGGGAACGAAGAACAATCACTTGCAGGAAGGGCCCATGACCGACATTCTCAGCTCGCCATCGGAAGCTATTTTCGATAGCCGAACGCTCCTCATCCAGATCCTGCTCATCCTTGGCATCGTGGCCATCACCGCGTGGCTCTTCCTCAAGCGCGGGGCGAAGCAACTCGCCATTCGCCGGCTCATCATCCTCGCCTTCGCTGTTTTCGCCGTCTTGGCCGTGGTCTTCCCCAACGCGGTTACCGTGGTGGCGCAGTTCGTTGGCGTTGGCCGCGGAACCGACCTTCTTCTTTACGCCACCGTCGTCGTGCTCCTCGGCTTCCTCGCGTTGCAGGAGGCACGCACAAAGACCGCAGAAAAGCGCACAACGAAGCTTGCGCGCAAGGTCGCCGTTTACGAGGCGGAATCACCCGAGGCGTACCGGAACCACGCACTCACGGCCTCCACGGAGTCCTGAGCGCACCGCCGCTTCGTGCGAAGCGGCTCCCCCCTTCTCTACATACGGAGGGCCGTGAGCGAACGATCACTCACGGCCCTCCACGTGTTCCGGGGTTAACTCTTGCGCTCCTGACGGAGCTTCGCACCTTTCTCGTACGCGAGATCCCGCAGCCCTGACTGGTAGTCCACCATTTTCTCGCGTATATCCTGCGCCGCACTCGAATCCCCCGACCCAAGGATGCGCGCGGCGAGGAGTCCTGCGTTGGCGGCACCACCGATCGACACGGTGGCAACGGGAACCCCCTTCGGCATTTGCACGATCGACAGGAGAGAATCCATGCCATCGAGGTGGCGCAGCGGAACCGGGACGCCGATGACGGGCAGCGGCGTGAGAGCGGCGAGCATCCCGGGGAGGTGGGCGGCTCCGCCTGCACCGGCGATGATCGCACGCAGGCCACGCTCGTGTGCGGAGCGTCCGTACTGGACCATGTCTTCGGGCATACGGTGGGCGCTCACGACCTCAACTTCGCACGAAATGTCGAAATGGGCGAGCTGATCCTCGGCGTCTTTCATCACGGGATAGTCCGAATCGGAACCCATGACGATACCGACCAGGGGCTTCTTACTCATGTGTTATTCCTTCGTTTCGTCGCCGGTCACGATGATGTGTGCCGCGGCGCGAGCCCGGCGCTCGGTTTCTTCAAGGTGTGTGCCGAGGGCCGTGACGTGGCCGAGCTTGCGGCCTGCGCGAACGCTTTTGCCGTACAGGTGAAGTTTGATTCCGGGGTCGTTCGCGAGCGCCTCGCGTGCTCCCTCGGAGAGATTTTCGCGCGTGTCACCGAGAGTGTTCACCATGACGGTCCATGGCACGATGGGGGACGTGTCTCCGAGCGGGAGATCCGCGACGGCGCGAAGATGCTGTTCAAATTGGCTCGTGACGCACCCATCCATGCTCCAGTGGCCCGTATTGTGGGGGCGCATTGCGAGCTCGTTGACGGCCATGCGACCATCCGGGTACTCGAAAAGCTCAACGGCGAGCATCCCCACGACACCGAGATCGTTCGCGATATTTGCGGCGAGGGTGCGTGCTCGCTCGGCGACCTCCGGGGCGAGGTTCGGTGCGGGGGCGCTCACACGGAAGCACACGCCGTCTTTTTGCTCGGATTCCGTTACGGGATACGACGCGGTTTCTCCGCCCGGCCGCCGCGCGACCTGCGCCGAGAGTTCACGCACGAAGGGGACTCGTTCCTCGGCGAGCAGGGGCTTCCCGTGCTCGAGCCAGTCGCGCGCATCATCAATGGTGCGCACGCGCCTCACGCCGTGACCGTCATAGCCGCCGCGCGCGGTCTTGAGGATGAGGTCGCCGCCCGAGGCCTCGAGGGCCTCGGAGAGATCGTTTTCCGTCTCGATCCGCCACCAAGTCGGGCACGGGTGCCCAAGTTCGGTGAGCCGCGCGCGCATTGCAAGCTTGTCCTGGGCGTATACGAGGGCCTCCGGGCCGGGCCTTACAGCAACCCCTTCGTGTTCAAGGGCGTGCAAGAGGCCCGTCGGCACATGCTCGTGATCGAAGGTGACAACGTCAACGCTCCGCGCGAATGCGGTGACCGATTCGGGGTCGTCGTGCTGCCCGAGCATGACGTGTGGGCTGACGCGCGCTGCAGATTCGTCGGGAGAGGTCGCGAGAACGCGGAGTTCAAGGTCGAGCTCGGTCGCGGCGGGAATCATCATGCGCGCGAGTTGGCCGCCGCCGATCACGCCGATGCGCGGTGGGCGCGCAGCTGTGGCCTCGTTCGTGCTGGGCTTGGTGGGGGCGTTTTGAGTACTCACGCGGCTAGTGTAGTGCGCCGCTCTCGCCTGCGCCCTCGTCGCGCGAGTCAGTTGCGGCACCCGTGCTCAAGACCTCAGACGTGGGAGCTGCCGAAGCGGCGGCCTCTCGCTGGTGCCGTTCCGCGCGTCGCTTTTCGCGTCGTGCTACGAGCCCGTGGGATTTGGCCGGGTCCGACGGTTCCTCGCCTTCCTCGCCCTCCGGTTCTGGATCGTCGGGAGCTGGGGCTGTCGAAAGGAAAATGCCGAAGCGCGCGGGGCGTTCGTCGATGAGCTCGAGGCGCCCACCATCGTCTTCAACGAGGGTTCGGGCGAGGGCGAGTCCCACCCCTGTTCCGCGAGAGCCCTTGCCTGAGACTGACCGCTCGAAGATGCGCTGACCTAGTGCGGGGTCAATGCCTTCGCCCTCGTCGGCAACCTCGATCACGGTGGACTGTTCATTGCGGCGAACTTTGACACGCGTAGTGCCGCCACCGTGCGCAAGAGAGTTTTCGATGAGGGTCGCGATCACCTGGGTGAGTGGGCCTTGCGAGGCCCATACGGCCGACGCATGCGGCACCTGGATTCGCAATTCGCGCCCCGCGCCACGGAAGGCGTGTTTCCATTCCTCGGCTTGCTGCACGAGCACCTGGCGAAGGTCAACCACACCGGGCGTGCGCCGTTGAGAGGAGCGAGGCGCGTTGATGAGGTCGTGGACGACCTGGGTGAGGCGATCGACCTGTTCAAGGGAGACGCGCGCTTCCTCTCGTACCCATTCCTCCGAGCTCGTTGCGAGGATCTCGTCAAGGCGCATCGACAGGGCGGTGAGGGGCGTGCGCAACTGGTGGGAAGCGTCCGAAGCGAGCGCGGATTCTGCTTCGAGTCTCTCGGTGAGCATTGCACCCGAGCGCGTGAGCTCAACCGCGACCGTGTCGATCTCGGCGATTCCGCTCGGCTTCCATTCCGAACGGCTCCTGCCGCTCCCAAGTTCTTCGGCGCGTCTCGTGAGCCGAACGAGGGGTGCGGAGAGCCTTTGTGCCTGCCAGAGAGCGACTGATACACCGATCGCGATAGCGCTGATCGCGGCGACAAGGATGAGCACCCATGCGCTTGCGGTGTGTGCGCGAACGTCGGATTGCGGGATGCGCACGGTCACGATTTGACCGTTCACGCCTTGGGCCGATTGCTGCAATGCGTCGGACCCCGCATCTTCGCCCGCTTCGAGCTCGGTGTTTTGGTAGTTCACCGCGATTTGGACGTCGAGGTTCACAACCTGGTCGACGGTCTCTTGGAGCATCGCCTCGTCAATCGGGAGACCCTCGTTGAGTCGGTGATCAGTCTCGGAAATGACGTCTTGGAGCAGCGTGCCGGCTTGCGCCGAGAGATTGTCGCGCACGGCCGTGAGCCAGGCCGCGCCAAGGGGGATGCCGAGCAGGAGGACCGCGAGGAGCACGGTCATGAGGGTTGCCTGCAGAACTCGAAGCTGCATCGTGAGCGCCTAGTGCGCCCTACTGGGCGTCGGTGTCTTCGAAGCGGAAGCCCACGCCACG
Source organism: Dermabacter indicis (assembly GCA_001403775.1). Taxonomy (GTDB): domain Bacteria; phylum Actinomycetota; class Actinomycetes; order Actinomycetales; family Dermabacteraceae; genus Dermabacter; species Dermabacter indicis. Next base: position 658,829 of record CYUG01000011.1, read on the forward strand.
CACGGTCGTGATGCGTTTGGGGTTCGTCGCGTCGTCTCCGAGTTTGCGGCGAAGCCACGAGATGTGCATGTCGAGGGTTTTCGTGGAGCCCCACCATTCGGCGCCCCACACTTCGCGCATGAGGTCGTCGCGCGTGACGACACTTCCCGCTTCCCTCATGAGGACGGCGAGGAGGTCGAACTCTTTCGCGCTGAGCGAGAGTTCCTCTTCTTCGACGTACGCGCGCCGCGCCGAGGGGTCGAGGCTCACGCCGTTGATGTCGTACGTGCTCGAGCTCGTGTCTTCGACGACCTGGGTGCGGCGCAAAAGCGCACGAATGCGTGCCTGAAGCTCACCGAGACGGAAGGGTTTGGTGACGTAGTCGTCGGCACCCGCGTCGAGACCAACGACGGCGTCGACCTCGTCGGCGCGTGCCGTGAGGATGAGCACGGGAGCTTCGAGGCCGCCCTTGCGGAGCCTCCTGCACACTTCAAGACCGTCGATGTCGGGAAGACCGAGGTCGAGAATCACAAAATCGATATGGTCTTCGCTCGCGGCAATCGTGAGGGCGTCAATGCCCCTTGAGGCCCTGACAACGGAATAGCCTTCGCGGTCGAGGGCTCGCGAGAGGGGCTCTGCGATCGCCGAATCGTCTTCAACGAGAAGTAGTCGTGTCACGAAGTCATCCTTACCAATGTGCGTGTGACCGCGCTGTGAAGGCGCGGACCGTCAAGCGACTCTCTACTCTCTCACGAGTGTCGCTCGATGAGCGAAGCGGCGGACCGCTCGACTCTCACGATTGTCGTTTCTCCGATTCCGTGCAACTCTTCAGTCCATTCTGCGACACGCGTGAAGCCGCCCGGGAAGGCGCGGTCCACGAGGTCCGCCGTTTCCCCATCGACGACGACCGCACCCGGCTCGGCGATGCCTTCGAGGCGTGCGGCGAGATTCACTTTGGGGCCGAAGACGTCGCCGTAGCGGGAGAACATATTGCCCCACGCGAGTCCCACGCGCACGTTGGGAAGCGAGGGCTGGCGCTTGATGTTTTCGGCGATCGAGAGCGCGATCCTGACGCCATCTTCGGGGGTGTCGGCAAGGAACATGACTTCATCGCCTACGGTCTTGACGACGCGCCCGCCGCCGTCGGAGATCACATCCCTCGTGAGGTTTTCAAAATCTCTAATGACACCCGCGAGTTCGATGCCGTCGATCGACTGGGCGAGCCTCGTGAACTGGACGAGATCGGCGAAACCCACGGCGCGCGGGAGCGGGAGTGATTCGTCATCCCAGTCGCTCGTCGAGGTGCGGAGGATTTCGGCCCCGGCGCGCGCGGTGTAGGCCGACATTTGCCGGCGAAACACGTGAATGGCCTGGTGCTCAAACATCTCGATGAATTGCGGAACCGTTTCGAGCATGTGCATGCGCGCTTCGGTGTCACTCATGCCGTGGCGTTGCTTCGCGTCGTCGACGAGCGCCTCGGTGAGCCACATGGCGAGCCGCCCCATGTGGAATCCAAGCCCGCGCACGATCGTGACGAACGTGTCTTCGCTAAGCGTTTCGTCGTTCACGAGCGCCGCGAGGTCCGCGATCGCCTCCGCGTCGTCTTCGGTGAAGGCGGTCGTGTCGAGCGCCACGTTGGAGAATCCGAGCCCGCGCCAATAGTCGGTGCTGAGTTGCCGGTCGACACCGAAGTCCTCTTCGAGGTCACGCCTCGAGTACTCGCGTTCACCGTCGAGGAGGGAGCGCTCGAGAGCACCGATCGCGCCTCGCACGCGCGCGAAACGTTCGTTGAGCGCGTTCGGCATCGCACCTTCGGGGCTATGCTCGCTCGGCTCCTCGCGATCGTGAACGTTATTCATCTGGTCCTTTCGCATTCGTCGTTCTCCTCAGCGCCCCGCTGGCCGCTCAATGAAGGGTGCACCAAGTGAACGTCGGCGGCGTCGAGGGCGTGCCGACCTCGCTCCAGATTCTCCACCAGGAGCCTGCCCGCCGGATCAACGTCGAGGGCCCTCGCGAAGTACCGCGATCCTCCTGGAATCTCCACCAGAACCCGAGACCCGAGAGTGAGGCAGTTCACAGCATACCGCGTTCGCAGGTGCCGAAAGGCCTCTCCCCCAGAATCGACAGCAGAGAATACGCGTGCAATTGCTCTCGCGAGCACTTCCCCGAACTCGCGGCGCTTGTCCACACTCGCGAGGACATCAGCATAGGCGGCATCGAAGCTCGCGAGTGTCTGCGCCTTCTCCAGGCCCTCGCGACTCCTCTCTATTTCTCCCACGAGGTTGACGCCCACCCCCGCAAGGAGTCGATCGGCATCCACTCGCAGGAGGATCCCCGCGATCTTTTCGCCCGTTGGCGCAAGCAGATCATTTGGCCACTTCATGCCGGGAAGCTGCGCGCCATGTGCAATCTCAGCGCACGCGTCGAGCGCGGCGAGGGCGGTCGCGAGCGGGTACCAGCCACGACGCTCCGGGCCCGGTAGGGGCCAGGCAACCGTCAGCGCGAGTGATTCGCCCGGCCTGTTCTGCCATCGCCGCCCTTGGCGACCGTGCCCCGCGCGCTGGTCGAGGGTCATGAGTGCGAATGGCGCCTTGAGAGTGTCGTACGGCGGCTCGGTGAGGATATCGAGTGTCGAGTTGCACGAGGGCACATAGTCGGTGCGCAAAGGCTCGCTCACGTGTTTTTCGCTCTCTCGTTTTCTTGTCCATGGCGTACACTCACGAGAGCAATTGTGCCAGGCCACGACGGAGCAGGAGTGGGAGTGAACGAGACGCCGAGGCGGTCCACCACCGCCGAGAGACTTGAGGAGCTTCGATCTCGCGAAAATGCCGCCGTCACGGAGGCGGGGGCAGCAGCGATCAAAAAGCAACACGCCCGCGGCAAGAAGACAGCCCGCGAGCGCATCGAGGAGCTTCTCGACCAGGGTTCGTTCGTGGAGACCGATCGTTTCGTTCGCCACCAGAGCCACAATTTCGGACTCGAAAAGAAGCGGATCGACGGCGACGGCATCGTGACGGGCTACGGCACGATTGATGGCCGGCAGGTATGCGTGTACTCGCAGGATTTCACCGTTCTTGGCGGTTCCCTCGGCGAGGCTCACGGCAAGAAGATCCAGAAGATTCAGGACCTCGCACTGTCGACCGGTGTGCCGATCATCGGCATTCTTGACGGCGGCGGCGCACGCATCCAGGAGGGCGTCGCCTCGCTCGCGACTTTCGCGGGAATCTTCCGCCGCAACACTCGCGCCTCGGGGGTTATCCCCCAGATTTCGCTCATTATGGGGCCCGCCGCAGGCGGTGCGGTGTACTCCCCCGCGCTGACCGACATCATCGTGATGGTCGAGAAATCTTCTCACATGTTCATCACCGGCCCGGATGTCATCAAGACCGTGACTGGCGAGAACGTGGGCTTCGAAGAGCTCGGGGGCGCCCGCACGCATTCGAGCACTTCTGGCGTGGCGCACTACATGGCGAACGATGAGTCGGATGCGCTCGATTACGTTCGCGACCTCCTTTCCTATCTTCCCGCGAACACCCTCACCGAGGCTCCCGTCTACCCTGACGAGGCAGACTTCGATCCGAGTCCCGAGGACCGCGCGCTCGACCGCCTCGTCCCGGATTCGCCTAATCAGCCCTATGACATGCAAAGCGTCATCGAGGCGATCCTCGATGACGAATTCCTCGAAATCCACGGAAACTTTGCGAAGAACGTCATGGTCGGCTTCGGGCGCGTCGAGGGACATAGCGTGGGCATCGTCGCGAATCAGCCGTCGCAGCTTGCAGGCACGCTCGATATCGATGCGAGCGAAAAGGCCGCGCGCTTCGTGCGTCTTTGCGATTCCTACAACATTCCGGTCCTCACGCTCGTCGATGTCCCGGGCTTCCTTCCCGGCACCGATCAGGAGTACGGCGGGATCATTCGCCGCGGCGCGAAGCTTTTGTATGCGTATGCGGAGGCGACCGTTCCGCTCATCACCGTGATCACGCGCAAGGCTTACGGTGGCGCGTACATCGTTATGGGATCGAAGGAGCTTGGCGCCGACGTGAACCTCGCGTGGCCCACGGCCCAGATTGCCGTCATGGGCGCGCAGGGGGCGGTGAACATTCTTCACCGCAAGGAACTCAAAGCCGCATCGGAGGCGGGCAAGGACGCCGAGGCTCTTCGCGCGCATTTCCAAACGGAGTACGAGGAGACCTTCGCCAATCCCTATGTCGCGGCTGAGCGCGGCCTTCTCGACGGCGTGATTCAGCCGCACGAAACGCGCGAGGCCATCACGCGCGCGTTGCGTGCCCTGCGCACGAAACGCGATGCCCTGCCCACGAAGAAGCACGGAAACATTCCGCTGTGAGCTCCCCCGAGTCAAGCGCTGGAGCACCTCGGGGGTCCGCGCACGAGGAGCCGAGCCGCCCGAGCGTCGAGCTCGTTTCGGGGCACCTCGAGGACCACGAGATCGCGGCGATCGCCGTCGCCGTCGCGGCGATGAGCGCGGTCTCGCGCGAAGAAGCACATCAGCGTGAGATGGCGGAGCGTGCGGGTCGCTCCACTTCAGCGTGGAACTCCCCCGTGATCACTCACAGGTCGGCGCATTCCCTGCGCGCGAGCGCGGGTCCACATTCCTGGATTTTCTCCCAGCGTTAGCGCTCGCGGCTACAGTGGTGCCATGACAACGACGCGCACCTCAAGCCCCACCGACCGCCTCGCCAACGACTACGTTGAGCGTTCGATCGCCCTGAGTCCCATGGCGGCCACGAGCCTCGGTACTCCCGGTCAGGATCACCTCATGGATGATCTCTCTCCCGCCGGTCTCGACCGGGTGGCTGCACTCGCGCGCGAAACTCTCGACTCGCTCGATTCCGTCGAACGCGAGCATCCGGGCGACGATGTCGATCGCGTGACTCGTCAGGCGATGCGCGAGCGCCTCGGCCTCGAACTCGAGCACCACGACTCGCTGCTCACGCACGCCTGCGTGAACAACATCGCTTCGCCCGTTCAGGGGATCCGCAGCATTTTTGACATGATGCCGCAGGAGAGCGCCGAGGATTGGGACTTGATCAGCGAGCGCCTCTCGCGCGTCCCCGAGGCCGTGCGTGGGTATGCCGAATCGCTTCGCTATGCCGCCTCGAAGGGCGTGCTCGCGGCGAAGCGCCAGCAGCGCATTGGCGCCGAGCAGTCCCGTTCGTTCACGGAGGCCGACGGTTTCTTCCCCTCCCTCGTCGCCAAGTCCGGCCTCGAGGGTTCGGCTCGGGAGAATCTCGAGAGTCGCGTAGCACTCGCATTCGAGGCCTACGACGAGCTTGCAACAGTGTTCGATGAGCTTGCGCACAAGGCCCCCGAAAAGGATGCGGTGGGCCGCGAGGCCTACCAGCTTGGCTCGCGTACCTTCCTCGGCGAGGAGATCGACGTTGAGGAGGCCTACGCGTTCGGTGTCGAGGAGCTCACGCGTCTCATCGATGAGCAAAAGCAGGTCGCTAGGCGCCTCAACGAACATTACGGCAACGGCGGCGGAGATTCGATAGACGCGGCAATGGCCTCGCTTAACGCCGATGAGTCCCTCGTGCTCCACGGAACCGACAGCCTCAAGTCGTGGATGCAGGAGCTTTCCGACGCCGCGATCCGCGACCTCGCGGGCACCCATTTCGATATTCCCGAAGAACTCACGCGTCTTGAGTGCATGATCGCCGAGACAGGTGCGGGCGGCATCTATTACACCGGTCCGAGTGAGGACTTCTCGCGACCGGGCCGCATGTGGTGGGACACCCCCGCGGGCGTCGACACGTTCCGCACGTGGAGTGAAACCACGACGGTGTACCACGAGGGTGTTCCCGGCCACCACCTCCAGGTAGGCACGCAGCAGCTTCAGGCCGATCGCCTCAATCGCTGGCGCGCGTCGTTCATGTGGGTCTCGGGTCACGGCGAGGGCTGGGCACTCTACGCGGAGCGTCTCATGGAAGAACTCGGCTACCTCCAGACCGATGGCGAGAAGCTCGGCATGCTCATGGAACAGCGCATGCGCGCGGGCCGCGTCGTTCTCGACATCGGCCTGCACAACGAGCTTCCCGTCCCCGAACATTTCGGCGGCGGTGAATGGACCTACGAGCGCGGTTGGGACTTCGTGCGCGAGCACTGGCGCATGGAAGAGCCCATCCAACGTTTCGAATACCATCGCTACCTCGGTTGGGCCGGCCAAGCGCCGAGCTACAAGCTCGGTCAGCGGGTGTGGGAGCAGCTGCGCGACGAAGCCCTCGCGCGCGGCACCTCGCTTCGCGATTTCCACCGCGAGGCGCTTGAGCTCGGCGGGCTGCCTCTTTCCGTGCTTCGCGAAGCGCTCTCGGCTCCTCGAAATGGCGGGGTCGGTGCATGAGCGGCGAGTTTTTCGAGAACGATCAGGGGGCCGACGTTTGCCCGGCCACCGTCGGAACTCCGCTTCGCGAACCGCTCCTTCTCCTCGCTTCGCAATCCGCCGGCCGCAAGGCCGTGCTGAGGCGTGCGGGGATCGAGTTCACGTCCCTTCCCGCGGATGTGGACGAAGAGGCGGTTCTCGCTTCGGCCCTCGAAGATTTCGGCGAGCTGGCCTTTGAAGATCGCGTCTTGACCCTCGCACGGGCAAAGGCGGAGGCCTCGTGCAAGGCGAGCGAGGGCGGGTACGTCGTTCTCGGCGGGGACTCCATGCTCGAGATCGACGGCGAACTCGTGGGCAAGCCGCGCACAAGTGAGGCCGCACGCGAACGATGGCGGGCCATGCGCGGAAAGCGGGCACGTTTGCACACTGGCCACTGGCTCATTGATGATCGTGATCCTCTCGACGGCGGCACCGGCGCGACCTTCGGAGAAACGGCATCGACCGACGTGTACTTTGCCGACCTCTCCGATGACGAGATCGACGCGTATGTCGCGACGGACGAGCCGCTTTGGGTCGCGGGAGCCTTCACGATCGACGGCTACGGTGGCCCCTTCGTTGAACGCCTCGAGGGTGATCACCACGCGGTCATCGGTCTTTCCCTCCCACTGCTGCGCCGCATGCTCGGGGAAATCTCCCTCGCGGTCAGCGAACTCTGGAGCCCCGAGGCCTCGTCGTGGAATTTTTCCGTCCACGGGCGGGTATATGCTCGGAAGGTTGCTGAGCACGTCGCCCAACACCTGAGAAGGATCCCGAATGTCTAAGCCCGCACTCCACCGACCGTTCCGCACGGTTCTCATCGCCAATCGCGGTGAGATCGCCGTGCGCGTTGCGCGTGCATGCCGCGACGCGGGGCTCCGATCGGTCGCCGTGTATTCCGACTCGGATCGCGATGCCCTGCATACGCGGGTCGCGGATGACGCTTACGCGCTCGGAGGCACGAGCGCCGCACAGAGCTACCTCGTGATCGACAAGCTCCTCGACATCGCCCAGCGCAGTGGCGCCGACGCCATTCACCCGGGCTACGGTTTCCTCTCGGAGCGCGCAGACTTTGCGCAAGCGGTGATCGACGCGGGGCTCGTGTGGATCGGGCCGAGCCCGGACGCGATCGAAAAGCTTGGCGATAAAGTCTCGGCACGTCACATCGCCCAGTCTGCGGGTGCACCGCTCGTGGCCGGAACGAAGGACCCGGTCAAGGACTCGGGCGAGGTCGTGGCGTTCGCCAAGGAACACGGCCTCCCCATCGCGATCAAAGCTGCTTTCGGTGGCGGTGGGCGCGGCCTCAAGGTCGCGCGCGAACTCGACGAGGTGCGCGACCTTTTCGATTCCGCCACGCGCGAAGCCATCGCGTCGTTTGGTCGTGGTGAGTGTTTCGTCGAGCGTTACCTCGACTCCCCGCGCCACGTGGAAACGCAATGCCTCGCCGATAGTCACGGCAACGTCCAGGTTGTTTCCACGCGCGACTGCTCACTTCAGCGCCGCCACCAGAAACTCGTCGAGGAAGCGCCAGCGCCATTCTTGAATGAGGCGCAGCACGCTCGTCTCGTCGAATCCTCGAAGGCCATCCTCAAGGAGGCGCGTTACGTCGGCGCGGGCACGTGCGAGTTCCTTGTGGGACAGGACGGCACGATTTCGTTCCTCGAGGTCAACACGCGTCTCCAGGTGGAGCACCCCGTGACGGAAGAAATTACGGGAGTCGATCTCGTGCGCGAACAGTTCCGCATCGCTGCGGGCGAGAAGATCTCCCCCGTCGATCCCGAGCCCCGCGGGCACTCCTTCGAGTTCCGCATCAACGGCGAAGACCCGGGCCGTGGCTTCCTTCCGTCCCCCGGTCCCGTCAAACTTTTCGAGCCTCCGCTCGGCCCCGGCGTGCGTGTCGATTCGGGCGTGCGGACCGGCGACTCGATCTCCGGGCACTTCGATTCGATGCTCGCGAAACTCATCGTGACGGGTGCAAGCCGCGAGGAGGCTCTCGAACGCTCTCGCCGCGCCCTCGCGGAGTTCCGCATCGAGGGCATCCCCACGGTCATGCCGTTCCACAAGCTCGTGGTCGAGGATCCCGCGTTCGCACCGAGCGATCCGGAGGAACCGTTCACGGTGCACACGCGATGGATTGAGACGGAGTTCTCGGAGGACATAGCTCCCTCGCCGCTTCCGAGCGCCACGGACGAAGTCGAGGACCGCGAGGCCGTCGTCGTCGAGATTGACGGCCGCAAGGTCGAGATCTCGCTTCCCGCGTCGCTGCGCGCGCCGCGCGCGAGCACGCCTCAACGTCGCAAGCGCCGCACGAGCGCTGCGCGAGGCACAACTTCCGGTGGTCACGCCGTAAGTGCCCCCATGCAGGGCACGATCGTCAAAATTGCCGTCGACGAGGGCCAAACCGTTGCCGACGGTGACCTCATCCTCGTACTCGAGGCGATGAAAATGGAGCAGCCGCTTCTCGCCCACCGCAGCGGAATCATCACGAATCTCGACGCGGAAATCGGCGCGACCGTCTCCGCGGGGGCGGAACTCTGCACGATCGAAGACTAGAGGCAGCGTGCGCGAGTAGGCTTGGTGCATGACTGACTTCCAACAGCACATACCCGACCCGTATCAGCTCGCCAAGGACGCCGCTCACACGCTCCGTGAGGCCTCCGGCATCGACCGCATCGACATCGCTGTCACGCTCGGATCAGGCTGGTCCGGCGCCGCTGAACTGCTCGGCACCGAGCTTTTTAATACCCCCGCCGACTCGATCCCGGGCTTCCAGAAACCCTCGGTCAAAGGGCATGTGGGAACCCTGCGCATTTTCGAAGTCCCCGGTGGGGCACGCGTTCTCGTGCTCGGGGCACGAACCCACTATTACGAGGGCCGCGGTGTGAACGCCACTGTGCACGGCGTGCGCACCGCCGCCGAGTACGGCGCAAAGACGTTCGTGCTCACGAACGGCTGCGGTGGCCTCAACGAAAAGTGGAAGCCGGGCAGCCCCGTCCTCATTGCCGACCACATTAACTTCACGGGCGACAGCCCGATTACCGGTGCGAAGTTCGTGGATCAGACTAATATCTACACCCCGCGCTTGCGCGAGGTCGCTAAGAAGGTCGACCCAAGCCTCGCCGAGGGCGTGTACATGCAGTTCCGCGGGCCGTTCTACGAGACCCCCGCAGAGGTCCAGATGGCGCGCGTGCTCGGTGCGAGCCTCGTGGGCATGTCGACCGTGCTCGAGGCTATGGCAGCGCGCGAAGCCGGGCTTGACGTTCTCGGCTTCTCGCTCGTGACGAACCTCGCCGCCGGCATCTCCCCCACCCCGCTCAACCACGAGGAGGTCGTCGAGGCCGGCCGCGCCGCAGCCCCGCGCCTCGCGAAGCTCCTCTCTGACACCATTCACACAATCGCCGAGGAGGGCGACCGATGAGCACGCTGAATCCGGACCTTGCACGCCGAGTGCGCGCGTGGGTCGAGGACGACCCCGATCAGGCGACGCGCACCGAACTCGAACGCCGTATCGCCGCCGCGGACGAGGGCGACGAGGCCGAACAAGCCGAGCTCGAAGGTGCTTTCGCCGGCACGCTGCAATTCGGCACCGCGGGCCTTCGCGGCGCGATGGGGCCCGGCCCGAACCGCATGAATGTCGCGGTCGTCTCGCGCGCAGCCGCGGGCATCGGCGCGTATCTTCGCGACGTCGTTGGCGACGCTCGCGTGGTGATCGGCTACGACGCACGCTATCACTCCCGCACCTTCGCGACGGCGAGCGCCGCGATTCTCACCGCATCGGGTCACCACGTGATCCTCATGCCCCATCACTGGCCTACCCCCGTGCTCGCCCACGCCGTGCGGGCCAAGAATGCCGATTGCGGCATCATGGTCACGGCCTCACACAACCCCGCTCGCGACAACGGCTACAAGGTTTACCTCGGTGGCCGCGCCGCAAGCGAGGAGGGCAACGGCGTGCAGATTGTCCCGCCCGCCGATGCGGAGATCGCGGCGAAGATCGCTGCCGTGGGCGCGGTACGCGAGATTCCTCTTGCCGAGGGTGGCTGGGAGATGATGCCGGAGTCCTTCGTTGACGAGTACATCGAGGCGATCCTGCCCATTCTCGACAGGGATCGCGCATCCGATCCGGCTGCGGCACGTACGGAGCGCGCCAACCTTCGCATCGTCCACACGGCCATGCACGGCGTGGGAAGCGCCACGATGCTCGCAGCATTCGAGCGCGCGGGTTTCACGGATATCCACCCCGTGAAGGAACAGCAAGAGCCCGATCCCGACTTCCCCACGGTCCCCTTCCCGAATCCTGAGGAAAGGGGCGCGATCGACCTCGCCGCGAAACTCGCCGAGCAGGTCGAGGCGGATCTCGTGATCGCGAACGACCCTGATGCCGATCGCTGCGCCGCCGCCATCTACGATCCTCGCCGCGAGGCATGGCGCATGCTTCATGGCGATGAACTCGGGCTCCTCCTCGCGACGTACGTGGCCACCCACCGCCCCAAGCACGGCACCTTCGCCAATTCAATCGTGAGCTCCCGTTCCCTCGGGGCGCTCGCCGCGGCGCGCGGGTATGAGAGCACGCAGACCCTCACGGGATTCAAGTGGATCGCCCGCGCCGAGAACATCGTCTTCGGCTACGAGGAAGCAATCGGCTACTGCGTGCTGCCCGAGGTTGTGAAGGACAAGGACGGCATGTCGGCGGCCCTCGCGATTGCCGAGCTTGCCGCCCTCACGAAGGCGAACGGTTCGACCCTCACGGAGCTTCTCGACGATCTCGCGCGCGAGTTCGGGCTCTACCTCACTTCACAGCTTTCGATCCGCGTGAGCAACCTCGACCTCATCGGCACGATGATGCACACGCTACGCACCGCCCCGCCGAGCACACTCGCGGGCTCCCCCGTTGTTGAGGTGCGGGACCTCGCCGAGGGTTCCCTCGAGAAGACCGGTCTTCCGCCCACGAACGGCATGCTTCTGCTCGCCGAGGATGATTCGCGCGTAATCGTGCGCCCCTCCGGGACCGAGCCGAAGCTCAAGGCTTACCTCGAGGTCGTCACCGAAGTCGACAAGAACGCGACCTTTAACGACCTCTCGACCGCACGCAAGGGTGCGGCCGAGAAGCTCGAACGGATGAAGAAGGAGCTCGGCGAGCTCCTTGGCGCCTAACGCTTAGGCGCGAGCCTCAAGCTCGTCGAGGATCGCCGCGGAACCGGAGAGGCCAAGCCTCGACGCGCCCGCGGCGATCATCTCTTCAGCGGCTTCGAGCGTGCGAATGCCGCCCGAAGCCTTCACGCCGAGGTCCTCGCCGACCGTCTCGCGCATAAGCTTCACGGCGTGAGCGGACGCGCCGCCCGCGGGATGGAAACCGGTGGAGGTCTTCACGAAGTCAGCGCCGGCGCGCTTGGCGGCCTCGCACGAGGCGACAATCTGCTCGTCGCTGAGCGCCGCAGATTCGATGATGACCTTGAGAACAACGGGCTTCGGAGCTGCCTCGCGCACGGCGCGGATCTCCTGCTCGGTGAAGTCACGATCGCCCGCGATCGCGCGGCCAACGTTGATAACCATGTCGACCTCCTCGGCTCCCTTCTTCACCGAGTCCGCGGCCTCATAGGCCTTGACCTCGGGGGCAACCTGGCCGGAGGGGAACCCGCACACGGTCGCGACGTGGACGGTCGTGTCGATCGGCAGCATCGAGGGCGAAACGCAAATCGAATAGGTGCCGAGCTTTTCCGCCTCGCGTGCAAGGGCGGCGGCATCGGCGGGCGTCGATTCTGGCTTGAGGAGCGTGTGGTCGATCATGCCTGCCAGCTCGTCGTACGAAACAGGGGTCTTTTCACTGTGAGTTGTCATGCGTTCATTCTCCCACGCGCCAGCCAAATGTCTCTCAAAACCGCGAGGGCATAGGATGAGGTTCCGTGAATGATCGCCCCATCACCAAAGATTCGCGAAACGCGGCCCGTCACGACGACGCCCCGCCCGCGCGCCGCATCGTTCTCCTTTCGGGCCCCTCGGGAAGCGGAAAAGGCCGCCTCGCGGAACACTCCGGCCTCCCCGTGCTCAACCTCGACGATTTCTACCGCGATCATGACGAAGAAGGCCTCCCGCGGGCTTTCGGAATCGTCGACTGGGACGATCCGGCGTCATGGCGCGCCGAGGAAGCCGTCTCGGCTCTCGAGACCCTGTGTCACGAAGGCGCGGTCGAGGTTCCCACGTATTCAATTTCGCAGTCGCGCCGAACGGGAACACGGATTTTTAGCGCGGAAAATTCTCCGCTCGTGATTGCCGAGGGCATCTTTGCGTCCGAACTCGTCACGGCACTCGCGGGCCGGGGCCTCCTCGCCGACGCGATCGTTCTCGACCGCCCCGCCGCCCTCGTGTTTGGTTTGCGTCTCGTGCGCGACGTTCGTCAGGCACGCAAGCCCATCCCCACCCTCGTGCGCCGCGGGTTCGCGCTCGCGCGCTCCCAGGGCAGGGACGTCGATGGGTGGGCTCGCGCTGGTATGCGCAGGCTCGGGCTTCGGCATGCTCTCGCCCGCGTGGGTGGTCTCGAATGCCTGTGGGAGGCCGACGCTCGCTCGGCAACCGTCGGCCCTAAAAGCGCCCACGAGGCCGCGCCCACGATTACGGTCTCGGCCGTGTGCTTCTACTGCAAAACCGAAGGTGAATGGCGTGTTCTCGGCGTCCGCAAACGAGGCACGCACATGTTCATGCAACCGGGCGGGAAGCCCGAGTCGACAGAAACCCCGCTCCAGTGTGCGGTGCGGGAGATTCGCGAGGAACTCAACCTGCGCCTCGATACGGGAAAGCTCGAGCACCTCGGTCACTTCCGCACCGATGCGGCGAACGAGGCGAACACCCTGCTCATTTCCGACGTCTTCCTCGCGCCCGAGGTGGCAAACCCCGAAGATTTCACGCCGCACGCGGAAATCGAGGAGGTTCGCTGGTTCCCCCTTGACGTGAATCAGAGCGCGGATGCGCACGTGCTCGCACCGCTTTTTCGGGACGAGGTGCTCCCCCGCTTGCGCGCGAAACTCGAACCCGCGCGTTGAGCAGCGAAAAGGGCCGGGCCGCACCGCACCTCATTCGTGCGGCACAGTCCAGCCCCGAAAGCGCTCTAGGCGAGGCGATCGAGCACGAGCGAGCCACGCTCGAACTCGTCAACGTTCTCGATGCTCCACGCACCGTCAATTGCTTCGAGCGACCGTGCGAAGCGGTCCTCGGTGTCGGTCAGGAGTGTCGCGAGGACCTCGCCCTTCGCGACGCGGTCGCCGACGGTCTTGTGGAGGCGCACGCCGGCGCCAAACTGCACGGCCTCACCGGGCCGCGAGCGGCCCGCACCGAGGCGCCAGCCTGCAACGCCGACCTTCATGGCATCGAGGCCCGTCACGCAACCGTCGGAATCCGCAACGAGCTCGTGACTGTATTTCGCGACCGGGAGTGCGGCCTCCGGATCTCCGCCTTGCGCGCGGATCATGGCCTTCCACGTATCCATCGCGCGGCCATCTTTGAGCGCCGCGTCGACGTCCACATCTTTGATCCCCGCGGCGGCGAGCATCTCGGTCGCGAGTGCGATGGTGAGCTCGACGACGTCGGCGGGACCGCCACCAGCGAGGACCTCGAGGCTTTCCTCGACTTCAATCGCGTTCCCCACCGCGCGCCCGAGAGGCACAGACATGTCGGTGAGCAGCGCGACCGTGTTCACGCCCGCGTCCGTGCCGAGGTCGACCATCGTGCGTGCGAGCTCGCGCGCCATCTGCTCATCTTCCATGAACGCACCCGCGCCGGTCTTGACATCGAGCACGAGGGACGCCGTGCCTTCGGCGATCTTCTTGCTCATGATCGAGCTTGCGATGAGCGGAATGCAGTTCACGGTACCCGTGACGTCGCGGAGTGCGTAGAGCTTCTTGTCGGCCGGGGCGAGCCCGCTGCCCGCCGCGCATACGACCGCGCCAACGCTCTCGAGCTGACGCATCATTTCGTCGTTCGTGAGGTTCGCGCGCCATCCCGGGATCGACTCGAGCTTGTCGAGGGTTCCTCCCGTGTGGCCGAGGCCGCGGCCGCTCAGCTGCGGGACCGCGACGCCGAAGGACGCAACGAGCGGGGCGAGCGGGAGGGTGATCTTGTCGCCCACACCGCCGGTAGAGTGCTTGTCGGTTGTCGTCTTCGAGAGCGCGTCAAAGCTCATGCGCTCGCCCGAGGCGATCATCGCCTTCGTCCACAGTGCGATCTCTTCGCGGCTCATGCCGTTGAGGAAGATCGCCATCGCGAGGGCGCTCATTTGCTCGTCCGCAATGACACCTCGCGTGTAGGCGTCGATCGTCCACGCGATCTGTTCGGGAGTGAGCTCGCGCTTATCGCGCTTCGCGTGAATCACGTCGACAGCGTCAAATGCTTCAGCCATGGTCAGTCCTTTCGAGAGAGGCGGATGCGCATGCGCCTACGCATGAGGCGCCGCGGCATCGAGGTCCGCGGGGCCGAAGGACTGCGGGAGCATTTCCTCGAGACTCGCCTCGCCCTTCGGCGTGAGAATTGTGAAATCTGGTGCCGCATGCTCCGCGAGGAGCTGACGGCAGCGCCCGCACGGCATGATGACCTCGCCGAGGCGGTTGACGCACACGAATGCGCGGACCTTCCCGCCGCCGGTCGCGAACAGCTCGGAGATCATGCCGCATTCGGCGCACAGCGTCACGCCGTAGCCGGCGTTTTCGACGTTGCAGCCCCGCACGATGCGGCCGTCATCCACGAGGCCCGCGGCGCCCACGGGGTAACGGGAATACGGCACGTAGGCGCGGTTCGCGACCTCGAGCGCCGCCTGGAGAAGGGGTCTAAAATCCACCATCGTGAGAGGGCCCTTACTGCTTGATGTACGGCTCGCCATCTGCGGCGGGAACGCGCACGCGTCCCACGAAACCCGCGACGGCAAACAGGGTCACAATGTACGGCAGCATCGCGAGGAACTCCGAGGGCACGGTGGCCTTGTGGAGATCCGGCGGGAGCGAACTCGAGAGGATGCCGAGGTTCTGCTGGAGCGCCGTCGCGAACGCGAAGAACAGCGCCGCACACATGGCCCCGACGGGGTGGTAGCGCCCGAGGATCATGGCGGCAAGCGCGATGTAGCCCTTACCGGCGCTCATTTCCTTCGCGAATGCCACGTTGGTGCCAATCGTGAGGGTTGCACCGCCGAGGCCGGCGACCGCGGAGCCCAAAAGGACGTTGCTCCAGCGCGTGCGTGCCACGTTGATGCCCACGGTGTCAGCGGCGAGCGGGTGCTCGCCCACGGCCCTCACGCGAAGGCCCCAGCGCGTCCAGAAGAGCGCGGTTGTGAGAGCCGCAACGATCACCCACATGAGGTACACGAGAATGTTCTGATCGAACAGTGCGGGGCCGATCACCGGGATGTCGGAGAGCACCGGGACGCGAAGGTTCGGAAGGCGCATCGGCGTATTGAAGTGTTCCGGATCCTGCTTCATGAGCGTGCCGAAGAGGAAGCCCGTAAGACCGATCGCGAGGACGTTGAGCACAACCCCCACGATGATCTGCTGAACGTGGTAGCCCACGGCGAAGAGCGCGAGCAAAGCGCCGATGAGAAGCGCGACGACCGGAGCGGCGATCATGCCGATCCACGGGCTTCCCGTCATCGAGCCCACGAGTGCCGCACCGAACGCCCCGAGCAGGAGCTGCCCCTCAATCGCGATGTTCACCACGCCGGCACGCTCCGAAAGCACGCCCGAAAGCGCACCGAACACGAGCGGGACCGCGAGCGCGAGAGTGGCCTGAAGAAGGTAGCCAAGGTCGAGCGCCTGGCCGGCAACCGCCCAGACGAGAAAGTCGAACGCCCAAAGAACACCGAAGACGACCTGCACAAATCCCTTCGTGCCGCGCGGCCACGCGATGTTTTTCGCCTGCATGATCCACGTGAAAGCCGCGATCGCGAGGAGAGCAATGCCGAGCACGAGCGAGGTCGCTTGCGCCGGAAGGGCGATCCGCTGAGGGACCCCCATGTCGGTGAACATGGATTCGCGAGCGATCGTGAAGCTTGAATCGTGACCTGGAACAGCTCCGAGCCAGAATCCCGCGAGAGCGATGAGCGCGAAGACGCTCAGGGCTGCGGGCATGTGCCACCAGTTCGGTAGGCGCCCCTTGACCGTATCGAGAACGACAACGTCATCGGTGGGAAGCGCGCGAGGATCGTGAATGCTCATCTCATGCCTCCTTCGAAGCGTCGGTGGTGCCGTCTGCGGGAGCGTCCGCGCGGTGGCTGCCGGCTGCGGCGGGAGTCTTCTGGGTTCCGACGGTTGCCGGGGTGGCGTCGGATTTCTCGTTCTTTTCCGTGCGCTCGCCGGACGAATCCGCATCGCTCTTCTTGTCGCGCGCGAGGACCGAAAGCCCCGTGAGCGTACGCACGAGCGGCGGAGCGGCGATGAAGAGCACAACGAGGGCCTGGACGATACTCACAAGGTCGATCGGCACGCCCTGGCTTGATTCCATGAAGCGCCCACCTACGCCGAGTGCGGCGAAGAGGAGACCCGCGAGAAGGATGCCAATGGGGCCCGAGCGGCCGAGAAGTGCGACCGTGATCGCGTCGAAGCCGATGCTGCCCGCGATGCCGCTCGTGAGGCGATGTTCGGTGCCGAGCAAGTGCACGGATCCGGCGAGGCCCACGAGGGCGCCGGCGACCACCATGACGAGGAAACTCGTGGTGCCCACCTTGATGCCCGCGACCTGGGCGGCCCTGGGGTTTTCACCGACCGTACGGAACTTGAAGCCGAGCGAGCTTCTCGTGAGAAGCCACCACATGAACACGCCCGCGAGGAGCATGACAAAAAGTCCCACGTGCAGGCGGTACCCGGTCACGAGAGTCGGCAGCTGCGCGTTGACGGCGACATTGGGGGAAACGGGCTGCGACGTATTTGCCGCGGTGAACGCCTCGGTCGTGAGCAGGAAGCCGAGCAGCGAGACCGCAATCCAGTTCAGCATGATGGTCGAGATGACCTCGTTCGCCTCAAAGCGCGCCTTGAGGAAGCCGGCGATACCGCCCCACACCGCGCCCGCAAGAGCGCCCACGGCGAGCGCGACGAGGAGGTGGATGACGGGCGGGAGGAAGGTCCATGTAAAGCCGACGTACCCGGCCATCGTCGCGCCCATGAGCAGCTGACCCGTGCCGCCAATGTTGAACATGCCGGCCCTGAAACCGACCGCCATGCCGTACGCGGCGATGATGAGGGGCGTGGCAACCGTGAGGGTCTCAAAAAGCGGCCGCCACATGAGGGCGGTCGTCCGGGCTTTGTAGTCGAAGATCGCGCCGCGGAACATCGCCTCGTACGCGCCAATAATCGCTTCCCACGACGCGCTGAAGAAGTCGCCCGGTCGCGCGAAGACGTATCCGAGCGAGTCGCGGACGTCTTCGTTCGCGACAAGGATGAGGATGCTGCCGATGATCGCCGAAATGACGAACGCCCCGATGACAACCGAGACTTCGCTTCGGCCAATCCTTTGGGCGAGCGCGCGATTCGAGCGTGCGTCTTGTGCGCTCACGAGAGATCTCCTTCCTCGCTCGGGGCGCTCTCGGTGAGCGTTCCCGTGCCCTTGGCAACCGCCTCGCGGGCCGCCTCAGCGCTATAGCCAGCCATCATGAGGCCAAGGACTTCTCGACTCTCATCACCGGGGACGATTCCGAGGATTTCACCGCGATACATCACGGCGATGCGGTCGGCGAGCTGACACACCTCGTCGAGTTCGGTCGAGACGATGATGACGGGGGTTCCCTTGTCGCGTTCCACGACGATGCGCTTGTGGAGAAACTCGATTGACCCCACGTCGACGCCGCGCGTGGGCTGCGAGGCGATAAAGAGCGAGAGGTCTCGCGAGAGGGCGCGGCTCATGACGACCTTTTGCTGGTTGCCCCCCGAAAGCGAGCCAACGGGAAGGTCGATGCCCGTGGTGCGAATATCGAATTCCGTGACCTGGCCTTCGGCATGCTCACGGATCGTTCCGGGGTGGAGCGACACGACGGAGCCGAAGGGCTTGCGATCGTGTTGGTCAAGCACGAGGTTCTCAGCAACCGAGAATGACTTCATGAGGGCGTCTTCGGTGCGGTCCTCGGGAACGAACCCGACGCCCTCGTCCAGGATGCGTTTGGTACTGAGCCCCACGAGGTCGGTTCCGTTCAATCGAGCGTGACCACTGACGTGGTGCTGAAGACCGAGGAGCGCTTCGGTCAGCTCGGTCTGGCCATTGCCCTGAACACCGGCAACACCGAGAATTTCGCCTTCGTGGACATCGAAGCTCACGGAATTCAAAAGTTTGAGACCGTTACTGTCGGTGACCGTAAGGCCATCGACCTCGAGGGCGGTTTTTCCGCCTTTCGGCGGGGTCTTTTCGAAATCGAGGGCGACCGTGCGGCCCACCATCATGTTCGCGAGCTCCGTTTGTGGAGCGCCCGGGTCCGCAGAGCCCACGACCTTGCCGCGGCGAATGACGGTGATCCGATCCGCGACGGCCTTGACCTCGCGAAGCTTGTGCGTGATGAATACGATCGACGTGCCCTCGCTCTTCAGCTGGCGCATGATCTGCATGAGCTCATCGGTCTCTTGCGGCGTGAGCACGGCCGTGGGCTCGTCGAGGACGAGCACCTCGGCGCGGCGCGAAAGCGCCTTGATGATTTCCACGCGCTGCTGGGCGCCGACGGGCAAGTCTTCGACCTGCGCGTCCGGGTCAATGTCGAATCCGAAACGCTTCGAAATCTCGCGCACCTTCGCGCGGGCCTGGTCGAGATCGAGGAAAGCCCCCTTCGTGGGCTCGTGGCCGAGAGCAACGTTTTCCGCGACGGTAAAAACGGGGATGAGCATGAAGTGCTGGTGCACCATGCCAATGCCGGCCGCCATCGCCTCGCCTGGACCCGCAAACTGCACGGGCTTATCGTCGATAAGAATCTGGCCGCCGTCGGGCTGGTACAGCCCGTAAAGGACGTTCATGAGGGTGGACTTGCCCGCGCCGTTTTCACCGAGGAGCGAGTGAATCTCACCCTCGTTGATGACCAGATCGATGTGGTCATTGGCTACGAGTGAGCCGAACACCTTCGTGATGCCTCGCAGTTCGAGTTTCACGAGCACTGCCTTCCGTGAGTGACACGGACCCACCGGGCCCGAGGGGTGTCGGAGTTCGAGTATAGGGGTTTTGGGGCGACTGGCGGCCCCCTCCAGAGGGAGAGGGCCGCCAACCTAATGAGTGATGCTCGTCACAGAAACTGAGGTGAAGCGCTCAGTGCTTGGGCGATGCGGGCGAGTTCACTTCAATCTCGCCACTGATGATCTGCTGCTTGAGATCCTCGACCTCCTTCTTGAGATCGGCGGAGACTTCCCCGTCGAACTCGTGGAAGGGCGCGAGGCCAACGCCACCGTTCTCGAGGGTACCGACGTACGGCTCGCTCGAGAACTTACCTTCAGCGGCCTCGGTGCCGGTCTGCTCGACCGCGGTGGCAATTTCCTTCATGACCGAGGTGAGGATGACGTCCTTCGCATCGGGGTTACTTTCCACGCCATCGGTGTCGACCCAGACGACCATGACGTCGTCCTTTTCCTTCGCTGCTGCGAGAGTACCCGCACCAACGGGGCCCGCGACGGGCATGATGACGTCCGCGCCCTGAGAGATGAAGCCTTCAGTGAGAGCCTTACCCTTCGTCTGGTCCTCGAAATCGCCGGTGAACGAGCCGTCCTGGCTGTCCTTGTTCCAGCCGAGAACCTTGACGTTTGTACCGTGAACCTCGTTGTACTTCGCAACGCCATCGGCGAAGCCATCCATGAAGATCGTCACCGAGGGGATCTTCGCGCCGCCGTAAGTCGCGACCGTGCCGGTCTTGGAAGTTCCGGCCGCAACGTAACCCGCGAGGTAGGCCGCCTGGGCGGTGTCAAACGTCAGGGGTTTGACGTTCTCAACCTCGACGGGATTGCCG
This sequence comes from Dermabacter indicis, assembly GCA_001403775.1. Taxonomy (GTDB): domain Bacteria; phylum Actinomycetota; class Actinomycetes; order Actinomycetales; family Dermabacteraceae; genus Dermabacter; species Dermabacter indicis. The sequence goes on from CYUG01000011.1 coordinate 679,123, forward strand.
TCGGCATCCTGAGCGGTCGAGTCGATGATCGCATAGTGAAGATCGGGGTTGGCCTCGGCCTCAGCCTTGAGGGTCTGCGAGAAGAGGTAGCCAACCGCATAGATGATGTTGCACTCGCCCTGCACCATGTTCTGCAGGTTCGGCGAGAAGTCCGCCTCGCTCGAGGACTCGGCGGTCTGGACCTTGTAACCCTTATTTTCCTTGAGGGCCGTGAGGCCGTCGAAGCCGGATTCATTGAACGACTTGTCATCGAAGCCGCCCGAATCGGACACCATGCAAGCCTTGAAATCGCTGCCCTTGCCGGAACCGGAACCGGCGTCGGACTCTTCGGGGGGAGTACCGCAGGCGGAGAGGACGAGAGCGCCGGCACCAAGCAGTGCGGCCGCGCGGGAAAGGGACTTCACGATTGCCTCCAACGTGAGGGGATGAGTTGACGGTGCGCCCGGCCGGTCCGAGCACCCTCCTCATAATGTAACGCTCCGTTAACCTGAATGCACTCCCAGATTCGCCTCTACCGCAAGGAGTGCGGCACTACGCGAGCGGGCCGAGCCCCTCGCCCTCGAGCCGCTTGACGAGTGCACCCACGCTCTGCGCTCTCGCATCATCAACGATAAGCAGCACGTCCCCCGCGTCGACGACGCTCACCCCCTCGAGCCCCACGAGCGCAATCGGACGTTCAGAATTCGAATACACGCGAGCACGGCTGCTCTCACTCACCACCGTGGCGCCGCCAACGACATCAACTCCCCCGTCCTCATCCTTGTCGCCTTTCCCAAGGCGCGCGAGCGACCCAAAATCCCCCACATCGTCCCAGTCGAAGGTCGCAGGCACGACGGCGACGGCACCGCGCGAAGCGAGCGGCTCGGCAAGCGCGTGATCGATCGCGATTGACTCAAGGCTCTCCCACAGTTCCTCACCGTGCGCGGAGAGCTCGCCATCCGTCATGTCGTCTGCAAGCGACCTCGCCGCGTCTCCCATGCCGGGGTGAAGGTCCTCGAGCGCCTCGAGGAGCACGCTGGCCTTCACCACGAACATCCCCGCATTCCACATAAAACGCCCGCTCTTCACAAACTCAGCGGCGGTTTCCGCATCGGGCTTCTCCACGAATCGCGCCACGCTGAGCGCCCCGGCAGAACGAAGCGCGATCGCGTCCTCATCCGCCGCATCCGACGGGTAAGCCTCGATGTACCCGAAGGCACTCGAGGGCGAGGTCGGCTCAATCCCCATCGTCGCGAGGTAGCCGAGCTCCGCGGCGGCGATCGCGCTATAGATGCCCTTCCAGAAGTCTTCCTTCGGCGAGATCACGTGATCGGCCGCGAAGGAGCCGATGATCGCGCCAGGATGCTCGCGTTCCGCAACCGCCGCGGCCCACGCAATCGCGGGCATTGAATTCTTGCCGCTCGGCTCGGCGAGGATATGTGCGCGCTTTCCCACCTGGGCGGCAACCGCCTCTCGGTGCGCCCGGCCCGTCACAATAATCGGTGTCACCGACGACAGTGGCGCGAGCCTCTCGAGCGTATCGAGGAGGAGGCTCGCGCCACTTCCGGCCAAATCGAGAAGGAACTTCGGTTGGCTCTTGCGCGAAAGCGGCCAGAGCCTCGTGCCCGAGCCGCCAGCCGGGACCACGGGGATAAACGGTGAGGAATTGGTCATGGGCCAAGGTTAGCGGAACCGGCGCTCAGGTTGTGGGCGCGACGCCTCCGCCATCTATCCGCGCCTTGCTCACCGCGCGACTCTTACTCGTACGTCACGATGAGAGGAGCGTGATCACTCCAGCGAGTGTCATAGCTCGCGGCCCTCTCTACACGCGCGGCGACGGCGCGCTCCGCGAGCTCCTTTGACGCGAGGTGGTAGTCGATCCTCCAGCCCGAATCGTTATCGAAGGCTTTGCCGCGCTGCGACCACCACGTGTAGGGCCCGGGAACCTCGCCCGCGAGCGTGCGATGCACATCAACCCACTCCCCCGATTGGAGAAGACGATCGATGTACGCGCGCTCTTGGGGAAGGAAACCGGCGTTTTTGAGATTGCCCTTCCAGTTCTTAATGTCGAGGTTTGTGTGCGCGATATTGAGATCGCCCGTGAGCAGCACGTGACGCCCATCCGCGCGCAGCTCCTCGAGGCGTGCCCACGCGCCTTCGAGCATCTCGTACTTATCGGCCATCGTCTGGGGCTTGTCGAGGTTTCCCGAATGCATGTACATCGAGATCACCGTGAGGCCGCTGCCATCACCGAGGGGGTTCGCAACGTCGAGCTCGAGCCAGCGCCCGGTATGCGCATCCGCATCGAGACCGGGCAGCAAGCGTCGGACCTCGCCGACCTTCGCCCCCTCGAGCCCGTCACGCACCGCAATCGCGACGCCCGCGCGCCCCTTGAGGGCCGAAGCGTGTGCCGCCGAGTGCCAGCCCTCGCCCACGAGATCCTGCACGAGCTCCTCGGGTGCGCGAACCTCCTGAAACGTCACAACATCAGCGCCGCACGAGGCAAGCCACGCCCCCATGCCTTTGCGCGCCGCCGCCCGCATGCCGTTGACGTTGACGGTAGCTACCGTGAAACTCACTTTTACTCCTTTGCGCATCCGTTTAAACGGCGAGGAACCCGCCCACGAAGGACGGGTCCCTACCGTCGATCACCCCACGATCGTTCTACAGACGAACGAGCGGGGCAACTCGAGAATCAGCGGTTCGCCTTTTCGGCCTCCCATGCGCGTTCAGCTGACTCGACAACGTTCTGCATGAGCAGGGCGCGAGTCATAGGGCCGACGCCACCCGGGTTCGGGCTGATCCAGGCAACCTTTTCCTTCGCGGCGGGCTCCACATCGCCCTTGATCTTCTGCTTCCCCGTTTCCGGATCCGGCTCGCGCGTCACGCCGACGTCGAGAACGACGGCATCCTCGCGAAGATCCGCGGCTTTGACGAGGTGAGGAACGCCCGCGGCAGCGATCACGATATCCGCCTGCTTCAAAAGCTCCGGAAGGTTCGTGGTGCCCGTGTGCGTGAGGGTCACGGTCGCGTTGTGCTCGCGGCGCGTAAGGAGCGAGGCGATAGGGCGACCCACGGTCACGCCGCGACCGACAACGACAACGTGCTTGCCGTTGAAATCGATTCCGTGGCGCTTCGCAAGCTCAATCGCGGCACGCGGCGTGCACGGAAGCGGGGTCGTGATCGGCTTATTCACGTTAAGCACGAGGCGGCCAAGGTTCACGGGGTGAAGCCCATCGGCGTCCTTTTGCGGATCGATGTACTCGAGCACAGCATCGGTATCGATGTGCTTGGGGAGCGGAAGCTGCACGATGTAGCCCGTGCACGCCGGATCAGCATTGAGCTCGTCGAGAACCTTGAAGAGCTCCTCCTGAGTCGTCTCCTCGGGAAGGTCCTTGCGAATCGAGTTGATGCCAATCGCTTCCGAATCGCGGTGCTTGCCCGCAACGTAAATCTCCGAGGCCGGGTCTGCGCCCACGAGCACGGTGGCGAGGCCGGGGCGCACCGCGCCCTCCTCGACGATCTTCTCCACACGTGCGCGGAGCTCTTCCTTGATGGTCTTAGCCGTAGCTTTGCCGTCGAGAATCTGTGCAGTCATAGCGTCATTACTCCTTGCGTCGTGAATTCTCAGTACTGGGTGAGGTCGGCGTACAGGGGCGTGTTCTCGGCGAGGGTGCGCACGCGGCCGCGGAGCTGCTCAATGTCGCCCTTGCCGGTGAGCGCGGTCGCGATGATGTCGGCCACTTCCGTGAACTCGCTTGCGCCGAAGCCGCGCGTGGCGAGCGCAGGGGTGCCGATGCGCAGACCCGAGGTCACGCGCGGCGGGCGCGGATCGTTCGGCACCGCATTGCGATTGACGGTGATGCCGATCTCGTGGAGGAGGTCCTCTGCCTGCTGGCCATCAATCGAAGACTTGCGTAGATCAACGAGAACGAGGTGCACGTCGGTGCCTCCCGTGAGGAGCTCGACGCCGGCCTCCTTCGCATCGGCCTGACCGAGGCGTTCGGCGAGAATCTGGGCGCCCTCGAGGGTGCGCTTCTGGCGCTCCTTGAATTCCTCGGTCGCCGCCAGCTTGAGCGCGACCGCCTTCGCGGCGATCACGTGCATGAGCGGGCCGCCTTGCTGACCGGGGAACACCGCGGAATCGACCTTCTTCGCGAAATCCTGCTTCGCGAGGAGGAGGCCGGAGCGCGGGCCCGCGAGAGTCTTGTGCACGGTGGTGGAGACGACATCGGCAAACGGCACCGGACTCGGGTGAAGCCCCGCGGCGACGAGGCCCGAGAAATGAGCCATATCCACCCAGAGCTTCGCGCCAACCTCATCGGCAATCGAACGGAAAGCCTCGAACTCGAGCTGACGGGGATACGCCGACCAACCGGCAACGATCACGTTCGGGCGCGCCTCGAGCGCCTGTTCACGAACGCGGTCCATGTCGACACGGCCGGTTTCCGGATCGACCTCGTAGGCCGCGATGTTGTAAAGCCTGCCCGAGAAATTGATCTTCATGCCGTGCGTGAGGTGCCCACCGTGAGCGAGCGAGAGACCCATGAGAGTGTCACCGGCGCTCGCGAGGGCGTGCATGACAGCGGCGTTTGCCGACGCACCGGAGTGCGGCTGCACGTTCGCGTGATCCGCGCCGAAGAGCGACTTGGCGCGCTCGATCGCAAGGTTTTCCGCGACATCCACGAACTCGCAGCCACCGTAGTAGCGCTTGCCCGGATAGCCCTCGGCATACTTGTTGGTGAGGACCGAGCCCTGGGCCTGGAGGACCGCGCGAGGAACGAAGTTCTCGCTCGCGATCATCTCGAGGGTGGTTTGCTGACGGTCAAGTTCCTGGTCCAGGACCTTGGCGATCTCCGGGTCGACCGTAGCGATCGACTCACCATGCGTGTTCATGTGCGCTCCTTCGCGAATCAAGACTTATGTCCTGCTCGAGTGTAAACATTACGTGAGCGAGGCAACAGTGGCACACGGGCAAGCGTCGGCCCGGCGCTTATGCACCTATCCGAACATTCAGACGGACGGGCTCGGGCTCAAGCCACACGCCGAAACTCTCGTGCACCCGCGAGCGCACGAGCTCGGCAAGCTCCGCGATATCGCCGCTCGTCGCGTCACCGCGATTGGTGAGGGCGAGCGAGTGTTTGGTGGAGAGCGCGGCGCCGTTTTTCTCTGGCGTGAGGGTAAAACCCCGCTCGAGTCCCGAGTGGCTGATGAGCCATGCGGCGCTCGTCTTGATGCCGCCCTCAGTCTCATACCGAGGGGCGTCCTCCGGCAGGTGTTCCGCCGTCTCGCGCGTGAGGATCGGGTTCGTGAAGAAGCTGCCCGCGCTCCAGGTGTCGTGGTCGCTCGGATCAAGCACCATGCCCTTGCTCGCGCGAATCTCCAAAACCGCCTCGCGGACCTCGTGCATCGGGGCGCGCTCGCCCACCTGAATGCCGAGTCGGTCGGCTAGCTGCGCGTACTTCACGGGCGCCGAAAGCGAGCCGAGGTTGTGCTGGAAGGTCACCGACAGCACGACGTAGCGCCCGGTCGGTCCGCCTTGCGGCATGCGCGTCCGCTTGAAAATCGAGTCGCGATACGCGAACCGGCAATCCGCGGCGAAGAAGGTGCGCACCTGGTTCTCACGTCGATCCCATGTGCGCACGCGCGTGATCACGGAGGACACTTCCTGCCCATACGCGCCAACGTTCTGAATGGGCGTCGCGCCGACGGTGCCGGGGATCCCCGAAAGCGCCTCGACCCCGATCATCTCGCGGTCAACCGCGTAGGCGACGGCGGCGTCCCACGAGGTTCCAGCAAAGTATTCGACACTCGCACCGCCGCACGCCGCGGCGAGTGGCGTACGATCATCGGGTTGCGCCTCGCCGGAGTTCGACACTTCGCACGAAGCCTCGATCCAGGTTGGGCGTTCCTCACCTACGGCTCGCACGACCGTGCCCGTAAACGGCGCACTCGACGCGACGAGGTTCGAACCGCCACCGAGAACAAGCAGGTCCTCGCCCGCCTCATCCGCCGCACGGACGGCAGTGATGAGTTCATTTTCGTTATGGGCCTCAACATACGTGGAGATGTTTCCGCCGATACGCAGGGTCGTGAGCTCGGAAAGTTTCACGCGAGCCTCACCACCGCGCGGCATTTCGTGAGAACCTTCTGCCCGCCCACGCTTGCAGTGATATCGATTCGCGCGGTGCCGTCATCGGGTTTAAGGAGTCCGACGGTTGCCTCGATTTCAACGTCCACCCCTTCGAGTGCGGGGACCTCAATCGGGCGGGTAAACCGCGTCTCATACGACACGAGACGGCCGGGATTCCCGAGCCACTCAAGCACGGGGGTAATGACCGTGCCCATCGTGAGCATGCCATGAGCGATCACAGACTCTAGCCCTACCTCGCGCGCAAAGGCGTCGTTGTAGTGGATCGGGTTGAAGTCGCCGGAGGCGCCCGCGTAGCGCACGAGGGAGTCGCGCGTAAAGGTGCGGGTCTCGCGGGCGATGACGTCGCCTTTCGCGAGGGAGTCAAGTGCGGGAGTCGTGGGAGTGGTCATGATTTCTTAACCTTCCTCGCCTCGAACGACGAGCGATGAGCGGACACTCGCGACATGCGCCTTCGCCTGATCCGTGAAGTCGACGCGGGTCGTCACCATCGCGTGCGGGCCAACCTGCTTGACGGCCTCGACGGTGAGCGTGGGAGTGAGGTTGTCACCCGCGACGATGGCGCGCTCGAGGATGAACGATTCCTCGGAGTGGACAACGCGTGAGAAGTCGATCCCGGCTTCGGGATCGTTGATGTAGCGCGCTTCCTCGGCCTGCGCGAGCGTGACGAGAAACGTGGGCGGGGCAACGATCGCGCTGTAGCCGGCTTCGTGTGCCGCTTCCTCGCTGGTCGTGAAGGTATGCGTATTGCCCGTGGCGGAGGCGAACTCTCGAATTTTCGTCTCCGAGACTCGCACGCTGGGGCCGCTTTCGTAGACGCGGCCCGCAAAATCGGGAGAAGGCGATGCCATTGATTAATTACCCTTCGATTAAGCGCGCGGCCAGTTCGTGGCGCGCGTGGATTTTCATCGTATCCGTTCGCGGCTCAGGGCTCGCGGTGCCGCGCTGCACCCCAAAAGCGCGTAGCAAAAAGCCACCCTCGTGAGCGGCTCAGCGGAGGATATCCGAGGAGCACACCCGGGGTGGCTTCTTGATGAGTATGTGCGTGTGGATCAGCGGGTTTCGCGGTGAACCGTGCTGCTGGCGCACGTCGAGCAGTACTTCTTGAGCTCGAGGCGGTCAGGGGTGTTGCGGCGGTTCTTCTTGGTGATGTAGTTGCGGTTCTTGCAATCTACGCACGCCAAGGTGATCTTAGGACGCACGTCAGAGCTTTTCGCTGCCATGACTCGCCTCTTTCCGTTTCGCGCGCATCTTGCATACGCGGGTCCTGTCGCCTGCGGCATGCAGGCACGTCAACACGCCAGGGAAACCTGGAGTGGTACCGAGGGCGGGGATCGAACCCGCGACCTCACGATTATGAGTCGTGCGCTCTGACCGTCTGAGCTACCCCGGCTCGATCGGAACTGCGGCCCGACACCAAACTTCGGTGCCGGGCCGCCATCCGATCAGAGCCCTGAAAGGGAATCGAACCCTTGACCTTCTCCTTACCATGGAGATGCTCTGCCGACTGAGCTATCAGGGCAACGCGTGAAAACTTACCGTGTTTTGCGAGCCTAGGCAATCCCGGAAAGTCCTCGGTGCGGCGGATCACAGCCACGAACGTGGACGCAATCTGCGTGGCAGGTGAGGGATTCGAACCCCCGAAGGCTGAGCCGTCTGATTTACAGTCAGATCCCTTTGGCCGCTAGGGTAACCTGCCTTGCTCACTCGATCCGCACCAAAAGCGGTGCAATATCGCGAAGCGAACCTGATCAATACTAGCGAGCCTTCGAGCTTTCGTCCACGCAGAATGGCTGCTGGCAGCCGTGTTCCCTCTCACAAGAACCCAGGACGCGTCTTTTCGGCATGCAGAGGACGCCGCGGTTTCACAGCCGCGACGCCTCTCTCCCCCTTATCCCCCTTCGTCCCGGAGGAGAAGCACCGCACGGGCGCTTGTGCAAACCTCCTCGCTACGACGCAGCCGAGGCTTGCATCTGCTCGGCAGCCTCCTGCTTGACCTGCTCGCCGTAGTTACGGAGGTTCGTCATGAGTGCGTCGATCGCGGCTGCAAGTGTCTCAAAGGTCGCGACGAACGAGTCGCGATCCTCCCCAACCCATTGCGCCGTCTGGACACTCTCGCGAGCCGAGTTCAGCGCGCTCGTGGTCGTTGTGGCCAGCGAAACGAGGCTGTCCCCCGTGGAAACGCCCTGCTCGGGCGACATACCGATAAAAGTCGTATTCATTGGTGCCTTTCCCCCTACTTTCCTGGTGCTGTTGTGCTCGTACTTTTACCCGGCACTCGAGGCTGCTCGCTGTTCGGCAACCTGGCCGCGTGCGTTTTCAGCCAAAAGACCGAGCCTTGCCGCGCTGTCGTCGCTCGCCTGGGCGAGAGTGCCAAGCTGGGAGAGGAAATTCTCGCGATCCTCTCCCACCCACTCGAGCGATTGGACGGTGCTTACGGCGTTGGTGCCCGTGTCACGAAGCGAAACGGCAAGCGCTTCAAGCGCACCAGCCATCGATTCGACGCTCCCGGGATCCATTCCCTTCATCATGCGTGTTCTCCTTTCTTGAGGGGCTCTTCCCTCGTCGTTCATACCGACACCTTCACGCTACAGCTCCCCTAGCGACGAATCCGCTGTGGAGCACGCTCGGCCGGCGTCGATGTGGATAACTTTGTGGTGCCTGGGCATCGGTTTTCTTAGCGTGCAACGCTCGATGCTCGGCGCTGCTCCGCCGCCTGCTCTTCGAGCGTGCGCGCCAAGTTTCTTAGCGTTTCGGCGAGAGCAGTGAAATGGGCGTGTGCCCCCTCAACGGCATTCGCAAAGGCTTCGGCATCCGGCCCTTTCCATGCGAGCGCGTTCAGGAGTGCGCGAAGTTCCTCACCTGCGCGCCTCCAACTTTCTGCACTGAGCGATATGAGTGTGCCGAGCCGCTCGACCGCGGCGGGGTCCATTCCTTCAAACATGGTGTACTGCTTCCTTCCTCGTGATTTTCCGGTGCGATCGCCTAGTGACGATCCACGTATGTCGTGGCGATCGTGTCGTACTCGCCCTCGCCGCTTGTGCATGACGCCGGTGCGTACGTGCTCGACAGCTCTTCGCCGGGCCCCTTCACTTCTTGCTCTGGCGTACCTCGTGTGCGTGTGCCGGCACCACGAGGCGGCAGTCAGCCCCCTCGACAAGCCAGGCGACATGGGGAGCGCTCGCCCACCTCGTTCGGGGCGGCGTGCGCCCAAAGATGGTGAAGACATCCCCCTCCCGAGAGCCGAAGACAATGCCACACCCTGCCTGCGCGAGGGGCGGCCCGAGCGAACCAAGCCTCGAAAATGCTCCGCTTGCAAGGCCGCCCATCACGCATGCTCCCTTCGCGAGGGCTTCGCGGAGGGCAACGCCAAGACTCGCGGCGTCGGGAACGGATTCGAGGGCCGTGACGTCGTCGAGAATGACGACCGCCTTCGCGCCCAGCACGCTCGCGCGCTCGAGGAGTCGAAGCGCTTCGCCTGCATCATCGACCTCGGCTCGCGGCGCGCGAAGGACGTCGCGATCTCGTGCAAGGAGGGAGAGCGAGTCGAGGAGTGCAAGGCGCTCGCTTTCCTCGCCTCCCACGACCAGGCATCCGCCCGTGAGGGGGAGCGACGCGGCCGAACCGTCGGCGTGAAAGAAGCCCACCAAGCCTCGTCCTGGACTTCCCACGAGTGCTCGCGCCTCGCGCACCGCAAGCGTGCGTCTCGCGAGCACGAAGGCTTCGAGGCACGCCCGGCGACGACTCGCGCTGCGTGCGACTGGCTCCTCAAAAAGGGCGATATGCGCTTCGAGGCCGCCGATGCTCGCGCGCCCCACGGGCGCTGAAGTGGAGAGCTTTACGGCCTGGCCGCACATCGCATAGTCCTCCGCGCGCGAAAGGCGATGCACGATCCTTTCAGTGCATGCGCTCTCGAGGCCACGCGGGAGTTCGCTCGGTCCCGATGCTCCGATCACGAGGGTGATTTTCCGCGCGCGAGCCGTGCGCGCGAGGGCACTGAAAAGCGAGAGGAGATCTTCCCTATCGCTCGGGTGGGCCTCATGGCAGAGGTCCGCGAACGAGTCAACGACCACCATCGTGGGCGTCGATGAGTTTTCGATGTTCGTGAGGTGCCGCAGCATCCTCAGCACGGAGGCGGTGTCATCTCCCGAAACGTACGCAGATGCGTGGGGTTCATCGACCAGGGAGCGAAGGCCCCTGCTCGCCGAGTCGAGAATGAAAAGACGCGGCGCCTCTTGCGCGGCGCGAGTCGAGCGCACAATGCTCACGATGCTCGTGCTGCGCCCAGTGCCTGAAGCTCCGTAGACACCGTAAACAGAGCCCGCAGGGCCGAGTCTCGCGACGGTGCGGCGCTGACGCAAGGGGTCGTCCACGATGGCAAACGGGGCTGGCCAACCCCATTCCTTGGCGAGCTTCTCCCCCTCGTAGCTTTCCCCAAGCGGCGGAAGCCACGGCGAACGGACTGTCGCTCCGCTCCGGCCCCATGCGGCAATCGCCTCTTTCACGATGAGAGTCGCGTCGGTGGGCGGTCGCTCGTTCTTGTACGGAGCCGCGCGAACGGCACGGAGCGGACTGGACTCGAAACGCTCCCGCGCATCATCGTCGTTCATGGCATGCGCACACGACACCGCGAGCCTTGAAGACCGGTCGTCCTCACCGCGCGAGCCGGCGTACGCCATTTGCACCTCCTGATGCAGCCCTGCACCGGCTGCGCTTACGACTGCGCGGCCGGGATTGTCGAGCGAGATCTGGGCTGCAGCCTTGGAACCGATGACATCGAGCGAATCGGCGGCGTCACTCAAGCGGAGGGCGATGCGAAGGCTCACGTTTGCACGAAGTCGCTCACTCACGATCCCCGCCGGCCGCTGCGTCGCGAGGATCAGGTGGATCCCGAGCGAACGCCCACGCTGCGCAACGTCGATGAGACCGTCGAGAAATTCGGGGCAGTGATCGCGAAGTGCCGCAAACTCGTCGACAACGATGACGAACGCCGGCAGATCCGTCCCTCCGCGCGCCCAATAGTCATCGCTGTCTTTTGCGCCGCATCTGGCGAGCACCTCTTCGCGGTGCCGCAGCTCAGCCTTGAGCGAGATGAGTGCGCGCGTGACGAGGTCGGGTCCGAGATCGGTGACGAGTCCCGTGCAGTGGGGCAGTCGCGCACAGTCGCCGAGGGCGGCACCGCCCTTGTAATCCACAAAGAGAAACGTGACGCGACGCGGAGAGTACCGAAGTGCGAGACCAAGGATCCACGACTGGAGGAATTCCGATTTTCCCGATCCCGTCGTGCCTGCAACGAGAGCGTGCGGGCCCCACGCGCGCAGAGGAATGGTGAGCGGACCTGCCTCGCCGAAACCTACGAGTGCCTCGAGGGTCGGTGCTTCTGCGTGATCACTGAGGCTCCACGCACGCGCGAGCTTCGCCGCGAACTCCTCGCGGCCCATGCCGTTCACGTCGAGCAGTGACACGGTCGCCGGAATCGCCTCACCGGTATGCTCACGGCTACGCGCATCCACCAAGGGAGCAAGCCGGCGTGTCCATGCGAGCACCGCGTCGTCTCCCACGACCTCGGAGGCATCGAACTCTACAGGAGCCACGTCTCCCTGCCGCCAGAGAACCCCGTCGCTCCCATCGATCTCCACGAGTGCGGTGCACATCCCGGGAAGACCCGCGCTCTGTGCCGCCGTCACGATGATGCGCGGTCCTCCCTCGCCGCACGCTTCCCATGTTTCCGTGAGGATGGTGAGGACCGCTAGTTGCTCGGGGCTCGGGTCGAGCGCAAGGACGATCACTCGCGAACTGACCGCTAAGGAATCGCCACTCGTCTCCGGCATGTGCCGAGCTGTCCACGCGGATAAGGTTTCCTCGCTATCGAGAATCTGTACTCCCCCGCCCTCGGTACTTCGCGCATGGGGAAGCCAGGCAAGTTTTCGCGCGTTCTCGCGCGTGTCTGGGGAGCACACGAGCGCAAGGCAAACGTCGGAAGGCGAATGCCGCCCGGCAAGCTGCACCGCGAGGCTTGTCGCGCACCCTAGGCGCCCCACTCCCGTAAGACCAAGTGCCCGAGTCTCGCGCAGTGAGACTGTCACGGGTCCTACAAAAGTGCGTGCCTGGTCGCGGAGCATGTCGAGCGCTCCCCGCTGTTCGCGTGGCCCATCCGGCCGCGCCTCACCTTTGAGTTCAACTGCGCTTTCCACGTGCCCGATGCCGAGCCGGAGCGTGAGGAAATCACTGTGCGCTTCGCGAATTGCCCACAGTTCCCCGCGCGTTGGCGAATCCCATTCAGCGATCCTGGAAGCGGACGGGAGCATCGCGGCTAGTCGCGCCTTCTCGCTTTCGTGCGCACCATGAACTTCGGCCTTCGCCTCGTCGAGACTTTCGTCGAATTCGCGAAGCGCTTCGGCCTTCTCCTTGCGCGCCCGGGCGCGTTGCGACCAAAAGTTCGCGAGGGCCATCGCAGGCATCACGACCGCGAGCATGATGACGAACGTGCTTTTCGTGAGGGCATACATCAGGCCCGCGATCACGAGGGGCACGAGGAGGCTCACGGTGGGGAACGGAGGCGACGTTCCGTGCCGTGGTACACGTGGCAGCGCGATCTCCCTTTTCGGTTCCCCAAGCTCGATGCGCGCGGGCGGAAGATAGGCCCGCGCAGGCGAGTCGTTCACGACAACGTCCGCGCCGGCGCGGTGTCGGGCCCTCACGTACCACTCCCCCACGTACACGCCCGAATCGGGGCCGAGCAGCGCTGCCCTCACGTGTTTTCCCACGTTGTTCCTCAACCACGCGCCTTGGGCCGCGTGGATCCGCACCTCTGCTCCCGTGTCGAGGTAGGCGTGCGTGCTCGCGACGTTGCCCTCCTCGAGCGTGACCCGACACGTCGCGGATGACCCGATCGAGGCGAGCCCCGCCTCAAGCGGCACGACTTCCTCGGCGTCCTCACGCTCAAGCACGAGCTGCCACGAAGAAGGAACCATCTGCCGCGATGGCTCCTTGCCGACAGGCGCGTGCACAAGTTCAACGCTCATCCCGGACACGAGCCCAGAAGCTTGAAGTGGCTCCTGATTCGCGAAAAGGGCCCCTGGAATTCCTTGCGGACTCGAGTGCGCCACTCTCAGGGCATAGCGGCCTTCGTCAAGACCGAAGTGCCACCGCAGCCGTTCGACCAGTTCCCCGGTTCGCACCGTCGAATCTGCGGTAATCTCGAGCACCACCCCTGGTCCGCAAGGCGGGAGTGCCTCCACAAGCAACGCCAAAACGACTCCCTTTCCACTCGAACGCCATGGCATTCCAAGGATGACGCGAGGGAAACGCACAAAAAAACCCCGTCCTCCATGGTTGTGGAGAACGGGGTTATGTGGAACTAGAGGCGGCGCATGTTAGAAGCGCTCGGGTCCGTCCCCTTCACCTTCGGGGGTTCCGACGGCATCTTCGCCGTTATCGAGGCCTTCTCGGCCATCGGCGATCTGCCCGCTTGCGGGTGTTCCCTCATCGCCGTCGTCAAGCGCATGCTCGTCCGCAATGACGGGCAACTCGAGCCGGTCCACGGTGGTAAAGATATGGTCGCCGTAGGTGCCCGCCTCATGAGGTTCAACGGCACTGACGACCACCGCGGTGGCGTTGTCACGCCCGCCGTGGGTGACGGCCGTTTCCACGATGCGCTGGGCCACGAGGTTTTCTTCTGAGGTTTCCTCGAGTATCGCGTGGAGCTCGCCGTCGCTCACCTCACCCGTAACGCCGTCGCTGCACACGAGGAATCGATCACCGAGGCGCACCGGGATGAGCCAAAAATCGGGGCGTGTGTCCGGGCCGGCGCCGAGAGCTCGCGTAATCATATTGCGGTAGGGGTGCACGCGGGCCTGGTCGAGCGTAATCTCGCCGCGGTCCACGAGCTCCTGGACAACGGAATGATCAACGCTAACTTGCGAGAATTCGCCGTCGCGAAGCATGTAGACGCGCGAATCACCGAGATTCATGACGAGCCAGTGCGGTTCCGACTCGTGAAGAGTGAGGGCAACCATCGCGACCGTCGTGCCTGCGCTGCGGCCCGAATCGTCATCGAGGCTCGCGATCCGTTCATAGGACCGGACCATGGCATCGGCGACGTCTTCAAGTTCGATGAAGTCGCCGCCCGCAAGCGCCGCAAATTCATCAGCGACGATGCCGCTCGCGACCTCACCGGCGTTGTGCCCTCCCATGCCGTCGGCGACAAGGAAAATCGGGTCGAAGGCGATGAAGGAATCCTCATTGACTGACCGTACGAGACCGACGTCAGTCGCCCCTGTCGAGGCGATACCGAAGTCTTCCGCGTGCCGTTCGGCCCGCATTGAGAGGTCTGCATTCACGAGTTCGTTCACTTCACTTTAGTTACGCGCGGCTAGCGAACCGGAGCGCCTTGGCGCATGTGGCCGCGAGACCGCATCGAGGAAGCGCCGCGAAGGAAATGACGCGGTGCCTGGAGCACAGTCAAGCATAGCGAGAAGCGCTGAACGGTGCAGGGGCCGCCATCCCTTAGGCGCGCCGCCTTACGAGAGACGTGGTGAAGGCCGTTAGTGCGTCTCGCGCTGAACCGGCCGGGAGTGATTCAACGAGCGCAAGGGCCCGATCGCCATAGCTCTGCGCGAGTCTTTCCGTTTCGTCGACGACGGGGTGTTTCGCAAGCGCTGCCACGACTTTGGCGAGGGTGTCGTCGTTCGAGAGGTCGCCATCGAGCGCGGCGAGAAGATCTGAAGATTCCGTGTCGTCAGGATTCTCGGCGACGTGCGCCCTGAGCAGGAGGCTCGGCATTGTGGGGACACCTTCACGCAGGTCAGTCCCCGGTGTCTTGCCGGATTCCTCCGGCGTCGCGCGAACATCGATCACGTCATCGGCGAGCTGGAAAGCGACTCCCACAGCCTCGCCGTACTCCCGCATGGTTGCCACGACACGTTCGGGCGCACCGGAGATCATGGCACCGAGAACGCCCGCAGCAGCGATGAGTGAGCCAGTCTTATTCGAGAGCACATCAATGTAGTGCGCGAAGGGGTCATCCCCCTCGCAGGGGCCGACCGTTTCGTTGAGTTGGCCTAGGCACAGGCGCTCGAAAGTGTGGGCATGAATCGACACAATGTCGGAGCCGAGGCCTGCGCTTATCGCGCTCGCGCGCGCGAGGAGGAAGTCGCCGGTGAGAATCGCGATGTTGTTGCCCCACACACGATGAGCGGCCTTGGCGCCGCGACGGGTCTCGGCTGCGTCCATCACGTCATCGTGGTAAAGGGTTGCAAGGTGGGTGAGTTCAACGAGTGCGCCCGCGTCGACGAGCTGAGGCGTGGAGATCTCTCCGAACGCGCCGGCGAGCATCACGAGTACGGGGCGAACGCGTTTGCCGCCAGCGTCGAGGAGGTACGGTGCGGTCGAGCGCATCATCGGGTCGGAGGAGGCGACGGCGGCCTGCAGCCGCTCTTCCACGGCCTCGAGCCCGATTTGGATCGAATCCGCGAGGGAAGGGTCGATCTCTTCCATCGTGAAGCTCGCCATCACTGTCCTTTACCTGACGGGCCCGTTCCCTGCGAACGAACTACAGGGGTTAACTGTATCGGGATTTCAGGTCGGGTGCAGCGCTAGGGAGGGGTGGGCGTAAGGATCCATGGGGAGGGTCACGGCGAGTCCGACGGTTGCTGGGAAAAAAGAAAGCCCCGGTCTTGTGACCGGGGCTTTCGAAGAATAATTTCGGCGGCGTCCTACTCTCCCACACCCTCCCGAGTGCAGTACCATCGGCGCAATTGGGCTTAGCTTCCGGGTTCGGAATGGATCCGGGCGTTTCCCCAACGCTATGACCGCCGAAAAACTTTCGGCAATCGCTGCAAGGCAGCGGCTATATGAAGTTTTGTGAGGTCGCCGTGCGCGCCGTTACGCAAGCGACGTCGAAAGAGGAGTTCGGCGGTGTCCTACTCTCCCACACCCTCCCGAGTGCAGTACCATCGGCGCTGTTGGGCTTAGCTTCCGGGTTCGGAATGGAACCGGGCGTTTCCCCAACGCAATGACCACCGAAACAAATCAACAACAACCCCACCCCCC
>CYUG01000012.1 GCA_001403775.1 Dermabacter indicis
GGGGGGTGGGGTTGTTGTTGATTTGTTTCGGTGGTCATTGCGTTGGGGAAACGCCCGGTTCCATTCCGAACCCGGAAGCTAAGCCCAACAGCGCCGATGGTACTGCACTCGGGAGGGTGTGGGAGAGTAGGACACCGCCGAACTCCTCGTTGTGGGTTGAGCCCCGGCCGTCACGGCCGGGGCTCCCCGCATTTAAGCGCTAAGCATGCCACCGCGTCTGATGTGGCGCGGCAACCGTCGGAACTACCCGTCTTGCTTCTTGGCCTTGTGCATTTCGTCCACGAAGGCCTCACCCCACTGCGCGATAATGAGCCTGTTGCGCCTGTCTGTTGAGCGCACGGCAATCAAGCCGATGCCTTCCACGGTACCCACGCATCCTGTTCCGTCACCGTTTTTGAACGGCTCGCACGTGAATTTTCCTATCTCTTGCTGGCCTCCTAAGGAGTCGAGAAGAGTTTGTCCTGAGCCGCCGTCCTCTGTTTTCACACCCACGATGTAGACGCTCCCATTTGGGTGTTCGTAGGTGGCATCAATGTCGAACCCGTTCGCGCTCTGACCCGGAGGAACAGAGTCCACGAGGGTCGTGGTCCACACGGCAACGGGCTCGCCAGCCTGGGATTCGGCCTGAGGGTGGACTGTTCCGCCGATCGGAGTCGCCGGAGCATCAAGTTCCTCCGACGCAGTTGTGTCGTTCTGAACTTGTCCTGACGATGTGACTTCCGTGCTGTGGCCACCTGCCTGGGTGGCGAAAGCCCACACGAGACCACCGCTCGCGAGGATCAGTACGAGAAACAACGCGGCGAAGCTGATGCCGAGCCAAAGGTCGATACGGGAGTGCCGCGGTGAAGCGGCCGAGATATAGCCGTTCATTCGATGACCTGACTTGGTTCTGCGGTTGCGAGTTGATCGCCGAACTGGACGGTCTCGTTAAGGTCCTTCACGTTGGAGGTCAAGATGAGTACGATCGCGCCGCCGGGGCCTTGTGCATAGCATTCGCCGCCGTTTTGGGCGAAGATATCTTCCTGGCACTTCCAGTTCCCGATCTGCTGCCCGGTGGCGTCAATATCTTGGACGAAGAGTTTCCCTGTTTCGGTATCGTGGAACACGTCGACCGCGAATGTTGCTTGGCTGTTGGGCGAGGAGTACGTTTTCTCAACGTCACCGAATTCGTACTTAGGCAAGTTGTCGTTGACGTAGAAATTGCCCACTTGATTCGGGGGGATGTAGCCGCCGCCAGTGTTCGGACCCGGCGCGGGATCCGGCTTGTTTAGCCCCGGCGCCGGGTCGGTGGGATCATTGGGTCCTGGTGCCGGTGCCGGTTGAGGTCCGGGATGAGGAACCGGGTTCGGCTGTGGTGCCGGGTTCGGGTTTGGCTTTGGCACTGGGTTCGGTCTGGGGGCTGGAGCCGGGTTCGGTTTCGGTGCAGGGTTGGTCCCGCCGCCGTCGCTTGCCGGGGGCTTGGCTTTCGGGGCAGGTGCAGGTGCGCTTGTGGTTTGTGTCGTCCTTGGAGTCCGACGCTTCCTCGTCTTTATTGTTCATGAGCATGAAGGCGAGAACTCCACCGGCGATGAGAAGGAGTACGAACACGACGCCCATCCCGATGGCGACCCATAGAACCGTCTTGTTTTTTCTGCGGCGGTGTGGTGTGGGAATACGTCATTGTGACCTCACTCCTAGCCGTGCGGTGCTGTGGAACTATTTTTTCGCAGCGATGAATTCGTCGCCCCAGGCGGCTACGTCTTCAGGGCTCAGCGCTCCGGCGTTTGCGCCGATGATATAGACCATTGCGCCAGAAGAGTTCTGCGTGTAGCAGGTATGACTATTGGTGGTTTTGGTTTCGCATGTCCAGTTGCCTACGGTCTTCTTTTCTCCACTTCCGTACTTTGTGAACGCTTCCTGGGTTTCTTTATCACTGATAATCGAAGCGATATAGACGAGAGTCATATCCTGCGAGACGTAGGTTCCACCAACGTCGCCGATTCCAGCATCGCCGAATGAAGGATCGAGGCTTGTCGAGCCAACCTGCTGGGGCAGGTTCCCCGATGCTGCTTCGCCTCCGGCGCCAGGCTGGGGGATATTCTTACCGTCGCCGGGTTGAGGGCTGTCGCTGCTGTTTCCACCAGGTGCGGGATTCGGAGCAGGAGCTGAACCCCCGTTGCTATTCTTGTTCCCCTTGTCATCCTTGCCCTTGAGGTCCTTTTCCGCGGAGCTCACTTCCGAGGCGGGAACCTCTTTTTTGTCGTCGCCGTTGAGGAGCATGAACGCGAGAACACCTCCACCGACTAGGAGTGCGAGAAGGAGGAGAGCACCGCAGCCGATTCCAACCCATAGGCCCGCTTTGCTCTTTTTCTGCGGCGGTATGCTGCTCCCGGGGTATCCCGTGGGCTGGTTGTATTGCCCTTGGAAGCTGCCCTGATCGTAGGCGGGCTGCTGACCGTAGCCTTGGTTGCTGTTCGGATTTGCACTCGAAGCAGCTCCTGGCTGCCATTCGGGGTTGCTCATGTTCGATGTCTTCCTGCTCTACTGAGTCGCGAGGGCGCGAGAAGTGGGTGGGACGTGTCGCAGACGCCAATATGGGCGCAGGCGCCAGTCAGTATTACACATCACATCGATGGAAACCTAGAGTTGTCTATCTCAAGATTGCGGTGAGAACGCCAGGGGTCGAACGGCGCGGGCGGGAGATCCTGGCGAGCTATTACCTACGGGGTGTCTTTCAACAGGTTTGCCTTGGCTTTCGCATCTAACCCCAGCTGTGGGTGCTCCCGTTCGGGTGCTTGTAGGTGGGATCGATGTCGAATCCGCTTGCGCTCTGATAAGCCGCAGCGGGCTCCACCAGTCGCGCGCATCACACCGCAACGATCTCGCCGGTCCGCGGCGCTAGACCTGAGGGGCGGTTTCGCGAACGAAGCGGGCTTGGGGCCGGGCTGCAGTCGATCAATCGTTGGTCTAGCGAGGCGTGGTTGCGAGCTGATCGCCGAACTGGACGATCTCGTTGAGGTCCTTCACATTGGAAGCCATAATAAGCACGATTGTGCCGCCGGGGCCCTGGGCGTAGCAGTCGCCGCCGTTCTCTACGAAGGCGTCTTCTTGGCACTTCCAGTTGCCGATCTGTTTTCCGGTCGCGTCAATATCTTGGACGAAGAGTTGACCGCTCTCGGGATCGTGGAAGACCTGGACCCAGAAGATCGCAGCGCTGTTTGGTGAGGAGTACACCTTCTCAACATCACCGAAGTCTAGTTTCGGCTGGTTTTCGTCGACTCTAAAATCTCCCACTTGATCCGGGGGAGTGTAGCCGCCGCCGGGATTCGGGCCCGGGGCGGGATCCGGCTCGTCTGACCCCGGGTTCGGCTGGGGGCCTTGGGGTTCGGGGCCGGCGCGGGTGCGCTCGTGGTCGTGTCGTCCTTGGGGTCCGACGCTTCCTCGTCTTTATTGTTCATGAGCATGAACGCGAGAATCCCGCCGGCGATGAGAAGGAGTACGAAAATTACGCCCATCCCGATCGCGACCCATAGAGTCATCCTATTTTTCTATTCCGGACCCGGTTGGGGCGTTGGAGCACCGCTCTGTGGTACCTGGTAAGGGCTTCCAACCTGATACTCGGTCGGTTCAGCGTGGGGATCGGGGGTCTGCTGCCAACTATTGTTGTTCATTCAGCGCTCCCAGGAGTTCGTTTCCCCATGCCGCGAGTTCGTTGGAGGCGTTTGCGGTCGGAATTCCGGGACGGGGCCGCCGTGCGGTGAGAATGGGGTCATGAGCTCGCGCCTCCGGCTGCAATGAACTGATCACCGAAATCCGCGAGGGTTTGCGCGTCCGCACTGCCAATAATCTTGATGACGTTCGTGCCATTAGTGGACTTCACGCAGACGCTTTCGTTGCCCGACGCACCCCCAAAGAAGGGGCCGCACGTCCAGCCGCTGATCTCCTGGGCGCTTCCGCCCAGGGTCAGCATATCTATCTCGTCTTCGATCGGTGCGAGGGGGTTCTCAGCACCGGAGACGTTGATTTGGCCGGTCGAGGAAGTATAGATGGCGCCGTAGTCGGCGCCGACGACGTTGTCTGTTGCGGCTTCGCTCAGGGTGTATTCGCCAACTTGCTGAGGCAGATTGGAGTTGCCGCCATTCGGCGCAGGGGCCGGATCGGCTGCAGGAGAGTCTCCGCCACCATGAGGTGCAGGCGCGGGATTGGGAGCTGGGTTGTCCCCGCCGTCGTTGGGGGCGGGTGCTGGGGCCGCGGCCGATGTGGTTGTACCGCCGTCGCCCGAGTCCTTCGAATCATCCCCGCCCATGAGCATCACTGCGAGCACGATGACGCCGATCAGGAGCGCCAGGAGTGCGAGGCAGCCGCAGCCGAGGCCGACGTAAAGACCAGTCTTGCTCTTTTTCGCCGGAGGCATCGCACCCGGGTACCCCATATAGGGGGTTGCCCTTGCGGCGCTCCTTGACCGGCTGGAGCCTGGTTCCACTGATTGCTCGACATATGCGTAATCCTCATCGGATGGGGCGGTGTGTGCACGCGCACAAGGGATAGCGCAGCACACTGCAATGCAGGCCGTGCGTTAGTACTACACATCACACCGAAGGAATACTAGGGTTGCCCTAAATCTCTGCCGCGGTGTCGGTGGGCGAGGTCCCCCTCGGCTATTTGAGTTGCTCCATGAACTCATCGCCCCAGGCTGCAATGGTGCTGAGGTCGGCGTCCGAATCAAGCGGAACGAGGAGAACTCTTCCACGTTCGTCGTCGGCCATGCACACGTTCATCTCGTACTGCGTCCCGCACACCCAAGGCCCGAAAGTCTGTGGATTCGTGAGGTCGGCGGTGTCCTCTTCGAACGTGCGGCCCGGGTCATTTTCGATACCGATTTCGTAGCCACCGCCGCTCTCATCTTCGTAGCGGGCTCGCACAACGTAGTCGTGGTCGGGGTCTTCTCCTCGGGCCTCGGAAAAGACGAGGTAGGTGTCGCCCACGTGCTCGGGTTCGCCCGACGCGGGGGTTGCGTCTTGGGAGGTCGACGTGTCGGGGGAGGGTTCCGACGCTTGCTCGCCCTTATCGCCCAAAAACATGAAGGCAAGAACTCCGGCGCCCGCGAGTGCCGCGAGCACAACGAACGTGCCGCCGCATCCGAGCAGTGTCCACAGAAGCGTATTGCTCGTGCGTGCCGGCACTGCTGGTTGGGGATTCGGCTGACCCATTGGTGGTTGCATGCCACAAGGCTAAAGGACGCCAGGTTCGATTGAGGTCTACTTGTGGAAAAGACTCTTCTTCCCGAACGCCGGCTCGCTTGTGACGAGCACGCCGAGGGCGCGGAACACCGATTCGTCTACGGAGCCGAGGATCGTCGTGGTGTGCACGTCGCAGCCGCGCAGGTTCTTGATCTGCGCGAGCGCCGCGGCGGCGTTTGCGTCGCTCCCCGCGGACACCGAAAGGGCAATGAGGACCTCGTCGGTGTGCAGACGCGGATTGCGCGAACCCAAGTGGTCCACCTTGAGAGTCTGGATCGGCTTGATCGATTCGGGCGACAGCAAAAGAGCGTCCTCGGGAATCCCCGCGAGATGCTTGAGCGCGTTGAGGAGCATGGCCGCGGAAGCGCCGAGCAGATCGGAGGTCTTCCCGGTAATCAGGGTGCCGTCGGAAAGCTCAAGACACGAGGCGGGCGCACCGGTTTTTTCTGCGAGCTCGAGCGCGGGCTTCACGGTGGGGCGGATCGTTTCATCCACGCCGAGTTTGGCCATGACGAGCTTGATGCGCTGCGATTCGTCCGCGGGAAGCTCGAGCTTCTTTTCGGAGACGCGAGCCTTATAGAAGCGACGCACAACTTCTTGCGTGGCTGCCTCACGGCACGCCTCATCGTCGGTGATCGCGTAGCCCGCCATGTTCACGCCCATGTCTGTGGGGGAAGCGTACGGGCACGCACCGAGGATCCGTTCGAGGAGGATCCTGAGCAGCGGAAACGCCTCAATATCGCGGTTGTAGTTCACGGCCTTCTCGCCGTAGGTTTCGAGATGGAACGGGTCGATCAGGTTCACGTCGTCGAGGTCGGCGGTCGCCGCCTCGTAGGCGAGATTCACAGGATGCTCGAGCGGCAGGTTCCAGATCGGGAACGTCTCGAACTTCGCGTAGCTCGAATCGATGCCGCGCTTGTGATCGTGGTAAATCTGCGACAGGCACGTCGCGAGCTTGCCCGAGCCCGGCCCGGGAGCGGTCACGATAATGAGGTCGCGCTCCGTTTTTGCCCACTCGTTCTGACCGAGGCCCTCCTCGGACACGACGAGCGTGGGATCCGGGTAGCCCTTGATCGTGCGGTGCTTGATCACCGAGAGGCCGAGCCGCTCCATGCGGTCCTTGAATTGCGTCGCCGACTCGTTGTGGTCGTCCATCTGTGTGAGCACGATCGTGTTGACGAGGAAGCCGCGCTCGCGGAACACGTCCACGAGGCGCAGAACGTCTTCCTCATACGTGATGCCAAGGTCGGCGCGGATCTTGTCGTGCTCGATGTCGTGCGCGTTGATCGCGATGAGGATCTCGAGCTCATCCTTCAGCTCATACAGCATCGCGATCTTGTTATCGGGCGTGAATCCCGGAAGAACGCGCGAAGCGTGCAGGTCATCGAAAAGCTTGCCACCCATCTCGAGGTACAGCTTTCCGCCGATCTCCGCGCGCCTTTGAGCGATGTGCTTCGACTGCAATTCGATGTATTTCGTCGGGTCAAAACCCTGCTTGCGTGCCATGCGTGGCCCTCCTGCTGCGAGATGTGCGAGACGGGGGCCGGTGGCACACAACCTGCATGTGCAGCCCTCGGCATTCTAGGGCACGATCGCCTCAGTTTTCGGGACCGTCCATTTCCGACGCTTGCTGAGCGCGTCACTGAGACGCGCCTCTGGCGTGAGGATTCCAGGCCGTTCTTATAGATTTGGTCGGTAATCGTGCATCGAGGCTCCTGTGCTGAGGGCACAAAGCGGAGAGGTTTGTATGAGTGAGTACACGGGTGTTGCCGTAAGCGCTGGCCGCGTCATCGATCCGGTCAAAGTCATGGCCCCTCCCGTATCCGAACCCGAGCGCGGCGAGGCGATCGCTCAGGGTGAGGCCCGTGAAGCGGAGGCATCCCGCATCGCCGAGGCAGCTGCCGCCGTCAAGGCCGATCTTGAAGCGCGCGCCGCGAGTGCGAGCGGAGATGGCAAGGCCGTGCTCGAAGCAACCGCGCAGATGGCTGCAGACCCGACTCTGACGACGAGCGCCGAGCAGCTCGTACGTACCGCTGGCATGAGTGCCGAGCGGGCAGTATGGGAAGCCGGCGATCAGGTCGCGACCATGCTCGAGGGCCTCGGCGGGTACATGGCCGAGCGCTCGAGCGACGTGAAAGACGTGCGTGCGCGGATCGTCGCGCAGCTCCGCGGCGATGAGTCTCCCGGCATTCCGTTCTCGCAAGAGCGTTTCGTGCTTGTGGCGCAGGACCTCGCTCCGGCCGATACCGCGACCCTCGATCCGAGTATTGTCTCCGCGCTCGTGACCTCCGACGGTGGCCCGCAATCCCACACCGCGATCCTCGCGCGCCAACTCGGCATCCCCGCCGTGGTTGCCGCGAAGGGCGTTGACGGGCTCGAGCAGGGGACCGTCGTGTACATCGACGGTGCTGCCGGCACCGTCACGAGCGAGTTCGGTGAGCGCGAGCGCGAGCTCTCCGCGGCCTGGTACGAACTCCTGAAACACCCCCTCACGTACGAGGGCGGGGGAGCGAGGCTTTCCGACGGTACCCGCGTACCGTTGCTTGCCAATGTTGGTGGCGCGAAGGACGCAACCCTCGCCGCCGAAGCCCATGCGGATGGCGTGGGGCTCTTCCGCACCGAGTTTTGCTTCCTCGACCGCGATGAAGAACCGAGCATAGAGGAGCAAGCCGAGGCGTACGCTGGTGTGCTTCGCCAGTTCCCCGGTAAGAAGGTCGTGATCCGCACGATCGATGCGGGCGCCGACAAACCCCTCCCGTTCCTGACCGACGCCGAAGAGCCGAATCCGGCGCTCGGTGTTCGCGCATACCGCACGTCATGGGAAAAGCGCTCGGTGCTCGAAAATCAATTGAAGGCGATTGCGAAGGCGAGCGCCGAGACCGACGCCGAGCCGTGGGTCATGGCGCCCATGATCTCGACCCTTGAGGACACCGAGGATTTCGTGGCAATGGCACGTGAGGCAGGCGTTGAGTGTGCCGGCATCATGGTGGAAACCCCGAGCGCGGCCCTCACGAGCGATCACCTCATGTCAGTTGCGGACTTTGCTTCGATCGGCACGAACGACCTCGCGCAATACACGATGGCCGCCGATCGCATGCTCGGCGCCCTCGCGAAGCTCAACGATCCGTGGCAGCCCGCCGTGCTCGCCCTCGTGGGTGCGACGGCGACCGGCGCACGTGTTGCCGGCGGCGACCTCGAGGCCTTTGGTGACACCGCACTCAAGCCCGTGGGCGTGTGCGGCGAGGCCGCTGGGGACCCCGCGCTCGCGGTCGTCCTCGTGGGGCTCGGCGTGAATTCGCTTTCGATGACCCCGCGCTCGCTGCCCGCGGTCGCGAAGGTGCTCTCGACCGTGTCGCTCGAGCAGGCACGCGACCTCGCCCGCATCGCGGTCAGTGCCCCCACTGCCGCCGAAGGTAAGCGCGCCGTTCGCGAGCAGCTGCCCGTTCTCGAGGAGATCGGCCTGTAGTTACCCCCTCGTACAAAAGAGAATGGGTACGCCGTGTGGCGTGCCCATTCTCGTCAGTTGGGGCAGTTGGTTCTCAGCCCTGTGCGTCGAGATCCGTCTCGAGGAGCGCCGCGAGAGCATTGACCGATTCCTCAGCACCATCGCCCTCGGCGCGAAGAACGACCTCGTCGCCGTGACCCGCACCAAGAGTCATGAGCATGAGAATCGAGGAAGCATCGATTGGGGCGCCGCCAACCTTCTCGATCGTCACCTTCGCGGGCTGCTCGCCCGCAGCCTTCGAAAAAATAGCGGCGGGGCGGGCATGGAGCCCGGAAGCGGCCGCAATCTTGACGGTACGTTCTGCCATGATGTGCCTTTCGACGAGCCGGCCTGCCGCGCGGGCAAACACCAGCGGATAAAGATGAGTGAGGCCACCCTACCGAATGACGCTGCAGGTCACCTTGTCGGGAATATCAGGCGCGGGTCGCGCTCACAGCCCGCGAGTCTCCTCGAAATCCGGATCGAACACCGCAAGGACCTCGAGTGGAGCCGCCGCCTCGCTCAGTGCTCGCCGGCGGTCCTCCTCCGCGAACACTTGCGAAATTGCCTGAAGCAGCATGAGGTGCTCATCGCCAATACCGGCGATCGCCACGACATACGAAACCCGCTCCTCGCCATCATCGCCCCACGGAATCGGCTCGTCGTACTTCACGACGCTCATCGCCGTGCGATGAATGCTGCGCTTCGCCTCGCTCGTCGCATGCGGCACCGCGACACCGTGGCCCATGAACGTGGATACCGCCGCCTCGCGCTCATGCATCGCTTCCACATACGCCGGATCAATCGCCTCGAGCTCCACGAGCAGATCGCCCGCCTCCTGGATCGCCTCGCTTTGAGTACGAGCGAGACCCGGGACACGAATCGCATGCGGCGAAAGAATGACCGACTCACCCGAGGCCGACGGGGAGCCTTTCCCGTGGTCGCGCGTCACATCGCATGTCCACCGCGGAGCCGCGTGCTCCGCACCCTCACGACGTTGTGAAATGTTCATGACCCACGCCTTTCAAAAGAAGCTTCACCTTAAGTCTAGGTGGCGTCGGACCCCTCCGCCTCCGGAAAAACGAACCTGCCATACGTGAAATACCGGAACGTTGTGGAGACCGCCTGGCCGATCAACGTGCCGCTCACGTTATCCGCGAGGGGCGAGTCGAGGCCGAGCACATAGCGGGAAAAGCCCAGGCAGCCGAGCTGCAGCGCGCTCGCAATGACGTTCACGATGATGAACGCGAGAATCGACCTTCCCGTGTGCGGCTTCCCGCGATCCCCGTACGTCCAAAAACGATTCCCGAGATACGTGAGGCAGCTGGCCGTCGCGATCGTCAAGATCTTCGCGACGATGGGGTTGCCGTGCATAAGCCCTTCGCCCCAGCCGTGCCCCGGAGCCCAAAACACGAGGACGTTGTACATGGCCGCGTCGAAGAAAAACACGAGACCGCCCACGATGAGAAACTTCGAGCCGCGCAGCGTATGCGCAAGAGCGGCAGCTTTCGAGGGAGAGTCGTTGGCGGTCACGCCCCAACATTACAGGCCGTGCCGGGGCGAGGAAATGTGGTTAGGGTGGGCTTATGGGACGAGTGACAGCATCGACGCGCCTGACGCGCGTACGTATTCGCGGCGGCAAGCTTTACCACTCCGAGCGGCCCGATAGCGTCGCCGTCGAAGAGCCGCTCGACATTCGCCTCAACGGTCAGCAGCTCTCGATGACGATGCGCACCCCCGGCCACGACGTTGAACTCATTCACGGGTTCCTTCATGCCGAGGGATACATTACGAGCCGCGAAGACGTGCGCGAGGCCCGCTATTGCGACGGTGCCGTTGTTGAGGATGATTCCGGTTTCGAGCGCAACACCTACAACGTCATGGACTTCACGACCCGCACGATCGCCGCGGCACCGGTGATCACGAAACCTTTCCTCACGTCGAGCGCGTGTGGCGTGTGCGGTTCGGCCTCGATTGATCAGGTCACGAAGCGGGTTCGGCACGATTTTATTCCGACGTTTGCCATGCAGCCATCACACCTTCTTCGCGCGCAGCGTGAGCTCGGCGATGGTCAGGCGGCGTTCTCCAAGACCGGCGGCGTGCATGCCGCTGCGCTCCTTACCCCCGAGGGCGAGCGCCTTGTGCTGCGCGAAGATGTGGGCCGCCACAACGCCGTGGACAAGGTCATCGGCTGGGCCCTCCTCGAGGATCGCCTCCCGCTCACCGACACCGTGCTCCTCGTAAGCTCGCGCGCCTCCTTCGAGATTGTGCAGAAGGCCGCCATGGCAGGCATCGGCTTCATCGCGTGCGTGAGCGCACCCTCGTCCCTCGCGATCGACACTGCCGCACGGCTCGGCATCACGCTATGCGGATTCGTGCGCGGCGAAGGCGACGGTGAGGAAGCCGAGGGTCGCTTTAACGTGTATTGCGGGATAGAGCGGATTGATCTTTCGGCGAGCGAAAGCTGACGGCCGAGTTTCCCTCAGCACCGTATGCCACGATGGTCGTGTCCGCAGACACACCTCTATGGAGGAGGAACCATGAAGAACAAGCTTATTCTTGCGACCGGCATCGCCATCGGTTTCGTGATCGGCTCGAAGATGGGCCGCGAGCCCTACGAGAAGCTCGAGGCGACCGCGAAGCAGTACGTTGATGATCCGCGCGTGCAGGAGAAGGTTGGCCAGGCGCGCGAGACCGTGTCGAAGGCCGCGAAGGATGCCGCCGGCGCCGTGAAGGACAAGGCCCCCGAGGTTGCCGAGCAGGCGAAGACCGCAGCGAAGGGCGCGGCCGCGACGGCCAAGGACAAGGCGAACGAAGTTCGCGCCTCACACAAGGCCGATGCCCCCAAGGTGAAGGCCACCGACACCTCGAGCGACTCGAGCGTGGCGGGCGGCGACGCCGAGGTGCACGAGGCGAAGTGACGCCTCGCTGATAGAGCAGCGCGCGAAAGTAGGCGCCCCGGCCATGTGGCTCGGGGCGCCTTCGCGTAAGGAACCGTCGGAATTTCTAGCCTTTGACGCCACCCGCCGCGGCAAAGCCGGTGCCGAGGCTTCTGCCGAGCGCGAGGTACAGCACCACGATCGGAGCCGAGTAGAAGATCGAGAACGCCGCGAGCTGACCGTAGGCGACCTGGCCGTACTGCGAAGAGAACGTGTACAGGGTGACGGCCGCGGGAAGTTTCTCGGGGCTCAGCAGCAGCATGAACGGCACGAAGAAGTTGCCCCACATGCCCACGAACGTGAAGATCGTGGCGACCGCGAGGCCGGACTTCATGAGCGGCAGGACCACCGACGTGATCGTGCGGATCATGCCCGCCCCCTCGGTCCACGCGCTTTCCTCAATCTCGACGGGCACCGAATCGATGAAGCCCTTCGTGAGGAAGATGGCGTAGGGAAGTGACGACGTCGCGAGAAACAAGATCGCCGCGGGCATCGAATCCACGAGATTGACCTGCACGAACATCGAGTACACGGGGATCATGATTGCCGTGATCGGCAGGCCCGTGGAGAACAGGATGCCCATCAGAAGTGGCCGCCGAGCGCGGAATCGATAGCGCGAGAACGCGTACGCGCACAGCACCGCGACGACCATCGTGATGATCGTGGCGAACCCGCACAGCACGAGCGAGTTGAAAAGCGGGCGGAATGTCGTTTGCTCGTTCCAGATCGCCTGATAGTTGCCGAAACTCCACTGCTTCGGCAGTTTCACGGCGAGCGTCGCCTCGGTGTCGAAGGAGGCGAGAACCACCCAAATGATGGGGATCGCGAAGCTCACGCTGATGAGAGCGATGAGGATCGAAGAAAGCGCGGAAGCAAGGCGCCCGCGTGCCGTGTGCGGCTGATCGATGCGGTCGCCTTTCGCCCGCTTTGTGGTGGAAGCTGCGGTGGTCATCGCTTGTCCTCCTCGGGCAGAAGCTTCAGGTAAATGAGAGAGGCAATCGCCCCGATTGCGAGCAGGATGAGCGCGACCGCGGTGCCGTAGCCGAGCTGACCGTACGAAAACGCCTGCTCATACATGTACAGCGGGAGGGTTTGGCTGCGGCCGGAAGGCCCGCCGCCCGTCATGATGAAGATGAGACCGAACACGGAGAGCGTTTGCAGCGTAATCAGCATGAGGTTCGTGGCGATTGCCGTGCGCATGAGCGGCACGGTGATGCTTGTGAACCGTCTCCATGCGCCGGCTCCATCAATTTCGGCTGACTCGTACACGTCCTTTGGGATCGACGTGAGAGCCGCGGAGTAGATCAGCATCGTGAAAGCTGTGCCGCGCCAAATGTTCGCGAACGACACCGCGAGAATCGGGGCGCTAAACAGCCAATCCTGCCCCGGCAACCCGATGCTCGTGAGGAGGGTATTGAGCGAACCTTGATCCGCGAAGAACGTGTACAGCAAGTAGCCGGCCACGACTTCGGGAAGAATCCACGCGAGGATCACGACCGATGTGCCAATGAAGGTGATGAGCCTATTCGCTTTCTCCATGAGGAGTGCGAGCACCATACCGAGAAGGTTCTGGCCGATCACGGCGGAGACGATCGTGAAGATCAGGGTGAGAACGACCGCGTTCCAGAAGCGATCGTCCCCGAATGCCGTGAGGAAGTTGTCGATCCCTACGAACTTCACGGTCTTGGCGTTCTCGCCACGCACCGCCTTATTCGTGAAGGCCAAGTAGATCGAGTAGACGATCGGGCCGAGCATGAAGATCGCCATGAGCGCGAAGGCAGGGACCATGAGGAGGCCGCGGCGGGCTGTGAGGCGGTTGCCGAGCGGGGCCCGCTTTCGCTGTGGTGTCGCGTGTGACGGGGGAGCAGTCACGGTATCGACTGATGTACTCATGCCTTACGCACCTCGATGTTCTCCTTGCCCACAAGCTCGGTGAGCTTGGCGTCGTACCAGGCCGCGGCCTGCTCGGGCGTTTTATCGCCCACCATCACAGTGTCCATCGCGTCCTGGAGGGCGGAGGACACTTCAGGGTAGATCGCGAACGCGGGACGGTAGTAAGCGGTCTCGAAAATATCGGTGAAGAAGCCGACGGTTGGCGAGTAAGTCCTGTACTCCTCGTTTTGCGCGACGTCCTTTCTCGTCGTGAGGTTGGCGCCGCTTTTATTGCGGTATACGAGGCTTTCGAGCGTACACAGCTCGTTGATGAGCTCAAACGAAAGCTTGCGATCACGCGCGTGAGTAGGAATCGTCCAACCCCAGCCGCCAGCGAGGGTCGTGGAACCCGGCTCCTCACCGTTTTGGGTAGGCATTTGTGCGAGGCCCACGTCGTCCTGCCACGTGGGCCACGGTGCTGGACCTCCCTCGGTCCACTGGTTCGAGATCCACGAACCATCGATCAGGATGCCAAGCTTCCCCGAAGGGAAGGTTGTCGATTGAATAGCCTCGGCGATATTCGGGTCGAGGTGCTGAGAGGTGGGGAGCGTGAGCTTCTCGTCGAACTGACGCTTATAGAAGCTCAAGGTGTCGAGAAAACCTTGCGCGCCCGCGACCCACTTCTTGGTGTCGGGGTTGTAGAGCGTGTCCTTCGTGCCGTAGAGCAGCATTTCGAAGCCCTGCATCGAGGCCTTTTCACCTTGGGCTTTGCCGCAGTACATGAACATGCCGGTCGCGTCGATATTCGCGTCGCGAATGGCGGTAGCGGCCTCGGCGATCTCGTTCCATGTGCGGGGCTGCCACTCGGTGGGAAGCCCCGCCTTTTCAAATACCTTCTTGTTGTAGTAGATGCCGCGCGTATCCGTTTCGGTTGGCACACAGTGCACGCGCCCTTCCGGGTCAACGGCCGCTGCTTGTGAGGCGGGGTAGAGGTTCTCCCATCCTTCCCATCCACGCACGAGATCATCGATTGGCTGAATATATCCGGCCGCAACATCCGAAAGAAGAATGAACGTATCTTCGAAAACGAGATCGGGGCAGCTGCGCGGCGACGACATGAGGAGCTCGTTCTTTGTGAAGTAGTCGTTCTCCGCTGCCACGATCGGTACGAGTTCAACGCTTACCCCGGGATGCTTCTTCGTGAACTCCGCAATGATCTTCGTGAGCCATTGCTTGAGGGTCGTGCCCGAGCCAAATTGCTGGTAGGCAACCCGGAGTGTTGACGAATCGCGGCCGCTCGAGCAGCCCGCGAGCATCGCAAGCGGAAGCGTGCTTGCGATTCCTCCGGTCACCTTCAAAAAGGTTCGCCGCGACGATTGGGGTGTCGCTCCGAGTGGCCGATTCATGTCTCACTCCGTTGTAGACGCTGATCGATTAAAGCTCAATTATGAGCTAGTTCACTCTCGACCCTAGGTTGTCTACCTGGGAATGCAAAGAAAAAATCTCGCTCGCCGCGTGTTGCACGCCTTCCCCGCGATGCGAGAAAGTAGGGGCGCAGCCAAAGTCGGCTGCCGAGAAGCCTCGAGCGAAATGAGCCTCACGTGTCACGCTTTGCCACCGTCGGAACTCCCCACCCCCAGGGCGTTGAGCTTGCCCCCGCCCTCCTCGAAAGCGTTGCCGCACGTGTGCGCGAAGCGGCCGGCGACGATGTTGCCGAGGCAGTGGTGCGCTTTCTCGACAACACGGCTCGCACGACCGTGCGCAAGCGCGGAAAGAACGACACGTTCGTGATGACGGGCGACATTCCCGCGATGTGGTTGCGGGATTCGTGCGCGCAGCTTTCTCCGCTTCTTCGTCTTGTGGGGCACGACGAATCTCTCGGCGACCTGATTGGCGGCCTGCTTACCACGCACTGGCGGATGATCCTCATTGACCCGTACGCGAACGCCTTCAACGAGGAGCCTCATGGCAAGCGATGGGATGACGACGAGCCAGCGCAGGGGCCGTGGGTGTGGGAGCGTAAATTCGAAATTGACTCGCTCGCCTATCCTCTTGACCTGGCCGCGCGCCTCCTCGCCACGGGGAACATGTCGTGGATCACCGCCGATACCCTTCCGGCGTTCGCGCTCATCCTCGATGTGCTCGAAACCGAAACCGATCATGAAGAACGCTCGAAGTACTACTTTCGCCGCACCGACTGTCCCGCCCAGGACACCCTTGTGCGCGACGGCCGCGGACGCCTCACGGCTCCGTGCGGGCTTGTGTGGCAGGGGTTTCGTCCAAGCGACGACGCGTGCGCGCTCGGCTTCAACATTCCCGGGAATCTCTTCATGGCTTCGGCGCTTCGCGCGGTGCCCGCGCTCGTGGAGGCGTGTGCAAGGGCCGGGTTGGGCGAGAATGCGGGGGAGCAGGGCGAGGTCCGACGCTTGCCTCTTGCAGATCGCGCCGAAACTCTGCGCGAGGGAATCCTGAGGGGCATCGAGGGCCACGGAATCACGCGCGAGGGTGGTGTTTCG
This sequence comes from Dermabacter indicis, assembly GCA_001403775.1. GTDB lineage: Bacteria > Actinomycetota > Actinomycetes > Actinomycetales > Dermabacteraceae > Dermabacter > Dermabacter indicis. The sequence goes on from CYUG01000012.1 coordinate 16,031, forward strand.
CGGCTCTGGTATGAGGTTGATGGCGCTGGTGCATCGCTCTTCATGGACGACGCGAATGTGCCCTCGCTCCTCTCGTTGCCGTATCTCGGCGTGATTGATGCGCGCGACCCGCTTTATCTCGCGACTCGCGCGGCGGTGCTGAGCGAGGAGAACCCGTTCTACTACGAGGGGTCGGCGCTCGCGGGTGTTGGTTCCCCGCACACGCCCGAGGGGTATGTGTGGCCCATTGCGAAGTCGATCGAAGGGCTCACCTCGACTGATATTGATGAAAAGCGTGCGCTCCTCGAGCTGCTGCTTGCGACGACGGGCGGGACCGGCTACATGCACGAGGGCGTCGACTGCAACGATCCCACGAAGTTTACGCGCGAGTGGTTTTCCTGGTCGAATGCGATGTTCTGCGAGCTCGCCCTCGACGTGGCGGGCTTTGAGAGGCCGGCGCTCATCGGCGAACCGCTTCTTTAGCTCTGGTTGCTGCCTGGGAGTGTGTCGCGCGCGTGCAAGCGCGGGCACTCAAGCTCGCGCGTGCGCGGCTCAGGCCCCGGGTTGTCGCGCATGTCGCGAAGGAGTTCGACCGCTGCCTGGCCCATATCCGCGGGGCTGCGCTCAAGCGTTGACACCGCGGGAGAGCGTAGCGTGAGCCCGGGGGAGGACTCCCATGAGACGACGCCCGCGACTGCAGGAACCCGGATGCCGAGGTCGCCGAGCGCGCGCAGAGTCGCAAGCGTGAGGTCCTCGCTCTCGCACACAAAGGTCGTCTTAGGAGCGAGGTCGAGCATCGAGAGGAAATCGCGGATCGCGGCGCGAGCTTCGTCAATGGTGCTCGAGGGAACGCCGTGCTCGATCGCAGTAAGGCCCGACCGATGACGCCGGAGGGCCGCGAGGCGAGCTTCTCCGTGGCTGTAGCGGGCGTGGGAGTGGAGGTAGGCGATCCGCTGCGCTCCGCGCGCGGCAAGATCCTCGATGAGAGTGTCCATGACGAGGGAGTCGTCTATGAAGACCGAGGAGAACGGTGCGCTCGTGCCCGGCTTGCCGATGAAAACGGTGGGGATGCCAAGCTGGTTCGTGAGCGCGGGCCGGGGATCCTCGGGGCGTGGGTTGACGAGGATGAGCCCATCGACACGGGACTCGCCGTGCCATTGGCGGATCGCGGCGAGCTCGTCCTCGAAGCTTTCAACGATTTTGAGAACGAGAGCGACGGGGCTCGCGGCGAGCATGCGTTCAACGCCTGCGATGAGTTGCAGAAAGAACGTGTCGCGCGCAAGTTCGGCGTAGGGCGCGGTGATGATGAGGCCGAGGGCATCGGCGCGTGATGTGGAGAGCGCCCTGGCTGCCCTATTGGGGCTCCAACCCATGTCTCGAGCGATTGCGAGGATCTTTTCGCGCGTGGGTTCGGCGACTCCCGGTCGCCCATTGAGCGCAAACGAGACCGCCGTGTTTGAGACGCCAGCGGCGTGGGCGATATCGGCGATAGTGGGTCGGGCCATGCGTTCATGATACCTTTTGAGCTAAATCGCTTTAGGTAGGCGTGTGAACATCAGTGACAACGAGGTGACGCGATGAATCAACAGCATGCGTGGGGCGCGAACTACACCCCTCGAAAGGGATGGTTCCACTCCTGGGCGAACCTCGACCTCGGCTCGGTCGAAAACGACTTCGCCACCCTCGCCGATCTCGGCCTCGACCACGTGCGCATCTTCCCCCTGTGGCCGCTCTTGCAGCCCAACCGCACCTTCATCGATCCACAAGCAATCGACGATGTTCTTGCCGTTACCGATGCCGCCGGAAGCGTGGGCCTTGCGGTCTCCGTAGACCTCCTCCAGGGCCACCTCTCAAGCTTCGACTTCCTACCTGCGTGGGTAAGCACGTGGCACCGGTGCAACATTTTTACCGACGGCGATGTTGTCGATGGCCAGCGCACACTCGCGCGAACCCTCGCCTCCGAGCTCACGTCACGCGAGCACGTCACCGGAATGACCATCGGCAACGAAATTGGCCAGTTTGCGGCCCCGCGCCACCCCGAGCGCCATGAGATTACCCCTGAAGAAGCCTACGGGTGGCTCGACGGGATGCTTGCCGAGATCCGCGGCGCCTTCCCGCGCGGATCCCACCACCATTGCTTTGACGATGACACCTGGTTCGTTGACTCCCACCCGTTCACGCCCCGGGCCGCGGTCGAACTCGGCGATTCCACAACCGTGCACTCGTGGATCTTTGGCGGTGCCGCCCAGCGTTACGGAATCGACGCACCGGAGCTTCCCCACTTCGCGCGCTACCTGCTTGAAGTTGCGGATCTGTGGCACAGGGTGAGCGGGCAGCCGTCGGACCGCTCCGTGTGGCTCCAAGAAGTTGGCGCACCGACCCCTTGGGTGAGCCCCGACAATGCCGCCGATTTTCTCGAAGGAACCGTACGCGCCGCTCTCGGCTACCGAAACCTCTCGGGCATCACCTGGTGGTGCTCGCACGACGTGTCGCGAGCGCTGGCGGACTTCCCAGATCTGGAATATAGCCTGGGTCTCATTGATTCCGAAGGAGCGGTGAAACCCGCCGGCGAACGTCTCCGCGAGATCATCGCACTCGACAAATCGGGCGCACTCTCCACGATTGCGACATCGACGGCGAGCGTGATTGTGGAAGGGCTCAAGCCCGATGGCTCGAACCGCTCCCTCGTCAATACCCAATCCGACGTCTTCGGTGAGTGGATGGACTTCGCTCGCCACGGAGAGTACCGAAGCCTCGAGCTCGGATAAGGCGAGCACTGCCCATCGCTCAGTGCCGACCACGGCCGTGCCCGCTTCCTACCCGATCGCGCCGCACCCCTCGACGAAAGGCCACCCGATGTTCAACAATCGCGCGCACAGTGAGGACCGAGTCCGACGGTTCCTCGCCGAACAGCTCCCCGCAAGGCGCCACCTTGATACCGCGCCCGTCACGATCGAAGCGTGGGAGGTGCCCGGCGAACCCGTCTCCTTTGCCGAAGCGAAGGCGCAAACCTACAGCCCGATCGAGGTGGGTGCGCGCTGGGGCCGCCCCTGGTCGACGCTGTGGCTGCATGTCACGGGCGAGGTCCCCGAAGAATGGATAAGCGACGACGAACGCGACGTGGAACTCCAGCTCAACCTGTCGTTTACGAACATGCCGGGCTTCCAAGCCGAAGCGCTCATTTGGGGAGCCGACGGTGTTCCCGTCAAGGCGATCAACCCCTACAACCAGTACCTCACGCTCGAGCCGGGCGACACGAACTTCGAGTACTACCTCGAGCTCGCCGCAAACCCGAACGTTGCGGGTGACTGGACGTGTACCCCCACGAACCTCGGCGAATGGGACACCGCGGGAGATGACCCGATCTACGACCTCACCGAGCTGCGCCTCGCGTGGCGCTCGAAGACTATTTGGGAACTTGAACAAGATGTCGTTGCACTCGACGGCCTCATGCGTGAGCTTCCCGAAGAAAGCACTCGCCGCCAGGACATCCTGCGCTGCCTCGACGACGCGCTTGACGTTGCTGATCCCGACGACCTGCACGCAACCGCGAAGGACGCCCGCGTGGTTCTCAAGCGTGAACTCGACAAGCCCGCGAACGCCTCTGCGATGACGGTGATTGCGACCGGCCACGCCCATATCGATTCGGCGTGGCTGTGGCCCGTGCGCGAGACGGTGCGCAAATGTGCCCGTACCTTCTCCAACGTGTGCTGGCTCCTCGAACACTACGATGACCTCACGTTCTCGTGCTCATCGGCGCAGCAGTACCAGTGGATCCGCGATTTTTACCCCGAGCTTTTCGAGCGCATCAAGAAGCATGTGGCGAGTGGTCGATTCATCCCCGTTGGCGGTATGTGGGTCGAATCCGACACGAACATGCCCGGCTCCGAGGCGATGGCCCGTCAATTTATTCAAGGCAAAAGTTTCTTCCTTCGCGAATTCGGGCTCGAAACGAAAGAAACCTGGCTCCCCGACTCGTTCGGCTACTCGGGCGCCCTCCCGCAGATCTGCGCCGCCGCCGGCAACACGAACTTCCTCACCCAGAAGGTCAGCTGGAACCAATACTCCGTGTTCCCGCACCACACTTTCTGGTGGGAAGGCATCGACGGCACCACTCAGTACACGCACTTCCCGCCCGCCGACACCTACAACTGCCAGCTCACGGGCCAAGAACTCGCCTACGTCGAGAAGAACTACAAGGACAAGGGCCGAAGCCACGTCGCGCTGAGCCCGACCGGCTGGGGCGACGGTGGCGGCGGCCCCACACGCGAGCAGCTCGCCGCGGGTCGCAGGGCCGCAAACCTCGAGGGCTCGCCCAAGGTCGAGTTCTCGAGCCCCACAGACTTCTTCGAACGCAGCCGCGCCGAGTACACCGAGGCGCCGCTCTGGAACGGCGAGCTCTACCTTGAGCTTCACCGCGGCACGTACTCCTCGCAGATCCGCGGCAAGCAGGGCAATCGCCGCAGCGAGGCCCTCATGAACGACATTGAAAAGTGGAGCGCGCTCGCGGCCCGCCTCGACGAGGCGTTCGAGTACCCCTACGACGAGATCAACGAGCTGTGGGAAAAGGTGCTACTCCTCCAATTCCACGACATCCTCCCCGGCAGTGCAATCGCGTGGGTGCACAGGGAAACCGAGCACAACTACGAAGGAATCGCCGAGCGCGGCGAGGCGCTCGTGGAAAAGGCACTCGAGGCGATCGCGCGCGCTCACGGCAACGCGGGCATGGGTGAGAGCTCAGGCGCGAGCGAGGATGCGGTCACGTGCGAGGAGTCCGACGGTTCCTTCGCCCTCACAAACGGCCACGCTTTCGCGAGGATCGACGGCGACGGACATCTCGTGAGCCTCCGCGAAAGCGAAGACGGCCGCGAACTGCTCGCACCCGGCGCCAAGGGCGCGCTGCTTCAGCTTCACCGCGACACTCCCAACGCGTGGGACTCGTGGGACATCGACGAGTTTTATCGAAGGGTCGGCAGGGACCTGGCAGCCGTCGGACCCGTATGTGTTGAACGGGAAGGCGACGCGGTGCACGTGCGCGCCACCTACGAAACCCGCACGGAGGGCGTGCGCACGAAGGAGAAGCCGTACCCCGGTGCCCCTTCGAACGGCGCAGGTTCGCGGATCACGCTTACGTACGTGCTTGCACCGGGCGCGAAGGGCCTCGAGATCGTGCTCGATGTCGACTGGCACGAGCGCAAAAAGGTCCTCAAGCTCGCGTTCCCGTTTGACCTGCGAGCCTCGCACATGGCGAGCGAGATTCAGTTCGGGTACATCGAGCGCCCCATCCCCGTCAATACCCTTGACGACTTCGGCCGATTCGAGACGTGCGCGCACCGCTGGGTACGCGTCCACGAGGGTGGTCAGGCTGGGGCGGCGGTGTCGCTTTCGAACGATTCGTCGTATGGCCACGATGTGCGTCGAGCCTTGCGTGAGGATGACGGCGGCACGACGACGATCGTGCGCGCGACCGTGATTCGCGCGGCGGAGTTCCCCGATCCTAGCGCGGAAGAGGGGCGGTATCAGATGCGGTACTCGCTCGTGCCGGGCGCCTCGATTGCCGAGGCGATCGACGAGGGAACGCGCCTCAACCAAGCGCCGCGCGAGATCGACGCGTCGCTCGTGGAGAGCGCGCTCGCGCGGATCGAGGGCGAGGACACCTCGCTGCGCATCCAGACGCTCAAGCTCGCCGAGGACAAATCGGGTGACGTGATCGTGCGCCTCTACGAATCCGAGGGCGTGCGAGGCGAAGGCGCCGTCGTCATTCCGGGCGCGAAGGAGATCGTCGCCGTGGACCTCCTCGAGCGCGAGCTTACCGCGGATTCGGTGCTGCACTACCAGGCGCAGCGCGCCGAGGGGGAGCGGATTGAGATCGCAGCGCGACCGTTCCAGATCGTGACCCTCCGCGCCCGCTTCCCCCGCCCCTAACTGGATTCCATAGAGGTTGTGGGGGTTTGAGCCCGCGGGTGGAGTGTTCTGCTCGCGGGCTCAGCCTTGCCGCCGCCTGCAAGGTCGGAAACCTAGGGCTTTAGTCTTACGGCGACGGGAAGAGCCGTGTACACTCAACTTTAGCGGTTTAGTTATCATCAGCGTTGGGCCGCTCATGACATCTCAAGGAAGAGGTACACGGCAATGAAAACAACTCGTCGCGCGATTCTCGGTGCAGGCGTGGGGCTCATGGGGCTCACCCTCGCCGGATGCGGCTTGAGCGGTGGCGGCGGAAGCGCCGAACAGGACGACGCCGCCAAGAAGGCCAAAGAAGGCAAGGTGGAAGGCGAGATTTCCTTCCAAACCTGGTCGCTCAAGAATGAAAAGTTCACCCCCTACTTCGAAGACCTCGTTGCAAGATTTGAAAAGGAAAATCCCGGCGTCAAGGTCAAGTGGATGGACCAGCCCGGAGAAGGCTACGAGGACAAGCTCCTCGGGCAAGCGAACTCAAACGCACTTCCCGACGTCGTGAACGTACCGCCAAACTTCGCGTACTCCCTCGCAAAAAACGGCATGCTCCTCGACCTTGCGAAGGCCGACGATGAGCTTAAAGACGTGTACGTTGACGGCGGCGTCAAAGCCTACGAAATGCCGGGGATCGACGGCAGCTATGGCTATCCCTGGTACCTCGGAACGGATATGTCGTGGTGGAACATGGAGGAACTCGGAAAGTTTGGCGTGACCGAGGACTCGCTTCCTCAGAACTTCGATGAACTCTACGAGCTGGCTATGGAAGCCTCAAAGCAAGGTGGAGCGGCGCCGATCATTTCTTCGCTCCCGGAAATCATCGTCACCTCGGATGATGATGGGAAGTTCAATTTCAATACCGACGAAAACGTCGAGTTTCTCCAAAAGTACGTCGACCTCTACAAGGCGAAAGCCATGCCGGTTGAGGTACTGAGCGACAATTACACCGGCAACGCCCAACTGTACAAGCAAGAAAAAGTGCTCTGGACGACCGCGACCTCGAGCTTCCCCACTGAGCTGAAGACCGACAACCCGGGCTTGCTTGAGAAGACTGTCGTCACGAAGCGCATGGGAGAGCCGCCCCTGTTCGTCCAGGGCATCGCGGTGTCGTCGAAGTCGAAGGCCCCCGCCGCGGCCCTAGCTTTCGCGAAGTTTGCGACGAATACCGAGAACCAGATTGCCTTCGTGAAGCTCGCGCAGGGGTTCCTTCCCGGCACCAAGGAAGCGGCCGCCGACCCGAGCAAGTTCGCCGAGAAGTCCGACATCGAGCTGCAAAATAAGGCGGTTGAACTCGCCGCGGAATCGATGAAGACGGCGGTCGACCCCACGAACGTGATGTGGACCGAAGACATGAAAACCAACCTCGGCCAGCAGATGGCACTCGCCATGCGAGGAGACATCACAGCCAAGGAGGCGCTCGACGCTGCCGTGAAGTACGGCAACGATCAGCTCAACTGATAACACTCACGGCCGGGCGGCCCTCGCCGTCGCCCGGCCCTTCCACACTTCAGCGTTGAAAGGGAAGAGATAGCGTGCATTCATACAAGTGGTACGTGCCGTGGCTCCTCGTGGGCCCCGCGGTTTTGTGGGTCCTCGTTTTTGCACTGTGGCCGTTCTTTAACACGGTCATTCTCAGCTTCACGAATGCCCGTCCCCTCACGGGTGGAACCTTCGTGGCCTTCGACAATTACACGGCCCTCTTCAACGATGCGCGCGTATGGACTGCGCTCGGAACAACCTTGCTCTTCACTGTGGCCTGCGTTCCGCTCCTCACTTTCCTCCCGCTTCTGCTGGCGCTTCTCGTCCACCGCGTGATCCCAGGCATTTCGTTCTTCCGCACAACGTTCTACTTCCCGGTGATCGCGTCGGTTGTGGTCGTAGCCCTCATCTTCCAGTGGCTCTTTGACTCGCGCGGCGTCATCAACGAAACCCTGCAGTTCCTCGGCCTAGTACAAGGACCGCTGCCGTTCCTCGCCTCGAGGTGGGGACTCATCTTCACCGCCGTCGTCCTCACCGTGTGGAAAGGCCTCGGCTACTACATGGTCGTGTACCTCGCGGCCCTCGCCAATGTTGGCGATGAGCTTCACGAGGCCGCCGCAATGGACGGAGCGAGCGCCTGGCGGCGCTTCTGGTCCGTGACCGTCCCCGGCGTGCGCGGCGCCATGTTTCTCGTGAGCGCACTGATCACCGTGAGCGGCATGCGCGTGTTCTCCGAGCTTTACGTGCTCTCGAAAGGTTCGGGCGGCCCCGGCGGCGAAGCATCCTCCCTCGTCATGCTCGTGCAGCAAGTTGGCTCGGGGCTCGACGGCAGGCTCGGATACGCCTCCGCGCTGTCCGTGCTCCTCTTCCTCTTCACGGTCGGTCCGCTCATTCTCGTGGCCTACCTCAACAACCGGCCAGACTCGAACGCGCACTAAGGAGCTGATGGGCATGTCCACTCTTGAAACTGAAGCCGGCAATGCGCGCAAGGCAACCGTCGGAACTCCCTCCCCACGCACGTACCGCAACACGAACCGCCCGTGGCGCAGCAAGGAATCAGGGGGATTTAACAAGCCGACGCTTGCCGGTTTGATCGTGCGCTACGTTTTGCTCGTCGTGGTTTTCCTCGTGTCGGTGGGGCCGTTCCTGTGGCAGCTCAGCACGAGCTTCAAGGGGCCGAGGGACCCGATCTACCAGTTCCCGCCATCGCTCCTTCCGAGCGATTTCACGCTCCACAACTACGTGGAGGTCGCGAACACCGTGCCGATTCTCGGCTACGCGTGGCACTCGCTCATCGTTGCCGTGACCCTCGCGATTGCGAACGTCGTGTTTTCGACCCTCGCGGGCTATGCCCTCGGCTGCCTCAAGTTCAAAGGCAAGAAGATCGCCCTCGGAATTCTCTTTTCTACGCTGCTTCTGCCCGGGGAAGTGACGCTCATGAGTCAGTTCCTCACCATCAAGTCGCTCGGTCTCGCTGACTCTCTCGCTGGTGTTGTGCTGCCCGGTCTCATCGGGGCGGTCAACGTGCTTCTCATGATGGCGGCATGCCGCTCGATTCCGCCGGCTCTTCTCGATGCGGCCGTCATCGATGGTGCGAGCACGTGGCAAATCATCACGAGAGTGGTGTGGCCGAACGTGCGCGGCATGGCCAGTGTCGTCGCGATCTTTGCCTTCATTGGAGGGTGGGATGACTTCCTGTGGCCGCTGCTCGTGCTGAGCGATCCCGACAAATACACGCTCACCGTAGGCATGCAGTACCTCAACTCAAACTTTGGCTCGAACCCGCGCGTTATCGCAGCGGGTACCATGATCGCGCTTGTGCCGATCATCATCTTCTTCGCCGTGTTCCAGCGTTTCTTCTTCAAGGGCGTTGAGGACGGCGCGGTGAAGGGCTGAGCATCTCCGCTTCGCGAACGCGAAAGTCGCGCTCAGCGCCGCCATCGGTAAGCTAGGGGAGACCTCGCCGGGATAGACACCTGGAAAGCGAGGCGCTTCCAGCCGAGCGGACCGGCTGGCGCATGAGCGAGAGGACGGTGGCAATGCACTCACCCGTGGCAGTCACGAGCGGGGCGTCCCGCCGCACTTTCCTCAAGGTCGCGGGCGGTATTGCGGCTACGCTTCCGCTCGCCATGCTTGCGGGATGCGGCGCCGAGCGCGATGCCTCCACTTTGCGGCTCGCCTTCCAACAGTTTGGTTCTGACACGAACCTCCAGCGGTGGCTCGCGGGGGTTGCGGAGGCGTTTACCGCGAAAAACCCGGGCACGAGCGTTGAGCTCGTGCCAATTGTCGCCTCGACCAACGACTACTTCACGAAGAACGAGCTGCTCATGGCCTCGCCGCGCAGCTGCCCCGACGTGGTCTTCGAAGACTCCTTCATCTTGCAATCGGATATCGCCGCCGGCTACCTCCAGCCGATCGACGACCTCGTGGAGAAATGGGAGGCCTGGGACAGCTTCTACCCGGCCTCCAAAGACGCCGCCAAGGACCCCGACGGACGAGTGCACTTCGTTCCCACCGAGACCGATACGCGAGGCATCTACTACAACAAGCGAGTGTTCGAAAAGGCCGGGCTGCCCACAGAGTGGCAGCCCCGCACATGGGATGAGATCGCCGAAACCGCCGCGGTGATTCGCGACGCCAACATCGGCGCGACCGGCATGTTCATGTTCTGTGGAAAGGCCCAAGGGGAGACGGCCTCGATGCAAGGGCTCGAGATGCTGCTCTACGGCACGAAGGACACGCTCTACAATCCCGACACGAAGAAGTGGGTTGCGGGCTCGCAGGGTTTCATTGATTCGCTCGCGTTCTTCAAACGTCAATTCGACGAAGGGCTCACCCTTCCGGCCTCCCGACACTTCGACCCGAACCTCATGGACGTCGTGCAGGCCACGATGTTCCCCGAAGGTGAGCTGGGCATCCTCGTCGACGGCTCGTGGATTTCGTTCCTGTGGGCAGAGGGGAGCATCGCGCCGTGGCCAACTTGGCCGGAAGACGTGGATGTTGCTGCCATGCCCACCCAGCACGGCGAAGCCCCGGGCTCGACGACGCTGTCGGGCGGGTGGGGATGGACGATTCCCACCCACGCGCGCGATCGCGACATGTCTTTCGAGCTCATTAAAGAGCTGTGCTCACTCGAGAACCAGGTGCAGCGGAACATCTCCGGCGGAACCCTCACCACGAGGAGGGACATCGCGGAGAACGAGGAGTACAGGTCATATTCGCCAACCGTCGGATTTTTCACCGACATGCTCGAAGCCGCGAACTATCGCCCCGCATTTGCGATCTATCCCGAAGTCTCGACCGCTCTTCAGGAGGCGATGGATTTCGTGATGGTGGGCGCTAAAACGCCCGAGCAGGCCGCGGCCTGGTACGACGCTAAGCTCACCGAGCTCGTGGGCGAGGAGAACGTCGAAATACGTGGGGCGTAAGCGCCCCTGGACTTCGTGCAACCGCGTCACCGAGGCAACCGTCGGACCCCGAGGCCCGAGCGGGCGCCTATGCCTTAACCGCGCCCTCTGCGATGCCGGCGATGAACTGTTTCGCGCCGATGATGAACACGAGGATGAGCGGCACCACCGCGATCAGTGCCGAGGCCATGAGCATGCCGTAATCGCTGCCGTGGGCAGTCTTGAGCTGGCTCAGCGCGACCTGCAGGGTGAGCTTGTCCGGGTTCGTGAGCACGATGAGGGGCCACATGAAGTCGTTCCACGCGCCGATGAAGGTGAACATTCCAAGGAACGCGAGTGCCGGTTTGATGATCGGCAGGCACACGTGAAGGTACTGGCGGAAGAACCCGCAGCCATCCATGCGGGCGGCCTCCAAGAGTTCCGTTGAAATCGAATTTGTGGCGTATTGCCGAAGCCAGAACACGCCGAAGGCACTCGCGAGCGACGGAAAGATGAGTGCCTTGAGGTCGCCGGTCCAGCCGAGTTTGCTCATGAGGAGGAACTGCGGGATGCTCGCGAGCTGCGCCGGCAAAAGGAACGTGGCCATGATGACGAGGAACAGCCCGTGCTTACCGGGAAACTCGAATTTCGCGAACGTGAAAGCGGTGATCGACGAGATGAAAAGCCCCAGCACCGTGACCGAGAGGGCCACGACAAGAGTATTGCCCATCGCCGCCCAAATGTTGATCTTCGAGGTGATCGTTTCGATGTTTGTGCCGAGGCGATCCCCTGGCAGCACCGCCGGCGGGAACTTGTAGATCGCGGAGGACGGATGGGTCGCGAGAACGAACATCCAGTAGAACGGGAAGAGCGAAAAGAGTGCGCCCACGGCGAGCGCGACGTGCTTGAGAACATCGATGGGGCGGATCCGCTTGCGGCGCTGAGGAACGGCCGCGTTTTGAGTGTGTGCTGTCATGGCGGTGATTCCTTAGTCCTTTTTCTCGCGGGTCACGAGCCAGTTGATGATCGAGAAGAACATGACCACGACGAAGACGCCCCAGGCGATCGCGGCGCCGTAACCGTAGCGGTTCTCCTGGAACGCTACGGAGTAGAAGTACATGACCATCGTGAGGCCCGAGTTGTTGATGCCGCCCGCGTTCGCGGCGCCGCCGCTGTCCGATGACGTGAGGACCTGGGATTCGGTGAAGCTTTGGAGGGAGCCAATCGTGGACATAAGCGTCACAAACAGGATGATCGGGCGCAGCTGGGGGAGGGTGATGCGGAAGAAAATTTGCCACGAGTTCGCCCCGTCGAGTGCCGCGGCTTCATAGAGGGACTTATCGATCGCTTGAAGCCCAGCCAAGATCAGCAGAGCGTTATATCCCACGAACGCCCAGGTGGTGAGGCACGAGATCGCGATCTTGATGCCCCATTCGGTTTTGAGCCACGGGATGTTTTCAAAACCCAGAACATTGACGAACGCGTTGGCGATGCCGAACTGGCTCGCGAAGATCGAGCTGAAAAGCATACCCATGGCCACCATCGACGTGATGTTCGGGATGAGGTAGATGACCTTGTAGGTCGTCGAGAACCTGAGGGTCGAATTGAGCATGAGCGCGAGGATCGTCGCGAGGGTGAGAGTGGGGATGGTCCCCATGACCCACAGGATCAGGGTATTGCGAAGGGATTTGTAAAAGAGCGGATCGGTGATGAGGTATTTGAAGTTTGTCCCGCCGATCCATTGGAGCTCGCCCAACCCCGACCAGTTCGTGAACGCGAGCGCCATCGTGAAGACGACCGGCATCGCGCCGAACATGAGGAAGAAGAAAAAGTACGGCGAAATGGCCAGGTACTGCGGTAGCGCCTTTCGTATGCGCGTCCCGAGTGGCCGGGGTTGGGGAGTTGTCATGATCGTTAGTTCACCTTGATGCCGGACTGTTCTGCGATGCGCTTTGAGGCCGTGACAGCGTCGTTCCACGCCTTTTCGGGATCCTTGCCGGAGGCTTCGACTTGCTCTAGCTCAGCGGTAAACGGTGCGATGACAGCTTCGGAGTTCGGATCTTCGTAGAGCGGGCGCACGGTTTCGGCGGCGGCGCTGAACACCTCAGCAGCCTTCTGACCACCGAGGAATTCGACCTCGCCGTCAACCTCCGGCATCGAGTGAGCCTCGGTTGCCGCGGGGAAGTTGCCGCTGAAGGTGTATTCGACGGCCTGATTCTTCGCGTTGAGGATGAAGGACAGGATTTCGAAGGACTTCTCTGGATCCTTGGCGCCCTTCGGGATCGTGAGGAATGAGCCGCCCTGGTTGACTGCTTCACCCGGGTGCTTGCACACGCGCCACTTGCCGGCCGTCTCGGGGGCGTCGACTTTCATGTCGGCGAGGTGCCAGGACGCGCCGAAGTCGGCAGGCAGGCGGCCTTCGTTGACGGCTGCGGCGGCGTCAGTCGTGTTCGAGTCGAGCGCGGCATTGATACCGGCTTGGTGCGCCTTGACCGACAGATCCCACGCTTCGCGCACGTGGTCCTGATCGCCGATGAACAGGCCTTCTTCGTCGATGAACCCCTTGCCGCTTTGACGGTACGAGGTGCTGAAGACACCCGAGATGTTGCGGATGAGGTACGTGCCCGGTTTGTTCGCGATGAGTTCCTTGCCCACCTCGAAGAATTCGTCCCACGTGCGGATTGCGGCTTCGAGCTCGGCGGGCTCAAAGGGGAGGCCCGCCTCTTCGAAAACGTCGATGCGGTAGAAGAGAGCGGTGGGGCCAATGTCGATCGGAACACCGAGCTGCTTGCCGTCTTTGGCGGTCGCTTGCTCCCACTTCCAGTCGAGGTAGTCGCCCTTGATGTCTTTCGCACCGAGGTCGTTGAGGTCTTCGAAGTAGTCGGTCTTCGAGCGGAAGAAGGCGATGTCTTCGCCCTTGACGCCCGTGATGTCGGGGAGACCGGAGCCAGAACTGAAGGTCGTGGTGAGTTTCTGCTTGAAGTCGCCGCCAATGACGTTTTGGCGGAAGTTGATGTCAGGGAACTTCTCCTTGACGGCCTTGAGAGTGTCCTCGCTGTACCCTTCGGGCCAGGTCCAGAGAGTGAAGTCGTTCGACCCTCCGCTTCCGGAGGAGGAGCTCGAGCTACCGGTCGAGCAGCCCGTGAGGGTGAGGGCGAGGGGGCCGAAAGCGAGTGCGCTCGCGCCCAGAAGTGAACGGCGTGAGATGTCCATGAAAAACTCCGTTAATCGGAAAGGAGGTGGGTGAGGAAGCGGGCGGATGAGCCGTGAAGGCTCAACGAGAACGCTAAACCTACCTCCAGCTATTGATGTTGTGTATACATGCGAGGTTGCGTTTGCGACTTCACATAGGTGTTTTCTTAGTGGTACCCCACCGACGGTGGTGGGGTGGGGCGGCAGTGCCCCCACTAAAACAGTGGCTTCGCTGCCGTTTTGAGTATAGCTCGAACGCGGGGGACTGCCGCACGCAGGGTCCTGCCTACGGCAAGTCTCGCTAGGGAAAAGGAAAGTTCCCTGGGGTAGCGGCGTGCGCGACCGGGCGCTATTGCGCTTTCCCTGTGGCCGTAGGAGAAACCCTGGCACCATTTTCCGGTATACAAAATGTTGCGCTTTGCGAGTGTGATCGCGAGGTGGACGGCCGCGGCATGTACCCGCCGGTCCTTCACTGATCAAGAAGCGATCGCTACCGTGGAGGCATGAGCGACCTCCTCCCGAACCCGTACTTCTACCAGCAGCTGCCCAAGGTTTTCAGCTCCGGCGCCGCGATCATTCGTGACGACAAGGATCGCATCCTCGTAGAGAAGCCCAACTACCGTGATCACTGGCTTTTGCCCGGCGGTGGGGTAGACGCGGGGGAGGATCCGCGAGAAGCCACGAAACGCGAACTCATGGAAGAGCTCGCCCTCGATCTTTCCGTGGGCCGGCTGCTCTCGGTGAGCTGGGTGCCCTCGAGCGCGGCATACGGCGCGCCCATGGGCGTTCACTTTGTGTTCGACGCCGGAGTTGTTCCCGAGGCGGAACTTCGCGAAAGCGTGCGCATCCAGGAGGCGGAACTTGAGGATTGGGCGCTCATCGACCCGAGCGAGGCGGCCATCCTCTCACCGTGGGGTGCCGAGCGGGTGCGTCACGCACTTGACGTGCTTGAGGGCCGCGCAGATGCGGATCTCTTTTCAGTCAAGAAAGACGGGAGTGCGGAAGCACCGTAAAGACCGCAGGAGCGCCGCGAGGTGGGCAGGCGTCGGAAATTCCGACGGTCGCCGTGCAACCGCTGAACCCCACGAGCAAAGTGGTGCCCCGCGACGGGCCACACATGCTCCACCCATCGCGTGATCTACCCATCGCGGATTGACGGCGTTATATGGCTGTCATGCGTACGCACGAGGGAGGGCTACTTGAGGGCTCCCTCTGCGATGCCGGCGATGAACTGTTTCGCTCCGATGATGAACACGAGGATGAGCGGCACCACCGCGATGAGAGCCGAGGCCATGAGCATGCCGTAATCGCTGCCGTGGGCAGTCTTGAGCTGACTCAGCGCGACCTGAAGTGTCAGCTTGCTGGGGTCGGTGAGCACGATGAGGGGCCACATGAAGTCGTTCCACGCGCCGATGAAGGTGAACATTCCAAGGAACGCGAGTGCCGGCTTGATGATCGGCAGGCACACGTGAAGGTACTGGCGGAAGAACCCGCAGCCATCCATGCGGGCTGCTTCGAGCAGCTCGGTGGGGATGGAATTAGTGGCGTATTGCCGAAGCCAGAACACGCCGAAGGCACTCGCGAGTGAGGGGAACACGAGGGCTTTGAGATCGCCGGTCCAGCCGAGTTTGCTCATAAAGAGGAACTGCGGGATGCTCGCGAGCTGGCTCGGCAAGAGGAACGTCGCCATGACGATGAGGAACAGACCGCGCTTACCCGGAAAATCAAACTTCGCAAACGTAAACGCGGTGAGGGACGCGATGATGAGGGCGAGGACCGTCACGGACACTGCTACGACAAGCGTGTTGCCCATCGCTGCCCAGATGTTGATCTTCGAGGTGATCGTTCCGATGTTTTGGCCGAGTCGATCGCCGGGGAGAACATCTGGCGGAAACTTGAAGATCGCAGATGAAGGGTGTGTCGCGAGGATGAACATCCAGTAGAACGGGAACAGCGAAATGAGCGCGCCGATCGTGAGCGCGACGTATTTCAGCACGGTCGAAAGGCGAATGGGCTTTCGCCTGCGTGGAACCGCGTTCGCGAGGGGCTTTGCTTGCGTAGTCGAACTCATGACGTTGCTCCCCTAGTCCTTTTTCTCGCGCGTGACGAGCCAGTTGATGATCGAGAAGAACATGACCACGATGAACACTCCCCACGCGATTGCGGCGCCGTAGCCGTAGCGGTTTTCTTGGAATGCCACCGAGTAGAAGTACATGACCATCGTGAGGCCCGAGTTATTGACGCCGCCGGAGTTAGCTGCCCCTGAATTATTGGAGGACGTAAGAACTTGTGACTCGGTGAAGCTTTGAAGGGAGCCGATCGTGGACATGAGAGTCACGAACAGCACGATGGGCCGCAACTGCGGGAGCGTGATGCGGAAGAAGATTTGCCACGAGTTCGCCCCGTCGAGTGCCGCGGCTTCGTAGAGGGACTTATCGATCGCTTGAAGCCCAGCCAAAATCAGCAGGGCGTTGTAGCCCACGAATGCCCAGGTGGTGAGGCACGAGATGGCGATTTTTATGCCCCACTCGTTTTGCAGCCAGGCGATGTTATCGAACCCCACCAGGTTGATGAGAACGTTGGCTACGCCGAACTGACTGGAAAAGATCGAGCTGAAGAGCATGCCCATCGCGACCATCGAGGTGATGTTCGGGATGAGGTAGATCACCTTGTAGGTCGTCGAGAACCTGAGCGTTGAGTTGAGCATAAGCGCCAGGATTGTTGCCAACACGAGGGTAGGAACCGTGCCCATCACCCACAAGATCAAGGTGTTGACGAGGGATTTATAGAAGAGCGGATCGGTGACGAGGTATTTGAAGTTCGTCAGGCCGATCACGTCGAAATCGCCGAGGCCCGACCAGTTCGTGAACGCGAGCCCCATCGTAAACACCACGGGCATCGCGCCGAACACGAAGAAGAAGAAAAAGTACGGCGAGATGGCGAGATATTGCGGTAGTGCTTTTCTTATGCGCGTCCCGAGTGGTCGGGCCTTCGGTTCGATCATTGTGGTCAGTTCACCTTGATGCCGGATTGTTCAGCAATGCGCTTGGCAGCCGTGACTGCATCGCTCCACGCCTTTTCGGGGTCCTTCTTTGTCGATTCCACCTGCTCGAGTTCCGCGTAGAAGGGGGCGTTCACTGCTTCCGAGTTCGGATCCTCGTAGAGCGGGCGCACGGTTTCGGCGGCAGCGCTAAATACCTCAGCGGCCTTCTGACCACCGAGGAATTCGACCTCGCTGTCAACTTCGGGCATCGAGTGTGCTTCGGTTGCTGCGGGGAAGTTTCCGCTGTGCTTGTACTCGAGCGCCTGGTTCTTGGCGTTGAGCATGAAGGAGAGGATCTCGAACGATTTCTTCGGATCCTTGGCGCCCTTCGGGATGGTGAGGAACGAGCCGCCCTTGTTCACGGCCTCACCCGGGTGCTTGCACACGTGCCACTTGCCGGAGGTCTCGGGAGCGTCCGACATGAGATCGGCGAGATGCCATGAAGCTCCGAAGTCGGCCGGAAGGCGTCCCTCGCTCACTGCTGCCGCCGAGTCGGTGGTCTGTGCGGCGAGCGCGCCGTTGATGCCGGCAGCGTTGGCCTTGACCGCGAGATCCCACGCGGCACGGATGTGCTCCTGGTCGCCGATGAACGCGCCGTTTTCGTCGATGAAGCCCTTACCGGCCTGACGCCAAGCTGTGCCGAACACGCTGGCCGTGTTGCGAACGAGGAAGGTGCCGGGCTTCTTCGCAATGAGTTCCTTGCCGAGTTCGAAGTACTCATCCCACGAGCGGATCGCGTTCTCGAGCTCCGTGGGATCGGAGGGAAGGCCCGCCTCTTCAAACACATCGAAGCGGTAGAAGAGTGCGGTCGGGCCGATATCCGTGGGGATGCCGAGCTGCTTGCCGTCCTTTGTGGTGGCTTGCTCCCACTTCCAGTCGAGGTAGTCGCCTTTGATGTCCTTCGCGCCGAGCTCGTTGAGATCCTCGAAGTAGTCGGTCTTCGAGAGGAAGAAGGAGATGTCTTCGCCTTTGACGCCGGTGATGTCGGGAAGGCCGGAGCCGGCGCTGAAGGTAGTCGTGAGCTTCTGCTTGAAGTCGCCGCCGATCACGTCCTGGCGGAGCGAAATGTCAGAAAATTTTTCTTTGACGGCGTTGAGAACGTCGTCACCGTAGCCCTCGGGCCACATCCACAGGATGAACTCGTTGCCGTCGCCGGCGCTTGACCCGGAGTTGCTCGTCGAGCAACCGACGAGAGCCAGTGGGCCAAGCGTGAGCGCGCTGGCTCCGAGGAATGAACGACGGGAAATATTCATTGAAAACTCCAAGTAAGCCTCGGTGGGATGCGCCGTGGATGATTCCTGTACGGCTGCGTTGCCGTGCCAGTCAATACCCGTGCGGTTAACGTCGAGTAAATGGAAAATGATGACGTAAGTAAACTTTTATCGATGCGGTTTGCGCCGACCGAAGAGTGCACTTTCTTCGAGCTAGGCCGACGGCGTGTTTTCCCCTGTCATGGGGGTTTTTCTGGGTCGGTGCGTGAGATGCCCGGTCGTGCCTCATCGAAAGCGTGGTTTCTTCCCAGGGGTAAAAGGTCATTAAGTGTGTGTTTAGTTACACGAGGTGTTTTTGTGGCTGATAAGCTCGCTGCGTGCGCGGTTTAGCTATGGTGCTGGCCGTGAAACGAGGGCGATGTTCTGGAGGGTGGAATGTTTGACGATTCAACGCTTGTGGAGGACCGCATCGAGCGTCTCCACGAGAGGCTGGGCAAGGAGCTCTTCAGGGTTCTCGCGCCCGTTCACGTCACCGCGTGGAAGGCGCCGGGTGAGCCCGTTGACTTTGCAACGGCGGCGGGCGCGAGCTATACCCCGATTGCCTCGGGGGATCGCTGGGGGCCGGCGTGGAGCACGTGGTGGTTCAAGCTTTCGGGCACGGTTCCCACCGAGGTGAAATCTGAGCGCGTGCAGCTGCGCGTGGACCTCGGCTTCGAGGGGGATTGGGCTGGCAATCAGTCCGAAGGCCTCGCCTACACCACCTCTGGCACGCCGCTCAAGGGCGTCAACCCCATGAATCGCCTCATCCCACTCACGGGCAAGGGCCTTCCCGAAACGATCGCGAAGGCGGGCGAGAGTCTTCTCGACGAGAACGGGAATGTGGACCTCTTCATCGAGGCCGGCGCCAATCCCAACATGGGTGACTACATGAACAACCCCACCGATCTCGGGGATCTCTCGACTCGCCCCGATAAACCCGTGTGGACGTTCGGTGGTGCTGACCTCGTGGTGCGCAACGAGAGCGTGTGGCACCTGTGGCTCGACATCGAAGTGCTCTGGGGCACCCTCAAAGAGCAGCCCAAAGACTCGACTCTCCGCGCGACCCTCCTGCGCACGCTCGAAGAGGCGGCCGACATCGTCGATGCCGAGGGTATCCACGAGGGTGCCGACGCCGCCCGCGCCCACCTCGCGCCCGTGATCGCGAGTGGTGCCGGAGCCTCCGCTCAGGTGATGAGCGCCGTGGGGCACGCGCATATCGATTCCGCGTGGCTGTGGCCCTTGCGCGAAACCCGCCGCAAGGTCGCACGCACCTTCTCGAACGTCCTTGCCCTTGCCGAGGACTACCCCGAGTTCACCTTCGCGTGCACGTCGGCGCAGCATTACGCGTGGCTCAAGAGCGGAGCGCCGGCTCTTTTTGAACGCGTGAAGGACTCGATCGCGAAGGGTCAATGGCACCCGGCGGGCGGCATGTGGGTTGAATCCGACACCAACCTCCCCGGTGGCGAAGCCCTCGTTCGACAGTTCACCGTGGGGCTTAACTGGATGGAGCGCGAGCTCGGAGTTGCCCCCACGTGCACGTGGCTTCCCGACTCCTTCGGGTACACGGGCGCTCTCCCGCAGATTGCGAGATTGAGTGGCATGACCACGTTCTTCACGCAGAAGCTCAACTGGAGCCAAACGAACACGCTCCCGCACCACACCTTCTGGTGGGAGGGGATCGACGGCACCCGCATCTTCACGCACTTCCCGCCCGTGGACTGCTACGACTCGATCGTGAGTCCCGAAGAGGTCTACAAGGCCGAACGCAACTTCAAGGAGAAGGGGCGAGCGAAGCGTTCACTCCTCCCATACGGCTACGGTGATGGCGGCGGCGGACCCGTCGCGGAAATGGTGGAGCGCGCGCGGCGATTCGCCGATATGGAAGGTGCGCCCCGCATTGAGTTCGATTCGCCCGACGGTTTCTTCGACAAGGCGCGTGCAGAGTACTCGAACGCCCCCGTCTGGAGCGGCGAAATGTATCTCGAGTTCCACCGCGGTGTGTACACGTCGAGCGCCGAGCTCAAGCGCGGCAATCGCGAAGTTGAAGCGAAGCTCGCCGTTCTCGAATGGCTCGGAGCCCTCGCGACCGAGCACGGGATCGACTACCCTCTCGGCGAGGTTGAGGAGCTGTGGCAGCGCGCCCTCCTTCTCCAGTTCCACGACATTCTGCCCGGCTCGTCGATCCACTGGGTCAACCGTGAGGCACGCGCCGAGTACGAGGCGCTGCGCACCGATATCGAACGCCTCATCGACTCGCTCTTCGCCTCCCTCGCAGGTGAGCACAAGAGTCAGGTGGAGGTGCGCGAGGGCGGCCACGGTCAGGCCGCGGCGCTCGCGGGCTCTGAACCCACCGTTCTCAATCCCTCGCCCGTGGTTCGCCGCGAGGTGTGGGAGCATTCCGACGGTTGCTCGCTTATCGAGGTTGCTCCATTTTCCGCTGCACCTCTCTCCTCGGTTGAGGTGGAGCCGGAGAACCCCGTGACGTGTGAAAAGCGCGAAGGTGGCACCGTGCTTGCCAACGGCCTCGTGGAGGTTGTGATCGACGAGAGCGGTCTCGTGTCGTCCCTTCGCGACCTCCAGGCGGGCGGCCGGGAGTTGCTTGCTCCGGAAGCGAAGGCGAACGCGCTCAGCATCCACCCGGACTTCCCGAGCTGCTTCGATGCGTGGGAGCTCCAGCACCAGTACAAGCGAAGCGAGACCGTGCTGAGCGAAGCGCTCGACGTGAAGGTCGTGCGCGACACCGACTTCAAGGCGTGCGTCGAGGTACGCCGTGCCCACGGCGACTCCACGTTTACGCAGCGGATCACGCTCGATGCGGATTCGCGCGCGGTCGACTTCGAGGTGCACGTCGATTGGCGCGAGAAGCATCGCGTTCTCCGCGTGGGCTTCCCGCTTGCGCTGAGTGCGCGCACGGACCGCTCGGAGATCCAGTTCGGGCATATCGATCGTGCGATCGCGAAGAACACGTCGTGGCAGGAGGCGCAGTTCGAGGTGAGCGGTCACCGTTGGGCGCTCCTCGAGGAGCCCGGCTACGGGGTCGCATTCGCGAACTCGCAGACCTACGGTCACGACGTGCGCGTACTCGATGCACCCGGCGCTGAGAGGCGCGGCGGCGTGGCCTTCGGCTACACGCTCTTGCGTTCCGCCACGGCCCCCGATCCCGAAGTTGACCTCGGCGAGCACACGCTTCGCTACAGTCTCGTGTGCGACGCGAGCCTCGAAGAAGCACATGCGGCCGGGCTTCGCCTCACGCAGCCGCTTCGCGAAGCAACGCCCGGTTTCGAAGTCTCGCCCGTCGTAAGTATCGACCGCCACGAGGGCGACACGCTCGCCTTCATCGACGCGGTGAAGCCCGCCGACGACGGCACGGGTGATCTCATCGTGCGCCTGCACGAGGCCGAGGGTCGCGCGGGTATCGCGCATGTGCGCTTCGCCTCCGCTCCGGCAGAGATCCGCGCGACGAACCTGCGCGAAAAAGACGCGCCAGAGGTCGCGCCCGGCCTGACCGCTTGTGGCGAGGATTCCTCGCTCTATGAAGTCTCTATGCACGAATTCCAGATTGTGACCTTGAGGGTGGCACGCGCATGAAACTCCTTCTCATTTGCCTCGACGGCATGAGGGCCGATGTGGCCCTTCCCGAATTCGTGGCGGCCGATCCGCACTTCGCGAAGCCCGATCATGACGCGGATCCCCGATTCCGTGCCGTGAACGATGCGGGTGAGCCTGCCGTCGGACCCCACGACCCCCCGCTCGACCGCACCCTCCCGCTCGAGGAGGCCCCGAAGAACCTCGCGCCCACGCTCGCCCGGCTTGCACGCGGGGATGAACAATCGGGCGGGCGCATCACGCCCATGTGGATGACGCCGCCCACGGACTCCGCGCCCGGGTGGTCGTCGATCCTCACGGGGTCGACCCACGAGGAATGCAATGTGTGGTGGAACGAATTCGTGGGGCATGACCTCGCGCGCCACCCCGACATCCTCTCGCGCGTGTACTTTGCGAACCCTGCGGCACGCACGCTTGCCGCGGCTACATGGGAGGCGTTCTGCGCGCCACACGGGCTCGGCCCGCTGCTCCAGCACCGTATGGATCAGCAGCGCACGGGCCAGCACCAGGCTTTCCATCCCGACCTCAAGGACGGTCTGGACAGCGCAGACGATGACGTTGCGCACTGGGCGACGTGGAAGCTCCTGCACGAAGGTCCCGATGCGGCCGTCGTGTACTTCGAAGGTGTGGACGGCGCGGGTCACGCGCATGGCGCGGAATCGGAGCAGTATCGCGAGGCGATTCGGCACGTTGACGAGCTCACGCGCCATCTCGTCAAGGCTGTCGCCGAGCGTTATGAACAGCTCGGTGAGGACTGGCTCGTCGCCGTCACGACCGATCACGGCCACAAACCCGAGGGTGGGCACGGCGAGGATGAGGTCGAGGTGCGTCGCAGCTTCCTCATCACGCACCGTTTTGGTGCGCCTCTGCCCGAGGCGCTGACCTCGCGAGACGTGCTCCATAGCGAAGAGGTCATGTGGATGCTCCTTGACGCAATGGGAGTGACCCAGGGCAGTTACGACGCTGAAAACGTGGGCGTGCTCCGCGGCATCGAGCAGGTGGGCCCCACGCGCAACCTCGCTTTCGAGTGGTGAGCCCGCCCGTGGTGGAGGCACTTCCGGGCAAGGTTGCCGGCGTTATTTTTGATATGGACGACACGCTTTTCGATTCCGAAAAGGCGTGGCACGAGGCGGCCGCGGCCCTCTGGCGCGAGGCTGGCGGGGTTTTCCGCGGCCACGATGATCGCGGCGGTACCGTCGAGGATGTCGCCAATGACTACCTCGACGAATTCGGGTTCGAGGGCGCGCGCGAGGACCGGATGGCGGAGGTGTGCGCTCGGCTCGAGGCCTCGATCCGCGAGCGGCTTCGAACCGACCTCGAGCCTATGCCCGGCGCCGATGCACTCACGTCGCGTCTCGCGCGGGTCATGCCCATCGCGATCGGCTCCAACTCGCCTCAGGCCATCGTCGAGCAGTGCGTGCAGGCGATTGGCTGGGAGGACCGCTTCACCGCCGCCCTCGGCGTGAGCGCCGGCATGAACCCGAAGCCGGCCCCCGATCTTTACCTCGAGGCAGCACGGAGCCTGGGCGCCGATCCCCGCGACTGCGTCATCTTTGAGGACTCGCCCACGGGTGCCCGCGCCGCGGTCGCCGCGGGTGCGTTTGTCGTGACGATTGGCGAGGCTGCGCGCGGAATCGGCTCAGCGGCGGTCGATACGCTTGAACACGACCTGATTACCTCGTGGACACCGGAGAAGCTGACATGAGAACACTCATCCCCGAACCGACCACCGTGCGCGAAATGGGCGGCGAGTTTGCCCTTCCTTCGCCCCTCCCGATCGCGGGTGGTGGGAACGCTGCCGCGGAGCTTGAGAAGCGGCTCGGTCGTGCCGCGGGCGTGCGCACGAGCGACGGCGCTGGCGGAATCGAGTTTGCCCACGATGCCTCTCTCGGCGAGGAGGCTTACCGCATGCGTGTGAGCACCGAAGGCATCCGCATCGAAAGCGCCGACGAGCGAGGTGCCGGATGGGCGGTGCAGACCCTGCTTCAGCTTCTTCCTCCAGCGATTTATTCGGCCGGACCCATGGAGCCGTCCTCTCTCGTCGTCCCCTGCGTCGAGATCGAGGACGCGCCGCGCTACCACTGGCGCGGCTCCCACATCGACGTGGCCCGCAACTTCCTTCCGCTCGAGGGCCTCTACAGGCACCTCGAGATGATGGCGATGCACAAGCTCAACGTTGTGCATCTCCACCTCACCGACGACCAGGGTTGGCGAATCCCCATCGAGGGCTTCCCGAAGCTCATCGAGAAAGGATCCACGCGCCCCGGGACCCTCGCGGGGCATCAGCCGCCTCCCGACGAAAACGACTGCGACGATGTTGCCGAGCATGACGGCATCGAATGCGGCGGTTACTACACGCGCGAGGAGATCACCGCTCTGGTTGAACGCGCGGGGATGCTCGGCATCCAGGTGGTCCCCGAGATCGACATGCCCGGCCATATGGAATCGGTCGTCGCTGCCTACCCCGAGCTCGGCTGCGTGCCGATCGAGCATCCACGCACGTGCTGGGGCATCTCCGAGCACGTCCTCGCCCTCACTGACGAAGCCGTCGAGTTCTGCCGCGCCGTGCTCACGGATGTCGCCACCCTTTTCCCGGGCTCGCCGATCCACGTCGGTGGCGACGAATGCCCTGGAAAGGAATGGCGCGAACACGAACCGTCACGCGCAACCATGGAACGCATCGGTGCCACGACGCCTGCCGAGGCCCAGGCCTGGTTTGAGAACGAAGTGTGCACGCACGTTCTCGGCATGAACCGCCGCGTGATCGCATGGGATGAGGTGCTCGAAGGCGGGGTTCCAAACGACACGACCGTGATGGTGTGGCGCAAGTCGGAAGCAATTGAGGAAGCGCTCCGCGCGGGCCACGATGCGATCGCCGCGCCCACGGAGTTCACGTATTTCGACTACCGCCAGCACTCCGGGGAGGACCACCCGCTCACGATCGGCGGCAACCTCCCGCTCAGCAAGGTCGCGGGCCTCAGCGACCTCCTCGATGCCGTGGGTGGCGGGGGTGAGGGGGCCTTGCTCGGCGCACAGTTCCAGCTGTGGAGCGAATACGTGCACGATTGGGCGAAGGCCGAATACCTGCTGTGGCCGCGCGGGTGTTCCGTTGCGCAGCAGCTGTGGTCCGGCTCGGCCGGCAACGCTCGCGAGCTCGCGACCATGGAGGAGCATCTTTCGCGCCTCACGGCACGCGGCCTCAACTGGTGCCGCACGGCTGAATAGCCTTTGATCGGCTCAGCCGTGAGCCGCTCATGAGAGTGCTGTGTTGCTACTGTGGTGGCGTGTCAGTAGAGAAGCTCTCCGGTAGCGTGCAGGATTACCTCAAGGCTGTGTGGGTTCTAGGCGAGTGGTCGAACGAACCCGTGACGACCTCGAAGATTGCCGCGCGCGTGGGCGTGCGGCCGGCAACGGCATCCGAGACGATTAAGAAACTGGCTAAGCAGGCGCTCGTGGAGCATTCGCCTTACGGGGCGATCACGCTCTCGGAGGAAGGCCGCTGCCTCGCCCTCGCTATGGTGCGTCGGCATAGACTCATCGAGACCTTCCTCGTTGAAAAGCTCGGCTACGGGTGGGAGGAGGTGCATGCCGAAGCAGAAGTGCTTGAGCATGCGGTCTCCGATCTTATGGTGGAGAGAATCGACGCCGCGCTGGCGCATCCCACGCGAGACCCGCACGGTGACCCGATTCCAGGGCCCGACGGAACATTCGAAACGATCCCCGCATTCCAGCTCACGGATCTTGCGGCTGGGGAGTCGGCACGGGTGGAGCGAGTGTCGGATGCTGACCCAGCGCTTTTGCAGTTCCTCGCCGGGAAAGGGCTCACCTTTGGGGCGATTGTGCGTGCACGCGAAGCGGAGCCTTTCTCCGAGACGCTCGACCTTGAGGTCGACGGCGTGAATGGGATAGCGGCGCTCGGCAAGACTGCGACTGACGCTGTGTGGGTCACGGTTCTCGAATAGAGGGGCGAACCCGAGAGAGCGCCGTGCGGGCGGCGAGTACGCAGAAAAAGATGAGGCCATAGACGACAGCCATACCCGCGCTCGTCGCCGCGCCGAGCACGTAGGCGAGCCAAAACCCAGCGAGCGTTCCGAGCGTTGCGACGAGAGCGCTTCCGATGATCATTTCTCGAATGCTTCTGCACCACAGCCTCGCGGTCGCCGCGGGAACCACGACGAGGGCAAGCACGAGGACGGCTCCAGCTGCGTGAAAAGCGGCCGTCACGGTGAGCGATGTGAGAAACATGAACACCACATTGATGGCTCCCGTGCGCACGCCGATTGATTGGGCGAATGCTGGATCGTAGGTCGTGACGGTCAAACGTGGGAACAGCGCGGCGATTACGCCGATGTTAAGGGCGAGAACCGCGAGCATGACGTAGAGGTATTGCGGTCCAACGTCGATGCCGCCGATGGTGAGAGGTGTCCATGCGGCGAGATTGACATCGCCCACCAAGACCGCGTGTTCATCGAGGTGGACATTGCCGAAATCGATCGAGATGAGAAGAACGCCGACGCTGAAAAGAGCGGGAAACACAAGGCCCTGCGACGCATCTCCCGCGAGCAAACGCGTGCGTGAGAGTGCTTCGCTTCCGAGCACGACGAGGAGCCCCGCGCCTGCGGCGCCGACGATGAGCAGGGGAGAGGTAAGAGAGTGCGTCAGCGCATAGCCGATCACGACTCCCGGAAGAACCGCATGGCTCATACCATCGACCATCATCGAACTCTTGCGAAGTACGACGAAAACTCCGGGAAGGGCAGTAGCGAGTGCCGTCGTGACGGCTAGGGCACACGTACCAAGGATGAAGTTCACGGTTTCCTCCCTTGCCCGGGTGACGATCGAAAAGTGCGGCGCGTCGTCGAAGACGCGACCATGCGCGCAAGGATTCCACGTCGAGGGGCGCACAGGAGTGACACGACGAGAGCCCCGACGAGCACGAGAACGGTCACGGGTCCGCTCGGCAGTTCCCCGAGCGCGACAGATGCATAGGCGCCGAGGCTGCTTGCGCCCGCACCAACGAGAGCGGAGCAAAGTGTCATGGAGGAAAGCTCGCGGGTCCACTGGCGTGCGACCGCCGGAGGGGTCACAACGAAAGCCACCATGAGCACGAGCCCGACGGCTTTTACTCCCGCGACCGTGGCGATCGCGAGCATGGCGAACATGGCCGCATCGATCGCCTTGCCGTTCAGTCCGAGTACCGTGCAAAACTCCGGATCGAACGCGCGCAGCGAAAACTCTTTCCACAGGGCGAGCGTCACGAGGATTGCGCACCCGCCGACTATCGCGCTCGAGGTGATGTCGGCTTTCGTGAGCGTTGAGGCGTTACCGAAAAGAAACGCACCGATCCCACCCTTACCGGGGAGGGAACTTTTACTGATGAACTGAAGGAGCAGCATACCGGTGCCGAAAAAGAGCGAGAGCGTCGTGGCCATCGCTGCATCGATCGTGAGCGGTGTGCGAGACGCGACGATGTTCGCGACGAGATGCGCTGCCGTTCCGGTGACCGCCGCTCCTATGACGAGTAGAAGTGGCGAATGTATGAAGGCGCCCGGACCAAGCGTTGAAAAAAGGAAGGCGAGGAGAACCCCGGGGAGGGCTGAATGCGAGATGACGTCGCTCGCAAGCGACTGGTGGCGCACATAGGCGAAGCAGCCGAGCGCCCCAGCGATAGCCCCGATGAGGCTCGTCCCCACAAGGACGCTGCGGTAGGTGTAGACCGAAAGAAAATCGACGATGCTCACGAGTGACCTTCTTCGCGAGAGACGAGGGCGCGCGAGAGACATCCATCGAGGTCATACGCGCGCCGAATAGCCACGTCTGTGAGGGTGCGTTCCACGGGGCCCGACGCGATGAGTTCAGTATTGAGAATCGCAACGTCAGAGCAAAACTCCCGAACAGTCGCAAGATTGTGATGAACGAGCACAACGGTGCGCCCTTTCGACCGGAAGTCGGCAAGAACATCAAAGATTGCACGCTCGCTTCGCGCATCGACCCCTTGGAATGCTTCGTCGAGGATGAGGAGGTCTGGCTCTTGTACGAGGGCGCGGGCGAGAAAGACGCGTTGGCGCTGACCACCCGAGAGCTCATTAATGTGGCGTGTGCTCAGATCCTCGAGGCCGACCTGGCGAAGCGCCGCGAGCGCACGCTCACGCTCGCGGCGCCCCGGCCGGCGAAACCACCCGAGAGTGCCGTAGGTCCCCATTGTCACAACGGTGAGCGTGGTCGCGGGAAAGTCCCAATCGACGCTCAGAGATTGCGGCATGTACCCCACTCGCGAACGCGCCACGCGGAGGCTTTGTCCGAAAAACTCGGCCGTGCCCGTGAGGGGTGGAACGAGCCCAAGCATGGCTTTGAGCAGAGTGGATTTTCCCGCCCCGTTGGGCCCGACGATTGCCATGCAGGCGCCGCGTGCCACCTCGAGCGTGACACCTTTGAGGACGATATTTTCGCGGTAGGCGACTGTCATGTCGGTGACGCGACACGCGGGCGCGGCGACACTCTTAGCAGGGGGTTGCGCCGTCACTTCGCAAGCGCCTCCGCGACAGCGTCAACGTTGTGGGTGAAAGCTCCCAGGTACGTGTCGACCCCGGGTTCCGCTCCAAGGGAATCCGCGTACAGCTTGGCATCCGAGATCTTGACGTCCCACCCTTTCGCGTGCACGGCTTCTTGGAGACTCTTGATGGCCTGCGGGTTGGCCTGGTTGTCGAGGAAGATCGTGGGAACTTTCTTCGAGGCGATGAGGGCTGCAAGCTCGTCGATTTCCTTTGCGCTCCGCTTGGCTTCCGTCGAGATGAAATCGGTCGCGTGAACCTCGAGATCGAAATGCTTTCCGAAATAGTTGAAGGCGTCGTGTCCCGTCACGAGGATGCGGGGCGCATCGATCTTTGCGAGTTTTGCGTCGGCCTCACTCACTGCTGCGCGAATTTTTTCCTTGTATTTCTCGGCGTTCGCGCGATAGGTTTTTTCGTTTTTGGGGTCGGCCTCGGCGATCTTGTCGGCAACCGAGTCAACGGCGATGAGCCATGCTTCAGGGCTGTTCCAGATGTGCGGGTCATGGAGCGGGCGCCCTTTGTCGTCCTTTTCTGGCCACGGCAGGAGAAGCTTCTCGGGGATCTTCGAGCCGACAGCGAGTTGACGATCGCCGAAGCTTTCGAGCTGAGAGGTCATGTGGGCCTCGAGGTTCAAGCCGTTCCAGAAAACGAGGTCGGCGCTTCGCATTTTTTCGATGTCTTGGGTGGAGGGCTGGTAGGTGTGGGGATCCCCTCCGGGACCCACCATCGTCGTGATCTCGGCGTCTGGGGCGATGTTCGCGACGGCATCGGCGAGGTAGCCCGTCGTCGCGTACACGGAGAGTTTCTTGCCGTCGTCTTGGCGTGCGGTTTGGCCTGAGCAGCCTGTGAGTGCGAGCGCCATGGCAGCGAAGGCAACGACGGCAGCGCGTGCTGACTTTCGAAGGTTCACGTTATCCCTTTGATGCTGGAGTGAAGACGTGCCGAGCAGGCGTGCATCCGTGCACGTCGGATGTCGATCCGTCTCTCGCGCCCTATGACGCGAGAAATCCAGGATGCACTAACAACGAAGTTAGGGCAACCTAAAATCGTGAGTGTTGTGTGTCACGAGAGCGCGGTCGAGCAAGGAAGATGCATCGTTATGCGCCCTCGCGCCTCGATTTAACCGTGGGTCGGCTTCTCTCGATCAGCCGGGTGTTCTGGAGTGCTACGTATGGAGCATCGAAGGGTGTCCGCTTCGTGTTCGACGCTGACATCGTTCCCGAGGGGAGCTTCGTGGGATAGTCCGTTTACAGGAGGCGGAGCTTGAGGCTTAGGCGCCAGAGAGTTTCTTCGCGATCCGGGCAAACGGGGTGAAATCCCCGGCGGGGGAGCGAAACACCTCGGGGTTTGCGATTCCGACGGTAGTCAGGCAACCGTCGGATTTCACATCAAGAGCTGATGCCGCCGGGCCTAGCTTCCCGGCTACGCCAGCCCAACATTTAGCCTTGCGCGTTCTTCGCGGCCTGTGCACGTGCCGCATCATGTGCGAGGGCAAAGGCATCGGTGTTGCGCATGAAATCTCGTGCCCACTCCGCTCGTCTCGTGGCTGCACGTCGGTACTGACTGCGCTGAACCGTGTCCCCGGAAGTAGCAAACCCCTGCACGTTCTCGAGCCTCTCAAAGTGTTCCATGACCCTCGCGAAGGCATCGTCGGGGGAGGCGAGAGCGTGCGTGACGCTCTCGCCGTTCTCGATTTCGTCGTACAGCCAGCGCCCCTGAGCGTTCCGAAGCGCCCACGCGGGGGCTCGGTCGCCAATCTCCCTGCGCAGGTACGCATCGGGTTCCTCGGCCACGGTGATGTCGATACGCGCATACCGATCGCGCACGGCGGGCGAGCAGCGGAAGAGACGGCTAATGTCCCGCGCGTCGAATCCGGAAAAGTAGGGAACCTGCCCTGCAAGGGAACCGTCGGGCTGAATCAGGTGATTGAAGAGGTAACTCGCGCTCCCGATGTACAGGCGGTCGCTGCCGGAGGTTAACGGAGAGAGGTACTCCTCGACGTAGTACACGCACGAAAGGATGGCGGCCATGTCGGCGGCAATGGCCCGATCGAACTCTTCCGTACTTTCGGGGCGGAACTCCCACGTTGCGCTTCCGTATTCCTTGTAAATTAGGTCGCGGAAAGCATCAACGGCTTCGTCGATTTCGCCCGTCACGCGTGGATCCCCTTCACCGGAATCTTTCGTCGAAAACCGATGCCTAACGTGCTTATCCGCGCGATCGGCGAACACGAGCTTCCACGTACCGCTTCCGTCGCTCCTTACGTTACGAAAGATCCCATACGAAACCGGTAAAACCCGACTCGTCGCCGTGGTCACCATGTTTACACCCTTAATTTCGCCCGGCTCGCTCCCCTCAAATTTCTCGTCGAGGTCATCTTTGAGGGACCGAAGGAAGCGATCGGGAGCCCCGCTCCTCGGCCGCACACGCCTCAGCTCACGAATGTGGAAACCCGAAATGTGGTCGATGACACTCTCGGAGCGCAACTCATCGAGATAGAGGCTTGCAGCAATCTTCGTGGGGAAGTGGTGTTCGGGCGGCTCCTGCGAGCACGCCTCTGCGCTCTGGGCGGTGCACTGTTGAATCTTGTCGAGCGGGGTAATGTGCCACATGCGAGACTCCAGGCGCCGGTCGTCGCTTCGTCGTGATTGAAAGGGGTGCGCACCGAGTTTACGTACCGGTTCTGGTGGAACTGCGAGAGCCCCAGCGCGAAAAACGGGCACCGGCCCAACCGTGAAGGCTGAGGCCGGTGCCCGCTCAATCCGCGGAGGATAGGGTGTCCGAGGTCATGACATATTTGACGGGGTGTGCCTGGGGAAGGCGTTGTGATCCTTGACAGGTCAGTCGCGTCACTGTTGACACTTAGGGTTACCTCACTCGTGTCGGTGACGCTTGACTGGTGAGTCGGGACATGGTTGACACCATGAACAGTCCCAACCGCAACCTCGCCATCGTCAGAGCCGTTCAAAACCAAGGCGGCACACCCACCAACGTCGCCAAACGCTTTGGCATCTCACGCCAACGCGTCCACCAGATACTCAACGCCTACGACGCAGGCGGCGCCGAGGCAATCGCACCGAAATCACGTGCCCCTCACACCCACCCACACGCGGTACCGGACGCGTTGCGCAACGAAATCATCGATATCCGCAAACAGCTCACCCGGCACGGACTTGACGCAGGACCCGAAACCATCGCCTACCACCTCGAACAGGCCGGCAAACGCACCCCGTCAACTTCGACGATCCGTCGCATCCTCACCAACGAAGGCCTGATCACCCCGCAGCCGCAAAAGAAGCCAAAAAGCTCCTACATCCGCTTCGAGGCCGCAATGCCCAACGAATGCTGGCAAGCCGACATCACCCACCTCTTCCTTGCCGACAACACACGCATTGAAGTCCTCGACTTCCTCGATGACCACTCGCGATACCTGTTGTCAATCACCGCGGCCGCCGCATTCACAGGCCCCGCCGTCGCCGCCGAACTCACACGCTTAATCCACACATACGACCCGCCAGCATCCACGCTTACGGACAACGCACTGGTATTCACCGCACGCCTAGCCGGACGCAAAGGTGGGAGAAACGCTTTCGAAAAAGTGCTCGTCGCACACAAAATCCAACAGAAAAACGGCCGGCCAGGCCACCCTCAAACCCAAGGAAAAATTGAGCGGTTCCACCAAACCCTCAAAAAATGGATTAAAGCCCGACCCCCAGCACAAAACATTGATGAGCTGCAACAACTCCTCAATGAGTTTCGCCAATACTACAACTGCACCCGACCCCACCGCGCCCTGGGCAGACGCACCCCACAGCAGGCATACACCACCGGAGTCAAAGCCACACCCAACAACAACCCCAAAGAAGAATGGCGAACCCGAAACGACACAATCGACAAAAACGGCAAAGTCAGCGTGCGCTACGCCGGCAAACTTTTCCACCTCGGCATCGGACGCGCCTACAAACACAAGAAAATTCTCATGGTCATCACCGACAACCACATCATCACATCACTGGTTGAAACCGGAGAAGTACTCACCGAGCACTACATCGACACCGCCCGCGACTACCAAAAGGCCTACTGGAAACACGGCGACCCACCGCTCTACCCCAAATGAACAAAACCGGCACCCCAGAACAAAAACAACTGGGATGCCGGCCCGTCCAGCATGTCGCGACTCATGCGTCAAGCATGACGCGACTCATGACACCGCGGAGGATAGGGGATTTGAACCCCTGAGGGCGTGAACCCAACACGCGTTCCAGGCGTGCGCCATAGGCCGCTAGGCGAATCCTCCATTGGCTGCCGGCCGCGAAAAACTCGCGTGCGCAAGGCAACGCGCTCCAGTGTACCCAAAAAGCCCTGGGTGGCGCATGCGGAGATTGGCGGCAGTCGGCATAGAGGGGGCGAAGGTCACACGGCCTAGTCGTCTTCGGCGGAGAGGTCGGGGTGGCGAACGAGGTTGATGATCGCGGCTCCAAGCCCGCCCCACAGCATGAGCATCGAGACGATGAGCAGAGTGATCGCGGAAGCATTCATCGGTTCTTTCCCTTCGTGAACAGGCGCGTGAAGAGGTTCTTTCCCTTCGTGAAGAGGCGCGTGAAGAGGCCGGCGCGCGCGGGGTCGTCATCCGCGCGCAGCTCGTGCGGGAACTGGGTGTCGGGCGCGGGGACCTCGAGAGGCTTGCCGCGCACGACCCCTTGGGCGATCGGGTCGCCATCGGAATCGAGCTTGCCGACATTGGAGGCTTTCGGCCACGGGATCCGGCTCATGATGAGGGCGAGAGCAACGAGCGCGGCCGCCATGCCCCATCCGAATGTGTTGACGAACCACGAGGGCATGCCGCCGTAGCCGTTCGTGAGGATTTCGCGAGCATCCAGCACGAGAGTGACAGCGAGGATCACGGGAATGACGACCGACACCATGACGTACCAGAAATCGCCGACCTTGAACGAGCCGTACATGTTGAGATGGTCGCGCAGCGCGGGGATACCTCGAACGACGTAGGCGAGGATGAGTGTGCCAGCGAGGGCCGCGACCACGATGCCGAACGAGTTGACGAATTTATCGGAAACATCGAGCAGATTCAGGCCCGTCGCCGTGGAAAAAGCGAGGGTCGAGAGAACCGCCATGGGAATACCCACGGCGAGCGTGCCCTTGGTGCGGCTCAGGCCGAGTTTGTCTTGCACAGCCGCGATGATGACCTCGAGGATCGAGATGAGCGACGTGAAACCCGCGAGTAGAAGCGAGCCGAAGAACAGTACCCCGATGAGCACGCCGAGCGGTGCCTCGTTGATGATCGCCGGGAAGGCGATGAAGGCGAGCCCGATGCCGTCGGTGGCAACGTCGGTGACCTGCTGGCCCGTGGAGGCCGCCATGAAGCCAAGTGCCGCGAAGACGCCGATGCCCGCGAGGAGTTCAAAGCCCGAATTGGAAAAGGCGACGACGAGCCCCGAGCCCGTGAGGTCGGTCTTCTTCTTGAGGTAGGAGGAGTAGGTGAGCATGATGCCGAACGCCACCGAGAGCGAATAGAAGATCTGCCCGTACGCGGCGATCCACACCGATCCGTTCGTGAGGGCGCCCCAGTCGGGCGTGAAGAGTGCATCGAGGCCGAAGCCTGCGTTGGGGAGTGTCACGGCACGGAGCACGAGAATCAGGAACATCACGATGAGCAGCGGGATGAAGATCGTGCTTGAGCGGGCGATGCCTCCTTGCACGCCGAGCGCGAGGACGGCGACGCTCGCGACCCACACGATGATCATGGCGATCAGGATTTTCGGTACGAAGTCGAAGCCGATGCCGGTGGTTTCCGCCGGGACGGATGCGGTGAAGGACCCGAAGAATGAGCCTGGATCCTCACCCCAGGCCTTCGTGAAGCTGAAGATGAAGTACCACGCGGACCACGCGAGAATCGCCGCATAGTACGCCGCGATGACGACGCAGATCATGACCTGCCACCAGCCGATGGCCTCAACTTTGCGGTTCATGCGGCGCCACGCGAGCGGCGCGGAGCTGCGCCAGCGGTGCCCAATCGCATAGTCGATAAAAAGAAGGGGGACCCCGGCTGTGAGCAGCGCGATCAGGTAGGGGATCATGAACGCGCCGCCGCCGTTTTCGTAGGCGGTGTAGGGGAAGCGCCAAATGTTGCCAAGCCCCACCGCTGAACCGATTGCCGCGAAAATGAAGGCGCTCCTGCCTGAGAATGCGCCGCGGTTTGCTCGTTGCTGCTGCTCGGGCGCAGCGTGGGCGGTCGACTGCACGCCCGCGGGCCGGCTCGTGCTCGGGGCCGACGGTTCCGCTCCCAAATGGTGGGAATGCTCGGTCATGGTGTTCTTTCCTCGGTTTTTCGCTCGCGTGGCGAGATCAGACTTCACAGTCTGGAGAAAGGGAGCGCCCCTGTCCACCGTCGTCCGCATAATGGTCGGGTCGGTCGGTGAGGCTCGGCTATGTCACAGAGGCCGACGGTGACTGTGCGAAAAATCCGGTGAGGCTGTATCGTTGTGGGCGACTCCCCGTGTGGTGTCATCCATCGGAATCCCCCAGGGCTTGACGGCAGCAAGGGTACGAAGGCTCTGGCAGGTGCGCGGGGAGTCGTTTTATGCCGTCAGTGTGCGGGGGCTAGTCGAGCGAATCGTCTTCGGGAAGAACAAATTCCTGGCCCACGACTCCCGTGATGAGGAGGGGGTCAATAGTTTCTCCCTCGCGGATGACGCTAATGAAGCCGTTCGGCTCCATAATCGCGCACTGAACCTGGTTCCGGGTAGCGATGCCGGAGCGACGGAACGCGAATGCGAGGTCCTGGTCCGTGACGCGGGCCCGCCGCGCATAGTGCTCGATTTTCTTACCGTGCGCGAAGACGACGACGGGCCGTTTGTTGAGGCCAAGAGCGGGATATCTCGTTGATCGCGATAGCGCCGTGTTGAGCGCGCCGAAGACCACTTCCATGAGAACGAGGGTGACGAGCCCGATCACACCTGCGGCGAGTGTCGGTGGATGCCCGATCACGACGCGGCCTGCAACCGCGCCGAGCATGATGATGACGGCAGCGTCGAAGCTCGTGGAGCCAGTGAGGATGCGCGGCCCGAAAATGTGGATGAGGAGATAGAAGACGAGGTAAATCACGACGGCGGAGAGGATCACGATGGGAATCCGCCACCATTCGATGCCGATCGCTGAGATCAATGCCGCGGTCCACTCCTCAAACGTCATGCCTTAAGCCTAGGGCAACCAACGAGAGCGGCGGTGCTCGCCTCCATTAGGCTGGTGTCGTGGCTACAGCTCTTTACCGTCGTTATCGCCCCGAGTCCTTCGCCGAAGTGATCGGCCAGGACCACGTCACCGAGCCGATCCGGCGCGCATTGAAGTCGGGCCGCATCGGTCACGCTTATCTGTTCTCCGGCCCCCGCGGCTGCGGCAAGACCACCTCGGCGCGCATTCTCGCGCGGTGCCTCAACTGCGCTGAAGGCCCCACCGATACGCCGTGTGGCACGTGCGATTCGTGTCGCGATCTCGCGCGAGATGGGGCGGGCAGCCTCGATGTTGTCGAGATCGACGCGGCGAGCCACGGTGGCGTTGACGATGCTCGTGACCTGCGTGAACGCGCGGCCTTTGCCCCGGTCCGCGACCGCTTCAAGGTCTTCATTATCGACGAGGCTCACATGGTGACCTCGGCCGGCTTCAACGCGCTGCTCAAGCTTGTGGAGGAACCGCCCGAGCACGTGAAGTTCGTGTTTGCGACGACCGAGCCGGACAAGGTGATTGGCACGATCCGTTCGCGCACCCACCACTATCCGTTCCGCCTCATTCCGCCGCAGGTGCTCCTTCCGTATCTCGAAGAGATCTGTGCGCAGGAGGGCGTCGCCGTTGAGGATGGAGTCCTCTCTCTCGCCGTGCGCGCTGGCGGCGGCTCTGCCCGCGACACCTTAAGCGTGCTCGACCAGTTGATCGCGGGTTCCGATGAACGCGGCGTTGAACTGGAGGTCGCGACCAACCTGCTGGGATTCACCGACGTGGAGCTGCTCAATCGCGCGGTTGAGGCGATCGCTGAGCACGATGCCGCGACCCTGTTCGGTGTGCTTGACGAGGTGATCGGTTCAGGCCACGAGCCTCGACGTTTCGTTGAGGATCTGCTCGAGCGCTTCCGCGACTTGATCGTTCTCGTTGCCGCTCCGGAGCGTGCCCGCGATCTTCTTCCCGATGTGCCGCTCGATCAGCTCGACCGGCTGAGTGCCCAGGCCGAGCGCTTCGAACCGCGCACTCTTACGGACTTGGCGCAGATCGTGAGCGAGGCCCTCAACTCCATGGTGGGCGCCACGTCGCCGCGTCTGCACCTCGAGCTTCTCGCCGCGCGCCTCATCCTTGGCTCATCCGCAGGCACCGGCGCCGCAATGGGCGGGGCACACACGAACGCGAGCGGCACCGGCGGCTCGGCTCGCGGTGGTGCGCCGGGTGGGGCTTCTCAGTCCGACGCTTCCGGGCAAACCCTGTCGCCACGTCAGCGCGCTGTGCAGGTCGCACGTGAACAAGCGGCAGCGGCCGCAGGGCGCGACAACGGTCAGGCTTCGCACGTGCGCGAAACTGAGGAGACTGCGCCCGAGACCTCTCGATCGACGCCGGAGCAGACTCAGCGGCAGGCGCAGCCTCAGTCACAAGAACAGCCTCAGCCACAAGAACAACCTCAGCAGCAGGCACAGCCTCAGGCGTCGGCACGGCCTCAGGCAGCGAGCAGCAGCGAGGACTCATGGGGCGACCTTGTGGCGCCGCAACCGTCGGACTCGCCGAAGCAAAGCCCCGCCACCGCACCACCGGCACCTTCCTCGCAGAGCGCCCCAACCCCGCAGGGTGCGCCGGCGAAGTCGGGAGCGAGCGTGAGCGATGTCGAGGGGCACTGGTCGGCGCTTATGGATACGCTCCAGACGCTCAAGCGCGCGTCGTGGGCGCTCATCGCCCAAAACGCGGGCCTTCACTCGTTTGACGGATCAACCCTCGTGTTGAGTTTCCGCAGCCAGGGGCTCGTGAACGCGTTCTATCGAGGCCAGCACGCGCCGAATATGGCCGAAGCTGTGCGCCGCATCATGCGTGTGGACGTAACGGTCGAAGCTACTTCCGGTGAGGCGCCGCCGAGCGGCGGAAATAGCGCGGGGGGCGCTGGCCCTTCCCGCGGTGGCGCGCCCAGCGGCGGGATGCCGAACGGCGCTCCTGCGAATGGAGGGCGGCCGAGTGGGCAGCCCAGTCAGGGAGGGCCCGCACCGGGTGCGTCGTCGAGCTCGGCTCAGAGCGAGCGGTGGGGCGATGCGCTCAACACGTCGGCGCCGAGCCGGGTGCACGAAGCGGAAGCGAAGAATGCGCCCGCGCGGGGCGTGGAGAACTCTCGCGGTGGGCGAGGCGCCCTCGATGATGCGCCGCCGTTTGTGGACGACGAACCGCCATTCGACGAAGACGCACCGCCAGAGGACTGGACGCCAGCACCGGAACCCAAGGCTCCCGAATCGCCCGCTTCGGAAATTGCGACGCCGGAAAACCCGCGAGGCGCCCGTGAAATGCCGCGCGGCGTGACGGAGCCGGTGCGGATTCCGGCGCAACCCGGCGAAGGTGAGCCTCGCACGCACGGCCAGCAGGCTCTCGAACGCGCGATGCGGCAAGCCTTCGGTGAGGGCTTCGAACCGGCAGCGACCCTCGTGGAAGAACCCGAGGCGAACGTCCCGGCGGGGCACGAAAAGGATCCGGCAATCCGGCGGGCTCAGGCCGAGGTTGATGCGGAGCAGGCCGATGCATGGTCGGGGACAGCAACCGCTTCTTCGACGGATGGGGACAGCTGGGGACTACGCACGCAACCAGATGCACAACCTGATCCGGCTCCCGAACGACAGGAGCTCACGCGGGGCCCGGGTTTGGGTCCCGCCGGCGCGCCGCGTCTGACGGGTGCCGCGCTCGCGCGTCAGGCCCTCCACGAAGCGCAGGCCAATCGACACGGCAACGGTGAACATGCTGGCTATGGGCTCAATGGGCGCAGCCAGCACTCGCCCAAGCCTCAAGAATCGCACGCGAGCGCCGAGGGTCAGAACTACGATGACCCTTTCCAGGGGGCTTCGCTCGATGACGAGGACGCGTCGTCGACCGGCTCGCAGCGCCGCCCCGGTCGCGACATTGTTGAGGAATTTCTCGGCGGCGAGGTGCTCGAGGTTATCGACGAGCAGCCCTGAGCTCTTCTGCCGCTACGGATGATGAAGAAAGTGCGGGTCAGGGGCCTGGTTGGGGGTTGTGCCGGTAGTTTTTTCATGAAGTGTGACGGCGAAGAAGCCAGAGTCGGTAGGAGCGGCAAAGTGTGACGGCGCGAGAGCCAGGGTCGGAACTGGAAACTGCGGCGGGGCAGTGCCGGGGCCGGTGCGAGCGGGGAATTTGGCGAGCCTCAGGGGGTGATCAGCGTGGGCCAGGGGTCGAGGGCCTCGAGCTGGGCGGCGATGCTCAGCAGCACTCCCTCGGCTCCGGGGCGCGTTCCCCCGAGGTGGACGCCCACGGGGAGCGTGACTCCCTCCACCACGGTGCGGTGAATCGGCACACTCATCGCGGCAAAGCCGTTCATGTTCCACACACTCGTAAACGGCGTGAAGCGCGACTGGAAGTCGAAGTCCTCGTGCGGGTCGTCGGGGATGCGATCCGCGAGCACGGGCGGCTCGGACAGCATCGGCGTGAGGATCGCCTCGAAGCCCTGCCACGCCTCGGCCATGCGCCTCGTCAGCTCTTGAATCCGTGCGAGGGCAGCGGCGTATTCGATTCCGCTCACGCCGGCGCCAATGCTGCGTAACCAGCGTGTCAACGCACCCACCCCCGCGGCTTCCTCGCCGACACGAGCCTCGGCACTCCCGGCCGGCCCGAAGGGCAACGGCAACGAGGCGGCGCCCACCGCCCACACGGGCATAAACGTTTGCCAATCCTCGGGCGTCATGGGGGCGGGGATCTCCACGACCGTGTGTCCGAGGGCTTCGAGAAGCGAGCGGGCACGCTCGACGGCTTCGAGAGAGGAGGCCGCGAGCTCTACCTCGGCGACCATGGGCGAGGTGAGCACACCGATCTTGAGCGGTGAGACCTCTCGCGCATCGAGGGCGGCGAGCGACGACTCGACTGAAGAGGTTGCGCCGCAGCCGGCACTCCGTATGGACCGCGTGCCTGCGAATGCATCGCCTGGCCGTGCGTGGGCGATGAGATCAATGCCGAGGGCGAGATCCGCGACCGTTCGCGCGAGCATCCCGTGACGCGCAAGACCCGGCCCATCGAGCCCATGCGGGCCAGAGCTCACCGTGCCGCGCGAGGTCACCATACCGAGCACGCCATTGCACGCCGCGGGCACCCGCACGCTCCCGCCGGCATCGTTGCCGTGGGCGAGCGGCGCGATACCGCTCGCGACGGCTGCTCCGGCACCGCCACTCGAGCCACCGGCGGTGCGCCGCGTATCCCACGGGCTGCGCGCTGCCCCAAGCGGCGATTCGCTGAACACACTCATGCCGAATTCGCTCGTGGTCGTTTTCCCGATCGTGAGTGTCCCGGCATCCATGATGTCCTGAGCCACGCCATCGGTGTGTGTCGAGACGTTCCCGGCGAGAGCTGGAGAACCGGCCTCGAAGGGGAGACCCTCGACCTCGACGAGGTCCTTGATCGGTACGGGAATGCCCGCGAGAAGCGGCGCCTTGACTCCATTTCCCGCACGGAGCATCTCCTCGGCGCGCGCGGCCTGCCTCCTCGAGAGATCATCAGCAAAGCACGAAAAAGCTCCGAGCTTCTCTCCTCGTTCGTGGGCGCGCTCAAGCACACGCTCAATGTGGACGCTCGGCGTGAGCTCCCCGTCGCGATAGGCGTGCGCGAGGCGCAGCGCGCTGAAATCGAGCGGATCTTCTTGAGTGCCGGCGCCCACCATCATCAGCCTCTTAGTTCAGCGGTGCGAGAGGCGCGAAAAGGTCGGTGCGCGAGGTCGTCACGACCGTATCGTTCTCGCCCACCGGGACCGACACTTCCCAAAACGGAGGCGTGGGCTCGAGCCCACGGTCGGTCAGTGTTGTCAGCAGGGCATTCCACGAGTCGTCGCGCGTGCTGTAAGGGCCGTTGTGGGAAAGGGCCGCGATGCGCCCCTCGGGCAGGGTAACGGTGCGCGCCGCGAGGTCGGTGAAGGCTGAGGTGGCGTCGGAGACCACCGCGATTTCCTCCTCGAGCGGCGTTTCGATCGGGAAGCCGATCGCCACATCGCTTTTGGCGTGCGCGCTATCGATGCCGCCCACGCGGTAGAACACGACGACGAGATGCCCCGTGATCGCGACCCCTTCGCGTTCGAGCGCCGGGGGAAGGGCCTCGGCAACCACGCGTGCACATTCTGCGAGAGCGTCCATCGCGAGATCGTTGACGCGGACGGCGGCGAGAGGCACGGAGGGCTGGTCGAGCACGGTCAGTGTCGAGTAGCCGCGGCCGTTTTCAACATCGCTGCCGCCGGGAGTCGTGTGGATGGTCATGGTGAGCTTTCGCGTTGAGAATAGGCGTGGGGCGAGTTTACGAGTTTATTTGTCTCACCCGTGCCATAGAGTTTAGGTGTGTTTCAGGGAATCGTGCAGGATCTGATCGACGAACTCGGGATGCTTCCCGGGGTGGGCCCCAAGTCGGCGCAGCGCATCGCGTTTTACGTGCTCGGTGCGGAAAGCGCGTCGATCGAGCGGCTGGCCTCGACCCTCATCGAGGTGAAAAGGCGCATCCGCTTTTGCGAGGTGTGCGGCAACATCGCGGAAGAAGAGCGTTGCGCGATCTGCCTCGATGAGCGCCGCAACGGTGCACTGCTGTGCGTTGTGGAAGAGCCGCGCGATGTCTTCGCGATCGAGCGTCTTCGCGAGTATCGGGGCCGCTACCACGTGCTCGGTGGGGCGATCGACCCCATCGGCGGGGTTGGCCCGGCGGATCTGCGCATTCAGGAGCTTCAGGATC
The DNA here is from genome assembly GCA_001403775.1 of Dermabacter indicis. Classification (GTDB taxonomy): domain Bacteria; phylum Actinomycetota; class Actinomycetes; order Actinomycetales; family Dermabacteraceae; genus Dermabacter; species Dermabacter indicis. The sequence continues at coordinate 57,429 of CYUG01000012.1, forward strand.
GCGTCTCGCAGGGAGGCGTCACCGAAGTCATCCTTGCGTTGGACCCGAACGTTCAGGGCGAGGCCACGAGCACGTACATCGCGCGCACGCTTGCCGATTCCGGAGTCGAGGTCACTCGCCTCGCCTCGGGGTTGCCGGTTGGCGGGGATCTTGATTATGCGGACGAAATGACACTCGGGCGCGCGTTCGCGGGGCGCCGGGCGTTTTAGGGGGATCGATGGTGCAGGTCGTTCAACCGGGTGCGGCGCCACAGGGGGGAGTCGGGGGTCCGACGCCTCCTGCGCTCACCGCGCAGCCACTTCCTCCACTGCTCGGCTTGCCTGAGCCGGAAAAGCTGCCGACGGGGGATCAAGTGGTCGATCTTCCGGAAGAGGTTCTTTTCGAATCAGCGCAAGTGATGCGCACGAAGGCTCGCTGGAAGATTTGGGTGTGGATGGCCCTCGTCGGGGCCGCGTCGTGGGGAACCCTCGGCATGGTTTTTCTTGGCTCGCTCACGCCCCTGTTCATGTTCCTTCCTCTTTTCGCTCTTGCGGAGCCGGGCTTCGTCACCTCGCTTTTGAGCGGCCTCGGGGTCTCCCTGTGGGAAGTGCTGGTCGTGGCTTTGGGATCGGCACCTTTTGGCGCGCTCGCGGGCCTCGGCGCGGCGGCACTTGGTTTGCGTTCCGCCGCGAGGCTTCGCCCCCGTGAGTACCTCACGGAGCAGCTGTTTCGGCGGGCGATTGGTTGGTCGTTTGCGAAGTGGCTTTTATGGCCGCAGCTCGCGGTGCTTGGGCTCTCAATGCTGCTCACGGCCCTTCCTGGCAATAGTTTTATGCTCGCCGATTTCTCCTACATCGTTGTCGCGGGCTATCTTTCGATGCTCGCCGTAGCGATCGTGAGTGTGCCGGTCGCGAGCGGGTGTGCCCGCGCGGCGAACCCTCTCGGGCTCCCGGGGTACAACGCACTTGAAGGAAAGCGGCAAGCGGCTGTGGGCACACCCAAGTTTGCCCAGTACACGCGCGTGATGTTTGCGCAGGATCGCCGACACTTGCCGCGCAACAAGCTTGTAGTGAACTCGCGCATGTTTCTCGAATCGTTCTGGACGATTCTTCGCTACCGCGCGTGGCAGATCGTGCTTTTTGCCGCTCTCCTCGCCCCGTTCTACTTCCTCTCCGATATAGCCCAGCTTTTCAGCAACATTGACGATCTGAAGCAGGCGAGCGACGCGACTGATTTCTCTCTTGGTACGCGCCTTGCGTTCGTTCTTCTCGTGATCGCGTGGGGGAGTGCCTTCGCGTGGCTTCCGCCCCTCGTGCTCTCGCTCTTCCACCTCATTCCCTCGTCAAAGCGAGGGGTTCGTGATCAGCGCACGTACCCCACGATCACCGAGCGACTCGCCGTGAACCGCTGGGAACGCGGAGTCGTGTGGGTGACGACCCTTGGGCTCGCGGCGATCGAGGCCACGTGTCTCCTCGCGTTCCTGATCGTGTTGAACGCTTCCGGTGATGCGGGCGGGGCGGGCAGCGTGCACATCATGGCCCTTGTGTTTGCCGGGTTCAGCGCGAGTGCGCTCGGCATGATCGCCACGTATCGCGCGATCGCGATTGACCTGCGCACGATCGTGTACGGCCCCGCGGGCTGGTACGCGCGCCGCGAAGTCCCCTTTGCGGCGATCGCTCCAAAGCGAGGAACAAGAGCAGACATGGCCGACGACCCGCGCGTGAGGGCGGCCCTGCGAGAGCGCCAAGCGATGGCCCTTGGCCTACCAAAAAATGCGAGCCTCGAGCAGATCGCGAAAATTGCCTCGCGCACCGGGGTCCTCCCCGATTTCGGGCTCGGTGAGCAGCAGATGGTCCCCGCGACCATCGAGCCGCCAAGAGTGAAAGGCGAACACGATATTCCGGAAACTCTCGAGGAACTCCACGCGGGACGCCTCACACTGTGAGCCTCGCCGGGCGTGCTGCGCTCGCACCTGCGCGCCGGGCTGCCACAATGACATGAGCATTAATATTCATGCCACCTTCGCGGGAAACCGCGCATGAAAGGGAAACTCGCCCATGGCGCTTGTCGTTCAAAAGTTTGGCGGATCGTCCGTCGAGGATGCCGCTGCGATCAAGCGCGTCGCCTCACGCATCTCGATGTACGCCAAAGCGGGGCACGAGGTCGTTGTCGTCGTCTCAGCAATGGGGGACATGACCGACGAGCTCATCGACCTCGCCCATGAGGTAACGGCTCAGCCGCCTGCCCGCGAACTCGACATGCTGCTCACGGCCGGCGAGCGCATCTCTATGGCCGTGTTGTCGATGGCGCTCAATGCGAATGGCGTGAGTGCCCGCGCCTACACCGGGTCGCAGGCCGGGATGATCACCGATGAGCTTCACGGCGGCGCCCACATCATCGATGTGACACCGGGGCGCATTCGCACTGCACTCGATAACGGCCATGTCGCCATCGTTGCGGGGTTCCAGGGCGTTTCGCGAACCACGAAGGAGATCACGACTCTTGGGCGAGGCGGAAGTGACACGACCGCGGTTGCCCTCGCGGCAGCGCTCGAGTCGGACGTGTGCGAGATTTACAGCGATGTGGACGGTGTTTTCACAGCGGATCCGCGCATCGTGCCGAGCGCGTGTCGCATTCCCGAAATCAGCTCGGAGGAAATGCTCGAAATGGCCGCGGGAGGTGCCAAGATCCTCGCGCTGCGGTGTGTGGAGTACGCTCGGCGCTTTGAGGTGCCGCTCCACGTGCGCTCGAGCTACAGCGGCCGGATCGGCACCGTGATTTGCGAGGATCCCGAGCGTGATTTTCCCATCGACCCCGATATGACGAGGCACGGCGCCCTCAAGGCCGCCCACGCCGTTTCACCCACGAATGAGGAGGCCCCCGTGGCGTTCCAGATAGAAGGGGGCCACGAGGCTCCGCTGATTACGGGTATTGCCCATGATCGAAGCGAGGGGAAGGTGACCCTCGTTGAGGTCCCGGATACCCCCGGTAAGGCCGCTGCGGTGTTCGAGCTCGTTGCCTCGGTCGGGGCTCACGTCGACATGATTGTGCAAAACGTGTCGACTGTTGACGGGACGGTCGCCATCTCGTTCACGATCCCGGAGGCCCACGCCGAAGCGGCCACGCGCGCCCTCGAGGCGGCAAAAAAGGACATTGGCTACCGCGAGCTTCGCTACACGGACCAGATCGGGAAAGTGTCGGTGATCGGTGCGGGCATGAAGTCTAACCCTGGGGTTTCGGCGATGGCATTTCGTGCGCTCGCCAAAGCGGGAATCAACATTTCGATGATCTCCACCTCGGAGATTCGCATCAGTATCGTGACGCGCGCCGATCAACTCGATCAGGCCGTACGCGAATTGCACACGGCTTTCGGCCTCGACGGTGAGGGCGAAGCTAAGGTTTACGCCGGAACGGGCCGCTGAGAGCGGACGGAAGGAGAAGGCCATGGGCGAGAAGGTTGTGGACAAGGACCCTTCGGGGCCCGTCATTGCAGTCGTGGGAGCCACGGGTCAGGTCGGCCGCGTGATGCTCGCGCTCCTCGAGGAACGGCGCGTTCGCCACTCGAAGATTCGTGTGTTCGCCTCCGAGCGTTCTGCGGGTTCGCGCCTTCGCGTGAACGGTGAGGACCTCGTGGTGGAAAATGCCGAGAAAGCGGAGCTCGAGGGCGAGGGTAACCGTGTGGACATCGCGTTGATGAGCGCGGGCGGTGCGACGTCCAAGAAACTCGCGCCCGTGTTCGCGGCCGCGGGGGCGACCGTGATCGATAACAGCTCCGCGTGGCGCAAAGATCCGGAGGTTCCCCTCGTCGTTGCCGAGGTCAACGGCCAGTGCGCGGAGAACACCCCGAAGGGGATCATCGCGAACCCTAACTGTACGACCATGGCGGCGATGCCGGCGCTCAAGGCGCTCCACGAGCGCGCGGGACTTGAGCGGCTCACGGTGGCGACCTATCAGGCCGTCTCGGGAAGCGGCGTCAAGGGCGTCGAGGAACTCGCGAGCCAGGCCCGGGCACTGTCGGCCACCCTCGAAGAGCTTTCCCTTGACGGTAGCCTCGAGGCCGAGCCGGCCCCAAGTGTGTATCCCGCACCGATTGCCTTCAACGCCGTGCCGTTTGCGGGCGCTCTTGTGGAGGATGGCTCTCTTGAGACAGATGAGGAGCAAAAGCTTCGTCACGAGTCACGGCGCATTCTTGAGCTTCCGGAGCTACGCGTCTCCGGAACGTGCGTGCGCATCGGTGCGTTCACGGGGCACTCGCTCAGCATTCACGCTGAGTTCGAGCGGCCGATCAGCGTGGAAGAAGCACAGGAAGCAGTGCGAGCCCAGGCAGGCGTCAACCTCGTTGATCTGCCCACGTCGCGCCTCGCGGCCGGGCGCGACGGCACGTTCGTGGGGCGCTTCCGCCGTGATCAGGCGGTCCCTGACGGTCGTGGACTCATCTTCTTCGTGTCCTCGGATAACCTGCGCAAAGGCGCGGCCCTCAACGCGGTGCAAATCTGCGAGCGCCTCGTGAGGTGAAAACTCTCAAGCTGTGCAATACTGGTGGTAACTGCTGTAAATATTGGTATTCGTCCGTGAATTTTCCCCCACCAGCATCACGGTAACTTACCGAACGCGCAGGTCGAGCCTCGAAGGTGCGGTTCGAATCGTACGTACGCGGCAGTCACTCGAAAGCACCGTTGAAAAAGCCTAGGAGTGTTGACACATGACCCCCGATCGCCGCACCTCCCGCCTCACGGTCGAACCCTCGCGTGAGCCCGGCGCACGAGTCAACCTCACCCGCGCGCGAGGTGAACGCACGCGCGAGGTCATCCTTGAAGAGGCCACGCTCCTGTTCTCCTCGTATGGCTACCGCGGCACGTCGCTTCGCGACATTTCCGAGCGGGTGGGCATTTCCCACCCCGGCATGCTTCATCATTTCTCCCGGAAGGAAGCCCTGCTTCAGGCCGTTCTTGAACGCGTTGCGCGCCACTTCGAAGAGCTTATTGACGATTTCGTGGCGACCGCGCAGGAGCCGGCCGCCATCCGTGAGTGGGATGCCGTGCGCCAGTATCAGTCGGTGATGTTCGCCGTGGTGCGGGCCGAGGCTGTCGAAAAGGACCACCCGGGGCACGAAGCCATCGTGGGTATGCAAACGATGGCCGAAGAAAAACTCACCGCACTTTTCGAGATGTACGAGGAAAAAGGGTGGCTTGAGGAAGGCGCGGCTCCAGAGTGGATCGCCCGATCGATCGTCGCGATGTGGACCGGAGTGTTCATGCGCGATGCACTCATGGATGATGGTCTCTATGATCATGACCTCTCGATCTTCCTGCGCATGTTCGTGATCCCCCTGCGCGAAGCTGACCCGTTTCCCCCGAAGGAGAGAAAGTAAGGCCTATGGCGACCGAGGTTGAGCTCGACCGGCTCCGCAACGCTACCGTTCGAGAGTCATCAGGCGCGCGCCTCGGAAAGGTGTGCGAAATTTTCCTCAATGATCGCACGCAAAAAATCTCGTTTGTCACCATCGCACTCGGCCCTTTTGGGATGCGCGAAGTCTATATTCCCTATGAATATATCGACCTCGATAATGAAGGCCCCAAAACCTCTCTCTGTCGCGAAATACTCGAGGCTGCCCCCCGCGCGAACGGGCTTGGTCATTTGACGTTCACGCAAGAAGAACAACTGCGTTCCTACTACGAGTCGGCCGTCGTGGTCGATCCGCACTCCGCCCCGAAGTTCTGATCCGCCGAGGCTTCGATGGGGCGCGGCAACCGTCGGAAAATCAGACCTTGTTAACGGGCGCGTGAACGCCCGAAAGTACCCGGTGAACTCTCGGTGACCCCGGCGGGCGCGCACGTGCGCGGTCGATAGAGTCGAATCAATGGCATTTTTTCGCCACTGGATAATGGTTTACTGATTCGGCACGAGGGTGTATATGAAAATCTCGGTGATTGGGCTCGGATATCTTGGCGCGGTTCATGCAGTCTGCATGGCAGAACTGGGGCACGATGTCGTGGGGATCGATGTTGACACCGAGAGGATCGCCAAACTTGAGCGCGGCGAAGCGCCCTTTTTTGAGCCCGATTTCCCCGAAAAGCTCTCCGCTGCACTTGAGCGCGGAACACTCCGGTTTTCAGCAGACCTTTCGGATGTACGCGAGTGCGATGTGCACTTCGTGTGCGTGGGCACGCCGCAGGGGTCCGACGGTTCCGCCGACCTCGGTGCGCTTCACGCCGTTCGCGAAGGTCTTCAGAAGGTCCTCGCTGATTCCACTCGCGAAAAAGTTCTCGTGGTGGGCAAATCGACCGTGCCAGTGGGCACGGCGCGTGGCCTGAGCGAGGCCTTCGCCGAATTGCCAAACATTGAACTCGCCTGGAATCCGGAATTCCTGCGCGAGGGATACGCGGTGAAGGACACGCTCGGTCCCGATCGCCTGGTATACGGCGTGCACGAGGATCAGCAGTTTTCCATCGCGCACCTTGACGCGGTGTACGCCCCCATCCTCGAAGCCGGTACGCCCCGACTCGTGTATGGCTATGAGAGCGCCGAACTCGTGAAGGTGAGCGCAAACGCGTTCCTCGCGACGAAGATCAGCTTCGTCAATGCAGTCGCGGAAATGTGCGAAGCGACGGGTGCGGATGTCGTCGAAGTCGCCGAGGCCATCGGTCTCGACGAACGCATTGGACGCCGCTTCCTCAAGGCCGGTATCGGTTTCGGCGGCGGGTGCCTCCCGAAGGACGTGCGTGCGTTCATCGCGAGCGCCGAGGAGCACGGCGTGGGGGATTCCTTCGAGTTTCTCCGCAACGTCGACCGGATTAACCAAAAGCGCCGTGCACGTCCCGTTCAGCTCGCTCTCGAACACTTCGGCGGCAACCTCGCGGGCGTGCCCATCACCGTTCTTGGTGCAGCATTCAAACCCTATAGTGACGACGTGCGCGATTCGCCGGCCATCGACATTGCGCTCTCGCTCGCGCGCCACGGCGCCGATGTGCGCATCACCGATCCGCAAGCCCTCGACGTTGTGCGGGGCCGCTACGAAGAGCTGACCCTCGTGGACGACCTCGAAGAAGCGATGAGCGGTGCGCGCCTGCTGATCCTCGCGACGGAGTGGCAGATCTACCGCGATCTTGATCCCGAGCGCGTTGCTGCGCTCGTGGCGGAACGGGTGGTGATCGACGGCCGTGGCGTGTTCGACCTTGCTCGCTGGCGCAAGGCGGGATTCGAGATCATGGCGCTCGGTCGGGGTGATCGGGCCGGGAGGCTCGCCTAACGGTCTCGAGTGCCGTGCCGTGGCACACTAGCGGCTATGGGTGCAGCTCAGTTGATTGTGACGGGTGGCGCGGGGTTCATTGGTTCGAACTTCGTGCGCCACGTCGTTACACACACGGATTATTCGGTGACAGTGCTCGACAAGCTCACGTATGCCGGATGCGAAGAAAACCTTGCGGATCTTCCCGAGCACCGCGTGCGTCTCGTCGTCGGGGACGTTGCCGATCGTGAGGTGACGCGTACGCTCGTGGGGAGCCTCGACCCCGAGCGTGATGCCGTGGTGCACTTCGCCGCCGAATCCCACAACGACAATGCCCTTGCCGATCCCTCCGTGTTCGTGCACTCCAACATCGTGGGGACGTTCGCGCTCTTGGAGGCGGTGCGCGAGTATGGTGTGCGCCTGCATCATGTCTCGACCGACGAAGTGTACGGGGACCTCGCTCTCGATACCGAAGAGCGCTTTACGGAGGGGTCTCCCTACCGGCCCAGTTCGCCCTATAGCGCATCGAAAGCCTCGAGTGATCTCCTCGTGGGCGCGTGGGTGCGAAGCTTCGGCGTGAGAGCCACGATTTCGACGTGCTCGAATAACTACGGCCCCCGCCAGCACGTTGAGAAGTTCATTCCCCGGCAAATTACGAACCTTATCGACGGCGTGCGCCCGCGCGTCTTCGGCGATGGCGCGCACGTGCGCGATTGGATCCACGTTGACGATCATTCGTCGGCTGTTCTTGCTATTCTCGAGCGCGGACGCATCGGTGAAACCTACCTGGTTGGCGCCGGGTGCGAGAAAAGCAACCGCGAGGTCGCCGAAATTATCCTTGAGGTATGTGGGCGCGAGGCCGGCGAGATCGACTTCGTGGCCGACCGGCCGGGGCACGACGTGCGCTACGCACTCGATGCCCGCAAACTCGAGCAGGAACTTGGGTGGCGCCCGCGCCACCGTGACTTCACAGCCGGTATCCGTGAGACCGTACGCTGGTACCGCGACAACGAGCAGTGGTGGCGGGCCTCGAAGGCCGCGACCGAGGCGACATACGCGAAAAACGAACAGTAAGGAATGCCCGTGTCCCACGATTTTGCAACCTCGCCTGTGGAGAGTGCATGGCAGCAGGCAACCGAAACCCCCGAGCGGACCCTTGTGGTGGGCGCCGGCGGGCAGCTTGGTCGCGCCCTCCAGGGTTTGTGGCTTGGCCGCGACGACGTGGATTTCCTCGAGCGCGAGGTTCTCGATATTGGCGCGCATGCCTCGATTGAGGCCTTTGATTTTTCGCCCTACTCGGTGATTGTGAACGCCGCGGGGTATACCGATAAGGATGGCGCGGAGAGCGCCGAGGGCCGCCGTGAGGCGTGGGCCGTGAACGCCCAGGGCGTGGCGCTACTCGTGTCGGCCGCGCGCGAAGCGGGCGCCGTTCTTGTGCACGTCTCAAGCGACTACGTGTTCGATGGCTCGGAAGCGTTTCATACCGAAGAAGAGGGCTTTGCGCCGCTTGGCGTTTACGGTCAAACAAAGGCAGCTGGGGACGCGGCGGTCTCGACCCTCGCGGCGCATTACATTCTCCGCACGAGCTGGGTTGTAGGCGAGGGCAAGAACTTTGTGGCGACGATGCGTGAGCACGCACGAAACGGCGAATCGCCCTCCGTTGTGAACGACCAGTTCGGGCGCTTGACCTTCACCGAGGAAATTGCCCGTGCGATTGACTTCGTGTTGCGTGAACACGCGCCGTTTGGCACCTACAACGTGTCGAATTCCGGCGATCCCGCGTCGTGGTTTGACATCGCTCAAAAGGTTTTCGAGCTCACGGGGCACGATCCCAACATGGTCCAAAGCGTGTCGAGTGCGGAGTACCTCGATGCGCACAAGGGCGTCGCTCTGCGCCCCATCAATTCGGCGCTTGATCTGAGCAAGATCACCGAAGCGGGTTTTCGCCCGCGTGACCAGTTCGAGGCTCTCGCGGCGTACCTCGCCTAGCGATCGAAGTTGCGGCGCATGAGCACGATTGCGCCCGTTGCCGCAAGGCCAAGGCCCGCAATTACGCCCCCGATGAGCCATGCGACCGAGAGCCCGAGCGGTTGGCGAGAGGGATCGGTAATGAGCTGGGTCGAGCCTTCGTTCGACTCGTCGTCAGGCTTTGCGGGGAAGCTGCCCGGCGTGGGACCGGGCCTGTCAACGCCATCACTGCCCTTGCCATGGCCCGCGAGTTTTGAATAGTCGCTTCCTACAGCGCCGAAATCGGCCGAACGGCCGTGACCATTTCGCGCGGGGATACGTGACATGTGCGGGGCTCGAGGGCGAACGAAGTCGGAGCCAGCAGCCTCGGTTGAGGAGTTTCCACTTTCGCCGTCGGTGTCGAGCCCGGGGGCCTGGTCGGTGTCAGCGGGAGCCTCACTCGGATGTGCGTGCGAGGGCTCGCCTGAGTTGGGGAGAGGCGAAGGAGCTGCCGATGGTGAAGGCGCGGCCGGTTCCGAAGGCGCCGCTGTGGGGTGTTCCGTGGGTTCCGGTTCCTCGGAGGGAGACTCCGTGGGGCTTGGCTTGGGCTGTGTTGTTGGCCTTGGGGAAGGGGAGGGCGTGGGCTCCGGTGTCGGCTCCGAGGTAGGCTTTGGCGTCGGTTCCGCCGTGGGGGACTGTGTCGGCTTTGGCGTCGGTTCCGCCGTGGGGGAGTGTGTCGGCTTCGGTGTCGGCTCCGAGGTGGGCTTCGGTGTCGGCTCCGGTGTAGGGGAGGGGCTCGCCGTGGGGTCCTCGGGAGGTTCCTTTGTTGGCGTGGGGCTCGGCGCCGGGTCCGACGGTTCAGCCGGCGTCGTCGGGGGCGGAGCCTGATCGGTGATCTCGACCGTCGCGTTCGAGGCGGTTCCCTCCTCGAGTGGTGCCACGCTGATCGCGTAGGTTCCGGGTTCGGCGATCACGAAGGTCACCGTTGCGCGCCCATCAGCGCCTACCGTAGCAATCTCGCGCGAATAACCGAGCGGTGCGGTGCCCTCGGGAATTCCCTCGACGGGAGCGGGCACGGCATCACCCGAGCCGGACGGCGAGGCATGTCGATACTCGCCGCGCACGCGCTGCCCTTCCTTGAGGCCGCACACGAGAGCGGTGAACTCCTTGGCCTTTTCCACCTTCTTCGCGGAAAGGGTAGCGGCGCCGGGCGTACAGGTAGTGTCGGCAGCGAACGCCGCCACGGGGGAAAAAGAGACCGGTGACGAAAGCGCGAGGCTCGAGGCCAGAACGCTCGCGCCCACGACGGCACCGCCGAGGCGGCGCCGAAGCGCGGTGTTCCGGTGTGGTGCCATGCGGTGTCCTCACGGGGTTGGCGAGCGGTAGTGAGCGGCGCGACGAAGTTGTCACGCACGATTCACCATAGGTGACGAAGCAACCGTTAAGCGTTTAACGCGCTTAAAACCCGTGTAAAACCCGGGGCATGCCCTAGCGGCGCGTGCGCGGCTTGCCCGGATCCTTGAAGCGCTTGCCCGCCTGGTAGCCGAAGCGTCGCATCGGAGCGTTCTCACGGAAGGCTCGTCGTGCCTCGAACGAGTCCACATCGCCCACGACCGGGTTCGGTACGCGCGACATCCCCGTGCCGTTGTAGAGGTAAAGAAGATTCGCCGCGACCGAGCGGCGGTTGCGTGTGCCGAGAAGCTTCGAGACGTGTACGCCGAGCCACGCGAGCCAACCGATCGACCCTTGTAGATTGACCCCACCGGGGAGTTCCGCGATAGCGGCACGTCGGCCGATTGTGGCCATCGCCCCCAGGTCGTTGTACTTAAACGGCTTCTCCGCTGCGGCTTCATCACCTTCGACGAGCGCCCTGATGGCGCGCGCGACGTGCTGGCCCATCTGGACCGCCGGCTGGGCGAGTTGCGGCTGAGGGTGATCGCCGCCGGCGATATCGCCCGCCGCCCACACGTTGTCGAAACCCTTGACGCGCAGCGTGGGATCGACATCGATTCGCCCCCCGCGCCCCTGCGGGAAGCCCCACGCGTTAACCGACGTAGACACGCTCACGCCCGCGGCCCAAATCGTGATGTCTGATTCGACGTAGGAGCCATCGGCGAGGCGCACGAAGTCGTAGCCGACCTCCTCGACGCCTTGGCCGAGACGTAGCTTCACGCCACGTTTTTCGAGCTCGCGCGCCGCATATTCACGGTGTTGCGGCTCAAAAGCCTTGAGGAGTTCATCGCCGCGTTGAATGAGGGAGATCTCGAGGGTGCCTGGGTCCACCTCCGGGTAGAGCACATCGAGCTCGCTGATGCGGAAATCGGCGAGCGCACCCGCAATTTCCACGCCCGTGGGGCCGCCACCCACGATCGAAATCGCGAGACGGTCGGTGAAGCTCATCTCCGTGAGCTGAGTTGCGCGCTCGAGCTCCGCGAAAATTCGCTCACGGATCTCAAGGGCCTGCGAGCGGGTGTACATCGGCATCGCGAATTCCTCCGCGCCCGGCGTACCGAAATAGTTCGTGGTGGCGCCACTTGCCAAAACGAGGTGGTCATAGCGCACCGAACCGCCGTCGGAAAGTTTCACGACCTGCTCGTCGGTGTTGATCCCGGTGACCTCACCCTGGCGGAAGCGCATGTTGGGGGCGTGGAGGGAGAGCCCGCGCAGGAACATCGTGACATCCCCGGAGTTCAGGCCGGCGGTGGCCACCTGGTAGAGAAGCGGCTGGAAGGTCTTGTAGACGTTCCGATCGATGAGGGTCACGCGCACACGCACGTCGCGAAGGGCGAGTACGAGGTGGGCGCCGGCGAATCCGCCGCCAACGATCACGACATGGGGCCAGCTTGCGCCGTCTTTGGCGGGCACGGTTTTGCGGTAGAACGCGGGGAGCAAGGGCATGAACGATCTGTTCCTTCGGTAATGCAACTCGGCTACGGCCGTCCATAACCGTAAAACGGTGACGTGAAAGAAAGCTCCACATTGTGGTAGCGCAGAGGGGGAGCACGAGAACGACGCAAGATGAACGCGCCGTGAATTTTGCGTCCCAGTTGCGTCAAATTCACGCACGCGCGCGAACTCTCTCGTGTGCAATAAAGGTGACCCTTTTAGACCCGCGCGGTCTTCCCCGTGCCCGCGCACGACTCCTCAAGGAAAAACATGGCTCTCTCCCTGCGCCGCGCCGGTGCACTCCTCGCCGCGGCATTCGTGACGGCCCCGCTGGTGGCCGCATCCCCGGCCTTCGCCGAGGAACAGCAAGACACCCTTACTCTTTTCAATATCAACGACTTCCACGGCCGCATCAACGCTTCGGCGAAGGACCTCGCCTGCACGCTCGAAGAAGAACGCGCGAAGGTCGACGGCCCTTCGTTCTTCCTTTCGGCTGGCGATAACGTCGGCGCGAGCGAGTTCGAATCGTTCATCCAGCAGGATCAGCCGACGATCGACTACCTCAATGCACTCGGCCTCGAGGCTAGCGCCGTCGGTAACCACGAGTTCGATCAGGGATTTGATGATCTCACTGGACGCATTGCGAAGAACTCGAATTTCGAGATCCTCGGTGCGAACGTGTACAAGGACGGAAAGCGGGCGCTACCGGCCTACTCGATCGAGGAGCACGACGGTTTCAAGGTCGCCGTGATCGGTGTTGTCACCGAGCAAACTCGTGACCTCGTGTCCCCCGCGGGAATCGAAGGTGTCGAGTTCACCGATGCCGTAGACGAGGTTAACAAGGTCGTCAAAGAAATGGAGGCCGAGGGCGTCGAGTACGACTTCCTCGTGGCTGAGTACCACGCGGGCGGTGCAAAGAGCGCCGAGCCTGGTTCGACGATCGACGACGCGCTTCTCGCGCGCCTCGCGGAGGACACCTCCCCAAAGGTGAACGCTATCTTCACCGGCCACACCCACAAGTCCTATCTATACGTGCACAACGGCCGTTCGATCATCCAGACCGGCGAGTACGGGCAGAATCTTGGCGCCGTTTCCTTCACGAAGGATGCCGAGGGCAATTGGAGCGCCGGGGAACCGACACTCGTGCCCACCAAAGGTAAGTCTGAGGGGGAAGGCTGCGCGAACTACCCGCGGTACGTCGAGGCTGCGAAGATCGCCGACGCTGCGATTGCGAAGGGCGACGAGCTCGGCTCGAAGAAGATCGGCGAGGTCACGGGTGACGTTACGACCGCGTGGGACGGCTCGAAGGCCGAGTACAAGAACGATACGTGGAGCCGCAAGGCCGGTGATGAGAGCAAGAAGGGCGATGACCGTTCGTCCAGTTCGGCAATCTCCAATATCGCCGCCGAATCCCAGGTGTGGGCGCTGAACCGCGATTCCTACCCGGGTAAGAAGCCTGATCTCGGCGTCATGGGCCCCGGTTCGATGCGCGCCGAGCTCTATTACAACGAGGATGGAACGGTGAGCGTCAAGAACGCAAACGACGTCATGCCGTTCGCTAACAACGTGCACACGGTCGACCTGACGGGCGCGCAGCTCAAAACCATGCTTGAACAGCAGTGGCGCGATAACGCTGACCGCCCCTACCTCCAGCTGGGACTATCGAAGAACGTGAGCTACACGTTCGATCCGAGCGCCGAGAAGGGCGAGCACATCACGGGCATCTGGCTCAACGGAAAGCAGATCGACCTTGCCGATACCGAGAAGCTCTACACGGTCGTCGGCCAGAGCTTCCTGCTCGACGGTGGTGACGAGTTCAGCGTCTTCAAGGAGGGCAAGAACCACGTTGATACGGGTCTTCTCGATCGCGATACGTGGATGGACTACATCGCGAAGAATTCCCCCCTCACGCCCGATTACAGCCAGCGCGCCGCGGGCATCGAGTTCCTCAACGAGGATCCTGCGTCTGCCGGCACGAAGGACAACCCGCTGCGTGTGCGGATCACGAAGCTCCACTCGACTTCACTCGGGGCACCGAAGATTACGAAGGCAATCGTGACGATCGGTGGTCACACGTACGAGGCCGACTACGCGTTTGACGAGACGCTCGGCGAGTGGGCCGCAACCGTGGACCTCTTCCCGCATGAGTGTCTTGAGGCTGGCGAGTACGACGCAACCGTCACGGCTGTTCCCGAGACCGGCACAGCGATCACCCTTCCACTGAAGGTGACCCGCACGGGTGACGTCCCCGCGAACTGCACCGAGGGCGGCGCTGGCGAGGGTGGCACCGATGAGGGTGGCAGCACCGAAGATGGCTCGGGTGAGGGCAGTGACCGGGGCGATGGCGAGGATTCCGACGCCGGCACGCCAGAATCGCAGCCGTCGACGGAGCACGACGCTCGCACACCTTCTGTGTCGAGCCTTCCGCGAACAGGTGCAGAAGTCACCAGCCTGGTAGGCCTTTCCACCGTTGCCATGATTGCGGGTGCGAGCGTGCTTGTGCATCGCCGTCGCGCATAAATGTGCACAGTATATGAGCGAGGGGCGCCTTGCACCGGACCATCGAGCCCGGGTGCGGGGCGCCCCCTCAGTTCGTGGAGAGGCGTGCGCGGGAACGCTGGGCGAGCGCGAGTTCGATCCACAGCGCTCCGACGCCGAGGGCGATTCCGCATGCGTCGGCAATCGCGTCGGTGACATCTGCTGAGCGCGCGGGCATGAACGACTGCAGGATTTCGATTGCGGCGCCCCACAGGAGGAGGGTGACAATGAGACCGAGTAAGTGTCGGACCTTCACGAACCCGAAAACGGTGCCGAGCCTCGTGCTCCCACGCTGGTGAGCGCCACTCTCAGCCCGAGGTGACCACGAGAGAGCCCGCGAGTCTTCGAGCGAGAGAAGTCGTGAAAAAGCCCAGGTCGTGAAAGCAAACACGAGGATGTGCCCCAGCTTATCCGCGCCGGGGAGGGAGGCGACCGGCTCGGCGGCTTCGGGAACTTTGGGCAGAAAGAACACGGCGTTTGCGAGAGCGGCCACGAGGGCGAGAAAAGGTGCGGATTTCATGGGGTGAGTTTAAATGTCCCACCCTCCTTTTAGAGTGAAAGCATGAAAATTCTTCACACGTCGGATTGGCACCTTGGGCGCACCTTGCACGGTGAGAACCTGCACGAATACCAGCGGGAGTTCCAGGATTTCCTTCTGGCGAAGGTCCGTGAAACCGGCGCGCACGCCCTCGTGATCGCCGGCGATATCTACGATCGCTCGGTGCCGCCCGTCGAGGCGGTTGAGCTGCTGCACGAGTCTCTCGCAGCGCTCGCGGAAGAAACCACGGTGATCCTCACGCCAGGCAACCACGATTCGGCGGTGCGGCTCGGTTTTGGCGCAAAACTCATGCGGCCCGGCATCCACATTCTCGCGGATGTTGAAGGAATCGAGCATCCGGTTTCGGTCGCCGATGAGTATGGTGAGGTGCTCTTTTTCGGGCTGCCCTTCCTTGATCCGGATCTTGCACGTTACAGCCTTGCCCCCAAGGGCGGCGACCCGCTTCCTCGCACGCACGAAGATGTCACGGTGCAGGCGATGGATCGAGTCCGCGCAAAACTCGAGGCTCTCGGGCATCCGCGAAGCGTCGTTCTCGCCCACACCTTCGTTGCGGGCGGGGACGGCTCGGATTCCGAACGCGACCTGAGCGTGGGCGGTGTGGCGTCTGTTCCCGGGAGCGTGTTTGCGGGAGTCGACTACGTCGCGCTCGGCCACCTCCACGGCTGTCAAAACATGAGTGCGCTCGTCCCCGGCGATCGCCCCGCCGCGTGGTACTCGGGAAGCCCTCTTGCCTTTTCGTTTTCGGAGCGTCACCACACCAAAGCCGTTCTTCTTGTCGAGATGGACTCCTCAGGGTCGGTCGAGGTGGGCCGTATTCCCACCCCCGTGCGCCGCCGGCTTATCGAGCTGGAGGGCTCCCTCAAAGAGATTCTCGATAGTGCCCCGAACTATACGGAGGATTGGATCCACGCGATTGTGCGGGAGGAGACCCGCCCCGCGCACCTTCAGCAGATCCTGAGTGCGGCGCTCCCGCATCTCCTTTTTACGGAGTTTCACTCCACGCGCGAAGCGGGATCGAGTGCCGCACCGGTTGTGACGCGCGAGGCTTCACCGGCGGAGGTCATCTCGGAATTCTTCGACTACGTCACGGGTGCCGAACCGAACCCCGCGCAACGAGACATCATCGAGCAGGTGCTTGCCGATGCGCGCGCACGTGCCGATCTCACCGAGTCGCACGCACAGCGAAAGGCCTCCTGAATCCATGAAACTTCACCATTTGAGTTTCGAAGGCATCGGGCCGTTCAGGGAGAAAGTCGAACTCGATTTCGATGCGCTCGGTGCGAGCGGCCTCTTTCTCCTCGAAGGTGCCACGGGTTCGGGAAAGTCCACCGTCATCGATGCGATCGTCTTTGCCCTCTACGGCAATGTCGCGGGCGGCGGATCGAGCGATGCGCGAGTGCGAAGCGACTTCATGCCCAATACGCGGCCGAGCGTCGTGGACCTCTTTTTCGAGGTCCCACGAGGGATCTACCGCGTTCGGCGTACCCCCGCCTACGAGCGCGCTCGCCTGCGCGGAAAAGGCGCTCCCGTGCATGAGAATCAGAGCGCGAAGCTCTGGCGGCTCGCCTCGCCCGAAGCGTTAGTTGAGGCGATCGCCGGCACCGAGCGTGCGGAAGAGATCGAGCCGATCGCCAACCGACCGGCCGACGTTGGCCGGGAGATTCAGGACTTGCTCGGCCTCACTCATGCGCAGTTCACCCAAACGGTCGTGCTCCCTCAGGGGGAGTTCGCCCGCTTCCTCAAAGCCGATACGAGCGAACGCAAGGTCGTGTTGGAGCGGATCTTCCAGACCCAGTTCTACGAACAGATTGAGCAGTCCTTTGGCGAACTGAGGCGCGAGGCTCAGCGCGACGTCGAAGCCTCAAAAGCGGAACTCGGCGCGGCCCTCCAGCGGGTCCTCGAGGCGGCTTCGGTCAGCGATGAGCAGCGCATGCAGGCGCTCACCGATACCCGGGATTTCACCCCGGCGGGTCTCGAGCGTGCCAGGGCTATTGGCGAGGAGCTCGAGAATTCCTCCGAAGCCGCCGCTCGCGAAGCCATGCGCATCCTGGACATGGCGAAGGCAGCCTCGAACGAGGCGCAGGAAGCCGCGACAAAAGCCACCGAACGTCACGATCTGCTCGCTCGCAGAGCCCAACTCGATGCTCACGAGAAGAAACGGGCATCGATTGAAGAGGCGACGCGCAAAGCCCGCGAAAGCCTTGCCGCCCACGAACGCGCCGAAAAACCGTTCTACGCCCACGCACACGAAAAGAGCGCGGCGCAAGCGCTGGACACCGCCGCGACGGCGCTTCCCGAAGCCGAACGCGGGCAAGTCTCCCAGTGGGGAGCGCTAAGCGACAACAACCATCAGCGAAGCGAGAACGCACTGGGCGCGGCCGCTGCGCTCGCGAGCCTCGAAAAGGAGGAAGCAGCGCTACCTCGACGTGCGACCGAGGTGAAACAGGCTGCACGCGAAGCTGACCGGGCGGCGGAAGCGTCGAAAGAAAAGGCGACGCTGCTGAACGAGCAGCCGTCGGAACGCGAAGCGCTCACCGAGAAACTTCGCGAGGCGACCGAGAGGGCCACGAGCCTTGGGATCCTCAAAGAAAAGCGCGAGTCCCACGCCGCGCGCGAGCGTACCGCGAAGGAGGCGAGCGCGACCCTCGAAACGTACTCGTCGCGCGCGCAGCATGAACGCGACATGCTCGCGGCCCTCAAGCGTGCGAGCGAGGAGGAGGCACGCCTCCGGCGCAAACGCCTCGACGCGATCGCCTTCGAGCTCGCGGCGGATCTCGAGGACGGCCAGGCATGCCCCGTGTGCGGGGCGTGTGAGCACCCGGCCCCCGCGCACACCGACGATGAGCTCGTGAGCCAAGAACGCATTGCGGAGGCGGAGCGCACGCGAGTAGAGGCCGAACAGGACTTGAGCGAGGCACGAGCATCGGCTGCCGCCACCAAGGCGCTCCACCTCGATGCTCTCGAGCGGGCGTGGGGGGAGAGCGCCGAGGGGGATCTCGCGAAGTTCCAGGAGCAGCTTCCTGAACTCATCGAACGCTTGAGGAGCGAAGGTTCTGCGCTTGCCCGCGAGGAGGAGCTTGCGCGCGAAGCCGAGGGCGAGCGTGAGCGAGTGAAAACCGAGATCACTCGGTTCGACGAGCGAACGGCCTCGCTCGAACGCGAAGCGCACGAGGAGGCGCTCGCCGCCGAGCGTGCCGCCCTCGAAGCTCAGCACCTCGAGAAAGCTTTAACCGAGACCCGCGCGGCCATTGCTCAGGAGCTTACGGACCACGAGGGCTCGCACGAGAGCATCGCGGCGCTCCGCCTCTCGCTCCTGACGGAGGGGGAGGCTGCACGTGCACACGCGAAACTGCTCGACAAAGCCCTGGAGGCTCGCTCCGTGCATGAGCGGGCTCAAGCGCACCTCAACGAGGCACTCGAGGGCAGCGACTTTGACGCTATAGAAAATGTGGTTCAGGCGCGCCTTGCCCCCGACCGTAAGCAATTGCTCGACGACACCGTGAAGGAGCATTCTTCGCTCACCGCGCTCATCGAGGATGCCCGCGCGGACGGCCGCCTCGAGGGCATTGATGCGAGCGAACAGGCCCGGCGGGCCGCAGCTGACGCTCTCGAGACCGCGGCAGCGCGCGTGCGCGAGACCCGCGATGCGCACACGGAAGCCGCGGGTCTCCACGCCACCCGCGCCAAGATACTTGAGCGCGTGAAGCGTGCACGCGCCGATTTCACGGCCCGCGCCGCCGCGCACGAGAAACGCTCGGCTCGTCAGAGCGAAGTGTTGCACCTCGCGAATGTTGCCACGGGCAATTCGAGCGACGCGAAGGCGCGGCTTACACTCTCAACCTTCGCGGTCATGCGCCGTTTCGAAAAGGTCATCGAGGCCGCAAATGCGCGCCTTGCCACTCTTTCCGGGGGGATCTACGAGATTCGCCTCGCGCACCCCGAGAAGGGTGGCCGCAAACAGGTGGGCCTCGACCTCGAAATGTTCGACCTGCGCAATGACTCGTCCCGCTCGCCCTCGACCCTTTCGGGCGGCGAAACGTTCTATGTGTCCCTCGCCCTCGCCCTCGGCCTCGCCGATATCGTGAGCGGCGAAAATGGCGGCGTACAGATGAACACCCTTTTCATCGACGAAGGCTTCGGCAGCCTCGACCCGGAAAAGCTCGAAGGCGTTATCACCGAGATTCGAGCGCTCGCCGCTCACGGCCGCACGGTCGGAATCATCTCCCACGTCGCCGAACTCAAATCGCAGATCGCGGAGAAAGTCCACGTTGAAAGAAAGCCCGACGGCACCTCGCGTATCAGTGTGAGCACTGAGCCCGCGAAGCCTTCGCAATTCTCCTAAACTGAAGTTTCAACTCACGACGAGCACCCTGACCTTTGACCGCCACGCACCGAGGAGAACTACAGTGCCCGTGGACATCATCGTCACCATCATCGCCGCCCTCTGCTTCGCGGTGGGCATCACCGGCATCGTGCTTCCCGTTCTTCCGGGATCCTTCCTCATACTTCTAGGGATGCTCGTGTGGGCCATCGGGATCGGTGGATGGACGGGCTGGATCGCCTTCGCGCTCGTCGCGATCTTCTCGATCGCGGGCATGACCAGCAGCTACGTGCTCACGGGCCGCAAACTCAAGCAGAGCGAAGTGCCCACGTGGGCAATCTTCGTCGCGATCGGGTGCGCGGTTCTCGGCTTGTTCCTCATTCCCGGCCCGGGATTGCTCATCGGCTTCGTGCTCGGCTTCTTCCTCGTGGAGCTGAGCCGCAAGCGCGAGTTCCACGACGCCCTCAATTCGACGCTCTCCACCTTGAAAACCCTCGGGATTGGCATTCTCGTAGAACTCCTGTTCGCTATGGCGAGCGGAACAGTGTTCATCGTCGCGCTTGGCATCCACCTCTTCTCGAGGGCTGGTTAGCGATCGCGGCGGCGATGATCGGCAGTGCTTTGTGCTGAGTGAAACTGCACGATCTGGGCCGCGATCTCGCGGAATCGAACCACCGCTGCCGCTGGTTTTAAGATCCGAATGTGGTCTCCGAATTGGAGGAGCTGTCGAACCGATTCAACGTCTGGATAGTGGACGACGATATGAGTCCACTCGTCCTCGGAGCCGTCGATACGGATCATTCGCCCTCTAAGGATTCGTCGGGCCAGATCTAGGCGGGTCGAGCGCAGCTGTGCGTGCACCTCGATACCAGGCGCCGACTGAAAACTGGTCAGCAATTCCTGCCACACTGAGCGCAGATCGCAGTACGGTCGTAGCACTGCGGAATCCGTAAGTAGCTCGCGGGTCTCAATGCGGCTGGTGTTAAACATGCGGGGTTTTGAGGCGACGTCAGCCACTAGATACCAGGATCCGGCTTTGTTCACGAGACCGTAAGGGTCCGCGACAACCCACTGCCCGCTGCTCTCGCCGCTGCGTCGATATCGGAGGCGGATGCGTTGTCTATTTCGAGCAGCGGTGAGAAGGTCGGCCACGTCGATTTCCTGCTCGGCCGTGAACCATCCAGAGGGGTCGACGTGGAGCACCTCGGGCAAGGGCAGAGCGGCGGAGGTTTGCTTACGCGCCGCAACAGCGGTCAGCTTCTGCTGGGTTCTGACATGTACGGCATGGAGCCCGATCTGCCCGAGAAGACCCTCATCTAGTCCTGCGACGGAAAGCAGCTGCAGTTCATTTGGATCGAGGCGTGAGACGTCGAGCCGGGCCCGGTGGTCCAGCACGATGGCTCCACTCCGGCCCCGCTCGGTGTAGATCGGCACCCCAGCAGCCGACAACGCCGTGACGTCACGCAGGATCGTGCGTGAAGATACCTCGAGACGGCGAGCCAGTTCTTGACTGGTCATTCGCCCGTGGGTTTGCAGTAGCAGCAGGATGGACAACAAGCGGGACGACTTCATTCCCAATCCTTAAAGAAAACATGACAGCAGGTGTCGTCTATGCCTGATTATATGGGGCTCCCTAATCCACTGACATAAGGAGAGATCCATGCCGGCTCCAAATCTGTTTCTGACCTACGTCAGCGACGTCGAGCGATCCACTGATTTCTATAGCCGTCTGTTCGACATCGAACCCACCTTCACCAGCCCGCGGTACGTCGCTTTTGAGGTCGCGCCCGGCGTGCTTTTCGCAATCTGGACCGGTCACGACGAAAATCTCGCATCAGCAACACCGCGCACGAACGAAGTCGGGCTCATGATTCCCGGTCCCGCCTCTGCCATCGACGATGTCTACGAGGAATGGGTCACGAAAGGAGTGCACGTGATCGAGGAACCGCACGACGACGTATTTGGTCGCACTTTCGTTATAGCCGACCCCGACCACAACCTCGTGCGGGTCAGCCCCGTCGACTAGCCCGAATGGAGGCGCCATCGGCGGCGGGCACGAGCTCGCCGCCGTGTGGCGGTTGTGCCGTTAACCTTGCTAAATCTGCAGACCATCACGCGGAGCATCAAGAGCCGCGGCTAGGGTGGTCTTTCGTGACCATGAACGACAGGCGAAGCACTCCCGGCCCGATCCCCAACATTTCGGGCCGAGATGAGCCGCGGTATGGCTCGCGGGAGCGCAAGGAAGAACTCGCGAAGGGATTTTTAGGCGAGGGCGCTGCCTACGACGAATTGCGACCGGAATACCCGAAGGGTGTGCTCGACATGATGCTGGCAGCCGTCGGCACCGCTGCCCGCCCGCGTGTGGTGGATCTCGGCGCGGGAACCGGCAAACTTGCCCTTGCGCTTGCAGACCGGGGGTGCCGCGTGACGGCGCTCGATACGAGCGCGTCCATGCTCGAGGTGGCGCGCAAGCAAGCTATCGACATCAGGGTGGCGGAGCGGCTAGAGGTATGCGTTGCACAGGCCGAGGCGACGGCGCTGCCGTCGCATAGCGCCGACCTCGTGACCGCCGCGCAGGCGTGGCACTGGTTCGAGCGGGACACGGTAAGCGCCGAGGTGCAAAGGATTCTCGCGCCGGGAGGTGTGCTTGCCCTCGTGTGGAACACGCTCGACGTGAGCGTGCCGTGGGTGCACCGCTATTCGCGGATCGCCCACGCGGGCGATGTGCAACGCGAAGGTTTTCTCCCCGATGTGGGTGAGGGGCTCGAGCTTGTGACGCGGCACGTCGAGCACTGGGTAGATGCGCGCCCCACGTGGGATTTTGTGCGCCTTGCGACGACGCGCAGCTACTATCTCACGGCTCACGAAAAGACTCGCGCGAAGGTCCTCGACAATCTCGACTGGTACCTCCACGAGCACCTCGGGCACGCGCCCGGCAGCCGGGTCGCGATGCCGTATCGCACGGACCTCTTTCTGTACAGGCCCGCCTAGCCGGCTGTCTTAACCGACCGCCATCGATGTCACGCGCCAGTGGCCGTCAACGAAACGGAGGCCTACGGAAAACTTCCCCTGTGAGGCCCCGCGCGTCGCGGGTTCGCGTGTGGGGTCGTCGATGAGCTTCGCGGGTGCCTCGTGGAATGTCGCGTCGACCTTTGCGGTCGTCGAGGCGCCATCACTCGCGCCGTTGCCCTTCGCGAGCGTCACCTTCTCGTCGCTAAGGGTGATGTCGCCGCCCACGATCCAGCCTCCCGCGGCGTGAAGCTGCTCGGCGTTGTCGGCGAAGCGCAGGCATTCCTCGCACGACGGGTCCATGAGTTCGCGCCACCCTTTCGTGTCACCGGTGCCGATCATGTAGGCGTACACGGCAAAGAGATATGTGGTGGCTGCTTTTGCTCCCGCCTCGGTCTCCTCGTCGATGCCCGGGAAGTCCGTGCGCGATGGTTCCGTGGTGTTCGTCGGCTTCGGCTGGCTCGCCGGATCGACCTTCTTGCGGGTATCTTGCGCGGAGTCGGCCACCTGCCGATCGCCCTGATTGTTCTGCGTGAACTGCCCGAGTCCCACGAGTCCCGCGGGAATGATGAGGGCAAGAGCGAAGATCAGGACGACGATGCGCTGGGTCGTTTTACTCACCGCTCAAGGCTAATACAGCGCGTGATGGGAGGCAGTGTCGATCGTGCCTGGGTCGTTTTTGCGGGGTGGCGAGCAGCGATATTCTGATGTCGTCGTCCCCCCGGGCGTGGCAGGCGTCGGCCTCCCCTCGCGCACACGAGCACGAAAGGCTCTTTTCTCCCGTGACCCTCCTGAGACTCCTGTGGAATTACGCGAAACCATCGTGGTTCTCGCTCGTGCTCGTCGTGGTGTTCCAAGTCGCGGCGCAGCTCGCCGCGCTTTACCTCCCCACGCTTAATGCCGACATGATTGACGACGGCATCGCGCAGGGGGATATCGACGCGATTTGGCGCCTTGCCGGTTGGATGCTCCTTGTGAGCCTCGCGAATATCGCCGCTCTCGTGGCTGCGAATTATTTTTCGGGACGCGTTGCCATGAGGCTTGCGCGGGACGTGCGCTCCGATGTGTTCGATCGAGTGCAGTCCTTTAGTGCGAAAGAGATCAGCCACTTCACGCCCGCCTCGCTTATCACGCGCAACACGAACGATGTGCAGCAGCTTCAGAACCTCTCGTTCTTTGGGCTCATGTTCCTTGTGTCAGCGCCAATTACGGGCATCGGAGGAGTGGTGCTTGCGCTCAAGCAAGAGGCGCAGCTCGCATGGCTCATCGCGGTCATGGTGCCGCTCATGCTCGTGGCGATCGCGCTCGTCATATGGAAGGCGTCCCCGCTTTTTCGCGAGATGCAGGAGCGGATCGATGATCTGAACCTCGTGCTTCGAGAACAAATCACGGGCATTCGCGTGGTCAGGGCTTTCGTGCGCGAGCCCTTTGAGCGGGATCGCTTTGATACGTCAAATAGGCGTCTCACGAGCATTAACCGCAGCATTGGGCACCTCATTGCTTTTCTCAATCCGATCGTGATGTTCCTTCTTTCGTTCAGTTCCGTGCTCGTGCTGCTCGTAGCCGCGGGGCCGATTGACCGTGGCGAGATGCAGGTGGGGTCGATTACGGCATTTATCGCCTACCTCATCCAGATCCTCATCGCGGTCATGATGGCGACGTTCATGACGATGATGGTTCCGCGCGCGATGGTTTCCGCCGAGCGCATTACGGAGGTGCTCGATACGCACAGTTCGGTGGTGCTTCCTTCTCCTGAGGTCGCCGTTCGGCCGGGGGATCCGCGTGTCAGTGAGCGCGCCGAGCTCGAATTTGATGACGTCACGTTCGCGTATCCGGGAGCGGAACGCCCCGTGCTCGAAGGCATTTCATTCAAGGCCCACGCGGGGCAAACGGTAGCGATCATCGGCGGCACGGGTTCCGGCAAAACTACGCTCCTTGGGCTTATCTCGCGCCAGTTCGACGTCACGGAGGGCGCGGTCAAGGTCAACGGTGTGGACGTACGCGAGGCGGCCCCGGAGATGCTTCACGGCACCCTCGGTTACGTGCCGCAGCGCCCCTATCTGTTTAGCGGCACGGTTGCCTCGAACGTGAAGTTCGGAAGGCCCGAGGCGAGTGAAACGGAGGCGTGGCATGCCCTCACGATTGCGCAAGCCCGCGATTTTGTTGCCGAAATGCCCGACGGGCTCGAGTCGCCTATCGCTCAGGGCGGCACGAACGTGTCGGGCGGTCAACGCCAGCGCCTCTCGATCGCGCGGGCGCTTTTGGCGAAGCCCGACATCTACCTTTTCGACGACTCCTTTAGCGCGCTCGACCTGCAGACCGATGCGCGGTTGCGCGCGGCTCTTGCTCCCGAAACTCGTGACGCGCTCGTGGTGATCGTTGCGCAGCGAATCTCGACCATCACGAGCGCCGATCTGATCCTCGTGCTCGATCACGGCCGAGTCGTCGGGCGCGGCACCCACGAGGAGCTCTTGCAGTCGAATGAGACGTATCAGGAGATCGTGGCTTCGCAAGGCACGGCGGAAGAATATGAGGAAGGAGCGGCGCGATGAGCGAGGAAAAGAAGCATAGCGAGCGAGGCGTGCGTCCCGGGCAGAAAGCCCAAAACTTCGGGCCGTCCTTCACACGGCTCATGGGCTTCCTCATGGCTGAGCGCACCCTGCTTTTCAGCGCCCTCGGAATCGGGATTATTTCGGTCATTCTGAGCGTGATCGGACCGAAGATTCTCGGTCGGGCGACCGACATTATCTTCAACGGCGTCGTCTCGAAACGTATGCCCGCGGGCGTCACGAAGGACCAGGTTGTCGCCGGAATGCGCGCGAGTGGCCAAGAGCAGCTTGCGGATATGGTCTCGGGCATGGATCTGAATCCCGGTCACGGGATCGACTTCGGTGCCCTCAACACGGTTCTGCTCACCGTCACGGTGCTGTATGTGGTCGCGGCATTTTTCGCGTGGCTGCAAACCCGGATGCTCTTGCGCGTGGTGTACCGCAGCATCTACCGGCTCCGCCGCGATGTGGAGGAGAAACTGCACCGCGTGCCGCTGAGTTACTTCGATTCTCGGCGGCGCGGCGACCTCCTCTCGCGCGTGACAAACGACGTGGATAACCTGCAAAATACCCTCAACAACACGCTCGGCGGCATTATCAGCGATGCCCTGACCGTTGTCGGCACGATCATCATGATGCTCGTGATTTCGCCGATTCTCACTCTCGTCGCATTGATCGTGATCCCGCTTGCGCTCGTGATTACCGCGGTGATCGGCAAGCGCGCCCAGAAGCTCTTCGGAGAGCAGTGGGATGCCACGGGTGAAGTGAACTCTGAGGTCGAGGAGGCATTCTCCGGACACGAGATCGTGACGGTTTTCGGGCGTGAGAAGGATGCGCGCGCGAATTTCGAGAAGAAGAATGCCGAGATGTATCGCGCGAGCTTCGGTGCGCAATTTGTCAGCTCGCTCATCATGCCGTTCATGATGTTTGCGGGGAATATTTCCTATGCGGCGGTGGCCCTCGTGGGTGGGCTCAAAGTTGTGTCGGGTCAGCTCACGCTCGGTGATGTGCAGGCCTTTATTCAGTATTCGCGCCAGTTTACGCAGCCTGTTTCGCACCTGGCCTCGATGGTCACGCAGCTTCAGTCGGGTGTCGCTTCGGCGGAGCGCATTTTCGAGTTTTTGGATGCCGAAGAGCAGGTCCCGGAGAGCTCGGAGCAGGGGTCCGACGCTTGCCGCACCAAAGTCGAGGCCACATCGCCCGGTCGTGGTGAGGTGCGGTTCGAACACGTGCGCTTTTCCTACTCGCCCGAAAAGCCTCTCATTTCGGATTTGTCGCTCGTGGCGAGCCCCGGGATGACGGTTGCGATCGTGGGCCCCACGGGGGCGGGTAAAACGACGCTCGTCAACCTCATCATGCGCTTTTACGAGATTGACGGTGGCACAATCACGATTGACGGTGTGGATACGCGCGACATGACGCGCGAGGAACTCCGCAGCCGCACGGGCATGGTGCTGCAGGATACGTGGCTTTTCAAAGGCACGATCCGCGAGAACATTCGCTACGGTCGCCTCGATGCGACTGACGAGGAGGTTCTCGAGGCGGCGAAGGCGACCCACGTGCACGACTTCGTGCAGCACCTTCCCGAGGGGTACGACACGATTATCGACGACGAAGGCTCGAGCGTGTCGGCGGGCGAAAAGCAGCTGCTCACGATCGCGCGTGCGTTCCTTGCGCGTCCCGAACTGCTCATTCTCGACGAGGCAACCTCGAGTGTGGACACGCGCACCGAGGTGCTCGTGCAGAACGCGATGAATACCCTGCGCGAGGGGCGCACGTCATTTGTGATTGCCCACCGCCTTTCGACGATCCGCGACGCCGATCTGATTCTCGTGATGGAACACGGTGACATCGTCGAGCAGGGCACCCACGACGAGCTTCTCGAGGCAGGCGGCGCCTACGCGCGGCTGTATCGCTCGCAGTTCGAGGGCGCAAGTAGCGAGATTGCCGACCCTCCTGAGCAGGAGCTGTTGGCCCCTGCTCAGGAAGGCCAGATGTTTTAGTCCTCGTCGGCGGGGTCGGCGAGGATGTCATCGATCCTCGAGATTTCCTCATCGGTGAAGCGCGTAGCGGGGGCGCTTTCGCCCGCGCGCACGATGGTTCGTGCAGCAGCAATGTTCGCGCGCAGCTGCTGCACGCTCGAGGCTCCCACGATCGCGGACGTCACGACGCGCTTGCGCAGAACCCATGCGAGGGCCATTTGCGCGAGGCTCTGCCCGCGTTCCTCGGCAACGCGGCTGAGGGCGCGTACCTTGTCGAGGTAGCGGGGATCCTTCGCGACGTCCTCTCCGAGGAACACGTTTTGTGCGGCGCGTGATCTCTCGGGGATGCCCGTGAGGTAGCGGTTCGTGAGTAGCCCTTGCGAGAGCGGCGAGAAGGCGACGACCCCGATGCCGAGCCGCTCGCATACACCGAGGAGCGAATCTTCCGCGTGCCCGCTCGCACTCTCTTCGGGGGTACGGGTGAGCATCGAGTAGCTTGCCTGATTCACGACGAGAGGAACACCCATGGTGCGCAGCATTGTCGCGGCCTCCCGGGTCTTTTCTGGGGAGTAGTTCGAAATGCCCGCGTACAGCGCCTTGCCGCTTTTGACGGCGCTTGCGAGCGCCCCCATGGACTCTTCGAGCGGAGTCGAGTCGTCTTGGCGATGGTGGTAGAAGATGTCGACGTAGTCGAGGCCGAGGCGCGTGAGCGATTGATCGAGTGAGGCAAGCAGGTACTTCCTGCTGCCGCCGTCGCCGTACGGCCCGGGCCACATGCGGAAGCCTGCCTTCGTGGTCACGAGGATCTCGTCGCGGTGGCCTGCGAGGTCTTTGCGGAAGATTTCCCCGAAGGTTTCTTCGGCGCTGCCGGCGGGCGGGCCGTAGTTGTTCGCAAGGTCGAAGTGCGTGATGCCGTGATCGAAGGCGTAGTGCACGATTTCGCGCTGGCGCGAAAAATCGGCCTTGGGGCGTTCACGAACCTCATGTTCGAAGCCTCCTTCGAAGCGTTCTCGCCCGAAGTTGTGCCAGAAACCGAGGGAAATTGGCGGGAGCATGAGCCCCGACGTTCCAAGGCGGCGGAAGTGTGCGTAGCTCGCCTCATCCATGGTGGCGCGGCTTGTGGGGGTGCTCTCGTTCATGGTGGCCTCCTTGCCGGGTAATGCCTGTAATTCAAGTGTAATGCTCATCACCAAGTCTTTTGGCCTCGGGCAGGTCACAGTGCGGCGCCTTGCGCCGTAGGAATAATCATGCATACTATTGCAAAGTGATGCACGTTAGTGAATGTCGGTCCGACGCTCGCCAGGCAGCCGTCGGAACCCCCAGGCGCGCGTTCCTCCGCGCGATCCCCGCCATCCTCGCGGCAGGCGCGCTCGCCCCCAGCCTTGGGGCGTGCACCCGCGCCTCCGAAACCCTCGCAGCCGAGGCGAGTCTCATCCCCGAGGTCGATTTCAGCGGGATTGACTATCAAGAAGACATCGCCGCACTCCTGCCGGAAGAGATCCGCGCGCGCGGCGAACTCGTCAACGGTGCCGAGCTGAGCTACGCGCCCGGCGAATTTCTTAACAACGGCAAGGCGGTGGGATACGACATCGACCTCCTCACCGCCCTCGGCATCGTGCTTGGGCTCGAGACGCGCACAGAATCCGCCGTGTTCTCGCAGATCATCCCCGCCGTGGGAAGCAAGTACGACGTGGGAATCTCAGGCTTCACGATCAACGAGGAGCGACTCGAAACCGTGACGATGGTGAGCTACTTCGAAGCGGGCATCTCCTACGCGGTCAAGAAAGGCAACCCCTACGGGATCGACCCCCACGATCTGTGCGGCAAGCGCCCCGCGGTTCAGGTCGGCTCCTACCAAGAAGAGATCGCCCTCGCGGAAGACGAGAAATGCAGGGCCGCCGGCAAGCGCGGCGTTGACGTTCTCGCCTACGCCAACAATTCCGACGCCGTCACCAACGTCGCCGGCGGCAAAGCCGACGTGCTCATCGCCGACTCGCCCGTCACGAGCTACGCAATTGCGCGTTCGCGCGGAACCCTCGAACAGGTGGGCGAGATTGAAGAATCGGCGCTCAACGGCATCGTCGTCAAAAAGGGCGAGGACCAATTCGCCGAAGCGCTGTGCGTAGCCGTGCAGCACCTCATCGACACAGGCGCCCTCGGCGACATCATGAGCGCATGGGGCAACGACGCAGGGCTGATCGAGAAAGCAGAGGTCAAGAAGGCATGAATACGAGTATCGACTCCCCGATCCCCAACCGGATCCGCGCGAAGCGGGCCCCGCGGCCCGGCACGTGGATCGCCGCGGTCATCGTCGCACTCTTGAGCCTGTGGCTCATCGTGTTCCTCGCGGGGAATGAAGTCTTCGAATGGGGCGTCGTTGGCACGTACCTGTTCGACATCAAAGTCATCAAAGGCGTCGGCTGGACCCTCCTCCTCACGGTCGTGTCGATGGTCATCGGCACCGTGATCGCCCTGACCGCCGCGATTATGCGGCTCAGCTCCAACCCGGTTCTGCGCGGCGTCTCGTGGGCCTACATCTTCGTGTTCCGCGGCGTCCCCGTGTACACGCAGCTCGTGTTCTGGGGCCTCATCACCGTCATCATCCCGAAGATCGTGATCGGTGTGCCCTTCGGCCCCGAGCTTCTCAGCTTCTCGACCCGCGACTTCTTCACGGCGTTTTGGGCGGCAACCGTGGCGCTCGGTCTCAACGAAGGCGCCTACCTCGCGGAAATCATGCGCGCGGGCCTCACGAGTGTGGAGCGCGGCCAAAGCGAAGCTGCGAAGTCCCTCGGCATGAAGAACTCGCTCATCCTCCGCAGGATCGTGATCCCGCAGGCCATGCGCGTGATCATCCCGCCGCTCGGCAACGAAACGATCGGCATGCTGAAGACGACCTCGCTCGTGCTTGCCGTGCCGTTCACGCTCGATCTCACCTATGCCTCGAATTCGATCGCGAACCTCCTGTTCAAGCCCGTACCGATGCTCATCGTCGCGGCACTGTGGTACCTCGCCGTGACGAGCGTGCTCATGGTGGGGCAGTACTACATCGAGCGATATTTCGGCCGCGGCTTCGATGACCGCCCCGCCGTGCGTCCCGGATCGCGCGCCTCGCGACAGGCATCCGTCAACGCCTCGGGCACGACCCCGAAGGATCCGCTTCCGGAGGTGGAGCTGTGAGTACGAGCTCGGTAGCGACATCGGCACACGACAACGGCAAGGAAAAGAACATGTCCATGGTGGCGGCGCCCAAGGTGCGGCTTGAGAACATCCACAAGGCCTTCGGGAACCTGCACGTTCTGCGGGGAGTTGACCTCGAGGTCGGCGAAGGCGAAGTGTGCGTGCTCATCGGCCCCTCCGGCTCGGGTAAATCCACGCTCCTTCGCTGCATCAACCAGCTCGAGGAGCCCACGGGCGGGAAGATCCTCATCGACGGCGAATTGCAGGGATACAGCCCGAAGCCGCTCGCCGACGGTCGCTGGCAGAAACTCTCCGAGAAAGAGATCGCGGCGCAGCGCTCGCGCATCTCGATGGTGTTCCAGCGCTTCAATCTATTCCCGCACATGACCGCACTGGAAAACGTATGTGAGGCGCCGATCCACGTGCGCGGTGTTCCGAAAATGGACGCTCGTGCGCAAGCTCTTGAACTTCTCAAACGCGTGGGGCTCGGCGACCGCGCCGACCACTACCCGAGTGAACTCTCGGGCGGCCAGCAGCAGCGGGTCGCGATCGCGCGAGCGCTCGCGATGGAGCCCGAGATTATGCTTTTTGACGAGCCAACCTCAGCCCTTGACCCCGAGCTCGTCGCCGAAGTGCTCCAGGTGCTCAAGGATCTCGCTGCCGAGGGTCAAACCATGGTGGTGGTGACCCACGAGATCGCCTTCGCGCGCGAAGTTGCCGATCACGTCGTGTTCATGGACGGCGGTCAGGCGGTCGAGGCCGGCCCGCCGAGCGAGATCCTCGATAATCCCCGCTCGGGCCGCCTCAAGGAGTTCCTCGCGAGTGTGCTCTAGCGGCCGGATCGGAACCGTTCTGCTGCGGCGATAATCTCGCTTGGCGGAACGTCGAGGTACATCCCGAAATACACCATGTTGGTGTGGGGAAGGTGCACCACGAGATTCGTATCGCCCCTTGGTGAGGCCTTCGTGATCGAGAGGCTCACATCGTGCCACGGGTAGGTTCTGCGCTCGCCTCCCTTTTCGAGGAGGGCGAGGCCTTCTCGGTCGAGCCACAGCCCCTTGCCGTTCTTCGAGCGACCCCACTTGATGGTCCGATCCGTGGGGGCCGCGACGATCTTGCTCGCTCTGGCGCGGATCTCCTGAAAACTTGACGTGAACGCGTCGCTGAAGCGTGCCTCTTTCGGCACCGAAAACCCGCGTTCATCGAGGGTATAGACACCTTCGATGGGAGCGTTGTGATACGCGCTCGCGGCTTCCCTTTCAGCACGACGCCGCTCCCGCCGTACACGAGTGCGCTGCACGATGCGAAGAATGAACGGCAAGACGACAAGGAGCACGAACCCCAGAACGAGGGGAACAAAGAACTTTAGTTTAGCCGGAAGAACGTCGCTATTGAGGAGCGAGAGGGTCACGCTCCCCGCGATCCCAATCGCAAGGAAGGCGCCCGCGACGCGAAGAACTTCACTCACGAGATGGGGGACGCTTTTGCGGAGGGAGTCGTGCATCTCCTCGCGAGAAACCCCGAGGGACTCGAAGGGCATCTTCGCAAGTGCCCCGAGCTTCTCTCGCGTATCCGGGAGGCCGTTGTCCTCGTAGCCGACGCACATCTGATCCAAGTGAAGCCCCTCTCGCTCCCGTGGGTCCCACTTTGATTTTACGCGAGCGTGATTTCAAAAGTCACGGAATGACCTGGTGTAACAGTGAAATTGGGTTAGGCGCGAAGGCGCGCCGCGCGCGCAATGATCTCCGTTGCGCTCAGCCCGAGTTTGTCACCGCTATAGCGCAGATGTCGGTGTGGCAAGTGCACGACGAGGTCGGGCTTGCCGATTCGCACGAGCTTTGCCTCTTCGAGGTGCACCTCGCTCCACGGGTAGGTCTCGTATTGATCCGCATCCGGGACGAGGCCGAGGAAGTCGCGGCCCAGCCACAGCCCGACCCCGTCGATCGAGGAGGCCCATGCAAGTGCGTCGGCACCCGTGGCGGCTGGAGGAGAGCGGCTGGCGGGGTTTTGCGGGGGTCGGGGNGCTGGCGGGTTTTTGCGGTGGTCGAGGAACACACGCTCGTACAGCACTCGGCCTCTGAGGTAGAACGCGTAACCGAGCAGCGTGAACACGGTTCCCGTGACGAGGAACGAGATGACGAAAATGTGGATGCCAAAGGCCTTCTTGAGGAAAATATCGGCGAGGATTCCCGCGAGCACAACGAGAATGATGGTGCCTGCGTGGCGCTTACCGAACTCGGCGAGGGCCTGCACGTGACGGCGTGCGCGCGCCTCGCGGGGGCTCGCGGCATCGGCGAGGCCGCCGTCGTTGTAGCGCACGGTGGAGGTGCTCTCGTCCATGCCGGCCCCTCTCTCGTCCCGTCCGTCCCAACTGTTCAAAGTGAAGATAACTGTGTCATAGGCCCAGTTTCAGTTGCCTCCCTTTTTCTCCACCCTCACGTGATTTTTCCAGACTCTCACTCGGGTTTTTCTTCGCCCTCACGTGGGTGGCGGCCGAGGATGCCAATCGCGCGCGCGGCTCTGATCAGCCCAAAGCCATCGGGAGCGCTCATCCACGGCACTCCGTGATATTCATGCACGCTTTCGTGCGCACGCTCGTGGACAAGCTCTGAAGGGGTGCGGGCTACACCGTGCGAAGGTGTTCCGACGGTTGCCTCGCCGGCTTCGGACCCACTTCTTCCGATTGTGCTTCGCCACACCTTCGGCACCGCCCCCACAAGCGCGCGTCCAAGGGCGCCGATTGACGCGAGGGGCCGTTCGGCACTGTGGGCGAGATCCTGCTCGTCATCGGTGAGTTCGCGAATCGCGACCGCCGTGACCGATCCCGGGTTCTCCTCCGCGACACTGCCGTAGATCGAGGGGTCGTGCTGGCCATCGTCGCCCACGAGAAGCCACGTCGTGTTAGGAAACATCTCGCGCAGCGAGGCGAGGGTCGTGAGCTTGTGACGCGTGCCCGAGCGGAAGAATCCCGTGTTCGTGGGGCCCCAGTCGGTGAGGAGGAGAGGGCCGGCGGGGTAGCCGTTCTTGAACAGGAAGCGTTCGAGCACGGGGGCGACGTTCCACGCACCCGTCGAGACGTAAATGAACGGGGTGTTCTCGCCATAGTGGCGGCGGAGCTGCTGGTAGAACACGGCCATACCGGGCACGATGCGACGCGACGCCTGCGAAATCACGAAGGCGTTCCAACCCGCGATGAGGGGCCGGGGGAGAAGCGTGATGAGCACCGTGTCGTCGATGTCGCTCACGACGGCGAGTTCTTGAGTTTCGTCGTCGAACACGTGCGCGTTTGCCGTGACGGTGTTGGTGCCGTCGGTACTGAGCTCGACTTCGTGGAGGCCGGGTTCGAGCTCGACGGGAATCACCTCGTCGATGATGCCGGAGCGATCCGCGTAGGTCTCGAAGGTCGCGGGTCCTTCGGCGGTGTCGACAGTGATCTCGACGCGCACGTGCGGGTCGATCTGCGACGTGAAGTTTCGAAAGCCGCGCCGCGCGAGCGAACGCATGTCGTACACGGGTTGATCGAAGTGATTGGGCTTTGTGCCGGGGCCCGCAAAAAGCACCCGCCCGAGGACGCGCAGCTTGGTGCGGGAGCCGTAAGCCGTGTAGGGCTGGATCCGGGCTTCGAAGCCGAGAGCGCGAAGGGCACGCGCCGTCACCGTGTTCTTTTTATCCTCGAGGCGGGCCGACCAATGGGGCCGATCGGGTCGCGAGAAAGAATGTGAACCCAAGTGCGCACCTCACTGCACCTCGAATTGCGGCAAAGGCCCCCGGCGGGAGCCACCTCATCTTAGTGGACGCGCCGAACGGGACCCTTAACGCGCGCCCCGGAAATACGGCAAGATAGTGCCGTGAGCAAATATCGAGTGTTGACAGTGTGCACGGCGAACATCTGCCGTTCCCCCGCTGCCGCCGTCATGCTCAAAACCGGTCTCGAGCAGGTCGGGCTCGCAGACCTAGTCGAGGTCGAGAGCGCGGGAACCACCTACGAATCCGAGGGCTTCCCCATGGACGACCGCATCGTCCTCGCCCTGGAGCGCGCCGGCTACAGTCCCGAGGCGCACGCGGCCCGCACAGTCCTCGTGCATCAGCTTGGCGAATGGGACCTCGTTCTCACGATGAGCACGAAGCATCTCGCGGAAATGAACCGCAAGCTCGAGGCGATTCCCGAAGGTGTGGAGCCGCCCACGCTTCACATGTGGGGGGAGTTCGATCCGGCGAAACCCGCCGTTGCCGAACCCGAAGATCTCGAGGTTCCTGACCCGTTCTATGAGGGGCAGAAATTCGTCGACCGCACCGTGCTCAAGATGGAGCGCGCCGTGCCGTCGATTCTGCTGTTCATTAAGTCGCGCCTTCGCGAACGCGGCGACATCGCCTAACCGCGACGAGCCGCACTCACGGCTTCTTTGCGCGTGCTCTGAGCGTCAGTGCGCCGAGGCCGCCGGCAACAGCCACGCCCACCGCGACGGTGCCCGCAAGAATCGACTTGAGCGTGCCGAGTGCGCTGCCATCGGGATTGGTCCACACCGAAAGGATCGTGTCGACTTGTTCTTCGTCCTCATCACCGAGAATCTCGTTCGCGGGCGGCGTCGAGCCGTCCGTGGGAGCTGCGGTGGGGTTGAGGCGAACACCCGGGGGAGCGCTCGCGGGCTCTTCTTCGGTGGGCACCGTAAGCGCGGGGATCTCGGTCGCGTCGCCTTCCGGCGTGAGAAGTGGCTCGGGCGTCGGTGTGGGAACGGGAGGGAGCGGCTCGCTTTCCGGTTCGGGCGCCGCTTCCGGCTCGGAATCGACCTCGGGTTCACTGTGCGGTGAGGGCTGCGCTTCGCGAGAAGGCTTGACCTCTGGTTCGGGCGCCGCTTCCGGCTCGGAATCGACCTCGGGTTCACTGTGCGGTGAGGGCTGCGCTTCGCGAGAAGGCTTGACCTCTGGTTCGGGCTGCGCCTCCGGTTCATCCTCGGGTTCTGGGGTTTCGAGGCGCTTCTCGGGGGCGGGAATACCGGCTGGTGCAGCCACGGGGGGCTGTCGATCATCCTTGCCGATCGTGAGGATCGGCTTCGGTTCTGTGGTTTCGGGGGAGGACTCTTCCGAAGGCTCGGGGTCCGGGCCGGGTGCCGGCTCCTCAGTGGGCTCCGGTGCTGGATCTTCCGTGGGTTCGTCCGTGGGTTCTGTCGCCGGCTCCTCTGAAGGGTCGGGCGTCGCTGACGGCTCTTCCGAAGGCTCTTCCGTGGGCTCCGGCGCGGCGGTCGGCTCAGGTTCTGGTGCAGGCTCTTCCGTGGGCTCCGGCGCGGCGGTCGACTCAGGTTCTAGTGCAGGCTCTTCGGTGGGTTCCGGCGCAGGTTCTTCGGTGGGCTCGGGTTCGGGCGTGGGCTCCTCGGTGGGTGCGGGCGCCGGCCAGTCGCCGAGGCACGGCGTCTCGCCTGGGTGCTCAATCCACCATTTGACCCAGCGGAATCCCGCGATGAAGAAATACTCGCGGAATCCCGCGATGAAGAAATACTCTTCGCCCGGAACAACGCACTCGGGGTTCTCCGGGTCCGACGGTTCAGGGGCCTCAGTTGCGGCGTCATTCGCGGGCTGCGTGGGGGCGGCCGATTCCGACGGCTGCGCGGTTTCCTCCGCTGCGAAAGCAAGCGGCGCTGCCGGCATGCCCAGAACGGAGAGCGCAAGCGCGAGCGCCCCGGCGCGCGTGACGAGCGAGCGATGATGTCGACGTCGCGAGGGCAGACTGCACTCCGGCGTGTAAGGCGCCGTCTGGCGCGCGCCGGTGCGGGAAGCGGACATGCAGTCTCCTGAAACTCACGGCGGAAATAGAAACTTAAGATTTCTAGCGCCACGAGGCGCAACGAGGTCTAGACTACGCGCCGGTAAGCCTGCCTGTCACCCCCGTTATTGTTTTGTAATCAAAAGTGGAACGGTTCGTGTACAAATCTTCATCTCGAGAACACAAATGCGGGGGTCTCTGCATTCGCAGTCACCCCCGCATTCCCGGTGAGTACGGGACCCTGAACAGCGATTATTCGCTCAGAGCTGCGTCCACGACGTCCTTGGCCGCAGCCTGGACGCTTTCAAGGTGATCTTCGCCCTTGAACGATTCGGCATAGATCTTGTAGATGTCCTCGGTTCCCGAGGGGCGCGCGGCGAACCACGCGTTCTCGGTCGTCACCTTGAGGCCGCCGATCGGATCGCCGGAGGGGGCGTTTGTCATGATCGCCGTGATGTCCTCGCCCGCGACGGTCGTTGCCGTGACGGCTTCGGGGGAAAGGTTCTTGAGCTTCGCCTTCGCCTCGCGATCGGCAGGTGCGGAGATGCGCGCGTAAGCGCTTGCACCGAACTCGCCCACGAGCTCCTCCAGGTGCTCGTGCGGGTTCTTCCC
Organism: Dermabacter indicis; assembly: GCA_001403775.1. Lineage (GTDB taxonomy): Bacteria > Actinomycetota > Actinomycetes > Actinomycetales > Dermabacteraceae > Dermabacter > Dermabacter indicis. The sequence goes on from CYUG01000012.1 coordinate 93,974, forward strand.
CGTGACCGCCGTGATTTCCGAGGCGAGAAGCGCAAGGATGATGCCGTCCTTGTCGGTCGTCCACACATCGCCGTTCATGCGCAGGAACGAAGCCCCCGCACTTTCTTCGCCGCCGAAGCCCACCGAAGAATCGAGGAGCCCCGGTACGAACCACTTGAAGCCCACGGGAACCTCGAGAACCTCGCGGCCGATCTTCGCGCCGACGCGGTCGATGAGCGAGCTCGAGACGAGAGTCTTGCCGATCTTCGCGCCTCGAGGCCACTCGGGGCGGTTGTTGAACAGGTAGGTGATCGCGACCGCGAGGTAGTGGTTAGGGTTCATGAGCCCGCCCTGCGGCGTGACGATGCCGTGGCGGTCAGAATCCGTATCGTTGCCCGTCGCGATATCGAATTTGTCGCGCTGCTCGAGAACTGAGGCCATCGCCCACGGACTCGAGCAGTCCATGCGGATGAGGCCATCGGCATCGAGAGTCATGAACGAGAAGGTCGGATCAACCTCGGGGTTGACGACCGTGAGGTCGAGTCCGTGCCGCTCGGCGATACGTGCCCAGTACTCGACGGCCGCGCCGCCAAGGGGATCGGCGCCGATCTTCACGCCGGCCTTCGCGATCGCCTCCATATTTACCACGGAAGGCAGGTCGTCGATGTAGGTCGTCGTGAAGTCGTAGCGCCCGGCGCCCTCGTGGGCCTTGGCGGAATCGAGACGGCGCACCTCGCGCATGCCACCGGCGAGGATCTCATTAGCGCGCTTCGCGATCCACGAGGTCGCATCGGTATCGGCCGGCCCACCGTGCGGCGGGTTGTACTTGAAGCCGCCATCGCGCGGGGGATTGTGGCTCGGGGTGACGACGATGCCATCGGCACGCGAGTCATCGCTTGCGCCCTTGCCGCGGTTGTGCACGAGGATCGCGTGCGAAACCGCGGGCGTGGGCGTGTAGCCATCGGCCGAATCGATCAGCACGGCGACGCCGTTGCCTGCGAGCACCTCGAGGGCCGTATCGAACGCGGGCTTGCTCAGCACGTGGGTGTCGCGGCCCATGAAGAGCGGGCCGCGAATACCCTGACCCGCGCGATACTCCACGATCGCCTGCGTCGTGGCGGCGATGTGGTCCTCGTTGAACGCCGTATCGAGAGAGCCCCCGCGGTGACCCGAGGTTCCGAAGCTCACCGCCTGATCCGGATTATCTGCGTCAGGATGCAGCGAGTAGTAGGCGTCGACAACTTTTGACGGGTCGATCAGGTCAGAAGGAAGCGGGAGCTTCCCCGCCCGTTCGTGAACCATGGAAAACTCCTTATCCTTCGTGCCCTCACGGGCGCTCTTAGTTCCTGCTGCGGCCGATCGCGCGGACGATCATGACGATGATGCCCACGAAGAAGAACAGGCCGCCAATGAGACCAGTAACAAGTGCGCCGAGGCCCCAGCCGATGCCGCCACCAACCATGTTGATCGGGTTGATCGGGCCGATGACGAAGACGGCGCCGCTCACGCTCTCACACGTGAGGGTGCCCTTGCCCTTCACGTTGTTCGCAATGAACGTGTCCTTGTATGGAACGTAGTTCTTGCCGTCGATCTCGAGCGACTCGCTGTCTGTCGAAGCTTCGGTGTCCAGCTCCGTTCCGTCTTCGAGCACGGCTTTACACGTCGCGTTGTCCTTATCGGCTTCCGGGATGTAGAGGGGCATGACCTCGATGCCGTCGACCTCAAAGTCATACGTGGCTTTGCCGCCCGCGAACTCGCTGTTGGTCTTGTCGGGCGCGCTGACATCGCTCATCTCGTCCATAAGACCGGCGAAGCCGCGCCACACGGCAATCCCGCCGAGGACGAGCGAAATAATGAGGAACACGACGCCGATGATCGTGAGCACGATGCCGATGGGCTTTTGCTTGGGCTTGACCGCTGCGCCGCCGTAGTACTGAGGGGGGCCATAACCACCAAAGGCGCCCTGCGGCGCCTGCGGTGTGTACTGAGGCTGCGAGTACTGCTGGCCCTGCTGCTGGTTCTGCTGAGGGGCCTGCGAGTACTGCGGCGAGCTCTGGTACTGGCTCGAGCCTTGCGTTTCGGAAGCGCTCGGCTGACCGTAAGGGGAGTGCTGGCCGGGGGCTTCGTTTGCGCTTTGCCCGTATGTGGGGCGCGGGCGATCGTTGCCGTTGAAGGGATCGGACACGTGTGCCTCCGTCAAAAGTAGGGGATCGCGATCACGGGCGTGACGCTCTGCACGCCTAGCCTACAAGGTTGCCCTTGCGGCTGTGTGGAAGCGCAGACAAGCGCTACAGGAGGGCGAGCGTTATCGCGCCCCACGCGAGCCCCGCGCACGCGAGAGGGGCGAGCACCCACCACGAGGCGATACGCCCGAGGACTTGCCACGCGACGGACTTCTTCGAGGCCGCGAGCGAGGAGCCGACGATCGATCCGACGATCGTGAACGACGACGACACCGGGAATCCAAGCCACACACTGGCGATATACAGCAGCGCGGCGGTCGACGTTTCCGCCGCGAGACCCTGGCTCACCGTGAGGTCGGTGAGGCGTCGGCCAAGCGTGCGAACAATCTCGCGCCCGCCCACGAACGTTCCGACCGCCATCGCACTCGAAAGAAGCACGGCGATCCACAGGGGGAGGGTAGGCATGCCCGCGTGAGAAGAAAGGAGGTGGCCGAGGGAGCCGTCGGACTCGGGGCCGTGTTTGTGCGAACCGAGCGCGCTATTCCCACCTAGCCCCGAGAGCGCAACGATGACGATCCCGAGCGGGAGTCGGATGTTGCTGAGCCCGTGGCCGAAGGCGACGAGCCCCGCGGTGAGAGTTTGCGTCAAACGCACCGTTTTGGCCGTGAGACGACGCTTGGACTGCAAGCCACTCACGGCGCGCGTGAGCAGGAAGCTCAACGCGAAGCCGACAAGAGGGCCGATGAATACCGGGATGAACAGCACGGCGATGTCGCTGAGCTGGCGCACATCGGCGAGGGCTCCCGCGAAGGCGCCCGCGAGGGGCGCGAGGGTCGTGACCCAGCCCGAAAGGGGGATGCCGCGCCACCAGCCGACGAGGAGACACACGATTGCGGTCGAAAGGCCACACGCGAGCGCGAGCCCGAGAGCGTGCGGCTCATCAAACAGTGCTCCCGGAATGCCCACGACCTTCACGAGTGAGAAATGCAAGAACACCATGCTTACGAGGCCGAACATGGCGCCGGCGCCGTTCATGATCGCCGCGTAGGTGAGGGCAAGCCGCTCGGGGAGTACGCGCGTGACGATCGTGGTCGTGACGGCGTTCGGGGCATCCTGGGCTCCATTGACGAATGCCCACACGACCGAGAGAGCAACGATGCTCCAGGTGAGCATCAGACGTCCTTGACGCGCAGCAAGTCGACGCAGCGCGAAAGGCTTTGGAAGGCGAGAAGCACGCACTCGAGCGCACCGATCACCTCGCGCGTGCGCGCGGCCGCGGGGAAGCTTGACGGGTCGGCACAGTCGTCCCACAACTCGGCGATTGCGGTGCGGGAATGCTCGGAAGCGTGGGTCGTGAGCCGGCGCATATCCTCATCGAAGGCGGAAAGCTGCTTCGGGCTCTCGAGCTTCCACGCGCACTGCACAACGAGTTCTGCGGCGCGCTCAATGACCGAGAGAATCTCGAGAAGGCGGTTCGGGAGCTTCTCGATCTTGAGCCTCAAGGTGAGATCAGCCGTGCGCTCCATGTCGTTGACGCACAGCTTCATCGCCGCCGCGACACCGTGGAGGGCGTCGGCCTGGAACGGGGTGATGAGGCTCGTCGCGAGTCGATTGGCAATTCTGTGGTTGAGTTCAGCCGCGTCGATCGCGTGCGACTGGAGGCGTTCGAATGCCGCCGCTCGTGCTTGGCCTTCAAGGGCGAGCGCTTCCGCGAGCGTTTCGGAGCTTGACTGCACGCACTGCGCGAGGTCCGTGAAGATGTGATACACGGATTTTTCGCGAGGAGGGGAAAACAGCGCCATGCGCTCAGGGTACCGCCCGAAGGTAACCAAATCGGGCCTGCGGAGCGTCGATCATCTCACGCAGCAAGAAGGGGGAAATGAGGCGCCGGACCGGGGGCGCCTGTCGGCGCGAAGGCCGCTCGTAGCGGCAAATGTTGGAGCCCGGGGCCACCGCGGCCCGGCGCGCATGCAAGCCTAGCAGCGAGGGGGGAGGGGGCTTCAAGCCGCATTCGTTAGCTATCGGCGAACCGTAGCGACACGTCACAAGCTGTAAAACTGCCCCTGCTACGCGAGGGTTCCCGCCGCAGCTGAGCGCGCGGCCTCGCCGAGGGCCTCGCCCGTCTTGAGGAGTCGTTCGGCGCGTGCCGTGAGTTGCTCGGGGGTCGCGGGCGTGCCGAGTGAAGGCGTGAGTTCCGCGCGCGCGTCGGGGGAGTCGGCGGCGTGTGCCGAGCCATAGGCGGCGAGCATCGCGACGGCCGCCGCGCGCGAAAGCGCAACCGAGAGATCACCCGTGAAGGCGCCCGAAAGAATCGCATCGAGCGTCACACGCATGGAGTCGATCGTGGGCGGGTCACTAAAGCCCACAAGATACGTGAGTCCCGGTGCCGTGGAACGGCCGAGCTCGAATAAGCGCCGTACCTCGTCGGTGTCGCGTTGGACCCACGTGTGGAGAACGTAGAGGCGCCAGAGCGCGCCGGGAAGCGAGGCGGGCTCNCGTACGTCGCGATTCGTGAGCGAGCTGAGCGCCGGCTGATTCGTGGGGAGGATGAACGTGAGGAGCCAGCCCTTGCGGCCGGCGTCCTTCGCGGCGCGGGCGGCGGCGGCCTTCGAATCCTCGCTTAGCCCCGCGAGCTCGTCCTCGTTCGTCAGGTGGAGAGCGGCGGCATTCATGTCGCGCGTGACCTGCTGGCTGAACTCGGTTTGCGCCTTCGAAATCTCAAGGTTGAGCTTCGCGAGGTCCTCGCGCTGCTCCTCGCTCAGGGCCGCGCCCGCGAGCGTGAAGCGCTGATGGAACTTCTCGGTGAGGCGCACCTGCTCGGCGCTCAGGCCCGCCGATTCGCGGCTCTCGTACACGGCGTTCAGCCGCGTGAAGATCTGCGGGTTGAGGTGCAGTTCGTTGTCGAGCTCGGTGAGCAGCTCGGAGACCTTCGACTCGATCTCGAGAAGAGACTCGGTGCCATCGGCGCTCGCGACGTTGTAGAACACGGTCGCGGCACGATTCAGGGTGCGGCTCGGCTGGTCGAGCACGGCGACGACGTTCTCAAAGGTTGGTTCCGAGGTGTCGTTCGCGATCGCGGCGTAGGCCTCGCGTGCTTCGCGAAGGCCCTGTTCGATCGCGGGCAGGTAATGCTCGTCGTGAATCGCGGCGAAGTCGGGAAGGTTGTAGGGGAGGGCTGATTCCTCGAGGAGCGGATTTGACGTCACTGTTGCTTCTTCACTCATGCGGCAACCGTATCGGACGCCGCATCCCTGCGCACCGGCGTACCAGAGTCCAAAACGCCTTATGTCCGCCCCTCCGGATAACGCCCGGTGGAGCGGACGCGAAACGAGGATGCGGCGGGCTCAGCTCACGCGTGTGAGCTGGAACAGCACCGTGTTTTCGGGGTTCAAGATCGGGGTCGTGATTCCGACGTTTGCCCACGCCCTACCGCTCAGCACCTGGTCCGTGATGCCGCGCTCGTGGAGTTCGGCATTGAGGCGCTCGTAGTCGCGCGCATTGCCCGGCGTGGGAGCGAGGAGGCCCGAGGCGTTGCTCATGACGGGCGAGGGGACGTAGCCCGACGGCTTCGCACCCGGCATCACGACGTCGAGCTTGTAGCGTGCGTCGTCGTCGAGTCCCGGGAAGTAGAGGCGACCAGTTTGGTTGGCGTCGCTCCTCGAAAGCGCGGAGAAGGCAAAGAGGGCCTTGGAAGCGTCGGACGCCACCACGCCGTGTAGCGCAACCGAGTCGTCGCCGAGGTCCACGCGCACCCGATCGCCCGTGAAGAGCAGGTCGCGCACCTCCTTATAAAGCTGAACCCATTCGCGAAGCTCCGCCATTTCCTGCTCGGTTGCGAGGCGCAAGTCCCACTCGATGCCGAGGTGACCGAAGAGCGCTGTTACAGCGCGGTAGCCGATCGAGTGGAGGCGGCCCGTCGTGTGCGAGGCACCCGAAGCCACGTGCGAGCCCATGAGCTCGAGCGGGATGAGCTGATTCGTCCAGCGGTTCATCATTTGGCGCTCGAGCGGATCGATGCAGTCCGAGACCCACACGCGATCGGTGCGCTCGAGAACGCCGAGATCCACTCGCGCGCCGCCCGAGGAGCACGATTCGATTTCGAGGCCGGGGAAGCGCTCCTTCAGCTCGTCAAACAGGCGATACGCGGCGAGGGTCTGCGCGTGGGTTGCCGGCTGGCCGGTCTCGCGGAAACCTGCCTCGATGAGGTCGCGGTTGTGATCCCACTTGATGTAGTCGATGTCGTTGTTCTCGAGGATTGCGACCATCTGATCGCGTACGTGCGCATAGGCCTCGGGAATCGCGAGGTTGAGCACCTGCTGGTGGCGCGACTGCTCGGGCAAGCGCTCCATCGTCGTGCCCATGATCCACTCGGGATGCTCGCGCGCGACATTCGAATCCTCATTGACCATTTCCGGCTCGAACCACAGGCCAAACTGCATACCGAGACCCTTGACGTGCTCGATGAGCGGCGTGAGCCCGTTCGGCCACACGTCCTCGCTCACAACCCAGTCGCCAAGGCCCGCGTAGTCGTCGCGGCGATCGCCAAACCAGCCATCGTCGAGAACGTAGCGCTCGACGCCGAGTTCTGCGGCGCGATCGGCAAGATCCTTGAGCCTGTCAAAATCGTGATCGAAGTACACGGCCTCCCACACGTTCAGCGTCACGGGGCGCTGCGTATCCACGTGGTTCTCGCGCGAGCGCAGCCACGCGTGGAAGCGTTGCGCGACCTCGTCGAGTCCCACGCCGTGGCTCGCGTACACGAACGGCGATTCATAGCTTTCGTTTTCAGCGAGCACAACCTCGCCCGCGAAAAGCCCTTCGCCGCCCGCGAGGATCGTTTCGCCCGCGCTCGTACGCTCGACGATGTGCCGGTGCTGGCCTGAAAAGCCCGTGTGCAGCGCCCATACCTCTCCTGAGGAATACGAGAAACCGCGCTCGCCCACGTGCATGAGGAATGCCGAATCGGCGCCCGTGCGGCCACGGCGGTTCTCGCGCAGGTGCTGGCCTACACGCACCGGCAGGCGCTGAGGTTCGCGCTCGCGGGCCCAGCGGCCGGCAAAGTCAAGGATCTCGTTCGCTTCCGACGGCACCGGGAGCGCCATCGTGAACGACTGCAGCCGGTAGTTGCCTTCTCTACGATTCGTGAGGGTGCCGCGCATGCGCACGAGGCCAGAGTTGAGAAGCTCGAGGGTGAGAACGACCTCGAGGCCGAGCGTGGCATCCTCGAGCGTGAGGGTGAGAACGTCTTTTTCGCCGGAACCGTCGGACACATGGCGTTCAAGCGTGTGCGCCGTGAGGCCAAGCCGCGGGGCGAATCCGGCGCCGTTGTCGCGTCCGCCAAGGAGGCTGGGTTCGCCGAGCCAGCCGTCGGCGTCCTGGGGGAGGAGGCCGGTGCGGGGTGGAATGTCGAGAGCGTTTTGGTTGGGGGCGACCGTGGCGGCCTCGAGGATGACATTGAGCTCGTCGCTTGTGAGCTCGCCGAGGTCGGAGCCCCAATAGGCGACTGCGGGCATGCGGTCCTCGGTCAGGTCGAGAATGATGCTCACCCCCGCGCGGCTCAGGTAGAGGGCGTTTTCGGTTTCGAGGGCGCGGGGTTCCATAGCGCGCAACGCGCGGAAGGAGCGCGAGGCGGCGGGGGAATGGGCGGTGCGGGCGAGGGGCATGAAGAAACTCCTTTGTGCTCGAGTTCGTCCGTGACCCACTTATTTTCGCACCAAAATAAATACGCGTCCACCTCACGTTCAGGGGGCGGAAAACGACAGTGCGACGCTGATTTCGGGCGTGTCCATGCAGTTTCTCCACCTTCACGATGAAGGGGGGATGCGCTTGGGTCTACACTCAGCGACATGGAATTCACGCAGGCGGCCAAGCTTCAGAACGTTCTCTACGACATCCGCGGACCTGTTCTCGACGAAGCTTCGCGTATGGAGAACGAGGGGCACCGCATCCTCAAACTGAACATCGGCAACCCCGCGCCATTTGGCTTCGAGACACCCGATGAAATCCTCGTGGACTTCATTCGCCAGGCCCACGTTTCCCAGGGCTACACCGACTCGAAGGGGATCATCGCCGCTCGTCGAGCCGTCGCCCAGCACTATCAAACCCGCGGTCTGCCCGGGCTGCGTCTCGACGACATCTACCTCGGCAATGGCGTGAGCGAACTCATCCAGCTCACCGCTCAGGCCCTCGTCAACGACGGCGACGAGGTGCTCATCCCCATGCCCGACTACCCGCTCTGGACCGCGTGCGTGACGCTCGCGGGCGGCACCCCCGTGCACTACCGCCTCAACGAAGACGACGACTGGATGCCCGACCTCACCGATATCGCCGACAAGGTCACGCCGAACACCAAGGCGATCGTCGTCATCAACCCGAACAACCCCACGGGTGCCGTGTACTCCAAGGAGAACCTCGAGGGCATCGTCGAGATCGCGCGCAAGCACGGCCTCATGATTCTCGCGGACGAGATCTACGACAAAATCCTCTACGACGACGCGACCCACACATCGATCGCTTCGCTCGCACCCGACCTCTTCACAATCACCTACAACGGCCTTTCCAAGGCGTACCGCGTTGCGGGCTTCCGCGCCGGGTGGATGGTGCTCAACGGGCCGAAAGAGCATGCACGAGGCTTCATCGAGGGCCTCGACATGCTTTCAAACATGCGCCTGTGCGCGAACGCCCCCGCGCAGCACGTGATCCCCACGGCGCTCGGAGGCTACCAAACCATCAACGACCTCGTGGCGCCGGGCGGACGGCTTCGCGAACAGCGCGACGTCGCCTACGAGGCCCTTGCCCGGATCCCAGGGATCAGCGTCAACAAGGCGAAGGGCGCGCTGTACATGTTCCCGAAGGTTGACCTCGATATGTACAAGATCGAGGATGACGAGCAGTTCGCTCTCGGCCTGCTTCGCCAGAAGAAGATTCTTATCACGAAGGGCACGGGCTTCAATATCCCCACGCACGACCACTTTCGAGTCGTGACCCTGCCAGATGTTGAGGTGCTCGAGAATGCGATCGACCGGATCGCTGACTACCTCGAGGGGATTCGCCGCTAGCCGCGCCGAAAGAACTTCGCGGCGCCCGATTACTCGCTTCGCGCGATCCGAATCATCTGCTCGCGGTCGATTTCCTTGAGCGATGGTCGAGGGTTGCCGTCGGAATCCCGACGCTTCGCCCCCTCCTGAATCTCGTGCTCGTGCAGGCGCATCCACCCGTCCCAATCGACGTAGCGGATGCCGCGCTCGTTGAGCAGGCGCACGATGGAGTCGGGGTCTCGATCAGCGCACGGTTCGAGCACGCCGCCCTCGATGTCCTCGATCATGTGGGTCACGGTCTCGATCGCGTCGGATTTCGTGGCGCCAATGAGACCCACGGGGCCGCGCTTGATCCAGCCATTGGCGTAGCACGCGGGCACAACCTCGCCCTCGGCGGTCGTCACACGGCCCTCGTCGTTGTGGATCACGCCGCGCTTCGAATCATAGGGAACGCCGGGCAGCTCGGAACCGAAATACCCCACGGCGCGGTAGACCTGCTGAACGTCGTACTCGACCATCTCGCCCGTACCTTCGAGCGAGCCATCCTCCGCGAGACGCGTACGCTCGAACTTCATGCCGGTCACGCGGCCCCTCTCACCGAGCACCTCCACGGGGCGGTGCCAGAAATGGAGGTGCAGCCGACGCTTGACTTCGCCACCTTCGCGGTCCGTGGGCTCAGCGTTGCTTGCCTCGCGTTCCTTTTGCGCCTCGAGCCAACCCTCGAACGTGCTCACGACCTGGTCGATGCGTTTATCTGCCCGGATGCGCTCCCATTCCTCATCGCTAATCTGGGCAAAGTCGCGCTCGTCGAGGATGACCTGCACGCCTTTCGGGTGGGCGAGCTCGCGAGTCTCGAGCGGGGAGAATTTCGCTTGGGCGGGGCCGCGGCGACCAAACACGTGCACGTCGGTGATGCTTGAGGCCTTGAGGCCCTCGTACACGTGGTCGGCGATCTCGGTGGCGAGGAGTTCCTCCGCGCTCTTGACGAGCATGCGCGACACGTCGAGAGCGACGTTGCCGTTGCCGATCACCGCGACAGATTCGGCATCGAGATTCCATTCGCGCGGGTAGTCGGGGTTTGAGTCATACCACGCGACGAAGTCAGCCGCGCCGTAGCTTCCGTCGAAATCGATCCCGGGGATGTCGAGCTCGGCGTCCTTGAGTGCGCCGGTCGCAAAAATAATGGCGTCGTAGCGCTCGCGCAGGTCCTCGAGGCTCAGATCCTTGCCGAAGGTGACGTTGCCGAAGAAGCGCATGTCGCCGCGGCCGAGGATGCGGTGGAGCGCGGTGATGATGCCCTTAATGCGCGGATGGTCGGGGGCGACGCCGTAGCGGATGAGGCCGAAGGGCGTGGGGAGGGCGTCGAAAATGTCGACCTCGATTTTCAGGCGGCCCTTCTTCACATGCGGTGTTTTGTTGAACGTCTCCGCCGCGTACACGCCGGCCGGGCCGGAGCCAATCACGGCGATGCGGAACGGGATGTCAGTGAAGGTGCTGGTCACGGAGGTCCTTGTGCTCGGCGGGTGCGCGCGCGGTGTCTTTTGGCCCGCGGGCTTTTCGATACTCGAGCCTAGCGTTAAAGGCCGGACCAGGCGAGGGGAGTGTGAGGAGTGGGGGCCGACGGTGGCCCAGCCAACGTCGAAGAAGTGAAAAGAAAACGGCCGAGCGCGCCTCGAGGGGCGAGCTCGGCCGACGGAGCGGAGACTTAGTACTCGGCCGGCTGCACAATCACGAAGCCGGGGCCGTGGAAGGCGAGCTGGAAAGTCTCACCCGAGCCGCGGCCGATGAGCGCGCCCGCATTGAAATCGTTCTTGATCTGCGGCTGGAGATTCGCCGACCAACACACCACCGCCTGCGGGTCCACGTACGTGGGCTGCTGGGAGCAATCGAGCAAAAGTGGTTCACCGTGCGAGGCGATTGCGACCATGCCGTGGCCCTGGAGGAGCAGGTTCGTAAAACCGCCTGCGACGAGCCCTGCGCCGAGGCCGCCGCCGATCATCTTGATGTCCCACTCGATGCTCGAGTCGAAAGCGAGCATCTTCGAGGTGTTGAGGGAAAGTCCCTCGCCCTCAAGTTGTATGAGGAAAATGTGGGCGTTGTTCTTCGCGAAGAAGATCTCGCCGTTGCCGGAGGTGCGCATCATGTTGGCGCCCTCGCCGGTTGCCATTTTCTTGACGAGCTTCATGCCGCCGCCCGAGCCCTGGTACTTGAACTTCATATCGCCCTGGTAGGCCACCATCGCGCCCGAGGAGGACACAATCTCGGGGGCGCCGGGGTTGAGGCGGCAGCGCAGCATTCGCTTGGACTGGAGGGCCCAGCGGTCTTGGGTCTGGATTTCTTGGTGCTCTGGTGAAAAGAGTTCAGATCTCATGCCTTCACACTAGGCTGCCGCGCCTCTCATTATCCTGGAGATCATGAGAGCAGAACGATTGTTATTGGAATCGCCTGAGCCGTAGCGAATTGCTCACCACGAAAACGCTTGAAAACGCCATCGCCGCGGCCGCGATCACGGGGCCAAGGAGCCCGAGCATCGCGAGCGGGATCGCGATCACGTTGTAGATGAATGCCCAGAAGAGGTTCCAGCGGATCGTGCGCACGCTCGCCCGCGAGAGGCGGATCGCGGTGGGAATCTGTGCGATATCGCCGCCCGTGAGCACGATGTCGCCCGAGTTCATCGCGGCGTCGGTGCCGGTGCCCATCGCGAAGCCAAGATCGGCTTCGGCGAGGGCCGCCGTGTCATTAATGCCATCGCCAACCATCGCGACGCTCGAGCCTTCGCCGCGAAGGGACTTCACGAGGTCGAGTTTTGCCGCGGGGGTAAGCGAGGCGTGAACTTTCTCGATGCCGACTTCGCGCGCAATGTGCGCGGCCGCGGCAGGGTTGTCGCCGGTCGCCATGACGGGCTCGATGCCGAGCGCGCGAATCTCCTCAACGACCTTCGTCGCTTCGGGCTTCACGGTGTCGCTCACGCGCACGAGCCCCGCAACCTCGCCGTTGACGCGCACGAGGGAGGTCGTGTGACCCGCCTGCTCGGCTTCGCGGAGGGAAGCGGCGAGAGGGGCGGGCAGGCTGGGCACGGTGGGATTTTCGGTTCCGACGCTTGCCTGGCCAGCGTCGGACACCGCAGTAATCTCGACCTCCCACGGCCCCTTGTTCTCACCGAGCGACCCGCTCACGCGCGCCGTGAGCCCCCGGCCGGCGTGGGCTTCGGCCCCCTCGAGCACGAGCGCGTCGCTGCCGCTACCCGCAGCCTCGACGATCGCGCGCGCGATGGGGTGTTCCGAACCCGATTCGGCGGTGCCCGCGAGCGCGCGGACGTTTGCTTCGCTCCAGCCTTCGGCGGGTGTCACGGAGTGCACACGCATCGCGCCGCTCGTGAGGGTGCCGGTCTTGTCGAGAACGATCGTTGCGATGTCGCGAGAGCTCTCGAGCGTGCTTGCCGAGCGAATGAGGATACCGAGTTCGGCGCCACGTCCCGTGCCCACCATGATGGCCGTGGGGGTCGCGAGGCCGAGCGCACACGGGCACGCGATGATCAGAACGGCGACGGCCGCGGTGAACGCCTGTTCCGTGGTGCCACCGAGTGCGAGCCACACCACGAGCGTGAGGACTGCAAGCACGATGACGACGGGCACGAAGATGCTCGAGACCTTGTCAACGAGCTGCTGCACGGGAGCTTTGGAAGCTTGCGCATCCTCGACCATTTTCGCGATGTGGGCGAGCTCGGTATCGGCGCCCACGCGCGTAGCGCGCACAAGGAGCCGGCCCGTGGTGTTGACGGTTGCGCCCGTGACCTCGGTTCCGGGCGCGACGTCCTCGGGGATACTTTCTCCCGTGAGCATCGAGCGGTCGATGGCAGAGGCACCCTCGAGGACCACGCCGTCTGTCGCGACCTTCTCCCCGGGCCTCACGACGAAAACATCGCCAACCTGCACCGCGCCGATGGGAACCTCAACTTCGGCGGTGCTGCCGTCGGACTGAAGCTCCACGATGGTGGCATTCTTCGCGCCGAGGTCAAGCAGTGAACGGATGGCTGCGCTCGACTGGTGGATGGCGCGGGCCTGCGCGTAGCGCCCCGCGAGCACGAGGGTCGTGATGACCGCTGCCGATTCGAAGTAGATTTCGTGCGCACCGTGGTGGTTCCGGCTGAAAGCGGCGCCGAGGCTCATGTCCATCGTCATGCCGATTTCGCCTGCGCCGCCGAAGAGAAGGGCCCAGATCGACCACAGGTACGCGGCAAACGTTCCCATCGTGACGAGGGTGTCCATCGTGAAGCCGCCGTGCTTGATGTTCACCCAGGTCGCACGGTGAAATGGCGCGCCGCAGTAGAACACGACCGGCGTCGCGAGAATGAGCACCGCCCACTGCCAGCCAGGGAACTGCAACGCCGGGATCATTGAGATGAGGAAAATTGGCGCCGAGAGGATGGCTGCGAGGACCGTGCGGATTAGCGTGTCGCGCTTGTCGCGCGCGGCGCGCTCCTCGGCGCTTGTGTCGGGGCCGTGGATCGATGTGCTTTCGGCTGCCGCCTCCCGTACGTGCGCCCCATAGCCGCCCTTTTCGACGGCTTCGACGAGCTGCGCATCGGTGATCGACGGGTCGCTCACCTGCACGCTCGCGCGTTCGAGTGCGAGGTTGACGACCGCGTCGACATCGCCCACGCGCCGCAGCTTCTTCTCCACGCGCGCGACGCAGCTCGCGCACGTCATGCCGGTGACGTCGAGGGTGACGGTGCGCGGTGCGGTGTGGGTTTCAATGCTGCTCATGGGGTCCTTCGGGGTGTGGTGCGGCCGGGTTCAGGATGGGGAGGAGTTATCCGACGATGGCGTAGCTTTCGCCGGCTTCCTCGATTGCGGGGGCGATGTCGGCCTTGGTGAGGGCGCGATCTGCCTGGATCGTGAGGGTCGATTCGCCGCCCTTGACGAGTTCGACTTCGGCGCTCTCAACGCCAGCGAGCTCGCCAACTTCTTCCTTGACGGCATTGACGCAGTGGCCGCACGTGAGGCCCGTGATCATGAAGGTCGAGGTGGTCATGGTGTGCTCCTTGATGTTTGTGATGGTCCTGGTTCGTGTGGTCGCGGTGGGCGCCACAGCATCCAACATACCCCCTAGGGGTATTAGATTCAAGGGGGTGACAACTTCAGGGCTCCGAACACACGGATCGGTAGCATGGCTCCCATGATTACCCCCACGAGCCCAAGCGAAAACTTTGGCGATCGCCCACCCCGGCGTCGCCCCAGTTTCTACGATTCGCACCTGCGCGAGATGCTCGCCGACTCCGGCTATACCCTTCAAGAGCGCATCGGCAGCGGCGGCATGGGCATCGTGTACCGAGCAACCGACGCGGCCGGCTTCGACGTCGCCCTCAAGGTGCTCCGTCCCGAAATCGCCGGCGATGAGCGCGCCCGGGCGCGCCTCAGCCGCGAAATGCGCGCCCTCCAACGCGTCCACCACCCGAACGTCTCGCGGGTCCTCGACGCCGAATTCGATTTGGACGTCGCTTTTCTCGTCACCGAATACATCCCCGGACCCACCTTTCAACAGGTGATCGACCAGTGGGGGCATCTTTCTCTCGAGCACGTCCGCAACATTGCCCTGCCTCTCGGAAGGGCACTCCTCGAGGTGCACGACAAGGGCGTGGTGCATCGCGACCTTAAGCCAAGCAACATCATGCTCCGCAACGTCAACGGACCGCACGTGGACTTCGATTTCGACCCGGTCGATCCCGTCATCATCGACTTCGGCATCGCCCAGGCCGCCGAGGAATCGCGCATGACCTCCACGGGCCTCATGATGGGCACGATCGCCTACCTCGCTCCCGAAGTCATTAGCCACAACACCGTGAACGCCGCCGCCGACTGGTGGGCCTGGGCAGCGATGCTCGCACACGCCGCGACCGGCATCCCGCCCTTCGGTAAGTCGCGCCTTCACAGTGTCTACAGTCAGGCGATGTGGAGCGGCCCCAGCCTCGAGGGTCTGTCCGAACCGTGCATCGCGTGGTTCGAGGGGGCATTCGCCCCGGACCCCGGCGACCGCACGCCCCCGGAGCAGCTCATTGAAGCACTCGAAGATCCAATGGTGTGGGGAGTGGGGGAGTACGACCCCACGGGGCAAACCTCCACAGTCCACGCGGCCGGCTCCACCTCTTCCGCGCCCGTGGGTGCGGGATTGTCGACTCCGATGCCGACGAACGACCCCGAAGCCACGGCATTGCTACAGCCAAATAGCCACCTCAATCCGCTCGGGGAAGGCGGCGGTGATGCCGACCCCGAAGCAACGGTCCCATTTCAGCCGTATAGCTACCTCAATTCAGAGGGGGAGAGGTATGGCGAGGGGGAGGAGGGGGAGAGGGAACCCGCCTCAAACCCAACTCCGACCCCGGGCATCGAGGGAACTCCTTATGACGAGGGGGATACCGATGAGTGGGATGCGTACGAGGACGACCCGACACAGGTCATGCCCGTCCTCGACGAAACACCCACCGCGAAATTCGCCCCCATCTCAACCCCTGCGGCTCCGCCCACCCCGAACCGAGGGGGAACGATGCAGGGCTGGCAAGCGTCAGACCAAGCGCCGCAGGCGCCCACCCTCACACCCGGCCCGCCGACCCCCTACCAGCCCGCGCCCAACCAACCGCAGCCCTACGACGCACAGGGGTGGGGCATGCCACCGCAGGGGATCATGCCGCCGCCCCTGCCGTACCACTTGCGTGAGCCCAAGCGGCGCACTGTACTCGTGCTGCTCGGCATGGCGCTGTTCACGGCGTTCGGTGCACTCGTGCCACTTGCCGCGCTCATAACACTCGTGCTCATGACGGCGCTCGCGCGCACGTGGCAGCGGTCATGGATTTCGCAAGAAAAGGGCAGCGACCGGGGGAAAAGCCCCGGAAGTATGACGGCCTCGGTGGTGCTCCTAGCGGTGCCGCGCTACATCGGTGCGCTCCTCGAAGCGATTCTTCAGGCGCTCATCCCCGTCATCGTCACGGCGGGCGTGCTCCTCGCGATCGACGCTGCCGTCGTGTGGCTCGCGGACTTCCGGCCGCATTACGCGATCTACGCGGGTGTGCTCGTGGGAGTGGCGACCCTATCGCTGTGGTGGGGTATCGGTTCGCGGACTACACGCTTCGGCGGGCATCGGCTCCTCCATGCCGCTGCTCCTAGTTGGCTATGGACCGTGATCCTCGCGTCTTTGCTCATTGTGCTCATCGCCGCGGTAGGGTTCACGATCGCCTCCCGCGGTGGCACAATCGACTACTTCCCATACCTGGGTGACTTTCGCCTCGAAGACATCTCACCCTGGAGACGATGACGCCGTCGCGTGCGAGTCCGTTAGGATGGCACGCGGTAAACGTCCCGCTCACCGTTGTGATTTAACCCTTCCGGAGGATTCATGGCCGAGAAGCCCTCAGCTCAAGACGTGCGCGAAGCGCAGCGCGTGGAGCTTCGCAAACAACGTGAAAAGGAGCTGAGCCGCCAAAAGCGCGTGCGCACCGCCGTCATCGCGGCCATCGTTGTGGTCGCGCTCGCGGTCGTCGCTGGACTCGGCTACCTCATCTATCAGGCGAATGCTCCCGAACCGGAACTCGAGCTGAACCAGCCAGCTTCGATCAGCAAGGAAGAGCCCACTCTCGCATTCAAGGCCGACGATACGAAACCCGTCGTCGACGTCGTGTTCGACTACATGTGCCCGTTTTGCGGCGCGTTTGAGCAGGTCAACAATGCCGACATCCACGAGATGGTCGAGAATGGCGATGCGACCGTGAACTTCCACGTGCGCACCTTCCTCTCCTCGAAGATGTCCACCACGGAATACTCCGCCCGTGCGGGCGGCGCTGCCGTGTGCACCTACGAGGAATCGCCCGAAGTGTTCCTCAAGTTCCACCAACTGCTCTTTGCCAACCAGCCTGCCGAGGGCGGTCCCGGCCTGAGCGATAAGGAACTCGAAACCTACGCGAAGGACGCCGGCGCGAGTGACGACACGCTCTCGTGCATCAAGGACCAAAAGTTCCGCCGCTACGCAACCGACGTGCTCGAGCCGGTTGGCGCGAAGCTTTCACCCGCAACCCCGGCCGTGTTCATCAACGGCAAGGAGTGGGGGGCCGACGGTGCCTGGCAGCAGCCCGGTGCTCTGAAGGAAGCCGTGGCCTCCTCGGGCACTCCCGAAGCAAGTGATGCCGGCGGCGCAAGCGATTCCGGTAACTAAATTCCCGGCGCACGCTACACTGGTGCGAGCGCCGCAATGCTGAAGTAGCTCAGTTGGTAGAGCAGCTGTCTTGTAAACAGCAGGTCGTGGGTTCGAGCCCCATCTTCAGCTCCACTAGAAGCCCAGGTCGATGCGACATGACGTCGTCAGGCCTGGGTTTTCTTTTGCCATTTTGGGAAAAACGAGCGTCAGGTCGAAGGGGACACGCGCGGGGGTGGAGCGATTCGTCGAAAGTCCCCCTTCCTAGGGGGTAGGGGCGTAGTGTGGGTCATAAGTTACTAGTGGCAACCGACACAGGAAAAGGACCCCCTCATGACCGCAACGCCGCAGACCGAGCGAAAGCTCGCCACCCCGTTCACGATCAACACCGTGGAGATCCCCAACCGCCTCGTGATGACCCCCATGGGCAGCGACCTCGCGAACGCCGACGGCACCGTTGGCCCGCGCCTACTCAAGTATTGGCTCGAGCGCGCCGAAGGTGGCTGCGGCCTTCTCATCACCGAGATCACCCGCGTGAATGACGAGCACGGCGCCGGCACCCCGAAACAGCTCTCCGTGACCCGCGACGAGCTCGTTCCGCAGCTCGCCGAAGCCATCGAGGCCGTTCACGCGCGAGGCTCAAAGATTTTCGTCCAGCTCCAGCACCCCGGCAACCAGGGCCTTCCCCAGCTCAATAAGGGGCAGGTCACCGTCGGACCTTCCGCCGTGCGATCCGAGCTCACCAAGGCCCCCGTGCGCGCCCTCGAAAACGAGGAAGTGAAGAGCCTCGTGCAGGACTTCATCAACGGCGCGCGCCGCGCGAAGGAAGCCGGTGCGGACGGCGTGGAGATCCACGGCGCCCACGGTTACCTCATCGACGAGTTCCTCTCGCCTCGCACCAATAAGCGCGAGGACGAGTACGGCGGTTCGTTTGAAAACCGCTGCCGTTTCCTCGTGGAGATTCTCGATGGCGTGCGCGAGGTAGTGGGCCCCGACTTCCCGATCTCGGTACGTCTCTCGATTTCACAGTGCTACGACTTGATCGGTATGCCCGGTGTGGGTAACGAGGTTGCCGACGGTGTGCGGATCGCCAAGGTGTGCGAGGAGCACGGTGCCGACCTGATCTCGGTGTCGTCGGGCACGTACGAGACCGGCGTGACCGTTATCGAGCCCGTGAACACCCCACGTAACTGGCGCGACCCGATGATTCGTGCCGTGCGCGACGCCGTGAAGATTCCGGTCATGGGTGTGTCGATTGTTCGTGAGCCGGAGCAGGCAGAAAAGATGCTGAACGACGGCCTCGTGGACCTCATCGCGATGGGCCGCTCGTGGCTGGCGGACCCGCAGTGGGGCATCAAGGCGATCGAGGGCCGCGATGCCGACATCACGCGCTGCATCGGCTGCATGTATTGCTTCGAGGCACTCTTCACGGGCGGGCATGTTGAATGCGCCGTCAACCCGCGTTGTGGCTTCGAATCGGAGTTCCCGATCGAACCAGAGCGCAATGCCGAAGGCCGCACGGCTCTCGTGATCGGTGGTGGCCCTGCGGGCTGTGAAGCTGCGGAAACGCTTGCGAAGCGAGGCGCGAAGGTGACGCTCGTGGAGGCGGAGGACACTCTCGGTGGCCAGGTCGTTCCCGGCACCAACCCTCCTGGTAAGGATCCCATGGGTTGGCTCGTCGAGAGCTACACGCGCCGCCTCGAGCAGGCCGGTGTGGAGGTGCGACTCTCGACGCGCTTCGGCGCCGATGAGGTGCGGGACTTTGGTGCTGACGCGGTCATCGTGGCCACGGGTGCCGTGCCGGTTGTGCCGCCGATCACTGGCATCGACGGCGACAACGTGGTTGATGCGATCGACGTGCTCGGTGGCACGCGCGAGGTGCGCGGTCGTGCGATTGTTGTGGGCTCGGGCATGACGGGCCTCGAAACTGCAGAGCTCATTGCCGCAAACGGTGGCGAGGTTGCCGTCTACGAGATGGCGCCGCAGCTCGGCGCGGGCGCGTTCCACATGAACCTCATGTCGGTGACCTCGAAGCTCAAGAAGGCTGGGGTTCCGATGCTCACGGGGCACCGCCTCGTGGAGGTGAACGACTCGGGTGCGGTTTTCGAGGCCGACGGCTCCCAGGTGAACGTCGAGGCTGAGACCGTTGTGCTCGCGATCGGTATGCGCAGCGAGAACACGCTCGCGACGGAGCTCGAGGCGGCGGGCGTCGATTTCCGCACCGCGGGCGACGTGTCGAAGGTGGCAAAGGTGGCAGGCGGTGGCAACGGGCTACCGCGTGGGCCTCGACGCCTGAAATTAGCTGAGGGGGGTGCTGCCGCGGCAGCACCCCCTTTTTTTTTCTTACCCTCACTCTTGCCTACCCTCCCCTTCATCCTCTCTCCCCCTCTTTCTTCCTCCCTCTTCTTTCCTTCTTTCCGTCCCTCCCTCCTCCCCCTCTCTGACTCGCGAAAGTGGTGAATAACCGCGTGAGGTCATTGACCCTCGCCGTGAGGCGGCTACTTTTCACCACTTGCGGAAAGTGGCGGCAGGGAAGTCGGGGCCTCGACTCGTGCTCCACATTCCCCGGCTATCCACGAGTGCAGCTTGCTCCTGGTGCGGGGAGTTCTAGCGCACCAAAGTGGAGGCATGACGCCTCGCCAACCAGCACCCCTGTTTTCAACGTCGCAGCTTCGCGAACGGGGGTGGACGCGCGCTCGCATAAAGGAGTGTGCGGAACGTGGGGACCTCCTCGAGGTTTCGCGCGGAAGGTTTCTTCCGATGAGAAAGTCGACGCCCGAGTCGGTCCGCGTTGCCGCAAGAAGTGGCTGCTGGGTGACGTGCTTCTCGGCGCTCAAGCTCTATGGGCTCTGGGTCCCGCCGATGGATTTAAGGCCGCACCTCACGACGACGTGGCGGCGACTTGAGACCGGCCGTGCATGTGCATCTGACTTGGGAAAACATCGTCGTCTGAATCACCCAGTTCGCGACGGCCTTGTTGTGAGTCCCAAGGACGCGCTGATAGCGGCTGTCAAGTGCGGCACGCCTGAGCAGGCTTTCATCGTGCTTGAATCGGCCCTAAAACTCGGGGTTGCCACTCGGGACGAAGTTCGCGAAACTCTTACGCACGTGAGTAAGAAGAAGGCGCGGAAAATTGGAGTGCCCGGCTCCCGGTCCGATTCGGGTTCGGAATCTGCTCTCGCCTTTCGCTTACGGAAGCTCAAGCTCGAATTCGAGCAGCAGGTGTGGATTCGTGACGTGGGTAGGGTTGACATCCTTGTGGGCCAATCGCTTGTCATCGAGCTGGACTCATGGCAGCATCATCAAGCCGACCGAAAGGCCTATCACCGAGACCGTGAGAGAGACGCGGTTCTCATTGCCCGCGGGTATACGGTTGTGCGCCTTGCCTATGCTCATGTGTTTTTCGATTGGCAGAAATATGAGGCGCTGCTCAGGGGATACATTAAGCGAAGGTTGCACAAGCGCCCTGTGCGGGCGCGGTGATATGCGCCCGCGAGGAAGCAAGCGTTAAAAGTGGTGAAAAATTGCCGAAAAGATCGCGATCTGATCGCGTGGTGGCTGTTTTTCACCACTTACGCAAGGTGGGAATCGAATCCGGCATTCAATCTCAAGGCGGATTTTGAAGAGATTGCAGCTTGGTGCCTCAGCGCTAAGCCCTGAGGTATTTGAGGCTCGGCTGCGTAGCAAGTGCTGGCACGGCAGCAAGTGCCGGATCAGTCGCGGCTCGCCTTGAGCGCCGCCCGCACCATCGCGTGCACGAAGTCGTTGAAGCCCGCCGCGTCGATGAAGCCCTGGATCTCGAGGTGCGTCCAGCCGTGGGCGCTTGCCCACACGGCGCGCAGAAGCGTTGTGGCATCCTCGGGGGATGTTTCGCCGCCTGCGCCGTACTTCGAGCGGCCCTCGGTCATGGCTTTCGAGAGGTGCTTCGCGATCGCTTCGAACTCGTCGATGTTCGTGCCGAGGTCGCGGAATGCCGCAAGCAGATGGTTGTCGCGACGTGCGAGGCCGGAGTCGGTGGAACCTGAGGTGGCGTCGGACCCCGTGGTGCCCGCTGCGCCCGGGGCACCGTTGGCCTGTGCTGCCCGGTCGGGGACCTGGTTGGCCTGGTTGAAGATGACGTCGAAAAGTTCGGGGTTACTGACCGCCCAGTCGTGGAGAGCGGTGGCGAGGGCGATGAGGTAGTTTTCCGGATCCTGGTCGCGGTTCACCTCGGTGAGGTGCATGGCGAGGTCGCCGGCAGAGGTAACGACGACCGAGTCGAGGAGCTTCTTCTTTCCGCCGAAGAGGGAGTAGACGGCAGTGGTCGAGGTGTTGCATGCAGCGGAGATGTCGCGAAGCGAGACCGCTGCGGGACCACCCTTGGCGAGCGCCTTCGACGCTGCTGCGATGAGCTCGGTGCGGAGCTCTTCGTCATGGTGGCGGGGAGTGTTCATGCCCGTGGGACTCCAATCAAGTGTGCCGACTCGGCACTTCCGGTATATAACGACTTCGTAACTATAGGTCTTAACCCTATCGGCGCAACCGGAGGGCTTTCCAGGTTAATCCTGCAGTAACGTGGCTACTTTGAGTTTTTGGCCTGGGGTTTTGCCAAAACTTTAATGGGTAGTGCAGTTTCTATATGTCTAGCGTGTCGTAAAGGGTGGGCGAGGTCACTTGCTTTGAGGGGTGCATGTAAGAGGAACGATTGTTATGGCGTGGCCCAGTCCACAATGCCCGCGCCTCGTTGCTCGAGGATGGCATTCGCGCGCGAGAACGGACGTGAGCCAAAGAACCCACGCCTAGCCGAAAGCGGCGACGGGTGCGCCGACGCGATAACCCCCACGCCGTTCGCGTTGAGCATCGGTGCGAGAGAGCGGGCGTCGCGCCCCCACAAAATCGCCACAAGCGGACCGCCGCGCTCGACGAGCGCCTCGATCGCGCGCATCGTGATCTCCTCCCAGCCCTTTCCGCGGTGCGAAGCGGGCGCGCCGGGCGCAACGGTGAGGGCCCTGTTGAGGAGCATGACCCCCTGCCCCTGCCACGCCGAAAGGTCGCCGTGGTCGCTCGGCGGGATGCCGAGATCTGCCTCGCGCTCGGCAAAAATATTCTGGAGCGAGCGGGGGAGCGGACGCACATGACGCTCTACGGCAAAGCTGAGCCCAATCGGGTGACCCGGCGTGGGGTAGGGATCCTGCCCCACGATGAGCACGCGCACGTTCGCAAGAGGTGTCTCGAATGCGCGAAAGATGCGATCGCCAGCCGGGAGGTAGTGCCGGCCGGCGCCGAGTTCGGCGCGGAGAAAATCGCCCATGGCGCGAATATTCGGTTCGACGCTCGCGAGGGCCTCGGCCCAGTCGGCGGCCATGATGTCGGTGAGCGGGGGCTGCGCGATCTCGTTCATGCCACCAGCGTACGGGGCGCACCTAGACTTGACGCCATGACTGATGAGTCGGAGCTGAGCGAAACCGATCGCGCGATCCTTGATCTTGAGGCGCGCGTGTATCGCAGCGCGGGCGCAAAGGAGCGCGACATCTTGCGGTTCACTGGCCTCACTCCGGCTCGCTATCACGCGCGGCTCGTGCGGCTCATGCGGGAGCCGGCGGCGGTGCGGTATGCGCCAAGTGTGGTCCGACGCTTGCTGGGGCGTACGCGTTCCTAATGTGGTGGACGGTGCTCCTACCCCGTAACTCCTTGTGGTGCCCGATTGTGCAATGAAGGCTGCGCTGGTCCTCTATTTCTACTTTTTTGCGACCCGCGTTTCCGACCTTCGTAGTGGCGCGCTTCAAAGCGGTGAGAAATCGCCGCCTCACGCCGAATGGCGCGGATCTCACGACGTTATTCACCACTTCCGAAACGGGCCTGGATGCTACAGGAGGGTGCTGGGCGTAGGGGGTGCTAGAGGCGGGTGCTGGGGTGTAGGTTGGTGCTGGGATGTAGGTGGGGGCTGCAGGTGGGCGCTGGTGCGGAGGGATGCTGGAGGTGTGGGTATCAGAGGGGCGGCGCGCCGTGTCCATAATTGCGCGTTCGGCGGTCCGCTGCCGATAAAATGACCTCGTGGCAGAGCAGAGCACGTACCCGTACGAACCGGACCAGTTTGACCGCGAGGCCGATCAGGTGGGCGCACATGGCGCACACCGCGCCGAGGAGCCCTTTTTTAAGCGGAATCTTTCGACGATCATCGTGATCGTCGCAGCACTCGTGGCGCTCGCGCTCGTGCTGTGGGCCGTCTCTGGTCTCGGTAAGGAGAGCGAGAACACTCCCGCATCGGTGGACTCCTCAACCTCCGCGCCAGCAGATTCCAGCGAAAGCGATCCTGCCGCGAACGATAACGGCGGCGAAGGCGAGCAGCCCTCCGAGGAGGCGAGCGAGGAACCGTCCGAGGAGGCCGCACCCGAGGTCAACAAGGAAGCTCCCGTGCTCGTGCTCAATGGCAAGCGCAAGCAGGGTATGGCTGGGCGTTGGCAGAAGGCCCTCGAGGAGCAAGGTTGGACGAAGGTCGACACCGACACGGGTAAGCGCTCCAAGAACGCCGGAGTCTTCTATAAGGACGACGAAGACCAGGCGACCGCCGAGGCCCTCGCCAAGTACGTGGGTGTCGAGGCCGAAAAGAGCGACAAGTACCGGGCGAACATCACGGTCGTCATCATCGATGAGCCGGGCGATCTTGCCGAGGCTGACGCTGAAGGTCAGGGCAGCGACGGCGAATAGCGCCCACCGCGGCACCGTTCGCAGCGGGCAACCGCCCCGAACGCCGTCACGCTCCCAGAGAAATTCCCAGCGAGCGTTAGCACTCTTCGCCTCCGAGTGCTTATGATGGATTAGCACTCGCACGGCGTGAGTGACAATGGGATCTCGGCAACCGTCGGACCCCGCCCCACACGCGCCGCCGCGAGCTTTCCAGTGAGGTGAGAGCCCCACCAACCCAGACGTGAAGGGGAGGGCAAGGCTCGTCCGTCGCGGGCACCCAGCTGGAGCACACTCACACATTTTGGGAGTTACCACTCATGGCAAAGCTCATCGCATTTGACGAAGAAGCACGCCGCGGCCTCGAGCGGGGCATGAACCAGCTCGCTGACGCCGTGAAGGTGACCCTTGGGCCGAAGGGGCGCAACGTCGTTCTCGAAAAGTCCTGGGGCGCACCGACCATCACCAACGATGGCGTGTCGATCGCGAAGGAAATTGAACTCGAGGATCCGTACGAGAAGATCGGCGCGGAACTCGTCAAGGAAGTTGCAAAGAAGACGGACGATGTTGCCGGTGACGGCACGACGACCGCAACCGTTCTGGCGCAGGCCCTCGTGAAGGAAGGCCTTCGCAACGTCGCCGCAGGC
The DNA here is from genome assembly GCA_001403775.1 of Dermabacter indicis. Taxonomy (GTDB): domain Bacteria; phylum Actinomycetota; class Actinomycetes; order Actinomycetales; family Dermabacteraceae; genus Dermabacter; species Dermabacter indicis. Next base: position 118,664 of record CYUG01000012.1, read on the forward strand.
GCAAACCCCATCGCCCTCAAGCGCGGCATTGACAAGGCCGTTGCCGCTGTGAGCGAGAAGCTCATCGCACAGGCCGTTGAGATCGAGTCGAAGGAACAGATCTCGAACACCGCCGCGATTTCCGCTGCTGACCCGGCAATCGGCGAGCTCATCGCCGAAGCCCTCGACAAGGTCGGCAAGGAAGGCGTCATCACCGTTGAAGAGTCGAACACGACTGGCCTCGAGCTTGAGCTCACCGAGGGTATGCGTTTCGACAAGGGCTTTATCTCGCCCTACTTCGTGACTGACCCGGAGCGCCAGGAAACCGTTCTCGAGGATCCGTACATCCTGCTCACCTCGTCGAAGGTGTCGCAGCTCAAGGACCTCCTGCCGCTTCTCGACAAGGTCATCCAGGCCAACAAGCCGCTCGTGATCATCGCCGAGGACGTCGACGGTGAGGCGCTTCCCGCGCTCGTCGTCAACAAGCTGCGCGGCGTGTTCAAGTCGGTCGCCGTGAAGGCGCCCGGCTTCGGTGATCGTCGCAAGGCCATGCTCCAGGACATGGCGATCCTCACCGGTGGCACCGTGATCTCGGAAGAAGTGGGCCTCTCGCTCGAGACCGCCGACCTCAACGTGCTCGGCCGTGCCCGCAAGGTCGTCGTGACGAAGGACGAGACGACCATCGTTGAGGGCGCTGGCGACGGCGAGCAGATTGCCGGCCGCGTGAAGCAGATCCGCAGCGAGATCGAGGTTTCGGATTCGGATTACGACCGCGAGAAGCTCCAGGAGCGCCTCGCGAAGCTCGCTGGCGGCGTAGCCGTCATCAAGGCGGGTGCCGCAACCGAGGTTGAGCTCAACGAGCGCAAGCACCGCATCGAGGACGCCGTGCGCAACGCGAAGGCTGCCGTCGAAGAGGGCATCGTCGCCGGTGGTGGCGTGGCTCTGATCCAGGCTGGCAAGGACGCGTTCGCGTCGCTCGCGCTCGACGGTGACGAGGCGACGGGCGCGTCGATCGTGCAGGTCGCGATCGAGGCTCCGCTCAAGCAGATCGCCGCGAACGCTGGACTTGAGGGCGGCGTTGTGGCGTCGAAGGTCAAGCAGCTCCCCGTGGGCGAGGGCCTCAACGCTGCGAGCGGCGAGTACCAGAACCTCATCGAGGCTGGCGTGCTCGACCCGGTCAAGGTCACGCGCTCGGCTCTTCAGAATGCGGCGTCGATCGCGGGCCTGTTCCTCACCACGGAGGCCGTTGTTGCCGACAAGCCGGAGCCGGTGAAGGCTCCCGCTGGCGGCGAAATGGACGCCATGGGAGGCATGGGCGGCATGATGTGATCGCCCCTTAACTAAGAAAGAACCCTCGCACCGTGTGTGGTGCGGGGGTTCTTTTTCTACCGCGAAAGGCGGCGCGTTAGTTTTTCTCTTCTTCTTCGCCGGGAACGCGGGTGAAAAATCCTGAGGAGAGCGCGAGCAGTTCGCGCATGAGTTCGTATTGGCCGCCGTGCATATCCCAGATCTCGTCTTCGCCGGCCGCTTCGGGGCGCTCATAAATTGATTCGGTTGCGGTGACATCGGCGAGCCAACCGTTGTCGTAGTACGCCATGAGGGGCTTCATAGCCTCGTTGTACGCCTTGATGGCCTCGAGTCCTTTGACGGCTTTTTCGTAGGCTTCGCGGGATTCTACGAGGTTGTCTTGAGCCACGGAAAGGCGGTCGAGGGCGGCCTTTTGTTCGGGGGTGTGCTCTTCGGGAGCGGCGTTAATGTTCATGGCCTTAGTGTGGCACGAGCTGTTTGACGTAGCACTGGGAAACCCCGTCCTCGGTGTAGGGCGCGAAGAGGTGGGGGAGGCGGAACCATCCGGCTTTCTCGTAGAGGGCGATGGCGTCGTGTTGGAGGCTGCCGGTGTGGAGGTAGAGCGCGGTTGCGCCGCGGGTCGAGGCTTCCTCTTCGATGTGCTCCATGAGCTGTGTCGCGACGCCTTGGCCTCGGTACTTTTTTCCGACGATAAGCCGTTTGACCTCGAGACGGTCAGGTAGTGCGCGAAGCATGACTGTACCGATGGCAGTGTTGCCGTGGACAGCGAGCAGGACGGTGAGAATGGTTTCCGGGTCGAGGGTTTCGTCGCTGCGGCCGTCATAATCGGGGTGGGCGGCGTAGTAGGCGCTGTAACGTGGTTCGAGTTCGGCGTCTTTCTCGGCGTGGAGCGCCGCGACGCGTGGGTCGTCGTAGCGGGCCCGGATGATGCGTGGTTTCTCGCTCATATCTCGATGTTAACGGGGGTGGCCCCCACTCCCGAAGGAGCGGAGGCCACACCGTTTTTTCGCTACTGAACGGGTCGTGAGGTGTGAGCTCGATGCTCGTTCTTGCGGCGGCGGGTCACGAGAGCCACGCCACCAGCGAGGAGCGAGGCCGCAGCGGCGAGGAGGCCGCCGGTCTCAGCACCTGTACGCGGGAGGGCGTGCCTGCCACCCTTAGCGGGAACCTCCTTGATCGGCTTGGTCGGGAGGCTGGAGCCAGCGTTGTCAGCAGAGTCATCCACCGCCGGAGTGTCGCTCATGTTGATCGTTGCAACAACGACTTCGAGCCCTCGGGTGTGGACTCGACCTCGTCGGTTACCGGGTCGTCGAACGTCGGAGCGTCCGAGACCTCTCCCTGTGTCAGATCCGTGCCCGTGCACTTCGGATCAAGGTCCTCCGACTGCGGGCTGGGTTTGCTGGTGAAGGCGAGGTCTTCGGCGTTGTAGTAGGACCTGGTGATGTTGACGGTGGTGCGACCGCTGTAGTCGTACTTGTCGGCGTCGTAGCCGGAGACTTCGATCTCGTATTCGCCCTGGGGGATGTTCTTGAACTGCTTGACGAACGGGTAGCCGGACTTACCCGCCCAGTCTGCGGTGTTGGTGTAGGTTTCGCCGTCGGCGTCGGTGAGGGTTACCTTGATGTCCTTGAGACCTTCGGGCATCGCGTGCAGGTAGCGCTGACTGGCGGAAGGGGATTCACGCATAGCTCTCGCGTGGAAAAGCATCGGTATAGCAAGTGTGGCGGCTTTGTTGCGGGTGAGCGAGGTGCGTGAACGGGCGGTGCCGGTGGGGCTGTCGCGCGAAACTTTACTTCACAGCGTTGCGTAGCCTCTAGTTCTTAGTGGGATGGTCGGTCGCTAAGAATGGAAAAACGATTGGGTGGAAACGGATAAGAAAGAAAGGAAAGAAGTGAAACATTCAAACATATTCACCAGTGGTTTACCGTTCCATAAATAACTTGGGGAAAAGAAAACGCCGACCGGGCACCTCGAGGGTGTCGCCGGTCGGCTTTGGTAACGAAACCATTATTGTGACAAAGAGTGACGCGGGGACTGAAGTCCGCCTCTCAGCCGAGCCACGCTTCTGCGAGCAGGCGCTGGCTCTCATACCGCGCCGCGGGATCGTGGAAGTAGTTCGACACGATGAACTCATCGGCGTGAGTCTCTTCCGCGAGGCGCGAAAGTTCCGCCTCGACCTTCGTGGGGGAGCCCACCGCGCGCACCGCGAGCGCCCCGTTCACACGCTCGAGCACGGGCGCGGGAAGCACCGCCGAAACCTCGGCGGGCGGCTGAATCAACTGGCGCTTGCCGGAACCGAGCGCCGCAAACGCTTGTTGCAAGGTCGAGAATTGACGCTCGGCCTCCTGATCCGTCTCGGCCACGTACACGTTCACTCCCACCATGACGCGCGGTTTCTCGATCTGCGCGGTGGGAGCCTCAGCGTTAAACTCGCGGCGATAAAGCGCGATCGCCTCCCGGAACTGGAACGGCGCGAAGTGGCTCGCGACCGCAAACGGCAAGCCGAGCTTCGCCGCAAGGCCCGCGCCCGCGAGGGAGCTCCCCAGCACCCACATCGGCACGTTCGTGCCTTGCGCAACGTAGGCACCAATGCGATAGCGCGAAAGCGTATCGTCGCTCGCCCACGCCTGCATGTCGGCAACGGCCCTTGCGAAATCCTCGGGCTCGGCGCTCGTGCGGCCAAGGAGCTGCGCCGTCAGCGGATCCGTGCCGGGTGCGCGTCCGAGACCCAAATCGATCCTCGGGCCGTGGAACTGCGTGAGCGTGCCAAACTGCTCGATCACCTGGAGCGGCGCATGGTTCGGGAGCATGATCCCGCCCGAACCCACGCGAATGCGCTTCGTGCGCGAGGCCGCCCGATCAATGAGGAGCGACGTCGCATTCGAGGCGAGATTCAACGTGTTGTGGTGCTCCGCGAACCAGTACCGTGTATAGCCTTGCTCATCGGCGAGCTCGACCGCCCGCATCGACGCCTCGATCGCGTCGGCGAACGACTGGCCCTCGCTCACCCCCACGAGGTCAAGAATCGCGAGGTCAGGACGCTTAGACATAGGAAACCTCCACAAAAGTGCGCTCGATGGGTGCGCGAAACCGTCGGACTCTCACCAAACGCCCTTTGAGCGCGCCGCTATTCCCTCGACTCGTCGCGCAATTGGGGTCCTATGAAAAAATGTGCCCATGACGATCACCGCAGCAGCAGACGGCTCCGCACTCGGCAACCCCGGCCCCACCGGCTGGGCCTGGTACGTGAGTGAAGACTGCTGGAGCGCCGGCGGAAGCGCGTACGGCACGAACAACATCGGCGAACTCACGGCGGTGCGTGAACTCCTCAGCCAAACCCGCGAAGCAGGCCGCGCGAGCGAGGACCTCGTGATCCTGTGCGACTCGCAGTACGTGATTAACTCCGTTACGAAATGGATGCCCGGCTGGAAAAAGAAGGGTTGGAAGAAAAAAGATGGCAAGCCCGTGCTCAACGGCGAGCTCATGAAGGCGATTGACCGCGAGATGCAGGGTCGAAACGTGCGATTCGAATGGGTCAAGGGCCACGCGGGCCACGACATGAACGAGGCCGCCGACGAGCGCGCCCGGGCCGCAGCAACCGCCTACCAGAAGGGCACGGCGCCGAATGAAGGACCCGGTTTTACGGACGGGATGCCGAACGAAGGGACCGGGGCCACCGGCGCGGTCCACTCGGGCGAAAAGCATCAGGTTCCGACGCCTGCCAGCCTCGAGCGCTCCCTCTGGTGTGAGAGCGCGCCCCCGCGCGAAAGTCTAGGGGAGAGCCCCCACCTGATCGATACGCGTGCACGAGTCATGAGCCCCGAGGAATGGGCGAAGGGTGTGGAGGCGCTGCGCGGCCGCGACGTGACGGTCGATGGCGATGTCACTTCGCGCGAGGTGGGCCCGAACCTTCACCTGACCGACACTGTGCTTGAAGCCTCCGGGCGGCGTTTTCGCATCGTGACCCTATGGGGCGGTAAGAACCCTCGGATTCTCCACCAGCAGTGGAGCGCACTTAGCTGAGCTCGGCCGCCGGCAACTCCGCGCGGAACGTCGCACCGCCGCCATCGGTTTGATGGATCGAGATCGTGCCGTTGTGATGCTGCATGATCGTGGCCGCGATCGAGAGGCCAAGACCAGCGCCGCCGCCTTGAGTCTGCTGGCGCTGACGCGACTCGTCGGTGCGGAAGAACCGCTCGAAAACTCTCTCGCGAATGTCGGCGGGGATGCCCTCGCCGTGATCGCGCACCTCGATGATCGCCTGGCCGTCGCGGCCGTTGCCGAGCGCGACTTCCACGGGTGAGCCCTTCGGCGTGTGCCTGTTCGCGTTACCCACAAGGTTCACAATGACTTGCCGGAGTGCAGCTTCGTCCCCGAGCACCCCGAGCGGGGGAACGGTCTCGGGCGTGAGCACGGCGCCCGCGAGATCCACGATCGCGACCTCACGTGTAGGATCGAGCGCGCGCAAATCCTGCACGACATCCTTCACGATCCCCGACGCGTCGAGCGGAACGAGATCGAAGGAGCGCTGCTCATCGAGCCGCGCGAGCCTCAAAAGTGATTCGACGAGCGAGCCCATGCGCTTCGCCTCGTCCTCGATGCGGCGCATTGCCTGAGCAACATCTTCTTCGCGCGGCATCGCGCCCATGCGATACAGCTCGCCGTTGCCGCGGATCGCCGCGAGGGGCGTGCGGAGTTCATGCGAGGCATCCGCCACGAAGCGCCGCATGCGCGACTGGCTCGCGAGTGCTTCCGCTTGTGATTCCGCTTGCGCCTGGAAACCCTTCTCGAGCCGAACGAGCATCTCGTTGAGGGCTACGCTCAGCGAATGCACCTCTTGCGAGGAATAGCTCACGGGGATGCGCGTGCTGAGTGTACCCGCCGCGACGTTCTTTGCGGCCGTCTCCACATCGCGCAGCGGCTCGAGCGCATAGTGAAGCACGTAACCGCCAAGGCCCACTCCCACGAGCACCACCATCGTCCCAACAAGCACGATGATGAGCGCCATCTCGTTCATCGTCTTATCGACGGCCCTAAGCGGAAGCGCCACAAAAACTGAAGGTCCATCCGGGTCGTTCGACGCGATCGCGCGCACGCGCCACGATTCGCGATCGCCCGCGACGAGGGTGAAGGGGTTCCCCTGCAGGGATACGACCTCTTCGCGTGTCAGCTGAGGGAACTCGAGGGCCAAGTCGCCGTCGGAATCCTGCACCACCCGCTGAATGACCCCGCCTGACTGGTCCTGCCACTCGACCACGTAATCGACGGGCGTGTACTGCGCACTCGGTGAGCCCGTGGTGATGAGCGAAATGTTGCGGCGCGGATTCGCGATCGCGCTCGGGCTGACCGCTGCGGCGAGGTCGGCGTCGACGCTCTCAATGAGGGTCCGCTTTAACAGAAACAGCGAAAGCGCGCCCGTCACGATCGTTCCCGAAACGAGAACGAGCGCGATGAGCGCGACGATCCGGGTCCACAGGGACACCGGGTGGCGGACTCGCGAAGGGCGGTCCTTTTTCGAGGTATCGGCCAAGGTCAGCGCGGATCGGCCGGGCGCAGAACGTAGCCGATGCCCCTTTTCGTGTGAATCATGGGTTCACCGACCACGTCGATCTTGCGGCGAAGATACGAAATGTAGCTCTCGACGATGCCAACCTCGCCCGACCAGTCGTAATCCCACACGTGATCGAGGATCTGGGTCTTCGACACCACGCGGCCCGCATTCAGCATGAGGTAACGCAGCAACTTGAACTCGGTGGGGGAGAGGTCGATTGGCGAATCGGCGCGCGTGACCTCGTGCGAATCTTCATCGAGGCGAAGATCGCCCACCACGAGCGCGCTCTCGCTCGGCTCGGCAACACCCACGTGAGTGCGGCGCAGCACTGCGCGGATGCGCGCCACGACCTCTTCGAGGCTGAACGGCTTCGTCACGTAATCGTCGCCGCCAACCGTGAGGCCCGCGACCTTATCCTTCGTTTCGTCGCGTGCCGTGAGGAAGAGGATCGGGTAGTGGTGGCCCTTGTCGCGAAGGCGGCGGGTCACCGTGAAGCCGTCGATGTCGGGAAGCATGACGTCGAGAACGATCAGATCGGGCTCGTTCTCGGTCGCCAGCTTGATGGCCTCGGCGCCATTGGAGGCCGCGAACACCTCGAAGCCCGCAAAGCGCAGGCTCGTGGCGAGAAGATCGCGAATGTTCGGTTCATCGTCGACAACGAGGAGGCGTGCCTCGTAGTCTTGCTCCTGCTCCGTGTTCATGGGTCAATGGTGTAACCCGAAGGTGAAGTTTCGCTGAACGTTGCCTGTGACTTGCGGGCAGGTGTGGCGAATCAGCTACTTCTTATCGCGGCGGTACTTGCGAAGCTCCCAGCCCATCTGGATCATCCGAACCGAACCTGCGAGCGCCATGATGAGCGCGCCCGCGATCGCCGCGAGCAGCATCGCCACTCCAAGCGGAAGGTTGAACTGCCACGTGAAGTACTCGAACTGCGTGGACACGTTGTTCTGGATCACGAATACGAGCAGCAGGATCAAAAGGATCGCGCCCACGATGAGCGACGCCCACACGACCGCCATGCGCGACTTCGGCGCGGGCTGAGGGCTGTGCTGCTCGTTCTGCGACTCAGCCGAAGGAGTCGTCTTCGGGGCGTTCTGAGTTTGCTGCACCTGCGAGCTGCGCGGGTTCGGGCGCGCGGCGCCTCGCGTGGCTGGCTCCGCCTGCGCGGTGGGTGCACCGGGGGTGGTCTTGGGTTCCGACGCCTGAGCCGCCCCACCGTAGCTCGGTGCCTTCGGCGCTGCCTGCGCCGAGGAAGAAGGTGTGCCCGCGTTGTTCACGCCCGCACCTGCAGGGTTTGCGCGCGTGGCATCTTCAGCCGTGGCGTTGCGGAAAGAATCAGAGAAACCGTCGTATTCCTTGGAGTTCATACGCTAAGCGTACCCGCCTCGTAAGAATGCACGGTGACAGCCACCCAAAAAAACAGGTGCGGCAAGGGGCGTGGCAAGCGTCGGACCCCTACCGGTGCGCATGAGACCGAGCCGCGAGCTAAGCGCTCCCCGCCGCCAAATCCCGCGCATCGAGAATCCGATAGCCGTACCCCTGCTCCGCGAGGAACCGTTGCCGGTTTTGCGTGAAGTCCTGATCCTGCGTATCGCGCGTGACCACGGTGTAAAAGTGCGCCTCGCGCCCATCGCGCTTCGGTCGCACAATCCTGCCGAGGCGCTGCGCCTCCTCCTGACGCGAACCAAAGGCGCCGCTCACCTGAATGAGGACGCTCGCCTCGGGCAGATCGAGCGAAAAGTTCGCGACCTTCGAGACGACAAGCAGGCTGATCTTCCCCTCGCGGAACTCCGCGAAAAGCCGTTCGCGGTCCTTGAGGGAGGTATCACCCGTCACGACAGGCGCGTCGAGTCGCCCCGCGATTTCCTCGAGCTGATCGAGGTACTGGCCAATCACGAGAATTCCCTCGCCCGCGTGGCGCGCTACGAGGCGTTCAACAATCGGGAGTTTTTCGGGGCTCGCCGCCGCGAGCCGCTGCCGATCCCGCGGCTCCGCTGCCGCGTACACCTTGCGCTCGGCGCTCGTCATCGTGACGCGCACCTCCGTCATCTCGGCGGGGGCAATCCAGCCCTGCGACTCGAGGAGCTTCCACGGAGCCTCGTAGCGCTTCGGGCCGATGAGCGAGAACACCTCGCCCTCGCGGCCATCCTCACGCACGAGCGTTGCCGTGAGCCCGAGACGCCTGCGTGCCTGGAGATCGGCAGTCATGCGGAACACGGGCGCGGGAAGAAGATGCACCTCGTCGTAAATGATGAGGCCCCAGTCGCGCGCGCTCACGAGTTCGAGATGCGGGTGAACGCCGCGGCGCTTCGACGTGAGAACTTGATATGTCGCGATCGTCACCGGGCGAATCTCTTTCGTCGCGCCGCTGTATTCACCGATCTCATTCTCGGTGAGGGAGGTGCGTTCGAGGAGTTCGCGGCGCCACTGCCTCGCCGAAACCGTGTTCGTGACGAGCACGAGACACGTGCGTTCGAGCGCCGCCATGGCACCCGCACCCACGGTCGTTTTCCCCGCGCCACACGGAAGCACAACCACGCCACTTCCGCCATCCGTAAACTGCGCGATCGCCTCTCGCTGATACGGGCGCAACTCCCACGTGCCCGGGGAGTCGCTCAGCGCAATGGGGTGACTCTCGCCGTCCACGAAACCCGCGAGGTCCTCGACCGGCCACCCGAGTTTGAGGAGCTGCTGCTTGAGGGCGCCGCGCTCACTCGGGTGCACAATCACCGTCGTGTCGTCGAGGCGTTCGCCTACGAGTGGGGCGATGCGCTTCGAGCGAAGCACCTCGGTCAGGATCGCGGCATCTTTCGCGAGGAGCACGAGTCCGTGAGCGGGGGAGTTCTGGAGGCTCAGAACGCCATAGCGGTCCATCGTGTCCGCGACGTCCACGAGGAGAGCCTGCGGAACGGGGAAGCGCGAATGCGTGAGGAGAGCATCGACGACCCACTCGGCGTCGAAGCCCGCAGCCTTCGCGTTCCACAGGCCGAGGTTCGTGAGGCGATACGTGTGGACGTGCTCGGGTGACTTCTCGAGCTCCGCGAACGGTGCGATGGCGGCGCGAGCCTGCTCCGCCGCCGGGTGGGCAACCTCGAGAAGGATCGATTTATCGGATTGGACGATGAGAGCGCCCGTGCCCGGACTTCCCGCGCTAGACAACGGGGGCCGGGCGAGTGCCCTCGATGCGGTTGATCATCGACATGAAAAAGAGTGACATGAACGGTAGCACCGCGGGAATGAGGAGCATGCCGATTCCCGTGATGGTGACGCCGAAAGCGAGAGCAAAGGTCACGAGCCAGGTGAGGATCACGTGCGCGGGCTTCGCGAGGGCCTTGTTCGCCGCGTCCTTGAAGGCGCCGATCGGTCCCGCGTCGCGCCCCGCTGAGAGATACGGCGCGAGCGAGAAGAAGAACATGCAGGCCAGCGGGCCTATGAGGGGAATGATGATTGAGAAGAACGAGAGGATGACGTAAAGGAGGAAGGTGAGGAAGGTCTTCCCATGGATCATGCCGCTGCCGATGGTGGGGGTTTGCCCTCGCGCCACGAGGCCAGCCGACCTCGCCGCGCCGCTCATCCATGCCGCGAGCGGAATCTGGATGAGGATCATGATGGCGTACGCGACGAGGAGGAAAATGATGATGGCCAGGGCCTCCGTACCGTTACTTTCGCTCGATTCGAAAGCGTTGGCCATGGCCGTGATCGAAGCGAAGTAGCCAACGAAAAACACCCCAAGGATGATGAGGTAGATGGCTCCCCAAATTACACCGGGAACCACGAGCGCGACCCAGTTCTTCGTGAAGGCCTGCCACGCCCACGAAAACGACTTCGAGATGTCGTTGCCAACGTCGGTTCCTGGCGGCGGGCCGTCGTAGGCGCCACCGGTCGAGAATCCGGCATCCGGCTGCTGGCCCTGTGCCTGATATCTCTGTGGCGAGTAGTGCGGCTGCTGATATTGCTGCCCTGCCTCCGGGTTGCTGAATGTTCCGGGGGTCGTCTCGTACGGATCGGTCATGATGTCTCCTCTGTTCGGCTCTCAAGCCGGGACCGTTGGCCCCTATTATGGCGCATCTGGGCTGTACACAGCACGGGCTTTTAGACTGTCTCGTGAACGAGCGCCGCGTCGCGCCATTTTCACCACGAACCGAAGGAGCCGCACGAGCATGGTCAACTTTGATCCCGCCCCCCACTCTGTTGCCGATATCGGCGTGACCGGCATGGCGGTCATGGGCTCGAACCTCGCCCGCAACCTCGCCCGCAACGGCTTTAAGGTTGCCATTCACAATCGCTCTGTCGAGAAGACCGAACGCGTGATCGCTGAGCACGGCCAGGACGGCGAATTTTACCCCTCGGAGACGATGGACGAGTTCGTTGCGTCGCTCCAGAAGCCGCGCGTGGCGATCATCATGGTCAAGGCGGGTAAGGCGACCGATGCGGTGATCGAAGAGCTCGCGACCCGCATGGATGAGGGCGACATCATCGTGGACTGCGGCAACGCGCTGTTCAGTGACACCCTCCGCCGCGAGCAGGAGCTTCGGGCACGCGGCCTCCATTTCGTGGGGTCGGGCGTGTCCGGTGGCGAAGAGGGCGCCCTTAACGGCCCCTCGATTATGCCCGGCGGCTCGAAGGCGAGTTACGACCGCCTCGGCCCGATGTTCGAGAAGATCTCCGCGCACGTGGACGGTGTTCCGTGCTGCACCCACGTGGGGGAGAACGGCGCGGGCCACTTCGTGAAGATGGTCCACAACGGCATCGAATACGCCGACATGCAGGTCATCGCCGAAGCGTACGATCTCATGAGCAAGGCGCTTGGCATGAGCGCCCCTGACGTCGGCAAGGTCTTCGAGAAGTGGAACGAAGGCAACCTTAATTCCTTCCTCATCGAGATCACGGCGGCCGTGCTTACCCACACCGATAACGTCACAGGTAAGCCGTTCGTGGACATCATCCTTGATCAGGCCGGTCAGAAGGGCACGGGCGCGTGGACGTCAAAGACGGCCCTTGACCTCGGCATTCCCGTGACCGGCATCGCCGAAGCGACCTTCGCCCGCTCGACCTCGGGCGGCACCGAGCAGCGCGAGGCTGGCCGTGCCGTGCTCAAGGGCGAGGCGCAGACGATCAAGATTGACGACGCCGAGCAGTTCATCAGCGACCTCCAGCAAGCGCTGTATGCAGCGAAGCTCGTGAGCTACTCCCAAGGCTTTGACGAGATCAAGGCCGGGGCGAAGGAGTACGGCTGGGATATCAAGCTTGGCGACATGGCACGCATCTGGCGCGGCGGCTGCATCATTCGCGCGGGCTTCCTCAACCGCATCACCGAAGCCTACGAGCGTAACCCCGAGCTTCCGCTTCTGCTTGCCGATGAGTACTTCACCGCAGAGATCACGAAGTGCATCCCCGCGTGGCGTCGCATCGTTGCGTTTGCGGCAGCCGTCGGAATCCCGGCCCCCGTGTTCTCCTCGACCCTCGCGTACTATGACGCGGTGCGAGCCGAGCGCCTCCCCGCGGCGCTCGTGCAGGCGCAGCGCGACTACTTTGGTGCGCACACCTACCGGCGCGTGGATGCGGAGGGCTCATACCACGTGGAGTGGACGGGCGATCGCACGGAAACCCGCCAGGACTGACTCTTTCTCCTGAATTGCATAGGGGTTGTGGGGGTTATTTTCCGCAACGAAACCCCCACAACCCCTATGCAATTCACTAAGGAGGGCGTGGTTAGGGCAGGAGCACCCGGTGGATCAGCACCGTGAACTCCTCGCCCGACTCCACATCTCTCGCACGGAGCCTTCCGCCCTCGAGTGCGAGCGGCGCGACCCACAGCACACTCGTGCCTCCGCGGCCATCGACGATCCCGATCTGCACCTCGCATTCCTCCGCGATCGCGGCGAGAAGTCGCTGCGGAACACTGACTTCTTCGAGACGCCCCGCCTCGGCGGCGCGAATCCGCGCGAGCGCCTCGGTGGGGTCAACATCGAGGATCTGCTCGCGACCGTCGGACTCGAGCTCGAGCCCCACGGGACCACCGCGTACCGCTCCGAGCGCGCGCTCGTCCACACCCGCACCCGCCGCGAGCGGTGCAAGCCCAGCCGCGCGCGCCGAAGCCATCACGAAACCCGGATCCCCGCGTGAAATGACGACGGTCGGGGCGAGGCGCGTGAGCCCGAGCTTCGCGGCCTCACTCGAGGCCATGAGCCGATCCAGATGCTCTTCTTCGCCCGTGATGTACGAGGTCGCGGGGCCGACGGTGACTTGACCGCGCTTGCGTGCCTCATCCCGCACGAGGTATTCGAGAACCTCGGGAACGCCCGTGAGCGAAAGCGCCGCGAGCTCCTGAAGAAGCTCGTCGGCGGAGCCACCGGCGCGAAGCCCTCGCGCGATCGACTCACCTGTGACACGCGCGACGATGCCCGCTCCGCGCGAGATCACCTCTGTCCACTCGAGTACCGCCGTGACGCGCGGTCCCGGAAGACCCGGAACGGTCACGGTGAGGTCAGAATCGAGAAGCACCTGTTCAACGGGTGCGGGAAGCATCGCGCCGAGGGCACTCTCGAGGGCGTTAATCGCGTCCACCTCGTCGAGCGCGAGGGAATCGAGGGCCGCGGGCGCGAGGGCACTCGGCACATCGTCGACGACGAGACCGAATGCCTGAGCCTCGCGTGTGAAGGCATACGCCTCCTCGAGGATCGCCGCGCGCTGCACCGTGGGAAACGCCCACGCGAGCGACTCCGCGAGACTCGCCGCGCTCGCCTCCCGCTCGGGATAGTCCGCAAGGTGGCGCAGCATGTGCCGCCGCCGCACTTTTACCCCTTTTCTTCCGACGCTTGCCGAGAGCGCGGCGCGTGGACCTTCGCCCGTGCGTGCCTCTCCTTCGTGAACGCCGTCGAGGTTTACCTCGCCGAATCGAGTGCCGGCGAGAGCGCCAAGGTAGTTGGAGCGGAGATACGCCGAGCACAGATCGGCCCAGCGGCGCGCGGGGGAGGCGTCGGAAAACTCCTCGAATTCGCGTGTGACCTGCCACGTTTCACCGTCGTTCCCGATGAGCCCGCCCACCCACGCGGCGTGAATGACGCTCGTCCAGGTCTCGTGGCGTGTGCCTGCGGCGGAGGCGAGGCGGCGCGCGTCGCGCAGGGGGATGCCGCCTCGCTTAAGAACTGACGGCGGGTCGGCGTGCCACGTACCGATCGTCGAGGCGATGCGGCTTGCCTCGAGTGCGGCCTCGATTGCTTGGGCGTTGCGCGCGCCTTCGAAACGCTCAGGTGGGGCTTCTGGGCCGGGCGTTGGGGCTTGAGCGTAGGTGCGGTGGACGATCCCGTCGCGAAGTTCGAGGTGAACGGTGCGGGGGATGAGCAGGCGCGGGCCGTCCGGGCCATTGACCTTCGTGACGAGGCGAGCTTTGGTGAGGTGCTTCGCGAGCGACGAGGTGGGGGAGCCCGTGACGCGCGCGGGGGCGAACGCGAGAGAGCTCGCGATGTCGCGAAGCTCGATGGGGAGGCTTTCGACTATTGCCCGTGCCTCATCGGGAGCGGGGTCGTTTGAGAAGCGCGGCGCGAGCCCCGCGGGGTGGGGGAGGGCGTCGGCGAGGGCTCGCACGGGAATCAGGGAGCGGCCGCTTTCGTCGGTGTACACGAGGCCGAGGGTCGCGAGCCGATACACGTGAGGCGCGATCTGCTCGGTTGAAGCGCTCACGGCGCGTGCGAGCTGCTCGGGCGTGACGGGCCCCGCGTAGGCGGCGAAGACTTCGGCGAGTTGAAGCTCGGGAAGAACAAGGCTCCCGATGGCCCTCAGGACGCTGCCCGGCTGCGCTGCGCGCGCGGCAAGCGGGGCGATCCCGAGCGGAATGGGGGAGGTGAGATCGTGGCGCGCACGCAAGAGTTCGATGAGCCGTGCGTCATCGAACTCTCTGAAGGCATCGGCAAGAGTGCGGGCCATGCCTTCAGCCTATCCCCTAGGATGGAGGGGCCCTTCGGGCAAGCCCCCATAGCCCAATGGCAGAGGCAGAAGACTTAAAATCTTTTCAGTGTGGGTTCGAGTCCCACTGGGGGTGCTGTGTCATGAGTCGCGTCATGCTTGACGCATGAGTCGCGACATGCTGGACGGGCCGGCATCCCAGTTGTTTTTGTTCTGGGGTGCCGGTTTTGTTCATTTGGGGTAGAGCGGTGGGTCGCCGTGTTTCCAGTAGGCCTTTTGGTAGTCGCGGGCGGTGTCGATGTAGTGCTCGGTGAGTACTTCTCCGGTTTCAACCAGTGATGTGATGATGTGGTTGTCGGTGATGACCATGAGAATTTTCTTGTGTTTGTAGGCGCGTCCGATGCCGAGGTGGAAAAGTTTGCCGGCGTAGCGCACGCTGACTTTGCCGTTTTTGTCGATTGTGTCGTTTCGGGTTCGCCATTCTTCTTTGGGGTTGTTGTTGGGTGTGGCTTTGACTCCGGTGGTGTATGCCTGCTGTGGGGTGCGTCTGCCCAGGGCGCGGTGGGGTCGGGTGCAGTTGTAGTATTGGCGAAACTCATTGAGGAGTTGTTGCAGCTCATCAATGTTTTGTGCTGGGGGTCGGGCTTTAATCCATTTTTTGAGGGTTTGGTGGAACCGCTCAATTTTTCCTTGGGTTTGAGGGTGGCCTGGCCGGCCGTTTTTCTGTTGGATTTTGTGTGCGACGAGCACTTTTTCGAAAGCGTTTCTCCCACCTTTGCGTCCGGCTAGGCGTGCGGTGAATACCAGTGCGTTGTCCGTAAGCGTGGATGCTGGCGGGTCGTATGTGTGGATTAAGCGTGTGAGTTCGGCGGCGACGGCGGGGCCTGTGAATGCGGCGGCCGCGGTGATTGACAACAGGTATCGCGAGTGGTCATCGAGGAAGTCGAGGACTTCAATGCGTGTGTTGTCGGCAAGGAAGAGGTGGGTGATGTCGGCTTGCCAGCATTCGTTGGGCATTGCGGCCTCGAAGCGGATGTAGGAGCTTTTTGGCTTCTTTTGCGGCTGCGGGGTGATCAGGCCTTCGTTGGTGAGGATGCGACGGATCGTCGAAGTTGACGGGGTGCGTTTGCCGGCCTGTTCGAGGTGGTAGGCGATGGTTTCGGGTCCTGCGTCAAGTCCGTGCCGGGTGAGCTGTTTGCGGATATCGATGATTTCGTTGCGCAACGCGTCCGGTACCGCGTGTGGGTGGGTGTGAGGGGCACGTGATTTCGGTGCGATTGCCTCGGCGCCGCCTGCGTCGTAGGCGTTGAGTATCTGGTGGACGCGTTGGCGTGAGATGCCAAAGCGTTTGGCGACGTTGGTGGGTGTGCCGCCTTGGTTTTGAACGGCTCTGACGATGGCGAGGTTGCGGTTGGGACTGTTCATGGTGTCAACCATGTCCCGACTCACCAGTCAAGCGTCACCGACACGAGTGAGGTAACCCTAAGTGTCAACAGTGACGCGACTGACCTGTCAAGGATCACAACGCCTTCCCCAGGCACACCCCGTCAAATATGTCATGACCTCGGACACCACTGGGGGTGCTGCGCTACCGGGTCCCTGCCCTCGCGCACGAGGCCGTGATATGACGGTGGTGTGGGGTCGTCGCGGTCGACGGCTCGCGCAAAAGGCAACGGCGAAAGGGACGTGAACGGTCATGATGAGCGAAAAGATCGACGAGCTTCTTCCTCGGATTGAGGCGGCGCTCGCGCGAGGTGGGCGGTCAATGGACGACCTCCTGATTTTGCTCGCGACGAAGACCCGCACGGCTGAGGAGATCCGCGAGGCCGTGGAGCTTTTCAAGGCTCGCGGCATCACCGTTGGTGTGGGCGAGAACCGTCAGCAGGAAATCGCGAAGCACGCCGAACTCGAGGACCTCCATGAGGCGGGGATTCTGCGCCACTTCATCGGTCACATCCAGTCGAATAAAGCTCGCGACATCACGCGTTTCGCGGATCTCGTGCACTCGATCGATCGCGAAAGCGCCCTTACGAGCATCGAAAAGCGCGCCGCGAATGATGGCAAGGTGCAGCGCGTGCTTATCCAGGTGAACACCTCGGGCGAGGATTCGAAGGGCGGCTATGACCCGGATTTCGGCCTGCTCACCGAAATCGCGCAGCGCTGCAACGAGAGCGAGTCGCTCGCACTCGAGGGCCTCATGACGATCGGCACGAACACGGACGACGAGGCGGAGATCCGCCGCTCGCTGCGCCAGCTGCGGGAGCTTCGCGACGGCCTCGGCATTGAGGACGTGCGGGAGCTCTCGATGGGAATGAGCAACGACCTCGAGATCGCGATCGAGGAAGGCGCCACTATTGTTCGAGTTGGCTCGGCAGTGTTCGGCCCGAGGGACTATTCTCACTAGTGCATCCGGGCTCGAGGGCGCGCAGCGGATTGGCCCACCCGCCACCTCCCAAGAAGGATCTTCGTGCGCCCCACTTCCTATGACACCTTGACGCCGTTCCAACGCGCCTTCGCGCTTTTCGCGATCGCGATCGGTGGCTTCGGCATCGGCTCGAGCGAGTTTGTGTCGATGGGCATCCTTCCCGATATCGCCCGCTCGCTCCTTCCCGAGCAGATGGCGGCCAACCCCGAGCACGCGATCGCGCAGGCCGGCTGGGCCGTGAGCGCCTACGCGTTCGGCGTGGTCGTGGGCGCCCCTACGGTCTCGCTTCTCGGCGTGAAAATCGCCCGGCCGAAGCTCATCATGCTTCTCGCTCTCGGTCTCCTCGTAGGCTCTGTTCTTTCCGCAACGATGCCGGTTTTCGGCCTGCTCGTTCCCGCGCGCTTTCTCGCGGGTCTCCCGCACGGCGCGTTCTTCGGCGTCGCCGCCCTGCTCGCCGCCGATGTCATGGGTCCTGGCAATCAGGGCAAGGGCATCGCGCTTGCCCTCATGGGCCTCACGGTCGCAAACCTCGTGGGTGTGCCTCTGCTCACGGCGTTTGGTCAGCAGCTCGGTTGGCGCACCGCCTACTGGATCGTTGCGGGCGTTTTCGCTCTCGCAATCCTTCTGCTGTTCCTCGCGATCCCGCCGCAAGAAGCACCGAAGGGCCGCAGCGCGAAGGATGAGCTCGCGGCGTTCAAGCAGCCGCGCATGTGGATGGTCATCGCGATCGAATGCGTGGGCTTCACGAGCTTTTTCGCGATGTACGGCTACATTGCCGACGTGACGGTGAGTGTCGCGGGCATCGACAAGCTCCTCATCCCCGTGATCCTCGCGGTCGCGGGCGCGGGCATGACTCTCGGCAACTGGATCGCCGGCCACCTCACGGATTGGTCGTACCGCGCGAGCCTTTTCATCGTGTTCCCGATCTTCATCGTCATGTTCATCGCGCTCATTGCGCTTCGCGAAAACCCCGTGGGCTTCGGCATCGGGGTGTTCCTTGTGAGCGCCGCGAGTTCGATCACGAGCCCGCTCATGCAGGCGTGGCTCATGACAAATGCTGGCAAGTCGGTGACCCTCGCGGCGGCTTCGCATCACGGCGCGTTCAACGTGGCGAACTCCCTTGGGGTGATGTTCGGCGGATTCATCCTGAGTGCAGGCCTCGGCTTTTCCTCGGTGCTGTACCTCGCGGGCGGCCTTGCCCTGTTTGGCATGGTGGTTACGTTCGCTGGCCTCTGGATCGACCGCGATGGCGTGCACGACATCAACGCCCTCAATGACGAAAGCGAGGATCAGACGTTCGGCGTGAGCATCCTGCGCACGGAAACCGGAGAGATGCTCGCGATCGCGGCGGGAGCGGGCGGTGAGAGCGTCGCGCTCGAGGCCGACGGCGCCTATCTCGAATCGCACCACCGCGAGGGAATAGCGCGTCCCTGAAAGTCGTTGGAAGAGGCGTAACTAGACTGTGGGCACGTAGTGATGCCCTCGAGAAAAGGACACC
Organism: Dermabacter indicis; assembly: GCA_001403775.1. GTDB lineage: Bacteria > Actinomycetota > Actinomycetes > Actinomycetales > Dermabacteraceae > Dermabacter > Dermabacter indicis. Next base: position 137,330 of record CYUG01000012.1, read on the forward strand.
CCTTGGCGCGAAACAATGGAATCTTGAAAAACAGCCCGGCCTTCAGTAACTCGGGCGGGTACGCCCCCGCTCCCGAGTACAACCAGGCACCGGGAGCCCAGCAGCAGTGGAGCCAGCCCCAGCAGCAGTTCGGTCAGCCCCAGCAGCAGGCGCCTCAGTACCAGCAGGGCAGCTACAACCAGGCTGACCTCGAGGCGATGTACAACCGCCCGGCCGCCACAGGCTTCGACACTGGCCGCATGACATGGCGCAACACGATGAATGCCATCACGGCGACCTTCGGCGTGATCATCGCCGTGGCGTTTGTGGTCATGATGCTTCCCACCGTTGCGGGTCTCGTCACGGGCACGGAAGAGGGGCGCCAGATTGGCTTCGCTCTCTCGTCACTCCTCGCGATCGTGGGTGCGATCGGCTCCTTCGTGGCCGTCCTCGTGAATGCCTTCAAGAAGAAGCCGAGCATGATCGTCACGCTCGCCTACGCCTTCTTTGAAGGTCTTCTACTCGGTGGCATCAGCGTGTACTTCGAGAGCGTGTACCCCGGCATCGTGTTCCAGGCCGTGATCGCGACTTTGGCCGTCACCGGTTCAATCGCCGTGCTGTTCCGCATGGGCAAGCTGCGCACGAGCCCCAAGCTCACGAAGATCTTCTTCGTCGCGTTCGGCGCGTACTTCGTTTTCACTCTCGTGAACCTCGTGCTCGTTCTCCTCGGCGTGGCGAACCTCCGCACGGGCCTCCTCGGCATCGTCATCGGTCTCGCCGCCGTTGCCCTCGCGAGCTACAGCCTCGTGATGGATCTCGAGCAGATCAAGGTTGGTATCGATAACGGCGCCCCCAAGGCATTCGCGTGGACGGCGGCGCTCGGCCTCGCCGTGACGGTCGTGTGGATGTACACGGAGATCCTCCGCATCCTCGCGATCCTGCGCGACGACTAATCGCGAAAAACCACCGCCGGCCCGGTCCCCATGTGAGGGGCTCGGGCCGGTTTTTATGCGGCGCGAGGCACGACGCTTACTCGGTGACCTTGAGTGACGCGATGGCCTCTTCGAGGCCCTTCACGTGTTCGGGGTGGTCGGCCGCAACGTCGGACACGAGAGCGCTCGGCCCGTTGGGTGTTTCTACGATGATCGCCGTGACGACCGACGAGTCCGTCGTTTGGAGCGGCATGCCTTTGGTGTTCTCATCGAAGCCGTAGGTGGCTTGAACGATCCACGCGGGGTGGCCGTCGACCGTCATCGACTCGCTCTTGTAGTTGGTCACGGTGGGGTTCTTGCCGAACTGCTCGACGACGTTGAAGTGCGTCGCGTAGCACTGGAACATCGTGACGGCCATCTGTTCGGTGCCGGGGTATGTGCCCTCGACATCTTCTTGCCACTCGACGCGGCCTACCGTGACAACGCTGTACCAAAATGATTCGACCTGCTTTGCGTAGGCACCTGTGTCATAGAGGTAGGGCACATTCTCATTTTGGTACCACGGTGCATCCCATCCCTTGGGGGTCGCGAATTGAAGCCCGCCACCCTTGATCGTGCTGCCGCGCTGATCGCGTGACACCGTGGGTTTCGTAGACATGAGGCACTGGCTGGTGGGTGCCTCGGTAAAGATCTCGGGCGGTGGCTCATTCGGGGCAGCCGGCTGTGGTTGCTCTTCCTTTTTATTCGGGTCACCCTTGGTGTTCACGCCCACCGTGGAGTCGTGGCTCGCGAGAGGTTCCTGTTCGATGCTGCGCATGGCCACTTGCGAAACGAATAAACCGAGCGCGGCAATGAGCGCGATGCCGCCAATCACGACGCCGATGACAACCTTACGCGAACTGCTGTCCACGCCGCTGTCGTGCATCTGCGCATTGAGTGCAGCGCCCGATTCGGCTCCGAATGATAATTCGCCGGGAGCGCGGGAGGCGTCGGACCCCTGCGTGCCCGTGCCAGCTGAGCCCTCGGAAAAATCGGGGAGCTGCGGCATATCCGAGCCCCCCGGGCCGGGGCCGTCCTGATCGGGTGTGCTCACGCGCGTCCCTTTCCCTCTCGCCGAGTGTGGTCGTGTTCGCCCTATTCTCACACTCCGCGGTGACACGGACATTCAGAAGGCGTCGACCCAGGTCGCGGTAGGGTTAAGGACTGTGACTCGGGGTGCCCCGAGGCCTGAATGCGGGCTTCGAGGGCTGAGATCAAACCCGTCGAACCTGCTCTGGAAACCTACCTGCGAAGGGATGTCACTCGTGGCACAGACGTATTCTGCTGGAATCGAAAAAGCCGTGAGCGCAGCGCGCGAGGCAACGCCGCTCGTGCACTGCCTGACCAACACCGTCGTCCAAAACGTCACCGCAAACGTGCTGCTCGCGGTGGGCCAGGCCCCCGCGATGGTCGATCATCCGGGTGAGGCTGGAACTTTCGCGCAGATCGCGAGCGGAGTGCTTATCAATACGGGCACGGTCGCGCCGCACCAGGTCGAATCGATGCCGCTCGCCGCCGAAGCCGCCGTCAAGGCCGGCGTCCCCTGGGTTCTCGATCCCGTCGCGATCGGTGCTCTCGAGGTGCGCACGACCCTCGCGCATCGCCTGCTTGAGCTTGCCCCCACAGCGATCCGCGGCAACGCTTCGGAGATTTCCGCGCTCGCGGGCCTCGGTGCCGGCGGCCGTGGTGTGGATGCGACGGATTCCGTTGAGGAATCCCTTCCCGCTGCCGCGTCGCTCGCGGAGCGCACGGGTGCGGTCGTTGCAGTGTCGGGCAAACGCGACCTCATCGTGTGGGATGGCGAAGGTGAAACGCGCGCGCTCTGGCTCGAATCGGGGCACGACCTCATGCCGCGCGTGATCGGTACGGGCTGCGCGCTCGGCGCCACGATGGCCGGTTATGTCAGCATCGCTCCCGCGCTCGAGTCTCTTTTTTCCGACGCCACCTTCGCCTCCATCGACGCGAAGGCCCTCGCGGTCCTCACGGCCCACGCACACTTTGGTGCCGCCGGGCAACTCGCTGGGGAGCGCGCTTCGCGCCCGGGTTCGTTCGCCGTGGCGTGGATCGATGCCCTCGATGAGCTGAGTGGCGCCGACATTGCCTCACGGGTCACCGTGACCGAGGCGTCGGCATGAGCGCCTCCGCTTCGCGCGAGCGCGCGGCGAAAGCTGATTGGGCACTCTATTTCGTGACCGATTCGGCGATGGCCGGCGGTGCCGATAAGGTACCCGCCCAGGTTGCCGAGGCGATCGAGGGCGGCGCCCACGTGATTCAGGTGCGAGACAAGAACCTCGACGACGCCGCTTACCTCGAGCTCGCGCGCAGCGTTCGTGACGTGGCCCGCGAGGTGGGGGAGCAGCACGGCCGGGACATCACCGTCATCGCGAATGACCGCGTGGAGGCGGCGCGCGAGCTAGGCCTTGACGTTCACGTTGGCCAGGGCGACATGCCGGCATCCCAGGTGCGTGAACTCCTCGGCGAGGAGGCGATCATCGGCGTGAGCGTGTCGAATGCCGAACAGCTCGAGAGTGTGATCGCCGAAGGTGACGCCGATGTCGTGGGGATCGGCCCAATTTGGAACACCGCGACGAAGACCGATACCGACCCCGCCGTGGGGCTCGAGGGACTCGCCTCTCTCACCGCGCGTGCACACGAGGCCGGTATCGTGTCGGTCGCGATCGGCGGAATCTCGATTCGCAACGCTAGCGACGTTGCGGCGACGGGCTGCGACGGCATTTGCGTCGTCTCGGCGATTGCCGCATCCGAGGACCCCGCAACCTCCGCGACGTTTCTTCGCCGCGAATTCGTGATGAACCAGCCCCTGTAGTTTCGTCTCGCTCTTACCCGCGAGCTTTTTCGAGGAGGAAACCCCCATGCGCCCACCCATTGCCCTCACGATTGCCGGAAGCGACCCGAGCGGTGGCGCCGGCATTCAGGCCGATCTCAAGACCTTCACGGCACTCGGAACCTACGGCTGCGCCGTCATTACGTCGCTCACCGCGCAAAACACGCAGGGCGTTGATGGCGTGTTCACGCCGCCCGCGTCATTCGTGCGCGAGCAACTCAAGAGCTTGCTCGATGACGTGTACGTTGACGCGACGAAGATCGGCATGATCCCGAACGCCGAGGTCGCCGAGGTTCTCGCCGACGTGATCGAGGAGCGCCGCAGCGACTTCGGCAAGATCGTGCTCGACCCCGTCATGGTCGCCACCTCGGGAGACATGCTCATGGCTGAGGACGCGATGTCGATTCTCCACGATCGTTTGCTTCCGCTCGCAGACGTGCTCACGCCCAACATTCCCGAAGCAGCACTTCTGCTTGGCGAAAACCCGGCAACCGATGAGGCCGAAATGAAGGAGCAGGGGCTCAAGCTCATCAACCGCGGCCCGAAGTCCGTGCTCGTGAAGGGCGGGCATTTGCGCGGTTCCGCACTCGTGGATGTGTTTGTGCAGCTCGGCAATGTCGTGGATGTGCTCACCGGCGACATGATCAACACCCGCAACACGCACGGCACCGGATGCACGCTGTCCTCGGCGATCGCCGCGCAGTATGCCCGCGTCGCAGGAGGCGCCGACGCGACCGACATCGGGGTCGTGGCGAGCGCCCGCGAGTTTCTGCAAAGCGCGATCCTCCACGCGAAAGAGTGGGAGATCTCGAAGTCGCCCGAAAGCGGCCATGGCCCCACGAACCACCTCATTACCGTCCAGGGAGTCTAATCATGGCACTCATCGATCCCGCAGGCCCCCACACCGCTCGAATGTGGGAGGCTACCGCCGATATTCGGGCGCGCATTGACTCCCTGCCGTTCCTCACCGAGCTTGGCGCCGGCACGCTTGACCCGGAGAAATTCACGTTCTACATCCAGCAGGACGCGCAGTACCTCGTGGCCTATCAAAAGTCGATGACGACTCTCGCGGGCAAGGCGCCGGGAGCGGATGAGCTTCGCTTCTGGGCCAAGTCCGCCGTCGGCGCCGTTGCCGAAGAGAAGGTCATGCAGGAAGAGCTTTTCACGAACGACACGCTCGCTTCCCATCGCGTTGAGGGGCTCGGCATGAGCCTCCACACCGCGGCCTACAGCAACTTCCTGCTCGCAAGCGCCACGTACGACACGTATGCGGTCACCGCTGCGGCGGTACTTCCGTGCTACTGGATCTACGCCGAATCGGGCGTTGCCGTGCTGGAAGCGAGCAAAGGGGCGCTCGAGGGCCACCCCTACGGCACGTGGGTCGAGGCCTACGCCGACGACTCCTTCACGAACATTGCCCGCGAGGCCGTGCGGATCGTTGAAGAGGCATGCGACGTTGCGGGCGAGGCCGAGCGTGAACGCGCAGTGGAAGCGTTCCGCCAGGCCACCCGCTTCGAGGAACTGTTCTGGACGCAGCCCATGGACGAGCCCAAAGATCGCATTCTCATTTGAGGCGGCGCGGCTAGGCTTGGTGCAGTAGTCAACATCGCCGTTTGAGAGAGGATTGACCATGAGCGACCCGCATCTGTGGCTTGAAGAGATCACCGGTGAGGAGCAGCTCGCGTGGGTGCGTGAACGCAACGCCAGCACCGAGGCCGAGCTCGACGCCGATCCGCTCACCGCTGAACTCGAAGCGGAAATCCTCGAGATCCTCAACGCGAGCGACCGAATCCCGGCTGTGGCGAAGCGCGGCGACTACCTCTACAATTTCTGGACCGACGACGAAAACGAGCGCGGACTGTGGCGCCGCACGACCCTCGAGTCCTACCGCACCGAGAGTCCCGAATGGGAAACCCTCATCGACGTTGACGCACTCAACGAGGCCGAGGGGGAGGACTGGGTGTGGCACGGCGCCCACGCGTTGCGCCCCGCTGAGGGGGAGCCGTATCGACGCTTCCTCGTGAGTCTCTCGCACGGCGGTAGCGATGCTGACGTTACGCGCGAATGGGACCTCGAGACCCGCAGCTTCGTGCCCGAGGGCGAGGGCGGCTTTGTGCGGCCCGAAGCGCGCGGTTTCGTCTCCTGGATTGACGAGGACACCGTGTGGGTGGGCACCGACTTCGGCGAAGGCACGCGTAGCAGTTCTGGCTACCCGCTCCAGGCGCGTATCTGGCGTCGTGGAACGGCCCTTTCCGATGCCGAACTTGTCTTCTCGGGCGAGCCGAGCGACATGGTCGTCCACGCTTCGCATGACCAAACGCCTGGGTTTGAGCGTGACTGGGTCACGGTCATGCACACCTTTTACACGTCGACCACGTATCTCGTGAGCCGCGACGGAGACGAGATCCAGCTCGTCAAAGTCGATGTGCCGAGTGACATCGACGTGAACGCGCACCGCGACCTCGCAATCCTGAGGCCCCGCAACGATTGGGATACGGGGGAGCGCACCTATACTGCCGGAAGTCTCCTCGCGTGTGACTTCGAGGCGTTCATGGCGGGATGCCGCGATTTCGACGTGCTCTTCGATCCCACCCCAACGACTTCGCTCGACGGCCTCACGATCACCAAGGACTATCTCGTGGTGACCGTTCTCGACGACGTCAAGCATCGCTTGGTCGCCCACTATCAAAACGGCGACGGCAGCTGGGAGCGCGAGGACCTCTACCCCGAACTCACGGGCTCGCTGAGTGTCGCCGCGGTCGATTCCGACGAAAACAACGACGTGTGGATCACCCGCAATGACTTCCACGTGCCCGTGACCCGCTGTCTCGCGAGCCTCGACGGGATCCGCGAAGGTGAAGGCGCGGGCGAAATCGAGACGATCAAGACGACGCCCGAACGGTTCGACGCGAGCGGCGTCACCGTCACCCAGCACTTTGTGGAAAGTGCCGATGGCACGCGCATCCCGTACTTCGAGATCGCGAAATCCCAGGAGACCGTCGGCCCCCGCCCCACCCTGCTGTACGGCTACGGTGGTTTCGAGGTGTCCCTCACCCCGAGCTACCTTGGCGCGACCGGTAAGGCATGGATCGAGCGCGGTGGCGTGTACGTGCTCGCGAACATTCGAGGCGGCGGCGAATACGGGCCTGCGTGGCACCAGGCTGGCCTCAAGGAAAACCGCCACCGCGTGTACGAGGATTTCTCGGGAGTCGCGAAGGATCTCATCGAACGCGGCGTGACCGACCCAGCGCATCTCGCCGTGCGCGGCGGCTCCAACGGTGGTCTTCTCACGGGCAATATGCTCACGCAGTACCCCGAGCTGTTTGGCGCCGTCGTGATCCAAGTGCCGCTTCTCGACATGAAGCGCTACTCGCACCTCCTCGCCGGTGCAAGCTGGATGGCCGAATACGGCGACCCCGATACGGAGGACTGGGAGTTCATCAAGACCTTCAGCCCGTACCACCTGCTGAGCGAGGAAGCCGAGTACCCGCCTGCTTTCGTGCTGACCTCGACTCGCGACGACCGCGTTCACCCCGGCCACGCCCGAAAGTTCGCGGCCGCGCTGGAAGAGCTCGGTGCCCCCGTCAAATATTGGGAGAACATTGAGGGTGGGCACGGTGGCGCCGCTTCCAATGCCCAAGCGGCACGCATGAACGCCCTGATCTACGCCTTTTTGTGGGCAACCGTCGGAAAGAAATAAACCGAGCGCATGGACCTCTACGACCGCCCAGCGGCAAACGAGCTTCTCGCCTCCCGCAATGACGTGATGACCGTCTACCGGGAGTTCGAGAACTCGGAAGGCCGCCTCTTCCCGCTCCGATACGTGCGAGCCGGGTATGAATCCGACCTGCCCACGATCATGGTGCTTCCCGACGGCCCAGGCGTGGCGAGCGTGTTCCCGTACGAGATTCTGCGGCGCGACATGGTCAAAAAGGGCCTCGACGTGATCATGATGGAGCACCGCGGCGTGGGCATGAGCCGCGCGGACGCTCAAGGCAATGATCTGCCCGTCGGTGTCATGCGCGTGGAAAACGTGCTCGACGACGTGCGTGCGGTGCTCGACCACGCGCAGGTGTCGAGCGTGGTGCTGTACGGCACCGGGTATGGCGCCTACATCGCGCAGCGGTTCGCGCTGCGCCACCCGGATCGCGTGTTCTCGATGGTTCTCGACTCGCCGTTCACGGGTGTGCGCGATGGCCGCGCCCTGCGCGAGCTTATGCGTGACCTCTACTGGCGAGGCACGTTCGATGCGACCGAATCGATCGCGCGCGCTGTGCGGTTGCTCGTGGAGCAGCGAGTCGTGCCCGCGGAAGAAACGGGTGCCGTGCTGGCCGCCGTCCACGAATACGGTGGCGTGAACTCGGTGCGTGACCTCGTGGACCTCCTTGTGCAGGGGCGCGGGCAACTCGCGTGGGCGTCGATTCACCAGATCATCACGGGCCGCGAATGGTTCAACACCACGCCGTACGTCTATGAAAATGACCTTGCGGGCCGCATCTCGGCAACCGAGCTCGGGTTTGGCGAAGCGAGCGATGGTAAACCACTCGACCCGCTCACCGTGTATGCACGGCGTGCCGCCCAGTTTCCGCCGTTCACGGGGGAGAGCTTCGACCTCGAGGCGGCGCGGCGCTCGATCACAACCCCAACGCTCGTGGTTGGTGGCGCGCGTGACGTGATTGTGCCGCTGTGGCGCTCACGCCTTGCAGCGGAGGAAATTCCGGGGGCGCACGTCGGCTCCGAGCCCGCGAATCCGCGCTTGCGGTTCATTTCCGCGCACAACGTGGGCCACGCCCTCATCGACTCGCACATTGAACTCTCGGTGGTCGCGATGCGCTGGGCCGCTGCGGGGGCAATCGATGCGCTCCTCGAGCGCGATATCAGCTCGCTCAATCGCAGCGTGCGCAACGAGGCCTATGGGCGCGGCATCCGCACGGCGCTTCTCGCTGAGCAGTACTCGCCGCTCAAACTCTGGTCGGTGCGCTCGCTTGCGGCGGGGCCGCTCTCCTCGGCCGACGCTCGCGGGCCGCGGGGGCTTACGCGGCGCTAGCTCGCGGGCGAAGATCGCCCCTCGAGGATTTTAGGCCGCGCCCTGGCACGCGACCTGCACGTACGCGTTCGAATAGACGGTCTCGTAAGGTGCGCGCGCCCGGGTCAGCACCTGCGCCCCATTTAGGAACTCGGGCTTCGCATTGGCATCGGTGGGCCACTTCTCGTCTGCCCATGCGGCCCAACCGCCCGGGTGAAGCTCTTGCTCGCTTTTGCCGTACACGCCCGCGATGCATTCGGGGGCGCGCTTCGTCTCGCCATGCATCCACTGCACGTCATTCGTGGGGATGAGCGGCGCCATGAAGCGAATATCGGTCGCGACCGTCACGCCTTCGGGCACGTGCGCTTGTGCCTCGCGGGCGGCGTTGGCAAACTCCGAGTTCGGGTTGAGATTGCCGGTGGCGATCCACGTGAGCGGTAGGGCAGACATGAGATACGCGGTCGAGAGGATCGAAAGGGTCACGCCGAGGCGTTTCGTCCACAGCTTCGCGGCGCGGGGCACGATGGGCCGTTCGCGAAGCTCACCGAGCTGCGTGAGCACCGTGCCTTTCACGTGCGGAAGGGTCGCGAGGAGAGCCGCGAACGCAATCGCCATGAGGAACGAGTTGTAGTGCCACTGCCAGGTCCAATAGTGCTCCACGGCGCCGAGGTACCGCCAGGCAAACGTCGGAAGAAGACCGAGCGCAAGTGGACTCGTCACCCCCACGAGCCCCATAAATGCCACAAACATAAGCGCCGTTTGCCACTTCACGAGCGGTGTAAAGACGTGCGTGATCGGCGCGAAATTCTCGGTGTACACGTAGGCGGAAGCGGGGCTCAGCGCGGGCAGAATCACCCACGTGGCAAGGCCAAACCACACGAGGCCCCACACGGCAAGGAGCAGCGCGGCGCGGGGCTTCCTTTCTGACGCTAGCTTCGCGATCACCCTGCGGATTTTTTCGGAGGGACTTCCGGCGTTTGGTCCCGGGGTGCGCCACATCCACGCCATTGCGAGGCCGAGCATCATGACGGTGAGGCCCAGATCCTCCTTGACGAATACCAGCGCGCCGATCCACAGAAGTGCGGCCTTGGGGCGATTCTCAAGGAAGGCCGCGAGGCCGAAGGCCACGAACAGCACGGCGAAGGCGTACTCGTGGAATTGGACGTTCTGGCTGCCCTGGAGGCCGAACGAGAAGGCGTAGCCGGCGCCTGCGAGCATGCCGAGTCTCGGGCCGAGCTTGGCCATTGCGACGCGCGTAAGCGGGTAGGCGCTTGCCCCGAACATGGCGGCCTGCGCCCACAGCAGCATTGCGGGTGAGGGCCACAACCACCATAGGGGCGCAAGGAGCGCGAGAACGGGGTGGAAGTGATCGCCGAGAAGATTGAAGTTGTCGCCCTTAATCGGCACGATCGGCGCGTTGAAGTGCGCATACTCTTTCACGGCTTCGGCGAAGATGCCGAGGTCCCAGCTCGGAAAGAAGAACGAATCCCACTGGAGCATGGACAGCCACCCGTAGAGTGTGGTTGCCGCGAGGGCAAGGCCGAGCGGGGCGAGACGCATGGGGTCCAGGACCGCGTCGAGGAAGGCGTCGGTGCGAGACCGCGGGTGGCTGTCGCGGCCACCGTGTTCGGGTGCTGTGCTGGGAATGCTGCCTTCGCGTGCGCCTGCACTTGCACTAGAAGACTCGTTCTCGCTCGTGCATGAGTTGACGATGGCTGCGCGTGCGCGTCGGCGTGTGGTGCCTGTCGTGGTGCTGTTCGCGCTCGAGTTTGCGTCTGTAGGCTCAGGGTGCGAAGTTGTCACGCGCCCCATTGTGCCAGGCATGCGCTTCGACGGGACCGTTTTCACGATGCGCATGCAGCTAGACGCGGCTCGTGGTGGTCGGTTCTTAGCGTTGGGAGCGCCCTCGTTTCTTTTCCGCCCCCTTGCCCCGTTTCTTGCTCTAGTTCAAGCGGCGATTTTCGCTCGTCGGACAGTCCTCGCGACCGGTTGCGTCGCTATAACGGATTCCTGTCAGGGGCTTCGTCCGCTTTCTTCTCAGCCACCGTCTTCTACTCAGGCTTCGCCTTCTGTTTCGGTAGCTTCTCCCTTCCCTTTGTTTGCTGAAGGTGGGGGATACCCCCAACCCCCAATCAATGCTGCCCTGCCGGCAGACCAGGGCGACCGTGTGAGTATCGGACAATAATGCGTAGTCCTCCAAGGGGCTGGACACAGGAGCTTTCCCCTTTCCTCAGTGGTGCGACCAGAGGGAGAAGGAACATCCACCCCGGTGCACCCGCGGCGGTGATAACGACCCATCGCCCGCAGCAGGTGGCAATCGTCACGGTTATCTCTCTTTTTCAGATTCCTGTCCTCGGGATCAGAAAAAACGGGGACCTGTCATAGGTCAGTGAGCATGGCGTTCATCCGGTCAATCTCCGGTCCCTGGGCGTCAATAACCCCCTGGGCAACTTGAGGTCCGCGTGGTTGTGATCGGCGGAGATCTCCCCGTCCGCCTCAGTCGTCGCCGTGGTGGTCTCGGCCGTCTCAGCGGTAGTCTTCGCAGCGCTGGTGGCCGAGGTGGTGGCGTCGGTGTTGCCTGACTCGGTGGCCTCACCGCACGCGGCCAGCGCCAGGGTGAAGGCCGCGGAGAGAGCGGAAAGAACAAGGGTGCGCTTCATGGTGGAGCCTTTCAGGGTCATATGGAGGCAGTGGAGAGAAGTGGTGGATCAGTGGACGGCGGTGGATGCCGGAGTAGGCGCGGTGTGTTCCTCCTTCGACTCGGTCGGAGCCAGGTGAGCCGGATCCAGATCAATGCGGCGCAACAGCTGGGCGTTCAGGGCCACCACGATGGTCGAGGCAGACATCAAGATCGCGCCCACGGCCGGGGACAGCACGAACCCGATCGAGGCGAGCACTCCGGCGGCCAGCGGCACGGCGAGGATGTTGTAGCCAGAGGCCCAGATCAGGTTCTGGATCATCTTGCGGTAGCTGGCCCGGGACAGCTCAATCATCGACAGCACTGCCCGCGGATCATCACTGGCGAGGACCACCCCGGCAGATTCCATGGCTACATCCGTGCCGGCACCGATGGCGATACCGACCTCCGCGCGGGTCAGAGCGGGGGCGTCATTGACACCGTCACCGACCATGGCCACGCTCAAACCCCGGTCCTGCAGCTGCGTGACCTTGGCGTCTTTGTCCTGGGGCAGGACCTCGGCGAAGACCTCATCAATGCCTAAGTCCTGACCGACAGCGTGGGCCACCTGCTGGGCGTCGCCGGTGATCATCGCGACCTTCACCCCGCGGTCCTGCAGGGCTTTCACGGCGGCGCGGGATTCGGGGCGGATCTTGTCCTCGACGGCCACCGCACCGATGATCTGACCGTCGCGGACAATATGGAGCACACCGGCCCCACGCCCGGTCCAGGCGCTGGTGGTGTCGGTGAGCTCGGCCGGGGTGGTGAGGTTGAACTCGCGCAGCATGTTCGGCCCGCCCACGAGGATCTCAGCGCCATCGACAGTGGCCCGGACCCCTCGGCCGGAGGCGGCGCTGAAACCAGTTGCACGGATTTGCCGACGGGAGGCCTCGGGATGGGCGGCCGCGGCCGCCACGATGGCGCGGGCTACGGGGTGCTCGCTGTCGGCCTCCGCGGCGGCGGCTAGGGCCAGCAGCTCGCCCTCGGTGACGCCGACAGCTGCCGCGACACCGGTGACCGCGTGCGCACCCTCGGTCAGGGTGCCGGTTTTGTCGAAGAGCACCACGTCGATGGTGCGCATCCGCTCGAGCGCCATCCGGTCCTTGATGAGCACCCCGGATTTCGCGGCCCGCTCGCTGGAGATCGCAATGACCAGCGGAATCGCCAGGCCCAGGGCGTGCGGACAGGCGATGACCAGCACCGTGACCGTGCGCACCACGGCATCGTCCGGGCTGCCGATGATGGTCCACACCACCGCGGTGATCAGAGCGGAGATCAGCGCGAACCAGAACAACAACGCCGCCGCCCGATCCGCCAGGGCCTGAGCCCGGGAGGAGGACTCCTGGGCGTCGGCAACCATGCGTTGGATCCCGGCAAGGGCGGTGTCCCCGCCGGTAGCCTCCACCCGGATGCGGACGGTGTTGTCGGTGGCCACGGTACCAGCGACCACCTTGTCACCGGTGTCGCGGAAGACGGGACGGGATTCGCCGGTGATCATCGCCTCATCGAATTCGGCGGCGCCGTCGAGGATGGTTCCGTCGGCCGGCACCCGGGCACCGGCCCTCACCAGCACGACGTCGTCGACGACCAGCTCGGAGATGGCCACGGTGCGGGTGGTCCCGTCGATGACTTTCTCGGCCTCATCCGGCAGCAGGGCAGCCAGCGCGTCAAGCGCGGAGGACGCGGCACCGAGAGCGGACATCTCCAGCCAGTGGCCCAGCAGCATGATGGTCACCAGCAGGGCCAGCTCCCACCAGAAGTCCAGCTCAAAACCGCCCAGCCCCAAAGTGGTGATCCAGGAGGCGACAAACGCCACGGTGATGGCCATGGCGATCAGGAGCATCATCCCGGGTTGGCGGGATTTCAGTTCTTTCCATCCGCCCTTGAGGAAAGGCGTTCCGCCGTAGACGAAGATGATCGTGCCCAGCACCGGGGGGATCCAGGTGGATCCGGGGAATGCCGGGAGGTGGTAGCCGAGCAGCTGGGCGACCATGGGGCTGAAAATAACGACGGGAATGGACAGAATCAGCGACCACCAGAAGCGGTCCCGAAACATTGCGGTGCTGTGTCCGGCGTGTTCGCCGTGATCATGAACGTGGTGGTCTTCGTCCAGGGCGGAGTGCGGGTGATGGTGGGGCATCGCCTGGCCGTGGGTGTCGGCATCCGCGTGGTGTTCGTGGCTGGCATGATCCGGGTGGTAGGTGTGGTCTGTTTCCGGAGCGGGGTGATCACCATGGTGATCACCCGAATGGTGGGGAGTGCTCATGATGTTCCTTTCGCTCAACCCGGTCGGGTCGAGATGATGGGTAAAACTGATCAGGATAAGACGGTGTAGCCGGCCCCCTCGATGGCCCGGCGAACCATCTCCGGAGGTACGACACCGGTGACTGTGACGGTGGAAACACCACCAGCAGCGAGATCAATCTGGACGTCGTCGACCTGGGGGAGGGCCTGAAGGGCCTGGGTCACGCTTTTCGCGCAGTGTCCGCAGGTCAGGCCGGTGACCTGGTAGCTAGGGGAGGACCCTTCTACTGACGAGTCGCTGGTGGTAGGGATGGAGGCGGTGTCGGCACGTGAGGCAGGTCCGCAACAGCTGCAGCCGTGGGAGGCCATCGGCAAGAGGCGGGGCGCGGAGGTGATCATGGGAAAGCTCCTTCGGGTCGGTGGGATGCGGCGATGCTGCTCTCGAGCGTATACCCCCCCGGGGTATATTTTCAAGGGGTGGAGGGCATGGCCCTCACGCGGGACAGGGTGTGGTCACCGCGCAGCCTCCTCACTGTCGGGAGGGGACAGCGGGAGGCGGAGGGCAAACACCGCTCCGCGACCGGGTCCGGGGGAGGTGGCGGTGAGAGTGCCGCCGTGGGCCTCGATCAATGCCTTGGAGATGGTCAGACCGATACCGGCCCCGCCGTCGTCCCGGCTGCGGGCGGCATCCCCCCGGTAGAAGCGTTCGAAGATGTGTCCGAGTTGGTCAGGTGGGATGCCCTCGCCGTCATCGGCGACGTGGATGAGCGCGGTGGACGCCCCCTGTCGGTGGACGCTGATCCGGACCTGCCCGCCGGCCGGGGTGTGCCGTAGCGCGTTCGACAGGAGATTGCTCATCACCTGGCCGAAGCGTTGCCGGTCCACGAGCACCCGGGCGGTGTCCGTAATGGTCTCGACCTGTAAATCGACGCCTTTGTCAGCATAAGCTTCTCCCGCGGCAGCAGCGGCGGTATGGAGCAGATCCCCGAGCCCTTCCTCCGCCAGGTCCAAATCGATCCGGTGTTCCTGGGCCCGGGAGACATCGTCGATGTCTTCCATCAACCGGGTCAGGCGGGTGAGTTGGTCAGCCATGATCGTGTGGGTGGCATTATTCCAGTCCACGACCCCGTCCTGGAGACCATCGAGGTAGACCGTGAGCACCGATAAGGGGGTGCCCATTTCGTGGGCCAGATCAGAGAGCATCTGGCGGCGGACCTGTTCGGTGTGTTCCAGCCGGTCGGCCATGGTGTTGAAGGCACGCGCCAGGGTGGTGACCTCGGGGCCTGCTTCTCCGGCGGGCACGCGGACACGGGAGTTGCCGGCCGTCAGGCTTGTAGCGGCGCGGGTGAGATTCTGCAGGGGGGTGCGCAGGCGACGTGACAACCACTGGCTGGCCAGCAGAGCGCTGATCAAGGCGGTGGGCAGGGCGACGGCCAGGGTGATCAGGTTGGCGTCCCGGTAGGCCTGCTCGGCATGGAGCAGCTCCAGCGAGGGGTCCTCCGTGCCGGTCATCAACATATGGTCATGGAACAGGGTCGGGCCCACCATCGTGGCCACGGCCGCGGCCACCAGCAGGCTCATCACCACGACCAACACTTGGGCAGCCAGGAAGCGGAAGGTCAGGCCGGGCCCGTGATTCATGGCTGCCCCACCCGGTAGCCCACGCCGCGCACGGTGTCGATAAACCCCCGGCCCCGGGTGTCGGTGCCGAGCTTGCGACGCAAGTTGCCGATGTGGACATCGACGATGCGTTCATCACCGACCCACGTGGTGTCCCAGACCTCGGTGACCAGGTCGTGGCGGGTCAGCACCTGGCCGGGGCGCAGGGCCAGGGCAACCAGCAGCTCGAACTCCGTGCGGGTGAGCTCCACGGTCGTCTCCCCCACCTGCACCCGATGGGCGACGGGGTCAAGGACGAGGTCACCAACGATCAAGGGGGTGGTCACCTGCGGTGGAGTGGTGCTGGTGCGCGGGCGGCGCAGCACCGCATGCACCCGGGTCACCAGTTCCCGGATGCTAAAAGGTTTGGTGATGTAGTCATCCGCCCCCAGGGTCAAACCGCTGATCTTGTCGTCCTCGCTGCCACGCGCGGTGAGCATGAGGATGTAGCAGTCCGAGAAGGTGCGGATCCGTCGGCACACCTCCAGGCCGTCGAGTTCGGGCAGCCCCAGATCCAGCACCACAACATCGGGAGAAAAGCGACGGGCCTCGTCCACGGCCTGGGTGCCGTGTGCGCCTGGCGGGTATCGAAACCGGCCCGGATGAGGTAGGAGGTCACCATCTGAGCCAGGGGTTGTTCATCATCGACGACCAGCACCCGCCTCGGGGGCGTGGCGGTGGTCGGTGTGCGGTCAGCCATAGACCCCAGCATCGCTCCGGCCAGGGGGGAATACCACCCTCGCTCAGTGCCCGGCGGGGAAATCTTCATCAAATCTTCAAACATCACCCTTCGGTCGCCGTCACCTCTGTACCCCACCCCGGGCCGGCGGCATCGCCTCCCCTGGTCGGTTCAGCAGGCGCCACCAGGGATTTCACTGCCTGCACCGCATACCCGGGGCGGGTAGAAGGACATCGCCCACGGCTGTGGGGTGGTGTCCCGGTGGTGACCCAGCCCACCGAATTCACACCCTTTTCGCCCTGTTATAAGGCTGTGAGCAGGGTTTTTGATTTCTAGTTCGTCAGGCACCCGTGCAAGATAAAGGTATGGCATCGACCTTGAGGCGGTGCCTTCTCACGGTCTTACCACGATCCAAGGAGATTGACGTGAAAAAACGAGCAGCGATCGCAACCGTCGCCCTTGCCCTCGCCCTCACGGGGTGTTCGGCCGCCGACCCGGAACCCACCGCCGACGGGACGGTGTCCCAGGATGCATTCCTGACTACCCATGGCCTGGCCGCCATGGACGGGGTGGAGATCATTGATCACCTCGACCGGCAGAAGGTCACTGAGCGTCCCACGGATCTGATCGCCTCAGTGCGTGCCGATGAACTGCTGCTCTCGAGCGATGACCAGGAAGTCGTGGTCGATCTTCCCGACAATCAGACGTATGTCTCGATCGCGCCCTATCTCACCTCCACCCACGACTGCTTCTACCACAGCCTCACGACCTGCCAGGGGGAACTCGGCAATGAGGATATCCAGGTCACGATCACCGATGAGGCGACCGGTGAGGTGCTGGTGGACGAGGCGACAACCACCTTCGACAACGGGTTTATTGGCTTCTGGCTTCCCGATGATGTCACCGGCCTGATTGAGGTCAGCTACCAGGGGCGTACCGGCACCACGGAGTTTTCCACCACCGACGATGGTGCCACCTGTGTCACAGACCTGCGCCTGACGTGATGGTGCAGTTGGCGATCGGCCAGCAGTTCGCCGACGCCGCCGAGGGGGCACGGTGGGTCAGGGGTGTCCCCCGAGTAGTGGACACCCCCTGGGCGTCATGAGCGCATCCGGCTCCGACGCTAGCCAGGCAACCGTCGGACCGTGCACGTGCACGTATGTGCGCAACCGAAGGTGAAGAAAACCGCAAAGGCACCGCCGAATCAGGCTGGATAACGTGGTTGTCTACACCTTGAGGGTGGGGGAGAAGGGCAAGAGCGGGCGCACACGGCCACCAGTGCCTATTGTGGGAAATATGATCGACCTGCTCGTGAGCTCCCCCCTTCTGACACTCGTTGTCACGATGGCGCTCGGCACCCTCGTGGGTGCGATCCCCTTCGGCCCCCTCCGCTTCGGGCCTGCGGGCGCCCTTTTTGTAGGACTCGCGATCGGCGCACTTGATCCTCGCCTCGGGAGCGGCCTCGACCTTGTCGAATCACTGGGCCTCGCACTCTTCGTGTACACGATCGGTATCGCCTCGGGCGCCTCCTTCTTCAGGCAGATGCGCGCGCAGGGTTCCCTCCTCGTGGGCGGCATTCTTCTCCTCGGGGTTCAGGCCGCGCTTTCGCTCCTCACCGGTTACCTCTTCGGGTTTGGTAGCCCCATGGCCGCCGGCATGTTCGCGGGATCGGGCGCCGCAACGCCCGCGCTCAGCAGCGCCAACGAGATCGTGCCCGGCGACACCAACCCCTCCGTGGGCTTCGCGATCGCCTACCCGCTCGCCGTCATTCTCGGCATGCTGCTCATCCCTACGATCGTGCGCTCCAAGATGAGCGGCAAGAACGACCCCTCCTCCGTCTCGGCAACGGACCTTCTCGACATCACCGTCGAAGTCGAGAACACGATGAAGATCAGCAAGATCCCCGGCATCGCTTCCGTTCCCGGCAAGGCGGGCGGCGACCTGCGCATTTCCTACCTCCAACGAGGCGACGAGATTCGCGTCGCGCACCCTTCGGAAACGCTCTACGAAGGTGACCGTGTGCTCATGGTGGGCGTTCCCGACGCCGTCCACAAAGCGGCCAAGCTTCTCGGCCGCGAAAGCGACACGCACCTCGCGAACGACCGCACGAAGGTGAACTTCCGACGCTTCGTCGTCTCAAACCCGCAGCTCGCGGGACGCACCGTCGCGGACCTCCACGTCCCCACGCGCTTCGAATCGATCATCACGCGCGTGCGTCGCGGCGACACCGACATGCTCGCCCACGCCGAAATGACGCTTCAGCTCGGTGACCGCGTGCGCGTCGTCATGCCGCAGGATCGCCGTAAGGAGCTCACGGAGTTTTTCGGCGATTCCGAAATGCGCATCACCGAGGTCGATTTCTTGAGTCTCGGCCTTGGCGTCGCGCTCGGCATCATCGTGGGCTTCGTGTCGCTTTCGGTGGGCGGTGCGAGCCTCGCTCTCGGTAGTGCCGCGGGCCCGCTCGTCGTGGGTCTCGTGCTTGGGTACATGGGTCGCACCGGCCCGATCGTGTGGACGCTCCCCACGAGCGCGAACCTCACCATTAGGCAATTTGGCCTCTTCATGTTCCTGACAACCGTCGGACTCAAAAGCGGCCAGGCCTTCGCCGGAACTGCTTTCTCCGTGACGGGGCTTCTCGTGGGGATCGCGACCCTGCTGACCCTCGGAAGTGCCCTGCTCGCGCTGTGGGGCGTTGGGGCAGCGCTTGGGCTCAGCGCCGCGCGCACCGCGGGTGCCGTGGCGGGATTCGTGGGCCAGCCCGTTCTGCTCAATCACGTGAAGTCTTTCGTGGACGACGAGCGCACCGACCCCGGCTATTCCGCGATGTTTGCGGCGGGCATGATTGCGAAGATCTTGTTCGCGCAGGCAATCGTGTTGCTCTAAGGGGTTTTTGCGACCCTGTCCATGGGCTGCCCAGTCCTGGCGCGTAGGTTCGGAGCATGTTCCAGTTTCTCGAGATCATGAATGCGCACAAGAAGGTCATGGTGAAGCCCGAAGACGCGCTTGCCGGCCGTGACGATTACCCGTTCCCGCTGTCTCGCGATCATCTCGTGCTCGGCACGGACATGCTCGGCGAGGGTGCGCCGGCAGGAGCACGCGAGCTGATCCTCGCGGGCGGGTGCTTCTGGGGTATCGAGCGCATCATGTGGCAGATTCCCGGCGTGTGGACCACCGCGGCGGTGTATGCAGGCGGCTACACGCCCCACCCCACGTACGAGGAAGTGTGTTCCGCGAAAACGGGGCACGCGGAAGCTGTGAAGGTCGTGTATGAAGATGAGGAAGCGCTCGCGCGCGTGCTTACCGAGTTTTGGCAGCAGCACGATCCGACGACCGAGAATCGCCAGGGTAACGACATCGGCACGCAATATCGCAGCGCGATTTTCTGGACGGATCCGGCGCAAGAGCGCCTCGTGCGCGCGTCACTCGAGTCATATCAGGAGGTGCTCACTGCCGCGGGTCGCGGCAGCATCACCACGGTGGTGGCGCCGCTGAGCAAGGCAGGCGCGGGCACCTACTACTACGCCGAGCCGGAGCATCAGCAGTACCTTGCAAGGAATCCGGGTGGCTACTGCAATCACGGTTTCAACGGGGTTGCGTGTTCCCTTGAAGGCACAGTCTAAGAGGAGTAGGCGTCCCTGGCGCGCCGCAGCGCTTCGCGTTCGGTGATGCCGAGTTTTTTGGCGAGGGCCTGCACGTCCCGGAACTCAGGTCCGACGGTTGCCACAGAACCGTCGGAACGCATAGCGATCTTGAAGGCCACCTCCACGCCCTCCACCTCGATTTTTTCGAACCGCCTGGTGAGGATGCGCCTGCTGAGAGGCGCGTACCGCACGCCGAGCGAGCCTGTGAGGTCGAGAAGCAGATCCGCGAGGGTGGTCTCTTCCCCCACGCGCGCGAGGGCGTGCACGGTCACGGCGGGGCGGCCGTG
The DNA here is from genome assembly GCA_001403775.1 of Dermabacter indicis. Classification (GTDB taxonomy): domain Bacteria; phylum Actinomycetota; class Actinomycetes; order Actinomycetales; family Dermabacteraceae; genus Dermabacter; species Dermabacter indicis. The sequence continues at coordinate 157,338 of CYUG01000012.1, forward strand.
TTTCATGATGATCGGCGTCAGCCAGCAGTCGAGCGCACCGGCCTCGAGCATCGAATCGATGATGCCGGGCCAGAGCCGCGGGTCGGCATCGTCAACGTTGGCCTCGAGCTGGATGACCCGATCGGGGGTGTCGTGGGCGTCACGCATGGGGGTAGCGCTCCCCGAGAAAGAAGCGCACAACATTCGGGCGGCCCGGAGTGTCCTTCGTGCCCGCGCCGATGCCCACCGCGCTTGTGATCATGCCGGGCATCGGCCCGTAGCTTTCCGCGAGACCGCGCATGAGAGCAACGCCCGTGGGTGTTGCGAGTTCTCCGATCCCAGGGGCGACGCCGGCCGGGGGAACGGCCGCGGGGTGGGGGCCGCCCGCGACGTGCTCGGGAAGCGAGTGTTCATGGTGGTGGTCGTGAGAGTGCCCGTGCCCGTGCGCATGATCGTGGGAGTGCGCGTGCGGGCGTGGCGGCAGCAGGTCGCCGGCAACCGTCGGCCATCCTTCCGCCAGATAAGCCGTGGCCGGAACCGGCACCGGAATGTCCCCGTGGGCGGCGCGAATGCGTCCCGAGCCGACCGCGATCGTGCTGCCCACCGCGCTCTCGATTCCGAGCTGACGCCAAGCCTCGCACGCCCCGATCACGTCGGCGATCGAATCGAGCGCGCCGACCTCGTGGAAGTGCACATCCTCGGGATCGATGCCGTGGGCGCGGCCCTCGGCGCGCGCGAGGAGACCAAAAACGCGCAAACCAAGGTCAATCGTGGCGTCGGGAATCGAGCCGCGCGCACCCTCGAGCATCTCGCGGATCGATGTCCACGTGCGGTGGGGCGGGTTGTCGACGAGCATTTCAACGTCGACCTTGACGCTCCGCTGCCCGCATCTATCGACGACGCGCGACGAGAGCTTCACGGCGCCGGGGATAAGGGCATCGATCACGGACTGAACCTTCTCGAGGTCGGCGCCCGCATCCACGAGGGCACCGAGGAGCATGTCGCCCGCAATGCCGGCCGTCGCATCGATCCACGCGATCGTATGGGGGGAGGTGTCATCGTTGAGGTGTTCACTGTGTCCCATGGCAACCGATTGTAATCCGCGCGATAATGGACCACATGAGCGAACGAGTACCTCACGTGAAGCCCATTCCCGCCTCGCTTGCGAGCGCCGCTGCACGCATCGGCGGCCCCGACGAGACCCTCACCGACGAGCAGATCGCGAGCTTTGTGAAGGAGCAGCTCGCAAGCACCGACCTCGACGGCAAGCGCGTGTGCGTGATCATTCCCGACGGCACCCGGTCAGTACCGCTTCCGCGCGTGATGCCCGCCGTTCACGACGCGCTCAAGGACCGCGCCTCCCACATCATCGTGCTCATCGCCCTTGGCACGCACGCCGCGATGAGCGAAGAGCACATCGAGCGAATGCTCGGCACGGGCCCCGGCAAGCTGCGCGAGACCTATCCGGCGTTCGATATCCGCAACCACGAGTGGGATAACGAAAGCGAGATCGCGGACCTCGGCGAGATCAGCGCCGAAACGATCGCGGAACTCACGGGCGGGCTTCTGAGCGATGTCCCGATGCGCGTGAACATCAACCGTCACGTCGCCGAAGCGGACGTCAACCTCATCGTGGGTCCCGTATTCCCCCACGAGGTCGTGGGCTTCTCAGGCGGCAATAAATACTTCTTCCCCGGATGCTCCGTGCACGACGTCATCGACATCTCCCACTGGGTGGGCGCGCTCATCACGGCGAGCCGCATCATCGGCGCGCTTGGCCTCACGCCCGTGCGTGAGCTCATCGACGCGGCAAGCGCTCGCATCGAGACCGAGAAATACTGCCTCGCGATGGTCGTGCGCTCCGCGAGCAGTGACCTGCACGCGATGAGCTTCGGAGGCCCCGAGAGCGCGTGGGCGGCCTGCGCACAGATCTCGGCCCACACGCACATCCGCTACGTCGAAAAACCGTACAAGCGGATCGTCGCGATCATGCCGGAGATGTACGAAGACATTTGGACGGGCGCGAAGGGCTTTTACAAGCTTGAACCGGTGTGTGCCGACGGTGGCCAGGTCATCATCTACGCTCCGCACATCACGGAGGTCGCTGCCATGCATCCAGGTCTTCGCGACATCGGCTATCACAACATCGAGTACTTCACGAAGCAGTGGGATCGGTTCAAAGACCACCCGTGGGGCGAGCTCGCCCACTCGACGCACGTCACGGGTCTCGGCACGTACGACCCCGAAACCGGCGAAGAGAAGAATCGCGTGCGCCGCGCGTTCGCGGCGCAGATCCCGCCCGAGGTGTGCGCGGAGTACAACGTCGAGTACGTTGATCCCACTTCGCTCGACCTCGAGGCCCTCCGCAGTGATCCCGAAACCCTCGTCGTGGATCACGCGGGTGAGGTTTTGCACCGCCTCGCGAGTGAGCGGCAGCCACTGTGAGCGCTTCGCTCACGACGGTGCCTAAGCTCACCGGAGACCTCGCCGTGCGTGCGGATGCCGCCATGCGCGAGCTCGCCGAGCACGAGCGCGTGGGAATCGCTTACTCGGGTGGGGTGGACTCGGCGACCCTCGCGGCGCTCGCGGTGCGGGCGCTCGGCGCCGAGCGCGTCGTAGCCCTCCTCGGGGTGTCGCCCTCGCTTGCGCGGCGCGAACGGCAAACCGCCCACGAGGTCGCGAAAGCGATCGGCGTGCCCGTTCAGGAGATCCAGACTCACGAGGGTGAGCGTCCCGAATACATCGCGAACGACGTGGACCGCTGCTTCTTCTGCAAGGACGAGCTTTTCACGCGCATCGAGGACGAGATTCTCGACGACCTCGGTCTCGACGCCGTCGCCTACGGCGAAAACGCCGACGATGCGAAGCGCCCCGATCGCCCCGGTGCGGGCGCCGCGACGAACCACGCAGTGCTCCGCCCCCTCGCGAGCGCGGGCCTCACGAAGCGCGATGTGCGCGAGGTTGCGCGAGCCCTCGGCGTTCCCGTTGCTGATAAACCGGCCGCGCCGTGCCTCGCTTCGCGCATTCCCCACGGCGAGAAGGTCACGCCCGAGAAGCTCCGCCAGGTCGAAGATCTCGAGGATGCCGTGTTTGACCTGGGCTTTAGCGACTGCCGCGTGCGCCACCACGGCCGCATCGCGCGCATCGAGGTACCTCAGGGCGAGCTTCCGCGCGCCGTCGAACCCGAGACCCGCGCGGCGCTCGTGAACGCCGGAAGGAAGGCGGGGTTCCGCAACGTCACTCTCGACCTTGCCGGCCTGCAGTCGGGCGCGTTCACGCTCAGCATCATGAACGCGAAGGGCACCCTGTGAGAGATGAGAGCATCGTGAACGAGGGGCTCGGCGGGGGCGCAGGCCCTAGCGGTGTAAGTTCGAGCGGCGTAAACACCAGCGGCGCACGGCCCAGCAAGGGGCCTGACGCTTCCCTCTCCGGCATTGCGAACCTTGACTTTGACCGTGCCGCACGGCGTGGCGCACCCGAGGCGATTTTGTGCGACGCGAAGAGCACGAAGCAGGTCGCGCGGATCGCTCGCGCGATCCGCGAGCACGCTGAAAGGTCGGGCAGCGAGCCCGCGCTTCCCACGCTCTTCACCCGCCTCGACGCCGAAAAAGCCGCCGCGATCCGTGAAGAGTTGCCCGGCATGGCTTACGACGAAGAAGCGTCGATGGGGGCGTGGCCAGCGTCGGAACCGGATCCCACCGGCGGTCTCGTGACCGTGGCGTGCGCCGGCACGAGCGACCTGCCCGTCGCACGCGAAGCGGAGCTGACCGCGCGCTACCTCGGCCGACCCACCCGACTCATCCCCGACATCGGGATTGCGGGGCTGCACCGCCTGCTCGAGCGACTGCCCGAACTGCGCGAATCGGCGTGCATCATCGCCGTTGCGGGCATGGACGGCGCGCTCCCCACGGTCCTCGCGGGGCAGGTGGCGTGCCCCGTCGTCGCGCTGCCCACATCGGTGGGCTACGGCGTCGCGACCGGGGGAGTGAGCGCGGCCCTCACCATGCTTTCGGCGTGTGCGCCCGGCATCGGCGTTGTCAATATAGACAACGGATACGGCGCGGGGCACCTCGCCGCACAAATTGCACGGTGGGCGCCCCGCGAAACCGAGTAGAGAAGCGGCAATCGAGCTTTACGAGAGCACGCCCAACACGCTCGGCAGGAACATTGTGATCTGCGGAATGAACATCACGAGCAGTAGCCCAATCATGAGCGCGATCAGGAAGGGCACGAGCGCTCGAATCATGGGTTCCACACGTACTCCGCCCACCTTCGCGCCTACGAACAACACGTTTCCCACGGGCGGCGTAATCGTGCCGATACACAGGTTGAACGTGATCATGAGACCGAAATGGATCGGATCCACGCCGAGCTGCTCCGTGATCGGAAGGAAGATCGGCGTGAAGATGAGAATCGCGGGCGTGGGATCCATAAAGGTCCCCACCACGAGGAGAACCGCCATCATGATCAGAAGGATGAGGACCTTCGAATCCGCGAGCGACAAGAGCGCCTGGGCAACCGTCTCGGGGATCGTCGCGTAACTGAGTGCCCACCCGAGTGCCGACGACACCGACACAAGAAGCATGACCACGGCGGTCGTGCGCGCCGAAGCCGCGAGAATGCCCGGAACGTCCTTGAGGTGCAGTTCGCGATACACGAGGCCGAGAATGAAGCAGTACGCGACAGCAATCACCGCCGACTCAGTGGCCGTGAACATGCCCGCGAGGAGGCCACCCACGACGATGACAATCATGAGGATCGCCGGCACAGCCTTCAAAAGTGTCATCCCGGCGACGGGAAGAGGGATCCGTTCGGTGGTGCCGCGAAGCTCTGAACGCCGCCGTGCCGCGAGCAGCACAACCGCCACACACGCGAGGACCCACACAAGGCCAGGGCCGTAGCCCGCGACAAACAGTGCGGCGACCGAGGTCGACGACACGAGCGAGTACACGATGAGAGTGTTCGACGGCGGGATCAGCATGCCCGACGGTGCCGAGGCCACATTGACTGCTGCCGCGAACGCGGGGTCGTAACCCTCCCGGCGCTGGCGCGGGTTCATCGTCGTGCCAACAGCCGCCGCCGAAGCAACCGCTGCGCCCGACACCGAACCGAAGAGCGCGTTCGCCACGACATTCGTATGTGCAAGCGAACCGGGGAGGCGCCCCACGAGCACCTTCGCCGCGTCAATGAGGCGCGTCGCAATCCCGCCACTGTTCATGAGGTTGCCGGCGAGCACGAAGAACGGAATGGCGAGAAGCGTGAACGAGCTTGAGCCCGTGAACATTCGCTGCGCCGCGACAAAAACCGCGGAATCCGCGTCGAGAACCGCAATGAGCGCGATGACCGAGGGCAGGCCAATCGCGACGGCAATCGGTGCGCCAATGAAAATGAGAAGAGCGATGCCGATGACAAGAATAGAACCGGCAAGCATTGCGGGATCCACGGGCTACACCTCCGTCGAGTCAGTCTTTTCACCGGATTCTCGGTGACGTGAATGGGGGCCCGCATCCGCGCTCTGACGAGGAATCGCGGGGGCGGGGATGACGTCGGAAGCCTGCGGCTCGAGTGAGGGAAGAACGCCAAATCGTGCGGCATCGATGAGGTCCAGGATGGCCACGACGAACACGATTGCGCCGCACACGGGAAGCGCGAGGTACATGTGGCCGATCGTGAGGGACAGGCCCGGGATCGATTGGCCCCACGTGAGCGCAACACCGCGGATGCCGCCCCACACGAGACCGAGACCTGCGAACAGGGCAACGGCAAGCTCAACGAGGATCGCGAGAATCTTCTGCACCGCTGGGGGCGCGAGACGAGACACGATATCGACGGCGACGTGGCCACGCTCCGCGAACACGAACGCCATCGAGAACAGTGTGAGCCACACGAGCATGTACTGTGCGACGGTCGTGGACCAGGTTGAGGGCTGGCTGAGGACCTGGCGCGCGAACACCTGCCACAACACGACGAGAACGAGAACCGCGAAAATTACGACGCTGACCCATTTGAGGGTCTCGATGATGCCGCGACGAAGTGAGGACACCTGCGCGGTGACCTGCGCAGAGACGGATGCGGTACTCACTTTGAATCTCCCTTCGCCGATTCGTGTTCGCGGACTTTCGTGTAAAGCTCCTCGTCTTCGGGAGTCGTGAGGAACTGCTCGGCGACCGCGTCGATGGCTGGGCCGAATACCGACGGGTCAATCTCGTGAATCGTCGAGCCGGCCTCCTTCATCGCGTCGATCGCCTTATCGGTCTCCGATTTCCACAACTCAACGAAGTAGTCCTGCGCCTTCGTAAAACAGTCGAGGAACGCTTCGCGATCGTCCGCGCTCATTTTTTTTAGCGTGTTCTCACCCGCGACGACGTAGTCGAGGCCGACGAGGTGGTTCGTGAGAGTGAAATGCTTCGCGACCTCGTAGTGCCGCTGCGTCACGTAGCTAATCTCGTTGTTTTCCGCGCCATCGAGTACGCCAGCCTGAAGAGCGGTGTACACCTCGCCGTAGGCCATAGGTGTGGGAGAGGCACTCATCGCGCGCATGAGTGAAATGAACACATCCGACTCCTGCACGCGGATCTTCTTCCCCGCGAGATCGTCGGGTGAAGACACGGGTGCCTTCGTGTACATGTGCCGTGAGCCCTGCGTCAACCCGCCGATAACCCTCAGGTTCTTCGATTCGACGAGTGACTCGAAAAGCTCACCCACAATTGACTCGTCCTTGAGCACCGCTGCCTGGTGGTCGCTATCGGTGAAGACACCCGGAAGGTTCAGAGGGCGGAAGCGCAGTGAGAGGTTCTCCATTTGTGGACTCGAAATGACTGCCATATCGACGGCGCCATCCGCGACGAGCTGGATCACTTCCTGCTGCGCACCGAGACTTTCATTTGGGTACACGCGCGCGCCCCAACGGCCGTTCGTGGCCTCTCTGAGAAGCTCACCAAATTTCGCGAGTGCGATGTAGCTCGGGTGTGTTTCCGTTTGGTTGAGGGACACGGACAAGACGTGATCGGTGCTAACGCTGCCCTCCGCCCCTCCACACGCCGCGAGAACGGTGGCCGCACCGGTTGCCGTGGCAAGGCCGAGAACGGACCGTCGCGATATGACGCGGGAAGGGAAGCGGTGACGCCCATCCACCCCTGCAAAAAGGTGCACTGGTGCCATGACGATCAATCTCCTTTGATTTCACACGCTACCGACTGGCCGGCAGCTTACAAAAGCCCCATCGCGCCCGGCAGCCACAGGGAGAGCGTGGGCACGAACGTGACGACGAGCAGCATGAGGAACAGCGCCGCGAGGTACGGCAGGAGCCTTGGGATGACCTTCTCGATCGTCGTGCCCGCGAGGCTCGTACCGATGAAGAGCACGGAGCCAACTGGCGGGGTCATCGTGCCGATGCACATGTTGAACACGAGCACCACGCCGAAGTGGACCGGGTCCATGCCGATGCCCTCCGCGATGGGGAGGAAGATCGGCGTGAAGATGAGGATCGCGGGCGTGATGTCCATGAACGTGCCCACGACAATGAGCACGACGTTGATGAGCAGGAGAATCACGATCGGGTTATCGGAAACGCCGAGGAGCAGGTCGCTAATGGCCTGCGGCATGCCCGTGTAAGCCATGACCCAGCTCATCGCGGAGCTCGCGGCAATGAGCAGGAGGATCACGCCGGTCGTGGCAATCGTGCGGCCCATGATGGCCTTGATGTCGCTCCACGTGAGGCTGCGGTAGAGGAGTGCGAGGATGAGGCAGTAGGCGACGGCGATGCCCGCGCCCTCGGTCGCGGTGAAGATACCCGCAACGATGCCGCCCACGACAACGATGATGAGCAGGAGTGCCGGGATCGCGTCGAGGATCGTCTTGCCGGCCTGCGAGAGGCTCACGGCGCCCGAGGTTGGGTACTTCTTGCGGATCGCGTGCACGAGCGCGACCGCGATCACGGTGAGGCCCATGAGGATGCCGGGCACCGCGCCCGCCATGAACAGCGCCGCGATCGACGTGCCGCCCGCGATCATCGAGTACACGATGAACGCCGTGGTCGGCGGAATGAGGAGACCCGAGGGAGCCGAAGCAATGTTCGCTGCTGCGGTGAACGCGGGATCGTAGCCGCGCTCGCGCTGCTGCTTGCTCATCGTGCCGCCAATCGCCGCCGCGGCGGCAACGGCCGAACCCGAAAGCGCACCGAAAAGCATGTTGCCCACGATGTTCGTGTGCACGAGCGAGCCGGGCACGCGGCCCGTGACAAGTTCCGCGAGCGCGATGAGGCGCTTCGCGATGCCGCCGTTGTTCATGATGTTGCCCGCGAGGATGAACAGGGGGATCGCGAGCAGGGTGAAGGATTCGAGGCCCGTGTTCATCTTCTGCATGACGACGAAGATGGCCTGATCGGGCGGGAGGATCATGAGGATGCTCGCGAAAGCGGCAACGGAAATGCCGATTGCGATCGGCACGCCAACGGCGAGCAGAACGAAGAAGGTGCCAAACAGGAGCAGGGTGACCGTCATGGTGCTCATGCGCGGGCCTCCTTAGTTTCGATGGTCTCGGTGGGGATGTCGGCGGCGGCTTCGGCGACGAGTGCCTCGTCATCGGCGCCGAAGTCGGTATCGGGGAGGGTGTTTCCGGTGAAGTCCTCCCACAGGTTGATGATCTGGGCGAGCACCATGAAAATGCCGCCGACCGGGGCCGCACCATAGGAGAGGCCACGGGGGATCTGGAGGATCGCGGAAGGTGCATCGAGGGAGACGAGGGTGAGCTGCGTGCCACCCCACACGATCACGACCGCCGCGAAGGCGAGGGCGAGCGCGTCGACGAGGATCATGACGATGCGCTTACCGCTCTCACCGAGGCGGTCGCGGAAGAACACGAGCGCCATGTGCTTGCGGTTGACGAACGCGTAGGCGCCGCACAGGAAGCACGCCCACATGAGTGAAACGGTGACGAGTTCCTCGGTCCAATCAGCGGGGTCGGAGAGGACGTAGCGCGTGAACACCTGGATGATCACGAGCAGCGCCATCGCGGCAAGCAGGATGCCTGCGATCACGAATAGGCACACGGTGATGCCCTTCTTGAGCTTGAGCATGGTGTCGTACATGACCTTTACGCTCCCTTGCGTGCATTGTCGATGGCGTCGAGAACGGTGCTCACGCCGTCGTAGTGGTCAACAAACTCGGGAACGATGCCCGAGGTGAGTTCGCGGAACGGCTCGCGATCCACGTCTTTCACGAACGTGACGCCCATGGCTTCCGCATCCGTGATGGACTGGGCGATCGCCTCGCTCCAAATCGTCTTGTGCTCTTCGGTCGAGGCAACTGCCGCCTCGGTGAGGACCTTCTGGTAATCCTCTTCGAGGAGCTTCCACGTCGCTTCACTGAAGGAGAGGACGTCGGGGATCATCGTGTGCTCGGTGTACGTGAACACCTTGGCGACCTCGCCGTGAGCGGAGTCGGTGAGGGCGGTTTCGTTCGATTCAGCGCCGTCCACGAGACCGGTTTGGAGGCCCGTGTAGATTTCGCCGAACGGGAGGATGAGCGGCGTGCCACCGAGCTTGCTAATGAGCTCGGTTTGCGAGCGGAAGTTCTGCACGCGGATCTTAAAGCCGCGCAGGTCATCGGGCGTTTCGATTGCCTTGTCAACCGTGTAGAAAGAGCGCGCCCCCGACGTGTAGTAGGTGAGGGTGCGGAAGCCGTCTTCGGTGCTCGAGTCGAAGAAGGTGCGCATGTCGCCCGAGTCCATCGCGCGGTAGTAGTGCTCTTCGTCGTCGAAAAGAAACGGCAGGCCGAAGGCGTTGTAGCCCGAGGAGTACGGGGCGATCGACGGTGCCGCGCAGCGCACGATGTCGACCACGCCGCTGCTGAGCTGCTCGATCGACTCGGTCTCGCTGCCGAGCACGCCATTGCCGAACACCTCGATGCTGATCTCGCCGTTCGAACGGCTCTCGACTTCATCCACGAAAATCTGGAGGGCCTTCGAGGTGGGGTGTTTATCGCCCAGCGTGTGGGCCATGCGCAGTTTGACCTTGCCATCCTTCGTGAACTTGCCGGACGAGCATCCAGCGAGCGCAGCGGCGGACAGCGCGGCGGCCCCGAGGCCGAGCGCCGATCGTCGTGTCATGCGACGAGTCATGTTGCCTCCTTGCAACGGTGTGAGGGAAGGGCAGTTACATGCCGATCATGTCGAATTGTTCGAACGAAATCACGATCGTGTGCTCGCTCGAGTCCCAGGGGGTTTTGACGCGGACGATGGAGGTTTCGAGATCGTAGAGCCACACGGTGGCCTGCGAGTCGAAGTCGCTCGGGTGCAAGGCGTGCGGGATCTGCTCGCCATCGATGCTCACCCAGTAGGGTGCCTGGCCGTGGGAAATGGCCTGGAGTTCGAGCGTCGTGATGCGGGTGTCGAGGTCGCCGTCCTTCGCGAAGGTGTAGGTCACTCGGTCACCGGCGGTCATGGTCACGGTTGTGGCGCAGTAGGCGCCGCGCGTGTAATCCATCGTGGCCCCGTCATCCTCGTACAGCGTGAACTCGCCGTCGCGGCCGGGGGCGGTGAGAAGGGTGAGGGAATCGACCTGCTCGGTCGAGATGCTCATGTGGTCCTCGCGCGAAAGCGCAATGATGCCGCCTTCGCGCACGAACGTGGGGATCGAGGCGAGCGTGACGGGAATGTCGTAGGTGCACCCGCCTTCGTAGCGCTCGCGGGTGGCGAAGTCGTAGAACACCTCGTCCCTGGGGAGAGTCACGGTCTTTGTTTCGGCGCCCTTGTCGACGACGTTCGCAATGAAGAGCGAGTCGCCGAGCATGTAGTTCACGCCCTCGTCCCACACCGACGGGTCGTGCTGGAAGGCGCTCACGAGCGGCTCCGCGATGGGCAAGCCCGTGCGGTGTGCGCGCTCCATGAGCGAGTACAGGTACGGGAAGAGGCGGTAGCGCAACTGGATCGCTTCGCGCACGAGCGGCGTGAGACTCGGGTACATCCACGGCTCGGTGACCGTGTTATCGGAGTTGACGGAGTGGATCGAGAAGCGCGGCTGGAAGATGCCATTTTGAACCCAGCGCACGAAAAGCTCGCCCTCGGGGGCGGGGCCGTGGAAACCGCCGATGTCACCACCCTGGTTCGCGACGCCCGAGAGGCTCATCCCGAGCATCGTCGCGATATTCGCCTTGAGGGTCTCCCAGCACGTGTGGTTGTCGCCCGACCACGTTTGCGCGAAGCGCTGAATACCCGCGTAGCCCGCGCGGCACACGATGAAGGGGCGCTTGTTCGGATGGGTTTTTGCGATCGCGTCCGCGGTAAGCGAGCACATGATGTTTGCCATGGTCGAGCGGGCTTCCGCGAGCGGCGCGCCGTAACCGTCGAAGTCGCAGCGCGCGTCCTCATCCACGATCGAGTCGTACTCACAGTTGTCGTTCCAAATCGACGCCGTTCCGTACTCGAGCATGTTCTCGGTGAGGTCTTTTTCCCAGCGTTCGCGGGCCTTCGGGTTCGTGAAGTCAACCATGTGGCCGGGGCCGCCCCACCATCGCGCGGGCGCGGGGTCATCGGAATCGGAGGCGCGCACGAAGACGCCGTCCTCGATTAGTTCGGGCATGCGCGGGTGCACGCTCAAAACGCCCGGCTTCACGTTGGGCGAGACGACGATGCCTCGTTTTTCTGACTCGGCAAAAAAGTTCGCGGGGTCCTTGAAACGCTCGGTATTCCATGTGAGCACGCAGCGTTTGAGGCCGGCCTCGGTTTCCTGTTGGCAATAGCCCGAGGACAGCTGGAAACCGTCCATTGGGATCTTTTCGAGCTTGGCGTGCTCGTAGAAGTTGAGGATCGCGTCGTCGGCATCCTTCGGCAGTTCGGGGTAGTACATCGAGCTTCCGAGGTAGCCGAGTGCGGCGGCGGGAAGCATGGCCGAGGTTCCCGTGAGGAGGGTGTAGCGCGTGACGACCTCACGCACGCTCGGTCCGGCGATGAGGAACAGGTCGATGTCCCCACCGTCCGCGCGGTACGTGGAGTGGGCGGGCCAATAGTTCGAGTGGGAGCGGCCCATGTCGAAATCGCACGCGAACGTGTTGTGGTAGAAGTATCCGACGGCTGCCCCGCTCACCTCGTTCGCCTTGATGTAGAACGGGATGTGCTTATAGAGGGAATCGGCCCTCTCAGCGTCGTAGCCGAGGCAGTCCTGGGCGCGCATCGTCATGAACGACTTCGCCTTGTTGAACTCGCCCGTCTTTTCGCCGAAACCGTAGAAGTGGTCGCCCTTGGCAACTTCGCTCGTATGGATTCGGCGGTGGTTGCGGTCCAGGCGGTACCCGCGATCGATCAGATCGGCGTGAAGCAGGGTGCCGTCGGAATCGAAAACGCGAAGGCGGAAGGGGTCCCGGTCAATTTCGATTCGCAAGCGCTCGCCTTCAACAGTCACGGTCGGGGAGTCGGGGCCCTCGTCCAGGAGTGTGAGCGGGGAGGGTTCGAGGCGTGTGCGCTTGTCACCCATGTAGTCATCGAGCTCGTCGCTCCACGCTGTTGTGACGAGACTGTAGGACGCTTCGCGGAAGGCGCCTTCATCGGTGAAACCCGCGCGGATCCGCAGGATTTCGGGTGTGAGGGCAAGCAAGCGGATGGGGGCGGCATCCGTGTGAAGGGTGACGGTGGCTCCTTCCTGTGTGCAGGAGAGGAGAGTGGTGGCGTGTCGCATCTGCGGGACCCCTTGTCGCGGCGGCGTCGTTGATTCCTGACGTGATTAGGGTCGCACACATCGGAGATCTGTGCAACCGGTTGCCGTCGCGCCGGCCTCAGGGGTAGTCTCGCAGTGACTACGGAAGACAACGACGTCGTAAAGAGCACCCACCAATGCCAAATGACCACAGCGCCTCGCCCCCGCCCGCCCGCCGCGTGACAATTTACGACATCGCGAAGCGCGTGGGCGTGAGCCCCTCGACGGCCTCCCGGGCACTTCACAAGCCCGGACGTGTGAGCAAAGCGACCGAAGAGCGCGTGAAGCAAGCCGCCGCGGCGTTGGGCTACCGCGCCAATCCCGCCGCGCGGGCGCTTCCCACGGGCCGCACCGGCACCATTGCGCTCCTCGTTGCCGACATTACGAACCCCGTCTCGTTTGAGATCATTCGTGGCGCCGAACGCGAAGCAGAAAAGCGCGGTTATGTACTCGTGACCTCAGAATTTCGCGAAGACCAAGTCAAGGAGGCCTCTCGCGCCCACTCGCTCGCGCCTTCGGTCGATGCCTTCGTGCTCGCGAGCTCCCGCCTCGACGACGAGGCGATCGCGAAAATCGCCGCGCTCAATCCCGTGGTGACGATCAACCGCGAGTCACCGTCGGCCTTCTCCGTGCTGGCCGACCACCGCCCCAGCCTGCGCGCCCTCGTGCGGACCCTCGCACACGAGGGGCACGCGAAGATCTGCTACCTTGCTGGCCCCGAATCCTCGTGGACGGACGCGCGGCGCTGGAGCGTGATCGAAACTGCCGGGCGCGAGGAGGGGATCGAAGCCGTGAGACTCGGCCCGCACCGCCCCACGCGCACAGCCGGCTCCGCCGCGCTCGACGCCGTGCGGGAAACCGGCGCGAGCGCCGCACTCGCCTACAACGACATCATGGCGATCGGCCTCCTCACCGCCGCACGCGACGCGGGATTCCGTGTACCGAGTGATCTCTCGATCGCCGGAATCGACGACATCTTCGGCTCCGACTTCACCGCACCACCGCTCACCACGATCGCCGCACCGCTCGAAGACATGGGCGCCGCCGCGATCCGCCACGTTCACGCCGCACTCAGCGGCGCACGCGAGCCTGGGACCGATATTTACCCCACGCAGCTCCTCATGCGAGGCACCGTCGGACCCGCCCCACACCACACACCCAACCGAAAGGGAAATCGTGACGCTTGAACTACACCCCGACCGACTCCTTCCCGCCGACCCGGAAACCCGCGCCCTCGCGCGCGAAATCTACAACGAGGTGAAGGACCTTCCGATCCTCTCGCCGCACGGGCACGTGGACCCGCGGCTCCTGCTCGACAACGAGCCATTCCCCGATCCCACGAACCTCTTCCTCACGTTCGACCACTACGTGTTCCGCATGCTTCACGCAAACGGCGTGGACCTCGCGACCGTGGGGGTGGGCACCGCCGACCCGGTCGACCCGCGCGAAGCCTGGCGCATCCTGTGCACGAACTGGCACGTGCTCGAAGGCACCGCGAGCGGCTACTGGCTCACCGACGAATTCGTGTCACTCTTCGGCATCACCGAGGAGCCGAGTGAGGACAGCGCCGACAGGCTCTACGACCACATCGCCGAGAAACTCGCGACCGAAGAATTCCGCCCGCGCGCCCTCTTCGAGCGCTTCAAGATCAGCTTTCTCGCGACAACCGACGACCCGCTCGACGACCTCGAGGCCCACGCCGAACTCGCGCGCCTTCACGAGGCCGGCGAGCTCTACGGCCGCGTCGTTCCCACATGGCGCCCCGACCGCTTCCTCGACCCGAACAAACCCGGGTTTACCGAAGCCGTGACCGCGCTCGCGGACAGCGTGGGCGGCGACCCGCGCTCGCTCGCCGACTATCTGCGCGCCCTCAAGGCCTCGCGCGAGCGATTCCTCAAGGCAGGCGCGATCTCCGCCGATCACGGCGTGCCCACCCCCTACACGATCGACCTCGACGACGATGCGCTCGAGGCGCTCCTCGTCAAGGCCGTGGACGGCACCGCGACCGAGGACGAAAAGCGCGACTTCACGGGCGCGATGCTCGTGCGTTGTGCCGAGATGAGCGTTGAGGACGGCCTCGTGATGACGCTCCACCCGAGCGTCTTTCGCAACCACTCCTCGGCCACGCTCGACCGCTTCGGCCCCGATACGGGCCACGACATCCCCGAGCAGATCGAATACACGCGCAACATTCGCCCGCTCCTTGAAAAAGTGGGGCTCGAGCCCGGCTTCCACCTCGTGCTTTTCGGGATCGACGAAACGATGTACTCGCGCGAAGTTGCCCCGCTCGCGGGCTTCTACCCGAGCGTGTTCATCGGGGCGCCGTGGTGGTTCATCGATGCGCCCGACGCGATTCTTCGCTTCCGCTCGGCGATCACCGAGACCGCGGGCTTCACGCGTGGCTCCGGCTTCATCGACGACACGCGCGCCTTCCTCTCGATCCCCACGCGCCACGATATGGCCAGGCGCTGCGATGCTGCGTTCCTCGCGCGCTACGTCATGGAGGGGCGTCTGTCGAAGTCGAGCGCGCTGCGCATCATTCGTGAACTCACGTTCGATCAGCCCACGCGAGTGTTCAAACTCGAGGGCACGCTTCAGAAGGGAGCGAAGTGATGACAGAGCTCAACCGCAATGCCGATATTTCCGCGAAGGGGGGCCTTGAGCGCCGCCCCGTGCGAAGCGTCCACCTTGGCCTCGGCGCGTTCTTCCGCGCCCACCAGGCGTGGTACACGAACGAGGTTGATGCCGCGGGCGAATGGGGGATTTCCGCCTACACGGGTCGCAGCCCCCGCGCGGCCGAGGAACTCGCCGCGCAAGAATGCCTTTACACGCTCATCGTGCGAGGCGCTGAGGGTGACGACGCGCAGGTCATGTCGGTCATTTCCGAAGCGCGCGCAGCGGGCGACCTCGAGGCGTTGTGCGAGGATCTCCGTTCCCCCGACGTGTCGCTCGTGACCCTCACGGTCACCGAGGCCGGGTACGGCACGGACGCGAAGGGAAAACTCGACCGTTCGAATACCGCGGTCAAGGCGGATGTGGACGCGCTCGAGAAGTACAGCGCGAGTGTGGGGGAAAGCGGGCCCGACGCCTCCCTGCCCCACCTTGAGACCGCCCTTGCGCGTCTCGTGCTTGGCCTCGATGCGCGCCGCCGCGCGGGCGCCGGCGCAATCACGATCGTGCCGTGCGACAACCTCCCCGGCAACGGCCCCCTGACCCGCGGCGTGATTGATGAATATGCGGCGTGCCTTGGGAGCGAGGCTGCGTCGTGGATCAGGGAGAACGTCTCGGTGACCTCGACCTCGATCGATCGCATCACGCCAAAGGCGACCGATGATGACCGGGCGGCGGCGAAGGATCTCACGGGCTTCGAGGATGCCTCGCCCGTGGTGACCGAACCGTTTGCCTCGTGGATCATCGAGGGGGAGTTCGTAAGCGCGCGTCCCGAGTGGGAGAAGGCCGGGGCGATCTTCACAGACGATCTCGAGCCATACGAAAATCGAAAGTTGTGGCTTCTCAACGGTGCCCACACACTCCTCGCGAACGCTGCCGTGAACCGCGGTTACGAGACCGTTGCCGAAGCGATTGGTGATCGAGAGGTGCGAGCGGAGGTCGAGGCGCTGTGGGATGAGGCCTCGCGCTACCTCCCCGACTTTGTGGAGGCGAGTGCCTACCGTGAGGCTCTTCTCGAGCGCTTCGAGAACCCTCACATTAAGCATCTGCTGTCGCAAATTGGCAACGATTCGCTCGCGAAGCTACGCATTCGCATCCTGCCGATTGCCCTCAAGGAACTCGAGGCGGGGCGCGGCGCCACTGGTGCCGTTCCCGCGATTGCCGGATGGATTCGGCGCCAGCGCGATGGTGTTGCCTCGCCCGATGCGCAACAGAGCGCGATCGATGAGGCCAAGGCGAAGACCGGCGAGGGGGGCGTGGAGCGCGCCCTCCTTGCGCTTCTCGAGCCGGAGCTCATGAACTACCCGGAGTTTGTGGAGCGCGTGCTCGAGGCGGCCTAAGCTTCCCGACCGGAGGCGCGCTCGCGATGAGGGGGGGGGAGGAAGGGAGCAGAGAGGGCGGCTAGCAAGGTTCGGCGATGATCGCGACCCTTTGGCCGCCGGCCCGCGTCGCGATCAGGGTTGCCGAGCCCGACGCGCGGCGATCGAGCTTGAGGTCGCAGCGCAGGCGCGCCGGATTGATGTCCATGCCGCGCTTCTTCACTTCGAGCGTGCCCACCTCGAGCTCGCGCAGCCGCGCCGCGATCTTCTTGACCGTAAACGGCATCACTTCTCGCACTCGAAACGCGCGCGCGAGAGGCGAGGCGAGAGCCGCTTCGGAAGCCACATCGCTGCTGAGGTAGGCAATCGACTCCTCAATCGTGTGCGCCCCAAGCTTCCTCGCGAGCGTCCCGAGAAGCCCCGATCGGATCACGGCGCCGTCGGGCTCCCACAAGAACTCTCCAATTGCACCCACGGGCGGAGTGCGCAGCTCAGCCTCGTCGAGAGAATCAGGCACGAGCTGGGCCGGGCCACCGTCGGAACCGAGAACGAGGGCGGAGCGGGTGATCACGGCGCCCTCGGGGAGGGCGCCCGACGGTCCGACGGTTGCCTCGCCCGGCACCGCGAGCTTTCCCTTTCCCACGCGCCTCGCGAGCGGGCCGAAGTACATGCAGGCCTCGAGAACCTGGCCGCGCCAGCTCACCCACTGCGTCTCGGTTCCCTCGACTAGATGCTCGTGGTCGATCGCGGGTGCGAGTTTCGCCCCCACCGCGCCGATCTGCTCGGCAGCCGCACGCACGAACGACAAAGGGGGTGCGGCCTCCTCGGGATCGTGCATGCGGGCCGTGCGGCCGCGGCGAGTTTCGCGTCGAGCAGGATCGAACCACACGGCGTCCACGCGCGAGAAATCGAAATCTTCGGCGCGGCCGAGTTCGATGTGCGCATTTGGAAAGGACCGCACGTTCACGGTCGCGAACGCGGCCGTTTCCTCATCGCGCTCAACGCCAACAACATCGAGGGCGAGCCCCGCCTTCGCGATCGTGTCGCCGCCGAGGCCGCAGCCGAGATCGGCTACGCGCGCCATGCCTGCGTCGCGAAAACGTGCAGCGTGATGCGCGGCAACTTCGAGACGCGTCGCCTGCTCGAGGCCATGCGCGGTGAAAAGCATGCGGCTCGCAAGGTCTCCGAATTTCTCGCGCGCTTTCGCACGCAGACGCGACTGGGTGAGGGCCGCCGCGATGAGTTCGGGGGAGTGGCCCTCGCCGCGCAGACGCTGTGAGAGTGCAAGAGAGCCCTCCTCGGTGTACTCGGGAAGAGAATCGAGGAGGGCCATGCCCTCGGGCGTGAGGAGCTGCGAAAGACCGGAAGAACTCATGCCCTCCAGGCTACGCGACCGACTACTTGAGTGAGCCCGCGCTGAGGCCACCAACGATGCGACGCTGGAATACGAGCACCATGATGATGAGCGGAACGGTGACGATCAAGCCCGCTGCCATCTTGGTGCCATACGGGGTATCGAACTGCGAGATACCCGAGAATTTCGAGATCGCCACGTTCGCGGTTTGCATCGCGGGGTCGTTGACCATCGTGAGGGCAATGAGGAATTCGTTCCACGCGGCGATGAACGTGATGATCGCGGTCGTGAAAATGCCCGGCGTCGCAAGCGGGAGGATGATGCGCGTGAACGCCCCAAAGCGGGTCGTGCCATCGACCATCGCGGCCTGTTCGAGCTCCACGGGAAGCTGGCGGAAGAACGCGTTGAGGTTCCACACGGCGAGCGGGAGCGCGAAGCTGATCGTGGGCAGGATCATCGCCTGGTAGGTGTTGATCCAGTTGATCGGCGCCCAATCGTATCCGCCGCTAAAGAGCTTGAGGAGCGGAACAATAAGCGTGATCACGGGGAACATCGAGGTGGAAACGATCGCGAACATCACGAGCACCTTGCCCCAGAAGTTGAGGCGCGCGAGGGCGTAGGCGCCGGCGGTGCCGAGCACGAGCACGAGGAGGGTCGTGCCGCCCGCGACGATGAGGGAGTTGAGAAGGGCCCTGCCGAAGTTATTCGCCGGGTCGAACACAGCCGCGAAGTTCTCGAACGAGATGGGGTTCGGGATCAGGTCGGTCGAGCGGCCCATGGTGGGAAGCCGCAGCGCGCTCACGAGCATCCAGTAAAACGGCGCGAGGCAGTAGATGAGGATGAAAGCAACTCCGAGGCCGACGACGATTTTCGCCCACAGATTGCTTTTTTTCTTTTTGGGCGTGAGAGGCGTGCGGGGAGTGTCAGTTTCGGTTGCGGTGGTGGTAGCGGCGGTGCTCACGGCATGCTCCCCTCGGTCACGGTGGCGTTTTTATCGGCGAGCAGGCTTGCGCGCTTCTTTTTCTTCTTCGGCTTTCGCTCGGCGCTATCGCCGAGCACATCCGCACCGAGCAGCTTGATGAACACGAAGGCTACGAGGCAGATGTAGCAGAACAGCACGATCGAATACGAGGACGCCATGCCGTAGTTGGTCTTCGTTGCGGCATCTTGCGCGAGCATCGAGAGGGTCTGGCCCGACTCAAGCCGTCCAAGGAGCACGTACGGGAGGTCGAACATGCGCATCGCATCGAGCATGCGGAAGAGCACGGCGACCACGAGCACGGGGCGGATCATGGGAAGCGTGATGCGCCAGAAGGTCTGCCAGCGGTTCGCGCCGTCCACCTTTGCCGCCTCGTAGACCTGTTCGTCGATCGTCTGGAGGCCCGCGAGGGTCAAGAGACCGATGTACGGGGCCGTCTTCCAAATATCGGCGATGAGGACCGCGGCTTTTGCTTGCCACCCTTCGGTCGTCCACAACACCTGATGCTGGA
Source organism: Dermabacter indicis (assembly GCA_001403775.1). Taxonomy (GTDB): domain Bacteria; phylum Actinomycetota; class Actinomycetes; order Actinomycetales; family Dermabacteraceae; genus Dermabacter; species Dermabacter indicis. The sequence continues at coordinate 176,838 of CYUG01000012.1, forward strand.
GGAGCTTGTTCGCGATGCCGTTCGCATCGAAAATGAGCTGCCACATGAGGGCCGACACGACCGTGGGGATCGCCCAGGGCACGAGGATTGAGGCACGAATGAGGCCCGTGGCACGCATGGCGCGCGCCATGATGAGCGCCATCGCGACACCAAGAATGGTCTCGATGGTCACGCCGATGATCGTGAAAAGCGTGGTGTTCCAAAACGCGTTCCAGAAGCCCGCACCCGCGCCCACGGACGTGAAGGCATCGATGTAGTTCTGGAGCCCTACGAACGTGTCGCCCTGCTTGATGAAGCCGGTCTCGGGATCGATCCCGCCGCCCGCGACGAAGAATGACTGCCACACGGACAGCACGAGCGGAAAACCCACGACGATCGCGAGAAGGAGCAAGGTGGGTAGGAGCAGTAAGTAGGCGAGACGCCCCTCGCCCCTCGGTGCTGGTGGTTTGGGCATGTGCTTTCCCATCCTGGTTCGAGCAAAAACGCTGGACCCGCAGCGGTTCGACCTCCGCGGGCCCAGCCTGTTAGCGGTGCGTTACGCCTGAAGTTCCTCGAGGGTCTTCTGGAGCGCGTCGAGCGATTCGTCGACCTCCTTCGAGCCGGAGAGCACGTTGTACGCCGCCTCCTGGATCGCCTGCGTCACGTCGCCATACTTGACGACCTGGGGGCGAGCGGTGCCGGCATCAACGGCCGCCTTGAGAGTCTGGTAATACGGGTACATCTCGAGCACCTCGGGGTCGTCGTACACGGCAGCGTGCGCCGGTGCCTCGCCGGTGGCGAGGGCCTGGGCCTTCTGCTGCTCTTCGCTCGCGAGGAACGCGATGAAGTCAATCGCCGTCCCCTTGTTCTTTGCAAATGCCGAGATGCCGTAGTTGAGGCCGCCGAGCGCGGTCGCCCCCTCGCTGTTGCCCACGCCCGGGACCGGGCACACGTCAAACTTGCCGTTGACCTTTGACGAGCCGTCCTCCGCGTTTGCCATGTTCCACACGTACGGCCAGTTCTGGAGGAACGCGAGGCGGCCATCCTGGAAGGCCTGACGGCTTTCCTCTTCCTTGTAGGTGAGGGCTTCTTCGGGGATGTACTTCTTGTCGAAGCCGTCCTTGGCGGCCTTGAGGCCTGCCTTCGCCTCGTTGGAATTTGCCTGCGGCTTTCCTTCTTTATCGAAGAGATCCTTGCCCGCCGACTTCGCGAGACCAGTGAGCTGCACCGTGAGACCCTCGTACTTCGAATACTGCGAGCCGAAGCCCAGAGAATCCTTGCCCTCCTCGGTTCCGCGGATCGCTTCGATCATTTGGTACATCTCCTCGAAGTTCTTCGGGGGCTCGTTCGAGCCGGCAGCCTCGAGGAGGTCCTTGCGGTAGTAGAGGAGCTCGGCGTTCGTCGTGTAGGGCACGGCGTAGAGCTTGTCGAAATACTTGCCGGTCTCGACGGTCGAGGGGAGGAGACTATCGAGCTCGAACTTGTCTTCGGGAAGCTCGACGACCCACTGCTGAGCTGCGAACTCGGCAGTCCACACGACGTCGAGGCCCAGGACCGTGTAGGCATCCGACTTCGCCTGCGCGTTATTGATGAGCTGGGAGCGCTGCTCGTCGGCCGATTCGGGGAGCTCGATGAGCGTGACTTCTTCGTCGGGGTGCTCGCTGTTCCACTTTTTAATGAATTCTTGGAACTTGCCGGTGTTGTCCTTACCGCGCACGACACTGATTGGGCCGCGCTCCTCGAAATCGGCTTTCGCCGCGCTACCGGAGCCACCAGAGGAATCACTGGAGCACGCAGCGAGGCCCGCGGCGGCGGCGCCAGCGGCGGAGGCTGCGAGGACTGAACGACGGGTGGGATTAAACATGAGGGAGTCCTTCCACTGCGTTTCAAACGCATCGGTGCGTTTGGACCCGGGCTTCGTCACTCCGGGTGTCGCCCTCATTGTAGGCCATACGCGGCCCACCTCACATCTTGGGCGGTAAGCGCGCGACGTGTTGCGGGAGTGTACGTTGGTGAAAGATGACCGCCCTGTCACGAAAGATCTTTAAATGCACGTGAGCCTCGACGAATGGCGTGCCACGGTTCTCGGCCTCGCCGCGCTCGCCCCCGACCACACGGAAGAAGCCCCACTTGAGGGGGCTCTTGGCAGGAGGCTCGCCGAACCCCTTACCGCGCGTATCCCCGCGCCGGAATTTCGCATGAGCGCGATGGATGGTTTTGCGGTGAGCGTGCGAGAACTCGGTCTCGGGAAAGGGGAGTCCGACGCCTGCCCCGCGAGCCTCGAGGTGACGTGTGACATCGCTGCGGGCCGAGCAGCCGTCGGCAATCGCAGACCGGGAACTGCCGCGCGCATCATGACGGGCGGGCTCCTGCCCGATGACCTCGACACGGTGATCCCGGTCGAATTCACCGATGCCGACCCCACTGCCGCTGAGGCCCCCGAGCGTATTGCGCTCACAATCCCCGAGGCCGAGCGCCCGAAAGCCCTCATGCCCGGGCGGCATGTGCGCGAGGTGGGCGAAGAGATTCCCGCGGGTGACCTCCTCGCGCGCAAGGGCGATTTCGTGACGCCTGAGCTCATCGGCATTGCGCTCTCGGTGGGCGTGACGCACGCGAGGCTTACGAAGCCGCGTAGGGTCTCGATCATCATGACGGGGGACGAACTCGTGACTGACTTGCGAGGAGATGCGGGTGCGCGGCGTGGCGCCGTCCTCGAATCGAACGGGCCGATGCTCCAGGCGGCGTGCGCGCGGCTCGGCGCGGAGGCGAGCATCCACCACGTGGGCGATAGCCCCTCCGAGCTCATCGGGCTTGCACGCTCGATCGCGCCGCGCCACGACCTCATCGTGACGACGGGCGGCGTGGGCTCCGGGGCGCGCGACGTGGTGAAGGCGGCGTTTGGCCAAGGCTTCGGCGAGCACAGGGGACTCGACTGTTCGAGGTTCGAACATCTCGCGATGCGCCCGGGCGGACCGCAAGGCGTGGGGCGCTTGCGTCTCGACCCCGACGAGAGCGGCGACGCGATCCCCATGGTGCACCTCCCAGGAACACCCGTCGGCGCCTTCACCGCGTTCCACCTGTTCGTCGCGCCCCTTCTCGGCTCACCCTCGAGGCCCACCACCCTCCCGCAGGACAACGTGCGCCGCGAAGCGAAACCCCTCAAACCAGGCGCGACCGTGAAGCCCGCCCACCTCACGATCGAAAAAGGAAGCCTTATCGCGACCGAATGCGAAGGCCCGCGCCTTCGCCCCTTTGCCGAGGCCAATGCCCTCCTCATCCTCGAAAAAGACCGCGCGCGTGTTCTCTCGCTCGGCGGGAGTCTCGGCGCGCGATAGGCCATAATGAGCAAAAGCCCACGCAAAGGAGAGACAGCATGAGCCCCAAGGCCGATGACCCGAAGATGATCGAAGCCCTCCAGCGCTTCATTGATGCCTCCGCGAACGACGCGGGCTTCGAACCGCCGTTCACCGAGGCCGATCGCGACCTCATTCTCTCCCTCACCGGCGTCGCCGCCCACACCGTCGTGCGTCCCGCGGGGCCCTTCGCATCGATGGTCGTTGGCTACCTCGTGGGCTCCGGCAAGGCCGAAAGCTGGGCCGACGCCCACGACCAGGTCAAGCGCTTCGTGCGCGCCTACATCGGCGATCCCGTCGAAGGCGACAAGTGAGCCCCGGATTCGACACGACGGGCGAAAAACCACTCACCCTGCGCCCTGCAAGCGCACTGTGGATTCCCGCCGTCACGTGGGCGATCATCGCCTTCCTCCTCGGCGATGCGATCCTCAAGAACCGCTGGGACACCGTGCTCCAGTTCGGTCCGTGGCTCGGCCTCGCCGCCTCCCTCGTGTGGCTCATCCTCTTCTCACCCGCCACCCTCGTCTACCCGGGCGGCGTCGTCGTTCGCAACGTCCTGCATGAATACAGCGCCCCCTACTCCGCGATCGATCACATCGGCCTCGGCGCCATGGTTTCGATTCGCGCGCACACCGAAAGCGGCACCACCCGCACGGTCACCGCATGGAACGCCCCTGGCATTGGCCGCGACAAACCCGCTGACGCGCACGTACGCATCTCGGGCCGCGATCGCTACGCCGACCGCGGGCACATCAGCCCAGGCGAACGCCTCCGCAACGATCGAGAACGCTCGCCGTCACGCGTGCTCGTCCACGCGTGGGAAGGATGGCAGGTCAAGCACGAAAAAGATTCCGACGCCGGCCCGGGAACAGGCGTGCTCCACACCAAACCGAGGATCACCGCCCTCGCAATCCCCGCCGCGTTCCTCATTCTCGGGATTCTCACGTCGGCCCTCTAGCGTCGGACCTCAAAACTCCGCGTTAACGAAACGGGCCGGGCCCCGCCCAACCCCGATCACTCGGGGGAGAGCGGAGCCCGGCCCGAAGCCGGAAAACCGATCAGGCCTTCTTGCCCACGGCAGTCCAGTCAGTCGTCTCGAACTGCGCAGCGCCAACGTTCACAAAGCCTTCCGTGAGGCCAATGATCGTGGGAGACGCATAGAACGGAAGCACCGTGTAGGCCTTCGCCTGGGCACTCGAGAACTCGTTCGCGAGCTCCATGCGCTTCTTCGGGTCAAGCTCAGTCTGGATCTTCTTGTTGAGCTCGTCGACCTCCTTGGGGGCGTAACCCGTGAAGTTCTGGCCCGAATCCTTCAGGAACACGTTCGGGCCCGACTGCTCAGCGAAGAGCGTACCGCGCCAACCGAACGACACCGCAGCGAAGTGCCCCGGAATCACGTAGTCATCGAAGTACTTATCGCTCGGAACCGTCTGCAGATCGACCTTGAAGCCCACCGCGTTGAGGTTCGTCATCATCTGGCGAGCACGATCCTCGCTCGACTTCGTCTCCGCCGGAATGATGATCGAAAACGCGAGCGGCTTGCCGTCCTTCTCGTACACATCGCCGTTCTTCTCGTAGCCGGCCTCCTCGAGGAGCTTCTGCGAAGCCTCGGGATCGAACTTGAGGTCCGCGTACGAATCCTCGTAGCCCTCCTGGCCCGGCATGTAAATGAAGTTGTTCACGAGGATCACGGGCGACTCGAGCGGCTCCATGACCGCGCGCGCCACGGCGTTGCGGTCAATACCGCGGAAGATCGCCTCGCGCACCTTCTCGTCGCCGAGCGCGCCCTCGGCGCCACCCACGTTAAGCGTGAGGTGCGCCCACGAAAGACCATTCGACTTCTGAATCACGGCGCTCTTGCGGCCCTTCGCCTGGCCGTACGTGTCGCCATCGGCGATCTCGATGTAGTCGAGCTCGCCGTTCACGAACGCCTGCGCCATGTTCTGCTGAGTCGTCACCTTGAACACGATCGTTTCGAGCTTCGGTGCACGGCCCCACCACTTGTCGTTGCGCGTCACGGTGATGACGCCGCCGGTCGCATCGATGTTGTCGACCTTGAACGGTCCACGCGTGAGGGTCGGCTCGGTCACCTGGCCGTTGAATGCCTCCGGGGTCTCCGAAATCGCCTTCGGAAGGTTCGGGTACAGGTACACGTTCCAGAACGGGAACGTCTCCGCGTACTCGATCTCCGCTTCGAAGTCGCTGATCTTACGGATCTCCTTGATCGAGCTCCAGCCATTCGTCGAGGCGGCCTGGTACTTCTCGTTCTCGCCGTTCATCGCCTTCTGCTGAGCAATGAGATCATCGACGGTCACCGGGGTACCATCGCTCCACACGGCCTTCTCGTTGTACTTCACCGTGACGATCTGCGGATCCTCGCTCGTGAGTTCCGCCGAGGTGATGTAATCGGTGTCAAGCTCAACCTCGCCATTCTCCGACGCCTTGAGCGGCGTTTGGGGGCACACGGTGTCCATGATCGCGGAAAGGGAAACCTCGTTGCCATCGATATGGTTTTGGTTCCAGTTCGCGGGGATCTGAGCGATAGAAATGGTGAACGTGCCGCCGTCGGCGACCTGGTCGTAATCGACTCGTTCCCAGGCGGTCGAAGGGAGCTTCATCTGCTCCTCAACGGCCTTGTCGTTCGCGGCGCTTGCCTGCTTCGCCCGCTCCTCGGCGCTCTGCTGCGAGCACGCGGTCAGTGCCGCGGCAGCGCCAGTCAGGGCCGTGCCCTGGAGGAAGAGGCGGCGGGTACTTGTGAAAGCCATGATGGCCTTTCTCGAGACTAATGGATGGAATTGCAGTCTCAATTTTACCGCTCGCTCACCATCGCCGCCAATAAAAGCCCTGCTGAGAGCATGTGTTGTGGGGCAATAAACACTGTTGTGAACAACGGTGGCCCCGCCCTCCCGCGCAGTGCGGGAAAGCGGGGCCATAACGGTGCGAGAAGCGAATGCTTCGCGCGAAATTTACTACTTCGGAAGCTCCTTGTAGCCAACTGCCGTGTAATCGACGGTCTCGAGCTGCGCCGAACCGATGTTCACCAGGTCCTTCTTGAGGCCAGTGATGTTCGGCGTCGCGTAGAACGGCAGAACCGTGTAGCTCTCGGCAACCTTCTTCGAGAACTCGTTTGCGATCTCACGGCGCTTCTCGGGGTCGAGCTCCGATTGGAGGCGCTCGTTGACCTCCGTGAGCTTCTCGTCCTTGAAACCCGTGTAGTTCTGCTGTGAATCGGGCAAGTAGGTGTTCGAACTCGAGAGCTCCGCGAGAAGGGTACCCTGCCAGCTGAACGTCACGAAGTCGAAGTTCTGCTTGAGAACGTAATCCGTGAAGTACTTGTCGCTCGGAACCGTCTTGAGGTCAACCTTAAAGCCGGCCTGGTTAAGGTTCGTCATGACCTGGCGGGCACGGTCCTCGTTCGACTTCGTCTCCGCGGGAATCACGACCGAGAACTTGAGCTGCTTGCCATCCTTCTCGTACACGTCGCCCTTGAGCTCATAGCCGGCATCCTCGAGGATCTTCTTTGCCTTATCGATCTCGGCATCGCCCGAAAGATCACCGTCGAACGAATCCTCGTAGCCCTCCTGACCGGGCATGTAGATGTAGTTGTTCAAGAGCACAACGGGCGCCTCGAGAGGCTCCACGACCGAACGGCCCACGGCGTTACGGTCCACGGCCGCGAAGATCGCCTTGCGCACCTCGATGTCCTGGAGAACGCCCTCGCCACCGTTCACGTTGAGCGTGAGGTGGGTCCAGGTGAGTCCGTTCGAGCGCTGAATCTGCGCTTCGCTGCGGCCCTTCGCCTGGCCGAGGGTGTCGCCGTCGCCGATGTCGATCATGTCGATCTCGCCGTTGGCAAAGGCCTGCGGCATATTCTGCTGGGTCGTGACCTTGAAAATAACCTTCTCAAGCTTTGGCGCGCGGCCCCACCACTTGTCGTTGCGCTCGAGGGTGACAACGCCGCCGTTTTGATCAACGTTCGTGATCGTGAACGGGCCGCAGCCGGGAACGGGCTCGCTGACGTATCCCTGATTGAACGACTCGGGCGACTCGAACACGGCCTTCGGGCCACTCGGGTACGTGAAGCTCAGCCAATCCGGAAAGGCGTTCTTGTATTCGATTTCCGCGGTGAAGTCATCCTTCGCGCGGATCTCCTTGATCGAATCCCAGCCCTGAGTCGTCACGGCGGCGAACTCTTCATTCTCGCCGTTGAGGGCCTTCCACTCGGCTATGAGGTCGTTGACGGTCACGGGGGAGCCGTCGTTGTCCCACACGGCCTTCTTGTTGAACTTCACGGTGACGACCTGCGGGTCCTCGCTCGTGAGCTCAGCCGACTCAATGTAGTCGGGGTTCGGGCTCATCTCGCCTTTTTCGTCCGCGTTAATGTGGATGGTGTAACCCTTCCAGTACGACACGCTGGAGGTGGAAACCTCGTTGCCATCAACGTGGCTCGGGTTCCAGTTGGCGGGAATCTGAGCGATCCCGATCATGAGAGTGCCGCCGTCGGCGACCTTGTCATAGTCGAGACGCTCCCATGCCGTGGGAGGAAGCTTCGATGCTTCTTCCGCCGCGGCATCATTCTTCTTCTTGTTCTCGTTTTTCTGCTCCTCGGCGCTCTTCTGCGAGCAACCGGCCACGGCGGCAGCCACACCGGTGATGGCCGTGCCTTGGAGGAAAAGTCGGCGAGTACTCGTGATCTTCATGGTTATCTCACTTCCTGTGGGAAGCCGCGGCCTGTTTAAGGGAAAAGGGGGTTCGGCGCGCGGCAAATATTTTCACTGGTCGTCCACTAGACGCCAGGTCTCCTCGGCATGATGGCATTCCACGCGGGAGGTTCCGACCTGCGTGCCCTGAGGGTCCGCAGTCCGGCACAGGTTCTGCTGCTCTTCGCTGAGCATCCCGATCAGGGGGCAACGCGAAGCAAAATTGCAGCCGATGATCTCTTCAGTGGGGCTTGGTTGATCCCCTTCAAGAAGAACTCGCGTACGGGCGCGCTCAAGCTTGGGGTCCGGAACCGGAACCGCGGACATGAGAGCACGCGTGTAGGGATGCTTCGGGTTCTCAAAGACATCCTGGACGGGGCCGTATTCAACGATGCGGCCCAAATACATGACCGCAATGTTGTCGGCGATCTCGCGCACAATGGCGAGATCGTGAGCCACGAACAGGTAGCTCAATCCGAGTTCATCACGGAGATCCTCGAGCAGATTGATCACGCCGGCCTGGACGGACACGTCCAGGGCCGAAACGGGCTCATCGAGCACGAGAAGCTTAGGTTCGGTGATGAGCGCGCGCGCAATACCAATGCGCTGGCGCTGACCACCGGAAAATTCGTGGGGATAGCGATCGGCCATCTCCGGATCGAGGCCCACGCGTTCAAGGAGCTCGTAGACGCGCCTGTAGCGCTCATCCTTCGACACCTTGTGCACGGTGAGGGGCTCGGCGATGATGTCGCTCACGGGCATACGTGGATCTACCGCCGCCATCGGGTCCTGGAACACGATCTGCACGTCCTTGCGCAGGGCAAGGCGCTCCTTCTTGTTCTTGAGGGTCGACACGTCCACGCCGCTCACCTCGAGGGTGCCGTTCTGCGGCGCGACGAGCTCGAGGATTTCGAGGCTCGTCGTGGACTTGCCCGAACCGGATTCGCCCACAAGACCGAGGGTCTGGCCCGGCTTGATCTCAAACGACACGTTGTCCACGGCCTTGACGACGCCCACCTGGCGGCGGAACACCGAACCCTTGAAGAGGGGGAAGTGGCGCTGGATTTCGGTCGCCTTGACGATCGGCTTTTCGGCCGAGTGGTCCTTGATTGCACGCTCGACGTGCGGGGGGCGGGGGAAAATGTCCGACGGCTTCAAGGTGCCCGCTGCGATTTCCTTCGCGCGGTGGCAGGCGACCTCACGCTGGGCGTCGCCCACGTGGGTCGTAAGTTCGGGCTCTTCCGTGCGGCAGATGTCGATCGCCGCGGGGCAGCGATCCGCGAACGGGCAGCCGGGCTTGAGGTTCGCGAGGCTCGGCGGGCGGCCCTCGAGCGGAACAAGGCGATCCTTGCCGGCGGTGAGCATGTTCGGCACGGAACGGAGCAGCCCCATCGTGTATGGCATGTGAGGCTCGGCGAAGATTTCTTCAACGCCGCCCTTCTCCACGAGCTTGCCGGCGTACATGACCGCGACGCGATCGACGTTGCCAGCAACGACGCCGAGGTCGTGGGTAATAAGCACGACGGCAGCGCCCGTCACTTCCTTGGCCTTTTGGAGGACCTCGAGAATCTGCGCCTGGATGGTCACGTCGAGAGCGGTCGTCGGCTCGTCGGCGATGATGAGCTGCGGGTCGTTCGCCATCGCAATCGCGATCATCGCGCGCTGGCGCATGCCGCCCGAGAACTCGTGCGGGAATGCCTTCACACGGCGCTCTGCGGCCGGGATACCCACGATTTTGAGAAGCTCAACCGTGCGGGCGTGCAGCGCCTGCGAGCTCATGTTCGAGTTGTGAAGCGTGAGCGCTTCCTCGATTTGCTGCCCGATCGTGTAGACCGGCGTGAGGGCGCTCAGCGGGTCCTGGAAGATCATCGAAATTTCGCGACCGCGAAGGTCGGAGAGCTGACGATCGGTCTTGTGCAGGAGCGACTCACCGCGGTAGGTGATCTCGCCCGTGATCTTCGCCGAACTCGGCAGAAGCCCCATGACAGCCATCGAGCTCACGGACTTACCGGAGCCGGACTCGCCCACAATGCCGAGGAACTCGCCCTCGTGGACGTCGTAGTTCACGCCGCGCACGGCGCGCACGTCGCCGGCTGCGTTCGGGAAGGTGACCGTGAGGTCTTTGACGGAAAGAAGTGGTTCAGGCACGGTTGACCTCGCTCGTGGGATCGATTGCGTCGCGAAGGGCGTCGCCAAGAAGGTTCACGGCGGTAAGCAGGGCGACAAGGAAGGTTGCGGGAATCACGAAGAGCCACCAGCGGGTAAGAACCGCGTTCTGGCCATTCGCGATAAGCGTTCCTAGCGAGACGTCGGGCGGCTGAATACCGAGGCCGAAGAAGCTCAACGAGGTTTCGGCGAGGATCGCGCCGCTCACGCCAAGCGCCGCGTCGATGATGAGGAGCGAAGCCACGTTCGGGATGATGTGGCGCGCGAGGATCGTCGTCGTGCTCACGCCCATGTAGCGTGCGGCCTTGACGTATTCGCGGTCCTTGAGCGACTTGGTTTGGTTCTTGACGATCTGCGCCATAATCATCCAGCCGAAGCCCGCGATCGCCACGACGATGACAATCCAGCTCACGTTCGACAGGAGCGGCGAGATGATCATGAGCACGTAGAACACGGGCAGCACGAGAAGCAGGTTGATGACCCAGTTGACGAAGGTCTCGAGTTTGCCGCCAATGTAGCCGGCGAGCGAACCCACGAACGCCGCGATGAGCGTTGCGGCGGGCGCCGCGAGAAGGCCAATCAGGAGCGACTTTCGCAGTGCCTCAACCATCGACGCGTAAAGGTCAACGCCGATCGCGTCGGTACCGAACCAGTGCTGGCCGCTCGGCGGCGAGTTGTAGCTGTACGAATCGGTTTCGCCGAGTTCGTACACGTTCGGAATGTTGCCGAAGATCGCGAACAGGACGATCACGCCAAGGACGACTGCGCCGATCCAGAAGTTCGGTTTGCGTTTGAGGCGACGCCACACGAGAGCCCACCTGGAAAGCGGCTTCTGGCGCTTCTTTTCGCCCTTATTCTTCTTGCCCTTTTCCGGGCCCGCAGCGGTGCCCGCTGCCTCTTCCGCTTCCGTCATGGGAACGGCTTCCGGAGCTTCGGTCGCGTCGCTCACGGGGGGAACTGGATTGCTTGCGCTCATGACGTCACACCCTCACTCGCGGATCAAGCGCCGCGTAAAGAACTTCGGAAAGCATCGAGGAGAACAGAATCACGACCGACGTGAAGCACACGTTGCCCGCGAGGGCGTTCACGTCGGATTGCTGAACCGCGTTGATGCCGTACTGACCCATGCCGGCCCACGAGAAGATCATCTCGAGGAACGCAGCGCCTGCGACGAGAGTGCCGAAGGAGTACGCGAAGTAGGTGGACATGGGAATGAGCGCCACGCGCACGCCGTGCTTCACAAGAGCGCGGTTACGCGTTGCCCCCTTCGCACGGGCCGTGCGAATGAAGTCGCTTCCGAGAACGTCGAGCATGATCGAGCGTTGGTAGCGCGAGTAGCTCGCCGCACCGAAGGCCGCGAGGACGATGGTCGGCAGAATCAAGTGATTGACGCTGTCGAGGAAGGCTGTCATGCCGCCCTGGGCTCGGAAAGTCGGCGAATAGGAGCCACTGAATCGGATGAGCTGCGTGCCGAGCGCCTGGTTGAGTTTGGTCGCGACGACCATCATCAAGAGGCCGCCCACGAAGGTGGGGGTCGAGATCAGAATGTACGAGGCGTATGAGACGACCTGATCCGAAAGCTTGTACTGCCGAACAGCGCCCCACACGCCGAGGGCGACACCGATGATCGCACCAAGAAGCGCACCGGCGATCAGGAGGCGCAGCGAAACACCCGCGCGCATCGCCATTTGGTCGATGACCCACTGGCCCGAGATGTCCTTGCCGAGCTTCTCGCTCCACGGCTTGACAACGATGTTCGAAAGCCAGGTCCAGGTGCGCTGGAGGATCGGCACCTTGTCGTTCATGTTAAGTTCGTTGAGGGCAGCGTCAATCGAGGCCTCGGGGATCGGGGGGTTTTGCCCGAGCCAGCGGCGACGTGGATAGAAGAAGCTGCCGGCCGCGATGTAGGCGAACACGGTAGCCACGACGGTGAGGATCGCGTAGTTCGCGAAGCGGCGAAGAAGATACTTTGTCACGAGAGTGCTCCGATCAGAGCGGTCTTACGCTCGTCGACATCCTTAGCGCTCCATTGGCGGCGCGGGGGTGCTGCGGCGCGAGGGTCGCTGAGGTTGGTAGACATAAGGGACACGTGCGTTTTCCTTATTTCGTATCGCCGCCCGTGGGCGGTGGGACCGGATGCGCCCTGGGGCGCGGGGATGCTTCAGAGTAGTTCAATTCGCGAATTGGGGCGTCTATTCTCGTAATGTGAACAGTGGCGTCACGGAAAGGTCATGAACTATTCATGGAACGGTTGAACTGTACCCCATGTGAGGTGGTTCACCACACCATTCTTGTGGATTATTCCGATTCGCCTCATGTGAAGTCAAACTCTGAGACTGGAAGTCATGGTTAATTATGCACCCGAAGGTTCGGGCTCCGCACTAAGCGGTGTGGACTATCGGCGCTACTCGCGGCACCTTCTCCTGCCGGGCTTCACGCCCGAGAGTCAACAAAGACTAAGGGCAGCGAAGGTCGCAGTCGTGGGAGCCGGTGGTCTCGGGGCGCCAATCCTCCAATATCTCGCCGCGGCCGGAGTGGGCTCACTGACCGTCATCGATGCAGATTTAGTGGATAGTTCCAACCTGCAGCGTCAGGTTATTCATTCCGAAACGGCCGTCGGAACTCCCAAAGTTTCCTCCGCTGCCAAAGCTGTGCAAGCACTCAACCACGCGGTTCACGTGCGCGAAATCCGAGAAGTGCTCACTCCGACCAATGCGCTTGAGATTCTCGCGGGCCATGACCTCGTGCTCGACGGCACCGATAATTTCCCGACTCGTTACCTTGTGTCCGACGCGTGCGAGATCCTGAATGTGCCTCTGATCTGGGGATCTATCCTCGCGTTCGACGGTCAGGTCGCAGCGTTCTTCGGCGACGAAGGTCGCGGCGTCACCTATCGCGACGTGCATCCTCGCCCGCCGCAGCCCGGCGAGGTACCTAGCTGCAGCGAAGCCGGTGTTCTCGGGCCACTCGTGGGAGTCATCGGCTCGACCATGGCGATGGAGGCCCTCAAGGTGCTCACGGGACTCGGCTCCCCGCTATATGGGCGCATCCAGCTCTATAGTGCCCTGACCGGAGACTGGACTCGCATCGATGTGGAGCGCAGGCCGGGCCGCGCGCCCGTCACCGAAATCGAAGATCTTGTGGAAACGTGCGGCTTCCCTGCGGTGGCCGCGCCGACGCCTGCAACGGCGACGGGTGCCGGCCGCGCTGGAGCTCCCGGCGAAACTCGCGGATCTGGTGCGAGTGGCGTCGGTGCTTCTTCTTTCACGTCCGGACTCACCCCGGCACCTGGCCTCGAAGTTCTATCCCCATCCGAAGCGATGCGCGAAGCCGCGACCGGCCGACTCCTCATTGACATCCGCGAAGAGTCGGAAGCTGCGGTGGGCATGCTGCCTCACGCCGTAAATATCTCGAAGGATCGGCTCATGGAATTTGCGCGAGGGGAGCGGGCAACCGTCGGACCCTTGAGCGAGATCGAAGGCCTGCGTGGGGCGATCCTGCATTGCGCGGGTGGTGCCCGGTCGGCGGCGGCCCAGGCCGAGCTCGCGGCCCTCGGGATTGACGTGGCGGACATGGCGGGCGGATACGTGGCGGCGTCCATGGGTGACTAGGGCGGCCTAGAGGTGGCAGCTGCACCCGGCGGCTAGGGGGGCGGGACTTGACCCGCAACCGTAGGCTCAGCCTCGATCTTCCCAGCCCCACTCTTCCCAGCCTCGCTCTTCCCGGCCTCGATCTTCCCAGCCTCACCCTCCCTGGCCTAGAAAACTAAACCCAACGTTTTCGGCGGTATTTGACCTCTTTCCGCCACAAACGTCGGGTACAGATTCCGGCGATGGATGCTGGGCGCCCCGGGCTCGGTGCCTTCTGGGTCATCGGGTGGTGCTCCACCATCCGATAGTTATCCACAATCTGACAGGGGGGCTTTTTCGAAGGGCAAGTCGCGGCAAGACTGGCCCTATGAATCGACCTCCTTCGCCACTTCCACAAAAGCTTCCGCCAGTGTTTACCGCAAGTGATTTCGCGGCGCTCGGCGGTGCTCGCGACCGGTTGCGCCGCGGCGACGTTACGAGCCTCGGCCCCGGCATTTACGCCAATGACAATCGCGACTTCACCGAGCATGAGCTCGCGCGGGCTCTGTGCGCCAAGTACCCGCATCTCGTGCTTTCCGGCGTGAACGCCGCGCGCGTCCACGAAATGCCGTTGCCTCCTCAGCTATCGACCTGGGAGCCCTCTGCGCCGATGAGCTTCGTGACGTCGGTGAAGGACATGAGGCCTCATCCGCTCATAGACCTGCACTTTTCCAGGGTCGAGCCGCATGAAGTTCGGTCTCTCACGAATGGCGAGCAACGGCTTCGAATCATGTCGCGCGTACGCACGTGGCTTGATCTTGCCTCAATTGTGCCGCTCGATTACCTCGTGGCAGCGGGCGACGCCCTTGTGCGGGAGCCGCGATCCACCCTCGAATCTGGGCGCACCACTCCGCATGCGACTCTCGCTGAACTCGAGGCCGCGGTCGCTGCTTATCCCGGCCTCCCCGGAGTATGTCGTGCGCGCCGTGCGCTCGAACTCGTCCGTGTAGGCGCTGATTCCGCACAGGAAACGCGGGCTCGGCTCGCAATGGTCTTCGCGGGGCTTAAAGAACCGAGCCTCAACGTGCCGATCCGCGATGTGCGTGGACACATCGTGTGTGCGCCGGACTTTTGGTGGGAGAGGGAAGGTGTCGTCGGGGAGTATGACGGCGAGTATCACCGCAAGATCGATGCCGTCGAGAGAGATCGAGCCAAGGACTTCTTCTACGCGGACCGTGGACTCGAGGTGTTTCGACTTCACGTGCGCGACCTGCCGGTTTTACCGGTCAATGCTCCCGACGATGTCGTGACACGAGCGCTCGCGAGCTCACGGGCGGCATCGATTGCGAAGAGGGCCTTGAGGCGCAGGTCCAAAATCGTGTGTAACCCGGCGTGGCGGTAGTGGTGGGTGGGCGATCCGCCTACCAGGAGGGCCATCCGCCTCCCAGGAGGGCGATACGCCCGCAGCGAGAACGCTCCGCCTGCAGCGAGAATCTGTACTCAACATTTGTGGCGGAATGGGATCGAATACCGCCACAAATGTTGGGTTTAGTTTCCTAGGCCGGGAAGGGGTGGGCGGCTTCACCCGCCCGCGAAGGGCGGCAGCACGTCCACTCGCAGCGCGCCATCTTCGGCAGGCGTGAGCTCCGCCGACGGCTCGTTCTCGCTCACCTTATTCACGAGGAAACTGCACCGCGAAAGCACCACCGGAGCATCAGGACCCGCCGATTCAACCGCGCCCTCGCGCAAGGCTTCGAGCAAATCCCCGAGGGTGTCCCCCTCGAACTCGACCGTGTGCTGGCTCGTCCCAAAGGCCTGAGCCGCGCCGGCAAAAAAGCGAACGTCAGCACTGGTCATTGCGCCGCTCCTTTCAGTCATGTCTCTATCCACCAATGGCGCTCATGGGGCGCTCGGGCTGCACGAAATCGCTGCGCTCCATCCCGTGGCCAGCCTGTTTGCCCCACTGTGCCGCGCGCCACCGATCGGCGATATCTTCGTCGCTCGCGCCCGAGCGCATGAGGCCGAGCAGGTCGGTCTCGCTGTGCGAGAACAGGCACGTGCGCACGCGGCCCTCGGCGGTGAGGCGGGTGCGGGTGCAATCCGCACAGAAGGGCCTCGTCACGGAGGCAATAATTCCGACGCTCCCCAGCGCCTCCTCGTGAGGCCTTTCGCACGTTTCCGCAAACGGCTCGCCGGGGGCGGGCGGCAGAATCTCGCGCATCGCTTCCGTATCCGCGGGGTCGACGCCGCGTTCCTTGAGCACTCCCGCGATCGTGCCTGGTGCTCCCGGCGACGGCGCGCCGGGCCTTCGCCACACGTCGAACTTCTCCGCGGGGGCGCCGCCGCGAACCTCGCGCACGGGATGCATGACGTAGTGCGGGCTGAGGAGCTGCCACACGTCATCTGCCGTCACCATGCGCTCGCGGTTCCATCGGCCCGCGCCGTCGAGCGGCATGTACTCGATGAACCGCAGCTCTAGTCCACGTTCGAGGCACCACGCGAGGAGTTCGGCGGCTTCGTGCTCGTTCGCGCCGGGCTGGAGTACGGCGTTGATTTTGATCGGGTTTAGCCCTGCTTCGCGTGCGGCATCGATGCCCTGCAAAACGCGGTGGAGGAGCGGGCGCCTGGTCATCGCTTCGAATGTTTCCGAGTGCGCCGAGTCGAGGGAAATATTAATGCGATCCAACCCTGCGGCCACGAGTTTCTCCGCGCGCTTTTCGAGCCCGATCGCGTTGGTGGTGAGGGAGATATCGGGCCGCGGGGAAAGCGCCGCCACGGACTCGAGGATTTCGGGGAGATCGGCGCGCGTGAGCGGCTCGCCGCCCGTGAAACGTACCTCGCGGATCCCGAGGTGCTCCACGCCGATGCGCACGAACCTTGCGACCTCGTCAACGCTCATGAGCTGTGGTTTCTTTAGGAACTGCAGACCGGCTTCGGGCATGCAGTACGTGCAGCGGAGGTTGCAAAAATCAGTCAGCGAGATGCGAAGGTCGCTCGCCGTGCGGCCGTAGGTGTCGATGAGCGCGCCCGTCGCGGGACGGCCCTCGGTCGAGGGGACTTCCTCGATGGGGTCCATGGCGCGGGGCTTCGGCATCCCGAGGTCGATCGACATGCTCTCCTTTGGGGTCTCGCGAAAGAGGTCTCACACCAGCTTAGGGGACTTTCGCACGCTACCCTAGAGGCCCTGGCCACACGAGGAAGGAACAACACTGTGGAGCACGAGTCGCGCCTCGCGCCTGGTCGCATCCCGCTCGCCGAACATCGGCGTAGCCTTCGTGAGCTCGTGGGCGCGGTGCTGGATTCCCCGAATGCGCCGGGCGTGGCGACCGTCGGACTCGAAAACGCCCGAAACCGCACCCTCGCACGGAACGTGACATCGCCCGTGCACGTCCCGCCCGTGGCAAATTCGCAGATGGACGGCTTTGCGCTCAATGTCGCGAGCCTCGCAGGCACCCCCGACGGCACGTCAATAACCCTCCCGCTTGGACCGCTTATCGCCGCGGGTGCAGTTCCTTCGGCGCTCGAGGCTGGCACGGCTCGCCCCATCATGACGGGTGCCCCAATTCCCGAGGGCGCGAACGCCGTGATCCCGGTCGAGGACACGGATGTTCGGCGGTTTTCACAACTCACAAATGAGGGGGCCGACGCTTGCTGGCAACCGTCGGACCTCACGTTTAACCTTGGCCCCGAGCACCGCACCGAGGGGCGTTTCGTGCGGCTCGCCGGGAGTGACAGCGAACGTGGTGATGTGGTGGCGCGCGCGGGTCAGCTGCTCACGCCGCGCCTGATCGGCCATCTGGCATCGGTGGGTGTTGCGGAGGTGGAGGCGCGCGAGCGTTTGCGTGCCGTTGTCGTCTCGACCGGGAGTGAGTTGCGCGAGCCGGGCGATTCCGCCGATGAGTGGCGTATTTTCGATGCGAACTCACTGCTGATTGGCACGGCGTGCGAGGAGGCCGGGATTGAGGTGTGCGCAAGGTTGCGTGTGCCGGACGATCCGCGTGCGCTTCTCGACGAGGTGCGTGCGGCGTGTGAAAGTGCGAAAGCGCATGTCGTGATTTCGACCGGAGGGGTGAGCGCAGGGGCTGTCGAGCCGATCAGGCAGGCCGTGGAGATGCACGCCTCGGCGCTCCGACTTGCGTTCGATAAGGTCGCGATGCAGCCCGGCGGGCCGCAAGGTCTCGGCGTGCTCAAGGCATCCCACGGTGAGGTTGCGTGGATCGCGCTCCCGGGCAACCCAGTTTCGGCGTTCGTGAGCCTCGAGATGTTCGGGCGTGAGGCCCTCGGTGCACCGCCGCGGCCTCGCGTTTCTCTTCCCGTGCGTACGCAAACCGGCGAGGCGGAGCCGTCCCCCGAAGGTCTCGTGCAGGTGCGGCGTGCACGGCTCACGACCGATTCGACCGTGAAGCTCGTGGGCGGCCCTGGCTCGCATCTTCTGGGCGCGCTCGCCTTGAGCGACGCGCTCGTGCTCATTCCCCCGGAGGTCACGCGCGTGGCCGACGGCGACATTCACGAGGTGATGATTCTTCGATGACCAGCGATAAAGCACACGAAAGCGCCGATCTCACCCACGTGCGTCGAGACGGCTCGAGCCACATGGTTGACGTTTCCGGCAAGGCCGTGACCACGCGCGAAGCGAGTGCGAGCGCGACCCTCACGAGCCGCGCCAACGTCATTGATCGCATTCTCACGGGTGACCTCCCGAAGGGGGAGGCGCTCAGCGTTGCCCGCATCGCGGGGATTATGGCGGCCAAGCGCACGCACGAACTGATCCCGCTGTGCCACCCGCTGCCGATTACCAAGGTCACGATTGATTTTTCGCGAATCGCTCCCGACGTTCTCGAGGTTCACGCGCGTGTGAAGACCGAAGCTAAAACGGGCGTCGAGATGGAGGCGCTCACCGCCGCGAGCGTTGCTGCACTGACGGTGTACGACATGATTAAGGCGGTGGATCACCTCGCGGTCATCGGCGACGTGAAGGTCCTCGCGAAGTCGGGTGGCAAGAGCGGTGATTGGGACCGCGCGGTGGCGAGCGGCGAGAAGGGCGGCGCGGCGTGAGTGACGCGGGGGAGCGCGGCTGGTCGGCGTGCGTGATCGTCGCGTCAACGCGAGCCGCACGTGGCGAATACGAGGACCTCACGGGGCCGCAACTTTCGACGTGGCTTGAGCGGTGCGGGTTTCGCGGGTGCGGTATCACGGTGGTCCCGGATGGGTCCGACGTTGGCCGCGCCCTCGGTGAGGCTATTTCGTCCGGGGTGGATCTTGCGATCACGACGGGCGGCACGGGCCTCACCCCGAGCGACGTGACACCCGAAGAAACGCGCCCGCATCTCACGCGGGAGATTCCCGGGATTGCGGAAGCGCTGCGCCTCAAGGGAAGTGAATCGACCCCGTACGCGGTCGTCAGCAGGGGGCTTGCCGGTTTCGCTGGCCGCACACTCGTGGTGAATCTCCCCGGCTCGCGAGGCGGAGTGAAGGATGGCATGGCAGTGCTTGAGCCGATTCTCGAACACGTGCTGCACCAGCGCGATGGAGGAGGGCACGAATGAGTTCGACCACGAAAGCTGCGCAAGACGATCGCGATCCGCATCTCGGACCGGTCGAGCAACGCGCGCGCCACGCAAGCGTAAGTGGCGAGCCGATCACGGTCGCCAACATGGTCGCGTGCGTGAACGACCGCCGCTGCGGCGCTCTCGTGACCTTCGATGGGCTCGTGCGCGATCACGACGAGGGCCGCGGTGTTGAGCGCCTCGCCTATGAAGCGCACCCGAGCGCCGGGGACGTCATGGCGGGCGTCGTACGTACGATCGCCGAGCGGTACCCGGATGTTCTCGTTGCCGCGAGCCACCGGCACGGCGCGCTCGCGGTGGGGGATTCGGCGCTCGTTGCCGCGGTTGCGGCTCCGCATCGTGCTCGTGCGTTCGAGGCGTGCGCGGATCTCGTGGATGAGGTCAAGGCGCGCGTCCCAATTTGGAAGGATCAGTATTTTTCCGACGGTTCCCACGAGTGGGTTGCCGCGATCGGCTAAATGTTGTGCCCGGTGTGCTTTGGGCAAGAAAAAACGCCCTGCGCTGCAGCGCTCGTGGGAGCGGCGCGCGGGGCGTTCGGTAGGTGAGGCTGGAGTCGTTAGCGGCCGAGGCCGAGAGTCGTGAGACCTTGAGTGTTGCGGGCCTGAGCGATGGCGGCGAAGTCGCCACCGAGTCGGTTCTTGGCAACCGTGTTGTGTCGTTCGACGTCCTGCCCAACCATGTGATCGGCGAGATTCTCGAAGGTCTTGAAGATCGAGCGGATGATGGTCATTGTGGTTGTTTCCTCACTACCGTTTTTGTGGAATTAGGCGCGGTAAGTGGCGGTAGAGGGTGCTCCACCGCTGCTTTCTCACGTGCTCCAATCTTATGAAGTGGACGCGCGCTCGCGCTAGGACGCTGAGTGTGATATGAAGCGCCGATTCCGGCATGCCGGATATGTGATGCGCGAGACAGGCGCCGTCGGGACCATCGCCCCGCTCCTTCCTCATTTCCGAGCGTGGATTGACGCACCTTAATGCACCTCACGCGAGCGCTACGGCATGGATAGGTCGACGCTCGTCGCGAAGATGTGTAGCCGGCTAGGGGGGTGCTGCGGCGCGGTGGATCACCGGAATCAAACCCCCACAACCTCTATGCAATCCAGAGGGAGGGCGTGAAGCTGGCACTCAGCTTTGACGAGTGCTAACCGGCACACTAGTGTGGAATCCGTTGGCAGTCTCAACGCGAGAGTGCCAAATGGTGCGCCGGGTTGCTCGGCACCGCGACGACGAGCATCCCACCGTGGCACACCCGTCAACTTCACATTGATAAAAGAAGGAGTGAGGTCGCATGTCGGTCTCCATTAAGCCCCTCGAGGACCGTGTCGTCGTCCGCCCGCTCGAAGCCGAGCAGGTGACTGCTTCGGGCCTGATCATCCCCGATACCGCCAAGGAAAAGCCCCAGGAGGGCGAGGTCGTCGCCGTGGGCGAAGGCCGCTTCGACGACAAGGGTGCTCGCATCCCTATGGACGTCAAGGTCGGTGACAAGGTCGTCTTCTCGAAGTACGGCGGCACCGAACTCAAGTACGGCTCCGAGGAATACCTCGTTCTGAGCCAGCGCGACGTTCTCGCAATCATCGAAGGCTGAAAGGCTCATCGTGGCTAAAGAAATCATTTACGACGAGGAGGCGCGTCGCGCGCTCGAGCGCGGCGTCGACAAGCTCGCGGACACCGTTAAGGTGACGCTCGGCCCCAAGGGCCGCAATGTCGTCCTCGACAAGAAGTGGGGCGCCCCCACCATTACGAACGATGGCGTGACGATCGCTCGCGAAGTTGAGCTCGAGGATCCGTACGAGGATCTCGGTGCTCAGCTCGCGAAGGAAGTCGCGACCAAGACCAACGACGTGGCCGGCGACGGCACGACCACCGCGACCGTTCTCGCTCAGGCACTCGTGCACGAGGGCCTTCGCAACGTGGCTTCGGGTGCCGCTCCTGCAGCGCTCAAGCGCGGCATGGAGAAGGCTGTCGAGGCGCTTAGCGACAAGCTCGGCGAGAACGCGATTGACATCGACTCGAAGGAACAGACCGCGTCCGTCGCGACCGTGTCGTCGCAGGATGCCGAGATCGGCGAGCTGCTCGCCGAGGCGTTCGACAAAGTCGGCAAGGACGGCGTCATCACGGTCGAGGAATCCTCGACCACCGCGCTCGAGCTCGACTTCACCGAGGGCATGCAGTTCGACAAGGGCTTCATCTCCCCGCACTTCGTGACCGACGCTGACCGCCAGGAAGTCGTTCTCGAAGACGCCTACGTGCTCATTAACCAGGGCAAGATCTCGAACGTGCAGGAGTTCCTGCCTGTTCTCGAGAAGGTTGTCGAATCGGGCAAGCCTCTCTTCGTGATCGCCGAAGACGTCGAGGGCGAGGCCCTCGCGACGCTCGTGGTTTCGAAGCTGCGTGGCTCCTTTAAGGGTGCCGCCGTCAAGGCTCCCGCCTTCGGTGATCGCCGCAAGGCCATGATGCAGGACATCGCGATCCTCACGGGCGCCGAGGTCATCACGCCTGATCTGGGCCTCGACCTCAAGACGACCGAGCTCAGCCAGCTCGGTACCGCCCAGCGCGTTGTCATCACGAAGGACAACACGACCATCGTGGGTGGCGCCGGTGACGTGGAGGCGGTTTCCGATCGCGTCCAGCAGATCAAGGCTGAGATCGAGAACACCGATTCCGAGTGGGATCGCGAGAAGCTCCAGGAGCGCCTCGCGAAGCTTTCGGGCGGCGTCTCTGTCGTCAAGGTCGGTGCGCACACCGAGGTTGAACTCAAGGAAAAGAAGATGCGCATCGAGGACGCGGTCGCGGCAACGCGCGCCGCGATCGACGAAGGCATCGTTGCCGGCGGTGGCTCGGCCATCGTTCAGGCCGCGACCGTTCTCGCTGATGACCTCGGGCTCGAGGGCGACGAGGCCGTCGGTGTTCGCGCCGTCGCCAAGGCCGTCGGCGAGCCGCTACGCTGGATCGCCGAAAACGCCGGCGAAGAAGGCTACGTCGTCGTGGAGAAGGTCAAGGAGTCCCCGGTGGGCACCGGCCTCAACGCCGCGACCGGCGAATACGTCGACCTCGTCGAGGCTGGCATCATCGATCCGGTGAAGGTGACGCGCAGCGCCCTGCGCCACGCTGCCTCGATCGCGGGCCTCGTTCTCACGACCGAGACCCTCGTCGTTGACAAACGTGAGGACGACGAGGAGTAAGCAACCGTCGGACCTCATCTCACACGCCCCGCTTCTTGAGCTTTCTCGAGGAGCGGGGCGTATTCTTAGCCAA
Source organism: Dermabacter indicis (assembly GCA_001403775.1). Lineage (GTDB taxonomy): Bacteria > Actinomycetota > Actinomycetes > Actinomycetales > Dermabacteraceae > Dermabacter > Dermabacter indicis. The sequence continues at coordinate 199,426 of CYUG01000012.1, forward strand.
GTGCACCTCAATCGCGCCGAGGGCGCCCGAGCACACGAGAGCCTGACCTGACGATACTCGCGAGAGGGAGAGGGGACCCGTATGAGCGCCGTCTACCAATCACCTTCGCGAGCCACGTCCAAAGGCGTGCACTCGAGTAAGGGTCCGAGTACGCGCAAAGACTGCAAGCCCCACAAGATCGTGATGCGGCCAAGTCCCGCGGCGATGAGCGCCGCTCTCCTTGCAGCGATCGTGTTTACGGTACTTCTCGAGTTCCTCGTGGGCATCAGCTTCATCGGGCAGGGGCTGTGGAGTGATCCGCGCCTTTTCCACGACCACTGGTTTACCCTCCCGCTCTACGGTTGGTTCGCGGTAGTCGCGCTCGCGATTGTTGCGCTGCTCCGTATTCTCACGCAGAGCGTCGTGATCTATGAGGACCGCATTAAAGTGCGCGGCCTGTTCCGCATTCCCCGCTCGGCGAAGTGGAGCGCGCTTTCTGGAATGTGGTTCGTGCGCGACATCTACCGAGGCAAAGAACCTCGTGATCCCGTGGACACCGATGTCGATGCCTTCGATGCCGCCCTTGTGATGCGCTCGAGCACGAGCCGCGTCGCAAACCTTTCGGGCGCGTTCTATGGCGCTCGTGCGCAGTCGATTCTTGTGCGTGAGGCGGAGGAGCGTGGGGTGCGGATTGAGCACATCGATCACGCACGGCCCGGCGAGCTCGCGCGCATGATGCCGGGCTCCCTCTCGATCATTGACCGCCACCCGAACCTTTTTGTCCTGGCGATTGTGGCGTTTTACGCGGCGCACAATGTCGTCACGTTCATGATCTGGGGGATCTGACGCCTCGGTTCCTTGGCACAATGGAGCCATGCCTGCCCGCCGTACGAAGCGTTTTTCCCGACCTCCTTTGCCGCAAAGGGACGGGCTCGATGCCGTGCGGGTTGTGGCAACGCCGCACGAGGTGGGCAGGGCGGTAGGGGAGGTGCTGCTCGAGAGGTTCCCGGCGCTTGGCTCTGCGCAGGCGCGTGACCTCGGTGAACGCTTTGCTGCGGGAGAGATCGTGGATCAGCACGGCGAGGCATGGGGCAAGGGCGAGGCCATGACTCGGGCGCGCGAAGTGTTTTTCCACCGGGAGCTCACACCCGAAGCTGTCGATCCGGTCGACATTCCCGTGGTGTTCGAGGATGAGCATCTGCTTGTGGTCGCAAAGCCGCGTGACATGGCGAGCATTCCTCGCGGCGAGCATATTCGTCGGAGCGCTCTCGTGCGGCTTCGCGTGGCGCATGGCCTGCCTGATCTTTCGCCGATTCACCGGCTCGATAAACAGACCGGCGGGATCCTCGTGCTGTCGAAAATCCCCGAGGAACGCGGCGCCTACCAGCAGCTTTTCGCGCGCGGGGAAGTGCGGAAGCGTTACGTGGCGTGGGTGGAGGGGGATTCTCCGACGCTTGCCAGCCTCGAGCACGGCCCGCTTGAAATCCGCGAGCCCATCGTCAAGAGGCACGGTGACCTGTGGGCGCACATTGACCCGAAGGGGAAAGAGGCGTGGACGAGCGCGCGAATGCTTCGGCGGGAGCCGGGCAGCCGTCGGACCCTTGTGGGTTTGACCCCGCACACGGGCCGCACCCACCAGTTGCGCGTGCACCTCGCGCACGTGGGCCTGCCGATCGTGGGTGACGAGCTATATCCCGCGCCTGCGCCCGATCCCGTGACGGGGGAGCGTTCCCGCCGGGAGGTGAGCGAGCCGCTCGCACTGTGGAGCGTGCTCATGGCGTTTACGGATCCGGTGACGGGGGCGGAGCGCCGCTTCGAGTGGTGGCCGCAGGAGGTGCAGGAGAATGACTGAGCAGATTTCCCCGCGCGTGAGGGGCGCTCGAGTGGCGCTTGGACCCACGTTCGCCGCGCGTCTTCTGCCGTGGCTCAGGTGGGGCGCGCCGTTGCTTGCCGCGTTGTTCTTGCCGGTCACGGGGCTGTATGTGCATCGCCAGTTCTCGTGGCCGTGGTGGGTGGCGCTTCCCGTGGGGTGGGTCGCGGGCTGGGTGTTGCTCGCGCTTCTCATGCTTGCGGTGCTGGCGCTCACGCACCGCACGACCTGGTGGAACCCGGTTACGGGGCTCGTGCAGCGGGGGCGGCAGCGCCTCGAGTCCCCCCGCTTGCGGGCGGTAGTTCCGGATTTTCGGCCCCAAGGCGTGACGGTGCTCGATGCGGGGGAGGGGGGCCGACGTCTGCTCATCCCCTATAGCGGCTGGGACGATCGCAGTTACGAGGGGATCGCGGAGTTCGAGCGGCAGGTTTGTGCCGCGGTGAGCCCGTCACGACCCGAGTTGCTCGCCCGCGACCGCACCGCCCGGAAATCCTGGCAGAACCGCACCCTTGCGAAGCGCTACGCGATGCCGTGGCGCGAGGAGTTCGAGGATCCGCACGTGTTTCTTGAAGCGTTTGACGCTCGCAGGAAGGAACTGGCAAGGCGGCGGCGCTAAGGTTGGAGCATGACGAATGATCCCTTCGGTTTTGTTGGCCTGACCTATGACGACGTGCTGCTTCTTCCCGGGGAGACGGACGTCATCCCGAGCGATGTAGATACGACCGCGCGGCTCACGCGCGAGATTAACCTGAGGGTGCCCCTCGCCTCTGCCGCGATGGACACCGTGACCGAAGCCCGCATGGCGATTGCGATGGCGCGCCTTGGCGGTATCGGTATTCTTCACCGCAACCTTTCGATCGAGGATCAGGCCCACCAGGTCGACCTCGTCAAGCGCACCCAGACCGGCCGCGTGCCGAACCCCGTGACGATTGGCCCGGATGCGACGCTCGAAGACTTCGATGCGATTTGCGGCAACTATCGCGTCTCGGGCCTGCCCGTCGTGGACGAGACCGGCACGCTGCTCGGCATTTGCACGAATCGCGACCTGCGCTTCATTCCCGTGGCCGAGTGGGCAACCACGAAGGTCTCCGACGTGATGACGCGCGAGGTGTACACCGCGCCCACCGACGTGAGCCGCGAAGAAGCGACTGCCCTCTTGCGCAAGCACAAGCGTGAGCGTTTGCCTCTCGTGGATGAGAACGGCAAACTTACGGGCCTCATTACGGTGAAGGATTTCGTGAAGAGTGAGCAGTTCCCGAACGCGTCGAAGGACGCGGAGGGCCGCCTCCTGATCGGTGCGGGTGTGGGCTTCTTCGGCGACTCGTATGAGCGCGCGGGTGCGCTGCGCGATGCGGGTGTCGATGTTCTCGTTGTGGATACCGCGAACGGCCACGCACGCCTCGCCCTCGACATGATCCGCCGCCTCAAGAGCGACAAAGCGTTCGATGGCGTGCAGATCATCGGTGGCAACGTGGCGACGCGCGAGGGTGCCCAGGCGCTCATCGACGCGGGCGTTGACGCCGTGAAGGTGGGCGTGGGCCCGGGCTCGATTTGCACGACGCGCGTCGTTGCCGGAGTGGGGGTTCCGCAGGTCACCGCCATTTACGAAGCGTCGAAGGCGTGTAAGCCCGCCGGCGTTCCCCTCATCGGTGACGGCGGCCTCCAGTATTCGGGTGACATTGCGAAAGCCCTTGTGGCGGGCGCCGATACCGTGATGCTCGGCTCGCTTCTCGCGGGCACGGCGGAGTCGCCCGGCGAGGTGATCCTCATGAACGGCAAGCAGTTCAAGAGCTACCGCGGCATGGGCTCGCTTGGGGCAATGGCCTCGCGTGGCAAGAAGTCGTTCTCGAAGGACCGCTACTTCCAGGCTGACGTGGAGACCGACGACAAGATTGTGCCCGAGGGCATCGAGGGCACCGTGGCCTACAAGGGCGCTCTCGGCACTGTCGTGCACCAGCTGACGGGCGGGCTTGCGCAGTCGATGTTCTACGTGGGTGCGCACACGATTCCCGAGCTCAAGGAGCGCGGCAAGTTCGTGCGCATTACGGCGGCGGGTCTCAAGGAGTCGCATCCGCATGACATGGCGCAGATCGTGGAGGCGCCGAACTACCGCGCACGTTAAGGCTGCGGTGTTGCGGGGGCGGAGGCTTGTGGTGCCTTCGCCCCTTCTGATTTTTCTCCCGCTGCGACCCTAGAATGGTGAAGCTGTTTCTCTCAAGTGGTCAAGCTGTTTCTCTGAAGTGGTGAAAAATCGCCGCCACACGGAGAAAATTCAGGGTCTAACGCCGTTTCTCACCACCTCCAGGATCGGCTGGGGCGGCAGGTGGAAACCGGGGGGGGACAGGTGGAAGCCGGGGGATGGCAGGTCGAAGCCGGGCTGGGGGTCTTGGAAAGCAGTGAGGCAGTGCCGCGGTGGCCTGGGCTCGCCCAAGGACTACTCTGAGCGGAGCGCCTCCACCGGGTCCTGCCTCGCCGCACGCCCCGAGGGGAGAACCCCCGCGAGCACCGTGAGCAGCACCGAGATCGCCACGAGAATCACGCCCGCGAGCGGCGGGAGGCTCGCAATGTTCTCCACGTCGAATTTCTGCTTGACGATAATGTTCGCCGGAATGCACAGCACAAGCGTGACCCCCACGCCAATAAGGCCAGCGAGAAGCCCCTCGATGACCGTTTCCGCATTAAACACGTGGCGAACGTCGGCCTTTGACGCCCCGACCGCACGCAAAATGCCGATTTCCTTGCGCCTCTCGAGCACCGAAATGTAAGTGATGATCGCGATCATGATCGAGGACACCACGAGCGAAATCGACACGAACGCGATGAGCATCCACGTGATCACGTTGATAATGCTTGTTACCGAACTCATGAGCATCCCCACCATGTCGGTGTAGACGATCTCCTTGGACTTGTCGCCGTCGGCTTTCCGGTTGTACTCGTCGAGGATGGTCTTGACCTGGTCCTTATCCTCAAAACTCGCCGGGTAGATATCGACTTGGTCGGGGCTCGTGCGATCGGCCCAGCCGAGCTTTTCGAGGTTGTCCTCGTAGCTTGCCGCGTGAGTGGAGACCATGGTCGACATGAACGCCGCGAGCTCTTCCTCGTCCATGTTCATCTCGAAGGCCTCGGCGAATTTATCGGGATCGACGCTCATGGCGTTCGCAAAATTCGCGCCCATTTGCGACATCGCGCCATTGATCTGATCCTCGATTTCGGTCTGGAGCGCGGTCATGTATTGCTCCATCATCGTGCCGATCGAGGTCGTCAAATATTCGCCGATCGTCTGCTGAATTTGGGTCGCGAGCGCGCCGCCGAGCTGCGTGGAAATTTGCTCGGCGATGGCGTTCGAAAGGTCGCTACTGACCGCCGAGGAAATCTCCTGAAGCGCTGGATCCTCACCGAGGGCATCGGAAAGTTGCTGCTCGAGAAGCTCCCGATTGACGACCTGATCGGAGTTCGACATCTCGTCGATTTTCGCCCGGACCTCGTCGGTTTGGAGGTACTCGAGCACAACCTCGGCCGTGTCACGGTCGGGAACCTGATCGCCATTAACATCCGCATGCGCCGCGTAATACGCCTGGAACCTCTGGATGAGCGCGCTTGCCTCGCCGCTCAGGTACTCGCTCGCGCCGGGCTGGATCACCTCGCCCTCGAGCGCCTTCGCCATCACTGCCGGAAGGTCGATATCGGTGAGCTGCGGATAGCGGGCGGTGAGGTCGGCGAGGTCGAGGTCGGTCACGTTCACGTCAGGGGGTCCGACGCTTGCCGCGCCCGGGTCGAGACTCGAGAGGTCAAGGTCGCTCATGTCGAGGGAACCGGGATCGAGGCTCGGCTCGGGCATGGAACTCAGATCGAGGCCGCCGAGATCCATTTGGAGTTTTGATTCGTCGATCGTGAAAGCGCCGCGGATTTTGTCCTGGTCGACCGTGAAGAGGGAACTCATGTCGAAGTCGCTGCCGGGCTCGGCCTCTTTGAGTTCCTCGAAGGACTTGCCGGTAAACACGTCGATGTCGGGGTGTGCGCGTTGCTCGTGGACGATCTCGGATTGCGAAGCTTCGGTGATGACCTCGTCGGTAAGGGAGGGGAGGTAGGAGATGCCCTGCTGGAGGGCACCCATGTCTTCACCCTCGGCGGGGCGCACGATGCCCACGATCGTGAGGCGCTCGCCGTTGTCGATCTTGTCGCGCATGAAGTCTGCGTCGTTGCTGCGGTCGATCCACGTGCCCGTGTCGTTGTTGTGGGTGTAGGTTTCGAAGGCGTTGACGCGCGAGAATTCGGTGCCGATGATCTGGTCGAAGGTATATTCGCCGGGCTTCGAGGAGGCATTTTCGCCCGAGGAACCGTCGGAATTGCCCGTGGCCCGGCCCGCCTCCATGTTCTCCATCATTTCGTCGAGCTTCGCGTGGTCCTTGAGGCCGAGCGTGTATTCGTAAAGGTCGGGCATCTGACCGTTTTCGTCGAGAACGAGCACGAGTTCACGAGAATTTTTGGGCCAGCGCCCGTCAAGAACGCGGTATTTCGACGTGTAGAGGTCGGTGTTTGCGGGTAGTTGGCGGAAGGCGTTCATCGAGAACATGGCGCTCGCGGGGCTCATCGAAAACCCGCCCGCGTACCGGGAGAATGCTTGCTCGGGGTGCACCTGAACGGGTTTCTCGGTGTCGAGCGCGTAGATCTGGGGTTCAGCGGCGTAAGAGTATTCGATCGCGTTCACGTAGGAGTTGATGTCACCGCCGTTGGCATCGAAGTATTTCTTGAGGGCCGCGAGGTCGTTCGTACTCGTAGAATTCATTGAACGCGTGTACATCTCGACGGCGCGCACGGTGTTGGCTTTCGCTTCGCCTTTCGGTTTCGCGTTTGCGAGCCCCGATTCCATCGAAACTCCCGTTTTTTGAATGCTGAGCGGGTAATTCGCGAGGGCGTTTTCTTCGGTTTTCGCGATGTAGCTGTTGACGCCGTTTGCAAGCGCGAGAATCGCGGCGATGCCGATAATGCCGATCGACCCCGCAAAAGAGGTCATGAGCGTGCGACCCTTTTTGGTCATGAGGTTGTTGAAGCTCAGCATGAGCGCCGTGAGCGGCCCCATGCGTGTGTTGCGGGTGGGCTGTGCTTCGCGGGTGTCCTCAATGGCCGGAATGAACGGGTCGGAATCGCCCACGACCTGCCCATCGGCGAATTCCACGACGCGCGTGGCGTATTCGTGGGCGAGCTCGGGGTTGTGCGTGACCATGATGACGAGGCGGTCGCTCGCAACCTCCCGAAGAAGGTCCATGACCTGCACGGAGGTTTCGGAGTCGAGGGCACCCGTGGGTTCGTCGGCCAGCAGAATCTCGGGGTCGTTGATGAGGGCGCGCGCGATCGCGACGCGCTGCATCTGCCCGCCCGAGAGCTGGCTTGGCTTTTTGTGGACGTGGTCCCGAAGGCCCACTTTGGTCAGGGCATCGAGCGCGCGCTCGCGGCGCGCAGAGCGTCCGACGCCTGAGAGTGTCAAGGCGAGCTCAACGTTCGCGAGGACACTCTGGTGGGGGATGAGGTTGTAGCTCTGGAACACGAAACCGATGCGGTTATTGCGGTAGCGATCCCAGTCGCGGTCTTTGAAGCTCTTTGTGGAGATCCCGTCGATTACGAGGTCGCCGGAGTCGAAGTGATCGAGGCCGCCAACGACGTTGAGCATTGTCGTTTTTCCGGAGCCGGACTGCCCGAGGATCGCGACGAATTCGTTGTCGCGAAAAGCCACGCTCACGCCGGCGAGGGCGACCTGCGTGAAGGATCCGGCCGTGTAGGACTTCGTGATGCTGTGGAGTTCGAGCACGGCTCTCCAAAAAAACGAATGTGGGGATTTCCCCGAGGGGGTTATCCCCATCGTAGGCGCGTGGAGTTTAAATGTCCCACCCCCACGTAGGCTTGTGACATGAGTTGGATTGACGGCCCGATGCTGGGCTTTGACACGGAAACAACGGGTACCGATACGGCGAACGATCGCATCGTGACCGCGGCGCTCGTCTTCTCCACGCGGCCGGGCCGCGAGGGCGAAACCATCGCCACGTGGCTCATTAATCCGGGCATGGAGATCCCCGAGCAAGCCTCGCGCGTGCACGGAATTTCGAGCGAGCACGCGCACACGTATGGCATGGAGCCGGCGCCCGCGCTCGAGGAGATCGCGGTGCGCATCGTCGAATGTCTCGAGCAGGGTGCGCCGATCGTCGCTTTCAACGGCAGCTTCGATCTGACAATCATCGAGGCGGAGCTTCGCCGCAATGATCTCCCCACGCTCGAGGATCGCCTTGGCCGCGCGATCGCGCCGGTCGTGGATCCGCTCGTGCTCGATCGCGGCCTCGATCGCTACCGCAAGGGCAAGCGCAATCTCTCGAGCCTCATGGAGGTGTACGGGGTTGCGGAGCCCGAGGGCAACATGCACACGGCCGATGTCGATGTCTCGATGACACTCGATGTGCTGCGCGCGATGGCAAAGAAGCACACGGTGATCGCCGAAAGTGACCTCGCGGAGCTGCACAAGAAGCAGATCGAGCTCCACCGTGCGTGGGCCGAAAACTTCATCGAATTCCTCAAGCGCCAGGGCAAAACGCCCGACGTCAATCCCGTGTGGCCTCTGTAGACTGGAAACCGTGCAAAACGAAATCGAAATTGGACGCAATAAGCGGGGCCGTCGCACCTACGGCCTCGATGATGTAGCCGTGGTGCCTTCCCGCCGCACGCGGGATCCCGAGGATGTCTCGACCTCGTGGCAGGTTGATGCCTACCACTTCGACATCCCGATCTTCTCGGCCCCCATGGATTCGGTGATGAGCCCCGAAACGGCGATCCAGCTCGGCCAGTTCGGCGGGCTTGGCGTGCTCGATCTCGAGGGCCTGTGGACCCGCTACGAGAACCCCGAGCCGCTCCTTGAGGAAATCGCGCGCCTCGAACCGAAGGACGTGCACGGCCGCATCCGCGAGATCTACGCGGAGCCCATCAAGCCCGAACTCATTCGTGAACGCATCACGCAGCTTCGCGAAGCCGGCGTGGTCGCCGCGGGCTCCCTTTCCCCGCAGCGCACGCAGGAGCACTGGAAGAGCGTTGTCGATGCTGGCGTGGACATCTTCTTCATTCGCGGCACGACCGTGAGCGCCGAGCACGTTTCGGGTAATCGCGAGCCGCTCAATCTCAAGCGCTTTATCTACGAGCTCGATGTTCCCGTGATCGTGGGCGGCTGCGCCACCTACACAGCGGCCCTGCACCTCATGCGCACGGGCGCGGCGGGAGTTCTCGTGGGCTTTGGCGGCGGCGCGAGCCAAACGACGTGGGAGACCCTCGGCATTTCGGTACCGCTCGCCTCGGCCGTTGCGGATGTCGCCGCAGCGCGCAGGGATTACATGGACGAGTCGGGCGGCCGGTACGTGCATGTGATTGCCGACGGCGGCCTAGGTCGCAGTGGCGACATCGTGAAAGCCATTGCGTGCGGAGCTGATGGTCTCATGGTCGGCGCCGCACTTGCGCGTGCCACCGAAGCGCCCGGTCGCGGCTTCCACTGGGGGAGCGAAGCGCACCACCCCACGATGCCGCGCGGTCACCGCGTCGAAGTTGGCCAGGTGGCGCCGCTCGAGCAGATTCTCTTTGGCCCGGGTCTCTCGGCCGATGGCACCACGAACCTCGTGGGCGCGCTGCGCCACGCGATGGCGACCACGGGCTACACGGACCTCAAGGAATTCCAGAGGGTCGAGGTCGTGACGACCCGCTGATCCTCGATAGAAAAATGGGGCTCGCCGTTGGTGGCGAGCCCCATTTTCGTACGGCAATGTGAGCCGTGTCGGTGCTGTTAGCCGCGCGCAACCGCGAGGGTCTGCTGCGCGATCGCGAGCTCCTCGTTCGTGGGGTACACGAGCACGGTGACCTTCGATTCGGGCGCCGAGATGATCCACGGCTCCTTCTTGCGCTGCGCGTTCGCTTCCTCGTCAAGAATGATGCCGAACTCCTCGAGGCCCTCGAGGGCGCTCGAGCGGGCGAGCGAAGCATTCTCACCGATGCCCGCGGTGAACGTGATGACGTCGAGACCACCGAGGATAAAAGCGTAGGCACCCACGTACTTCTTGACGCGGTGGGCCCACATGCCGAGCGTGAGCTTCGCGTTCTCGTCGCCGGATTCCACGGCGGCGGTGATGTCGCGGAAGTCGCTCATTCCGAGCTGGCCCATGAGGCCCGACTTCTTGTTGAGCAGCGTGTCGACCTCGGCGGGATCCATGCCGGCCTGGCGGCTGAGGAGCGCGTACACCGACGGGTCGATGTCGCCCGAGCGGGTGCCCATGACGAGCCCCTCGAGCGGGGTGAGACCCATCGAGGTGTCCACGGGCTGGCCGTTCTTGACGGCCGAGGCGGAAGCACCGTTGCCGAGGTGCAGAACGATTTGGCGAAGCTCTTCATCTTCGCGGCCGAGGAAGCCCGGCACGCGCGAGGAGATGAACTCGTGGGAGGTGCCGTGAGCGCCGTAGCGGCGGATCTTGTACTGCTCGGCGACCTCCTTGTTGATCGCATAAGTGTATGCCTCGGGCGGAAGCTTGGTGAAGAACGACGTATCGAACACGACGACGTGGGGGAGGTTCGGCAGGAGCGCACGGGCACCGTTGATGCCATCCACCGCCGCGTAGTTGTGCAGGGGAGCGAGGGAACCGAGCTCGTGGATCTGGTCGCGAACCTCGTCGGTCACGAGGGTGGCCTCGGGGAACACCGAGCCGCCCTGGACCACGCGGTGGCCAACGGCGCTCACGGTTTCCTCGGACAGCTCAACGCCCACCTTCGCGAAGAGCTCCTCCACGACCTGCATGCCTTTGACGTGATCGGGAATTGCCCCCTCCCATGTTTCTTCCTTGTCGCCGGCTTCGATCGAGGCGTTGCCAGTGGGCAGCGTGATGCGCTCAACGATGCCGGAGGCGGTCACGTGATTCGAGGTGGGATCGATGAGCTGAAACTTGATCGAGCTCGAACCCGAGTTGATCACGAGAACATTGCTGTTGGTCACGGTTTCTCCGTTCGTAGTCAAGAAGGGGCTCTTCGCCCGTCAGTTCTGGTTCTGCGCCTGGATCGCGGTGATCACGACGGTGTTGATGATGTCCTCGACGAGGGCGCCGCGCGAAAGGTCATTCACGGGCTTGTTGAGTCCCTGAAGAACCGGGCCGATCGCAATCGCGCCCGCGGAGCGCTGCACGGCCTTGTAAGTGTTGTTTCCCGTGTTGAGGTCGGGGAACACAAACACGGTCGCGCGGCCCGCGACTGCCGAATCGGGAAGCTTGGTCTTGGCGACCGAGGCGTCTACGGCAGCGTCGTACTGGATGGGGCCTTCCACGTTGAGGTCGGGGTGGTTTTCCTTGACGAGCGCGGTCGCTTCGCGGACCTTGTCAACGTCGGCACCCGAGCCGCTCGTGCCCGTCGAGTACGAGAGCATCGCGACTCGCGGGTCCACGCCGAATTGCGCGGCTGTGGCAGCGGACTGCGCGGCGATATCGGCGAGCTGTTCGGCGGTCGGGTCGGGGTTCACGGCGCAATCGCCGTACACGAGAACGCGATCTTCGAGCGCCATGAGGAACACGGAGGAGACGACCTTCGCGTCGGGCTTCGTCTTGATGATCTGGAGCGCCGGGCGAATGGTGTGGGCGGTCGAGTTCACCGCGCCGGAAACCATGCCGTCGGCGTACCCCATGTGGACCATCATCGTGCCGAAGTAGGAGACGTCCTGAACGGTATCGCGTGCCTGGTCAAGGGTCACGCCCTTCTTCGCGCGCAGCCGGGCGAATTCTTCGGCGAATTTTTCGACGAGCTCTTTGTCGTGCGGGGAGACGATGCGGGCTTCGGTGATGTCGTGGCCGAGCTGCGTGGCCTTTTGGCGAATCGTGGTCTCGTCGCCAAGCAGTACGAGGTTCGCAACGCCGCGGTTGAGGATGGCCTCGGCAGCAGCGATGATGCGGGGCTCGTCGCCCTCGGGAAGCACGATGGTCTTCTTTTCGCCCTGGGCGCGTGCGATGAGCTCGAACTGGAACATCATCGGGGTCACGACGTCGCTCTTGGCGAGGTCGAGGGCGGAGATGAGCTCGTTCATCGAGAAGTTTTCGGCGACGAGGCGGCGGGCCGCGTCGACCTTTTGCGGGGTCGAGGTGAGCTTACCGTCGATGTTGCTCGCGGCAACGGCGGCCTCAAACGTGTTTTCTTCGGTCACGATGATCGGCAGATCGCCAGTGCCGAGGGCCTTGATTTCCTCGGGGAGGTCGTAGCCGCCCGTGAGCACGAGTGAGCTGAGCGACGGGAACGTGCCCGACTGCTGCGACATGAGAATGCCCTGGATGAGGTCGTGGCGGTCGCCGGGAGCGATCACGGTGCTCGACTCGTGGAGGTTCTTGAGCACGTTCGGAAGGCCCATCGCGGCCACGACAATATCGAGTGCGACGCGTTCGAGAAGCTCGGGCTCACCCTGGATGACCGTGCCGTTCACGGCGTCCTTGATGGCGTTCACGCTCGGCGAGTACACGACGTCCGATTCGGGCAGAGCCGCGGTGATGACGCCTTCGGGCAGGGCCTTTGCGATCTCCTCGCGGGTCGCGGGGAGGCTCTCGCTCTCGGCGCGGTTGATGACGACGGCGACGGGAGTCGCGTGGTTCTGGGCGAACTCCTGGAAGGCGATTTGGGCGACGGTTGCGGCCTGCTGCGGGTCGCGGCGGCGCGAGCTCACCACGAGCACGACCGGGGCGCCGAGGTTCGCGGCNTCGGCGTGTTTTTCCTCTACATCTGGTGGCGAAGCGTGCGCTCGACCTACCTCGATGAGCAGGCTGAGCGTAGGCTCGAACTTGAAGCGCGGCTCGCGGGCGAAGGCCAGGAGTAGCCGCCACCGCACACTATGCCGCAAGGAGGCCCCGTGGCTCGCAGGCCGCTCGATGAAACTCAAATCCGCACGTCATTCGCCCGTTTCAAGGTTGGCTCGATCGTTGAAGGCGTTGCGCTGTTGATCCTCGTCGCGATCATGATCATGCGCTACCTCGTGTACGGAGGCCAGAGCGATCTGTGGGTGACGATCTCGAAAACGTGGAGCCCCATCCACGGCCTCATCTACATGATTTACGTGGTTCTCGCGTTCGATCTGTGGAGCAAGATGCGCTGGGGCCTCGAGCGGATGCTCCTGCTCATGTTCTTCGGTGTGATTCCCGTGCTGAGCTTTTTCGGCGAGCGCTGGACACACGCAAAGGTGGAGCGCGACCTCGCTGAGCGTCCCACACTTGGCGATGAAGCGGGCCAGTAGTACGCACATTAGGATGGAGGGCGTGATGAACGACAACCAGCTCAGCACCCAGCAAGACCCGGTCCTCGTCGTCGATTTTGGTGCGCAGTACGCGCAGCTCATCGCGCGTCGCGTGCGCGAGGCGAACATCTACTCCGAGGTCGTCCCGAACTCGATGAGCGCAAGCGAGATCCTCGCGAAGAACCCCAAGGCGCTCATCCTCTCCGGCGGCCCCAGCTCCGTGTATGCGGACGGCGCCCCGAAGCTTGACCCCGCGCTCCTCGAGGCCGGCGTTCCTGTTCTCGGCCTGTGCTACGGCTTCCAGGCGATCGCTGAGGCGCTCGGCGGGAAGGTTGCCCCCACGGGCACGCGCGAATACGGCGCGACGCTCCTCACCGAGATCCAAAGCGATTCGGTGCTGCTCGCGGGTCAAGACCTCAACCAGAACGTGTGGATGAGTCACGGCGACAGCGTCCACGAAGCACCCGACGGCTTCGACGTGATCGCCGTTTCCGCGGGCTCGCCCGTCGCGGCGTTCGAAAACCGCGAACGGCGCATCTTCGGCGTGCAGTGGCACCCCGAAGTCAAGCACTCCGAGCGCGGCCAAGAGATCCTTGAGAACTTCCTTTACCGCGGGGCTGGGATCGAGCCCGAATGGACGATGTCGAACGTCATCGACGAGCAGGTTGAGCTCATCCGCGCCCAGATCGGCGAAGATGGCACCGCGATCTGCGGCCTGAGCGGCGGCGTTGACTCCGCCGTCGCCGCTGCCCTCGTGCAGCGCGCGATCGGTGACCGCCTCACGTGCGTGTACGTGAACCACGGCCTCATGCGCCATCGCGAGTCCGAAGAAATTGAGCGCGCCTTCAGCGGTTCGACCGGTGGCGCGAAGCTCGTCGTTGTCGATGCCGAAGAACGGTTCCTTTCCGCGCTCGCGGGCGTGACCGACCCCGAGCAGAAGCGCAAGATCATTGGCCGCGAATTCATTCGCGTGTTTGAACAGGCCCAGGAAGACATTCTGCGCGAGCAGGGCGTCGTGGATGGCGACGAAGCGCGCCGCAAGGCCTTCCTCGTGCAGGGCACGCTCTATCCCGACGTTGTGGAGTCGGGCGGCGGCGACGGCACCTCGAATATCAAGAGCCACCACAACGTGGGCGGCCTTCCCGACGACCTGACATTCGAACTCGTGGAGCCACTTCGCCAGCTTTTCAAGGACGAGGTGCGCGCCGTGGGTTCGCAGCTTGGCCTTCCCGACGAAATCGTGTGGCGCCAGCCGTTTCCCGGCCCGGGTCTTGGCATTCGCATCATCGGTGAGGTCACGAAGGACCGCCTCGATACCCTCCGCGCCGCCGACGCCATCGCGCGCGAAGAGATGACCCTCGCGGGTCTCGATCGCGACATTTGGCAGTGCCCCGTGGTGCTCCTTGCGGACGTGCGCTCCGTGGGCGTGCAGGGGGATCACCGCACTTACGGCCACCCCATTGTTCTTCGACCGGTGACATCGGACGACGCAATGACCGCCGACTGGGCGAAGGTTCCCTACGACGTGCTTTCGAAGATCTCGACGCGCATCACGAACGAGGTCGACGACATCAACCGCGTGACGCTCGATGTGACGAGCAAGCCGCCCGGCACGATCGAGTGGGAGTGATCCCTAAGTTGAGGTGGGCCCGTTCCTTGTGGGAGCGGGCCCGTTTTAGTTGTGTGAGGCTCACCCATGAGACCCGTTCTGGTTGCGGCGGCGCATTCACTTAGGCCCGCTCTGGTTGTGTTAGGTGCTCAGTTTCCTGCCTTGACTTCGCTCGCCCTTATTCACAGGCTGTTTTTCGGTCTCGCTCCTTATTGTCAGGTGCCTCCCCTCTTTTAAGGGAGCCGCGTTTCTTATCGCCAGCTGCCTCCCCTCTTTTAAGGGAGGCCGCGCACCTTTCCCCTGAGTGAATTTCTGTAGGTGGTGAAAAATCGCCACCTCACGGTGCAAATGTGGTTCTTGGTGCTATTTTTCGCCACCTTTAGCACCCGGCCGGCGCCAACGAGGGGAGAGGGGGTGAGACAACGAGGGATGGTGAGGTAACTAAGGGAGGGGTGGTGAGGCACCGAGGGGCGAGGGGTGAGGCAACTATGGCAGATGGCCGGACAGAGATGACGAGGAGTGGCGGAGGTCGAGGAACCCCCGGTGGGGCGCGGGATCAGAGCGTAATCTCCTTGTGCCACGTATCCTTACGGAAGTCGGGGCGCCAATGCATCTTCTCGTAAGCGAGGTTGGCGCCCGTTGGCGAATCGGCATCAACGAACAGCTCACCGCGGGTGAAGCCATGCTCGGTCGCAAGCGCATAGAACGCGTCGAGCAGGGCATGCGCCGCACCCTTGCCGCGGCCCTCGCGCGTCACGCCAAGGTATTCCACGTGAGCCGTGTTCGACTCGGGCAGCCACGACGTCATGAGCGTGCCGATCACGATCGGCTCGGAGCCGTCCTCGGGAACGAGCTCCGCGAGAAGGTCGCGCTCCCACTCGTGGTGGGCATAGAGATTGGTGCGCTCGCACCACTCGTCAAAGTTTTCCTCAAAGTGGTTGAAGTGATCCTCAAAAGCATGCTCGAGAGCAGCGTGAGCCGCGCGGCGTTCCTCAACGTCGGCAAGGGTGCGAACGCGAACATTGGCAGCGACGCGGGGAGCCAGGGAGGCGTCGGACTCCCGATCGTGAATTTCCCGCATGCGTGCCGGGATGTCCTGGTCCATAACCACCCAGGTGCGGGCCTTCGTGAAACCGGCATCAGCGAGGGCCTCGGAGCGAATGCTATCCGAAGGGCCAACTTCCGTGACAATCACGAAGCCCTCCTCGCCGCGCTTTTCACCAAG
Source organism: Dermabacter indicis (assembly GCA_001403775.1). Taxonomy (GTDB): domain Bacteria; phylum Actinomycetota; class Actinomycetes; order Actinomycetales; family Dermabacteraceae; genus Dermabacter; species Dermabacter indicis. Next base: position 215,381 of record CYUG01000012.1, read on the forward strand.
CGCGCGGGCGTTCTTTTCCACCCAATCGAGGCAGCGGGCGGCGTGTGCGATGTACAGTTCGTCGCCGCGGCGCACCGCCCACTTCGCATCGATGCGACCGCGCGCGTGATCGTGCACCATCGCGAACGCGACAACCGGAGCCGGTTCCTCTTCGGTGCCGCGGTGCTCGCGGATCACCATCGCCGGGTGGCCCGCCTCAATAGTATTGATGAGGTCGGTGCCATCGAAAGCCTCGGATGGATCAGATGCGCGCAAAAGATCCCGAGCAATAACAGCGATAGCGGGGTAATCGGCGGGGGTGGGTGTATCGACGATAGCCATAGCCGTAGCTTAGAAGAAAAACCTGCACTAAAACTGTGTTGAAAGGTGTATTACTGCAGGTCAGGGGAATTCTGGGGTGGTTTGGTGCCGAGCTTATCCTGCAGTTTGAGGTGGAGCTCGGCCCGCATCCCGCGCAGCGCGATAATCGCCGCGGCGAAAGCCGCGATCCCCGCGAGATACATCGCCGCATTCTGGCCATCCACGAACGAGGCCTTCGCGAGGTTCCACGCGAGATCAGGATTTGTAGAGTTGCCCGGCTCGCCAAGGACGACCGCCGAACCGATCGTCTGCTTCGCTTCCGCGAGCACCTCATCTGAAACCCCGAGACCAGCCTCGCGCGACGACAGCGAGAGGCGATAGGCGAGCATGCCCACGCCTCCGAGAACTGCTGTGCCGAGAGCACCACCGAGCTCGTACGCGGTCTCGGAAATTGCCGAGACGGACCCCGCTTCCTTATCCGGCGCCGACGACAAAATCGTGTCGTTCGTGAGTGGCTCCGAGAACCCGATTCCGAGCCCAATCAGGAACGTGCACAGGAAATAGAAGAACGGATCAAACGTCACGGTCACCAGCAGCGGGACAGCGAGACAGCCAAGCCCGCAGACGAAAAGACCGAGCGCGACGAGCTTATTCGAGCGCACCTTCCGCGCAAAGATCGGGGAGATGAGCGCGCCGAGGATCGTCGCCACGACCATGGGGAGGGCCCACATGCCCGCCTCGATCGGCGAGAGGTTCGAGACCACCATGAGGTACTGCGGGAAGAAGAACAGCGTCCCAATCGTGATGAAATACGCGATGCCGTTGATGAGCGTTGCCGAACGGAACGTCGGCTCCGCAACAACGTCGACGTCGAGAATGGGGTTGTCCACGACGTACTGGCGGCGCCAAAAGAGCGCGAGCCCGAAGGCACCAACGAGCAAGAGCCCCACGTGCCACACGGCGAAATCCTCAATGAAGAGCTTGAAACTCAGAACGAGCGCGAAGATCGACACGATCAAAAGCACGGGGGAGAGAAGGTCGATCCTCTCGGCCTCCTCGCGATCTGACTCGGGGACAAAGAGCTTCGCGAGCACCACGAACACGATCACGATCGGCACGTTAATGAAGAACACGTAGCGCCAGTTCGCGACCTCAAGCAAAATACCGCCGAGCAGCGGCCCGATCGCGCTACCGCTTGAGAACGCCGCCGACCACAGGGCAAGCGCGAGGCGCCTCTCCGATCGCTTCTGGAAGATATGGCGAATCATACCGAGAGTGGACGGCATGAGCGTCGCCCCGCCGAAGCCCTGAAGGGCGCGGCCAATGATGAGCATGACAGCCGATGTACTGAAGCCCGACATGACCGAGGCCGCGCCGAAAATAACGGAACCCCAGATCAACAAACGAAGACGCCCGAAACTATCACCAAACTTGCCCATCAGAATGAGCAGGCACGCGAGCACAAACGAATACGAATCGACGATCCATAGAAGTTCGTTGGCCGACGGATGGAGATCCTGCGAGATGCCCGGGAGCGAAATGCTCAACACCGTGACATCGATACTGATCAGGAAAACTGGCAACAGAACGACAGCTAGGGCAGCCCAGCGCGCTCTCCACGACATCTCTATACACCGTCTTAAATCTTTAGTTTATGGATCCAGTATATCCGAACGAGTGACCACGCGGCCCGTCGATGTGGGCAACATCGTTACTCGGGCAGGCGTCGGAACCGCACCCGTGCCCTGGCGCGCCTCCGTTTCACAGCCCGACGGCCCCCGCTTTTCAACCCACCCGAATGATAAAATCGCGGTACTCACTGGCGGCGAAAACCCCAGTGGTGAATGACGAAAAAGCAGTACTCGCGAAAAGGAAACGATCGTTGTGCCAGAACTGAATGGTGGCCAAACAGACGGGGCTCAGATGCCCAGCTCGGATCAGCGTGCGGTTCGAATGCGCAAGCGTTCCGAGATGCTTGAGGGCGGCGCTCGCCACCCCTACCCGGTGAGTGTGGAGCTCACGACCACGATTCCCGAAGTTGTCAAGGAATTCGGTGGTCTCGAAGCGGGCGAAATGACCGACCGCGTCGTTGGTCTCGCGGGCCGCGTGATCCACATTCGCGAAACCGGCAAGCTCATCTTCGTGGCACTCCAGGCCGGCGATCACACGCGCCTCCAGGCCATGCTGAACTTTAAGGCGATCGGCGAAGAAGCCTTCAACGACTTCCGCTCCCTCGTGGACATCGGCGATCACCTCTTTGTGCACGGCACCGTCGGCACGTCGCGCCGCGGCGAACTTTCCGTGTTCGCCGACCGCTGGGAGATGGCCTCCAAGGCCGTCCGCCCCCTGCCGAATCTCCACGGCGACCTCAGCGAAGAAGTGCGCGTGCGCCGCCGCTACGTCGACCTCATCACGAACCCCGAAGCGCAGCGCATCGCGCGCCTTCGCATGCGTGTTCTCCAGTCGATCCGCGAGACGCTTCACGGCCACGACTTCCTCGAGGCCGAAACCCCGATGCTCCAGACCATCCCCTCCGGCGCCTCCGCACGCCCCTTCTCGACGCACATGAACGCGTTCGACATGGAGCTTTACCTGCGTATCGCCCCTGAGCTCTTCCTCAAGCGCGCCGTTGTGGGTGGCCTCGATCGCGTGTTCGAGATTAACCGCAACTTCCGCAACGAAGGCGCCGATTCCACCCACTCGCCCGAGTTCACGATGCTCGAGTGCTACCAGGCTTACTCCGACTACAACGGCATGGCCGAGCTTGCCCGCGAGATCATCCAGAACGCCGCGATCGCCGCGACCGGCTCGACCCTCGTGACTCTCGCCGACGGAACCGAGTTTGACCTCGGTGGTGAATGGAAGCGCATCGACCTCTACGAGAGCCTCTCGACGCACGCCGGCGAAGAAATTACCCCCGAAACTTCCGTTGAGCACCTTCGCGAACTTGCCCGCAAGTTCGAGGTCGAGGTGGACGAAGACAAGCTCGGCCACGGCAAGCTCGTGGAGGAAATTTGGGAGCATCTCGTTCCCGACGAAGAACTGTACGCGCCCGTGTTCGTCATGAACTACCCGGTCGAGACGAGCCCCCTCACGCGCGACCACCGCGAACGCGAGGGCGTCGTCGAGAAGTGGGACCTCTACATCCGCGGTTCGGAAATTGGTACCGCGTACTCCGAGCTCGCCGACCCGGTTATTCAGCGCGAGCGCTTCGTGCAGCAGGCACAGCTCGCCGCCGGTGGCGATGAGGACGCGATGCGCTACGACGAAGACTTCTGCGATGCCATGGAGTACGGCTTCCCGCCGTCAGGTGGCATGGGCATGGGCATCGACCGCGTGCTGCAGACCATCACCGGTCTCGGTATCCGTGACACGATCCTCTTCCCGCTTGTGAAGCCGATCGCGGAGTAAATACCGCGCTTGAGCGTAAGGCAAGCGGCCGTTCCTGTTGGGGCGGCCGCTTTTGCTATGCCTCGATGGAGTTGGGGTAGGTGAGTTGCGGCTGTGGGTCAGGAATGGTGGCTGGGCCCGCCACGCTAGAAAGGGGTGAACCTGGGCCGAGGGTGGAGGCAATCGCATGGGCATGCCCGAAGTCGGGGCCATTACCTCGTTTTTCTCCACCTTCGAGGAAAAAAAAGGGGGTCCGACGGTTGCTGGGCAAGCGTCGGACCTTGTGCCGCTCATACCACCCGAGCCCACCGGGCATCGCATCGGCGGCTGCCCGCGCTCCGCCCGCATACAGAAACGCTCCCGGTCCCCAACGGGGAGCGGGAGCGTTTCTAGGAAAGAGAGCGAGCTAGGTTAGCTCGATGCCAATCAGGCCTGTGCAGCCTCGGCCTCGGAAGCGGCGAGCGCCTCCGGGTCGGCGCCAACGGGCTCGAGGTGCATCTCGCCCTGCCTGATGAGCTTCGGAACGATGAGACCGAAGAAGCCCCAGCCGAGGAAGGTCACGAGGACGCCACCGATGAACGCTTCGGCGCCAGCGGCGTAGAGAGCGTAGAGGCTGTAGAGAAGCGAGATGAAGGCGATGACGACGGTCGTGCGACGCGTCTTCGCGGGAGTCTTCTCGGCGAACATGAGCGCGGCAAGAGCAGCCATCGAGAGGATGTACGGCATCACGTTGGTGACGACCGCGAGGTTCACGAGAACCTCGAACTGCTTCGAGAGCTCGGGGCTCATGGTCATGAAGGTGATGAGGGTCTGAACCGCGGTAATGATGACCATGCCGAGGATCGGAGCACCGTTCTTCGAGAGCTTGGTGAACCACTTCGGGAACATGCGCACGAGAGCCATCGAACGGGCAACCTCGGCGATAGTGAACTGCCAACCGAGCAGCGAACCGAAGCACGAGATGACCATGAGGCCAAGAACGATGCGGCCGATGACCGGGTTGAACATCTGCGAGAACACGAGACCGAACGGGCCGTCCGACGAGGCGAGCTCGGCGTTGTTGACGATACCGGCGATCACGTTGGTCGAAACGATGTAGAGAACAGCAGCACCGATGGTGCCGAAGAGCACCGCGCGGGGAACGTTCTTCTCGGGGTTCTCAACAGCGTCGGAGTTTGCCGAAGCGGACTCGAGGCCGAGGAAGGCCCAGAGGGTCATCGAGATCGACATGCTGATGGCTTCGAACATGTTGTAGCCGTGCGGGTTCCACGAGTCGATCCACAGGCCACCGTCGAACCAGAACCAGCCGAAGATGCAGATGAAGAACACCGGGATGATGACGCCCCAAATGGTGACCGACGAGATCTTGCCGGTAATGGAAGCGCCACCGAAGTTGAGCACGGTCGCGAGCCAGAGGGTAGCGATGGTGAGGAGGCCGACGATGACGGGGCCGTTCGCCATCTTCGAGGTGTCGATCTGGACGAACGAGAGAGCGTAACCCACAGCCGAAATTGCGATCGCGATGTTCGCGATCACGAGCGAGATGAAGTAGGTGAAGTTTGCGGTGAAGTTGCCGGCCTTGCCGAATGCGTATTCGGAGTAGCCGCCCATGCCGCCGGGGCGCTTCGAGTAGCGGCCAGCCATAGCGAAGGCATAGGCAAGAAGGGTAGCGCCGGTCGCGGTGACGAGCCAGGAAAGGATGGAGACGGTGCCGACTTCGGCGAGCTTCGTGGGAAGCATGATGATGCCGGAGCCCATCATGTTCACCATCGTGAGGATGGTGAGCTGGACAACGCCCATCTTCTTGCGTTGAGGAGTCTGAGACATGTGATGTGACCTTTAGATCGGGTCAGGCAGGAGGGGCGGGAGAGCTGGGCTCTCCCACCCCAACCGTGCGCTGAATTTACTTGTTGCGGATGACGTAGCCGTAGGCACGCTGGCGACCGTCTTCTTCGGTCACCATGTGAACGCCCTGGAGCTCAGGAGCGAAGCCGGGCAGCTGGTTGATGCCCTCTTCAAGTGCCATGAAGTAGTCGTACTGCGGGCCGCCCCAGACCTCACCGGGGACAACCACGACGACACCCGGGGGGTAGGGAAGAGCGCCCTCGGCCGCAACGCGGCCCTTGCACTCTTCGATGGGCAGGTAGTCGACGTTGCCACGGATGAACTCGACGTTTGCTTCCTGCGGGGTCATTTCGACCTTCGGGAAGTTCTCCTCGCGGAACATGTCCTTCTGGAGCTGAGCAACCGTGCGGTTCTTGTAGAAGTCGTGCATCTCCTGGCAGAGCTGGCGGATCGTGTAACCGCGGTAGCGGTCCTCGTGCGCAGCGTAGATCTCGGGGAGCACGTCCTGCAGAGGAACGTCGTTCTCGACGGCCTCTTCGAAGCGGCGGAGCGCGGCGACGAGGTTCGAGTACTTCTGGATCGTGTCCGCCGGGGTGAGGAGGAACAGGATCGAGTTGAGGTCGCACTTCTCGGGAACGATGCCCTGCGTGCGCAGGTAGTTCGCGAGAATGTTCGCCGGGATGCCGAAGTCTTCGTACTCGAAGCCACCGGTCTTGTTGATGAGGCCCGGCGTGGTGAGCAGGAGCTTCATCGGGTCAACGAAGTACTGACCCTCAACGTAGCTGTCGAAGCCGTGCCACTGCTCGCCCGGGTGGAACTCGAAGAACTTACGGTTCGAGGCAATGGTCTCGGTGTCGTACGACTCCCAAGGCTTGCCGTCCACCTCGGTGGGAACGAACGGCTTGAGCATCTTGAGGTTGCCGAGGATGAGCTTACGAGCCTCAATGGAGTTCTTGAGAGCTTCGTCCCACAGCTTCTCGCCGGCGCCGTTCTCGTGCATCTTGGCGTTGATGTCGAGCGAAGCGAACAGCGGGTAGTAGGGGCTCGTCGAGGCGTGCATCATGTACGAGTTGTTGAACTGGTCAAAGTTCACGTACCGATCCTGGCCCTTGATGTGCGAGTCCTTCTTGTGGATCTGCGAGGCCTGCGAGAAGCCAGCCTGCTGCTTGTGCACCGACTGGGTCACGAGGATACCGGGGTCGTTCTCGTCGAGCTCGAGGAGCATCGGCGAGCCTTCCTTCATGATGTCGATCCATTGCTCGTAGCCAACCCATGCGGAGTCGAACAGGATGTAGTCACAGAGGTGACCGATCTTGTCGACGACCTGGCGGGCGTTGTAGATCGTGCCGTCGTAGGTGCCGAGCTGGATGATCGCGAGGCGGAACGGGCGCTCAGCCTTTGCACGCTCGGGGTCAACCTTCTCGAGGCGCTCACGGATGTAGTCCTCTTCGAAGCAGTGCTCGTCGATGCCGCCGATGAGGCCGAACGCGTTACGTGCGGTCTCGAGGTAGACGGGCTTGCCGCCGGCCATGACGAGGGCGCCGTGGATGTTCGACTTGTGGTTGTTGCGGTCGAACAGCACGAGATCGTCGGGGCCAACAACAGCGTTGATGGCAACCTTGTTCGACGACGAGGTGCCGTTGAGGATGAACCAGGTGTTATCGGCGTTGAAGATGCGTGCGGCAGCTTCGGTTGCCTGAACGGGCGGGCCGTCGTGGATGAGGAGGTCACCCATGGCGACGTCGGCGTTACAAAGGTCGGTGCGGAAGAGCTCTTCGCCGTAGAAGTCGAAGAAGCGGCGGCCGGCCGGGTGCTGGCGGAAGAACTGGCCGCCCTGGTGGCCGGGGCAGGCGAACGGCGAGAAGCCGCGGTTGTAGTACTTGGTGAGGGCGCCGAAGAACGGGGGGAGAACCTCGTCCTCGAACTTATCGGCGGCAGCGGCAATCTGGCGAGCGAAGTAGTCGCCCTGGAGCTCGTCGAGGGCGATAACGCCGTGGAGACCTTCGAGGTTGGTGGTGTCCTTGGTGCTCTTCACGGCGGCAAAAACGGGAATGCCGAAGCCGTAGTCGTTGATCTCGGCAACCTTGCCGGCGTCGATGTCGTCCTGGTCGAGGATGACCGCCGAGATGTTTGCGAGGTCGCCGCCCTGGAGTGCGGTGAGTTCGTAGCCGGGGATCGGGTGGATCGTTGTGTCAGAGCTGAGAAGCGCGGCGCTGACTCCGATAGTCCTGCTGAGCATTTTCACTTTCCTTGCATTGGAGAAATCTCGTCGGCACAACTTTGTCCGACATCTAGAAGCTACACCCGGGTTTTCATGCATTTCTAGGGAGTTAAGTCCCTTCATTTGTGCCTTTAACAGAAAGTTCATGTAGGTCACATCGACAATTTGCGTGGGGCGTCCTTTTGTGGGATCCTCCGCGGCTGCGCACAAGTCTGTCCGCATAGTGATCTGGTACAAGTGGTCGGTTTTGGTGCTCTCGGGGTGCTCACCTGCAAGTTTAGCGATCTAAGAGACCGACGGTGTCGTGCGCAACATTGTGACGAAGGTGACAGTGGCAGTCCGCGGATCCGGGGCGCTCGACGCGGGTTCTGGTGGCGCCAGTGCAACGCGGTGAAAACGAATGCAAGGGCCGACCGATAGGTAAATAATTCATTTTGCGGTAGTCGCGAAAATGCTTGTTATGAAAAAGCATTTCTGTGGTCTTTTAAATTACCCAAAGATGCTTCATGCTTGGCGGCTGTGCGGGCTGGAGGGGCGGCGCTTGCTGCACCTATATTTGCGCCGTCGTCCGTTCCGGGCCGAGGAACCACAGCGTCGCGTACGGCTGGATCATGAGCTGCTCCACGTCGAGGTTCCATTCGACCCCGGCGATCGCCTCGCGTGGCGATGATCCCACGAACTCGCGCAAGAACCCAGGATCGAGCGGCACGGGATACTCGCTCATATTGAACACCTCGAGCATGTCGCTGAGCGGGTGGTCGCGATGAAGAACCAGAAGTCGCGCATCGGGCGCCTCCACGACCGTGGACGACACGCTCGCGTGGAGCTGCGGCAATCCCTTGCGCACGCGAACGAGATGCAAGAAACGAGAGAGCACCTGGGCGGCGGCGACCGTCGGACCCGAAACCGAACCCGAGCCCGCACCGGGCTGCACCCCTTCGCCGACCGACGCAAGCGCCTCCTGCGCGAGGTCCCAGTCCATGCGGGGGCGGTGCACCCAGCGGTTATCATCGGCGTGGGCGGGGTCATCGGCCCAGTTTGGGTCGTTGAGCATGCCGAGCTCATCGCCCATATAGAGCAGTGGCTGCCCGCCGAAGCCAAGCATGGCTGCGTGCAGGAGGGTAATGCGGTCGATCGCGAGGGCGATGTCGCTTTCGCGCCCCGATTTCAGTGCTTTCTCGAGTCCCGCGAGCGAGGCGAGGGAGCCGCTTATGCGCTTGTCGCCCGTTGCGGGGTTGTGCTGGAACACGAGGCCCTCGGCGAAACTTCCGGGGAATTCACCTGAGTAGAACTCGGAGAGGAAGGCGCGGTGCGCGAATCCGTCGAGGCCGGCGTCGGCAGCATCGGCATCGGTGACGGCCCAACCAATGTCATCGTGGCAGCGCACGTAGCTTCCCCACGTGGTGTTCGCCGGTTTTGGCGGGAACTTTGCGAGCGCCACGCGCAAGAGGGTGGTGTCGCGCGAAGCGAGGGCGCTCCAGAACTGCACCATGTAGCTGTTGTGGTACGCCATGTCGGAGAGCTTGCCGGCGTGCTCGCCTACACCGAGGTATCCCACGAGATCCTGCGGGCCCACGATCGCTTCGGCTTTGATGGCGAGCGCAGGAGCGGCGATGCGGGCGGCGGCGCGCAGGGCACGCGTCAGGAAATGCACTTCGGGCAGATTCTGCGAATCGGTACCTTTGCGCTTCCACGTGAACGCAATGGCATCGAGACGCAGCAGGTCCACGCCGTGATTCGCGAGGTTGCACACGATCTCCACGAACTCGCAGAACACATCCGGGTTCGCCCAGTTCAAGTCCCACTGGAATTCATTGAACGTGGTCCACACCCAACGCTGCAGATCGTGATCGAACGTGAAGTTGCCGGGCGCAAAATCGGGGAAGATCTCAGGCAGCGATGTTTCCCATTCGTCCGGCTCCGTGCGGTCGGGGAACGTGAGGAAGTAGTTGAGGTATTTTTCTTCGCCGGCCATCGCGCGCCTCACCCACTCGTGCTCTTTCGCGACGTGGTTTAACACGAGGTCGAGCTCGAGGCTCATACCTTTCTTATGCAGCGCACTCGCGAGGGACTCGAGGTCTCGCATGGTGCCGAGATCCTCGCGCACCTTCCCGTAGTCCTTGACGGCGTAGCCACCGTCGGAATTACCCTCTCGCGGCTCGAGCAGCGGCATGAGATGAAGGTGCGTCACGCCCAGAGCCTCGAGGTAGTCCAGGTGGCCTTCAACGCCGCGCAGGTTCTTCGCAAAGCGATCCGCGTAGGTCACATAGGCGAGCTGGCGTGGATCCTGTAGCCAGTCGGGGGAGAGGAGGCGCTCTTCGTCGAGGGTGCGCAACTCTTCACGGCGTTCGACCATGGCCTTCGCAACGATGCCGAGCACGCGTTCGAAAGTCTCGTTGGCCCTGTCACCGTAGATCATGCTGAGGCCGCGGCGCAGATCGTTGCCGTAGCGGGTAAGGCGAAGGTCAAAACTGGTCTCGAGGTGACGGTCGCGCGTGCGGAGGTTGGCGTGCTCAGGCATGCTCTTCGGTGGTGTGGTGACGGGCTTGCGCTCGCTCGCAGGCAGAGGGGCGGCATGGGTCTGGCGCTTTTCGGGAGGTAGGTGGGTGCTGGGCGTGGGTTCGGCGGCGCTGTGCGGGATGGCGGCGGGGGTGGTGCCGCTGGCTGCGGTGGCCGAGGGGGCTTCAGTGTCCGACGCTTGCATGCTTATGGCCGGTTTCTGCGTGCTCTGGCCCGACGCTTGCCCGTTATTCACTGGTTTCTGGGGGCTGTGGTCCGATGTGTCCCTGCTTTCCGCGGGCCCTTGCCTGCCATGGTCCCGTGTTTCCCTGTTACTCGCCGGTTCTTGCGCGCTGTGGTCTCGTGCTTCCTTGCTCTTCGCGCTCGTCGCATTCGCGCGGCCTTTTTCCGACGAAACTGCTGGTTGTGAGTGCTTTTTTCTGCCGAAGAGTGCCACGGGAGGGTCCTTTGCTGTGAGGGGCCGTTGCTCCTCGACAAGTCTATCGGCCTACTCCGTGGAAGTTCGGGGACTCTGCGCCACCTATTGCGTAAACCCAGCTCACCCAGCCTTCGCTGGAATCGGCACCTGCTGATGCTTGCTTCCCGAGATCTGCGATCACGAAAGTGGTGAAAAATCGCTGCCTCGCGTCGAAAATCAATCATCTAACGCGGTTATTCACCACTTTCATAAATCTGGATGCGCGACGAGCCACCTCCGGGACGCTCGTCCCGATCTGTGCGGCTGTAGCCGCCACAGAAACCACTACATGTTGTGGCCTCCGCGTGTCGCGCCACAATATGTACCGGGCGAGAGTGAATCTGGGTGGGTAGCCGAGGAGGGCGTCCCGTGGCGCCGTCGGCACAGAAAACCCACTCTCACCACCACCCATTTTTGCGATAGGAGCGCACCATGCCTGCACGCCCGAATTCTGAGCGCACGCTAGTGGACCCGATCTCGACGATCAACGACTACCTCGCCCGCGCTGATTGGCGCGTGAACGCGAATGCCAACCAGGGCTACAGTGTGGGCGGTCTCGTGCTCAACTCGGCGGGCAAGCTCGTAGCGAACTATTGGCTCGACGAAGTTTTCAGTGAGGAGGCCGCTCGCGCTCACCGCGAGGGTGACATCTATATCCATGACCTCGACATGCTCACCGGATATTGCGCCGGGTGGTCGCTGCGCACGCTGCTTCAAGAAGGTTTCAACGGTGTTCCGGGCGCAATTGCCTCGGCGCCGCCGAAGCATTTCTCGAGTGCGTGCGGGCAGATCGTGAATTTCCTCGGCACCCTGCAAAACGAGTGGGCTGGCGCGCAAGCGTTCAGTTCATTCGATACATATATGGCGCCTTTTGTGAGGCTTGATTCGATGAGCTATAGCGAAATTCGCCAGAACATGCAAGAACTCATCTATAACCTCAATGTGCCGAGCCGCTGGGGAAGCCAGTGCCCGTTCACGAACCTCACCTTTGATTGGAACTGCCCCGAGGATCTCAAGGATCAGTACCCGATTGTAGGTGGCGAGGTGTGCGACTTTACGTACGGCGAGCTGCAAGAGGAAATGGACCTCATCAATCGCGCCTACATTGACGTGATGACCGAGGGGGACGCAAATGGGCGCGTGTTTACTTTCCCCATTCCCACCTACAACATCACGCGCGATTTTGATTGGGACTCGCCGAACACCGAGCGCCTGTTCACGATGACGGCGAAGTATGGCCTCCCGTACTTCCAAAACTTCATCAACTCGGAGCTTGACCCCGGGCAGATTCGCTCGATGTGCTGCCGCCTTCAGCTTGATTTGCGCGAACTCCTCAAGCGCGGCAATGGTCTTTTTGGTAGCGCTGAGCTGACTGGCTCGATCGGCGTGATCACGATGAATATGGCGCGCCTCGGCTACCTTCACAAGGGGGATGAGCACGCGCTCGTGAACGCTCTCGATCGCCTCCTCGAACTCGGGAAAGACACGCTTGAGAAGCGCCGCGCGAGCGTGCAGGAGCTCATCGATCGCGGACTCTACCCGTATACGAAGCGCTACATGGGTCACCTCGGCAACCACTTCTCGACGCTCGGTGTGAACGGCATGAATGAAATGGTGCGCAATTTTACGGGCGACACCGAGAACCTCGTGACGGATACGGGTCGCGCGATGTGCGTGCGCATCCTTGACCATATTCGCGAAAAGATGGTGCAGTTCCAGGAGGAGACGGGGAACCTCTATAACCTCGAGGCCACTCCGGCGGAAGGTGCAACGTATCGCCTCGCCAAAGCTGATCGTGAACGCTTCCCCGGTATTCTCCAGGCCGGCACGGATGAAAATCCGTATTACACGAATTCCTCGCAGATTCCCGTGGGCGCTACCGAGGATCCGTTTGAGGCACTCGAATGGCAAGACGAGCTGCAAACCAAATACACCGGCGGCACCGTGCTGCACCTTTACATGAATGAGCAAATGAGTTCGCCCGAGGCCGCGAAACAGCTCGTGAAGCGTGCCCTCTCGAACTTCCATCTTCCGTATCTCACGATTACTCCAACCTTCTCGATCTGCCCGAGCCACGGCTACCTCAAGGGGGAACACCACGAGTGCCCCACATGCGGCGAGGCGTGTGAAGTGTGGACGCGTGTCATGGGTTATCACCGGCCGGTAAGCTCGTTCAATATCGGGAAAAAAGGCGAATTCGAAGAGCGCACATTTTTCACGGAAAGCGCGGCCGGAAACCACGGGAAAATCACGGGTTCCGACGCTCGCTCGGCAACCGTCGTGACTGCATGAGCGCACGCTCCACCCCGCTTGCGGCGGAGGATCTGCGAATCGCGGGCCTCGTGCCCCTTTCGACCGTGGATTGGCCCGGCCAGCTCGCGGCTACCCTGTTTCTCCAGGGGTGCCCGTGGAGGTGCAGCTATTGCCACAATCGGGCGATTCTCGATCCGCGCACACCGGGCATGGTGCCGTGGGGTGAGGTGCGTACCTTGCTCGAGCGGCGCCGTGGTCTGCTTGACGGCGTCGTCTTTTCCGGTGGCGAGGCGACGCTCCAGCGTGCCCTCATCCCTGGGCTTCAAGAAGTGCGGGCGCTCGGGTTTCGCACAGGTCTCCACACGGGAGGTGCGTTCCCGTCCCGGATTCACGACATCGTGTCCTCGGATCTAAGCGGGCCACTCGTCGATTGGGTCGGCTTCGACCTCAAAGCTCCGCCTGAGGTCTTTGAGGAAACCGTCGGGCTGAGAAGCGTGAGCCCGAACGCGAGTCGCGCCTTCGAACGCTCCCGCGAATCATTTGTCGCGCTCGTGCGCGCAGGTGTTGATGTTGAGCTTCGCACGACGCTGAGTCCTGCGCTCGCGCCCTATGCGCCGCGGATCGCCGAGGTCGCGGCCGATCTTTGGCGCGAGTCCGGAGCAGAACGCGATCGCCGAATCCTCGTGTTTCAGCAAGCGCGAGCCGATGGCGCACCCGCAGACTTTGCGCGGGCCCTTCCCGAAAAATCTCGGTGGGACCGCATGTTTGCGTCGGTCGTCGAGAGTGCGCAGCGCACGGCCGAAATCGTGCGTCTTCGCGTGGCGACGCGCGTGTCGTGAAAACTGCACCCAACGTTTGCGGCGGAACGGAGCCGAATACCACCACAAACGTTGGGTGCAGATGCGGAATGAAGCGCGAGGCGACTGTGGCGTGGCGGGCGTCGGGCCGGGGCGGCTCGTCGCCGTTCACCCATCTGTAACCGTGCTCACCCCGAGGCGCAAAGTTGGCGGCGTAGCCTCGAGCCGCTTCCCACTTTCCCAGCCGCGTACTCCGTGAGGATTGTTCATGCGTATTTTTTCTCGCCGCGCCCTCCTAACCGGCGCGAGCCTGGCAACTGCCAGCGCACTTGCCTTTTCCGCGACCGCACCCGCGCTCGCAACAGTTCATGACGATGGATCGAAGACCGTCACCGTCGCAGCCTTTACCGATCTCCACGGCCACCTCGAACGAGTTCCGAATCTCGCACACCAGATCGATCAGATCAAGGCCGAAAATCCGGGCGACACGATCATCGCGTCGAACGGCGACTCGGTCGGTGGCAGCGCCTACATTTCGTCGGTGCAGAAGGATGAGCCGACCATTGAAGCGCTCAACACCATGGGCGTGCAGGTGTCCTCGGCGGGAAACCACGAGTTCGACAAGGGCTATAAGGAAGACATGGCCGTCGGAGCCCGCTTGAACAAAGAGTCGAATTTTCCGTACCTCGCGGCGAACCTCACGGGTGCTGATCCTGAGGCCATCCCGCCGTACGAGATTTTCGAGACTAAGTCGGGCGTGAAGGTCGGCTTCATTGGCACCGCGCCGATTTCCTCGCCGAAAGACATTTCGGTGGATTCGTTCACGAACCAGGGCCTTGCGGTCACGGACCCGGTCGCGGCTGTAGACAAGTATGCCGCGCAGCTCAAGGACGGCGACGCGTCGAACGGCGAGGCTGACGTTGTGATCGCACTCGTGCACGACGACGCCGATATCGCCGCGAAGGTCGGCAAGGACGTCGATGCCGCGGTCGGTGGTCACAGCCACCGCAAGGCAGAGTTGAAGACCGCGAGCGGCGCTCCTGTCATTCAGCCGGATAGCTTCGGCAAGCTCCTCGGCCGCTTCGACATCACCGTTTCCCCCGATGGCAAGGCGAGCGTCAAGGCGTCGATGAGCGAGGTCGAGGACATCGAGAAGAACCCCGATACACCGAGCAACGCGCAGGCTTTGGAGATCTACTCGAAGGCTGCTGACTACGCGGAGAGGACCAACAAGACCCTCGCCGAGATCGAGGGCAAGGCCCTCACCGCTCGCGCGCCGGGTGCGGAATCCACCGCAGTCAATATGATTGCCGACGGTTTCCTCGCCTGGGGCAAGGAGCAGAAGCAGGGCGCCGATCTTGGCTACCAAAACGCCGGCGGCACTCGCGCTGACCTCGACCCAAATCAGGACGGCAAGATCACCGTCGTTGAGTCGGGCACGGTGCAGCCCTTCGGAAACACCCTCGGTACGGTCGAGATCACGGGCGCGCAGCTCATCGGACTCGTCGAGGCGCAGTTTGGTACTGACGATTCCGGCAAGCCGCGAGTCAAAAACGCCGGCTTTAGCCGCAACCTTACTTACACGTATGACCCGACCGCCCCTGAAGGCTCGAAGGTCATGGACGTGCGTCTTGATGGGAAGTCTGTCGACCCGAAGGCGACCTACACGGTCGCGACGACCTCGTACCTCCTCTCGTCGGTATTCGACGAGGGTAAGAACCGTATCGATTCGACCGAGGTGGACCTCGACGCGTTCAATGCGTGGCTTCAGAAGGTCTCGCCCTACAAGGTGGATCAGAGTCAGCGAGGAATCGGCTTCGCCTCGTCTGCGAAATCCTTCAAGGCTGGCGACAAGGTCGAAATCAGCCTCAGCTCGCTGTCCATGACCGCGGACGAAGAGAAGCCGACCGAAGCCATCCTCTACGACGAGAAGGGCAATGAGCTCGGCCGCGGCCCGGTTGACAACACTCTTGACGGCAACGAGACCGGCAAGGCCACGCTCACTATCACCATCCCGAACTACACCGAGTCCGGCTCGTACGTTTACACGGTTAAAGCTGGCGCAACGACCGGGTACGTCGTTCTGACGTTCGACAAGGCGGATGTGGCGCCGGGTAACGGCAACGGCTCAGAGGGAACCCCGGCGGATGATTCGGAAGGCGCGGGAGGCTCGGCCGGTGAGGAAGAACCGGGCGTGGGCGATTCCGACGGTACCCCCGCCGATGGCGAGGGCTCGGATGTTCCAGCGTCGGCGGGCAACAGGGGCCAGGGTGCCTCCGGTTCGATGGGCTCGCGTGACCCGCGGGTTACGGCGCTCCCGCGCACAGGTGCTGAGTCGCTCGGTGTTGCTGGCGTTGCCTTTGCGATGGTTGCAGCGGGCGGTGTGCTTGTGGCGCGCCGACGCGTCAGCCGCCCGTAGCTTGAGCTGACGTCTGATTTCGGGACTCGGATCCGGGCCTGTGTGGCTTGGGCCCGAGCCTCGCGTTTTAAGCTGCCCGGGGCTGAGGGGCTGCGGGTCTGCAAGGCTGCATCCGAGCGGGCTAGGAATCTAAACCCTACGTTTGTGGCGTAGTGAGGCAGCATACCGCCGCAAACGTTGGGTCCAGAATCGAAGGAGGGGAGGTGAGGCGAGGCGAGGAGAAGGGAGGGGACGGGGGAGTCGCGGCTAGGGAAGACGATGGAAGACGAGGGGCGGGCGCGGACGGGCCGTGAGCGAGGCGAGCGCGCCGCCCTGCTCCGTTTGTCACGTTCCGCCGCGCAGCCCTTGGTAAGGGTAGGCAGGAGGCGATAGTCTCCCACGCGTTAAGGATTTTGCAGTCGCTGCATAATTTTTGTGGCGGTGCACGGACGAAAAGGGGACCATGTCTACATCACTTCAGACTCGCGCGGCGCGCGGCGACGCTCCCGTGGAATTCACCGGCCTCGACCGCGACGGCAAGCTCGTTTTCCTCGGCCTCATGCTCGGCATGTTCGTGGCGTCGATCTCGCAGACGATCGTCGGTCCCGCCATGCCGCGCATCGTCGCCGAACTCGGCGGCATGGAGCACTACAGCTGGATTGCGACCGCAGCCATGCTCGTCTCGGCGGTCGCGGTGCCGGTCGTCGGCAAGCTCTCGGACATGTACGGCCGCAAGACGTTCTATATCGCTGGCCTTGTCGTGTTCATGATCGGTTCGGCCCTGTCCGGCATGGCCACAAACTTCTGGTTCCTTGTGTTCTCGCGTGCCGTCCAGGGCCTCGGTATGGGCACGATCATGCCGCTCAGCCAGACGATCATCGGCGACATCATCCCGCCGCGCCAGCGCGGAAAGTATCAGGGCATCATGGGTGCCGTGTTCGGCGTGTCCTCGATCGCTGGTCCGCTTTTCGGGGGCTGGGTGACCGACAACTTCGGTTGGCGCTACCTGTTCTATCTCGCCCTTCCGCTCGGTGTCGCTGCCCTCGTGTTCCTCGCAAAGTTCATGCGCCTGCCGCACACGGCAAGCGCTGGAAAGTTCGACCTCATTGGCGCGCTGACTCTCACACCCGGCCTTGTCATCGGGCTGCTCGCCGTGTCGTGGGGCGGCAATACCTACGACTGGGACTCCTCGGTCATCATCACCATGTTCGTGGCCGCGGCAATCCTCCTTGCGCTTTTTGTGGTCGTCGAGATGCGAGCGGAGAACCCGCTCGTCCCGCTCCACATGCTCGCTGACTCCCGCATCTCCCTATCGATCCTCGCGAGCTTCGCGATCGCGGTCGCAATGTTCGGCGGAATCATCTACATCCCCGTGTTCGCGCAAGGTGTCCTCGGAGTATCCGCAACGAATTCGGGCGCGATCCTCATTCCGCTCAACGTCGCCATGATCGTGACGTCGATTCTCATGGGCATCATGATCACCAAGTGGGGCCGCTATAAGGGACTCCTCGTTCTCGGCGGTATCGTCATGAGCGTCGGGTACATCCTTCTTGCGGGCCTCGACTGGCAATCCTCGCAACTGCATCTCACGCTCGTCATGATCGTGATCGGCACGGGGCTCGGCATGTGTATGCAGACCTACACCCTCATCGTCCAAAACGCCGTCGCTCGTGAGGATCTCGGTGTTGCGACGTCTGCCGTGCAGTTCTTCCGTAACGTCGGTTCGACGATCGGCACCGCCGTTCTCGGCTCCGTCATGTCGGCGAATCTCATGCCAAAGATCCAGGCGCAGCTTCCGCCGCAGGTCGCTGCCGCAATGGGAAAGGTCGGCGGCGAGTCCGGCGGTAGCGCGGCGGCGATTCTTGACCCCTCGAAGCTCGAGGGCATTCCCGCCCCAATCGTCGAGGCCATTCGCCACGGCATGGGAGACGCCATGCAGGTTGTCTTCACGACGGCGGCCCCGTTCGCGATTGTCGCCCTTGTGCTTTCCCTGTTCATCCGCCACACCGAGCTGCGCAGCACCAACTAGCTCCCGGCGATGTTGAGATGGACCGCTTGACGCGGTCACCTCGAACACGAAGATGCACCGCACGTCGATACGAGGAGGCGTGGCTGACATGAGCGACACAGCCGCAACGGAAAAAGAGCAGGTGTCGGACCTGGCCGCCGGGCACGAGGGCCTGCGCGAGCGAAAGAAACGCGAGTCGCGCGAAGCGATGCATATTTCGGCGCTCGAACTCGTGGCCGAGCACGGTCTTGCCCAGGTGACGGTCGATCAGATCGCTGAGAGGGCGGGGGTGTGCTCGCGCACATTCTTCAATTACTGGGGCTCCAAGGAGGCGGCCGTGCTGGGCGTTGATCCCGAACAAAGCAGTCGTTTTGTGGACATTCTTGCCTCTCGTCCCGCGCAGGAGCCCGTTCGCGACTCCATTCGTGCGCTCCTTCGCATCCACGCTGATGACGTCTCTCGTCGCAGTGACACCCGCGAGTTTAAGCACCGTGTACTTTCTCGCGAGCCGCAGTTGCTGCAAATCCTCACCGACCGCAATAGGGGAGTGAGCCGCGAACTCAGCGCGGTCATCGCCGAGCGCCTCACCCCGAGCATGGGGGCGGACGACGCGCGCGATGCAGCGGCGATTCACGTTGCTTGGGGGTTCGCCATGGCGCGCAGCGTCTACGCTATTGCTGTGCGCCGCGATCTCTCGCTCGCGGACGCCCTGCCGATCGTTCTCGACTTTCTTGACTCAGGTCGCGTTCGCCTCTAACTGACCACCGCGAAGGAGCTCCTACCCCATGGCCGATATCTCTCAGCCCGACACGAACGACCTCGTTGCCGCCTACGCGTTTGAGGAGCCGCGGATTCATCTCGGCGCGGTCGTCGATGGCGGCGAGCCGAACCCCGAAGCGCCGCTTTACATGCCACTCGGAATGCTCAATAGGCACGGTTTGATCGCCGGCGCTACCGGCACGGGTAAGACGAAAACGCTTCAGGCCATCGCAGAGCAAATCGCCGCTGCGGGCACTCCCGTTTTTGTCGCCGACATGAAAGGCGACCTCTCGGGCATCGCGGTTGCGGGGGAAGCGTCGGAAAGGCTCGCGGCCCGCGCGAAAGCACGCGGTCAAGAGTGGGTCTCGCGCGCGGGCGTGACCGAGTTTTACTCTCTCGGTGGCCAGGGCAAGGGAGTGCCGATCCGCACGACGGTGACCGAGTTCGGCCCGGTTCTTCTCTCCAAGGTGCTCGGCCTCAACGAAACCCAGGAGTCGTCCCTCTCGCTTATTTTCCACTATGCCGACACGAGCGGCCTTGCGCTCCTCGACCTCAAGGATCTGCGCGCCCTCATCCAATACCTCACGACCGACGGCAAAGAGGAGCTCAAGCAGATCGGTGGCATTTCCGCCGCGACCGCAGGCGTCATCCTGCGCAACCTCACCCAGTTCGAGAACTCGGGAGCCGATGTCTTTTTCGGTGAGCCTGCCTTCAACGTTGAGGATTTCTTGCGTACCGCACCCGACGGTTCCGGCATCATTTCGTGCCTCGAGCTTCCCGGCGTTGCCGAACGCCCCGAGCTTTTCTCGACCTTCATGATGTGGATGCTTGCCGAGCTCTTCCAGGTGCTCCCCGAGGCGGGCGACCTGCCCCAGCCGAAACTCGTGTTCTTCCTCGACGAAGCGCACTTGCTCTTCAACGGCGCCTCGAAGGCCTTTGTGGATCAAGTCATCCAAACGGTGCGGCTCATCCGCTCGAAGGGCGTCGGCATCTTCGTCATCACGCAGTCGCCGAAAGATATTCCCGCCGACGTTCTCGCTCAGCTCGGCAACCGCGTCCAGCACGCCTTGCGTGCCTTCACCCCCGACGATGCGAAAGCCATCAAGAAAGCCGTCGCGACCTACCCCACGACCGAGTATGACCTCGAGAAACTCCTTACTTCCCTCGGTACTGGCGAAGCGGTTGTGACCGTCATGAATGAGAAGGGTGCGCCGAGCCCCGTTGCCTACACGGCGATGCGCGCTCCCGAATCCTCGATGAACCCCGCGCCCGAAGCCGACATCGATCGCTTCGTCGCCGAAAGTCAGATCGCCAGCAAATACAGCAACGTGATCGACCGCGAGAGTGCCTATGAAATCCTCAAGGCTCGCGCGGAGGGCGGTCAGGTGGGCGAAGGGGAGTCCGACGGTGCCTCGGCAAACGTCGGAACCGAAAAGCCCGAGGCGGGCGGGGCTGCCGGTGCCAAGTCGAAGCCCGCGAAAGAAGAGCCTGGCTTTGTAGAAAAGATCGCGAGCAATAGCGCGGTGAAGAGCTTCTTCCGCTCGGCGGGAACGGTGCTCGGGCGCGAGATTACGCGCTCGCTTTTCGGGACGACGCGGAAGCGCCGCCGCTGAGCTCTACTTGCTATTCTCGCGCTCTTCCTCTTCCCCTCTCTCCCCTGGATTGACGTAGCAAAACGTGGGTAACCCCAGACGGGAGTTACCGCCATCTAGCTACGTCAATTCTCGAGTGGAGGAGGGGAGGAGAGGTGGAAGAGCGGGGCAGGGGAAGAGGGGAGCGACAGGAAAGCCCCGGAGATCCGTGTGGATCTCCGGGGCGGTGGTTGTGGGGCAACCGTCGGAACCCGAACGGTGACGGGGCGGGCCTAAACCCGAACCCCCACAGCCCCTATGCAATCCGGGGAAGAGCGTTTGGGTTTACTTCTTTCCCTGGTTGGCGACGGCCTCGGCGGCCTTCCGTGCGGCTTCCTCATCGAGGTAGCGGCCGCCCTTGGTGACCGGCTTGAAGTCCTCGTCGAGCTCGTACACGAGCGGCTGGCCGGTCGGAATGTTGAGGCCAACGATGTCTTCGTCCGAGATGTCGTCGAGGTACTTCACGAGCGCGCGCAGCGAGTTGCCGTGTGCGGCCACGAGAACGGTCTTGCCGGCGGCGAGGTCGGGCTTGATGCCCTCTTCCCAGTAGGGGAGGAAGCGCGCAATGACGTCCTTGAGGCACTCGGCCTTCGGAACCTCGGTGCCCTCGTAGCGGGGGTCGCCGTCCTGGCTGAACTCGCTACCAGCCTCGATGGCGGGCGGCGGAACATCGAACGAGCGGCGCCACAGCATGAACTGCTCATCGCCGTACTTGTCGCGAGTCTCAGCCTTGTCGAGGCCCTGAAGCGCGCCGTAGTGGCGCTCGTTGAGGCGCCAGTCGCGCTTCACGGGGATCCAGTGGCGATCAGCGGCATCGAGTGCGAGGTTCGCGGTCATGATCGCGCGGCGCAGGAGCGACGTGTGCACGACGTCCGGGAGAATGCCCGATTCCTTGATGAGTTCACCGCCGTGGGTGGCTTCGCCGCGGCCCTTCTCAGAAAGGGGCACGTCAACCCAACCGGTGAAGAGGTTCTTTTGATTCCATTCGCTCTCGCCGTGGCGGAGCAGTACCAGTGTGTATGCCATGCCTCCACCCTACTCGGTCTCGATGAGTATCGTCATAGGACCATCGTTCGTGAAACTGAGCTGCATGTGTGCTCCGAATTCACCTTCGTGCACGGTGAGGCCGCGCTCGCGGACCTTGTCGATCACTTGCTGTACGAGCGGCTCAGCGACGGGACCGGGGGCGGCTTTGTTCCAGCTGGGGCGGCGCCCCTTGCGCACGTCGCCGTAGAGCGTGAATTGGGAAATGATCATGACGGGCGCGTTCTTGTCGAGCGCGGATTCTTCGCCGTTGAGGATGCGTAGCTCGCAGATTTTCCGCGCCATCGTTTCGACGGCCGCATCGCCGTCTTCATGCGTGATACCGAGCAACACCACGAGGCCTTCGCCTTCGAATTCTCCGCTCGTGCGGCGCGCTGGTGGGGCGGAGGAATCATCGAGGATCTCAACCCTCGCGCCGGTCACCTTTTGCACGATCGCGCGCATCAGCGCTCTCCTTCCTGTGGCTCATCGGGCGCTGCCGTGGGGTTCTGGGGTGCGGGCTCTGCGTCATCGGCGCGGTGGGTGTTCCGCCTTCGCGGGTCCGACGGTTGCGCCGCCAAAATCGACTCCATCATCGTGTGCCGCGCGGGGCGCACATGGGGCCGCCTCCTCATTCCGGGCGCGTATACGGGTGTGGGAGGCGACATCGAAATCCCCGCACGACCGAAGTGCTCGTGGGAGTGCTCGTTCGCGCCATCGAGCGCGATCTCCATCTGCTGATCGGAAAGCTCGGGAATGGGCGGCAGCGGAATCGTGGGATCTTGCTCGAAGTGGGCAGCGCCGTGCGCGAAGGACGTGTCGGCGCTCGGAATCGAGGGCACGACGATGGGGGAGGACTCGGCGGCGAGCTTTTCAGGTTCGGAACCGGTTTCGGAGCCGGCAGCGCCCGTGTTCCCGGTGGCACGCTCGCCTTCGTGAACCGGAGCGGCGGTGCGGGCCGAGGTGGCGTCGGAACCGGAAATAAGCCCGCCCGGCATAGGGCCCACGTAGTGCGGGCCGTACTCGGCGACCTGCACCCACGTTTCGGCCACGCGGACCATCGCTTCCGTGGCGCGTTCCCAGTCGTTTTCCTGCTGGCGGTGCGGGCCGGTGGCGAGGGAGAGCACCACGCCCGCAGCGCGCAGCGCGAGCTCCTGCGGGTCCACGCGGCCCGCAAAAACGGGGTACCACGTGCGGATTGCTTCGGCAACGCGCTCGTGGATGTCAAGGGTGAGCCGGCCCTGGTTTGCGTAGTCGCCGAGAACGGAGAGGTGAGCGCACAGGCACGCGAGGTCGTCGGCGCGGCGGCCTGGACCGACCCCATCGATGTCGAGCACGCCCACAACACGAGAGTGGTCGACGAACACTTGCGCCTCGTAGAAGTCGCCGTGGACCACTTCGGTGGGCTCGAGGCCAATCCTGCGTTCGACGTCGGCGAGGCCCAGCTCGATGCGGTACACGAGCACGTCGAGGCGGTCCTTGAGCGAGGGAAGGCTCGAAGCGACCACGCCCGCGTAGAACTCGGCGGAGTCCGTCCACGGTGGTCGCACGGGCTGATTCATGAGGGACACGGGGAGGCGGTCGAGCATGGCCACGAGATCGGCGGCTTCACATGCGTGCGCGCCCTCCTCGATCACGGCTTTTGCGAGCACCGTGCCGGGAAGCTCCGCGAGGACCACGAGGCCGTCGGTCGCGCCGAGCACGGCAGGAACGGGCACACCAGCTTCCAGAAGGGTGCGGTGAAGGTTCACGACGCTCGAGGTCGTGTGCGGCTGGAACACCTTGAGGAACACGGTGCGGTCGGCGAGGCTCGCCTTGAGCACGGCGCGGCGGCCAGGGCGGTAACTCACGACCTCGACGGGTACCGGTGTGCCTTCCGCGTACCCCGTGGGCACGCCAAGCTGAGCGAGGGTTTCGTGGAGAACATCCGGGTAGCACACCTGCGGGAGCATGGGCAGCCACGGGTCGTGCGGGTAGCGCCACACGCGCACGTTCATGTCGCCGTCGGTCATCACGAGCGATTGCTCGGGGGCGAGCACGTTCTTTTCTTGCTCGCCGATATGGGCGCTCACGCCAAACAGCTCATCTCGGGGCTCGGCCTCGGCGCCATCGAGTTCTACCCAGCGCACCTTCGTGCGGAACATGGCTTTCGTGGAGCGCGAGGGCCTGTGATCGACATGGTCGAGCGTCCATTCAACAAGCTCGCCACCTGCGTTCGTGACCGCTGCCTCGAGCACACCTCCGGCCTGGGGGCCCGTGAGAAGCTCGGAGCCGTCAAGGGTCTCAGTCATGCCCCCATTGTTGCAGGTGACGGCCGGGTCCTTCTGAAGGATCGAGCGTGCAGGGTGTGCAGGGCATGCTCTTTGTAGGGTGGAGGCATGAGCGACAACACGACTTCCCGCCCCCGCCCGGAGCTTGGAGGTAACCTCCTCGGCCCCAAGCCCACCCACCTTCCCGATGAACTCGACCGCCCGGTGCGCGAGCGCGACGGTGACGACCCGAAAAAGGTCGCCGCGGACAACCCAACCTCGCCCCTCGCGTGGGCGCTCCTCGCGGAAGAGGCAAGCACCGACGGCGACGTGATCGAGGCTTACGCCTTCGCACGCGTGGGCTATCACCGCGGGCTCGACGCGCTGCGACGCGCCGGCTGGCGAGGCCAGGGTGAAGTCCCCGCGAGTCATGAGCCGAACCGAGGCTTCCTCCTATGCCTCCTTCACCTCGTGCGCGCCGCCGAAGCGATCGGCGAAACGAGCGAGGTTGCCCGCCTTCGCGACTTCATCGCCGAATCCGACCCGAGCCTGAGCGACGCCACAACGCTCGCCCCTTAACCTTCGCGGTTGACCCGCGTAAAATGGGCCTTTGCTGTTTCGCTACCGCGCGCCACGATGACGCGCCAAAGGAGATGTCATGCCCGCGATCGTGATCGTTGGAGCCCAGTGGGGCGATGAGGGAAAGGGAAAGGCAACCGACCTTCTCGGCGACCGCGTTGACTATGTCGTCAAGCCCAACGGTGGCAACAACGCGGGCCACACGGTCGTCGTCCACGGCGAAAAGTTCGAGCTCAAGCTCTTGCCCGCCGGAATCCTGTCCCCGAATGCGACGCCCGTGATCGGCAACGGCGTGGTCGTCAACCTCGATGCGCTCTTTGAGGAAATCGACGCCCTCGAATCACGCGGCGTTGACACCTCGCATCTGCGCATCTCAGCGAACGCCCACATCGTTACGCCCTTCCATCAGACGTTGGACCGCGTGACCGAGCGCTTCCTCGGCAAGCGCGCCATTGGCACGACCGGCCGCGGCATCGGCCCCGCGTACATGGACAAGGTTGGCCGCCTCGGCATTCGCGTGCAGGACCTGTTCGATGAGTCGATCCTTCGCCAAAAGGTTGAGAGCTCGCTTCGCCAGAAGAATGGGGTTCTCGTCAAGCTCTACAACCGTCGGGCCGTGGAAGTCGAAGAAATCGTCGAGGGTCTGCTCAAATACGCCGAGCGGATCCGCCCGATGGTCGTGGACACGACCGAAATGCTCAACACCGCACTCGATCGCGGCGAGCTCGTGCTCATGGAAGGCGGGCAGGCCACCTACCTCGACGTCGACCACGGTACCTACCCGTTCGTGACGAGCTCGAACCCCACCGCCGGCGGCGCGTGCACGGGCTCCGGCATCGGCCCCACCCGTATCGACCGCGCGATCGGCATCGTCAAGGCCTACACGACTCGCGTGGGCGCGGGCCCGTTCCCCACCGAACTGTTCGACAAGTGGGGCGAGTACCTCCAGCAGACCGGCCACGAGGTGGGCGTCAACACGGGTCGCCCGCGCCGCTGCGGCTGGTACGACGCGCTCATGATCCGCCACGCCGTGCGAATCAACGGCTTCACCGACCTCGTACTCACGAAGCTCGATATTCTCACCGGACTCGACGAGGTCCCGATCTGCACCGCCTACGAGATTGACGGCGAGCTCCACCGCGACATGCCCATGACGCAAACGGAGTTCCACCACGCGAAACCCGTGTACGAAACGATGCCCGGCTGGAGCGAAGACATCTCGAAGGCACGCACGTTCGAGGATCTCCCAATCGAGGCACAAAACTACGTGCGCCGCCTCGAGGAACTCGCCGGGTGCCGCATTTCGGCGATCGGCGTAGGCCCGGACCGCGATGACACGATCGCGGTGCACTCGCCCATTCCCGGCGAGGTACGCCTCGCGGGGGAGGGGTCCGACGGTGCCCGCGCGTAAAGCGATCCCGATTTCTGACGGCACGGCCGCGATCCGCTCATGGTGCGAAAAGAGGGAGGCAACGCCTCGATCGAGCCTCGCACTCGCGGTCCGTTTCACCCTTCAGGTGCTCGCCGAGGAATACCCCGGCGGCGCCGTTGAACTGCGCGTCCCACCGTTCGGCGCGGTGCAGATCCTCGAGGGCACGAGCCACACGCGCGGCACTCCGCCCGCGGTCGTCGAGATGAATGCCGCGACCTGGATGCGCCTCGCGACCGGCGAGCTGACCTGGGCTGAGGGGCGCGCGAGAGGCGGCGGCGTAAGCGCTTCCGGTGAGCGCAGCGATCTCTCCGAGATTCTGCCCGTGCCGATCGCCCGACGCATGGCCACGGACATGAATTCCGCCACCACTACCACCGAGGAGAACTAACACGTGACGAGCGAGAACACGCCCGAGCGCCTCGAGGAGACCGAAATCCCGCAGGCACCCGTTGAAGCGGGCGGCTCTCACGTCGCCGGAGGAACCGAAGGCGGCACGGAGCCTCGCGAGGCTCGAGAGTTCGACGGTGCGCCTGGCCCCGATGCGCCCGAAACTTCTGAAACCTCGCAGCCCACCGCACTCTTCGTGCGCCGCGAGCGCCGCATGAACCTCGGCGGGTGGGTTGTTCTCGCGCTCGTGATCGGGGCCATCTCGGGCCTCGTGTGGGGTATGTTCCGGGGCGTTTTCGAGATTGCTCCGCTCGTGATCGCGGCACTCTACGGCGTGCTGTTCGTGGGCGTGGCCCTCGCCCTCGTCGCCGTGATTGTTGATTGGGTGCTCGAGCGAACACGCGCGAAATAAAGAACCTGAATTGCATAGGGGTTGTGGGGGTTTCGGAAGCGAATCAAACCCCCACAACCCCTATGCAATTGGCCGGGCCCCGTGGCAAACCCCCGCAACGTCTATGCAATCCACGTGGAACTCGTGGAGCAAGGGACTCGAGCGCCGTATTAGACTGGATCAGTGCTACCCGCAGACGGACGACTCACCCACGACCTCCTTCCCGACGATCGCCGCCCGCAGGATGAATGCGGCGTTTTTGGCGTATTCGCGCCGGGGGAAGACGTTGCCACCCTGACCTATTTCGGGCTGTACGCGCTCCAGCACCGCGGGCAAGAATCCGCGGGCATCGCGACCTCGAACGGCGAGCAGATCCTCGTGTACAAGGACATGGGGCTCGTCTCCCAGGTGTTCGACGAAGGCAACCTCAAAACCCTCCAGGGCCACATGGCCGTTGGCCACACGCGCTACTCGACGACCGGCGCGAGCCACTGGGTCAACGCGCAACCAACTCTCGGTCCGCGCCCCGACGGCACGATCGCCCTCGCCCACAACGGCAACCTCGTGAACACTCTTGAACTGCTCGAACTTCTCCACGAGCGCCACGGCGACTCGAAAGTCGGCGAACTCAAGCAAGGCAACACGACCGACACGGCAATCGTGACGGCCCTGCTCAATCACGAGGGCGGCCTCGAGGAGAACATCAAAGACCTCATGGGGCGCATCCGCGGTGCCTATTGCTTTGTGCTCATGAACGAAAAAACCCTCTATGCGGCCCGCGACCCGCAGGGTATTCGCCCCCTCGTGCTCGGCCGGCTGTCGAACGGTTGGGTCGTTGCCTCTGAAACAGCCGCGCTTGATATTTGTGGCGCGAGCTTCGTGCGCGAGGTCGCGCCGGGCGAGCTCATTGCGATCGACGAGGACGGCCTGCGCTGCGAGCAAGTGCGTGAACCCGCGCGCAAGAGCTGCGTTTTCGAGTACGTGTACCTCGCCCGCCCCGATACGAACCTCAACGGGCGAAGCGTGAATGAATCCCGCATCGAGATGGGTCGAGAACTCGCACGCGAGCATCCCGTCGAGGCAGACCTCGTGATCCCCACGCCCGAATCGGGCACGCCCGCCGCAATCGGTTACGCGCAAGAATCCGGCATCCCCTACGGCCAGGGCATGGTCAAAAACGCCTACGTGGGCCGCACCTTCATCCAGCCCACGCAAACGCTGCGCCAGCTCGGCATTCGCCTCAAGCTCAACCCGCTGCGCGAAGTGATCGAGGGCAAGCGTCTCGTCGTGATCGACGATTCGATCGTGCGCGGCAACACGCAGCGCGCCGTCGTACGGATGCTGCGCGAGGCCGGCGCGCGCGACGTGCACGTACGCATCAGCTCCCCGCCCGTGAAGTGGCCCTGCTACTACGGCATCGACTTTGCCGATCGTGCCCAGCTCATCGCCAACGGCCTCGATACGGAAGAGATCTGCCGCTCGATCGGTGCCGATTCACTTGGCTACATCAGCTTCGACGGCATGGTGCGCGCAACCCGCCAGGCACCGAACACGCTGTGCTCCGCATGCTTCACGGGTGAATACCCGATCCCGCTCCCCGCCCCCGATTCCGAAGGCCGCGAACTGCTTGGCATGGCCGACAAGGAGGTTCAGAAATGACCGATCCACGTGAAGGCCAGGGCCTCACCTACGCCGCCGCGGGAGTCGATACCCACGCGGGCGACCGCGCCGTCGAACTCATGAAAGCCGCGGTGAAGAAGACCCACGGGTCGAGCGTCGTTGACGGCGTCGGCGGATTTGCGGGCCTCATCGACGTGAGCGCCCTCAAGAACTATGAACGCCCGCTGCTCGCTTCGAGCACCGATGGCGTGGGTACGAAAATCGCGATCGCGCAGGCCCTCGACATCCACGATACGATCGGCCAGGACCTCGTGGCGATGGTGGTAGACGACATCGTCGTGAGCGGAGCGAAACCTCTCGCGATGACCGACTACATCGCGTGCGGCAAGGTGCACCCCGAACGTATCGCGGGCATCGTGCGTGGCATCGCCGAGGGCTGCGTCTTCGCCGAAACCGCCCTCGTGGGTGGCGAGACCGCCGAACACCCCGGCCTCATGGGCGAAGATGACTACGACGTCGCGGGAGCCGCCGTCGGCGTGGTTGAGGCCTCTCAGATGCTCGGCGCGGAGCGCGTGAGCGCCGGTGACGTGCTCATCGGCATGGATTCAAGTGGTCTCCACTCGAATGGCTACTCACTCGTGCGCGCCGTTGTGAACCACGCCGGGCTGAGCCTCGAGCAGCATATTGACGACTTCGGAAAGACCCTCGGCGAGGAGCTTCTCACCCCGACCCATATCTACAGCGCGCAAATTCTGCGTGTGCTTGACCAGGCAGGCGTCGGAAAACTGCACGCCCTCTCCCACGTGACGGGCGGTGGGCTTGCCACCAACCTCGCACGCGTGATCCCCACCGAGTGCGGCGCGCGCGTGAGCCGCGGGTCGTGGGAGCCCGGCGCGGTGTTCCGGATGATCGGCGAGTGGGGGAGCGTGCCGCTCGCGGACCTCGAGGCCACCCTCAACATGGGGCTCGGCATGGTCGCTGTTGCGAGTGCCGACGATGCCGATGAGATCGTGCGCCTCTTCGACAAGGAGGGTGTGCGCTCGCGGGTGATCGGCGAGGTTGTCGCGTGTGGAGAACTTCCGGAGGCGCGCGGTGAAAATGACGTACGCGTGCAGGGGGCGAAGGGTGCCGACGGTGGCGCGGTGCTCGTCACTGACTGAAATCGTCCATCCCTAATTGCGTAGGGGTTGTGGGGGTTTGGTGTACTCGTGAAACCCCCACAACCCCTATGCAATTCAAGGGGGGGATGGGGAGGGGCTAGCGAAGCGATCCTTCCTCCCCGCCTGGACCGCTCCCGTTCCGGGACAAAAATTGACGCCACCAGGCGGCGGTAATTCACGCGAATGACCGGCGCCTAGCGACGTCAATGCAAAAGAGAAGGGAGGGTCAGGACTCTTTGTTCTCGTCGTCCCAATCGTCGTATTCGCTCGCCCACTTGTCTTCGTAGCGGTCGTCTTCGTCCCACGAAGCGGACTCGTTCTTTTTGCCGCTCAATTCGCGCTGGAGCGCATTGAGATCAGTAGGCGGGCTGTAGTACTTGAGGTCCCGAGCAATCTTGGCCTGCTTGGCTTTCTGACGGCCACGACCCATAGGTACGACCCCCTGTGCGTCGAACGTGCGGGCGATTTTCGCCCTGGAGAGTAAGTTTCGGCCTCTAGGTTACACTGCGACGCCTGGGACTTAAAGTAGAGGCACGCCCGCGCCGGGGGACGTCACACCCCACGCAGCTTTGCGCGAACGTCCTCAAGATGCGCCCCCTAGTGCCAAAATCAACGAAGGAATCCCCACGCGATGCCTACTCGCCACGCCCGTACCTATCCGCCCGTCGACGACTCAGCGCTGATCGCCGCGGGCTTCATGATCGCTCACCACGACCTCGGCGAGGACGCGTTCGGGCCGTGCGGTTTCACAACGATCGCACGCCCCGCGCCAGAAGACCTCGCCACGGGCGCAATAGCGCTCTATCTCCACGGCTGGTCCGACTACTTCTTCCATCCCCACGTCGCGCAGTTTTTCAACGACCGCGGCTACGACTTTTGGGCGATCGACCTGCGCCGCAATGGTCGCTCGCTCCGCGACGGCGACGTGGCGACCGCGATCGGTGACCTGCGCGAGTACGGGGAGGAAATCGACACGACGATTGCCATGGCGAGCGCCGAGGTGCGAGGGCGTGGTCTCACCCCGAAGAAGCCCGTGATCTATGCCCATTCGACAGGCGGGCTCACCGCGGTGACGTGGGCGGCGAATAATCCCGGGCAAGCGTCGGCCCTGCTGCTCAATTCGCCGTGGTTGGAACTGCATGGCGGGCCACTCGCGAGGCGTGCGTTTCTGCCCGGACTCGAGGTGCTCGCCCGCGTGCGCCCGCTGCAAACGCTTGTGCCTGGCTTGCCCGATTCTTATGCTCGCACCCTCCATGCCGATTTTGGTGGCGAGTGGGATTGGCACGTGCCTTATAAACCGTTCGAGTCCTTCCCCATGCCGGCCTGCACGCTTGCGGCTGTGGCGCGCGCCCAATCTCAGCTCGCACGCGGGCTCAATATCCGCGAGCCGATCTTCATGACGGCATCGACGCGCTCGGCGCTCGGGCCGGTCTTCACTCGCCGTGTGTACACGAGCGATGCGATCTTGAACGTCGAGCATCAGGTGAAAAATGCGCGCAACGCAGGCCCGGACCTCACGATCGCGCGAATTCCGGGCGCGACGCACGATATGGCCCTCGCGCTTGAGGCACCGAGGAGGATGTTCTTCTCCGAGCTCGCAGCGTTCATGGACAGCCGAGGGCTCTAGCCCCTTCCGGCTTCGGCGTCGCGAACGCCAATGGGGATGGCGAGCGCTCCGGCGAGAGCGGGCGTGAGGACCTGACTCAAGGTGAAGGCGAGTGCGCACGACACGGCCGCGGCGCTCGGTGCGCCGCATTGCACGAGCGCCCACGCCACGCCCACGTCGATCACGCCGATGCCGCCCGGCGTGAGCGGAATGAGCGAAAGGAGGCGGCTCAGAGCGTAAATCCCGAAGAGCACGAGAGGGCTGATCTCAAAGCCGTAGCCGAGCATGCACCACGCGATGAAGGCAAGGCCCTGCGCGAGACGCGCGAGGGTGGGGGCGCCAAGGATCATGACGCGAGAACCGTGGGCATCCACGACCGCCATCGCGCGCGTGTCGAGGGCAGGGGTCACGAGGTCACGGTTCTTGCCGCCATAGCCTTCGTTAAAGGCATCCACGACTTTTTGCACGCGCTCGAGAACTTTCCCCAGGAGCTTCTCGCTCGAGACGAATCCGAGAGCGATACTCGTGAGGCCGAGGGCCAGCGCGGCGACAATGAGCAGGGCAACGCGCCCCCACAGCGGAATGTCTAGCGGGGAAAGTGCCACGAGTGCGACGGCAAGGATCGGTAAGAGAATCTGCGCGAGAACGTCGGCGATCGACGCGAGCATCGTGCCCGAAGCGATCGTCTTAGCCCGGAGGCCGGCGCGTTTGAGGCGCGCGTAGATGAGTCCGAGAGAAATGGTCGAGCCCATGGGCACGACGACGGTGACCGCTTGCGCGACAGCGTTGGTTTCCGCGGCGGCTCTGAGGCTCACTCCGCGGAAGCACGCGGAAAAACCCACGGAATCGATCGCGAGAACGACGAGCGCGACGGCGATAAGAAAGAGAATCCACCACCAGCTGAACCCGTCGAATGACGCGAAAATGTGCTCCCACGACGTGTCCACGGCGCGAGGAATGAGCCACACGATCACGATCGCAGCGACCACGATGGAGAGCGCTGCGAGAAGCACATGGCGAATTTTCTGCCGCGTGGTGAGGGGCGCGGGTGTCGAGGAGTCGTTCATCGGGGACCATTCTCGCAGAAAGCCGTGCGCCGGTGACGTGATGCGGGTGACCATCGCGGGCGGCCTTGAGTTTAAATGTCGCACCCCTTTCGTAGAGTGGAGGCATGTACACACTCATGATGATTTTCGTGTTCTTGCACATCC
Organism: Dermabacter indicis; assembly: GCA_001403775.1. Taxonomy (GTDB): domain Bacteria; phylum Actinomycetota; class Actinomycetes; order Actinomycetales; family Dermabacteraceae; genus Dermabacter; species Dermabacter indicis. The sequence continues at coordinate 247,618 of CYUG01000012.1, forward strand.
TTTGCTGGGCCGGCGCGTTCGGCATGTGGATCGCCGCGGCGAAAACGCGCCAGCCGCTCCCCGGCATGGCGCATATGTCCGCCGCAGCGCCGGTGTTTGGCTTGATCGCTGCGGTGGTCGGCATTATTGATGGGATGGCCATCAACCACATGGCCATTGGTATCAAGCTCGTGCTTTCGGTTGTCGTGGCGGTGTGCGCGTTCATCGCGATCAAGAAGCGCGAGGCAACGCCCGAGCCCGTGTGGTTCGCGATCCCCGTGGGTATCGTCGTGAACATCGCCATCGGCGTGTTCATGTGACTGGCAAACCGCCGCATCGCCCCGGCCGGAGCGGAGGTAGGGTTCAACTCGCCTTACTCGCCGCCCGATCCACACCGCTAATGAAGGTTCATGAATGTCCTCGCTTTTCGATGATTTCCCGCTTCCGGAATCCTTCCGTGCGCTCGGTGAGAGCGGGAAGGGCAAGAACGGCAAGGGCGGCGGAAGTGATGGCGGTCCGGGTGTTGGGAGCCCAGTGAGTGGCGCTGAGGCGGAACGCTCGGCTGCCAGTGGGAGTGCGCGAGGGGAGTCCGACGCCTGCCCGCCTCCCGATGAGTGGGATTTCTCCGAGGAAGCCCCGCCCGAAGATTGGGCAACGGCGTTTGGCGAGGAGGCGTCGGAACCGCACGGTGACGAGCCGAGCCCACGCTTTGAGCCGGTTCCCGAACAGCCCGAGCCCGTGCGCCACGAAAACTTCGCGGCGTGGGGCGGTCGTGACGAGGGGGCACTCGAGGAGATCGTTGAGGGCCTCAATCCGCCTCAGCGCGACGCCGTTGAGCACCGCGGCTCCCCGCTCTTGATCGTGGCCGGTGCGGGTTCCGGTAAGACCCGCGTCTTGACCCGCCGCATCGCGCACCTCTTGCGCAGTGGCGAGGCGCTTCCGGGCGAGATTCTCGCGATTACGTTTACGAACAAGGCCGCCTCGGAAATGAAGGAAAGGGTCGGGGCGCTCATCGGGCCCGCGGCGCGGTACATGTGGGTGTCGACGTTCCACTCGGCGTGCGTGCGTATTCTCAGACGCGAGGCCTCTGCGGCGGGGCTCAAGTCGACTTTCTCGATTTACGACTCGGCCGATTCGAAACGGCTCATCACGAACATCGCAAAGGATCTGGGGCTCGATTCGAAGCAGCATCCGCCGCGCGCCTTCCAGTCAAAAATTTCCTCGCTCAAGAACGAACTCGTGACGCCCGAGGAATATGCGGCGCAGGCGGAGAACGCCAAGAATCCCGCCGAGCGCACGATTGCGCAGATCTACAAGCAGTACCAGGAACGGCTCCGCACGGCGAATGCCGTGGACTTCGATGATCTCATCGGGATGACCGTGCGCCTGCTCGCCGAGAATCCGGCGATCCGCGAAGGGTATCGCCGCCGATTCCGGCACGTGCTCGTCGATGAATACCAGGACACGAACACCGCGCAGTACAGGCTCGTGCGTGAGCTCGTGGGCGATGACCCCCACGCGGATCTCACGGTCGTGGGCGATTCGGATCAGTCGATCTACGCGTTCCGCGGTGCGACGATCCGCAACATCATCGAGTTCGAACAAGATTTCCCCACCGCTCGCACGATCGTGCTTGAGCAGAACTATCGCTCCACGCAAACGATCTTGAGCGCCGCCAACGCCGTCATCAAGGAAAACCAAGGGCGGCGCCCCAAAAAATTGTGGACCGATCAGGGCGATGGCCAGCAGATCACGCTGTATGTTGCCGACGATGAGCAGGGCGAGGCCCGCTACATCACTCGTCAGATCGACGCATTGATCGACGAAGGCGCGAAGGCCGGTGACATCGCGGTGTTCTATCGCGCGAATGCGCAATCGCGCGCGCTCGAAGATCAACTCATCCGCGTGGGCCTCCCGTACAAGGTCGTGGGTGGCACGCGCTTTTATGAGCGTCGCGAAATTAAAGACGCGATCGCCTATTTGCGCGTGCTCACGAACCCCGCTGATGAAATCAACCTGCGCCGCATCCTTAACACGCCGAAGCGCGGCATCGGAGAGCGGGCCGAGGCCGCCGTATCCGTACTTGCCGAACAGGAACGCATCAGCTTCGGCGAGGCCCTCGAGCGCGCGAGCGAAGCGCCGGGAATTGCCACTCGTTCCCTTGGCGCGATCGAGAAATTCGTGGCGCTCATGGCGCGCGGGCGCGAACAGGTGGAAAAGGGCGAGCGCCCAAGCGAGGTGCTCGAGTCGATCCTGAGCGAGAGCGGTTATTTCGCGTCACTCCAAAGTAGCGATGATCCTCAGGACGAATCCCGCCTCGAGAACCTTGCGGAACTCGTGAGTGTCGCCGCCGACTTCGAAGCGGATCTTGCCGCTGCTGAGGCCGCCGCGTCCGAGTTCGAGGACGAAGCGGGAGTGGCGAATGATGCCCCCACCGGATCACTCGTGGATCAGTTCCTCGAGAAGGTCTCGCTCGTTGCCGATTCCGATCAGATCCCCGAGGGCGAAGACCAATTCGTTACCCTCATGACCCTCCACACCGCGAAGGGGCTCGAATTCCCGATCGTGTTCCTCACGGGCATGGAGGATGGCACCTTCCCGCATCAGCGCACGCTCGCCGATCCGAAAGAACTTGAGGAGGAGCGGCGCCTCGCGTACGTGGGGATTACGCGTGCGAGGGAGCGCTTGTTCATCACGCGCGCGAGTGTGCGCGCCGCGTGGGGCTCGCCGCAGTTCTTCCCCGCGTCGCGCTTCCTCGAGGAAATTCCCGAATCCCTCGTGCACGTCGCACGTGCGGGTAACGCGCGTGCCTATGCCGATTTTGGTGGCGGTTTTGGCGGTGGTTTCGGTTCCGACGGTTGGAGCGCCTCGGGTCGCTCCCGCGGCTTCGGCGGCTCGAGCAAGCGCGGGCCCTCGGTCACGGGTGTCGGCGTGGGCGGCGGTAGGCGTGACGTGTCGAGGCCGAGCTTCGGCTCCGGCAAGAAGGCGAAAACGGCGAGCGAGATTCCGAACCTCGAGGTCGGCGATCGCGTGACACATGACAGCTTCGGCATGGGTACCGTGATTTCGGCGAGTGGCGCGGGTGAGAAGCTCCAGGTCGAGGTCCAGTTCCGCGACCCGCACGGGAAGAAGCGCCTTCTTGTGCGCTACGCGCCGATCACAAAGCTCTAAACAGGAGGGGCCGGGCAACCGTCGGACACCCTCTTCGCACCCAGGCCCATCGCGCCCAGACCAACCGACCTCAAGCCCCCCAGCCCTGCCCCGCCAACTCAGGGTGGAGAAAAGTGACCCGGCAATCCCCAAACCGCGCTCACGACGTCGTTTTTCTCCACCTGAAAGGGAGAACGGGCCGTATGCCTTGCGCGCACGGGGTAGATTCGTAGCAGGCCACATGCACCCCATGGGCCACCCTCACTAAGGAGTGACATTGCGAATCGGAATCCCGAGAGAAACCCTCGAGGATCAGCCGCTCGTCGCCGCCACACCCGACACCGTTCGCAAGCTTCTCAAGCTTGGCTACGAGGTGGCGGTTGAGCGCGGCGCTGGAGAGCGCGCTTCATACCTCGATTCCGCCTACGCCGAGGCCGGCGCCGAGATCGTGGGGGAGGAGGTGTGGCAATCCGATATCGTCACGACCCTCGACACCCCGCCGCGGGAGACGCGCGAGAGAATGCTCCCCGGTGCCGTGCTGATTGCTCGCATGGCCCCGGGCCGTAACCCCGAGCTCATCGACGAACTCAAAGAGCATCGACTCACGGCGCTTGCGATGGATGCCGTGCCGCGTATTTCGCGCGCGCAGTCGATGGACGTTCTCAGTTCGATGGCGAACATCGCCGGCTACCGCGCGGTGATCGAGGCCGCGAGCAACTTTGGCCGGCTCTTTACCGGTCAGGTGACCGCGGCCGGCAAGGTGCCGCCCGCGAACGTGTACGTGATTGGTGCGGGCGTTGCGGGCCTCGCCGCGATCGGCACGGCGAACTCGATGGGCGCGATCGTGAAGGCCACGGATCTTCGCCCCGAGGCGGCGGAGCAGGTTGAGTCGATGGGCGCGGAGTTCGTCGCGATCCCGGCGAAGACGGAAAGGTCGGAAGACGGCTACGCGAAGGAGATGACGGACGACCAGGCGAAGGCCGCAGCGGATCTTTATGCGCGCCAGTCGGCTGAGGCGGATATCGTCATCACGACCGCGAATATCCCGGGTCGCAAGGCCCCGGTACTTCTCACGGCCGCGGATGTGCACAACATGAAACCCGGTTCGGTCATCGTGGATATGGCTGCCGTGAACGGCGGCAACTGTGAGCTCACGAAGCCCGGCGAGGTCTATCAGACCGAGAACGGTGTGACGATCGTGGGCCACACCGATCTCGCGGGCAGGCTTCCCGGCCAGGCGAGCCAGCTGTATGGCCAGAACATCGTGAACCTCATGAAGCTCGTGACGCCCCAGAAGAATGGCGTGATGATGCTCGATTTCGAGGACACGATCGTGCGTGGCATTACCGTGACGTTCGCGCACGATGGTGAGGCGGATGTGCTGTGGCCGCCGCCGCCCGTGAAGGTTTCGGCCGCGCCTGCCGCACCCGCACCCGAACCGGCGTCGGCCCCGGGCGCGGCCCCCNCCCTTCCAGGTGGCCGAGCAGTACATGGTGCTGATGCTCGCGATCGTCGTGGGCTATTACGTGATCACGTCGGTCACGCATTCGCTTCACACGCCGCTCATGAGCGAAACGAACGCGATTTCCGGCATCATCCTCGTGGGCGCGATTTTGCAGGTGGGCAGCGCGAATATTGCGGTCGCGATCTTGTCGTTCATCGCGATCGTGATCGCAAGCATTAACATCTTTGGCGGGTTCACGGTCACGCACCGCATGCTCTCCATGTTTTCAAGGGAGGGCTGATTGATGGATATCCAGCTGATTGATTGGACGCTGAGGCTCACGAACCTCGCGTATATCGCTGCGGCGATCCTCTTCATTCTCGCTCTTGTGGGGCTTAGCTCCCAGGAGAGCGCGAAGCGCGGCAACATCTTCGGTGCGGCGGGTATGCTCATCGCGCTCGTCGCCACGATTGCGCGTGCCCTGGTGAATTCCCACGTGGACCCGGACCATTTCAATGGCCCGATCGTGACGTTCATTCTCATTGCCCTCGCGATGGGCATTGGTGCTGTCGTGGGCATCGTGCTGTCGAGGAAGGTCGAGATGACGGGCATGCCCGAGCTCATCGCGATGCTTCACTCGTTCGTGGGCCTTTCCGCGGTGCTGATTGGCTTTAATAGCTTCTTGCATCCGCACGGCATTTCGCCTGCGATGGAGACCTTCCACCTCGGCGAAGTGGCGCTCGGTATTTTCATTGGCGCCGTGACGTTCACGGGGTCGATCGTGGCGTACTTGAAGCTTTCGGCGAAGATCAAGGGCGCGCCGCTCATGCTTCCGGGCCGCAACTGGATCAACCTCGGCGTTCTCGTGCTTTCGCTCGTGCTCGGCATCGTATTTATGGTGAGTGGCGGCGAGGGCTTCGCGGGCTGGGCCTCGGTCATCCTGCTCACGCTTCTCGCGCTGTTCCTCGGTTTCCACCTCGTCGCGGCCATTGGCGGCGGCGACATGCCCGTCGTCGTGTCGATGCTCAACAGCTACTCGGGCTGGGCCGCGGCGGCCGCGGGCTTCATGCTCGGCAACAACCTGCTCATCATCACGGGCGCGCTCGTGGGTTCGTCGGGTGCGTACCTGAGTTACATCATGTGCAAGGCGATGAACCGTTCGTTCATCTCGGTGATCCTCGGCGGGTTTGGTTCCGACGGCGGCTCGTCCTCCGCCGAGCGTGATTACGGTCAGCACACCGAGATCATGCCCGAAGAGACGGCTGAGCTTCTCAAGGGCGCCTCGAAAGTCATGATCACCCCCGGCTACGGCATGGCCGTGGCGCAAGCGCAGTATCCGGTCGCGGAACTCACGAAGAAGCTGCGCGAGAGCGGCGTCGATGTCACGTTTGGCATTCACCCGGTTGCGGGTCGCCTCCCGGGGCACATGAATGTGCTCCTTGCTGAAGCGAAGGTTCCCTATGACATCGTGCTTGAGATGGACGAGGTGAACGACGACTTCGGCGACGTCGACGTCGTGCTCGTGATCGGCGCGAACGACACGGTGAATCCGATCGCTGAGGAGCCCGGTAGCCCGATCGCGGGCATGCCCGTGCTCAAGGTGTGGGAGTCGAAGCACGTAGTTGTGTTCAAGCGATCGATGGGCGCCGGCTACGCAGGCGTGCAGAACCCGCTGTTCTTCAACGAGAACACGGACATGCTGCTCGGCGACGCAAAGGCGTCGGTCGAGGCAATCTCAAAGGCGTTGTAGGGCCTGCCCCTTTTATCGAAACCCCGGGTTGCCCGTGATCGGGCGGTCCGGGGTTTCCTCATGTGCGCCACGGGTCGGCACCGAGGAACTCGCGACCTGCGACTCTCGATACTCCGGCTGAAACGGTCTCAAAATAGTGATTCGAAAGCGTAGTAGGTGTGCGTGGGTGCGTCGTAGCACAGCATTAATCGGTCGTAATCATCCTTGTTGAGAGTAGGGCGGCAGCGCGCGTGGGAAAGCTGCGCAGTCGTAAGCTCGGCCCCGGACCCGCTGATCACCGTGTCGGCGAAGCCCTTATCAACAGGCTCCTGGAAAGCCTCGGGGCTCCACCGCCCAGTTTGGTCTTGCTCGGGGAGTTTCAGCTCGCGAATGAAATCCCCGTCGCCCTGGAATCCCACGTCGCTGCTGTAGAACTTCGTGGTGACCATTGACTCTGGAACCTCGATTCCCCAGGTTTCGGCTAGTGCCTGGGGTGATTCGTCGGCGTGGATCTCCCAGTCTTCGCTGCTCGTGCAGCCTTGAAGGAGGGCTGTAAGTGAAATGAGGCAGGTGAAGGCGGCAGCCGCGGACCTGGCTTTTCTCTTCATCGAGAACTCCCGGGATGCAGGTGGTGTGGAGCGATGTCCGGAAGCTTACCCGAGAAGCGCCGCGAGCAGCGGCTCGATGTTTTCGCGCTTTACGAAATCCGTGTCTTCGCCCCACGTGTCGAGCATTTCCTGGTCGTTCGCGTGGCGCTTGCTTTCGGGGGTCGACTTCATGAAGGCGTGAACGCCCGTGAGGGCAGCCTTGTGGGCGAAAGACACCTTGGAGTGGGCGAGGCCGCCGCGCGCGTGGAAGCATTCGGTGCGCTCAAAAACATCGGTGGGAAGGTTAGCGCGCTGGACCTTGGCGACTTCTTCGGTGCGGCTCGGATCGGCCCAAGCAACCGAGAGCAGCACGAGCCGGGCGCTCGTGTAGGCGTGTGCGGCGTTCACGAAGGTTTTGATGTGGTGAAGTTTCCCGGCGTAGTTGCCACCCGCGTACACGACGAGGTCGGGGTCGCCGCCGAGGGCCTCGCGTGCAGCCGTGACGGTGAAGCCCTTGGTGGGAAGCGTGTGTACGTCCCAGCCAACCTCCTCGAGGGCGCCAGCGATCATCTCGGCATACCGGCCCGAGTGCCCGTAGATCGATGCGTTGAGAATGAGGGCTTTCATGGTGTGCTCCTTCGCGGTGTGCGGTGCCTCCGGTGCCACGGTCGATACCCCTAGCCTGCCACGCACTTTCAATTCCCGGCAGGGACTAAGAGCTGCTCATTTACGGGGTATGAGCCAAGAACTTTGAGGTCGTTGACCGTGCCTCTTCTGGGCTCGCCGGCCGAGGATAGAACCGGTCTTGGCGGGTCGGTCGAGTGGCGGCCAAAACTCGCGAGATCATCTACATCGCCAGCGATTTCTTCAGTCGACTGTCGATACTCACGTCGGCCGAATACACCAAAACCCCCTTGACCCAGGGTGCGGGTCGTCCAGGCTAAGACGCAAACGTCTGATCTGCAGCTGCGGGAGTGGCGCGGCGGTCCGGCAGAATTCGCCGGCGGATGCGTACCCCTACTTGACCTTCGATGATTCCTCGCGGTCAAGAAGTTGCAGGAGTCCCGGGAAACGCAGGTTGAGTTCGTCCCGGCGCAGGGTGACTTTCCGGGAGTTTCCGCGATCAACCTGACGCACGAGGCCAGATTCACGCAGCACGCGAAAGTGGTGGGTGAGTGTCGATTTTGACACTCCGAGGTCAAAACTTGCGCAGGTGCGCTCGGTCCCGTCGGGCTCGGCGATGAGTGTGGTGACCACCTGGCGTCGCAAAGGATCGTTGAGGGCCGCCAGCACATCGGGCAGATTCATTTCGGCGACGCTAGGGTGCCCCTCTTCGTCTGGCACAGCATTCACCACCTTCCGATAGGTTCGATTGACATCGTACCAATACATCCTGCATATTAGGTACGACAATGATCGAACCTAAGGAGAAGTGCCATGACCACACCAACGCGCTGGGCCCTGCCGGCTATCCTGTCGGCGCAACTAGTTATCCCGCTCTCGATCGCCGGCACAGCGGTTGCGCTGCCGCGCATCGCTTCCGACCTAGGATCTAGCCCGGGCCCGCTGCAGTGGGTTGTCAACGGTTTCAACGTCGCCTTCGCCCTCTGTACCCTGCTGTGGGGCGGGCTCGCCGACCGTGCCGGGCACCACCGGGTATTCCGAGCTGGAGTCGTCACCGTCCTGTTTGCCTCTATTGGCAGCGCCCTCGCACCAACGCTGGTGCTGCTAGATGTAGCCCGGCTTGTAGCTGGTGCTGGGGCCGCTGCCGTGCTGACCAGCGCAACATCGATCCTGTCACTGGCTTGGGAAGGCGCCGCCCGGGCCAGGGCGTTCGCACTGTTCGGTACCATCAACGGGTTGGGCCTGGCGCTCGGACCAACGCTGTGCGGCCTGGTCACACAAGCGTTTGGCTGGCGCGCAGCATTCTGGTTGCCAGCCATCGTATTGGCTGCGTCCTTGGTGGCGTCGCGGGGGATCCCCGCTGTGCAGGTTGACCACAACGGAGCGCGCCGACTGCTCGATGTCAGTCTGCTGACAAACCGCAGGTTCGCGGCGATGACACTGGTGCCGATCACGGCTTCGGTGGGGTTCGTGACGTTCCTGACCTACCTTCCCGCGGCATTCAGTGCGATCCACGGCTGGAGCGCAGGGCAGGCCGGGGTGATGATGCTCGTCGCGACCCTTCCCGTGATCCTGTCCCCGAGTGCAACCGTCTCGGTCATGAAGCGCCATCAGATCGGCATCGGTCCAGTTTTGGCTGCATCCATCGGCTGCCTGTTGGCAGGTTCGGTCGCGATGCTCGCGCTTGACCCGGGTATGCCTGTGTGGGCGGTTGCGCCAGCCTTGGTGCTGATTGGGCTCGGATTTGGGCTTCCTCTTGGCGTGGTCGATGGCGAAGCACTGGCCCGGGTGCCGGGCCATTCCTCGGGCAGTGCCGCCGGACTTCTGAACTTCGCCCGCATCGGATCCGAAGCTCTCGCGGTGGCGTGCTACTCGGCACTGCTGACCGTCCTTGTGAGACGTCGTATCCCCGACCAAACGATCGCCAACCAAGTCGCCGCCGGAGCTCCCGGCCGGGCTGCTGACTACGCTAGCGCGCAACACATGGTCGCTCTTGGCTGTGGAGCCGTCGTGCTGGCCCTTGGCGTTGCGATCTGGGCACTGTCTCGAGGTGCATCAAACGCAGATAGGTCTAAATCATGACGGACCTGACATGCGGTCAACCAACGTCTCCGGCCAATATGCTTAGGTCGTGACGTGGATGAGCGCGAGCGCCCCGCGTTCGAGGTCCACGAATTGGTGATTGACGGCCTTGTAGGTGCCCTCTTCGTGGAACACCATCTCAACGAATCCGCCTTGGCAGCTGCCGAGGTCAAGCGCTTGCGCGCCGCCACCCGTCGTGTTGTCGGGCCGCAAAAGGTATTCGCCCTCCTTGAAAACCGTGTCGAACACCGTTCCCACCACGTGGAAGGCGAGTCCTCGACTCGGGCCCGCGGCGAGCACCCAAATGCGCACGCGCTCGCCAACCTTCGCCTCGAGTGGCTCGTGCACGTATTGGTTCGCGTGTCCGTTGAACACGGTGAAGTCGGGGCGTTCGGCAAAGATTTTCTCTGAAGAGATGGCGTGGACCGCGCAGCCGTCGGGCCCCTGAACCGGCTGCCCATTCGCGTCGGTTCCGGCTTCCGGGGCGAGGTAGTGCTCGGATTGCACGAGCACGTATTCTCGGTCGGCGGGGGCGAGACCCTGCGGCGGCACAATGAGGATCCCGAACATGCCGCCCGAGAGGTGCATCGTCATGGGCGCCGTCGAGCAGTGGTAGAGCCACGCACCCGCGTAGTCGGTCGTGAACGGGTACTCGAGGCTCTCGCCGGGCGCGATCGTGCGCATGTAGGTGTTGGGGGCGACGGTGCCCGCGTGGAAGTCGATCGAGTGGCCCATCTCACCGCTGTTGGTGAGGGTGAGTTCGATCTTCCCCCCGAGCGGCGACGTGAGCACGGGGCCCATGACCTCGCCGTTGTAGACCATTGATTCCATCGCGATGCCGGGGGCGATCTCGAGGTTCGCTTCGGTCACGTCGAAGGCGAGTTTTTGCGGCGTACCGGGGGAGGGGACTGCGGGCACGACCGGGTCACGCCGCGTGCGTGAGGAGCCGGGTGCAGCGGTGAGGTCGGCGCTCACTCGGGTGAGGGGGTCGGTTCCGACGCCTGCTGCGCCAGCGTTGCTGCCCTCGGTTTCGCTCGTGCTTGCCCCGGTTGGAGTGATCGTGAGGGTCATGCCCATCGCGCGGTGTCCCACGATCGAGCACCAGCCTTCGACGGGGGCGGTGACCACTCCGGCTTCGAGTACGACCTTGTCCCCAGGATAAAGGCGCGCCGTGTGGGCACCGGTATCAAGAACGAGGTCGTGAGTGTTCGCGGGATCGACGTTGTGCACCTCGATTTCGAGGCGGTCACCCGCGGGTACCTCGAGCGCGTCCGGCACGAAGCGCATATCGGCATTCGCCTCGACCTTGAGGCGCGTCGTGCGACTGGTCGGGGCAATGGCGGGGCCCGCACCGTTCGTGTGCTCGGCCCCTCCGGCGGGGTTTCCGACGGCTGCCGCGCCCGCGAGGGTGCCATCAAACGCACGCCCGACTGCGGCAAGGGAGAACACGGTCCCTACGCCAGCGAGTGCACTCGTGAGGTGGCGCCGGTCGAGCGTTGCCGGTTCACGCGAGGGCTGTGCTTCGCGCGCGCCCGCACGAGGTGCACTCACGGCAGAGGACGTGGATGCCGAAGTAGCGCCGCCTGCTGCGTGCATCGATGCGGTCGGTGCGCCCACGCCGGGCATGCCAAGCTGCGCCGAGCGCTCCTTGAACTCGAGGCGCTCGCGAAGATTGACCTTGACCATGCGGAGCATGAAGAAGATGAAACTCGCAAGCACGAAAAACGCCACGGCGGACACCAGAACGCGCGTGACCGAGCCAAACTGGCTAGGCGCGAACGTGCCGAGAGTGAGAGCGCCGAAGAACGCCTCACCGATCGTGCCCGTGACGCTCGCGAACGCGAACAGACCAAGTGCGAGGTTGAGCGTCACTACGCGAAAGATCGCCCAGCGGCTCATGACGGCGAGACCCGCCTTGAGAGCGCGCGGCCCTCCACCCATCGAGGCCGGCAGAAGGTAGCTCATCGCACCCAGGAGGAGCTGGAGGAGGAAGCCCGCGACGAAGGGGACACTCAGATCATGAAGGCGCGCCGCAGTGAGCGAGAAGTTGAGGGGCGAGGCGACCGGGGAACCGTCGGCACTGCCGATCGAGCTGAACCACAGACCCCACAGTGCCACGCACGTGCCAAGAAACCACAGCGCGGCCGCGCCGATCGAGAGCACGGGGAACAGAGCGAGCGGCTCGCGGCGGACCTGACGGGCGGACTGCCGCGCGAGCGACACGAGAAGAAGACCGATGACGACCTGGCCGAGGATATAGAGAGTAAGGCCCGCGAGCCCCACGAGGACGTTGTCGACGAGCGCACCGAGCATCGCGATGAGCGTGCCGAGCACCATGACGATGAGGAAACGCGAGGCGCGCGAGGCCTTCGCCGTATCGAGCTTCGTGCGCAAGACCGTGGGCCAGAGCGTGAGCAGCGTTGCCGAGACCGTGACGCCCACGAAGCCAAGAATGTTGACGATCTGATGCGCGAGGAGCAAGCGCCCTTGCCACGGCTCGCCGGGGGAAAAGGCAAGGATCGCGCCGAGCGTCGCGCCGAAAGGAAGGAGACACGCGGCGATGAGGTAGGCCCGCACGACGAACGAGAAACGCGGGGCGAGGGCCGCCTTGAGCTGCGCGCCAAGCGCAAAGGCATACCAGAGGATCATGGCGCTCACGCCGACGGCACCGAGCACCGTGAGGAGCGGGAGATTCGCGAGCATACCCGCCATCGTGAGCACAATCGACGCCGTAAGGCCCCAAATGCGCCCCACTTGCGTCGGCCGGGATTCCTCGGCGAGGCGAGTCTTAAGAAGCGCCTCCGTGAAGTGCTGGCCCCAAATCATGATCGAGGTCGTCACGAGGCCGAGCGTTACCATGTGCACGAGAAGCCACCGGAACTGCGGGATGAGCGGATGCGCCGCGACGACGATCACGAGCGCGATCATCCAGTAGGAGACGGGTTTCGTGGCCTTCCTATGCCAGCTGCGGCGGGTGAAACCTTCGGGGCGATTCTCGGTCGAGTGCAAGGCTGACCTTCCGTGCGGGGACGACAAACGGGGCGCGAAAAGCGCCCCGATCATGCTATCGACGAAAAGGAAACTCGATCAGGACTTAAACCTCCTGACCTTCGCGCCCTCGGGGAGCTCCTCGCCGGGAATGCCCTCCGGATCGTCGAGGTCCGTTTCTTCGTAGGCGTCTTGCATGAGCGCAGCGATGATGCGCAGCAGCACGAGAACGGCGAGGAGGATGAGCATCCACGTGACCGGGATGGGGATGATTCGCGAGAACACGAACCAGATCGCGCCGAGCGAGAGGGCGATGATCGACGTGTCGCGTAGGGCCGCGAGCAGGCGCTTGGTCATGTTCGCTCGGCGGTACCGGCGCCCAGCGACCTTTGCCGCCGCGCGCATGGTCTTTGCGGATTCGCTCGCGGAATTCTTCGCGCTTTCAGCGCCGCGGCGCACATTATCGGCGGCCTTCGCGTCCCACACTTTTTGCGCACCGCGAGCGTAGGCCCGGGCCTCGCGCTGCACAGCGCGTTTCGCTCCCGGGGCCTGCTTGCGTGCCGTATTACGTGCCGCCTTCGCGTAGGTTTTCCAATCGGCCATTACTTTTCATCCCTCATGCGGATATCGCCATCGCGCGGGTCTCGGGGCTTTGCTCGACCTTCGCGGATCGCAGCGCGCTCACGATCGCGCCGCCACTCGTAGTAGTAGGAGAGCCCCACGTTAAGCGCGAGAGTCAGAAGGATCGAGAGCACAAGGCTCGCGAACTTCGCCTTGATTCCCATGAGTGAGAGAACCACGAAAAAGAGTGTCATGACCACGATCGAGAAGAAGAGGTGGTCCATGATGCGCTGGCGAAGCGTCTTGCGCTTGGGGCGGGGGCTCGTCATTGCTCCATCGTAACGGCCGAGCGCACCGCGAAAGCCATGCGTATTGTGACGGGCGCGCCTCTTCGACGTTCCGCCGAGCTGGCCGCTGCGGCGATACCCTTGGGGGACCACGAGTTTTCATGGAGGTTGGCCCGCGTGGATCTTCTCGAATATCAAGCTCGCGAGTTGTTCGCGCGCCACGGCGTTCCCGTTCTCGGCGGAATCCTCGCGAAAACCCCCGGCGAGGCTCGCGCTGCCGCCGAGAAACTCGCTGCCCCGGTCATCGTCGTGAAGGCCCAGGTGAAGGTCGGCGGTCGCGGCAAGGCCGGCGGTGTCAAGGTCGTGAGCACACCGGCGGAAGCCGAGGAAGCCGCGCAAGGCATCCTCGGTATGGACATCAAGGGGCACACGGTCAGCTCCGTACTCGTCGCCGAAGGCTCCGATATTGCCGAGGAGTACTACTTCTCGATCCTCCTCGACCGCTCCGCGCACGGCCTCACGGCGCTGTGCTCCAAAGAGGGCGGCGTGGAGATCGAGCAGCTCGCGAAGGAACGCCCCGCGGCCCTCGCGCGCGTGAAGCTCGACCCTCTCGAAGGAATTACCCCCGGGGTTGCCCGCCGCATCCTCGAAGAGGCAGGCTTCGATTCCGGTGAGATCCAGCAGATCGTCCCAGTTCTCGAGCGCCTCTGGGCGGTGTACCTCGAGGAAGACGCGACACTCGTCGAAGTCAACCCTCTCGTGCAAACTCCCGAAGGAAAGATCCTCGCGCTCGACGGTAAAGTTTCGATCGACGACAACGCGCTCTTTCGCCACGATGACCTCGCCGCGATCGCCGCGGAAGAAAACGCCGACCCGCTCGAAGAGGCAGCGAAGCGCCTCGGCCTCAACTACGTCAAGCTCGACGGCGAAGTCGGCGTCGTGGGCAACGGCGCGGGGCTCGTCATGTCTTCTCTCGACGTCGTCGCCTACGCCGGCCGCGACTTCGGCGGTATCCACCCCGCCAATTTCCTCGACATTGGCGGCGGGGCCTCGGCAACCGTCATGGCCGACGGTCTCGGCCTCGTCCTCGCCGACCCTCAAGTCGCAAGCGTTTTCATCAACGTTTTCGGCGGCATCACGGCGTGCGACCAGGTTGCGCTCGGCATCGTGGGCGCCCTCGACAAGCTTGGTCACCGCGCGACGAAGCCGATCGTTGTGAGACTCGACGGCAACGCGGTCGAGGAAGGCCGCGCGGTGCTGCGAGAAGCGCACCACCCCCTCGTGCGTATCGCCGACACCATGGACGACGCCGCACGGCAAGCAGCCGCGCTCGCGGCAGGAAAGTGAGAGAGTCATGGCGATTTTTCTCGATGGCAACTCCCGGATCATCGTGCAAGGCATCACCGGGAGTGAGGGCCACAAACACGCGCGCCGCATGAGCGCAGCGGGCGCGCAGATCGTGGGTGGCGTCAACCCGAAAAAGGCCGGAACCGAGGTGGACCTCGGCAACCGTCGGACCCCCGTTTTTGGCACGGTAGCCGAGGCGATGCGCGAAACCGGCGCCAACGTGTCCGTGGTGTTCGTTCCGCCCCGGTTCGCCAAGGCTGCGGTGAGTGAAGCGATCGGGGCGGGCATGCCGCTCGTCGTCGTCATCACGGAAGGCATTCCCGTGCGCGACACTATCGAGTTCTATACGCAAGCGAAGGCGAGCGGGCGCACGCGGATCATCGGGCCAAACTGCCCAGGGATCGTCTCACCCGGACTTTCCAATGCGGGTATCATCCCCGACCACATTACGGGGAGCGGCCCGATCGGGCTCGTCTCGAAGTCTGGAACCCTCACCTATCAGATGATGCATGAGCTTTCCGACATCGGCTTCACGACCGCGATCGGCATCGGCGGTGATCCGATAGTGGGCACGAGCCACATTGATGCTCTCGCGGCATTCGAGGCTGATCCCGCGACCGAGCTCATCGTCATGATCGGCGAGATTGGGGGCGACGCCGAGGAGCGCGCCGCCGAGTTTATCCGCGCGAATGTCACGAAACCCGTCGTGGGCTACATCGCGGGTTTCACCGCACCCGAAGGCAAGACCATGGGGCACGCGGGCGCGATCGTGAGTGGCTCGAGCGGAACGGCGCGAGCCAAGAAGGCGGCACTCGAAGAAGCGGGCGTGCGTGTGGGAACGAGCCCGAGCGAGGCGGCGGCGCTCGTGCGAGAAGCGCGTGCGTCGGCCGGCGCGACCCCCGCCCCCGCCCCAACTTCGGATTGACGTAGCTCAACGTACGTAACGCTCCCGGCGATCTCGCCCCCATCGCGGACTGAGGTCACGAAGCGTGACCCATGCGCAGATCTCGTGCGCTCAAGCGACGTCGCGAGACTGCGACATTTTTTCGCGTCTTTTGGACCGCGCATGGATAGCCTTTCAGCATGAGCGAACCACAACATCAGGTGCATACTCAGCACGACGCTCCGCGCTTCGATCCGTCCTCGCTTGAGGGAGCCTCGAACTGGGACTGCACGCCTGCACGCACGTCACGCGTCGGTGCTCTACTCAAGTACCTCTTCCTCACGGGGCTCGGGCTCGCTTCCTTTTCCCTTGCGTGTAGTGTTCTCGGTATCGCGTGCGGCGTCGCGTCGTTCTTCGCGCCGCTCAGCCTTTTTGGCTTTGCTCCGTTCCCGCTCGGCGTTCTCGCGATGATCTTGGCGTTCCTAAGCGTCCGGTTCAGCCAGAATGCCGGCGGATCCGTGCTGATTTCTTTCGTTGCCATTGGCCTTTCACTACCGCTCGTGTTTCTTGGGTTCTTCCCGTTTGCTACTCGGTTTTTCCTCGCGCCCGGGTAGGGGAGTCCGACGCTTGCCAGCTTTAGTCGTTGCCAGAGGTTTTTAAGGCGCTCCCTCTTAGGATGGGGGCATGAGTACTCCATACGGCAACGATCCTGTTGATAACCCTCAGGACCACGCGAACCCCGAGAACACCGCGAGCAGCGAGCGTTTCGATAGCCCCCAGCAGGAGCAGCAGTCGGCTCCCAACTCGCAGGCGCAGGAAGCGCTCGCCCCCTCGCACGATGAGTCCACTGCCGCAACCCCCGAGGGCGGCGTTGTGCACGAGGTCGGCCCGTTCGCTGCGCAAAACTCCAACGATCCTCAGGCCCCCGAAGCCTCTGCCCCCGCCGAGGGCGCGCAGGCTCCGGGGCAAGCCTCGGATGAGGGCGATGTGCAGTCGTACGGATCGACGTTCCAGCCCGCGCAGTACGGCAAAGCCGAGGACTCGGCTCCCGCCGCACCGACCTACGGGGCCCCCGAGCAAAGCGCGCAGGCCCAGCAGGAAGCTCCGCAGTACGCTTCCTCGCAGAGCGACGCGCAAGAGCGCGACTCCGCACAGGTTGAGCCTGCGCACGTCGAGCAGCCCGAGCAGCCGCGCGAGGAGTCCACGCAGTACGGCGCATACGGTGCCCCCTCGTACGGTGGCGAGCAGAACGTTGCTGCGCAGTCGAATGAGCAGGCAACGCAGAATGCCTCGTACGGTGCGCCCGGCCACGAAGGTGCAGCGGCCCCGAGCCAGAGCTACGGAGCTCCCAGCTACGGTTCCTCGAATGACGCGCCGAGCTATGGTTCGTCGAACGATTCCCAGGGTTACGGCGCTTCGAACGGTGCTTCTTCATATGGTTCCTCCAACGAAGCTATGAACTACGGTTCTTCGAATGACGCGCAGGGTTATGGCCAGCAGGGCTACGGCGAGCAGAGCCACGGTCAGCAGAGCTATGGTCAGCAGGGCGGCTACGACCCCATGAACTCCGGCTACCACCAGTCGGCACCGCAGGGTGGCTACAGCGCGCAGAACTCGAGCGCAAACCCGTTCGCGCAGAGCGCTCCGAGCGCGCAGAGCGGTTACTCGGCGCCGAGCGCGAACACCGGCTACGCTACGCCGGCGGGCTACAACCAGCAGCAGGCCGCCTCCACCATTGATGGTGTACCGAAGAAGAGCGGCACCGTGCTTGGCGTGATCGGCCTCGTGCTCGCGATCATCGGCATCGGCCTCACATTCGTGCCGATGATGCTTGTGTACGCGCTCTCGATCCCGCTTGGGATCGCCGGTCTTGCGCTCGGCGCCTGGGGCACAGTGCGCGGCTTCAAAGGCGGCAGCGGCAAGGTTCTCGGCATCATTGCCGCGGTACTTTCAGTCATCGCGATTCTGATCGGCATCGTGTCGATCATCATCGGCGTTATCGCCATGATGTAGCGATCGGCTTAGGTCTTACGCGATGTCGCCTCGCGCCTCCCCTCCAAGAGGGCGGTGCGAGGCGATTTCCTCATTGGCAACCGTCGGAAAGTTGTGATGTGCCATACCTTTTTGCACACATGCCGTTTACGATGGCCCCATGAGCGCACCGCACTTCGGTCCCGGCCCGGGCCAGCAGCAATCCCCACCCTCGCGAAACCGTGCCCTCACGGGGGTTCTCGTTGGCGGCAATCTCATGTTGGCCATCGCGATCCTCGCGGTTCTCGGCGTGCTTGCCTACGTGCTGATCGCGAATCCAGGCGCTCAAGCGAAGCCTAGTAGCGGAACCGCGCAACAGGCGTCGACCACGCCAGCAGAAACACCTGAGGAAGCGCCAAAGCCGGAAAAGAAGCAGCTCGGGGTTAAGGTTGGTATCGATGACGGGGTCGATAACCACCTTCTTCCTCCGGAGCCAGCCCCGCTCATCACTGGGGTTCCGGGAGAGCCGGTCGAGGTGGGGGACATTCGTGTGACGGTCAAGGATTCTGAGTTCCGTGCGGTGGGCAACTCCTTGAGTTCCGGTCAGTGCGTGAGCGTCGAAGCGACCGGGTTGGTGGACAACGCCCTCGTGGTTCCCGAGCAGTTCTGGCTGACGAGTGATACCCACCAGCAAATCCGCATTGAAAACCTCGAGGTGGATGATTTGCTCCAGGGTGCCCCCGTGATGAAAGGGCAATCGATGAGTGGATTGGTGTGTTTTGACAATGATTCCGCGGGAAATGGATCGGAAGATCCTCACGCTCACCCATGAGGATCTCGCCGATGTTGAATACAACGCTCAGTGGGACTTGAGCGCGGGGCAGAACTGACACGCCGCCACAGCCTCAGTCCGGTATCGTTTATGACTGTCTCCGCTCGGCCCCGCACGTCGACGACCACCGCCCTTCTCGGCCTCGCCGCGATCCTCCTCGGGATTGTTGGCGGCGCGTGCGGGATCCTCAAAGGCATAGTTCTCATCAGCATCGGAGTTGGTGTGGCGCTCGTGGGTGTCGCGCTTGCCTGTGTGGTGGGCACTCTTGCCGTTCGGCGCGGAGCGAACGGAGGCATGTTCCTCGCCGCCACGGCGGCGATCGTGACGTTTTTTGCCACGACCACGGGAGTCTTGACCCTGCTCGCGAGGATCATCACGAAGGGTCTCTAACGCGAGCGGCACGGCTCGAAAGCCGGATGAGCGAACAGAACGTTCAGACTTCAGGCTCCGGCGGGAGCTGTGGGGGTGTGGAGCGCGGGGCGCATGCACGAAAGTGGGGTCCGACGCCTGCATGGCAACCGTCGGAACTGGACTTATAGAATCGAGCAGCGCCTCCATTGAGCCCGCGCGCCCTGGCACTCACCCGAAGGAGCATCGTGACTGAACTGATCGACACGACGGAGATGTACCTCAAGACGGTGTTCGAGCTTCTTGAGCTGGGGATTACACCGATGAGGGCGAGGATCGCGGAAAGGCTGCACCAATCTGGCCCCACGGTCTCGCAAACGGTAGCGCGCATGGAACGCGATGGCTTGCTTTTTCTCGACGACGAGCGCGTGATCCACCTCAGCATCGAAGGGGAGCGGATCGCCACGAGCGTGATGCGTAAACACCGCCTTGCCGAGCGTCATTTGATTGACGTGATTGGGCTCGAATATCCGAAGGTGCACGAGGAAGCGTGTCGTTGGGAGCACGTCATGAGCCTCGACGTGGAACGCAAAATTGCCGCCCTTCTGAAGCCTCCCTACCGAGACCCATACGGTAACCCGATTCCTGGACTCGCCGAACTGGACTGCGGACTCGAAGGTATCCACCCCGGTGTGGCTGAGGGGGTCAACGGCTCGAGTGTTCGGCAAAGTGCGGGTCAAAGACTTGTCGATTGTGACCTGAGCGGAGGGGAACGGCACGTGAGGATCGCGTCGATCGGCGAGGTCATCCAATCGGATGTCACGTTCCTCGCGGATCTCGAGGAACACGGGATCGTTCCCGGTGCTGACGTGCGCGTTTGTGCCGATGCCGACGCGATCGTGCTCGAGGCGCACGATCACGAACCGATCTCCCTCACGCCCTCGGATGCGGGACACATGGGAGTGGACCTCGTGTGACCTGACCCGGTCTAGGTAAAGGGCAGTCAAAGACTTGTAACAGCCTCCGTCAGATCCCTCTGGCGGAGGCTTCTTCTCTCGTAGAGTTTTACTCGGCTGCGGATGAGCCGCGCCCCCGCTCCCGGATTTTCACCCCTGCTTCGGGAAGCTCGAAACATTAGGCAGGAGCCGCAAGGCCGAGAACATGGAAGGTCCCCAAGTGTCGAATCGTTCCGCGAACACCCATCGTCGCCAGATGCGCCCCGTGAACCCGGTGGTGCGTGCAACGCGCGGCACCGCTGGCGTTGCCTTCACTGCGACCTTCGTTCTCACCGGCTCCACCGGCGCTCTCGCTGATGGCACCACTCAGGCTGATGCCGCCGCTGAGTCCGCGAACATTATCGCTCCCGTTACCGCGCCTGCCGTGACAATCCCGGCAGCGCAGAAGCACGACGGCGCCGCCTTCGGTGTGTTCGCCGCCGAGACTGCGACCCTCAAGCCGGAGGCCCCCGCTGTCGAGGTCGAAGAGACCGAGACCCGCGCTGACCGCGATGAGGATGCGAACGAGGGCATTCGCGAAGAGAACTCGCGCGATCGCGGGGATCGCGGTGACAACGAGCGCACGGATCGTGACGATGAACGTTCTGACCGCGAGAACCGCCGCTCGAACCGTGACAATGACGAGCGTTCGAACCGCGACGACGAGAACGATGAGGAAAACTCGCGTTCGAGCGAGAACGGCGATGAGGCTTCCGACGAGGCGCCGAGCTCCTCGGTTGCCGGTAGCTCGATTTTCGCTACGGCGAAGAAGGGCATCGGCGTTCCCTACGTGTTCGGTGGCAGCTCGCGCTCGGGCTGGGACTGCTCCGGGTTCACCTCGTGGGTGTACCGCCAGCACGGCATCAACCTTCCGCACAGCGCGGGCGCTCAGGCTCGCATGGGTAAGCGCATCTCGAAGTCGCAGGCCCGCCCAGGCGATCTCGTGTATTACCCCGGCCACGTGGGCATCTACGCGGGCAATGGGATGATCATCGACGCGGGAAACTCGCGTAAAGACACAAGCCTCCGCAAGATGTGGAAGGCTAACTGGTCGTACCACCGCATTGTCGACTGACACTGACTCGTGTGAGGAAGCCATCTCGGTGTATTCCGAGGTGGCTTCCTCATTTAAGTGGTCGTGGTGTTTCGGTAGGGTGAGGCTATGACTATCGTGCGTGAGATCGGGGCTGTACTCCTCGTGCTTATCTCGTTTGTGGCCACGACCGTGAGTGTGCCCGCGGCGTGGATCCGCGACCGCATCGTGAGTAAAGACGGCTTCCTCACTCTTACGGGCCCGCTCGCGCACGACATCGACCTGCAGAAGAAACTCGGGAACGAGGCAATGAATCAGATCGGTGAAGGCCTGCCGATCCCCGAGAGTTTTCGCTCGGACGTTCAAGACATGATCCTGAGCCAAGTGGGTGCGGTGACGGGCACCAAGGCGTACGGGCAAATGTGGACCGGCACCATGGAAGATATGCACGATCAACTCGCGAGCGGCTCAACGACCGTGACCGTGCACGCCGATCTCACGCCAGTGTGGGATGCACTCCTCGCCCCCGTGCAGTCGATTCTACCTTTCGATCTGCCTGAAGTGGGGCCCACCGTCGTGAATCTCGGGTCTTTCGACGCAGGTTGGTTCGAGGTCCTCGAGGCCGTTGCGGTGAACGCGACCCTTTTGACGGTCGTGGGGATCGCCGCGGGCCTCGGTGCTCTTGTTGTGTCGAGCGTGCGGCTACGCACCTTGGTGCTTCTCGGAATCTCCGTCGTGCTCTCTGCCCTCACGTGGATCGCTGTGCTTTACGGTCATGGACTCTGGGTGCCGGATTCCCTTACGGGTTCTACCGTTGCCGGCCCCGTGATGCAGCGCGTGCTCGACGTTGCTGCGCACGACGTGTTTGTGCCCGCGGTCCTGTGTGCCCTTACGGGGCTCGGCCTCATCATCATTGCCGTCACGGGCATGTCGATCATTGCGGCGCGGCGAGCATCCGCGCGGCAGCAGATGGCGGTCCCTGCCCCGGGTGGGTATTCCGAGCGCTGGTAAGAACGCTGATCTTTTGGCGTGCGATCCCCGCGCGCAAATAGCACCTGACCAGGGGTTTATAAGGACTTAGGGCCAAAAACCCTCAGTGTGACGAACGATACGGTGGAATCACCGGGACCGCTCCCAGCGGTGAGGGTCCCGGCTAGCTGACCTTGGTACCGCCAACGGAGGCGTTTCATGTCTACAGGTGCACTCGTTGCCGTGTTGCTCGCGGCGATTGCTTTGATCGTCGTTCTCATCGTCAAATTTAAGATGCACGGCTCCTTAGCGCTCGTGATCGCGGCCCTCGCGGTAGCGCTCGTCACGGGCGTGAAGCTTTCCGAGATTGCCGACGTCATCGAGGGTGGCGTGGGCGGAACGCTTGGCTTCCTCGTGCTGATTATCGGTTTCGGTGCGGTGCTCGGCAAGATGCTCGAAGTCACCGGTGGTGCGGAGCGACTCGCGACGTCCCTTGTGCAAGCGTTCGGCGAAAAACGCGCACCCCTCGCCATGGCAGTTCTGGGTCTTCTCGCCGGTATTCCCGTGTTCGTCGAAGTGGGATTTGTGCTGCTTGTTCCGCTAGTGTTCGTCGTTGCGAAGAAGGCGGGAATCTCGCGTGTGACCGTAGGTGTTCCGCTCGCTATTGCACTGATGACGGTTCACTGCATTCTCCCGCCCCACCCGGCAGCAACCGCAATCGCCGGCACGCTCGGGGCAGACGTGGGCATGGTGATTATGCTCGGCCTCGTCGTTGCCACCGCTTCGGCCATCGCTGCAGGTCCGCTGTTTGCGCGGTTTGTGCTTCCTCACCTGAAAGTTCATGCAGCTGTCGCAAGTGGCCCGGGAGAGCCGATGATTCCCGGCAACGCGGCTGGCGTGTCTTCGGCAGATGCGGGAGTCGTCGAGCAGCGGCTCGCCGACAGTGAGGCGGAGCATTCGCTCCCGGGTTTCTGGATCACGCTTTTCACGATTCTTCTTCCGCTCATCATCATGGTGAGTCGCACAGTCCTCCTTATTTTCATTGATGAAGGCTCAACGCTCGGCGGAGTGGTGTCGTTCGTGGGCAATCCCATTACCGCGCTTCTCATCTCGGTGCTCTTCTCGTATCTTTCGCTCGGTCTTAGTCGCAGTATGAAGCTCACGAGAATTTCCGAGATCACCGACTCGGCTTTCGGCCCCATCGGTGGCGTGCTCCTCATTATTGGTGCCGGTGGTGGTTTCAACGCGGTACTCGAAGCATCGGGTATCGCGGAAGCACTTGCAGACTCGCTCGGACAGCTGCCTGTGAGCCCAGTGATCGTCGCTTGGCTCGTCGCGCTCGTGCTGCATTTTGCTGTGGGGTCGGCAACCGTCGCCATGATCAGCGCTGCCGGCATCGTATTGCCAATGCTTGCTGCGAACCCTGGCCTTTCCCCCGAGATTCTTGCGCTCGCGATCGGTGCGGGTGCGATCGGCCTGACCCAGGTCACCGATTCTCTTTTCTGGATGTACAAGGAATACATGCAGATCAGTGTTGCTGACGCCTTCAAGACGTTGACGCTTGGCACGACGATCAGTTCGGTCGTCGCGCTTGGTGCGGTTCTTGCACTCAGCATTCCTTTCTAAACCTTACGAAACGACCCCTACACGACCGAACTGTTCAAGGAGACAGATATGACTGACATGATTGCCGGGCGCTCGCGCGAAGCCTGGATCGAAGAATTTCCGCTTATTAGCGATTTGGCCGAGATGCGTGAGCTTTCGTGGTTCAACCCGGGCATTGCGAAGACCGCCGAGGAGGGGATTGCCGACGTCGGCCTGACCGAGGCGGATGTTCGTGACGCCTCGGCGCGGCTCACACGTTTTGCGCCGTACATCCGCGCGGTGTTCCCCGAAACGTCGGTGTCGGCTGGCATTATCGAATCGCCTATCGTAGCTGTCCCGAACCTCGCCCGAGCGATTGGTGAACGTAAGGGCGTGGAAATGCCTGGTTCGATGTGGGCGAAGCTCGATTCTCATCTCCCGATTTCGGGCTCGATCAAGGCTCGCGGCGGCATCTACGAGGTACTCAAGCACGCCGAGGAGATCGCCCTCAAGCACGAGCTCATCACCCTCGATAGCGACTACAGCGCGCTCAATTCAGATAAGGCGCGCGAGGTGTTCGGCCAGTACCGCGTGGCAGTCGGTTCCACCGGCAACCTCGGCCTCTCGATCGGGATCATGAGCGCAAAACTTGGGTTCAAGGCAAGTGTGCACATGTCTTCCGACGCTCGCCAGTGGAAGAAAGACCGCTTGCGTTCACATGGCGTTGAAGTTGTGGAATACGAATCGGACTATTCGATCGCCGTGGCGGCTGGACGCAAGCAAGCGGAGAGCGACGAAACGATCTACTTCGTTGACGATGAGAACTCAAGGAGCCTGTTCCTCGGGTACGCGGTATCGGGCCATCGACTTGCGGGCCAGCTCCAGGCACTGGAGATCGAGGTGGATGGGGAGCATCCGCTATTTGTGTATCTCCCGTGTGGCGTGGGTGGCGGCCCCGGTGGCGTCGCTTTCGGCCTGAAGGTCGAGTTTGGGGACGCGGTGCGCTGTATTTTCACAGAACCGACGCACTGCCCGTCGATGCTGCTCGGGGTGCACACAGGGGCGCACGAGGCTCTTGCGGTGCAGGACTTCGGGATTGACAATGTGACCGCCGCCGATGGGCTTGCGTGCGGTCGCCCTTCGGGTTTTGTGGGGCAGGCAATGGGACGCCTTATCGACGGCTTCTACACGGTTGATGACGAGGAAATGTATCGTCTCGTCGCCCAGGCGGACCGCGCCGAAGGGCTCAAGATGGAGCCTTCGAGTGCAACGAGTCTCCTTGGGCCTTCGCACGTGCTGGCAAATGCCGAGTATCGCGAACGGATCGGTATCGACGACGAGAAACTCGCGCGAGCGACCCATCTTTCGTGGATCACGGGCGGCAACATGGTGCCTGAAGAGGAGATGGCGAGCTACATCGAGAAGGGGAATTCTCTCCTGTAGCGTGCGCGTCATCGTATGAAGAAGCCCCGAGTGGAGGAACTCGGGGCTTCTTGCTGTATCGGGGGAGTCACATGAGGGGCCGGCCCCGGTGACAAGTTTTCCTGCGGCGGCGCGCGTCTGAATTGCCGATGAACAGGTGTTGACATTTCGTTTTCTGCCTTGAGGAAAACTCGCACCATTGCTTTATTTAAATCGTCTTTAAAAACTTCTGGCGCGAAACGTGGCAGCGTCAAGTCGAGGAGGTGTGATGGTGGCGCGAGTGCGAAGCGTGGCATCTGCAGGGCGTGCGGTGCAGGCTGAGCAGCGCACCCCCGCACGTCTGGCCTCTCCCGAAGAGCAGTGCCTTCTTTTGCTTCGTGACCACCACGCTCTCACGGCGAGTGCGATTGCAAGTCGCACCGACCTGTCGCGGCCCACGATTGACGCCGCATTGCGCTCACTTGAAGTAGCCCACGTTGTCACTTCGGACCTGCGCCCGACCGGAAAAGCGGGGCGACCTGGGCGAACGTATACGTTCGTGCCGCGTGACCGGATGATTGGCGTGGACATTGGTGAGCATGCGATTCGTGCGATCGCGACTGACCGCGCCGGTCGCATCCTTGCGCGCCACGAAGCGGATCGCGTGCGCGAGCCTTCGCGCGACACCTTCCTGCGTGACCTCGACGACGTGGTGCACATCGTGGGTGAAGGAGCTTCGATAGCGGGGGTTGGCCTCGCAGTTCCGGGCATCGTCAAAGCGCAGAAGGTGAAACTCTCGCGCGTATTGCCGTATCTCAACGACTGGGATTTTCACCGTGAAATCGAATCGCTCATAAATGTGCCTCTTTTCGTCACTAACGACGTGAAAGCGGCCGCGCTCGGGGAAGCTCGCCTCGGTGCCGGCACGGTCGACTCCTCCCAGGTGACGGTGTGGCTCGGTCGCCGTGTTTCGACCGCCGTGACCTTTAATGGAGAGCTGTTCGAAGGTGCCAATGGTGTTGCCGGCGAAATGACCACGGCGGTGGGAACCCAATGGACTCCGGGCTCCGTGTGCGGTGACTGGCAGTGGCCGGGCGGCAGGAGCCCTCTAGAAACCGCCGAGCGCGCCCACGCGGGCGATGCTGAATCCCTCGCGAGCGTGCACGAGTATCTCAGTGCCCTCGCAGATCCCCTTTCGCGCCTCGTCGCGATTCTTGATCCAGAAGTGCTCGTTCTCGCGGGCGCTCTGAGCGAGACCTCCGCGCCTCTCGCGGATTTCCTCGCGACCTACTTGAAGGACCGCCTCACGGTGCCCTTCTTGCCGCGGATTAGGCGCTCGGCGCACGGCCGTTACGCGACGGCCGTCGGAGCTCTCTACACCGCGTTCACAAACCCGAGTGCACCCGCGCTCGCTCACTGGCAATTGCCCGCACCCATGACCCTGACTGAAACCGACCTTTCCTCCGAATCTGACCGGCAACCGACGCGAGCCTTTGCCAGCTAAAACCCAACCCGTATTCCCCTCTCACTACTCAAGGAGCACATCATGACGACATCCACCATCGCCCGCCGTTCCCTCCTCGCCGCGGGTGGCGCTGCGTTCGCAGCAGCCGCCGCTGGCTGCGACGGCTCCGGCACGGGTAAAACCTCGAGCGAGGGCACGAAGAACGAAATCGGCGACGACCCCGAAAAGATCGAGGGCAGCATTTCCTACGCATTTTGGGACGTGAACCAGCAGGACATGCTGGAAGAGATGATCAAGGCGTTCAACGAGAAGTACCCGAACGTCAAGGTTAGCCTCCAGATGACCCCGTGGAAGGAGTACTTCGGGAAGCTGCGCACGCAGGTCTCGTCGAAGGCTCTTCCGGACGTGTTCTGGATGACCGGCCCGCACTTCCGTTCCTACGCCGAAAACGGCCAGCTCGCCTCGCTCAAGGGCCTCCAGGATGCGGGTCTGTTCGACCCGAAGAACTACCCGGAAGCCCTCGCGGACATGTACAGCGTCGACGGTGAGCCGTTCGCTGCTCCGAAGGACTTCGACACCGTGGCCATCTGGTACAACAAGAAACTGTTCGATCAGGCCGGCGTTGCCTACCCCGACGAGACCTGGACGCTCGACACCTACAAAGAAAAGGCCGTCGAACTCGGCGAAAAGCTTCCCGACGACGTCTGGGGCTGCGCCGAGGTGTTCTCGCGCACCGCGTCCTACTACCACTCGATCGCCATCACGGGCGGCTACGTGATCTCCGACGACAAGAAGAAGTCGGGTTACGACGATCCAAAGACGATCGAGGGCGTGAAGTTCTGGCGCGACCTCATCGAGATCGGTGCTTCCCCCGACCTCGACTACCTCGCGGAGAACTCCGCCTACGCGATGTTCGAGAGCGGCAAGTGCGCGATGCAGTGGTCGGGCAACTGGCGCGTGCCGGCCATGCTCAAGGCCTCGACGAAGGATGACGTGACCGTGGCAACGCTTCCCGGTGGCGATATCCCGAAGACCGTCGTGCACGGTATCGGTAACTGCATCTCGGCCTTCACCAAGAACATGCCGGCCGCGCAGGCTCTCGTGGCCTTCCTCGCCGGTGAAGAAGCCGCAAAGATCAGCGCCGAATCCGGTGCCGCGAACCCGGCGCTCAACGGCACTCAGGAGGGCTACGTCAACGCTCACCCGGAGCTCAACCTCCAGGTGTTCATCGACCAGGCCGAGAACAACGGTGTGTCCTTCCCCGTCTCGAAGAACTGCCCGGACTGGCAGGAGCTCGAGGGCGAGTACCTCACGAAGGTCTTCACCGGTGAACTCACCGCCGAGGAAGGCTGCACCGAGCTCGCCAAGGCCATGAACGAGGTTCTCGCGAAGGAGAGCGAGTGAGTTCGCTCGACGTATCGAACGCTGCCGCTGGCGCCGCCTCTGAAGAAATTCACGAGGCGGGCCAGCGGCCTCCGCGGAACAAGAAGCGCCGCGGAAGCATGAGTGACGGCATCTGGCCGTGGCTCTTCATCGCCCCGACCGTGATCGGCATCGGCCTCATGTATTTCGTGCCGATGATCATGAGCTTCGGTATGTCGCTCACGTCGTGGTCAACGTTTGAGCCCGCGCACTTTGTGGGGCTCGATAACTTCAAACGCCTTGCCGAGGATCCGCAGCTTCCGCGCGCGTTCCTCAACACGGTGATTTATACGGTCATCATTCTGCTCGCGATCCCGATCTCGGTGCTCTTTGCCGCGCTTCTCGAGCGTCCCGGTCTCAAGGGCGCCGGCATTTACCGTGCGCTGTTCTTCTTGCCTTACATCGCGATGCCCACGGCTATCTCGATGGTGTGGCGCATGATCTTTCACAGCGAAGCCGGCATCGTGAACGTCATTCTGAGGCTCTTCGGTATCGAGGGACCGCGGTGGATCACGACGGAATGGGTTGCCCTCATCGTCGTCGCGATCGTGGGCCTGTGGATGAGTATCGGCTTCAAGATCATCGTGCTCGGTGCGGGCCTCAAGACCATCCCGCCGGAGGTCTACGAGGCTGCGCAACTTGATGGTGCTGGGACGTGGCGACAGTTCTTCTCGATCACGATTCCGCTGCTCACCCCGAGCATCTTCTTCCTCACGGTCACGAGCATCATCGGCGGCTTTCAGCTCTTCGATCTCATTTTCGCGGTGCTCGGGGACGCAAACCCCGTCACGAAGAAGACGCTCTCGCTCGTGTACCTGTTCTACCGTGCGGCCTTCCCGGGAGACGACAAGGGGTATGCCTCAGCGATTGCCCTGCTGATCCTCGTGATCATCGGCATCCTCACGATCTTCCAGTTCCGCGTCCAGAAGAAGTGGGTGAACTATGACTGACTCTCTCGCTCCCGATCTTCCCTTCGATGACACGAAGGAGAAGCGGAAGAAGAAGCAGAAGCGCAGCAAGGGTCTTCACGGGCACACGTGGGATGCGCACCTGATCCTCGGGATTGGGGCCCTCACGATGCTGTTCCCTTTCTTGTGGCAGATCAAGCTCGCGCTCAGCACCCGCGCCGAGGTCGTCGAAATCCCGATGAACCTTTGGCCCGAAAAGCTACGGTGGGAAAATTTCGCGCGCGTTTTCGAGTTCGTGCCGTTCACCGAGCAGATGACCGTCACGGTGAGCTACGCGATCCTCAGGGTCCTCGCGGAGCTCGTGACGTGTTCGCTCGCCGGTTATGCGTTCGCACGCATGCGCTTTCGCGGCAGGAGGGTGATCTTCTTCCTGCTGCTCACGGTCCTCATGGTTCCCGGGCAAATCTTCCTCATCCCGCAGTACCAGATGGTCGACGCGGCGGGGCTTCTCGATAACTTCTTCGCGATCCTCGCCCCGGGCCTCGTGAGTGCATTCGGCGTGTTCTTCATGATGCAGTACTTCCGCCGCATCCCCGAGGAACTCGTCGACGCCGCGAAGCTCGATGGCTGCAATCCGTGGCAAATGTTCTGGAAGATCATGCTTCCGCTTGCACGCCCGGCGCTCTTCTCCTTAGGTGTGATCACGCTCCTTTCGGCCTGGAACGCCCTCCTGTGGCCGCTTGTCGTGATCAACTCGACCGAGAAGTACCCGGTTGCCGTGGGCCTCGCGATGCTCCAGGGCGACCACCTTGTGGGTCCGGATTACCCGATGATTATGGCGGCGAGCCTTATGGCGATGGCCCCCGTGTTCATCGCGTTCGCCATCATGCAAAAGAAGGTCATTGAGGGCTTCGCACTCTCGAGCTTCCGCTAAAACCTTCGGTTCAGTGTCACTTGAAAGAATGAATGAATGACTTTCCATTCAGAGCCGAACCCGCGCGTGGGCATCGTGGGAACGGGGGGTATTTCCCGTTCCCACGCCCGCGGCTGGCGGGCCCTCAATGCCGACATCCACGTCTTCAGCAGCGAGGGCGCGGAGGATTTCGCCGCGCAATTCGCGCCGGTGACGATTCACGATTCGTTCGAAAGCCTCCTCGAGGCCGTCGACGTCATTGACGTGTGTACCCCGACCCCTTCGCACCCCGAGTACGTGCACGGCGCGCTCGATCACGGCATGCACGTGCTGTGTGAGAAGCCGCTTGCGCTCACCTCGGGCGAGGCGGAGCGCATGGTGCAGCGCGCGAACGAAGCTGATCGAATTCTTTTCCCTGCGCACGTCGTGCGGTTTTTCCCTCAATACGAGGCGCTTCGCCGTGCCGTCGACTCCGGCCGCCTCGGTGAGCTCGCTGTGCTTCGCTTCGAGCGCTCCGGTTCGATGCCCGTACAGCCCTGGTTCGCAGATGAGAGCGTGAGCGGCGGCATCATCATGGATCAGATGATCCACGATATCGACCAGGCGCTTTGGCTCGCCGGGCCCGCGACGAGCGTGTTTGCTGCCCAGAACATCTCGAGCGGCGACAAGAGCGTGCGCGCCGCCCACGTGATCCTCACGCACGAAAGCGGTGCACTCTCGTTCTGCCGCGGACTGTGGGGCGCGAAGGGCACCGTGTTCCACTACTCGTTCGACGTCGCGGGAAGCGCCGGAAAACTCACGTACGATTCGGCAAAGAACACCGGCATCGAGTTCGATGCGGTCGCTGCCTCGAGTGACGGCAAAAGCTACCTTCCGAGCGTCGCCGGGATGCGCGACCCTTACGCGGCTGAGATCGAAGATTTCTGGAACTGCGTCACGCAGGCAACCGTCGGAACCCCCGGCGGTACCTCGGCTGGGCCCGCCCCGCGCGTGAACGGTTCCGACGCCACCCGCGCCATCGCCGTTGCCGAAGCTGCGCGCGAATCCATCCGTACCGGTGAAAGGATCGTGCTGTGAACGCGACCGACCCCACCCTTGCGGGCCGCGCCCTCCGCGTGGCCGTGCTGAGCGCCGCCCACGTCCACGCTGCTTCCTACGTGCGCTTGCTGGAAAGCCGCGCCGACACGGAGGTGGTCCTCGCGGATCCGGATGGCTTCGGCGACGTTCCCGCCGAGCGCATCCTCGCGACGATCGACGAGGCATGGACGGCATTCGACGGTGAGGCTCCCGATGCCGTCGTCGTCTGTAGCGACAATGCCGGTCACAAAGCTCTCGTGCTCGAGGCCGCGCGTCGTGGGATCCACGTCCTGTGCGAGAAGCCGCTCGCGACCACCGTCGAAGACGCCGAGGCGATGGTAACGGCGTGCGCCGAGGCTGGCGTTGTGCTCATGACTGCTTTCCCCGTGCACTTCGCTCCACAGGTGGAAGCGCTGCGCCAGGCCGTCGGGAACGGTAGCCTCGGCGAGATCATCGCGCTCGCGGGCGCCAACAACGGCAAGCTTCCTGCAGGCCGCGAGTGGTTCACCGACCCGGAAGCTGCCGGTGGCGGGGCACTCGTCGACCACGTTGTGCACATCGCCGAAATTCTCGATTCACTCTTCGGCGAACCCGAAACGGTCCACGCCGTGTCAAACGGCGTGCTGTACGGCCATACGAACGACGGCGATGCCGAGACCGGCGGCCTCGTGACACTTCGCTACGCGAACGGGCTAATCGCGACGATCGACTGCTCGTGGTCGCAGCCCGCCGAAGCCCCCACGTGGGGAGGCCTGAAACTGCACGTGGCCGGCACTGGCGGCCAGCTCGGCATCGATGCGTTCTCGCAACGTGTCGATGGCCCCGGGCAGTGGTACCCCTTCGGCCTCAACCTCGATGCGCTCCTTCTCGATGCCTTCCTCGAGGCCGTGCGCAGCGGCGAAGGGCAAGAACCATCGGGCGCCGTTGGTGCGCGCACAGTGCGGGTCGTGAACGCTGCGCAGGAGTCGGTGCGCACGGGAAGGCCGGTGCCACTGCACTAACGCGGCAGTCGCATGGCCGTGGGCGCTACTGCGTACCCACTGCGTACCGGAAGATTCGAACAGCGAAGCCCAGGCCTTTCGACCTGGGCTTTCGTTGTGCCCCCGAGACGATTCGAGCGTCCGACACCCGCTTTAGGGGTCTCGGGCAGGCTGTCACCTGTGTCGTTGCAGGTGGTGCTCGGGGTGTTCGAAAGGAGCTGATCGCTGCGGATTGCGCCGTCGGGGGTCACCAGGGGGTCACGTACCAACGTGCCCAGCTTGGTCCCGAGGGCAAGGACGCGGAGCGTTCGAGGCAGCTGCATGTCGACCAGAGGGAACGAGGCCCCCGTACACCCGATGACGAATGAATGATGCCGAAGGAAGTGGGAGCGAAGGAAGTTGTGATGAGCAAGCCAGAGCGATCCGCAGAGGTTGAGGACAACGCTCGGATAGCGGAGTTCGCGGAGCGGTTCGAGGCTGGGGAGGTCGAAGTCGACGGAACGTCAGTGATACGGCTACCGTGCGAACCGTTCGGGATTCACACCGAGCTCTGGAGACACGTCATGGATGATCGACCCGCACCGCAGCTCCATGGGCGAGCAGTCAGGGAAGCCGTCTTTGTCGCGTACGAGCGCGAAGACGGGTTCCTCGGTGTGGTGCTGACACCTGTGGGTGCACTGTCGGCCTCTGACCTCGAAGAGCTGGACGCGCAGGTCGGAGCGTTCGCCGCCGGGGAGTGGAGTCTCGCCGTCGAGCAGGTTCAGGTGCCGCTCCGCTTGGTCGCGGCGTCGGAGATCGAGGCGTCTCTGATTCGGGAGCTGTTCGGACCCTGACAGGAGAGGTCAATCGAGGCTGGTTCCTTCCTAGGGAGGGGCCGGTCTGAGCTATGCGGTGGCGTAGATCCACCGCGCGGCGGCGGAGCTGCTGCCTTGAGTCAAGTAGGGAAAGTTCTCACGGGCAACCGGTGCAGGGAACTGGACCGTGGACCGGGAGGCAGTCATTGTGTTGGTGATCCGAGCATGCGGTCGTGGTTCGAGAATTTGTTTACGCGCTTGGACGTTTCCCGCCTACAAGCGTGATGAGCGAATACCGATGAAGCCGATAGTGCGTTCCTATGTTCGCGCCAGCCCCGCGAAGTTCGTCTCGTATCGGAATGACGCCTACGGTGGCGGACGGGGCAAGGCTTGAATTGCCCGGGTTTGTTGGAGGCTCTCACTGTATGCACAGATGAAGTGCATGGCAGCGTCGAGTAAGCACCCGGTCGAGCTTCGGAAGGGAACCACGAGGATCGCCAATCAGGCATTGCGCGCTCCATCGACGAGGTCGGGCAAGTAACCCCGCATGGCCAAGTAAATCCCGATCGCTCCCGAGTCTTTGATTAACTGGGTTTTGCAGGCAGAGGCGGACGAGGGACGCCGTCCCGGGCTCTCGGCGAAAGAGCCCCAGCGCTTTGCAAAGTCGGCTAAGGGCGTGCTTGAGCTGTGCCGGGCGAAAACGATGGCGTGGCCAGCCGGTGCGGATGTCTTCGTAGACGATGGCGACTCACCCATGCTGCGCCGCCTACGACGTTTCCTCCTGCAGTCCACGTGAATACAGTCCCCGCACACCCCGTCTGGTGTACAGTAGTCAACCTCCGAGCACAGATTGGGGGTGTGACCATGATCAAGAGCGCAGTTCTCAGCAAGAAGAAGAACGTCGGCTACGCTGGCCGTCAGGCAAAGAACAGCTATGGCCCGACTAAGTGAGCCAGGCGCCCGGAGCGTCTCGTTATGCGAAGGGCGAACACTCCGAGCCAGCTAGTTGCGGACGAGGTTGACAATCTCGCCCGCAACTAGCGTATGAAGGACAGTTTTGAGCTATACCCAGTATGAGACCCTCGCCCGCGAATTATCGGTTGTCGCTATCAGTGAAGATGAGTACACCAGTACTGAGCCGCTAAAGGTGCATGCCGACTCCGCTTTGGACAATAACGGAAGTATTGACTGGATTGGTGTAACTACAACGGAGTTCGCAGATTCTTTCGTGAGCACATGGGCTTTTATCGAAAAGACAATGTGCTTTGGATGCTATGACTGCTTGGCTGCATCCGTGTCGCATATATCTCACTTCTATGGAGTCGAGCGAGATGTCCAGTTTGCGGGAGATGACGCAGCAATGCTGATTTCTGCGATGTGGGTCCATCATGGTATTCCATTAGCCTTGACGAATCTTAGTGTCGATCAAAACTGGTCAGTTACTCTCCCAGTCGCGAACTGCCGGACGTGTCGCGATGCGAATCGTTCAGCAACGAAGCTGCTAGAGACCGTGCAGAACCCGCAGGAGAAGCAAGGCGACACCCAAGCGAGAGCGACAGCCATCGATACAGGAGGGCTCCGGTCCCTAGACCCAGTCAGTTTCGTAAATTGTAATCGCCGCGCTATTGGGTTTACGTCGATTATTGGAAACCCAGTTCTAGTGGATACGGAGCACTCTTCCAGCCTCGTCAACGCTCATATTCGTACAGAGAGCTCTCCGGTAGAGTGTGAGATTGCTGGTGGTAAAGGGCTGTCACTGGAACAGGCTCTAGCAAGCTGCCTGGGCGAGGGGCTTGAACGCTACTTTTTGGCAGGCGCAGGTCGCTCTTTGCCTGAACCCGTGGGGTCTCAGGAGGATGCAGTCGTCGTAGAGCCGTCGGTGTTCGGATTTCCTGTTAATGACAGCCATGAGAGCATCACTCCGTGGAAGCCTGGCGTGGAGATTGAGTACCAGCTCGCTCACGAGCTGACCGCGAGTGGTGCCCATAACGCTTTGATTCCATCCAACTTGATTTACTGCCCGTATCGTCCTATTGACGGGCGTAGCGAGACGGTATGCACCGGCAGCACGAATGGGGTTGCGACTGGCGCGACGGTCGATGACGCGACGCTTCAAGGGGCGCTCGAGCTGATCGAACGCGATGCGTTTTGGTTTTATGCTCGGACAGGAGCGGCGGTTACTTCTGTCCCATTCGAGTTATATCCTGACGGTATTTCGCAGGCAGCTAGAGAGCTACCTGGCACTTTCTATGTCCACCAGCTTCCAAACCCCTTCGGCGTGCCTGTTGCACAGGTCGTCTATCACGACCCGACTAATCAGCACGGCACCGTCGCAGCTCGAGGAACTGGATGTACCGCTAGCCTCGACACTAGTGTAGCTAGGGCGTTTGCCGAGTGCATGCAGATGTTCCATTCTCTCGGCAGCGGAATCGCTGTCGAAGAGTCGCCCTACGATATGCGTAGCGGATGGGCGTCGGGTACGATTTGCGACGAGCTTCCAAATTTTTTCTCGAATGGCATACCCCGTGATTCTAGAATTCGGATTGTAGAAGCATCCATGCTCGATCTCGACGAAGTAGTGCGTCTAGCACGTTCGCAGGGGATGAGAGTATTCCGGGCCGTTCTGGCGGAATCCCCGCACGCGAGTATCGTGAGAACCATATTTAGTTCGGTCAATATAATGGATGATACATATTTCCAGAATGGCGGCAGGTTCGAGTATTTCGCCGATTTTCTGGGCGTGCCTGCTCAGCCAATCGTGTACCACAAGTCCCTTTTTATGTGATGAAACAAGCGTACCTTTTTATTTTCTTCACTGCGGCAGCAGTTGCGTCGTTTACGGTAATCGATAATGTGTTCTTTTTGGATGCAGGTTATACGCTAGCCTTTATCGGGCTGATGGTCGCGGTATTCAACGTATCGGTGACTGTCAGTGAGCTCCCGTTCGCAATCTTCTTTGATCGATTCTCGAATAAGCGTGCTATCCAGATTGGTAACCTTATTAGACTGGCTGCCCTTAGCCTATTCTTCTTGAATCTCGGCCACGTTGAGCTCTTAGTAGCGCAAGTTCTCGCCGGGGTTGCCGTTGCAGCGTCGAGCGGCACGTCGCAAGCTCTTGTTGTTAACGCGATCCAGTCGTCGAACGCGAAGGACATCGCTCGTGCATTCGGCAATATCACCTACGTCAGTGCCGCTGGTGGGATGCTGGGTGGGGTCCTTGGCGGGTTCTTGTATGGCTGGAATCCCTCATCAATATGGCTTGTATCAATGGCATTTATGATGGGTGCAGCCATATCGATATTCTTCTTTAAGGATGTCCGTGCAGAAGGGGCACGTATTCCACTCGGCGACTATTTGCGCGGCCTGTCGGGCGTGGTGCGTAGGCAGACGTTTTGGATTCTCGTTGTTTCCAATGGCGCGGCGGTGGCTCCCGTTCTGCTTTGGCAGGTCAAGTTCAATGCAACCTCGCTGACCTTCACCATCGTCGGCTTTCTTCTGATGAATCTTGGTTCCTTGCTGGCCCCGTTAGTGGCTCGCCTGGCGAGAATTGAGCCCAGGCATGTTGCAGCAGTAGCCGCTGTAAACTTGCTTGCGGCATCCCTCTTTGCGCTGGCACCACCGGGCTGGATGACCATGACTACGTTCCCCGTCCATGTAATTATGCAGAACCTGTTAGTAATCATGGCGTCGGCTCTATATCATGCTGAAGTTCCCAATGGGTTGCGCGGGGCCGCAGGTTCAGTTGTTTCACTATTCGACTCCCTCGTGGTAGCCGTTGTCGCCCCGATAGTCGCATTGGTTGCGACGCATTTCGGGATCGCATGGGGTACGTTTATCTCGTCGGTGCTATATCTTATTATCGCTGGGTGGACGAGTCTTCCGGCGTTTCGGCGTAGGATTATTTCGACCACGCAGGCGTTGACTTAAGGAGAATGGAGTGACGTCTGATGGCTAGAGAAGCCGATTGGCGAGGGATTGTTGCGGCGTTGGTTGGTGACGCCTCTGCGACAGCGCTCGCGAGAGTGATCCTTGGCGACGTGCGTGATGATGTGGTCCCTGGGCTTACGGCCAAGAAATCGCGGCGAGCCCTTGAAGTGCTACATCCGTACGTCAAGAGAGACAACGGCGACTCGGAGGTCTCTCTCGACCGCGAGAAATTGCAGGCGTTGCTACAGCCTCCGGAAAACCGTAGATCACACGATGATCTTTCCGTGGTAGTCGATAAATTTATTACGAATGAGCTGCGGTTGACTGTGTTCCCCTCACGTCCCGAACAGCGTCGTGTCGTGCTTGAATTTCTGGCGCGTCGCTTGTTCAAGCCGAACGAGGAGTTACAGGAGGTGCAGGTTAACGAGAGACTTAAAGTTGTGACCGACGATTTCGTTACCCTTCGGCGATACCTTATCGATTTTGCACTCTTGACACGCTTCAATGACGGCACGTCTTATCGACTCGCGGAGTTTGATTAAGCGAGTCAGATATGTGTCGTGCGGATATTTTCGTAGAAAAATGACGCAAGCGACGTGGTCCTGGCGACGCTGGAGCTGGTGTACGGCCGGGCGGCCGCCTGGCGGTGGAAACCACTGCGTACCCGACGCGAACCGGAAGGCTCAAACGACGAAGCCCAGGCCTTTCGACCTGGGCCTTCGTTGTGCCCCCGAGACGATTCGAACGTCCGACACCCGCTTTAGGAGAGCGGTGCTCTATCCCCTGAGCTACGAGGGCAATCGAAAGTCGCATGCTTCGCGCTTTCGAGCTCTTCCACTCTAGCGGCGATCGCCGCAGCCTCAAAGTTCCAAGCGGTGCGCGGAAGCGGATGTCACGCGAGGCGGCGCGAGTGGGAGGATGGAGACATGGAAGCTTTCGAGGTTACAGGTGCGGCGATCGTGCTTGCCGGCGGCCGTGGCTCGCGAATGGGCGGCGTCGACAAGCCCACTCTCGAGGTCGAGGAGCGTTCGATGCGCGCGAGCGTGCTGTTGGCGGCGCGGTCGGCGCTCGGTGAAGGTGCCCCGCTCGTGCTCGTAGGGGAGAGGGGCCCGGATGTGCGGGGGCTCGGTGCGGTGTGCGTGCGTGAGGATCCGCCGTTTTCCGGCCCCGTGGCCGGCCTCGCGCGGGGCATGGTCGAGCTTAAGCAACTGGGGAACGCTTACGACGTGGTGCTTGTGCTCGGCGGGGATATGCCGTGGCTTGAGCCGCGCGTACTCGGCGCGCTCGTGAGTGAGTGCGCGGAAGCACCCGGAAAGGTTGCGGGGGCTGTGGATGCGGGCGGGCGTCGGCAATTCTTGTGCGCGGCGTGGCCGCACGCTGCACTCTCGCGAGCTCTTGCCCACCTGGGTGGTTCCGACGGTTCCCTCGCCGGCGCGAGTGCCAAGTCCCTCTATCGCGCCCTCGGGGAGCTGAGGCCCGAGCCTGTCCAGGCGGAGTGGCTCGAGGTTGGTACGCTTGCAGGCGCGAGTGGCCTCGCACCGGAGCTTGTGGCGCGCTCGCTCAGTGATATTGATTCACCCGAGCAGCTCGAGCACGCTCGCTCGCGCCGCTAAATTTTGGTGTATTTGAAAGGACCGTTATGCGTGCGCTTTCACGCCCCGCTTCTCGTTTATTTGCTCTCGTGTGTGCGGCCCTTGCCGCGATGATGGTGCTGGCGGCGCCCGCACTCGCGCATGACCGTCTCGTTGGTGCGGATCCGGAGGATGGCTCCGAGGTTCTCCAAGGCGAGGTTCGCGACATTTCACTTGAGTTCTCGGCCGAGCCGCTTCAACTCGGCAACGAGGTGCGGGTCAAGGACTCGGCGGGCACGGTGTTGTTCGAGGGGGAGCCGAAAGTTGACGGGCACGAGGCTCACGTTAAACTCGACCAGCTCCCGGCTCCCGGCGATATGACCCTCGAATGGCGCGTCGTGAGTTCCGACGGTCACCCGATTTCGGGAACGCTCACCTATACGGTCACGGAGGACCCGACCAACCCCACCGAGGAGGCGGGAAGCTCCGCCACGGAGGAAAGCGCGGGGGAGGGAGCCGACGGTGACTCGGCCTCCGGTGACTCCGGCAAGAGCGGCGATGCGGCCGACAAGGGCGATAAGGAGGACAATGCGCGCGCGGAGGCCACGCCCACGTCGAACGAGTGGTACGACGAAGTCGTCTTTGATGAGAAGAAGTCGTTCAACTGGGCGCTGTGGATCCCGGTGATTGTGGCGGCGCTGCTCGCGATCGCCGTGGCTATCTGGCTCCTGAGGAAGAAAGACGACGAGGACTAACCCACTCATAACTGAATTGCATAGGGGCTGTGGGGGTAATGGTGCGGTAAATCCGTGAGGCATTGAACTTCCCAACAGGCTTCGGACTCGGACCCGCTCGGTAAGTGGAGTTAGCCGTGATGAACTTAGTCGGGGCCTGTTCGGACATTGCCCGGAGCTGCCAGGTGTTGCTCTAGCTGGGGGACGGGTAGTCGTGTCGGCCACCGAAGTTTATGGCGAGTTCGCGCCTGCAGATTATGAGCTCTTTCGCGAAACCATTATCAAATTTCCAGTGCGTTATTCTGACGCTCGATTCATGCTCCCGGCTGTAGCTTGGGTTAGCTCGGAGCGGTCGGTAGTGCGGGGCCAAGTTCTTGGTTTCAATAAGCATTTTTGTGCACAGGAAGCTTGGTCCGGTATGTCTTTTAAGAGCGAGACAGACACGAGCGTTGACCTAGATCGATGTTCATTCGAGGTGACGGAGGTTGAGGAGTTGCCCGCCGAGCAGAAGCAATCCCCGTTGCTTAGTCCTGAGTTGGTTGTTCCGACATTGGGCCTAGAGGCTGCTGGGCCGTCACGTTTGTCGGTTGAGGACTACCGACACACCGATCCTTCACGGATCGCTCGAGATATCAATCAATGGTCAGGCATGGTGCTTGGACACGAGATCGTGGCGCAATCTATCTGGGAAGTTTCTGACGAAGTTACATAGACTGGATCTGAACCACTATTGTGATTATTAGAGGAGTTGCTCATGAATCACCCGGTCAAAGTGCTCATTTCAGGGGGAGCTGGCTACATTGGAAGCACGGTTGCTTCTAGGCTTCGAGACGAAGGCTTCGAGGTAGTCGTTCTGGACAACCTCATCACCGGTCGACGTGAGTTCGTTGAGGGCTTGACGTTCTATGAGGGTGATATCGACGATCGTGCCCTACTAGACCGGATCTATGAGGAGCATCCTGACATCGCAGTCGTGCTTCATTTTGCAGCACTGATAGTGGTTCCCGATTCGGTTGCGGACCCGCTGGGATACTATGAAGCGAACATCAGCAAGTCTCTGGCGTTCGTGCGCGGATTGATTGCGAACGGCTGTTCGCAGCTTGTGTTTAGTAGTTCGGCCTCAATCTACGCTGTGAGTGAGGATTTTTCGGTAGACGAGAGCTCAGAACTGGCCCCTACGAGTCCATACGCTAGAAGCAAAGCGATGTTTGAGGTAATGCTTCAAGACATCGCTGCGGCGAGCGACCTCAACGTACTGTCGTTGCGTTACTTCAATCCCATCGGCTCTGACCCTAAGTTTAGAACCGGGCTTCAAATAGCTTCGCCCTCGCACGCCCTCGGTAAGTTGATCGAAGCACACCGAGGCGATACTGAATTCCAAATCACGGGCACTGATTATCCCACTCGGGACGGTTCGGGAATTAGGGATTATGTCAATGTTTGGGATCTCGCAGAGGCGCATGTTGCTGCAGTAAGGGAGAGTGCAAAAATCGCAGCCGACTCCGCCTATCAAGTTATTAACTTGGGCACAGGTGAAGGAACTACCGTTCGTGAGCTAGTCGCCGCGTTCGAGAGCGTGGTTGGGAGGAGTGTGCGTGTCGTTGAAGCTCCACGTCGTCCTGGCGACAGCGCAGGGGCGTTTACTCGTTCCAGGAAGGCGGCGGAGCTCTTGAACTGGACTGCATCGTCATCTCTTGAGGACGGTATTGCGAGTACCCTGGAGTGGTTCGAGCGTCGGAAGCTTATACTCCCCGATTTGGCGGACTGAGTAGCTGATTCTGACGTGAAGTCTAAGCGCGGGCACGAGAGATCAGAGTGGAGAGAGCTCGCAGCATCGCGCTGCGAACCATTATTCTCGTGAACAGGTTCGTGGTCCTCCGGGGTGAGGAGGTCATGACAACACCCATCACAACAGGGCCATGAGCCGTTCTACGTCAGCGACGCGACGCTCCCCTTCACCACGAACATTGAAGAGCCCCATAACCTCTATGGAATGCGAGAAGAGGCGCTCCCCGAAACGGGGAGCGCCTCTTCGGTGCTAACGCCGTCGCGCTAGCGACGAGTCAATGCTGATCAGCCGTGGAACTTGTCGAAAGCGTCCTTGCCCTTGTCGGCACCGCCATCGATCTTGTCGCCGAGCTGGTCGGGGGCGACGTCCTTGGCCTTGTCGGTGGCCTTGTCGATCGCGCCGTCAACCTGCGAGTCGTGCTCCTTGGCGAAATCCTTGACCTTGTCTTCGTTCTGTTCGAACGCGCCCTTGGCCTTGTTCAGTGCATCATCGAATCCCATGTCAAGTCCTTTCCTAGAGTCTCAACTGCATGAGCCTCCCTTGTGGAAGCTACAACGAAAACGCTAAGGAAGAAACCTG
Source organism: Dermabacter indicis (assembly GCA_001403775.1). Taxonomy (GTDB): domain Bacteria; phylum Actinomycetota; class Actinomycetes; order Actinomycetales; family Dermabacteraceae; genus Dermabacter; species Dermabacter indicis. The sequence continues at coordinate 288,571 of CYUG01000012.1, forward strand.
GAGGGTTCGTGAACGTCCCCGGAAGAGGCGCGCAAGGGTAAAAATGGGGTAAGGAGCGGCGCGCCACATGCCCGCCTCTGCGGATGGGGGTCTTGCCTCGGATACCGTAGGAAGGTGAGTTGGTTTGGACGTTCAAAACGCGCGAAATCTCAGGGCAGCAAAAAGGCCGAGGTTGACGCGCTGACGGCACGCGCGCGCGAAGATCACGCGTGGGTGGGTCAATCCCCGCGATCCGAGGGGGATGATGCGGCAAAGAGCACGCAGAAAGTTCCTGCCGAAGGCGGCTCAAGCGCCGTTGAGGAGCCCACACTCGAGATCCGCGAGCCGCAAGGTGCAAGCGAGATGCCACATGGGTACACCGAAAGCAGTGTGGACGACACGGGAGCACACGTCTTCACGCCCGCGGATTTTGAGAGCGACCCCGATGGAACAGATCTCCAGGGCGCCCTCTCGCGTGTGCTCGTGACCGAGGCGAGCCGCGAGGAACGCATCGAAGAGTCGCTCGCGACCTGGCGCACCGCACTCGCCTCGCTCGCCGGCGACCACGACTTCCTCACGGATATGCGCTCCGGTGTTTTCCTCGACCTCACAAAATCGCACCCCCAGGGTCTCGCACATCTCTTTGCGAGCCGCGGCTCCACCCGACTCTCGTCGCTCGTGCGCGAAGAAGCCTCCCGTGAACGCGCGCGCGAAGCTGCTTTTGAGATTCGCGAGAGTGCCCTCGCTCATGCCGAGAACCGAGGCCTCACGACCTGCCACCTCGCGATCGGCGAGGCCACGTGGACCGATCTCTCGGGCGAGCAGGTACACGCCCCACTTCTGCTGCGCCCCCTCAATCTCCACGTGCGCGGTGGTGCGCGCGAAGACATCGACATCGACCTCGACGCCGCGGTTGACCTCAACCCCGTGGTTCTCAGGGCTCTTCGCGACGAAGGCGTGCTGATCGATGCGCGCGCCCTGCTCGAACTTACGGACTCCCACCACGGCTTCGACCCGCAGCCGGTGCTCGATGCGTTCCGTTCGCTCGGGGAGCCACTTCCCGGTTTCCGCGTGTCCCACGCGCTCGTCGTGGGAAATCTCGTGGATGCTTCGGGCCCGATGCTCGAAGACTTCGACGTCCCCGCGACCGATCTCGCAGATCTCCCCATCATCGGCGCGCTCGCGGGAGATGAGGAATCGCGCGAGGAACTTGCAGCGCAGTCGGGTACGTCTCACGAGGTGCCCGAATCGGTCGCAAGTGCCGACCCCGATGCGCGCCTCATCGCCGAAAATCTTCAGGATCACCCCGCGCTCGTCGTTCACGGTGCGCCGGGGCGCCCCCTCGCACGCACGGTCGTGGCGTTTGCGGCTGAGCAAGTTGCCGCTGGCAAACGCGTGCTTCTCGTCTCGCAAAGTTCGAGCCGCCTCGCCGAACTCCAGGGAGCGGTGCAGGATGCGGGTCTCGAAGACATCCTCCTGAGCCTCGTTCCTGATCCGCACCTCCAGCGCGAGGCGAGCCGCTCAATGCTCCTTTCCCTCGCGAAGGCCAGCTCGTTTGTGCCGCCCGTGAGCCTTGCGGAACCTGAGGGGCTCGCCGAAGCGCGCGAGGTCCTCACCGGACATGTGGAAGCCATGCACCGCGTGCAGGAGCCGTGGGGCGTGAGCGCCCACGAGGCAATTAATGAACTCGCCGATCTTGCGCGCCGTCGGCCCGCCCCGCGCACGGGCGTGCGCCTCACGCCGAACGTTGCCCAAGCCATTCTCAAGGACCGCGCGCGCTATGAGCAGCTCATGCGCGAGGCAGTCGACTCGGGCGCTCTCACGATGGTTCCCGAGGACACCCCGTGGTACGGCGCATCGATTACGAGTGAGCACCAGGCGAAGCGCGCGCTCGACCTCGTTACCGAGCTCGATGAGGCGTCGCTCCCACAGCTCATGGAGCACGCCGAGGCGCTTGGCGCGCCGTGCAATCTTGAAAAGGCGCGTAGCTTCGCGGAGCTTCGCCACACGGTGCGCGTGCTGGACGCCATGCGTTCACTCTTCCGCCACGTACGCCCCGAACTGTTCAACGAGAAGATCGACATGCTTCTCGCAGCGGTCTCCGATAAGGCCTACCGCGAAGACCACGGCACAGCCATGAGTTTTGGTGAGCGTCGCCGTTGGAAAAAGCTCGCAAAGTCGATGCTGCAACCCTCGGAAAGCACGGAGAACCTCCGCGCCCACCTCCTTGCCGCGCAGGACATCCACCGCCAATGGGAAGCAATCGCGACCGACGCGGGCCTCACACCCGTCGTGCCGAAATCCCTTGGCGAAGTCGAAGCCCTCGTGGGCAGCACGCAAAAGAGTCTTGATGAACTGCAGGTTCTTCTTGCGGACACCGAGAAAGGCACGGACTTCGACAACACCGAGCTCGGCGCGCTCCACGAGCGCATGAAGGATCTGCACGCGCGCAGCGACGTGCTCGATGTGCTGCCGCGCCGCACAAAGGTTATGCGCGAGCTTGCGTTCGAGGGCTTCGACGCGCTTCTTCGGGATATTCGCGGACCGGAGATCACCGCGGAACTCGCCGTTGCCGAACTGAACCTCGCGTGGTGGGTGAGCGTGCTCGAGTTCATCGCGCGTGCCGAACCGACCCTCTCCCAGTACGACGGCACGAAGCTTTCCCAGGTAGCCGAGCGTTACCGCCGCCTCGATGAGCAGCACCTCAAGACCGGTCGTTTCCGCGTGCGCAAGCGCGTGGACGAGCTGCTTGTGGAAACTATGAAGCGCTTCCCGGAGACTTCGCGTAGCGCGATCGTCGAACTCAACACGCCGGGCACGATGAGTGTGCGCGACACCGCCGCGAAGTACCAGGACATCATGTTCCGCGCGCGGCCGCTGTGGCTCGCGTCGCCGTTCATGGTTCCGCAAATGATTCCTGCCGGTCGACACTTCGACCTCGTGATTCTCGCGGATGCGGCGCGCCTGCCCACCGCCGCGTCGATCCCCGCGCTTTCGCGTGCGCGTCAAGCCGTGATCGTTGGTGACCCGTTCGACTTCGTCGGCGGTGACGATGTGCGCGCCCACCACACGAGCATGGCCCGTTTGCTCGATGAAGCAAGCGAGGTCGCCCCCGTTCTGCGCCTCGTGCGCGATACGCATCCCGCGACCGGTGGCGTGCGACGCTTCGTCGAGAACCGCGCGAAAGCTCTCGACGAAGGGTGGGGTGCGCTCCTCGCGCCGCCGAGCCCCGAACACATCGACGATGACACCTTCATTTACGTCACCGACGGCCGCGGCCCCTTGCGTCACGGCGCCGAGTTCGTGGAATCCACCGACGCCGAGCTGCGCCGCGTCACCGACCTCGTGATCTACCACGCGCGTCACAATCCGGAGCGATCACTCGCGGTCGTCACCCTCACGCCCACGCATGCGAGGGCGGTCCAGGATTCGATCATGCGATCGGTGAGCCGCCTTCCCGACCTGCACGATTTCTTCAATCCCGAGCGTGAAGAGTTCTTCACGGTCGTGCCAGCCCAAGCGGCAACCTCGGTTGTTCGCGACGACGTTATCGTCTCGCTCGGCTTTGGCCTCACCCCGCACGATCGCCTTTTGCACCGCTTCGGTCCCCTTTCGACCGACGCCGGGAGGCGCGCCCTTCTCACGCTTCTCACTCGCGCGCGTTTCCACACGAGCGTCGTGAGTGCCGTGCGCAGCAGCGACCTTGAGGTCGATAGGCTCCGTACCGACGGTGCTCGTGACCTGCGGCTTTTGCTTGAGTTCCTCGAGGCAGGCTTTTCGCAGGACGTGCTCGAGGGCGCGGAAGCGGCTGAGCGGGAGGAACCGTCGGACCCCACCGATACGAAGGAAAGTTCCGACGCTACCGCCGCCGAAGACGCTGCACCGGCGAGCACCGAAGCGAGTGAGCGCCCCGAAGGGGCAAAGGACACTCCCGAGGATGCCGCCGAGGAAGGCGAGCCGGAACGCGATGCCGCGCCCGAAGCCGGTTCTGATTCGCCTGACGCACCCGAGATTCCCGACAGCTCCGAAGCCCTCGTGGCCGATCTCGCGAACCGCCTGTGGCGCGCCGGCTACACGATCGAACTCGATTACGGGCTCTCGACCGAACGTGTCGAACTCGCGATCGCTCACCCCGAGCTTCCCGGCCGCTACCTCGTGGCCGTCGCGACCGATGGACCGCGCTATCGTGAGATCACGGATCAGCGGGAGCGTGACCGCTTGAGCGCAGAGCGTCTCGAAGCCGCGGGGTGGACCGTGGAACGCGTGTGGTCGTGGGCGCTGTTCATTGACCCCGAAGGCGAAGCGGAGCGCGTCATCAAGAGTGTTGAGCGCGCTTACCACGACTATCTCGAGCAGCAGGATCTCAAGATCGGCCGCGGCGCCGCACGCCACCGCCTCCCGAAGCCGAAGATTCCTGCGGGCCACCCGCTGAGCTTCTACGGACCGGACGATTTCGATCAGGTCGTCGCCTACATCTGCTCGGACGGTCAGGCACGCCTTTCGGAGCAACTCGCCTCGGAGGTGCGCGAATTCCTCGCGTTTACCGAACGCAGCGTGCTCCTCGACGTCTCGGTCTCGGCAGCGATCCGCCGCTACATCGCCAAGCAGAACGAAGGCGAGGCGCGGTGAGCGAGAAGAAGCATGCTCGCCGCCCCATCGTCTCCTCACTCACGGGCAAGCCGATCGAAGTTGCACCCCCGAAGGAGCGCGTGATTCCCACGCGAGCAAAGGCTGATCGCGGTGATGATTCGAACGACGAACGCCTCATGCGGGACGTCCCGCCGCACTGGGGACGCTAACGAGAAAGCAAGGAGACGCGCGATGGCACACCTGAGCGACCTCACCGTGACCGTGATCGGTGCGGGAAACATGGGCGGCGCGGTCGCGCACGCGATCCGCAAGGCCGGAGTGAGCAAAGACCGGCTCGTTCTCCTTAACTCGAGTGCAGAATCCACGGCGAAGGCCGCACGCAAGATCAGCGCCACGAACGCGTTCGAGCGATTCGGTTCCGACGCCACCCTCGCCTCCGCCGTTGCCGAATCACACGTGGTCGTGCTCGGCTTCAAGCCCTACCACCTCGAGTCCGTGGCTCCGATGATCGCCCCGCACGTGCGGGAGGGGGCCCTCATCGTTTCGCTTCTTGCAGGCGCGAGCCTTGAAACGCTCAGTGACGCGTTCGACGGCCACAGCGCGCTCGTTCGCGCCATGCCGAATACCCCCATCGCCGTCGGTAAGGGCGTCGTGGGCCTCATGCCCGGCGCCCACACGAGCGAAAAAGACCGACAACTCGCACGCGCACTTTTCGAAGAGTCAGCGACGGTCGTCGAGGTCCCCGAACACCAGGTCCACGGGGTCATTGGCGCGGCGGGGAGTGCGAGTGCGTACTTCTTCCTCATCGCCGAAGCCATGATCGATGAGGCCGTTGCCGAAGGCTTTACGCGTGCCGTCGCGACGGACCTCGTCGTGGGAACCATGCTGGGAAGCGCGACCCTCCTGCACGAAACGGGGGAGGCTCCCACGAGTGCCCGCTACGCCGTGACCTCGCCGGGAGGTGCGACCGCGCAGGCCACCGCCGCGCTCGAAGAAGGCGGGATCCGGGCGCTCATGGCACGCGGCATGCGGGCGGCTGCCGACACATCGCGCACAATGGAGGAACGCTAGAGGCGAGGCAAGCGTCGGCCCCCTCGATCTTGCAAGCCCACGCTACGGGCGGTTGGAGAAGCGCTCGATCAGCTCGGTGTGACCCGAGACGATGAGCGTGTCGTGTGAGGAGACGACCGTGTCGGGCTCCGCGTAGGTAAAGTCGCGGCCCGGGGATTTCACACCGACGACCGTCACGCCGTACTTTGTGCGGATATCGGACTCGCCGAGGGAGAAGCCTTGGATTTCGCGCGGCGGGTGCATTTTCACGATCGCCCAGCCGTCGTCGAACTCGATGTAGTCGAGAAGACGGCCGTTGACGAGGTGCGCGACCCTCTGGCCCGCGTCTTTTTCGGGGAAGACGACGTGGTGCGCGCCGATGCGTTCGAGAATCTTGCCGTGCGCGACCGAGATGGCCTTCGCCCAGATCACCGGGCCTGCGAGGTCCACGAGATTTGCGGTGATGAGCACGCTCGCCTCGATCGATGTGCCCACGCCGACGACGGCGACATCGAAATTGGACGCGCCCACCTGGTTGAGCGCTTCGATGTTCGTGGCATCCGCTTCAACAACGTGGGTGAGCTTTCCCGAGTAGTCCTGAACGAGCTCGGCTCGTTTATCGATCGCGAGAACGTTCGTGCCGAGGGACTCGAGGTTGAGGGCCATCGACGCCCCGAAGCGGCCGAGGCCGATGATGAGGACGCTGCGGCCGAAGGAACGGGAGTTTGCCATGTTTTCCAGCCTAGCGGACTCAGCCGACGACGGGCCGTTCTTCGGGCAGGTGGATGACCCTGCGGCGGCTGCGAAGGGCGAGGGCAGCGCCGAGAGTCATGGGCCCGATGCGACCCACGTACATGCACACGATGATGACGTACTTCGCGGCGTTGCCGAGATCGCTCGTGATACCGGTGGAGAGCCCCACGGTGCCGTAGGCGCTCAGCACTTCGAAAAGGACACGGTCGAGCGGATACTCGGTGAGGCGGAGCATGACCCAGGTGGCGATCGCGACGAACAGCACGCTGATCACGAGAACGGCGATGGCCTGGCGGATCGTGTCGTAGGGAATGCTACGGCCAAAAATTTCGATGTCGCGGTCGCCTCGCGCTTCCGCAACGATCGACAGTACGAGGAGGGCGAACGTCGTGACCTTGATGCCGCCGCCCGTGGATCCCGAACCGCCGCCAATGAACATGAGCAGGTCCATGATGAGCCACGTATCGGTGTTCATTGCCCCGATGTCGAGGGTGGAGAATCCGCCGGAGCGGGTCATGACACTCGCAAAAGTGGAGGAGAGCAGCTTCGTCCCGAAGCTGTGGCCGCCGAGGGTTGCGGGATTGCTCCACTCGGAAAGAAGAACCCCGGCCGCGCCCGCGACGAGGAGGATGCTCGAGGTCCAGATCGTGAGTTTCGCGTGAAGGCTCCAGTGCTCGGGAGTGCGCCAATTCTTGACGAGCACGAGGATCACCGGAAAACCGAGCGCCCCCACGAACACGGAGGTGCCGATCGGTATCGAAAACCACGGGTCGCCGAGGTAGTGCTCGATGCCGCCCACCTCGGGGATGAAGCCCGCGTTGTTGAACGCCGAGATCGCGTAGAACACGGAATTGAAGAGAGCGTATTTCAGGGTTGTCTCGTGCCGCATGAGGAAGGGCACGAGCGCGATGAACGTTGCGACCTCGAAGCCCGTCGAGGTAAGGACGATCGTGCGGAGAACGCCGCCGACTTCGCTCAGCTTCGCCGCCTTGGTTTCGCGCGCCGTGACGATGCGTTGCGCGAGACCCATGTGCCGCATGACGCTCAGGCCGAGGAGAGAGGCGAGCGTGAGAACGCCGAGACCACCCACCTTGATTGCGACCATGAGCACGACGAGCCCGAACGCTGACCAGTGGGTTTGTGTGGGCACCGTGACGAGGCCGGTGACACACATGGCACTCACCGCCGTGAAAAGCGCATCGACAAAGCGGGTGCGCTGGCCCGAGACGCTCGAGATGGGCAGCTCAAGGATGAGCGTAAACATCAAGATCATGGCCGTAAACACGAAAAGCGCGAGTCGCGCGGGTGACGTGCGGGCCGCTTCACGCACGAGGCGCGAAATGAACGAGCCAACCGCGTTGAGGCGGCGCCGGGGAGTGGGGCGGGGGACGATAGGCGCTCCCACGGGGCCTCCTTTCTGCGCGGGTAGGTGGGCCGGGTTTACTCTATTCCCCTTTGGGCGGATCGGGGTATTTTTGCGGGAGCACGAGTGGGGAACGGGGGTCCGACGCTTGCCGGGCCCATCGCGAAGCCCCGTTCGGTAGGCTTATGCCATGAATGCACGTGCGGATTCTTCTCTTCTTTCGCCGCTCACGCGGCATGTGCGCGAGGCGAGCCTCCCGTTTGAGATCGCGGGCGCTGCCGAGGCGCGCGAGAAGGCGGAGCATATTGCCCAGCAGGTCGAGGACCACCTTGCGCCGAGACTTGCCTCACTCGAGGCGCCGCTGCTTGCCGTCGTCGGTGGCTCAACCGGTTCGGGGAAATCGACCCTCGTGAATGCGCTCGTGGGGGAGAGCATCTCGAGAGCGGGGGCATTGCGGCCGACGACCCGTCAGCCCGTGCTCGTGCACAATCCTTCCGACACGGACTGGTTCGAGGGGGAGCGGATCCTCCCCTCGCTTCCGCGCGTGCACATGAGCGCCTCGAGCCCCGAAGCGCGCGAGCGCGGCACGGGCTTTGGCACGGCCCTCCATCTCGTCGCGAGCGAACGAGTTCCGCAGGGGATCGCGCTTTTGGATGCGCCGGATATCGACTCCGTGAGCCGCGAGAACCGCGAGCTTGCGGGCCAGCTTTTGCGCGCCGCCGATTTGTGGATCTTTGTGACGACCGCTCACCGGTACGCCGATGCTGTACCCTGGCTTGCCCTCGCGCAGGCCGCGGAGCGTGACGTCACGGTCGTCGTAGTCATGAACCGCATCCCTCACAAGGATGGCGTGGCGGAGGATCTAACCTCGCACTTGAGCGCGATGCTCGCCGAGAGGGGAGTCGTGACGGAGCGCCTGCTCGCCATCCACGAGCAGGAACTCGGCGAAGGCGAACTTCTCGACACAGAGGAGGTACGCGAGCTTTCGGCGTGGCTCGGGGCGCTCGCACGCGACAAGGAAGCGCGCTCGGCGATCGCGAGGCGCACGCTGCGGGGGGCACTCGTCGCGACCGCACAATCGCTCGATGAGCTCGCCGATGCCGTCGGCGCTCAAGAACAAGAACGGGATCGGCTCGCGGCGCTCGCGCGCGCGGAGTTCGATGAAGCGAAGGACTCGATCACAAGCCTCACGCGCGACGGGGCGCTTTTGCGAGGCGAGGTGCTTGCACGCTGGCAGGATGTTGTGGGCACGGGCGAGTTCTTCAAGGGCGTGCAGGGATGGATTTCCCGCACGCGCGATCGGCTCACGGCCGCCCTCACGGGGCGCACGCGGCCCGTCGTTGCCGCGGAAAGCGCGATCGAAACGGGTCTCGTGACCGTCGTCATCGACCAGGTGGCAAACGCTCGTTCGCGCACCGTGCGCGCGTGGAACTTGCACGCCGCTGGATCCTCCCTCCTTCAGGCGAGCCCCGGACTCGCCGTCACGCTCATGCAGGTGCCCGAGGATTTCCGCCGCACGGTCGAGGACCAGGTCCGGGCCTGGCAAAAGGATGTGCTTGAGCTTGTCGAGGCCGAAGGCTCCGATCGCCGCACGCAAGCGCGCGTCCTGTCCCTCGGCGTGAACGTCGTGGGCATTGCCCTCATGGTCGTCGTGTTCGCCTCAACAGCCTTCATGCCCACGGGGCTCGAGGTTGGCGCGGGCACGGCAACGGCGCTCGTGGGGCAAAAGCTCCTCGAATCGATCTTTGGTGACGAGGCCGTGAGGCGCCTCGCGAAGAAGGCGCGCGGCATGCTCGATGCGCGCATCGCCAACGTCGTGGATGCGCAAGCGACGGCCTTCGCGAAGGCTCTCGCCGCGCAGCCCATCACGACTCCCGCACGCGATATTCGTGCTGACGCCGAGGCCGTCCGCACCCTCATCGACAGCCTCGGCGGCACGTCCGCCTCTCGCGTACGAGGTGATCGAGGATGAGAGCGCGGTCCGTATTGAAAGCCCGCGGCCGCCTCGACGCTGCCGTTGAGGCGCTGAACAGCGCGATCGAAGAAGCGGAGCCTCTCCTCTCGGATGCCGAGCTTGCACGCGCGCGAGCGGCACGAGCCCGACTCGCCGAACGCCTCGAGCATTCGAGCGAGCACACCGTTATCGGTCTATTCGGGGCGACGGGCTCGGGAAAGTCCTCGCTTGTGAACGCCATCGTCGGATCGGATATCGCGCGCGTCGCCCACCGACGCCCCACCACCTCGACCGCACTCGCGGTGCTCCCGGAACCCCAGGATGAGCGCGTAGGCGACTCCGCAGCCTCGCTCCTCGACTGGCTCGACATTCACGAGAGGCACACGGAGAGCCGCGGCTCACTTCCTCAAGGAGCGATTCTCGTGGACCTCCCCGACTTCGACTCCGTCGAAAGCGCGAACCGCGAGGTAGCCGAGCGACTCGCGGGCACGGTCGACGTGCTCATCTGGGTCACCGACCCCGAAAAATACGCGGATGCCGTACTCCACACCGAGTTCATTAGCCGATTCGCGCGCCATGACGCGGTCTCGATCGTGGTGGTGAATCAAGCCGATCGCCTCTCGAAGGCCGATGGCGCGGCCGTGCGCTCGTCCATGAAGGCTCTTCTCGACGAAGACGGCCTTGCGAAAACCGAGGTGTTCCTTGTGAGCGCCCTCGACGGGACCGGGTTGTCCAAGCTCCGCGCCGAGATCGCCTCGGTCGTCGAGTCGAAGCGGGCAATTGTTGAGCGTCTCCTCGCCGATGCGCGAGTCGAAGGGGAAATGATCGCCGAGGCGGCAGGCGTGACGATCACGCGCAAATCGGCAGAGGTTCCGTCGCTCCCACGGGAGGTTCCCGGTGCCGGGGTTGACCGCCTCGAGGCAGCGTGCGCCGCCGCTGCTCAGGTAGAAAAGATTTCCGATGCTGTCGCGAAGAGCTACCGCACGCGCGCGGGGCGCCACACCGGTTGGCCGGCGCTTCGCTGGATTGGCTCATTCAAGGTGGATCCGCTCGAGCGAATGCGTATAGGGCGTGCGACCAACAGGCACCGCAAAGGCGACTCGGGCGAGGAATTCGTTTCGCGTTCGTCCCTCTCGATTGACGCACCTGGGGCTCGTGCGCGCATGAATCGCGCTGTCGACGAGTTCGCGCTCTCGCTCGCAGGTGAGGCACCGAATCCGTGGCCCGGGCGCCTCACAGACGCACTCGACGACGAAAAGGACAAGCTGCCGGACGAGGTCGATTACGCCCTCACCCACACGGATTTTCGAGGAGCGGAGAAATCGTGGACGTGGCTTCCCCTCAATGTCGTGCAGTGGCTCGCGTTCCTCACGGCAATCGCGGGGCTCGTGTGGCTGCTTGCCCTTGCCGGCTTCGACTTTCTCCAGGTGCCGAAGCCACCCATGCCGATGCTCGAGGGGCTGTGGGTGCCCGTTCCGGTGCCCACGGCGATGATCATCGCAGGGCTCGGCCTCGGGATTGTGCTCGGGGCCCTCGCGGCTTTCCTCAATTCCGTCATTGCAGGCTCGCGCAAGCGTCGGACCCGCCGCGCCCTCCGCTCCTCACTACGTGAAGCGGCCGAACGGACCGTTGTCAAGCGCGCCCAAGCCGAGCTTGACCGAGCCGGGCGCCTCGAAACTGCCCTCGCCGATCTCGTCGTGTAGAGCTGACTCGCGCCTAGTCCTGAGTCAGCGCTCGAGCCGAGCCGATGTTTCGGCTGGAGCCGGCGCCTTGGCCTGAGTCATTAGCCGGAGGCCCGCCGGTTCGCGAAGCATTCGAGCTGAATGGGAGGGCGTGAGGCCTCTCACGGTTCGCGTATGCCCTTTGGGCACACTTGGGTGCAGCGCTAAAATGGTTCATTGTCTGTGTTTGTGGCCGCTGCCCCGCGAGGGTAGCCGCCCCGGCTGCGCTCGGCGCGTGCCGGCCACTGACACCTGGGCGGTGCCGCCGCCACCATGCACTGTAAGAAAAGAGGCAATCATGGGTTCCGTGATCAAGAAGCGTCGCAAGCGTATGTCGAAGAAGAAGCACCGCAAGCTTCTCCGCAAGACCCGCCACCAGCGCCGCAACAAAAAGTAAGGCGCTGCGGGCTCGATCCCGCACGTGTCAAAAACTGCCGTTCTCCGTTCCGGAGGGCGGCAGTTTTTAGTTGTGCTCCGTCGCCTGTTCTTGAGTTGCGCCACCTGCTTCGCTTTACCGCGCCCTCCCCGGCGGCAGCACCGTGGTGAAAAATCGCCATCTGGCGGCCAAAAAGCTGCCCCCAACGCCGTTTTACACCACTTTCGTGTTTGAGGGTGCTGCTTGAGGCTGCTTGAGGGGGCTGCTTGGGGCTGCTTTAGGAGGGGGCTGCCTTAGGAGGGGGCTGCTTGAGGGAGGGCGTAGCGCTAGCCGCGGCGGAGGATCCGTGCGGCGGCACCGAATAGAGGGTGGGGGCGCTTGAGCCCCCGCGCGAGAGCCGCCCTGACCTCTTTTTCCGTCACCCGATAGATCGCGACGACCTTGCCGTCAACGGCGACCACCGGGATTTCGATCGACCAGCGCCGGGCGAGCGCGTCGTCATTTTCAATGTTGACCCGTTCGACTTTTTCTCCCGTCTCTGCAGCAACACGCTCCACAATGAGCGCGGCTTCCTCGCACAGGTGGCAGCCGGGACGCTCCAGGAGCACGATGCGCGCTCCTGAAGATGACAAAAGGCCGGGGTCATGAGCGTTGTCGTTCATGACCCCAGCCTAGAAGATCGATGCTCAGGCCGCAGTGGGGGCGGTGAACTCGGCGTCGATCGTGATCTTGACCTTGTCGCCAACAAGGACACCGCCAGCTTCGAGAGCGGCGTTCCAGGTGAGGCCGAACTCCTTACGGGAGATCTCGGTCGTGCCCGAAAAGCCCGCGCGGTAGGTGCCGAACGGATCGGTCGCCGCGCCCTCGAACTCGACGTCGAGCTCGACGTTCTTCGTGACGTCCTTGATCGTGAGGTCGCCCTTGAGGGTCGAGCTGTCGAACGAGGTCGAGTTGAATGCCATTGCGGTGAACTGCTCCGCGTTGAAGAAGTCGGGGCTCTTGAGGTGCTGGTCGCGGTCCTCGTTGCCGGTCGTGAGCGAGGCGATCTGAATTTCGGCGCTGATGCGCGTGTCTTCGAGCGTTTCGCCAACGATCATCTGGCCCGAGACGTCTTCGAACTGGCCGCGGGTCTTCGAGATGCCGGCGTGGCGCACGGTGAATGCCGCGGCGGTGTGGGAAGTGTCGAGGGTCCAGGTGCCCTGGGTGAGGCCTTCGGGAAGTGCAGTCATGGAGTTTCTCTTTCGATTGGTCGGGGTGGCGGTCCGACGGTTGCCGCCCTGAAGTTGAAAACTAAACTATCGGAGTTGTTCGGCTGCGTCAACCCCGCTGCCGCGTTTTTTCGCCCGCGGGGTGAGGCGGGGGACACCCTTTCGTGCGCGAGCGCCCCTCCACGCGCATAATAGGAGGCGTTTTCATGCATTTTCCGAGAGCATCGAGCGAAAGGGGTCGCAGGTGGCGAACGAGAACAACGGGCAGGAAATCCCGTGGCTCGACCTCGACGAACAGAAGGCCTGGCGCACCTACCTCTTCACCACGACTCGCCTCAGGGAGCGCCTCTCCCAAACCCTCGAGCAGGATCCAAACATCGACCTCTCGCTCGCGGAGTACGAGATCCTCGTGCGTCTCAGCGAAAGCGAAAGCGGGAGTGTGCGCATGTCGGAGCTCGCCCAGCAGGTTGTGAACTCGCGCTCGAGGCTTACGCACACGGTCGCCCGCATGGAAAAGCGTGGTTTGGTCGCGCGCGAGCGTTCGGTTTCCGACGGTCGCGGGCGCGTTGCCGTTCTCACCGCCGAGGGGCGCGAGCTTCTCGAGAGGGCAGCGCCGCGCCACGTGATGAGCGTGCGCGAATTCCTTCTGGATCGGCTCGGTCGGGAAGATTTCCTGGCGCTCGCCCGCATCCTCGATAGGCTCGTGAGTGATGAGGACCGCGAGTGCATCGAGTTTGAGGCCGGCGAGTGATTCGAGCCGATAGGCTGGAGCGTCAAGGCTTCATCACCACTCTTCCCACCTTCGAGAGGGCTTATGACTGAGACGATCGTTCACCTGGTTCGGCACGGCGAAGTGTACAACCCGGGAAAGATCCTCTACGGGCGCCTGCCCGGCTATCGGCTGTCCGAGCGAGGCGAGCACATGGCGCGCCTCACGGGTGAGGCGCTCGCGACGCGCGACATCGTCAAGGTCGTCGCCTCCCCACTTCTGCGCGCGCAGCAGACGGCGCAGCCCATCGCCGAGCCCCACGGTCTTGAGGTCGAAACCGATGAGCGCCTTACCGAGGCGCGCAACCACTTCGAGGGCCACCGCATCGGTCACGGCGAAGCGCGCTTCACGAACCCCAAGAACTGGAAGTACTTCCTCAATCCGTTCCGACCGAGCTGGGGGGAGCGGTACCGCGACCAGGTCGAGCGCGTCATGACCTCGGTGCGTGACGCGCGGCATGCGGCCGAGGGGCACGAAGCCGCGCTCGTGCTGCATCAGCTCCCCATCTGGCTCACGCGCCGCGCGGCCGAACACAAACCTATGCTGCATGATCCACGAAGGCGCGAATGCGGCCTCGCGTCCGTGACCTCCCTCGTGTTCAACGGGGAGCACCTCGACCACGTTGACTACTGTGAGCCGGCAGCCTCGCTCTATGACGGTGCCGTGGATGCGACGGGCGGGAAGCTCACATGAAACGAGCACATCTCACGCGCCGCGCGGTTCTCGCGCTTCCCCTCGGGGCTCTCGGTCTCGCCGGCTGCGCAAGCACCGACACCTCCGAGCGCTACGACACCGGCTACGTCGAGGGCTCGGGCGTCAGTACCGAGGTACCGATCGATAAGCGGGGCGACGCCTACGATTTCCAAGGCGAAACGTTCGACGGCACGACCTTCACGCTGAGCGAGAAGCGCGGCACGCCGGTCGTGCTCAACGTGTGGTACGCCTCGTGTGCGCCGTGCCGCAAGGAGGCGCCCGACCTCGTGAAGCTGCACGGAACCTACGCCCCCAAAGGCGTCGAATTCATCGGCATCAACGTGCGTGACGAAGCCGGCCCCGCCCAGGCTTTCGAAAAGAAATTCTCGATTCCCTACCCGTCGATTCCCGATCGGGACGGCGCCATCCTCTATGCACTTCGAGGTGAGGTCTCCCCGAACGCCGTACCCTCGACCCTCGTCTTCGACAAGCAGGGTCGGGTCGCCGCCCGCATCTCCGGCCTCGCGGATCCCTCGATTCTGAGCGCCATGATCGATCGGGTTCTCGCCGAATGACCGAAATTCAGCATGTGTTCGCGAGCACCGTTCTCGATGGCTCGCTCCTCCTGGCCGCAGCGGTGAGTGCGCTCGCGGGCATCGTCGCCTTCCTCTCGCCCTGCGTGTTTCCCGTCGTTCCCGGCTACCTCGCCTACGTCTCGGGCATCGCGGGGCAGCGCGAGGAGTCGAACAACCGCACGGGGCGCCTCGCCCTCGGGGCCCTCCTGTTCGTTCTCGGTTTCACCGTGATCTTCATGGTCATGGGCGGCTTCGTCGGCGCGATCGGGTACACGCTTAGCGCGCACGCGACGTGGATCAACCGCATCGCGGGTGTCGTTGTCATCCTTATGGGTCTGCTTTTTATCGGCCTCTTCCCGCGCCTGAGCGGAGAGGTGCGTGTGAAAACACGCCCCGACGCGGGCCTGTGGGGTGCCCCGCTCATGGGCATCATCTTCGGCTTCGGCTGGACCCCGTGCATCGGCCCCACCTTCGCGGCCGTGAGCACACTCGCCCTTGAAGGCGGGAGCGCCACGCGCGGCGCCCTCCTCGCCCTTGCCTACTCGCTCGGCCTCGGCTTGCCGTTCCTCGCCTTCGCTCTTCTGTTCGACCGCGCGCTTTCGTGGTCGGCGTGGCTCAAGAAACACCGCCGTTCGATCACGGTTCTCGGCGGCGCGCTCCTCATCATCATCGGCACGCTGCTCCTCACGGGCCAGTGGGGCGTGTGGATGGCGCAACTGGCCACGTGGACCGGCACGTTCACGACCGTCATATAGCACGCCCGAGACGCCAGAAAGGAGAAGCCGCGATGAACGACCAGCAAGCGTCGGACCCCCGAGAAAACGCCCCCGATCACGCCCCCAAACCCGCCAAGGCCCCCACCTTGCCGCGCCTTGGCGTGCGCGGCACGCTCCGCTTTGTGTGGCGCCAGCTCACGAGCATGAACACCGCGCTCGTGCTGCTGCTTTTGCTCGCGGTTGCCGCCGTTCCCGGCTCGCTCCTTCCGCAGCGCTCCGTCAATCCAGGTAAAACGGACCAGTTCCTTGCCGAAAATGGGTGGTGGGGCGAGCTGCTCGACTGGGCCGGGTTCTTCGACGTGTTCACCTCGCCGTGGTTCAGCGCGTTCTACCTGCTTTTGTTCATATCCCTCGTGGGCTGTGTGATTCCGCGCTGCGCCACCTATGCACGTCAGGTCGTCGCGAAACCACCGCGCACGCCCCGCCGGCTCCAGCGCTTTACGGGGTACACGAGTCGCGCCCTCGAGGGCGACGCGCCGAAGGGCATTCAGGCCCGTGCCGAAAAGCGACTGAAGAAGTCCGGCTACCGGGTACGAACGCTCGAAGAGCCCTCGGGCACTCTTAGCGTCAGCGCCGAACGCGGATATTTACGCGAGGCCGGCAATCTCGTGTTTCACCTTGCCCTTCTCGGCGTGCTCCTCGGCGTGGGACTCGGCTACCTGACCTCGTATCGCGGCCAGATCACGGTCGTCGAGAGAGAGGGGTTCGCCAACTCGCTCACGAGCTACGACTCCTTCGAGCCGGGCGCGTGGTTCAACCCGGACGACCTGCCGGCTTTCCGCTTTACGCTTGAGGAATTCCGCGCTGAATTCTCGACAGACGCCTCGAACCCGAAAGCGTTTGGCCTTCCCACAAAGTTTGAAGCAGACCTCACGGTCGATGCCCCAGGGCGCGAAACGTACAAGCAGCGCGTGCGCGTGAATGAGCCGCTCGAGGTCGATGGCGCGAGCGCGTTCCTCTTGGGCAACGGGTACGCCCCGATCATTACCGTGCGTGACCCAGAAGGGCACGTCGTTGCCGACGGCCCCATCCGCACGGTTTCCAACGACAAAAACTACACCGGCCAGCTCGTGCTCAAGATGCCTGACGCCTCGCCGAAACAAATGGCGCTCGTGGGAATTTTCGCCCCCACCGCTGTGATCGACGAGCGCGGACCTCACTCGAGCTATGCGGGGCTCGTGGACCCAAAGATCTTCCTGACGGCCCACACGGGGGACCTGGGCCTCGATGACGGCGTGCCCACGAACGCTTACCAAATCGATGTCTCAAAGCTCGACCAGGTCGTGGACGACGAGGGAAAGCCCCTGCTCATGACCCTCGCGCCGGGCGAGAAGTTTGATCTCCCCGACGGTTCGAGTATCGAGTTTCGCGATATCAAGCGCTATGCTGCCTTTGACGTGAAGCACGACCCCTGGCAGGGGTTCACGCTTGTGATGGCGCTTCTTTCGGCCGCCGGCCTGATGCTTTCGCTCTTCATTCCGCGCCGCCGCATGTGGGTGCGCGCGACCCCCACGCGCGAAGGCTCCCATGTTGAGGTCGCTGGGCTCGCACGCAGTGAAGACTTTGCACTCGCCGACGACGTGACCCGCCTCGCTGATCGCCTCGCGCCCGTACCAACATCCGCCGACTTACCAAAATAAGGACCGGAAAGTGAATCTCCAGCAGCTCGCCGCGGCATCGGACTTTTTCATCCTGCTCGCGATGGTCGTCTACATGATGGCCTTCGTCGCCTTCGCCGTGGACATCGCCAAGGCGGTGCGCGTGCGCTCGGATGTGCGCCTCGAAAAGAAGGTGCACGAGCGCGAGCTGGCAACCGTCGGCGCCCCCGCGGGCTCCGAGCAGGCGAGCCCGGCTCTTCCCGCGGAACCCGACCTTTCGGAGCGAGTGGACGCCGTTGAAGCCGACCCTGGGCACGGCAGTGGCATGACCCCGCTTGCCTTCGCGCTCGGCGCTGCCGGAATCGCGACCGCCTTCCAGCTCCTCGGCGTCGTGGCGCGCGGTGTCGCGACGCAGCGCGTGCCGTGGGGCAACATGTACGAGTTCTCGATGACGGGCGCGGCTGTCATCATGGCGATCTTCTTGCTGCTCGCCCTTCGCGTGCGAGACATGCGCCGACTCGGGCTCTTCGTGCTCACACCCGTGTTGTTCATCATGGTCATCGCCTACACGTCGTGGTACCTCCCGGCGGCGCACCTCACGCCGAGTCTCCAGAACTCGCCGTGGCTCGTGATTCACGTGATCGTCGCGGTGCTTTCGATGTCGCTTTTCGCTATTTCCGCGGTTGTGGCAATTCTTCAGCTCTTCCAGCACGCACGCGAAAACCGCGTTCAGGCGGGGGAGCAGCCGCGTTTCGCCCTTCTCGATCGAGTTCTCGAGCGCCTCCCTTCCGCGAAACGCCTCGAGCAGATCGCTTTTCAGACCACCGCCGTGGGCTTCGTGATGTGGACCTTCACGCTCATTTTCGGCGCAATCTGGGCGAATTACGCGTGGGGCCGCTACTGGAACTGGGATCCGAAGGAAACGTGGACGTTCATCATTTGGGTTGTCTACGCCGCCTACCTCCACGCGCGTGCCACGGTGGGTTTTCGCGGGAAGCCCGCGGCGTACTTCTGCATCGCCGGTTTCGTGTGCGTGATCTTCAACTACACGATCGTGAACACGGTCATCAACGGCCTCCACTCGTACTCGGGGCTCTAAATCATGGCGCATAACCCGGACGTTTTCCGTAAGAGCGGTTCGGCGCGCGCCGTTCGGTGGGAGCGCGCAGGCCTCGAGTGGCTTGCCTCCGCATCCGCGGGCGGCGGGGCTCGGGTGGTCGGGGTCGTTGGGTCCGACGCTTCCCACCTGTGCATCGAGAAGATTTCCCAGGTCGTCCCGAGCGCGAACATGGCGCGCGACTTCGGCACCTCTCTCGCGGTGACGCACGGGGCCGGCACGGGACGCGAGAGCGAGGCGGGGCACAGGAGTTTCGGGCTCGGCCCCATCGACGCTTCGGGCACGGCATTCGAGGGCGACGGCCTTCAGGGACCGGCGGGGGGGCAGCTCCCGCTGCCGCTTGCGAGCGAAGGCGAGTACACGTCGTGGGGCGCGATGTTCGCAGACCTTCGCGTGGCCCCGCTCGTGCGGGCGACGGGAGACCTCTTCGATGCGGACGACCGCGCACTCTTCGGGCGTCTCATGACGCGGCTTCGCGACGGTGTCTTCGACGATGACGAGCCGCCCGCACGCGTACACGGTGACCTGTGGGCCGGCAACGTCCTTTTCGACTCCGAGGGCGCCGTGTTGATCGACCCGACCGCGTATTCGGGGCATCGACTCGATGACCTCGCGGCCCTCACTCTTTTCGGTGCCCCGCACCTCGATGCCATATTCGATGGCTACGAAGCGGCGCATTTCTTCGCGCGCGGCTGGCGCGACCTACTTTCGCTCCACTCGCTGCATCTCGTGCTTTTGCACGCGGCGCTCTTCGGCGGTGGGTATGCCCGCGAGGCGCTCGTGATCGCGAGGCGCTACGCCTAAAATTGGGAATGGCTTTTGCATGTCCAAGGTTCGGAGGAACCCCGTGATCAACACCGCCGTGATCCTCGCGCGTGGCCTCGGCACGCGCATGCGCGCCGAAGGCGAAACCTCGAGCTTGAGTGCCGAACAGGCCGCTGCCGCGAGCCTCGGCTACAAAGCACTCATGCCCATTGGCGCACATCGCCTCATTGACTACTCGCTCAGCGCCCTCGCGGATGCGGGCATCACGAGAGCGATCGTCGTCGTGGCTCCCGAGCACGAAGCATTTCGCGAGCACGTGCGAGAGCTCGCCCCGACCCGCATGCGCATCGACTTCGCGGTTCAGGAGCAGGCCCTCGGCACGGCGAATGCTCTCGCGAGTGCCGAGGATGCCGTGGGTGCGGCACCGTGTCTCATGGTCAACGGGGATAACCTCTACCCCCGCGAGGCCCTCGAAGCGATGGTGCGCGTCACGGGTAACGCGATCGCGGGCTTCGAGCGCTCCTCCCTCGTGGAGAACAGCAATATTCCCGCCGAAAGGATCGCGGCCTTCGCGCTCATTCGGCACACCGAAAGCCGCCTGACCGGCATGATCGAGAAACCGTCGGAAACTGCACTCGCCGAATACGGTGACACCGCACCCGTGTCGATGAATCTTTTCGCGTTTCAGCCGGCCGTGTTCGAGGCGTGCCGTACGATCGCACCGTCGGCGCGTGGCGAGTACGAGATTGTTGATGCCGTTCTTGCGCTTGAGAATGTGCAGGTCGTGCCCGTTACGGGCGGCGTGCTCGATCTTTCGCGCCGCGATGATATCGCCGATGTTGAGAGGCGACTCGCACACGTGAGCGTGCGCCTGTGAAGGGCTGGCGCGTCCCAGGGCGTATTGAAGTACTCGGTAAACACACCGATTACGCGGGTGGGCAAGTGCTCGTCTCGGCGGTGGAAAGGGCTGTGAGCGTGCGCGGGCGAAACAAGCCCGACGCTTCCTCGCCTTTCGTGGTTCGCACGTCGTTGAGTGGTGAGCGTGCTGACCTCGTGCCGCTGCAGGACCCGCACTTGCCGAAAGGCCACTGGGCGAGCTACGTCCAGACCGTCCTCGATCGACTCACGACGAACTTCGGCCCGCTCGCTCCAGCCGAGCTCACGATCGACTCCGATCTGCCGCCCGCTTCGGGGATGAGTAGCTCTTCCGCTGTGCTCACCGCGGTCGCGCTCACTCTCGCCGATCTCAACGAACTTTCCGCGCGCGAGGAATGGACGCAGAGCATTCGGAGCCGCGTGGACCTCGCGGGTTACGCCGCTTCGATCGAGAACGGGAAACGCTTCAAGGGCCTCGCGGGCCTTGCGGGTGTGGGGACCTCGGGTGGCTCGCTCGATCACACGGGCATGCTCGCAACCGAAATCGGCATGCTCAGCCATGTCGTCTTTGATCCTCCGACGGTTCTCGAAACCGCCTCGCTTCCCGAAGGCTTCACGTTCGTGATAGCCGTAAGCGGAGTTCTCGCGGAGAAAACGGGCGCCGCGCGCGAGGCGTACAACCGCGGGCCCGCGGCCCTCGGCACCGTGCTTGAGTCGTGGAACGCGCACACGGGTCGCGAGGACTCGTCGCTCCACCGCGTTGTGCGTGACCTCACCGGCATCGCTGACCCCGCGCAGCCCGTGGATCGCGCCTCGCGCGATCTTGACGCGCTCAGGCACGTAGCACCTGAGGGGTATGCGAGTGCGAGGCTCGAGCAGTTCATCGAGGAATCCGAGGTATTGGTGCCGTTAGCGGCAGCCGCGCTTGCTCGCGGGGACCTCGAGGCGTTCGGCGCGATCGCCGAGCGCTCGCAAGACCTCGCCGAGCATAAGCTCGGTAATCAGATCCCCGAAACCATTGATCTTGTTCGCGCGGCCCGCGCGCTCGGCGCGAGCGCAGCCTCGGCGTTTGGCGCCGGTTTCGGGGGAAGTGTGTGGGCGCTCGTGCCACGCGGGGATGCCGAAAGCTTTGCCGAGCAGTGGTGTCGTGGCTACAAGGCGAAGTATCCGGCACGCGCAATGATCACGCTTGTGTCGGATCCGGGTGCGCCCGCGACGCGCCTCGGGTTTTAGCGGCGGGCGCCGTCGTCATCCGGGCCCTCGAGGTCGCCCGTGGACTTGTCTTCGGGACGTTCATAGTCGCGAACCGTGTAGTCGCGCGGTCCCTTCCCGGGCGTGATCGTGGAATCGTCTTTCGGCGCGGGCGTGCGGGGGACCGGCGGGCGCGGTGGAGCCCCGGCAGCGGAACTTCCGCCCTCGCCGGCTTCGCGCTTCTTGCGACGTAACTCTTCCTGGATCTGCTCACGGCGGCGCGCACGGTTTTCCTGGTCGAGCTTCGCGAGGAACGCCGGGTCGTCGTCAGGGGCGATCGGGCGCTGTGGCCCGCGCGTGCGAGGATTGCGAGGCGCGCGGGGATCATTGCCGCCGCCTTTGCCGAGGAGCAGCCACACGAGCGCACCGAGGAACGGGACAAAAACGATCACGAGGAGCCACACGATCTTCGGCAGCCCCTTCGCGCGTGACTCGGGTGTATTCGCGACATCGGCGAGGGCATACACCGTGAGGGCAACGTAGGCGAGAACCAGGATCAAGCGAGGCATGTGTGCCATTCTTTCACGACGGGAGATAATGGAGACAATGCGAAACTACGTGCTCTACTCGATCATCCGTCTCGCCCTGTTCGCCGGGGTGTGGGCGCTTCTCACTTTCCTCATGCCCGGCGTGCACTGGCTCTTCACGGGAACCCTCGCCGCCGTGATCGCGATGCTCATCTCGATCCTCGCCCTCGGCAAGCTGCGCCAGGGCGTGGCCGCGAACCTCGAACACTCGGTGGAGGCGCGCCGCGAAAAAAGGCGTGGCACGAAAACCGAGGCCGAACTCGATGCCGAGGCAGAAGACGATCTGATCAACCGCGGCGAATAGAGCGCCCGCCGAACGCGCCTCGCGCGAGCGTTAGAGAAGGGCGGTGCTCAGCACGAAGCCCGCGAGCATGAGAAGCGAGGCCACGAGCTCGAGCTTGCCCGTTGCCGCGAGTACGGGAATGAGGTCGCGACCCGTAGCCCGCTGCTCGATCACGCGCCGAACCGGCACCATTGCGAGCGGCAGCGCGAGGAACGTGAGCGCGATGAACGGCGCGTGCGGCACCACGGGAATGAGCAAGAGGAACGGCACGAGAATCATCGCCGCATACAACAGGCGAGTCGGCACGTCGCCGAGCCGCACGGCGATCGTGCGCTTACCCGAGAGGCGATCGGAGGGAATGTCGCGGAGATTGTTCGTGAGCATGACCGCGCATGCCCAGAGCCCCACGCCGCTCGCGACGAGAACATCGCTCAGCCCCGTGTGCCCTGAGAGCAAGTAGCTCGTGCCCATGACGGCGACAAGGCCGAAGAATACGAAGACCATGACCTCGCCGAGGCCCATGTAGCCATAGGGGTGCTTCCCGCCCGTGTAGTACCACGCAGCGAGGATGCACACGACACCAACGGGGAGCATCCACCACGCGCCCGCGAGGATCACGAGTATGAGACCCGCGAGGCCGCCCACGCCAAACGAGAGGAACGCGGCACGCTTGACGGCGCTCGGCTTCGCCGCTCCCGAACCGGTCAGCCGGAACGGGCCCACGCGGTCATCGTCGGTCCCGCGGATACCGTCGGAATAATCATTCGCGTAATTGACGCCCACTTGCAGGGCGAGCGCGAGCACGAGGGCGAGCAGAGCCCGCGGAATCGTCACGCCCGCCTGGAAGCCCGCGTGCATGAGCGAAAGGCCCGTGCCGGCGGCAACCGGGGCGATTGCCGCGGGAAGCGTACGTGGTCGCGCCCCCGAAATCCATTGCGCCGCGTTTGCCATCTACTCAGTTTCCTCCTCGCCGGGACCGCCAAACTCGAGCTCGTGATGCCCGCCTTCCGTGAAACGCGTGCCGAGACTTTTGGCGTAGTCGAATGCCTCGATATTGAGAAGCGCCTCGCGTGCGAGTCCCGCTGCCGCCTTGCGGTCCACCTTGCCACTTTCGAGGCGAGGGAGAGCGCCCGTCGTCAGGATCGTCCGGGGGATCTCGTGGCGGGCGAAACCCGCCTCGGTGAGGGATGTTGCGACCGTGAGCTGAGCCTGGAGGTCTGCCGTCCACGTTTGCGTGGGCATCGTGCCCTCCACGCGCGGGACGGTCAGGGCAACGGCCTGCTCGCCCCATTCTTTCGACTCCACGGGAACGACGAGAACCTCTCGAAACTCGCCCGTGCCCGCAAGAGTGCGCTCGAGGGCTTGCGGCACGATCTTGCGGCCACCCGAGATGATGACATCGTCGGCGCGACCGAGCACCGTGAGGCGTGTAAGTCCCGTGGCCTCGTCGCGCATGAGCCGCGCGAGGTCGCTCGTGAGAAGCAGACGCGTGGCCGCAAGTTCGGGCGTGGAGAAGAATCGACGTCGCGTATCAGCATCGTTGCCGTCGACATTCGTGAACGCTCCCGTTTCGTAGATGTAGCCGAGGGCAATCGAGGGGCCCGTGATCATGAGCTGGTCATCGTCGTTGACCTTGAGCTCGACACCCTGAAGCGGGAGGGCGTTGTACACGCAGCCCCCGGCGGTCTCGCTCGAGCCGTAGGTCGTGACGATTCGCGCGCCGAGCTTGCGCGCGCGCTCGAGAAGCGCCGGGGGAGTTGCCGCGCCACCCACGAGGATTGCCGCGAAACGCGTGAGGGCACGAGTCACCCCTTCCTCGCCCGACTCTGCCGCGCTCACGATGCGCTCGAGCTGCGTGGGCACAAACGACGTGAAAAGCGGCAGGTCAGCAAGGGACTCGTCTCCTCGCACGCGCGCATCCCAGCGCTCAAGCGCATCAATGAGCACGCTCGCATCGAAATGCCCCGAAAGGTCCACGAGAGGCGCGAGGGCCCCCGGCAATCCCTCGTGCTCCTCGAGACCGAGAAGCGTACTTGCCACGGTCGCGCGCGCGATCACTTGCACACCCGCGATATGCGTGGGCGGGAGGAAAAGCATCCACGCGCCGTGCGAACCGAACTCATAGGCCGTCGCGTGGATCGATGCCTTGAGCGACTGGAGCGAATGCGCGACCGACTTCGGCGATCCCGTCGACCCCGACGTGGGAACGACGAGGGCGATGTCCTTTGGATCAGGCTCGTGTACGCCCGCGTTCGAGCGCGCACATGTGCACCCCGCGCACGCATTCTCGCGAGGCTTGCCGCACTCGAGAGCCCCAATAAGCTCTGGGCGTTTATGGGCTCCGAGCCACACGCGCGCGGTACCGGCAAGGGCCTCACCAATGGCGCGCGCATACTCCGCTTGCGACGACACGGTTCCATCGAACGGGCCGGGCTCCAGCCACGGCAACGACTCACGCTCGGGGGCGGCGTGGGTGCTCACGCGTGCTCCTTTCGGTAAAAGTTTCGGTTCCGACGCTTGCCGGGCAACCGTCGGACCTTAACCCTGCGGGTGGGGAAAGGCCGACCAGTCCGGGTCGCGCTTTTCGAGAAACGCATCGCGACCCTCGACTGCCTCATCGGTCATGTAGGCAAGGCGCGTGGCCTCGCCCGCGAAGACCTGCTGGCCCATGAGGCCGTCGTCGGCGAGGTTGAAGGCGAACTTGAGCATGCGGATCGCCTGCGGGGACTTCGTTGCGATGACGCGCGCCATGCGCAGTGCCTCGTTTTCGAGATCCGCGTGCGGGACGACGCGATTGACGGCGCCCCAGCTGTAGGCGTCTTCGGCCGAGTACTCCTCGGCGAGGAAAAAGATTTCTCGCGCGCGCTTTTGCCCGACCTGTTTCGCGAGGTACGCGCTTCCGTAGCCGCCGTCGAAGCTGCCCACGTTCGCGTCCGTTTGCTTGAAACGCGCGTGCTCGCGACTCGCGATCGAGAGGTCAGCGACGACGTGAAGGGAGTGGCCTCCGCCGGCCGCCCAGCCGTTGACCGCGGCGATCACCACCTTGCCCATCGTGCGAATGAGGCGCTGAACCTCGAGGATGTGGAGGCGCCCGGCGCTCTCGGGGCGGATCGATTCGGCCGTGTCGCCGTCGGCATAGCGGTACCCGCTTCGTGAGCGGATTCGCTGATCCCCGCCCGAGCAAAACGCCCACACGCCATCCTTCGGGGCAGGGCCGTTGCCCGTGAGGATGATGACCCCGACGCCGGGGTCAAGACGTGCGTGATCGAGCGCGCGATAAAGCTCGTCGACGGTGTGCGGGCGAAAGGCATTGCGGACCTCGGGGCGATTGAAGGCGATGCGCACGGCGTTGAGGTCGCGTGTGGTCGCGTCGCCGGTCGCGCTCGTGGCTCGTTCCACGGCGCGGTGATAGGTGATGTCAGTGAACGGTGCCGAGCCGAGTTCCGTCTCGTCGATGTCCCGCCAGCGTTCGGGGTCGAAGGTCGTCGATACGGGGGAGGGAAGGGGCGCGCTAGTCATGTCCACAAGCCTAAAGGTTCGTGTGCGACGGGTACCCTCTCGAGTACCAAAGTACCGAGGGGCCACCCAAAAATGAGGCGTAGACTACATTGTGTAATCGGCATTGGCGCAAGAGCGGCCCTGCCGCCTCGCTCCTTGCCACACCACTAGTGCAAGTCCCAGTCATGGGCAGGGAGAAATATGAGCTCCGCACACGAATGGCCGAACGGGCCATCGCATCCACTGACCGCTGAAGAAGCCCATCAGATCAATTCGTGGTGGCGCGCCGCGAACTATCTTTCGGTGGGCCAGATCTACCTGATGAACAATCCGCTTCTGCGTGAGCCTCTTTCGCGCGATGACGTGAAGCCGCGCCTTCTCGGTCACTGGGGCACGACCCCGGGTCTCACGTTCCTCTACGCGCACGCGAACCGTGCGATCAAGCAGCGCGGCCTCAACGCGTTCTACGTGACGGGTCCCGGCCACGGTGGCCCGGGCCTCGTCGCCGCGAGCTACCTCGAAGGCACGTACACCGAAACCTACCCGGCCATCACGAAGGATGAGCGTGGCCTCAAAAAGCTCTTCACGCAGTTCTCCTTCCCGGGTGGCATTCCCTCGCACGTCGCGCCGGAAACCCCCGGGTCGATCCACGAGGGCGGCGAGCTCGGCTACGCTCTCTCGCACGCCTACGGCGCCGTTCTCGACAATCCCGACCAGATCGCCTTCACCGTTGTGGGCGATGGTGAGGCCGAGACCGGCCCCCTCGCCACGAGCTGGCACTCGAACAAGTTCCTCAACCCGAAAAACGACGGCGTTGTCCTGCCGGTCCTCCACCTCAACGGGTACAAGATCGCGAACCCCACCGTTCTCTCGCGCATCAGCGACGACGAACTGCGCTCCCTTATGGTGGGTTACGGCCACACCCCGTTCTTCTTCGAGGGCGGCTTCGACGGTGAGCCGATCGAAGAAACCCACGAGCGTTTCGCGGCCCTCCTCGACGAGGTGCTCGACATGATCGCCGACATCAAGAAGCGCGCCGCCGAGGGCAACATTGAGCGCCCCATGTGGCCGATGATCGTGTTCCGCACCCCGAAGGGCTGGACCGGCCCGAAGGAGATCGACGGCAAGAAAACCGAGGGATCGTGGCGCAGCCACCAGGTGCCACTCGCGAGCGCGCGCGACACCGACGAGCACCTGAACGATCTTCGCGAATGGCTCGAGTCGTACAACATCGACGAGCTCGTGAACGAGGAAGGCGCGTTCATCGACGAGATTGTCGAGGCTGCGCCCGCGGGCGAGAAGCGCATGAGCGCGAATCCCATCACGAATGGCGGCGAGGTGCTTCACGACCTCGTGCTCCCCGACTTCCGCGAGTACGGGGTGGACGTTCCGAGCCACGGCGGCAGCAATGCCGAGGCGACCCGCGTGCTCGGCACGTGGCTTCGCGACGTGGTGAAGAACAACATGCACAACTTCCGCGTGTTTGGCCCTGACGAAACCGCGTCAAACCGCCTCCAGGCGATCTACGAGGTTTCGGGCAAGCAGTGGAACGGCGAGTTCGAAGAGCACGATGCGAATGAAAACCTCGCACAAGAGGGTCGCGTGATGGAGATGCTCTCCGAGCACCAGATGCAGGGGTGGCTCGAGGGCTACCTCTTGACCGGCCGTCACGGTCTGTTCTCGAGCTACGAGGCGTTCATCCACATCGTTGATTCGATGGTGAACCAGCACGCCAAGTGGCTTAAGGTCACGAATGAGATCGAGTGGCGTAGGCCCATCGCTTCGCTCAACTACCTGCTTTCCTCCCACGTGTGGCGCCAGGACCACAACGGCTTCAGCCACCAGGACCCGGGCTTCATTGACCACGTGGTGAACAAGAAGAGCGAAGTTGTGCGCGTGTACCTTCCGCCGGACGCGAACACGCTCCTGTCGACCTACGACCACTGCTTGCGTTCGCGCCAGTACATCAACGTGGTTGTGGCCGGTAAGCAGCCGAACCCGAATTGGCTCACGATGGACGAGGCGATCGTGCACTGCACGCGCGGCATTGGCATTTGGGAGTGGGCAGGCACCGAGGTTGACGGCGAAGGTGTTGACGTTGTGCTGGGCTGCGCCGGTGACATCCCGACGATCGAGACACTCGCGGCCGCGAAGATCCTCCGCGAGGAGATCCCGGAGCTGCGCGTGCGCGTCGTGAACGTCGTGGACCTCATGCGCCTCCAGCACGAGCGCGAGCACCCGCACGGCCTCTCCGAGAAGGACTTCGACGGCCTGTTCGGCAAGGACATCCCCGTGGTGTTCGCCTACCACGGCTACCCGTGGCTCATTCACCGCCTTGCCTACCGCCATGATCCGAACGCGCGTATCCACGTGCGCGGCTACAAGGAAGAGGGCACGACGACCACGCCGTTCGACATGCTCATGCGTAACGACATCGACCGCTTCCACCTTGTGATGGACGTGATCGACCACGTCGATTCGCTCGGCACGCGGTACGCGGGCCTGCGTCAGCGCATGGCTGATGAACGCATTCGCGCCCGCCAGTACGCGTTCACGCACGGCGCAGACATTCCCGAGGTCGCGAACTGGGTGTGGGATGACTCCCAGCACGACGCGGCGATCGCGAGTGAGGCCGTGAACGCGACGGGTGGCGACAACGAGTAACCCCTCGTCTCTCCTGTGGATTGCATAGGGCTTGTGGGGGTTTTGCCACGCGCATTACCCCCACAACCTCTATGCAATCCCGAATAAATACCCCCACAACCTCTATGCAATTTACGGAACTGATTGAGCGGATCGCCGTCGTCCGCATCCCCATGCGCACGCGCTTTCGCGGCATCGACGTGCGCGAAGCCGCCCTCCTCCGCGGCCCCGAGGGCTGGGGTGAATTCTCGCCGTTTCTGGAATATGGTCCCGAGGAATCGTCGGCCTGGCTCGCCGCCGCATTCGAGCAGGCGACCCTTCCCTTCCCCGAGCCCGCGCGCACGCGCATCCCCATCAACGCGACCATCCCCGTCGTGAGCCCCGAGCGGGCGTACGCGCTCGCGCAATCGTTTGGCGCCACCACCGCGAAGGTGAAGGTGTCCGACGCTTCCTCGGCCCACCGTGACGATGTAGCACGCGTTGCGGCCGTGCGCGAAGCCCTTGGCGATGAGGCTCGCATACGCGTCGACGCGAATGCGGCGTGGGGCGTGAGCGAAGCGATCGAGAAGATCCGCGAGCTCGACCGTGCGGCGGGTGGTCTCGAATACGTCGAGCAGCCGTGCGGGAGCGTGCGTGAACTCGCCGAGGTGCGTCGCGGGGTGCACGTGAAAATTGCGGCGGATGAATCGGTGCGCAAGGCCGAGGATCCTCTCGCTGTCGCGCGTGCGAAGGCCGCCGACATTCTCGTGATGAAGGCGCAGCCGCTCGGAGGAGTGCGCCGCGCCCTCGCGCTCGCGGAGCAAGCGGGCCTCCCGGTTGTGGTCTCGAGTGCGCTCGAAACGTCGGTGGGGCTCAGTGCTGGCCTCGCGTTTGCGGCGGCGCTTCCCGAGCTCGAGCACGCGTGTGGGCTCGGCACGGCGCGGCTTCTCGAGGGCGATGTCACGGACGCGCCGCTCGTGAGCGAGGATGGCGCTCTGCCCGCGGGCCGCCTCGAGGTGAGCGAGGAGCTCCTCGAGAAGTATCGCGCCCCTGAGGCGCGCACGCGCCTGTGGCACGCGCGGATCGCCGAGGCGGCCGAGGTTCTCGAGGCCCGCGGGTACCGGCCCCGGTAGGNGAGCTCGACATCGTTATCGTCGATGACAACGGCGGGCGCATTTTCTCGGGCCTTGAACATCAGGGGGCGCCGAGCTCGGTTCTCGAGCGGTTTTTCACGACGCCTCACGGGGTTGATTTGGCTTCGGCGATCGAGGGGCTCGGCGTTCAGGTTGAGCGGTGTGCTCCCGGCGAACTCTCAGGGCACCTGTCGACCCCCTCACACGACGCGCCTCGACGGGTCTTTTTTGTGGAAATCGGAAGCGATCTCTCAGGAAACGGGGCTTAGATTTCGCCTATGAAGAAATCACCATCGTGGTTCGCAACCGCCACGCTCCTCATCATCGGCATGGTCGTGTCGTCGGTCTTTACGATCGGCGCCCTCACGGGCCTCGGGCTCATGCTGTGGGGAGCGCCGGGCGAAGAGTCCGTGAGTCACCCGCACTCGTCGAACCCGGCCGAGAACGTTGGACACGGTGGCGACGTGGTGGAGGATTCGTGGGTGGATACCGCGCGCGTGATCTCACCGAGCACGGTCTCGATCCGTGTCGATACGGGCAATGGCGGCTCAGAAGGTACGGGCATCGTGTATGACGATAAGGGCACGATCGTCACGAACGCCCACGTCGTGGCAGGCGCCATCCTCATCGACGTGACCACGGCCGATGGCCGCACCTTCGACGCGGCCCTGATCGGCTCCGACGAGAGCACCGACATTGCGCTCGTCCGTCTCGTGAACCCACCGAAGGACCTCACGCCGGCGACGTTCGCGGACTCGTCGAAGCTCACGGTTGGGCAGGACGTCATGGCGGTCGGCACGCCTCTCGGCCTCGCGAATACGGCGACGACCGGCATCGTCTCAGCGCTCAACCGCCCCGTCGTGACACGTCCCGAACGTCGCGAAAATCAGGACCCGTCGACCGCGTCCTACACCTCGGCAATTCAGACCGATGCTTCCGTGAATCCCGGTAACTCAGGTGGCCCGCTCGTCAATCGCGCGGGCGAGGTCATCGGCATCAACTCTTCGATCGCGTCGAACGCCTCGACGAGCGAGGGTGCGGGCAGCATCGGTCTTGGCTTTGCGATTCCTTCGAACACGGTGAGGCTCATCGCGGAGCAACTCGCGAAAAATGGAAAGGCCCAGCACGCGCTCCTCGGTGTGCGCATCAAGGACGGGGAAACCAGCACCGGCTCGGCCGTGATCAAGGGGGCGAACGTCGTTGAGGTCACGTCCGATAGCTCTGCCGCGAAGGCAGGCATCGCCGAAGGTGATCTCGTGACGCAGGTCGACGATATTCAGATCGGCTCGTCGTCCGCGCTTACGGCCTATGTGCGAAGCCTCGAGGTGGGAAGTACTCACGCGTTCACCGTGTATCGCGACGGTAAAGAAACGTCAGTCGACGTCACTCTTCAAGGGAACTGAGAGCGGCGAGCGCCTTCACGATCGGGCGGGTTTTCGCGAGCGCCTCGGCGTGCTCGGTGAGCGGATCGGAATCGCTCACGAGCCCACCGCCGGCCTGGACCGTCAGTGTTGTGCCGCGGGCGTGGGCCATGCGCAGCGCAATCGCGAGCTCGCCGTCGCCATCGGCGCCAATCCACCCGACGGGGGAGGCGTAGCCCGCGCGATCGACGCGCNGCGTCATGGAGGAGGCGGGCCATGCTCTTCGCCCCGAAGCCGCGATCGTCTTCGGCCACGCGACACTCTCGCGGCCCGTTCTCAGGCAGCTGCTTGGCGCGAGCGACATCGAGATCACGCTCGAAAGCGACCGCCTCGAATGGCCCGATGCGCCGCGCAACGCCTCGAGAGTCGTACCCCTCATCGACACCGAGAACTCGAGACTGGCGAACGAGCAACCGGCGTTCCTCGAGGCGTGGCGAAAACTTGGCACGGAGACCGAGGCGCGCGAACGAAAGGGCCGCGCCCCGCAAGCCGAGGCCGCGCTCGCGGTGTGGGAGGCCTGCGCGAGTGNGGGCGGTGCCGCGGATGTCGGTCGCGAGGTGCTCGATCCCGGGAACGTGCAGCACGAAGGGCCCTTCCGACGCCGGCAGGCGCACACCGAGTCTCTCAAGGGGCTCGCGTACTGAACGCGCCGCGAAATCGTGCTCGGAGCGTTCCTTGGGGTCGTTGAGGAAGACCTGGCGTTCCTCGGCGCTCAGCTCGTCGTCCCCGCTCACGGGGCGTGAACCGGCGAGGACGCGCGAAAAAACCTTCGAGCCCTCGGTGCGCACGAGCATCTCGGGTGAGGCTCCCACAACGTCGTCGAGAGCGAAGGTCCACGCACTCGGGTAGCAACGATTGAGCTGAACGGCGAGCGCCGGCACGAGTGCGTTCGCCTCGAGCGGCCCGAGGTCGATCTCAAATCGCTCGGAGAGCACGATCTTTTCGGCAACACCGTCGTCGATCTCCTGCACGGCCTCTTTGACGAGCCCGCGGTAGGCCTCGCCGGAATGCGCGGGCTGCATTGCGCGCGCGGCGACCGTCGGAACCCTCCCCGGGGCGAAGAGCGCGAGGATGTCTTCGGGTTTGGTGGGGGCGTGTCCGACGGTTCCTTCGGCTTCCTCGCTCACGCACGTGAGAAAGGCGCAGCCTTCCACGGAGCCGAGGAGGTAGCGGGGGATCACGAGGCGCGAGGGGCGCGAGGACGCGGGGGAGTAGGAGAAGGACGCGAAGGCCATGAGGCCGCTCCCGCGGAGCTTCGCGAGATCGTCGATGTCGGCGCGTTCGCTCAGGTCGCGAAAGGCGCACGCAAGATCGTCGAAGCGGCTCGGGCCCGTGGTTTCGAGCCGCGCGACCTCGCCGATGCCGAGGAGTCCGCCGGACTCGTGGAGCCATACGGCGCTTGGATTCTCAGGAATGTGCTCGGCGATGGTGACGGGGGTGTCGAGACGGACCGATCGCACGGAGAAACGGGGCAGGGCTTCCGCGGGGCGGGCACCGCTCGTGAATAAGATGGGCATGATGTCCACATTATTGCGCACCGTCGAAGATTTCCCCGCACCCCTCGCGGTTCCCACGGCCCCGGGGTGCGTGCTGTGAAGCGCACCGATGCGACCCCGATTTTCCTCGGCGTGACGGCCGCGGTGATTGCGTTCACGATCAACGTTGCGATCGTCGCAGTGCCCGTTCTCGTTGCTCACGGCTTCAACACGATGACGCAAACGAGCACGCTCGATGCCGTGATCGTTTCGCTGTGTCTCGTGGTGCTTGGCCACGGTGGCGCCATGTCGTTCGAGGACGTGGGGATCGATGGCACCGCTGTGCTTCCTCCTCTTGGACTGACTCTCGTATTCGCACTCGTGTGCGCAGCCGTGACGTTCCGTACGGGGCGGTCCATGACCCTCACGGAGCCGTCGGGCGCACTCAAGCGCGGTGCGCTCATGGCGCTCGGCCTGATCCTCGCAGGCTTCGGTATTACGTATGCCCTTATGGCGACAGTTTCCTCGCTTCTCGCCCGAACGCCGGGCGTGCAGCCGGTGACCGTGAGCGCGGGTGTGAGCGCCCTCGCCCTCTCGGTGGTTGCCGGCGCCGCGGGGCTCATGGCCGCCCTCGTGCGGCGCTCGAGTGATTCCGCACCTCGCGTGGGCATTCTCGCGCTCGTGCCGGATGAGTACGCCGCGGCGTTGCGGTCGATTGGCGTGCTTCTGCTCGGTCTGTTCGGCGGTGCGGCGGTGGCGCTCATGGTATGGATGGTGGTCCGTCGCGACGCGATGCTCGCCGTCCATCGCGGGCTCGAACCCGACCTTTTCGGCACGATCGCGCTCGTTCTCGCGGCCCTCGCATTCTTCCCCACCATGCTCGTGTGGGCCGCGGCTTTCGTGTGTGCGGGAACGGTCACGGTAGGCACGAACACGCATATCTCCTTCGAAGGATCGCTCACGGGCGTGCTTCCCGCGTTCCCCATCCTCGGGGCGCTCCCCGAACCGGGGCGCTTCTCGCCGTGGGTATGGGCGCTTCTCGCCATCCCCGCGCTCGCCTCAATCGGCGCGTCGGTGTTCCTCGCCTTCCGCACTCGGCACTTCGACACGCGCGGCAAAGTCACCTCGTGGCTCACCTATGCGATTGGCGCGCTTCTCGTGCTCACCGTGATCTTCATGCTCGGAAGCGGAAGTATCGGCACGGCACAGCTCGCCCACGTGGGCCCGCAGCTCACATCGCTCTTGCTCCCCACGGCGCTCCTCGTATTCGCGCCGGCTGCCCTCATCGCGGGGTGGAGCCAAACCGGCGTCGATTCGTGGGTCTCGACGAAGCTTCGCGCGGGCCGCGCACGCGTAAGCGAACACACCGCATCGCTGCGCGCACGCGTCGAGGAAGCCGAAGCGAAGGGTGCCTCGAGTGAACGCGGCGACGAGAAGAGCGAGGCGGAGGATGTAGGGCGCAAGACCGCGGAAGAGGACTCTTCGGTCGCCGAGGGCACCGAGCCAACCGAGCAAGACGAGCCCGAAGACTCCGATCGCCGCGAAAATCCCGCCGACGACACCGGGGTGGATGACGATGCCGAGCTCGCACGGGACGGCGACAGTGCGCGCGAGAAGAAACCTTCGACCGCGGGCGAATCAGACTAGAAGGGCAACCACTCGAGGATCGCGCCGGGGAGATCCTTCCCGCACGACGACACGGCCGTATTCGTGAGGGCCGTATCGAGGCACTCCTGGTACTGAGTCATCGGCCCGTAGAACACGAGCGAAAGAAGCGCGAGGCCGATCACCACGATTGAGGCGGGGATTCCGAACGCGGCCGTGACACTCGCCGATCGCCGAGCGGGCGTGGGCCATGCGATCACCATGAGCCGCACGAGGAACACGAGGGCACCGATGCCCGCGAGGCCCGCGACAAGGCTGAACGGAAGGGGCAGAAGCGTTGCTCCCCACGCGACAATCATGCACAGCGCGGCACAGAGCAAGGTGCGGCTGAAGGCTTTTTGGCGCTCCGGTGGGAACGCGGGCTGGTCTTGGCGAGGGTTTGGTTCGGAAGTCACGCCTTCCATTGTGCCGCATGCTCGTCCCGTGGCCACGAGCGCGCGTCGCTCCCCGTGCCCGCTACTGTGGAGCCATGAACGATTTCACGTGCGTCGTGTTCATCTCCGGAACGGGGAGCAATCTCCGCGCGATCCTCGAAGCGATCGACACGGGTGCCCTCGCGGGGGTGCGGGTCGCGGCGGTCATCGCGGATGTCGACGCTCCAGGACTTGCCTTCGCACGCGAGCGCGAAATCCCCGCGCACATCGTGGCGCTTCGCGACTACCACTCGCGCGAGGAATGGGACCGCGCGCTCGCGGAATGCACGGGACGGTACGCTCCGGATCTCGTCGTGCTCGCGGGCTTCATGCGGCTGCTCGGAGCCCCGATGCTCGAGGCGTTCGGCGGGCGCATCATCAATACTCACCCCGCGCTCCTGCCCGCCTTCCCCGGTGCGCACGGCGTGCGCGACGCCCTCAACTACGGCGTGAAGGTCACGGGGGCGACCGTGATCGAGATCGACGAAGGTGTGGATACGGGCACGATTATCGACCAGCGTGCCCTCACCGTATATCAGGGGGAGAGCGAAGCGGACCTCCACGAGCGGATCAAGGTCATCGAACGCGAGATGCTCGTGGACGTCATCGCGCGGCGCGCCCGCAAGGAATAGCCCACCGGCCCTCTCGTCGTCACGCACCGTTCACGTGAACGCGATAGGTTTAAAGGACCTACCGTACGATTACCGACGACGAAGGAGCCTCCGCATGTCCAAGCGTGCCGTTACGCGCGCCCTGGTCTCCGTATACGACAAGACCGGCCTTCTCGACCTTGCGACCGCCCTCCACAAGAGCGGCGTTGAAATCGTGTCGACCGGCTCGACGGCGAAGGCGATCGCCGAGGCAGGGGTTCCCGTGACGGCCGTCGAGAGCGTGACGGGCTTTCCCGAGATTCTTGACGGTCGCGTCAAGACCCTCCACCCCAAGATCCACGGTGGTCTTCTTGCCGACCGCGATACGCCCTCGCATGTCGCCGCGCTCGAGGAGCACGAGATCGCCCCGATCGACCTTCTCGTGTGCAACCTCTACCCGTTCGAAGACACCGTTGCGAGCGGCGCCTCGTTCGACGAGATCGTCGAGAAAATCGACATCGGCGGCCCCGCGATGGTGCGAAGCGCCGCGAAGAACTTCAACTCGTGCGCGGTTGTCACGAGCATTGAACAGTACGCACTCGTCGAAGGTGCCGTGGCAAGCGGCGGCTTCACACGCGAGGAGCGCCTCGTGCTCGCCGCCGATGCCTTCTCACGCATTGCCGAATACGATGCCGCGATCGAAGAGTGGGTGGCGGACCGCGCGGACGAAACGCTCGGCGTCGACCCCGAAGAGCAGGACCTCACGCCGCTGCGCTACGGCGAAAACTCCCACCAGCAGGCCTTCCTCGACGCGAGTCGCTCGCTTTTCGAGGATGCAACGACCCTCGCCGAAGCCGAGCCACTCAATGGTAAGGCCATGAGCTACAACAACTACGTTGATGCCGATGCCGCCCTGCGCGCCGCGTTCGACCATCCCGAGCCCTGCGTCGCGATTATCAAACACAACAACCCGTGCGGCATCGCTATCACTCCCGAAGGTACCGACATAGCCGAGGCCTACACCAAGGCCCACGCGACCGACCCGGTCTCCGCGTTCGGCGGCGTGATCGCCGCGAACCGCCCCGTGAGCCTCGACATGGCCAAGCACGTCACCGAGGTCTTCACGGAGGTCATCGTCGCCCCCGGCTACGAGGATGGCGCGCTCGAAACCCTCAAGGCGAAGAAGAACCTACGAATCCTCGAAATCTCGGGCGCCCCGCGCACCGACTCCTCCTTTGACGGTCGCGAAATCTGGGGCGGTGTGCTCTACCAAGAGCCCGATCAATACCAGGCGCCCGGCGATGACCCCTCGAACTGGGAACTCGTGTGCGGCCAGCAAGCGTCGGAAGAAACCCTCGCGGACCTGGCCTTCGCGTGGCGTGCCGTGCGCGCACCCCACTCGAACGCGATCCTGCTCGCGAAGAACGGCGCCGCCGTGGGCGTTGGCATGGGGCAGGTCAATCGCGTGGACGCATGCCGCCTCGCGGTCGAACGCGCCAACACGCTCGGCAAGGACGGCGAGGAACGCGCGCGCGGCGCGGTCGCGGCGTCCGACGCTTTCTTCCCCTTCGCCGACGGTCCCGAACAGCTCATCGCCGCCGGGGTCACGGCCATCGTGCAACCGGGCGGCTCCATTCGCGATGAGGAGGTGATCGACGCATGCCGGAAAGCAGGCATCACGATGTACACGACGGGCACTCGCCACTTCGCGCACTGATCGCCTTCCTCAAACGTATCTTTGAAAAGCAGCCTGAGGCCGAGCAAGCGTCGGAACCTACTTCGAATCCCGAAGCAGAGCTCGCGCCCGTAGAACCAGGGCCAGCGCCCACCCCAACGGCCCCCACTCATGAGGATCCAACGCCCACCCCCACGAGCGAAAGACCAGCAATGAAAAAAGGCAAGAAGCACCCTGTTCCCGAACTCGACC
Source organism: Dermabacter indicis (assembly GCA_001403775.1). Classification (GTDB taxonomy): domain Bacteria; phylum Actinomycetota; class Actinomycetes; order Actinomycetales; family Dermabacteraceae; genus Dermabacter; species Dermabacter indicis. The sequence goes on from CYUG01000012.1 coordinate 325,539, forward strand.
TCAACGGCGAGCTGCCCCACAGCAGCAACCTTCGCGAATTTATCGAGCACTTGCGTGAGCTCGGCTACACGGTCGCCGATGGTCACTCGCCCGACCCCGACCTGATCGACCCGTACGGCAACCCCGTGTACACGTGGCAAGAGGGCTACCCGTATCCCACGCGCATGGCGCGCGACGAGTACGAACGCGAGAAATACTTCCTCCAGGTCGAGCTGCTCAAGCTTCAGTACTGGCTCGAGGACGCGAAGAAGAAAGCCATCATCATCTTCGAGGGGCGCGATGCGGCCGGTAAGGGCGGCACGATCAAGCGCTTCACCGAGCACCTCAACCCGCGCATGGCTCGGGTCGTTGCACTCAATAAGCCCACCGAGCGCGAGAAGGGCCAGTGGTACTTCCAGCGCTACGTCGAGCATCTCCCGACCGAAGGCGAACTGGTGCTGTTCGATCGCTCCTGGTACAACCGCGCGGGTGTCGAGCGCGTCATGGGCTTTGCGACCGATGAGGAGTATGAAACCTTCATGACCCAGGTGCCGCACTTCGAGCGCATGCTCGTCGATTCCGGCATTCACGTGACGAAGTTCTGGTTCTCGGTCTCGCAAAAGGAGCAGCGCACGCGCTTCGCGATTCGCCAGCTCGACCCGGTTCGCCAGTGGAAGCTCTCGCCCATGGACCTCGAGTCCCTTGACCGCTGGGAGGCGTACGGTGCGGCAAAGGAGGAGATGTTCCGCCGTACCGACAAGAAGTACGCGCCCTGGACGATCATCCGCTCGAACGATAAAAAGCGCGCACGCCTTAACGCGATGAAGTTCTTCCTCTCGCAGTTTGAGTACGAGGGCAAGGACCACGAGGTCGTGGGCACGCCTGACCCGCTCCTCGTGATGCGCGGCAAGAACGAAGCAGCTGACGAATAATCACCATCGCGGGGGCGGCCCGAACTACGGTTCGAGGTCGCCCTTCGCGATTGGGTCCGAGCTATCGAGTGCGGGGATCGCGCCCGTTGCCGTGGCCCTGTACGGCTGGGTCATGCGGGCAGGGGTGAGGATCTCATCGAGGTGCCCCTCGCTCACGAGCCCGCGCTCGAGCACGATCTCGCGTACCGATTTGCCCGAGTGAAGCGCCTGCGAGGCGATCTCTGAGGACGCCGCGTAGCCGATCACGGGCACGAGTGCCGTGACGATCCCGATCGACCGTTCGAGGTTGCCCGCGAGAACGCTTTCGTTGACCGTGATGCCCTCGATGCACCGCTCGGTGAGGGTACGCATCGCGCGCGTCATGATGCGCGTGGAGTTGAGAATGTTGTAGGCGATCACGGGCTCGAATGCGTTGAGCTGGAGCTGCCCGCCCTCCGCGGCGAGCGTGACCGTGAGGTCATTGCCGATCACCTGGAATGCGACCTGGTTGACCACCTCGGGGATCACGGGATTGACCTTGCCCGGCATGATCGAGCTGCCCGGTTGAACGGCGGGGAGATTGATCTCGTTGAAGCCCGCGCGCGGTCCCGAGGAGAGAAGCCGTAGATCGTTGCAGATCTTCGAGATTTTCACTGCGATGCGTTTGAGCACGCTCGAGAACGTTACGAACGCACCCGTGTCGCTCGTAGCCTCAACGAGATCGGCGGCGAGGGTGAAGTCCTTGCCCGTGATGCGCGTAAGTTCCTCGACGACGAGGGAGGCGTACTTCGGGTCGGTCGTGATGCCCGTGCCGATCGCGGTCGCCCCCATGTTGATTTCCCTGAAGAAGCGCGCGGTGCGCGTGAGCCTCTCGACGTCCTCGCTCACGGTTGTCGCCCACGCGTGGAACTCCTGACCCACGGTCATGGGCACCGCGTCCTGCATTTGCGTGCGGCCCATCTTGAGGACGTGGTCGAATTCCTCTCCCTTCGCACTCAGCGCATCGATGAGGCCCTGCATCGCGTCGGCGAGATCCGGGAAGCTCAAGAGGATCGCGAGGCGCACAGCGGTGGGGTAGACGTCATTCGTGGACTGCCCGAAGTTCACGTCGTTGTTGGGGTGAAGGTATTCGTATTGCCCTCGCTCATGGCCGAGGATTTCGAGGCCTCGATTCGCGATAACCTCGTTCGCATTCATGTTGGTGCTCGTGCCCGCGCCGCCCTGGATGAGGTCCACGACAAAGTGCTCGTGGTGTTCGCCGTTCTCGATTTCTGCGCAGGCCTGCGCGATCGCGTCGGCTTTGGCTTTTTCGAGGCCGCCGAGGCGCTGATTCGTGCGCGCAGCCGCGTGCTTGACGTACGCGAGTGTGCGTACGAGCGAAGGGAAATGGTGGAGGCGGAAGTCCGAGATACGGAAGTTTTCGAGGGCCCTCAGGGTCTGAACGCCGTAGAGGGCGTCTGCTGGTACTTCGCGATCTCCGAGCAGATCGTGCTCGATGCGCACGTCGGTCATGTCGTGGTTCACGTCCTTGTGGTGAGGCAGTCAGGGCTGCGGGGTGCCGCGAGTGATGCGGCATTACTAGCCTAACCATGCCGGGCTACCATGGAGACGTGAATCGATCGCCCTCTTCTTTCGGCGCCGCCGTGTATCGTCAGCGGCTTTTGCTTGTGGCGCTGGGGATTGTCTTCTTTGTGGTGCTCCCCATCGGGCTCATTTTTTCTGTCCCGACCGCCGGATACATGCTTTCGGCGCTTCTTCTTGCACTCGCAGTTGTGCGGCTCCTCCTGCCGGTGGAGGCGCTCGGCGCTCTCGTAGTGAGGCGCCGCTCGATCGATGTCGCGACGATTCTCCTCCTCGCCGTTCTTATTTTTGCCCTGGCTTCGAGTCCCGGGCTTTAACCGCGGGTTTTCGGCTTGAGGGTGAAGAAAACCGGCCACCCAACGCCGATCCCGAAGGGTTGTTGTCATTGTCCTCCACAGTGAAGGAAACGTGCCCCGTGCGCAGGTCGTAGACCGCGTGAGCGAGCGCGAGGTTACCCGCCTCGTGTGCCGCCCGAATGAGAGGCGAGTGCGCCCCTACTTCCGCCATCGCCGCCGCGGCATTCGCTCTGGCCTGGGATGTTGGCTCGAGCGCATCGGGAAGGTTACGGGTTCCGACGCTGGCCTCGCCGCCGTCGGACCACAGACGCCGTGAAATCTGCTCGGCGAGCGCATTGAGGTGCCCCGGAAGAAGAGCGAAAGGCGCTCCCGAGGCGCGCTGCGCCTTGAGGGGCTCGGCCGCGGCGACGGCTCCGCAGCCTTCGTGGCCGAGCACGAGGATGAGCGGAACCGCGAGCTCGTGGACGGCGTATTCGAGCGAGGCTAGCACGGCGTTGTCGACCATTTGCCCCGCGGAGCGCACGACGAAGAGGTCGCCGAGACCACAGTCGAACACTATCTCGGGAGGCACGCGCGAGTCGGCGCACGAAAGAACCGCCGCGAACGGTGCCTGACCCGCAGAAAGGTCGAGCCGTCGTTCCTCGTCGCTATGGGGGTGCCGGGTCGTGCCGCTCGAGAACCGGGCGTTGCCGGCGCGCAGGCGTGCGAGCGATTCGCGCGCGTCGATCTCGGTGTGTGTCATTCGATGTTCCTTTCCGTGCACGGTGAGCCGGCCGTGTGCCACGATGGTGGTGTGAGCACTTCCCTGACCCGCCTTCACCAGGTATTCGAACTCGCCATGCGCATCGGCGAGGTCATGATTGCGAATGGTGCGGCGGCAGCCGACGTGACCGCGACAATGCTACGCGTCACCGCTTCGTCCGGCATCCGTAATGTGTCGGTGCAGACGACCCTCACGGAAGTCTCGGTCTCCTACTACCCGGATACGCAATCGGCGCCTTTTACGCGCATCAGCACGGCGGGCGGCTACACGTACGACTTCACGAAGCTTGATCGGGTCGATCAGATCACGACGAAGTACGTGAAGGGCGAAATGGACCTCCACGAGGCGCTTCTCGCGGTGGACCGCGTGCGGTCGATGAAGCGGTTCTACGGCTCGATCGTGACCACGCTCGCGTGGGTGCTCATGGGTGGCGCGTGCGCGATGTTCTTCGGCGCGGGGATCCTCGTGACGGCGTTCGCAGCCTTCGCCGCGGGCGTGCTCTGGCAGGTGTACATCCTGTTCGACAAGCTTCGCCTTCCCGTGTTTTACGCGCAGATCGCGGGCGGCTTTATCGTCGTGCTCATCTCGCTCATCGTGAATCGACTCGACCCCACGGCAAACTCTTCTCTCGTCGTCGTCGCATGTCTCGTGATGATCCTCGCCGGGTCGACCTCGGTGGGAGCGATGCAGGACGCGATTACGGGGTGGTACGTGACCGCGGTGGGGCGCTTGCTCGAAACATTCATGCTCACGGTCGGTGCCGTGATCGGTATTCGCGGAGGCATGCTCGTTGCCGAATGGGTAGGGGCGGATATTTCGATCACCTCGACGGTCCCGGCGACACTGATTTCGACCATGCTCGTGGCAATCTCGGGTGCGTTCATCGGGCTCGGCTACGCGGTGGGTTTCCAGGTTCCGCCGCGCCTCTTGCTCTGGGTCACGCTTCTTCCGGGCTTCACGGCGACCTCGGCGTTCGTACTTGAGGTCGCGGGGCTCGAGAGGGCGTGGGCCACGGGCATCACTGCATTCTTCGTGGGCGTATTCGCGGTGGCGATTTCGCAGCGCACGAAGGCTTACGTCAACATCCTTATCGCCCCCGCGATCATCACGATGGTTCCCGGTTCGGTGATTTACCGCGGTCTTTTGGGCTTCAGCGATGGCAGTAACACCGGCGCGAGCTACCTCTTGCTCGCGTGTGCGATTGCGATTGCGATTTCTTCGGGCGTGATTCTCGGTGAGCTTGTCGCCAGCCATACCGTGACGCTGCTCGCGAGTGGCCGTGTGCGCGTTCCCGCCATCTCACAGCCGTTCGGCACGAACCGCCACCGCCGTCTCGTGACCTTTAGGCGCCGTCGCAAGCCCGGTGCTCTCACAACCGCAATCCCCGTGGTGCACCTCGACCCTGATGAGCTCGACCCCACGATTGATCTCGAGGCAGGCCCCGACTGGCGCGAGGACCTCGAAAACCTCCAGCCCGAAACCCGAGAGTCCGGATTCGAGATCGTCGAGATGGATCCCGAGGAGATCGAGATGCCGGCAATCCGTGCCGACGAAGGCGCGGAGGAGGACGCTCAGCCCACCGAGCACCCGTAGACTTGATTTCATGACTGACTTGCATGCTGCTCCCTGTGACACCGACGCCATCGAAAAGGTCGCCCGCGAGTTTCGCGACGCCTTCGGGACCGATCCGGAGGGTGTCTTTTCGGCACCCGGCCGCGTGAACATCATCGGCGAGCACGTCGACTACCAGCAGGGGCTGTGCGTGCCGATGGCGATTACGCACCGCTGCTTTGTCGCGGCGCGCTGCACAGACGCGGGTGTGGTGCGGATGCGTTCCGTGCAGTCCGGCGAGACTGTCGAGGTGTCCGTAGAGGGGCTCGCCCCCGGTGCCGTCGAAGGCTGGTCCTCCTACGTCGCCGGTGTCGTGTGGGCACTCGCGGATCGCTTCGAGGGGAGCGTCCCTTGCGGCTTCGACCTCTTAATCGATGGCTACGTGCCGCTCGGTGCGGGCCTCAGTTCGAGCGCGGCCCTCGAATGCGCGGTCGCGGCGGCGATCGATGACCTGTGCGCACTCGGCACGACACCGCACGAGCGCATCCGCGCCGCCATCAAGGCGGAGACGGAATTCGCGGGCGCGGCGACCGGCGGGCTCGATCAATCCGCGTCAATCCTGTGCGAGGAGGGGCACGCGATCCTTCTCGACTGCCGCGATTTTTCGACGACGTCCGTGCCGTGGGACCTCGCGGGCCAGGGCCTCGAGTTGCTCATCATCGACACGCGTGCGCCGCACAGCCTCGTGGGCGGCGAGTATGCGGAGCGCAGGGCACAGGCCGAAGCGGGGGCGCGTGCGCTCGGAGTGGAGAGCTTGCGGGATGTCCCGTTCGAAGGGGCTTCCGACGCTTGCCAAGGCATCAGCGATCCCGTGGTCCAAAGGCGCACTCGCCACATCATCAATGAGATCGAGCGCGTGCGCGAGTTCGCCGAGATCCTCGAAGGGGGCTCGATTCGCGAGGGACTCGACCGCATCGCCGCGCTGCTCAACGCCTCGCACGATTCGCTTCGTGACGACTACGAGGTGACCGTTCCCGAGCTCGATGTCGCCGTGGACGCGGCGCGCGAGGCGGGTGCGCACGGCGCGCGTATGACGGGCGGCGGCTTTGGCGGGAGCGTGATCGCACTCGTGGACGCGGAGCTCGTGGAGAATGTTGCGAGCGCTGTCGCGAATGCCTTTGTCGAGCGTTCGTTCGCCGAGCCGGGGTTCTTCCTCGCGACACCGAGTCGCGGTGCCGGGCGCGACTGCTAGAGGTTAGGCGCCGCCCTCGTACCAGGCGCGCACGCGCGCGAGCTGCGCGGTTTTTTCGGCGTCGACCATGCGCGAGGCGCGGATGGAGCCCGCGGCGAGGTCGGCGATTTCGCTATCGCTCATGCCCATCGCGCGCACGGCTTCGTATTGAGCGAGAAGGCGCGAACCAAACAGGAGCGGGTCGTCCGCGCTGAGCGCGATGGTCGCCCCGTGCCGCGCGAGCTGTGGGACTGGCACGTCGCCGATTTCTCGGTACACGCCGAGTGACACGTTCGACGCGGGGCAGACCTCGAGCGCGATGTCGCGCTCGATGAGCGTCTCGAGCAAGCGCGGATCCTCAATCGAGCGCACGCCGTGCCCGAGGCGCGTGGGTTCGAGTGAGTCGACAACGTCGTGGATGTGGGGCGGCCCAAGAAGCTCGCCACCGTGGGGCATCGAGGCCAGACCTCCGTGGCGGGCGATCCTGAATGCGGCCGCGAACGCGCGCGTGTCGCCGCGTCGCTCGTCGTTCGAGAGGCCGAAGCCGATCACGGTACCCGCGTATTGCACGGCGAGGCGCGCGAGGATGCGGGCGTCGAGCGGGTGGCGCATGCGGCTCGCGGCAACGATGATCCCCATGGAGATGCCAAGCTCACGCTCGATCGCGCGCGCCTCGTCCACGATGATCTCGATCGCGGGAGTAATGCCGCCCACAAACGGGGCATAGCTCGTGGGGTCGATCTGAAGCTCGAGCCGCACCGAACCTTCGGCAAGGTCATCCTCGGCTGCTTCGCGCAGGAGTCGACGCATGATGGCCTCGGAGTTCACGACCTTGCGCGCCGCGTCGTAGAAGCGCTGGAAGCGGAACCAGCCGCGTGCGCTCGGCTCGACCTTGAGCGCCGTCTGCTCCGTGAGGGTGCGCGGGAGCCGCAAGTGTTGTGCAGCCGCGAGTTCCTGGAGCGTGTCGTGGCGCATCGAGCCCGTGAAGTGCAAGTGCAAATGGGCCTTGGGGAGCGCGCGCAGGTCGCGTTCGCCTTCGCAGGTGCGGGTTCCGACGCTTGCCATGGCCTAGCCCAGCACTTTCTGAAGTCGGGAAACACCTTCAGCCAAGTCGGTGTCGGAAAGCGCGTAGCTGAGGCGGAGGTGCCCCGGCGCATCGAAAGCCTCCCCGGGAACAAGCGCAACCTTCGCGCGCTCGAGGATAAGGGAGGCGAGGGCGGTGGAGCTCTCGACGGTGGTCCCCGCGATTTCGCGACCGAGCAGGCCTGTGACGTCGGGGAAGGCATAGAACGCGCCGCGCGGAGTGGGAAGCGTGAGGCCCTCGATCGTGCCGAGCATGTCGCACATCGTGCGACGTCGGCGATCGAACGCGGTGCGCATCTTCTCGAATGGCTCGGTGGGTCCCGTGAGCGCCGCGAGTGTGGCGCGTTGCGCGATGTTATTGACGTTCGAGGTGAGGTGACTTTGGAGGCGCGCGACGCCTTTCGCGATGTCGCCGGGGGCGATGAGCCAGCCCACGCGCCAGCCGGTCATCGCGAACGTTTTGGCAACGCCGTTGAGGAGGACCGTGCGGTCGTTGAGTTCGGGAACGACATCGAGAATGGAGTGGAAGTTCGCGCCGTCGTACGTGAGGTGCTGGTAGATCTCGTCCGAAACCACCCACAGGCCGTTCTCGAGGGCCCAGCGGCCGAATTCTTCGAGCTGTTCGCGGCTCATGACCGCGCCCGTGGGATTTGAGGGCGAGCACAGCAGCACGACCTTGGTGCGGGGCGTCCGTGCGGCCTCGAGCTGCTCGACCGCGGGGATGTAGCCCTGATCGGCGCCAGCGCGCACCGTCACGGGAACGCCGCCCGCGAGGCGAACCGCTTCCGGGTAGGTCGTCCAATACGGTGCGGGCAAGAGCACCTCGTCGCCGGGATCAAGAAGGGCTGCAAATGCCTCGTAGACGGCCTGCTTACCACCGTTTGTGACGACAATCCGAGAGGGCTCGACTTCGATGTTGTCGGTCTCGAGTGTTGCGCGAGCGATCGCTTCCTTGAGCTCGGGCAGGCCGGTCGCGGGGGAGTAGCGGTGATTCTTGCTCTCGCGCGCCGCGGCGATGGCCGCCTCGACGATGTGCTCGGGGGTCGGGAAATCCGGCTCGCCGGCACCGAAGCCGATCACGTCCTCTCCGCTCGCGGCGAGTGCCTTCGCTTTCGCGTCGACCGCGAGGGTGGCGGATTCGGCGATCGATGTGAGGCGCGCGGAAAGGCGCCGTTCGGACTGTGCGGGAGTGGAGACATCGAAGCTCATAGATTCGATCTTGTCAGAAAAACTGGGGCGCCGCGTGAAACTGCCACGTGAGAAGCGCGAGGCCCGGGGCGTCTCGTGTGCGGCGGGCCATTTGAGCCGAGTGCGTCACACAATCGGCGTGAGAGGGGCCGCGACTAGACCTCGGCGCGCGATTCGCCTATGATCGTATCTGGCCCTTTTTGAGGGCTTCGCTCCTCGGGCAGTGCTCGTGAAGCACAGGGCAGTGGCGCAATTGGTAGCGCAACGGTCTCCAAAACCGTAGGTTGCAGGTTCGAGTCCTGTCTGCCCTGCTTTTTCTTTAAGCGGTAATCCCCAGCGCCCGATCGACACGTCGCCGACGTCGAGATGGAGAAGGAAAACGATGAGCGTTCACCCCGAGACCGACCCCACTCGTGGCGACTTCGAGCAAGAGTCGAACATCGGCACGAAGAACCCGTTCAAGGCATGCTGGATTTTTCTTCAGCAGGTCTTCGCCGAGTTGCGCAAGGTTGTCACGCCGACCGGCCGCGAAATGATCACGTACACGATCGCGGTTGTCGCGTTCGTCGTGTGCATGATTCTTCTCGTGTTCGGCCTGGACTTCGTGTTCGGCTCGCTCACGCGCGCACTGTTCACGGCGCACTGAGATTTTCGAGAGTAAGGAAACGATACGCGTGGCAGAAGACATGAACGACGACCTCGCAACCGAGGCGCTCGAGAACGCCCCGGAAACGGCCGAAGCCCCCGAGAGCACCGAAGCTCCCGAAACCGCTGACGCCCCCGAGAGCGCCGATGCGGCAGACGGCACCGAGGCGCCCGTTGTTCTCGATGAGAACTCCGAGACGACCGTCGAAGATCCCGTCGTGGCGCTCAAGCGCCACCTGCGTTCCGCCCCCGGCGAGTGGTACGTCATCCACTCCTACTCGGGCCACGAAAACCGCGTGAAGACCCAGCTCCTCACCCGCACCGAAACTCAGGACATGGAGGATTACATCTTCCAGGTCGAGGTGCCCATGGAGGATGCGACCGAGATTAAGAACGGTCAGAAGAAGATCGTTCGCCGCGTGCGCATTCCGGGTTACGTGTATGTCCGCATGGATCTCACCGAAGCCTCGTGGCGCGTGGTGCGCGACACCCCCGGCGTGACCGGCTTTGTGGGAAACAGCACCGATCCTGTACCTCTCTCGTTCGATGAGATTTACTCTCTGTTGGCGCCTTCGGTCAACCTTCCCGAGAAGAAGAAGTCCTCTTCTTCGAAGGCCAAGGAAAAGGCCGTTCCGGCGTTCGAAGTTGGCGAATCCGTCACCGTGATGGACGGCCCCTTCGAAACGATGCCCGCGACCATCGCGGACATCGACGAAACCAGCCAAAAGCTTCGGGTTCTCGTGTCGATCTTCGGCCGCGAGACCCCGCTCGAGCTGGGCTTCGAGCAGGTCGCCAAGATCTGAAAACGCCCACCCGCACCCGCGGGACCGTAGTGGGAGGGTGTCGAACGGCATCCGCCCGAACCACGACAAGAAGGAAGAGCAATGGCTCCCAAGAAAAAGGTCGCGAGCATTATCAAGCTCCAGATCCAGGCCGGGCAGGCAACGCCTGCTCCGCCTATCGGCCCGGCACTCGGTGCCGCCGGTGTGAACATCGTTGAGTTCACCAAGGCCTACAACGCCGCCACCGAAAGCCAGCGCGGCAACATCATCCCGGTTGAGATCACCGTGTACGAGGATCGCTCGTTCACGTTCATCACGAAGACCCCGCCCGCTGCACGCCTCCTCCTCAAGGCCGCCGGCCTTGACAAGGGTTCACCCGTGCCCCACACCCAGAAGGTCGGCAAGGTGACGATGGAGCAGGTCAAGGAGATCGCGCAGACCAAGATGCCCGATCTCAACGCAAACGATATTGACGCCGCCGCGAAGATCGTGGCTGGAACCGCGCGTTCCATGGGCATCACGGTGGAGGGCTGATCCAACATGGCAACGAAATCCAAGGCATTTAAGGACGCCGCCGCACTTATCGAGGAAGGCCGCTTCTACGCGCCCCTCGACGCTGTGCGCATCGTCAAGAAGTCCGGCTCCAAGAAGACCGACTCGACCGTCGAGGTCGCCATGCGTCTGAGTGTCGATCCCCGCAAGGCGGATCAGATGGTGCGCGGCACCGTCAACCTCCCGCACGGCACCGGTAAGACTGCCCGCGTCATCGTGTTCGCCACCGGCCCGCAGGCCGAGGCCGCACGCGCCGCTGGCGCTGACGAGGTTGGCGACGACGACCTCATCGAGAAGGTTGCAGGCGGCTGGACCGACTTCGACACCGCCGTTGCGACCCCGAACCTCATGGGTAAGGTTGGCCGCCTCGGTCGCGTGCTCGGTCCCCGTGGCCTCATGCCGAACCCCAAGACCGGCACCGTCACGATGGACACCGCGAAGGCTGTTGGCGACATTAAGGGCGGCAAGATCGACTTCCGCGTCGACCGCGCCGCGAACCTTCACTTCATCATTGGTAAGGCGTCGTTCAGCGAGCAGCAGCTCGTCGAGAACTATGTTGCGGCGCTCGAAGAGATCCTGCGCCTCAAGCCGGCGAGCTCGAAGGGCCGCTACATCTCGAAGATCACGATGTCCACGACCTTCGGTCCTGGCGTCCCGATCGACGTGAACCGTACGCGTAACCTCACCGAGGAGACCGACGAGGCCTGAGCCTCGCCTCTTCCGTAAGGGAAAGCAAAAATCGGGCCCCGCATTGTGCGGGGCCCGATTTTTCTCTGCGCTCTAGCGACTTACTTCGCGACCTTCACGCCGACCTCCCGTGCGCCGCTGAGCTCGCGCTGATCGACGTCGTCCATCTTCGACTGGACCCACGGTGCGATCAGGAACATGATGACCGCAACAACGATGGTGACGGCTCCGAGGCCGTAGTAGTACACGGCGTCGCTGAGGTTCGCCTTGTCGACCTGGTCGATGATGACCGAAGTGAGGCCCATGCCGACGCTCGGTGCGAGGTACCAGAGAGTCATGGTCTGCGAGGCGAATTGCTTCGGTGCGAGCTTCGTCGTCACCGAGAGCCCCACGGGGTTCATGCACAGCTCGGCAACCGTCTGCACCACGAACACGAGCCCGAGGTACCAGAACGGGGCGAGAAGCTTCGCACCCGGCCACGTCCCGAAGCCGTAGCCCATGAGTACCGCCGAGAGAGCGATGATCACGAGGGAAAGCGCAAACTTCGCGGCGGTGTTGGGGAACTTGCCTTTACGGCGCGTGAAGATCCACGCGATCACGGGTGAGAGCAGAAGCACCGCGGCCGGGTTAATCGACTGGTAGAACTCGGGGGAGAGATGGAGGCCACCGATGGAACGGTCGGTGTTGTTCTCGGCGAAGAACGCCATCTTGCCGGCGGCCTGTTCGAAGATCACGACGAAGAGAATCTGCCCCACCCACAGCGGAAGGAAGGCGCCGAGGTGCGTGCGTTCCTCGGCAGTGACCTTGGGGCTCTTGAACATGGTGAGGAAGTAGTAGGCGCTCATGGCGAGGGCGAAGGCGAAGAGTGAGTAGGCGATCGCCGAGTGGAGCTCGCCGAGGAGCGCGGTAAAGCCGAGAACGAGCAGCGTCGCGACCACGGCAACGGCGAGACCGCCGAGAGCAAGGCGTGTGCCCTCACCCTTCTGGAGCGGGTTGGGAATGCGGTAGGCAAACTCACCGAGCTTGTGGCGGCCATAGAAGAACGAAATCAAGGCGAGCGCCATGCCCACCGCAGCGGCAAGGAAGCCCACGTGGTAGCCGAAGTGGTTGCGGAGGAAGCCCACGATGAGCGGAGCGACGAGAGAGCCGACGTTGACCGACATGTAGAAGTACTGGAAGCCCGCGTCGCGCCTCGGGTCGTCCTCGTCGTAGAGACCGCCCACGATCGTCGCAAGGTTCGGCTTGATGAGGCCCGTACCGATCGCAATGCAGATGAGGCCCGACCACGACGTGATCGCGGCGGGGAAGGCGAGCAGGACGTGGCCGAGCATAATGACCGAGCCGCCGATGAGGCCCGAGATCCACGGGCCAAGGATACGGTCGGCGATGATGCCGCCGGGGATGGTCATGAGGAGAACTGCGGCCCCGTAGGCCGAGACGATGACCTGACCCGCGGTATCGGAAAGCCCGAGACCCTGGTTCGCGGCGACATCGGTGAGGAAGTACAGCAGGATCGCGCGCATGCCGAACCAACTGAAGCGTTCCCACATCTCAACTTGGAGCATCCAGGGAAGCCCGCCCGGGTGGCCGATGAAGGACTTATCGTTTTTGGAGGGGCCGGTGCGAAGCTTCTCGGGCCGGTACTTGTAGACCGCTGTGTTTTCTGCGGACGGATTGGTCGTCATCGATAAATCCTTGCTGTGTCGATCCTGTGAGCCGCGTGTGGCGGGGGAGGGGCGACCGGCGCACGGGTTGTGGCCGGAGTTGGCGCGGGATATGCGCGTCGTTCCATCCATGACACCAGGCCTTCGACGTTCTCACCGGGGTCAGAAATCGACAAAAACGTGATCACGGCAACTACTAATCCGGCTCTTCGGATTGGTAACAGAGGTAGGGACCTAGGGCACGGCAAAGTGACAGCCACAAGTTAAAGCAGCTGTTGACATTGTGCTGAAAACACACCACACCATGCCCATATGATCGGATACACCGGATCAAAAGGGCGACCGCGGAGCGTAAGTGGATCGCCCCGCGTTGCGAAATCGAAAGGCTAAGCCGATGACCGAGCAAACTGATCTTCGCGTGGGAGTCGTCGGGTTCGGAGCTCGAGGGGGCCTCGCGAGTCATGCGCACAAGCCGGGGGAGGGGTCGGCCGTCACGATCGTCGCGGATCCCACCGAAAGGGGGAAGTGTAGGGCCAGAGAAATCTTTGGTGAGGATGTACGCACAGTCGACTCGGTCGAGGAACTCCTCGAATGTCATGACGTGGATGCCGTCATGATCCTCGCGCCCGACGATATGCACGCACCGATTGCCCGCGCAACCCTTGCAGCGGGTATCCCGACATTTACGGAGAAACCGATGGCGATTTCGGTCGAGGATGCGGATGCGATGCTGAGCCTCGCATACGAGAAAAGGGCGCGCCTGTACGTGGGGCACAACATGCGCCACATGCCGGTGATCCGGCAAATGAAAGACATGGTCGATCAAGGCAAGATTGGCCGGGTGCGCGCCATCTGGTGCCGCCATTTCGTGGGGACGGGCGGAGATTTCTACTTCAAGGACTGGCATGCTGAACGCAAACGCGCATTCTCGCTCCTTTTGCAAAAGGGTGCGCACGACATCGACGTCATTCACTGGCTCGCAGGCGGGTACACGCGCCGGGTATCGGGCATCGGAGGCCTTGAGGTTTACGGCGATATCCCGGACCGGCGAAACAATTCAGACCGGCTCATGTGGGATTGGTTCGATGCGGATGTGTTCCCACCATCGGAGCAAACGGAACTGAATCCTGTAATCGATGTCGAGGACATTTCGATGGTGCAGATGACCCTTGATAACGGAGTCTACGCCTCATACCAGCAGTGCCACTTCACCCCTGATTATTGGCGCAACTACACGGTCATCGGCGACGAGGGGCGCATCGAAAACATGGGCGATAGTGCCGGAGACCAGATCTACCTGTGGAATTCTCGCCGCTCGGGCGCCGGCCGCCCGGATGAGGTGGAGGTGATCCGCAGGGCCGACGGCGGCCACGGGGGAGCCGACCCGCGATTAGTCAAGGAGTTTCTTGAGTTCGCCCGGAACGGCGGCCACACCGACGTGTCCGTGGTCGCCGCCCGCGAGGCAGTTGCTACGGGCGTGTACGGTGCTCTTTCGATTCGCGCGAATGGCCGAATGATGGAGGTCCCGCCGGTGCCCGCGGGTCTACGCACGTACTTTGATTCGGGCCAGGCTTGAGGTACAAGACCGGATAGAGCAAGGGAGCGACCCCGCAGTGCGGAGCCGCCCCCTCAGATGAGAGCAGAAATCTGCGTCTTACTTAGCGCTCTTCTCGCTGCAGTCGAGCTCGCCCTCGAAGGCGTCGCGGATGAGCGCCTTGAGTTCGCTCACGAGCGGCTGCTTCGGGTTCGCGGGCGTGCACTGATCCTCGTAGGCGCGATCGGCGAGAGTGTCGATCGTCTTCTCGAGGTGCTCGATCGTGGCGCCGTTCGCCTTGAGCGACATCTCGATGCCGATGTCCTCGGCGAGTTCGGTGACGGCCTTGACGAGCGAGGCAACGCCCTCCTCCGTGGTCTTCGCCGGGAGGTTGAGCGCGCGGGCGATTTCGGCGAAGTCTTCGTCGGCACGGAACGATTCATACTTCGGGAAGAGCGCGTGCTTGACGGGCTTCTTCGCGTTGTAGTTGATGACGTGCGGGAGGAAGATCGCGTTCGTGCGGCCGTGGGCGAGGTTGAACTCGGCGCCGACCTTGTGCGAAAGCGAGTGCACGATGCCGAGGAAGGCATTCGCGAACGCGATGCCCGCCATGGTGGAGGCGTTGTGCATATTCTCCTTGGCCTCGCGGTCGTTCTCGAGAACCGACTTGCGGAGGTTCGCGAAGATCATCTGGATCGCGCGAAGCGAGAGGCCCTTCGTGTAATCCGAGGCCATGGTCGAGACGTACGATTCGATCGCGTGTGTGAGCGCGTCCATGCCCGAGTCCGCTGCCGTGCGTGCGGGCACGGTGTCCACGAACTGCGCGTCGGCGATCGCGACGTCGGGGAGAATCGCGTAGTCGGCGATTGGGTACTTCACGTGGTTCTCGGAGTCGGTGATGACCGCGAACGGCGTGCATTCCGAGCCGGTGCCCGACGTGGTCGGGACCGCGACGAAGCTGGCCTTCTCGCCGAGCTTCGGGAACGTGTAGGTACGCTTGCGGATATCGAGGAACTTCTGCTTCATGCCGAAGTAGGAGGCATTGCCATCCTCGTAGAACATCCACATGCCCTTCGCAGCGTCCATGGCGGAGCCGCCACCGAGCGCGATGATCGTGTCGGGCTTGAACTGGTTCATCTGCTCAACGCCGCGGAACACTGTGTCCGAGCTCGGGTTGGGCTCGACATCCGAGAAGATCTGGTACTGGATGGGGTTGCGGCGTTCACGGAGCTGCTCGAGAACGATGTCAACGTAGCCGAACTGCACCATGCCGGGGTCGGTCACGATGAAGGCGCGGTTGATGCCTTCCATGTCGCGCAGGTACTGGGTGGAGTAGCGCTCGAAGTAGGTCTTCGGGACCTTGAACCACTGCATGTTGTTACGACGCTCCGCAATTCGCTTGATGTTGATCAGATCGACGGCCGACACGTTGCGCGACACCGAGTTGTGACCGTAGGAGCCACAGCCGAGGGTGAGCGACGGGATGAGGCCGTTGTAGATGTCGCCGATGCCGCCCTGCGAGCTCGGGGAGTTCACGACGATGCGGCACGCGCGCATCGCGATGCCGTATTCGCGCTCTTGCTTCTCGTCGCGCGTGTGGATCACGGCGGTGTGGCCGAGACCGCCGTGCTCAAGGAGCTGGTTGGCAAGGTCGAAGCCCTCGGCGGCGTCCTTGACGACCTTGTAGCCGAGCACGGGCATGAGCTTTTCTTGGCTGAACGGGTGGTCCTTGCCCACGCCGTCGATCGGCACGAGAAGAACCTTCGTGTAGGCGGGAACATCGAGGCCGGCACCCTCGGCGATCTTGAGGGCGCTCGAACCAACGAGTGCCGGGTTTACGCCGCCCTTCTCGGTGATCATGAACTTCTCGAGCTTCGTGCGCTCGGTCTTGTTCAGGAAGTAGCCACCGTACTTTTCGAACTCGGCGACGAATTCCTTGTTGACGTCGGTGTGCACGAGGACGCTCTGCTCGGAGGCGCAGATCATGCCCGAGTCGAAGGTCTTCGAGAGAAGAAGATCATTGACGGTGCGCGTGATCTTTGCGGTCTTGTCGATATAGACGGGAACGTTGCCGGGGCCAACGCCGAGAGCGGGCTTGCCGGTCGAGTACGCGGCCTTGACCATGCCCGAGCCGCCGGTCGCGAGCACGAGGGCAACCTTGTCGTGATTCATGAGCAAGCCGGTCGCCTCGAGCGAGGGTGTCTCGATCCACTGGACGCAGTTTTCGGGAGCGCCAGCTTCGACTGCCGCTTCGTACACGACGCGAGCGGCGTGAGCGGAGCTTTCCTGCGCACTCGGGTGGAACGCGAAGATGATCGGGTTGCGAGTCTTAAGCGCGATGAGCGACTTGAAGATTGTGGTCGAGGTCGGGTTGGTCGTCGGGGTCACGCCCGCGATGACGCCCACGGGCTCGGCAACGTCGATGACACCGCGGGTTTTGTCCTCGTGGATGATGCCCACGGTTTTGTTGTGCTTGATCGAATTCCAGATGTATTCCGAAGCGAAGATGTTTTTGATGATCTTGTCTTCGTACACACCGCGCCCCGTTTCCTCGACAGCGTGCTTGGCGATGGCCATGTGCTGGTCGAGTGCGGCAAGTGCCGCGTGGTGCACGATGTGGTCGACCTGCTCCTGAGTGAAGTCGCGGAATTCCGTGAGCGCGGTAGCGCCCTTGTCGGCGAGAGCGTCGATCATCGCTTGAGTGTCGACATCGGGCGTAGCTTTGGCGTCTGCCATGAGCGTATCCATCCTTTTCTGGCGGGTGGAGTGAATAGGTAAGTACGTCGTTGTGTTTCAAACCTACGTGGCCGATGTGATGCACACAACCGCGGCAACTACGAATATAGAACGAGCAAAAGTGCTGGTCGTGAAGGGTTTTCGTCGTAGTGCGAAGCTTTGGCGTTGGAGGCTGAATCCGGCGTGGCGTGGCGGGCGTCGGACCCGGTCACAAACCCCACTCTAGCGCCCTAGGGGTATAAGGTCCCCGTTTGACCTGCGTGTTTGTTGAGATCATAAAGCCTGGGAAAAGTTGGACTTTGGGATCAAGTTCGAAGATTGACTTTTTGGCTCGGTAACGAGTCGGTTGGGGTCCGACGGTCGCCAGGGGGATATTGGTCCCCTTTTCGTAAGTGTGACCTGATTCACCCTCGGATTTCGGGTAGTAAGTCTGTGGGGGGGATCACCGCTTTCGGGGTTTTGCTGCGGGGTGTGTGCGAGTAGAGTTGAAGTCACCGAAGACCGCCGGTCGTCGCCCTGCCATCAGGGAGACCGAAAGCTTTCACCGTGGTGAAGCGACCTGCGCAGGTGCTCAAGAAACGATACGCGCTCGTCGCGCGCTCAAGCCTTGACCCCTGCGGTCAGGGCTTTTTTCATGGCTAAGCTTTCAGGCCGGCCTCGAGACCTCTGGAAGGAGGGCCATGGCGAGGCCTGACAAGGCAGCTGCCGTTGCCGAACTCACGGAACTGTTCCGCGAGTCGAGCGCGGCAATCCTGACCGAGTACCGCGGGCTGAGTGTGGACCAGCTCAAGACGCTGCGTCGTTCGCTCGGTGCCGATACCACCTACGCCGTGGTAAAGAACACGCTTGCCGCAATCGCCGCACGTGAAGCCGGGATCGATTCCCTCGAGGATGACCTGAACGGCCCCACCGCGATCGCGTTCATTAAGGGTGAGCCGGTTGAACCGGCTAAGGCCCTGCGTGACTTTGCCAAGGACAACCCCATGCTGGTCGTCAAGTCCGGTTACTTCGAGGGCAATGCCCTCACGGCTGACGACGTTGAGAAGCTTGCCGATCTCGAATCGCGCGAGGTTCTTCTTGCCAAGACTGCCGGTGCCATCAAGGCATCGATGTCGAAGGCTGTTTTCGTTCTCGCTGCGCCGCTCACCAAGGCTGCGCGCACCGTGGACGCCCTGCGTGCCAAGAACGAGGGCTGAGGCTTCGAGCCTCATCCCGAGGCGTGATGCACGCGCTCGGCACAACCTTTTACACAAACACTCGGCGCATATGCGCCAGGCACTCGCGGGTGCCACTTGACAGGAAGGACTAGCCCCATGGCTAAGCTCACCAACGAAGAGCTCATCGAAGCTTTCAAGGAAATGACCCTCATCGAGCTCTCCGAGTTCGTGAAGCAGTTCGAAGAGGTCTTTGATGTGACCGCTGCTGCCCCCGTTGCCGTTGCCGCTGCTGGCGGCGCTGCCGGTGGCGACGCCCCCGCTGCTGAGGAGA
Source organism: Dermabacter indicis (assembly GCA_001403775.1). Classification (GTDB taxonomy): domain Bacteria; phylum Actinomycetota; class Actinomycetes; order Actinomycetales; family Dermabacteraceae; genus Dermabacter; species Dermabacter indicis. Next base: position 344,210 of record CYUG01000012.1, read on the forward strand.
AGGACGAATTCGACGTCATCCTCGAGTCGGTCGGCTCGGCTAAGATCGCCGTCATCAAGGAGGTGCGCGCTCTCACGGGTCTCGGCCTCAAGGAGGCGAAGGACCTCGTTGATGGTGCTCCCAAGCCGGTTCTCGAGGCTGCCTCGAAGGACGACGCCGAGAAGGCCAAGGAGCAGCTCGAGGGCGCTGGCGCAACCGTCACCCTCAAGTGATGTCCGCGCTCTAAGCGCACTTCATAGGCGAAAAGGCCGTCCCGCACGGGGCGGCCTTTTCGTTGCCGAAAGATACATGTGAACCGCCTCTCAATAACGCTTGGTATGGTGTGCGTCGTTCCTAGCCCTTACCCCTCAAGGAATAGCCATGACGCGCACACGCCTTTCACGCACCCGCGTCGCGAGCGGTGCAGCCGCACTTCTCCTTGCCGCCTCACTCTCGGGCTGTGGTGCACTCAGCAGTGTTGGCTCCGGAGGAGGTGACGACCCGTCGCCCTCAACGTCCGCTTCAGCCTCGCACGGTGAGCCCACCGACGAGGGCAGCGATCCCGTGACCTCAACGCCCAGCGATGAAGTCTCCACTTCGCCCGGTTCTGAAGAGACGACTCCCGCGGCCCAGGGGGAAGAGCAGCCAGCCGGTGAACCAGACGCTCCTGCGACCTGGCTCGCCAACACCCCGTATGTCCCCCTCGAAGGCATCGACAGTGTGACAGTCGACGGCGTGCACGGAGGATCTCCCGCTGGGGGCACCTTCACGTTGAGCTTTACGTTTGACCACCCGAATGCGTCGCAGGGCTGCATCGATGCGGTCGCTGCCATCAACGAGGTTGAGATCCCCATTCAACAAATGGCGGTCGCGAAGTACGAGGGAAACTTTAAGGCTTTCGATCCCTCATCGATAGCACCAACGATTCAGGCGGCCGCGGTGCAGAGCAATGACAGTTTCAACCTCATGGATGAGTACAACGACATCCTCGCGCAATGCGCGAACACCCCTGGCGAACCACAATCCGTCGTGGAAAAACTTCCCGAACACGAGGGGATTCATGTGCAACTCGGTACCGCGGACTTGATCGTGGCCGGCAAATCCCACGGCAACCGCCACATCTGGATGATCCTTGCGAATGTCGAGCCTGAGCAAGCGAAAGCCTATATCGATGCCCAGATCGATCTTTTTGATCGCACTGTGACGAACGCCGCCTGACCGCTAGGGTTTTTCATGATCAACGCCGCAATGTTGCGGTCTGCCCGCCGCCCGCGAATCTTGCTTTCGGGCCTCGCCGCACTCGCCCTAGCGACATCGCTGGCGGGCTGTGGAGCCGCGGGCACCGCACGCCCTGCCCCCTCGGCAACGGCGCCGCGCGGGCAGCCGTCGGCCCATGGGGGCTCCGAAGGAACTCAAGCAGAGCACGCGCGCTGGCTCCTTTCGGCTGAAGAATCGGACCGGCTGCCAAGCTTCAACGAGGTCGCCGTTGAGGTCGAGACGCCGAGTGATCAGCGGCTCACGTTTCCGGTAGAGATACCCGACCCGAACTACCTCCAAGCCGACTACCGAAAAGGCTGCAAAGCCGCCGTCCAAGCGATGCAGGCGCCTCAACCGGGTGTGAACACAGTCGTCGTGGCTGACTACTCCGAAGACGCGGGCGGATTCAGCCGCGATGAACACCGACTCCCCAAAGCCCGGGTCATGGCATTCCACACCGATGAAGCGGTGGATATTATGCAGCTCTTCCACCTCGACGATTGGCTGTGCGGTGATGAACGCAGTACAGAGCCGGGCTTTTATCAGAGCCTCCAGTCGGGGGCGGGGGAGAAGTCCTCGTTCGTCTACCTGGACATTTCTGACGGAGACGGGAACACCGTGCGGGAAGTCTTCGGGGGAGCGTCGAGAGGGAAGAACCATATCTTTATCAAGATCGAGAATGTGAGCTTTCCAGATACTGCTCCCTTCATCGAGGCGCAGCTCAAAAAGTTCGAGCTTGAGACCTCGCGGTGAGTTCACGCACCAGCCACGATTGAGGGCTGCTCGCGGCGATCTCTAGTGCACGGCCTGCGTCACGGAGGTGAGCGGGGCAGCCCTCAGACAGTTGACGTGACCACAGTCTCGCCAATTTTTTCGTGCGAGGTCTTGAGGGGGGAGCCGCTCTCGCATACCCTTGAAACTTAGCGTCCGTGTTTCGTGCGCCCTTTTTCAACTCATTCGACTCATATAGCGGGGTTGGTCGTGATTGAGGGCGCGAAGCACATCGAGTCTATCGAAGCGTGTACGAGTCCTCATCCCGTGGAAGGATTACCCTTGGCTGCCTCGAGCACCGATTCTCACACCACTGCACTGCGCACCGTCTCGCCCCGCGTCACCTTCGCGAAGCTTGGCGACCCCATCGAAGTTCCGAACCTTCTTTCGCTGCAAACGAGCTCGTTTGACTGGCTGCTCGGCAACGAGCGCTGGCAGGAGCGCGCGGCTGAAGCGGAAGCGGCCGGTCGCGAAGACGTCCCGCAGACCTCCGGCCTTGCCGACATTTTTGAAGAGATCTCTCCGATTGAGGATCTCGGCGGCAACATGTCGCTGTCCTTCAGAAACCACTCCTTCGAAGAGCCGAACTACTCGGTCGAAGAGTGCAAGGAGAAGGACCTCACCTACGCCGCCCCGCTGTACGTTACGGCGGAGTTCATGAACAACGAGACCGGCGAGATCAAGACCCAGACGGTCTTCATGGGCGACTTCCCGCTCATGACCGAAAAGGGCACCTTCATCATCAACGGCACCGAGCGCGTCGTCGTGTCGCAGCTCGTGCGCTCGCCCGGCGTGTACTTCGAGGAGAGCATCGATAAGACGAGCGACAAGCACGTCTTCAGCGCGAAGGTCATCCCCTCGCGCGGTGCCTGGCTCGAGTTTGAGGTCGACAAGCGCGATCAAGTCGGTGTGCGCATCGACCGCAAGCGTAAGCAGTCCGTGACGACGCTCCTTCAGGCACTCGGCATGTCCAAGAGCGACATCCTCGAAGAGTTCGGTGAGTTCGAATCGATGCGTGCCACGCTCGAAAAGGACAAGATCGAGTCTCAGGACGAGGCGCTCATGGACATCTACCGCAAGCAGCGCCCGGGCGAGCCGCCCAGCCGCGATGCCGGCGAGACGATGCTCAACAACCTCTACTTCAACGACAAGCGCTACGACCTTGCGAAGGTCGGCCGCTACAAGATCAACAAGAAGCTCGGCCTCGAAGGCCCGCTCAGCGAGAGCGTGCTCAACCTCGAGGACGTCATCGCGACGATCAAGTACATCGTTGCGCTCCACGCAGGTATGGAAAGCATGGAGAACAGCTTCGGCACCGAGATCCGCGTGGAAACGGACGACATTGACCACTTCGGCAACCGCCGTATCCGCGCCGTAGGCGAGCTCATCCAGAACCAGGTCCGCACGGGTCTTTCGCGCATGGAGCGCGTCGTGCGCGAACGCATGACGACCCAGGACGTCGAGGCCATCACGCCGCTCACGCTCATCAACATCCGTCCCGTGACCGCGGCGATCAAGGAGTTCTTCGGAACGTCGCAGCTCTCGCAGTTCATGGACCAGAACAACCCGCTCTCGGGCCTCACCCACAAGCGCCGCCTCTCGGCACTCGGCCCGGGCGGTCTCTCGCGTGACCGCGCGGGCATGGAGGTCCGTGACGTTCACCCGTCGCACTACGGCCGCATGTGCCCGATTGAGACTCCGGAAGGCCCGAACATCGGCCTTATCGGCTCGCTCGCAACGTTCGCACGTATCAACCCCTTCGGCTTCGTTGAAACCCCGTACCGCAAGGTCGAGGGTGGCGTGGTCACCGACGAGATCGTCTACCTCACGGCTGACGACGAAGACCGCCACATCATCGCCCAGGCAAACGCGAAGATCGACGAGAGTGGAAAGTTCCTCGAAGAGCAGGTCCTCTCCCGTATGCCGGGCGGCGAGCCCGAGCTCGTGGAGCCGAGCGACGTGACCTACATGGACGTTTCGGCGCGTCAGATGGTGTCGGTCGCGACCGCGATGATTCCGTTCCTCGAACACGACGACGCCAACCGCGCGCTCATGGGCTCGAACATGCAGCGCCAGGCCGTTCCGCTTCTGCGTACCGAGATGCCGCTCGTCGGCACCGGTATGGAGCGCCGTGCGGCCGTCGATGCCGGCGACGTGATCGTTGCCGAGAAGGGCGGTGTGATCACCGAGCTTTCCGCCGATCTCATCACGGTTGCCGCGGACGACGGCACGAACCAGACCTACCGCATCGACAAGTTCCAGCGTTCAAACGCCGGTAACTGCTACAACCACCGCGTGCTCTTCGATGAGGGCGACCGCGTAGAGGCCGGTTCGGTTCTCGCCGACGGCCCCTCGACCGACGACGGTGAGCTCTCGCTCGGCAAGAACCTCCTCGTGGCGTTCATGTCGTGGCACGGCCACAACTACGAGGACGGCATCATCCTGTCCTCGCGCCTCGTTCAGGACGACGTGCTCACGTCGATCCACATCGAGGAGCACGAGGTCGATGCTCGCGATACGAAGCTCGGCAAGGAAGAGATCACGCGCGATATCCCGAACGTTGGCGAAGATGTCCTCGCCGACCTCGACGAGCGCGGGATCATCCGCATTGGCGCCGAGGTCGTTCCCGGAGACATCCTCGTCGGTAAGGTCACCCCGAAGGGTGAGACCGAGCTGACTCCGGAGGAGCGCCTCCTTCGCGCGATCTTCGGAGAGAAGGCCCGCGAGGTGCGCGACACGTCGCTGCGCGTTCCCCACGGCGAATCGGGCACCGTGATCGGTGTTCGCGTGTTCGACTCGGAAGAAGACTCCGATATCCTCCCGACTGGCGTCAACGAGATGGTGCGCGTGTACATCGCGCAGAAGCGTAAGATCACCGACGGTGATAAGCTCGCCGGCCGCCACGGCAACAAGGGTGTCATCGCGAAGATCCTGCCCGTCGAGGACATGCCGTTCCTCGAGGACGGTACCCCGATCGACATCATCCTCAACCCGATGGGTGTGCCTGGGCGTATGAACATCGGCCAGGTGATGGAAACCCACCTCGGTTGGGTCGCGAAGTCCGGTTGGGACATCGACGAATCAAACCCGGCTGCGAAGGACCTCCCGAAAGACGCCCTGCACGGCGAGCCCGGCACGCCCGTTGCCGTCCCCGTGTTCGACGGCCTGAGTGACACCGAGCTCAACGGTCTCATCGAGAACTACACGCCGAACCGCGACGGCGAGCGGATGATCCGCCCGAACGGCAAGGCGCGCCTGTTCGACGGCCGCTCCGGTGAACCGTTCCCGCACGAGATCTCGGTCGGCTACATGTACATCCTCAAGCTGCACCACCTCGTTGACGACAAGCTCCACGCGCGTTCGACCGGCCCGTACTCGATGATCACCCAGCAGCCGCTCGGTGGTAAGGCGCAGTTCGGTGGCCAGCGTTTCGGCGAGATGGAGGTGTGGGCGCTCGAGGCTTACGGTGCCGCCTACGCTCTCCAGGAGCTCCTCACGATCAAGTCGGATGACATCACGGGACGCGTGAAGGTCTACGAGGCGATCGTCAAGGGCGACAACATTCCCGAACCGGGTATCCCCGAGTCGTTCCGCGTGCTCCTCAAGGAAATGCAGTCTCTGTGCCTGAACGTCGAGGTCCTCGGCGCCGACGGCCAGAACCTCGAGGTGCGCGACCGCGACGAGGACATCTTCCGCAGCGCGGAGGAACTCGGAATCAACCTGTCGAGCCGCCCGAACGAGGGCGCGATCAACATCGAAGAGGTCTGATCGATCATCGGGGGAGGGTCCGACGCTTGCCGAGCGACCGTCGGACCTTCATTTCCCGGAGATCTCAGCCCCACTCATTCAGACCTTGACGACTTTCTAGACGAGAGAAGGACACACGTGCTCGACGTCAACCACTTTGACGAGCTCAAGATCGGTCTTGCGACGGCCGACGACATTCGTTCCTGGTCATTCGGGGAAGTAAAGAAGCCCGAAACCATCAACTACCGCACCCTCAAGCCCGAGATGGACGGCCTCTTCTGTGAGCGCATCTTCGGCCCGACCCGCGACTGGGAGTGCTACTGCGGCAAGTACAAGCGCGTGCGATTCAAGGGAATCGTGTGTGAGCGCTGTGGCGTGGAGGTCACCAAGTCCTCCGTGCGCCGTGAGCGCATGGGCCACATTGAGCTTGCTGCCCCCGTGACCCACATCTGGTACTTCAAGGGGGTGCCGAGCCGCCTCGGCTACCTGCTCGACCTTGCACCGAAGGACCTCGAAAAGGTCATCTACTTCGCGGCTTACATGATCACGAAGGTGGACGACGAGGCACGTCGCGCCGACATGCCCGAGCTCCAGAGCCGCCACGATCTCGAGATCCGCGAACTCGAAAACGAGCGCGACGCCGCCATCAACGAGCGCGCCGTGACCGCCGAGAAGGACCTCGCCCAGCTCGAGGAAGAAGGCGCGAAGGCTGACGCGAAGCGCAAGGTTCGTGACTCTGCCGAGCGCGAGCAGGCGCAGATCCGCAAGAAGTACGACGCGGAGATCACGCGCGTGCAGAACGTGTGGGAGCGCTTCAAGAACCTCGAGGTTGCGGACCTCGAGGGCGATGAGCAGCTTTACCGCGCGATGAAGCTTCGCTACGGTCACTACTTCGAAGGCGGCATGGGCGCCGAGGCCGTGCAGCAGCGCCTGCTCGACTTCGATCTCGATTCCGAGGCGGAGAAGCTTCGTGACGTGATCGCGAACGGCAAGGGCCAGAAGAAGGCTCGCGCCCTCAAGCGCCTCAAGGTTGTTTCGGCGTTCCAGCAGACGACGAACTCTCCCGCGGGCATGGTGCTTGATTGCATCCCGGTCATTCCGCCGGATCTTCGCCCGATGGTGCAGCTTGACGGTGGCCGCTTCGCGACCTCCGACCTTAACGATCTGTACCGCCGCGTGATCAACCGTAACAACCGCCTCAAGCGCCTCATCGATCTCGGTGCCCCCGAGATCATCGTGAACAACGAAAAGCGCATGCTCCAGGAGTCGGTGGATTCGCTGTTCGACAACGGCCGCCGCGGCCGCCCGGTCACGGGCCCCGGCAACCGCCCGCTCAAGTCGCTTTCCGACATGCTCAAGGGCAAGCAGGGCCGCTTCCGTGCGAACCTGCTCGGTAAGCGCGTGGACTACTCGGGCCGTTCGGTCATCGTGAACGGTCCGGAGCTTCACCTCCACCAGTGCGGTCTGCCGAAGGGTATGGCGCTCGAGCTGTTCAAGCCGTTCGTCATGAAGCGCCTCGTGGACCTCTCACTCGCGCAGAACGTGAAGGCCGCCAAGCGCATGGTTGAGCGTTCGCGCCCCGAGGTGTGGGACGTCCTCGAAGAGGTCATCACGGAGCACCCGGTGCTGCTCAACCGTGCACCTACGCTTCACCGCCTCGGTATTCAGGCGTTCGAGCCGAAGCTCGTGGAGGGCAAGGCCATCCACCTGCACCCGCTCGTGTGTGGCGCGTTCAACGCGGACTTCGACGGCGACCAGATGGCTGTGCATCTCCCGCTTTCGCCCGAGGCGCAGGCCGAGGCGCGCATCCTCATGCTCTCCTCGAACAACATCCTTAAGCCTTCGGACGGCCGCCCAGTGACGATGCCTGCACAGGACATGATCATCGGCCTCTACCACCTGACGACCCCGAAGCCCGAGGCGCTCGGCCACGGCCGTACGTTCTCGTCGATCGCCGAAGCGATCATGGCCTACGACAACAACGAGGTGGACCTGAACGCACCCATCAATGTGCGCTTCACCGATGTCGTGCCGCCGTCGGACTGGAAGGCCCCCGAGGGCTGGAGTGAGGGTGACCCGGTCACGCTCGAAACCACGCTCGGTGCCTACTATTTCAACGAGACCCTCCCCGAGGACTTCCCGTACGTGGAAGGCCAGGTGGGCAAGAAGCGCCTCGGCGGGATCGTCAATGCACTCGCGGAGCGCTACGACAAGGGCCAGGTTTCGGCTTCGCTCGACGCGCTCAAGTCGTACGGCTTCTCGTGGTCGACCTACTCGGGCGTGACGTTCGCGTTCAGCGACGTCGTCGCGCCGCCGAACAAACCCGAGATCATCGCGAAGTACGAGGCGAAGGCCGCGCAGGTCGAAGAGAACCGCGACCTCGGTCTCGTTTCCGAAGCTGAGCGAAGCAGCGAGCTCATCGACATTTGGACCGAGGCCACCAACGAGGTTGCCGAGGAAATGAAGTCGAACTTCCCACTCGACAACACCATTTATCGCATGGTCCATTCGGGCGCTCGCGGTAACTGGATGCAGATTCGCCAGATCGCCGGTATGCGTGGCCTCGTGAACAACCCGAAGGGCGAGATCATTCCCCGCCCGATCCTCTCGAACTACCGCGAGGGTCTTTCGGTGCTCGAGTACTTCATCGCGTCGCACGGTTCGCGTAAGGGGCTTGCCGATACCGCGCTCAAGACCGCCCAGTCGGGTTACCTGACGCGTCGTCTCGTGGACGTCTCTCAGGACGTCATCGTTCGCGAGGGCGATTGTGGAACCGCCAAGGGCTTCACGATGGCCATCGGCCAGGATCTCGAAGGCACGATCGTGCCCGCCGACAACGTGGAGATCACGGCGTATGGCCGTACCCTCGCCCAGGACGTGGCTGGCGAAGACGGCACCGTGCTTGCTTCCGCGGGTGAGGACGTCGGTGACGTGCTCATCGAGAAGCTCATCGCTGCGGGCGTAACGGAAGTGAAGGTTCGCTCCGTTCTCACGTGTGATTCCGCCGTGGGCACGTGCGCGCAGTGCTACGGGCGCTCGCTCGCGACCGGTCAGCTCGTCGACATCGGCGAGGCAGTGGGTATCGTTGCAGCCCAGTCGATTGGTGAGCCCGGTACTCAGCTCACGATGCGTACGTTCCACTCCGGTGGCGTGGCTTCGGCAGAGGGCGACATCACGCACGGTCTTCCGCGTGTGCAGGAGCTCTTCGAGGCTCGCACCCCGGCGGGCTTCGCCCCGATCACCGAGATCGCGGGCCGCGTAAGCATCGACGAAACCGACAAGCAGCGCAAGCTCACCGTGACCCCTGACGACGGCAGCGAGCCCGTGACCTACACGCTCTCGCGCCGCGTGAGCCCGCTCGTCTTTGACGGCGATCACGTCGAGGTTGGCCAGCAGCTTTCGCCTGGCTCGGTCGATCCGAAGCAGGTGCTTCGCATTCTCGGCCCGCGTGCCGTGCAAAAGCACCTCGTCGACGAAGTGCAGAAGGTGTACGTGAGCCAGGGCGTGGACATTCACGCGAAGCACATCGAGGTCATCGTGCGCCAGATGCTGCGCCGCGTGACCATCGTTGCCTCGGGTGACACCAAGCTCCTCCCGGGTGACCTCGTGGAAAACGCTGCGTTCATCGAAGCGAACCGTGCAGTCCTCGCCGAGGGCGGGGAGCCCGCACAGGGTCGCCCCGAACTCATGGGTATTACGAAGGCATCGCTTGCAACCGAGTCGTGGCTTTCGGCTGCATCGTTCCAGGAGACGACCCGCGTGCTCACCGAGGCCGCGCTCAGCTCGAAGAGCGACAAGCTCATGGGCCTCAAGGAGAACGTCATCATCGGTAAGCTCATCCCTGCGGGTACGGGCCTTCCGCGCTTCCGCAACTTCGAGGTGGAGCCGACCGATGAGGCCAAGGCTCAGATGTACACGGTTCCCGGCTACGACGATTTCGGCCTCGCCGATTTCAGTGGGGCTGGCTCGAATCTGAACCTCGACGACTTCAGCTACTCGGATCCGTTCAACACGGACTTCCGCTGATTCGCCACTGAGGCTCGCGCCTCAGCACATGCGGGCGGGTCGCCCTTTCCCCGAGCGGGGGAGGGGCGGCCCGCCCGCCTTGAAGTGTTCATGTGGCACGACGGGCCGAGCGGCGCCGTAGCGGCCTGAGCGGGTAACGCCCGCCACGGCGGGGGAGAAGCCCTGTGAAGCACGCCGCGGCGACCGTCAAGCAACGGCAAAGTCGCGGTTTTTCTTGTCTTAAGGGTTGGTCTTCCTCACCCACCAGCCTTGGCAGGCGCGACAAGATGGAGTCATCCGAAATCCGCACTCGCGCCCACCACGCGCGACACTTCCCGTGCACTCGTCAATGCGAAGGACACTCGTGAAGAAGAAGACTCCGATTATCGCCGCAGCCGCACTCGCGACCGTACTCGCGGGCGGTGGCGGTGGCGCCGCGTACGCGATGTCGAGTGAGGTGACCGTGAACGCCTACGGCCGCGTCGCGACGTTCCGCACGTTCGATTCGCAAGTGGCTGACATTCTTGAGGCCCACGGCGTGGATGTGGACCACACCGACCTCGTGAGGCCCGCTCTCGGCGAGACCATCGACTCGGGCGACAAGATCGTCGTCGTCGATCGCCACGAAGTGAAGGTCAACGTGGATGGCGCGGAACAGACCGTTCTCGTGGACGGTGACACAGTCGCGGATGCACTCGAGAAGGCTGGCGTGAACACCGAAGGTGCCGCGATTGCACCGGCCCCCGATACCAAGCTCGACGACGTTGATGGTGCCGTGAACGTCACGACCGCGAAGGACATCACGGTGACCGGCATGAATGGCTCGTGGGTCGCTGAGGGGACGACCACGCGCACCGTGCAGGACCTCCTCGACAAGTACTTCGCGGATTCCGTTGACGCTGACGATGAGGTGACCCCCGCGCGCGACACGGTTCTCAAAGACGGCGACACGATCCACCTCGTGCGCGTGAACTCCGAAGAGAAGACCGAGAAGGTCGCCATCGACTTCGAGACCGAGACGCGCAAGGATGACTCGATCTACGAAGGCGAAACTCGCGTGATCACGAAGGGTGAAAAGGGCGAGAAGACCATCGTCAAGAAGGTTGCGACGACCGACGGCAAAGTGACGGGCGAAGAAATCGTGAAGGAAGAAGTCACGAAGGAGCCCGTGAAGCAGGTCGAAGCAAAGGGCACCAAGAAGCGCGAAAAGGCCGAATCGACCGAGCGCGATAACGGCTCGACGAAGTCCGACGACAAGAAGTCATCGAAAGACTCGAAGAAGGACAAGAGCGAGCGCCGCAGCGAATCCGCTCCCAAGGGCGGCAAGGCCGTAAGTGGCGTCCGCTCGTGCGGAGCTTCCTACTACGGCAATGGTGACGGCTTCGACGGTGGCCCCACCGCGAGCGGCGAGCGCTTCAACACCCACGCTTACACCGCCGCGCACAAGAGCCTCCCGTTCGGCACGCGCGTGCGCGTCACGAACAAGGCCAACGGCCGCAGCGTAGTTGTGCGCATCAACGACCGCGGCCCCTACGTGGGCGGTCGCTGCCTCGACCTCTCCTACGCGGCAATGAAGAGCATCGGGGGCGTGAGCTCCGGTGTTGCCCGCGTCGAGTGGCAGATTGTCGAGTAGAGAACTACTCATGAAATTCGGGCCGACGGTACTGAGCAACCGTCGGCCCGTTTTCTTTGATGTTGCTTGCGCGACACTTCCACGTCTCCGGGCATGTGATGTACAACGAACTACGCCCAGTCCTTTGACCGAAATAAATCGTGCAACGTAGACTGATGAACTGTGCCTGGGTGCCCTATGCCCTCTCGCGGCCTCGCCTCGTGCGAGTGCAATGAGCGGGGGTACGGTACTTCAGTCACCGGCCCTCATTCGAGGTCCGTGCGGGTCGAGATCGACACACCCGAACGCGGGGGTCGCCTCGGGTCGCGGCCCACTCCACACCCGTGGACCCGGTGCTTCGGCGCCTGTGGGCAAAGAAGGTGATCTGGCCGCGTGAAGAGCACGGCCAGCGACAGAAAGAGAACAAGTGCCTACTATTCAGCAGTTGGTGCGCAAGGGTCGCCAGGACAAGCCTGTCGCCTCGAGCACACCCGCGCTCAAGGGCTCGCCCCAGCGACGCGGCGTGTGCACCCGTGTGTACACCACCACTCCGAAGAAGCCGAACTCGGCGCTCCGCAAGATCGCGCGTGTTCGCCTCTCCTCCGGTATCGAGGTCACGGCCTACATCCCCGGTGAAGGCCATAACCTCCAGGAGCACTCGATCGTCCTCGTTCGCGGCGGCCGTGTGAAGGACCTCCCGGGCGTGCGCTACAAGATCGTCCGTGGTTCGCTCGATACCCAGGCCGTTAAGGGTCGCCAGCAGGCGCGCTCGCGGTACGGCGCGAAGAAGGAGAAGAAGTAATGCCACGTAAAGGTGCAGCTCCCAAGCGTCAGCTCGTGGTCGATCCGGTTTACGGTTCGCCCATCGTCACTCAGCTCATCAACAAGGTCCTCCTCGACGGCAAGAAGACCGTCGCCGAACGTATCGTCTACGGCGCTCTCGAGGGTTGCCGCGAGAAGAACGGCCAGGACCCGGTTGCGACCCTCAAGAAGGCTCTGGACAACATCCGTCCGTCGCTCGAGGTTCGCTCCCGCCGCGTCGGCGGTGCCACCTACCAGGTGCCCGTCGAGGTGCGTGCCGGTCGCTCGACGACCCTCGCGCTGCGCTGGCTCGTTGGCTACTCGCGTGCTCGCCGTGAGCACACGATGACCGAGCGCCTGATGAACGAGATCCTCGATGCTTCGAACGGCCTCGGTGCCGCTGTGAAGCGTCGCGAAGACACCCACAAGATGGCGGAGTCCAACAAGGCCTTCGCTCACTACCGCTGGTAATCTCCGGCGGTCCTCGAACCGAAGCGCAGAAAGGCATAGCCCGTGGCACTTGCAGTGCTTAAGGACCTCAATAAGGTCCGAAACATCGGCATCATGGCACACATCGATGCTGGTAAGACCACCACCACCGAGCGCATCCTGTACTACACCGGCGTCAACTACAAGCTTGGCGAAACCCACGACGGTGCCGGCACTATGGACTGGATGGAGCAGGAAAAGGAACGCGGCATCACCATTACGTCCGCGGCAACGACCTGCTACTGGCACGACAATCAGATCAACATCATCGACACGCCCGGCCACGTCGACTTCACCGTTGAGGTGGAGCGCTCGCTGCGCGTTCTCGACGGTGCTGTTGCCGTGTTCGACGGCAAGGAAGGTGTCGAGCCGCAGTCGGAGACCGTGTGGCGCCAGGCCGACAAGTACAACGTGCCGCGCATTTGCTTCGTCAACAAGATGGACAAGATGGGTGCAGACTTCTTCTTCACCGTCGACACCATCGTTGACCGCCTCAAGGCAAAGCCGCTCGTGATGCAGGTGCCGATCGGCGCTGAGTCCGAATTCCGTGGCGTGATCGACCTCCTCGAGATGAAGGCCTACGAATGGCCGGAGCAGTTCGAAGAGGACGCCCCCGAATTCAACAAGAAGAAGGGCGATGCCGCCCTCGGCCAGTACCAGAAGGAAGTTCCGATTCCGGAAGACCTTCAGGCGAAGGCTGAGGAATACCGCGAGAAACTCGTTGAGGACGTCGCCGAGGCGACCGAAGAGCTCATGGAGAAGTACCTCGAAGAGGGTGACCTCTCGATCGAGGACCTCAAGAAGGGCATCCGCGAGCTCACCATCAACTCGCAGGCCTACCCGGTGTTCTGTGGCTCGGCGTTCAAGAACAAGGGCGTGCAGCCCATGCTCAACGCCGTGATCGACTTCCTCCCGTCGCCTCTCGACGTGCCGCCGATGATCGGTCACGACGTGAAGGACGAGGAGAAGGAACTCACGCGTAAGCCTTCCGTCGACGAGCCGTTCTCGGCGCTCGCGTTCAAGGTTGCTTCGCACCCGTTCTTCGGCTCGCTCACCTACGTCCGCGTGTACTCCGGTCACGTCGCCACGGGCGCCCAGGTGCTCAACGCCAACACGGGCAAGAAGGAGCGCGTCGGTAAGCTCTTCCAGATGCACTCGAACCAGGAGAACCCGGTCGAGGAGGCCTTCGCCGGCCACATCTACGCGTTCATCGGCCTCAAGGACACGACCACGGGCGACACGCTGTGCGACGCGCAGCACCCGATCGCTCTCGAGTCGATGTCCTTCCCGGAGCCCGTGATCTCGATGGCTATCGAGCCGAAGACCAAGGGCGACCAGGAGAAGCTCGGTATCGCTATTCAGCGCCTCGCGAAGGAAGATCCGACCTTCCAGGTCCAGCTCGACGAGGAAACCGGCCAGACGGTCATCAAGGGCATGGGTGAGCTTCAGCTCGACGTGCTCGTGGACCGCATGCGCCGCGAGTTCAAGGTCGAAGCAAATGTGGGCTCGCCCCAGGTGGCCTACCGCGAGTCGATCAAGAAGACCGTCGAGAAGTTCGATTACACGCACAAGAAGCAGACCGGTGGCTCCGGCCAGTTCGGTAAGGTTCAGATTACCTTCGCTCCGCTCACGGATGCCGAAGATGGCGTGTTCTACGAGTTCGAAAACCTCGTCACCGGTGGCCGCATCCCGCGTGAATACATCCCGAGCGTTGACGCGGGTATTCAGGATGCGCTCCAGTCCGGCGTGCTCGCCGGCTACCCGGTGGTGAATGTCAAGGCATCGCTTCTCGACGGTGCTTACCACGACGTGGACTCCTCGGAAATGGCGTTCAAGATCGCTGGTTCGATGGCAACGCGTGAGGCCCTCAAGAAGGCTCACCCGATCCTCCTCGAGCCGATCATGAGCGTTGAGGTCCGTACTCCCGAGGAGTACATGGGAGATGTCATCGGCGACCTGAACAAGCGACGCGGTCAGGTTTCGTCGATGGAGGACGCGAGCGGTGTGAAGATCATCCGTGCTCTCGTCCCGCTGTCCGAAATGTTCGGCTACATTGGTGACCTGCGTTCGTTTACGCAGGGCCGCGCAATGTACACGATGCAGTTCGACAGCTACGCGGAGGTCCCGAAGAACATTTCGGAAGAGATCATCGCGAAGACGCGGGGCGAGTGAGCCTTACGGGAATTAGCGGGTAGAGTAGATCTGTTCGCTAGTTTTCGGACCGCTTGGGTCGCCCCGCAAGGGGCGCCCCACCCGTTCTAAAGAAGTACACCCAACCAAAAGTCCTAGGAGGACACACTATGGCTAAGGCCAAGTTCGAGCGTAGCAAGCCGCACGTCAACATCGGCACCATCGGTCACGTTGACCACGGCAAGACCACGCTGACCGCTGCTATCTCGAAGGTTCTGTACGATCAGTACCCGGACCTCAACGAGCAGCGTAACTTCGACACGATCGATAACGCCCCTGAGGAAAAGCAGCGCGGCATCACGATCAACATCTCCCACATCGAGTACCAGACCGAGAAGCGCCACTACGCTCACGTTGACGCTCCCGGCCACGCCGACTACATCAAGAACATGATTACCGGCGCTGCTCAGATGGACGGCGCAATCCTCGTGGTTGCCGCCACCGACGGCCCCATGGCGCAGACCCGCGAGCACGTTCTTCTTGCTCGCCAGGTTGGCGTTCCCTACCTCCTCGTTGCGCTCAACAAGTGCGACATGGTCGACGATGAGGAAATCCTCGAGCTCGTCGAGATGGAGGTCCGTGAGCTTCTCGCTTCGCAGGAGTTCGATGAGGACGCTCCCGTCGTTCGCGTGTCGGCGTTCAAGGCCCTCGAGGGCGACGAGCAGTGGGTCAAGTCGGTTCAGGACCTCATGGCCGCTGTCGACGAGTCGATCCCGGATCCGGTTCGCGACATGGACAAGCCGTTCCTCATGCCTATCGAGGACGTCTTCACCATCACCGGCCGTGGCACCGTTGTGACCGGTAAGGTCGAGCGTGGCAAGCTTGCCATCAACTCGGAGGTCGAGATCGTGGGTATCCGCGAGGCTCAGAAGACCACCGTTACCGGTATCGAGATGTTCCACAAGCAGATGGACGAGGCTTGGGCAGGCGAGAACTGTGGCCTCCTCCTCCGTGGCACCAAGCGCGAAGACGTGGAGCGTGGCCAGGTTGTCGTGAAGCCGGGTTCGATCACCCCGCACACCGACTTCGAGGGCCAGGTCTACATCCTTTCGAAGGACGAGGGTGGCCGCCACAACCCGTTCTACTCGAACTACCGCCCGCAGTTCTACTTCCGTACCACCGACGTGACCGGCGTTATCACCCTCCCCGAGGGCACCGAGATGGTCATGCCTGGCGACTCGACCGAGATGACCGTTGAGCTCATCCAGCCGATCGCTATGGAAGAGGGCCTCGGCTTCGCTATCCGTGAGGGTGGCCGCACCGTTGGCTCGGGCCGCGTCACCAAGATCATCAAGTGATCTGACGCTGCATAGCCTGCAGAGTTAAAGAAAAGCGCCCCGGAATCATCCGGGGCGTTTTTCTATGCGCGGGCAGCTGATTGGCATCTGGCGTCGTTGATCCAGATGCGGGTCTTTTCCCTCAACCGCGCTGACGAGGAAGCTACAGCTGACGTTGAAGGCGAAAATCGACCGTATTCCCCCACAAGAGTCAGGTGAAAGTACGGAGCGCGCCGGGGTGGCGGCACCACCGCCGAACGCCTTTACCTCTACCAAGGCGCGGGAGGTGCAAGGGGGGGGGAAGGGGGCAGCTCAGTTGCGCTCGCTTGGATTGGCGGGATCCGACGGTAGCCCGTACGTAGGGCGTTTCGTGGGCTGTTCGATGTCTTTCGAGGTGTCAACCGTGATGCTGTCGGGGGCATTGTGGCCGGAAAGCGTCGGATCCGACTGCCCGTACGCCGGTGTGTCGTCACCTGCCTCGTCAGGTCGGTGTGCCGGGCCCGCCGGGTCGGCGCGAACCGCACTGGCGCCACCAAATGCTCCCTCGCCAAGACGAACGCCCGCCTCGGAAAGGATGCGACGGGCGTCCATAATGTTGCGGTGCTCGACGAGGAGCTCGTATTGCATGGGGACCGTCGCGGTCATGGAGGTGAAGTCCCGCTGGCCGCCACTCGTAGCGTGGCCGATCACGGCCCACACGGTGAAGAAAATTGCGCCGAGAACAACCGAACTGAGGATGGTTGAAAGCCATTGTTCGGAAAGCATGCTGAAGAGAAGACCCACGAACAGGCCCATCCACATGCCACTCAGGGCTCCGCCGAGAATCACGCGGGTCCATGTTTTACGCCCGGTGACGCGTTCGATGAGGCGTAGATCTGTGCCCACGATGAGGGTGTTCTGGACGGGAAATCCGGCGTCGGCGAGGGTATCGACGAGCCTCTGAACCTCGGAGTATTCGTGGTAGGTTCCGAGTGACTGCGGGAATTCGAGGGAGAAGGCTCGCGATTGGAGCGGGCTGCGTGGCTGTTGAGTCATGGCTCCACTCTAGGGTGCTCACCTGCGCGAGTGCTAGAGACAGCGGGCCCTCTGGTGGCTCGACGGGGAGAGATTCCAGGGAGCACCCCCGCGTGCGCCCCCGACAGCTCAAGGTGCGTGCGAGGGAACGGGCCGACGCTCGCCTGCTTGTGAGGCGTTCCACGCTTCGGCCCCTGGTGCACACTTGCGATACGTGGCAAACTAGATGAGTTGCTTGCGCGAGCGGCCATGCCCGGTTCCGTTCCCCATCTCTGGGAATGACCACCGGATGACGCTCAGCCCAAGGATGCGAACAGTGTGGAAACTCCGCTGAGGGCGCATCGTTTGAGGGACCGGTCGCAAGTACATGGGTTTCGCGCGGCCTTTTTGCGCCTCGCAAGAGCGACACACCCGACCGCGGGTGTCGGTCTGGCCCACTCCATGTAAGAGCGGTTTTAGAGAAAGAGATAGACCTAGGCTATGGCGGGACAGAAGATCCGCATCCGGCTCAAGTCGTATGACCACGAGGTGATTGACAGCTCGGCGCGCAAAATCGTCGACACTGTCACCCGCGCTGGTGCAACGGTCGTGGGCCCGGTGCCGCTGCCGACTGAGAAGAACGTTTTCGTTGTGATCAAGTCGCCGCACAAGTACAAGGATTCCCGTGAGCAGTTCGAGATGCGCACCCACAAGCGCCTCATCGACATCGTCGATCCCACGCCCAAGGCTGTGGATTCGCTGATGCGCCTCGACCTGCCTGCGGACGTCAACATCGAGATCAAGCTCTGAGGTATCGGAACACATGAGTAACGAACTGACAGGGCAGCGCGATCGCGTCATCAACGGCGTGCTCGGCACCAAGCTTGGCATGACCCAGGTGTGGGACGAGGACGGCAAGATCGTCCCCGTGACCGTGGTTCAGGCCGGCCCGTGTGTTGTCACGCAGGTCCGCTCACAGGACGTTGATGGCTACGACGCTGTCCAGATCGCGTACGGCGCGATCGATCCCCGTAAGGTGACGAAGCCCCTCAAGGGTCACTTCGAGAAGGCCGGCGTGACGCCGCGCCGTCACCTCGTTGAGCTCCGCACGGTTGATGCCGCGGAGTACGAACTCGGCCAGGAGATCGACGCGTCGGTCTTCGAGGCCGGCCAGAAGGTCGACGTGGTCGGCACGACCAAGGGCAAGGGTAACGCGGGCGTCATGAAGCGCCACGGCTTTGCCGGTGTGAGTGCTTCGCACGGTCAGCACCGCAACCACCGCAAGCCTGGCTCGATCGGTGGCGCCTCGACCCCCGCACGCGTGTTCAAGGGCATGCGCATGGCGGGCCGCATGGGCGGCAACCGCAACAGCGTCCAGAACCTCACCGTTCAGGCGGTGGACGCCGAGAAGAACCTCGTGCTCATCAAGGGTGCCGTTCCCGGCCCCAAGGGTGGCATCGTGCTGGTTCGCTCGGCCGTCAAGGGTCCGAAGAAGGGAGCCTGATTTTCATGGCTAACAACCTGACGGTCGACGTTCTCGACCCCGCAGGCAAGAAGACTGGCACCGCCGAGCTTCCCGCTCACATCTTCGATGTCCAGACCAACGTGGCGCTTATCCACCAGGTCGTGACGGCTCAGCTCAACGCAGCTCGCCAGGGCACGCACAAGGCCAAGACCCGCGGCGAGGTCCGCGGTGGTGGCCGTAAGCCGTGGAAGCAGAAGGGTACCGGTCGCGCTCGCCAGGGCTCGATCCGCGCACCCCAGTGGACCGGCGGTGGCGTTGTGCACGGCCCGGTCCCGCGCGACTACACGCAGCGTGTGCCGAAGAAGATGAAGGCTGCTGCCCTCCGCGGCGCCCTCTCGGATCGCGCCCGCTTCGGCCGCGTCCACGTTTTCACCGCGCTTCTCGAGGGCGACAAGCCTTCGACGAAGCTCGTGGCGAAGACCATCGCTACCGTCTCGGACAGCTCGAACTTCCTCCTGGTCGTTCGTCGCAACGACGAGGTCGGCGCGCTCAGCTCGCGCAACCTCGCTAACGCTCACGTGCTGTTCGCTGATCAGCTCAACACCTACGACGTGATGGCATCCGACCATGTCGTCTTCACCGAAGGTGCGCTCGAGGATTTCGTGGCAGGCGCAACGCTCGCCGCTGTGAAGGCTCCCGCGCAGCCCGCAGCCGTGGCCGCTCCCGCAGCGCCCAAGGCTGAGTCGAAGACCGCGCCCGCGGCCGTTGAGGCACCCTACGGCGAAGGCAGCGCCCTTCCGCTCGACGGTGGCAAGGCCCCCGAAGGTTTCACCATCAAGGGCAACAGCAACTCCATGAAGTACCACACCGAGGATTCGCCGTGGTACGGCCGCACCAAGGCCGAGGTCTGGTTCGCGACGACCGAAGCAGCGGAAGCTGCTGGCTTCGTGAACGCTGTTCGCCCGGCCGATGAGGAGGAAGCCAAGTGACCTCGATTAACAAGAACCCGCGTGACATCCTTTTCGCGCCGGTCCTCACCGAGAAGTCCTATGGCCAGATGGACGAAGGCAAGTACGTCTTCCTCGTCGATCGCCGCGCCAACAAGACCGAAATCAAGCTCGCCGTCGAGGAAATCTTCGACGTCAAGGTGGCTTCGGTGAACACCATCAACCGTCAGGGCAAGACGCGTCGCACGCGTTTCGGCATTGGCAAGCGCAACGATACGAAGCGCGCCATTGTCACCCTCAAGGACGGATCCATCGACATCTTCGGAGGCGCGACCGCCTGAGCGGTCGTGACCCGAAGACAAACGAGAGAGTCTGAGGAAACCCACGATGGGAATTCGTAAGAACAAGCCGTCCTCGCCGAGCCGCCGCGGCTCGAGCGTCGCCGACTTCGTCGAGATCACTCGTAGTGAGCCGGAGAAGTCGCTGGTCCGCCCCCTGTCCAAGACGGGTGGCCGTAACAACAAGGGCCGCGTGACCTCGCGTCACCGCGGTGGTGGCCACAAGCGTGCCTACCGCGTGATCGACTTCCGTCGTCACGACAAGGACGGTATCAACGCTAAGGTCGCCCACATCGAGTACGACCCGAACCGTACCGCACGCATCGCTCTGCTCCACTACCTGGANCGCAAGCAGCATCGCCCCACCCGTACCGGTATGGCCAAGGGCGGCTTCGATCTCGCGTTCGGCGACTACGGCATCCAGGCTCTCGAGCCCGCCTACGTCACCAACCGCCAGATTGAGGCCGCACGTATCGCCATGACTCGCTACATGAAGCGTGGCGGCAAGGTCTACATCAACATCTACCCCGATCGCCCCCTCACGAAGAAGCCTGCCGAGGTCCGCATGGGCTCCGGTAAGGGCTCGGTGGAGTTCTGGGTAGCGAACGTCAAGCCCGGCCGCGTCATGTTTGAGGTTGCCGGTGTCGATGAGCCCACTGCACGCGAGGCTCTTCGCCTCGCCATGCACAAGCTCCCCATGAAGTGCCGAATCCTCAGCCGAGAGGGTGGTGACATCTGATGGCAACCACGAAGCTTACCGCTGACGAGCTCAACAAGCTCGATGACGCGAAGCTCGCCGAAGAACTCGCGAAGGCCAAGGACGAGCTGTTCAAGCTCCGTTTCCAGGGCGCGACCGGCCAGCTCGAGTCGAGCGCTCGCTTGCGTTCGGTTAAGAAGGACATCGCACGGATCTACACGATCCTGCGCGAGCGCGAGCTGGGGATCCGCCAGGCCCCCGGTTCGGCCGAGTGAACGAGCGAGGTTAGGTAATGAACGAAAATCAGGTCGCTGAAGAGCGTCCGTACCGCAAGACTCAGCGCGGCTACGTCGTCTCCGACAAGATGGACAAGACCATCGTCGTTGAGGTCGAGGAGCGCGTGAAGCACTCGCTGTACGGCAAGGTGATGAAGAAGCACAAGAAGTTCAAGGCCCACGATGAAGAGAACACCGCCGGTATCGGCGATCTTGTTCGCATCATGGAGACCAGGCCGCTGAGCGCCTCGAAGCGCTGGCGCCTCGTCGAAATCATCGAGAAGGCTAAGTAAATCTGTCGGGCTCAGCCCGAAAGATCTCCGAGAAGGGGCCGTCCGCTTATCAGCGGGCGGCCCCTTTCGCTGTGCCTGGACATGTATGAGCATGCGCCTTACGGGCGGCCACATCTGCTTGAGGTGCCACGACTGTCGCAAAACTGCGACATAGCGTGGCAGAGTAGGTACCGCGTCGCAACGCCGCCGCGATATCCGCCCACTAGCGTGGAAGTAACGAGGAGGCGAGAAGCGGCTCCCGGAACTTTGAGGAGTGAATCCCCATGACGAAGACGACTATGACGAAGCGCCGCCTTGCGGCAAGCCTTGCGGCTGTCTCCCTTGTTGTGGCCGGTGCGAGCGGTTGCTCGTTCGGTGTGCTCGGTAGCAGCGATGAGAAGCCCACGGAACAGGCGAGCGCGGCTGCCCCGGCAGATAGCAGCAATGGCGGCGATCAGGGGAGCGGTGCCGGCGGCGCGAATCCCGCGCCGGGCGCGAGCNAACAGCAACTCCATGAAGTACCACACCGAGGATTCGCCGTGGTACGGCCGCACCAAGGCCGAGGTCTGGTTCGCGACGACCGAAGCAGCGGAAGCTGCTGGCTTCGTGAACGCTGTTCGCCCGGCCGATGAGGAGGAAGCCAAGTGACCTCGATTAACAAGAACCCGCGTGACATCCTTTTCGCGCCGGTCCTCACCGAGAAGTCCTATGGCCAGATGGACGAAGGCAAGTACGTCTTCCTCGTCGATCGCCGCGCCAACAAGACCGAAATCAAGCTCGCCGTCGAGGAAATCTTCGACGTCAAGGTGGCTTCGGTGAACACCATCAACCGTCAGGGCAAGACGCGTCGCACGCGTTTCGGCATTGGCAAGCGCAACGATACGAAGCGCGCCATTGTCACCCTCAAGGACGGATCCATCGACATCTTCGGAGGCGCGACCGCCTGAGCGGTCGTGACCCGAAGACAAACGAGAGAGTCTGAGGAAACCCACGATGGGAATTCGTAAGAACAAGCCGTCCTCGCCGAGCCGCCGCGGCTCGAGCGTCGCCGACTTCGTCGAGATCACTCGTAGTGAGCCGGAGAAGTCGCTGGTCCGCCCCCTGTCCAAGACGGGTGGCCGTAACAACAAGGGCCGCGTGACCTCGCGTCACCGCGGTGGTGGCCACAAGCGTGCCTACCGCGTGATCGACTTCCGTCGTCACGACAAGGACGGTATCAACGCTAAGGTCGCCCACATCGAGTACGACCCGAACCGTACCGCACGCATCGCTCTGCTCCACTACCTGGACGGCGAGAAGCGCTACATCCTCGCCCCGGCGAAGCTTCGCCAGGGTGACGTGCTCGAAAGCGGCCCGAGCGCCGACATCAAGCCCGGCAATAACCTTCCGTTGCGCAACATCCCGGTTGGTACCGTTGTGCACGCGATCGAGCTCCGCCCCGGTGGCGGCGCGAAGATTGCCCGCTCCGCGGGTGCCTCCGTGCAGCTCGTCGCGAAGGAAGGCAAGTTTGCCCAGCTTCGTATGCCGTCGGGCGAAATCCGCAACGTCGATGCGCGCTGCCGCGCGACCATCGGCGAGGTGGGCAACGCCGAGCAAACCAACATCAACTGGGGCAAGGCCGGCCGCATGCGCTGGAAGGGTAAGCGCCCGCACGTCCGTGGTGTTGTGATGAACCCTGTGGACCACCCGCATGGTGGTGGTGAGGGCCGTACGTCGGGCGGTCGTCATCCCGTTTCGCCTTGGGGCCAGCCGGAAGGCCGTACTCGCAAGCCGAACAAGGAAAGCGACAAGCTCATCGTGCGCCGCCGCCGTACCGGCAAAAAGCGCTGATAGGACGAGGGATAAACAGTTATGCCACGCAGTATTGCTAAGGGCCCCTTCGTTGACGATCACCTTCAGAAGAAGGTCGACGCTCAGAACGAAGCCGGTACCAAGAATGTCATCAAGACCTGGTCGCGTCGTTCGGTCATCACGCCGGACTTCCTCGGCCACACTTTCGCAGTGCACGATGGCCGCAAGCACGTCTCGGTGTTCGTCACCGAGTCGATGGTTGGCCACAAGCTCGGCGAGTTCGCTCCCACGCGCACTTTCCGCAGCCATGACAAGGACGACAAGAAGGGACGTCGCCGCTGATCGCCCACGTGGCGAAGTGACGATGACCCTCGCTATTCACTAAAGAAAGCAGGACAGCAATGGAAGCCAAGGCGCAGGTGCGGTATATCCGTATTTCGCCCATGAAGGCCCGGCGCGTCGTTGACCTTATTCGTGGTAAGAGCACGGGTGAAGCGCTGGAGACGCTGCGGTTCGCACCGCAGGCTGCCAGTGAGCCCGTCTCGAAGCTCGTAAAGTCCGCGATCGCCAACGCCCGCGTGAAGGCAGATCAGGCAGGGGAGCGTTTCGATGAGCAGGATCTCGTCGTGTCCGCTGCATTCGTCGACGAAGGCCCGACCATGAAACGGTTCCAGCCGCGTGCTCAGGGTCGCGCATTCCAGATCAAGAAGCGCACCAGCCACATCACCGTGGTTGTTGCCCCGTCGAAGAAGAAGGAGACCCGCTAGTGGGCCAGAAGGTCAATCCCAACGGGTTCCGCCTCGGTATTACGACCGACCACACGAGCCGCTGGTTCGCCGACTCCACGAAGGAAGGTCAGCGTTACCGCGACTACGTGAAGGAAGACGTCGCCATCCGCAACCTCCTCTCCGAGGGGCTTGAGCGCGCTGGCGTCTCGAAGGTCGAAATCGAGCGCACCCGAGATCGCGTTCGCGTTGATCTGCACACCGCTCGCCCCGGCATCGTGATCGGTCGCCGTGGCGCGGAGGCCGAGCGTCTCCGTGGTCAGCTCGAGAAGCTGACCGGCAAGCAGATTCAGCTCAACATCCTCGAGGTCAAGAACCCCGAGGCAGATGCGCAGCTCGTTGCTCAGGGCATTGCCGAGCAGCTGGCGAGCCGCGTGTCCTTCCGCCGCGCTATGCGTAAGGGCATTCAGTCCGCGCAGCGTGCCGGCGCGAAGGGTATCCGTGTCGCCGTTTCGGGCCGCCTCGGTGGCGCCGAAATGAGCCGCAGCGAGTTCTACCGTGAAGGCCGTGTGCCCCTGCACACGCTTCGCGCGAACATCGACTACGGCTTCTACGAGGCCCGCACCGCTTTCGGCCGTATCGGCGTCAAGGTGTGGATCTACAAGGGCGACATCACGTCCAAGGAACTCGCTGCACAGCAGGCCGCCCAGGCTCCGCGCCAGGGTCGTGGTCCGCGCGCTGAGCGCCCCCGTGGCCGCCGCAACGAGCGTAACGCCGCNGACTGTCACGGCTTCGCTTCACGGGCTGAAGCGAGAGGGGGAGACCGTCACCGCCCTCTACTCGTTCAAGCTCAATTCGACTGTGAAGGAGGAGCAGTCGTTCTTCCGTCTCCTTGGCTCCCATAGGTGGAGGCCATTCCTCACCGACACGAAGAACCTCCGCAAGCACAACCCACTAGCGACGGAAAATGGTTCAGAGACTGCGATGACTCAACTCCACGATGTGGACATCATGCCCGGTCAGACCGCGTATGCCTTTGCGACGTTCGCGGCGCCGCCGGCGGACGTCAAGACTATGGACGTGATGCTGTTGCCTACGGGTGAGGTCGCGAAGGGGGTCGAAATCAAGTGAGAAAGCTTCACCTCGTAAGCTTCACGGCTGCGGCTTTCGTGTTCGCGGCAGGGCCGGTGGCCTTCGCGGACAACGGGGACGAAACGCCCGCCCCCGAGCCGCCGTCGCAAATCGGAACTTACGAGCCCAATATTTTTCCCCTCGAGCAAAATATCTACCAGCTCGAGCAAAACATCGAAGATCTCAATACCGATACGCAAGAGGGCAACACCAAGGTTGTCACCTTGAACTCGGACATCCTCTTCGATTACGGCTCGAACAAACTCTCTGACCCGGCGAAGACACGCATCGGTGAGCTTGTCAAAGACGTTCCGCAGGGTGCGACCGTGAAAGTCGACGGGCACACCGACAACATTCCGTACCATCGAGGCAACGACGTGCTCTCCAAGGAGCGTGCGCAAGCAGTCGCCGATGCGATTTCTGCGGTGCGCGGCGACCTCAAGCTCGAGGTCGCGGGCCACGGGGACACGAAACCCGTTGAGCCCAATGAGAAAGGCGGGGAGGACAACCCCGATGGACGCGCCAAGAACCGGCGCGTGGAGATCCGCTATGACGGGTAGCCACTTTCCCCCTCACGCGGCCGGATCGGCCGGTTCGTCGGAGCCGGCCGATCCGGCCCGCCAGCACATCCTGCTCGTCGATGACGATGAGACGATCCGCGAGCATCTCGGGGGAGTGCTCTCACGCAGCGGGCTTGACGTGCGCATGGCAGCGAACGGTGCCGAGGCGCTCGAGAGGCTCGATGAGGAGGAACCCGATCTCGTCATCCTCGACGTCATGATGCCGGTCATGGACGGCCGCGAAACCCTTCGCCGCATCCGCGAACGGCACGAGTGGCTTCCCGTCATTCTTCTCACCCAGGTGGGGGAGAGCTTTGAGCGGGCTTCCGCGCTCGACGAAGGGGCCGACGATTACCTCAATAAGCCTTTCGATCCGCACGAGCTCCTCGCGCGCATCCGCGCTGTCCTCCGCCGTAGTTCGCGGGGCTCGGCGCCTCTTAGCACCTCGTCGACTCTGACCTCGGGTGAGCTGCGCATCGACCGCACGGCCCGACGGGTGTTTGTTCGTGGCAAAGAAGACCAGCTCACGCCGCGGGCCTTCGCGTTGCTCGAGTATCTTATGTCGCACCCCGGCGAAGTGTTCACGCGCGAGAGGCTCCTGCAGACCGTGTGGGGTTTCGATGCGATCGTGACCACGCGAGCCGTTGATCACCGCATCGCCGAGATTCGCCGCGTGATTGGTTCCGCCGACGGTTCCCCGACGTACATCGAGACAGTCCCGAGCCTCGGTTATCGCTTCGCCCAGAAGGTCGAACGTTCATGAAGAAACACCCACTTGCCTACGCCTCGGCTTTCGCCGCGCTTCCCCTCGCGATCGGTGTGGTGGCCTCCCTCGTATGGAGCGTCCTCGGCGAATCGAGGCACATCTACTTCTCGATGTCGCTCGCCTGGCTCCCGCTCACAATCGGCGCGGTTCTCACCCTCGCCGTGCTCCCCGCCCTCGGCGCGTGGTGGTATACGCGCCACGCCGTGAACAAGGCGCGGCGCGAAACGGTGGCCGAGCAGACGGCAAGCCGGCGTCGACTCATCGCCCGACTCGACCACGAAATAAAGAACCCGATCCAGGGCATTCGAGCGGCGCTTGCCGACGAACCGTCCGAGCGCCAACGCTCGAGCATCGACGCGCAATCACGCCGCCTCACCTCCCTTCTGAGCGACCTGCGCAAAATTGGGGAGGTCGAGCACACTCAGCTCGAGATTACGCAGATCGACCCTTCGCGCCTCGTCCACGACGCCATCGAGACCGCGCGCGAGGTGCCCGGTGCGAGCGAACGCTCGATCCGCGTCTCGCTTCCCACGGCTCCGCGCCCTCTGCCGCCGATCAACGGTGACGAAGACCTCCTCTTCCTGTGCCTCGTTAACGTCTTGAGCAACGCCGTGAAGTATTCGCGGCCGGGCGATGCGATCGAAGTGCGGGGGCGCCAGCTCGAAAGCGGCATTGTGCTCGAGGTCGCCGACACCGGACTCGGGATTTCCCCGGATGACCTTCCGCTCGTATGGGAAGAGCTCGGACGCGCGAGCGAGGTGCGCGGAATCGAGGGCTCGGGCCTCGGGTTGCCCATGGTTAAAGCGATCGTCGAACGACATGGAGGCACTGCGACGCTCACGTCGTGGCATGGCGAAGGGACATCCGTGAGCCTTACCCTCCCGTTCGCAGGGCCCGCGCGGTAAAACACCTGGAAAAAGAGCGGGTCGGGAAAGAGCGCGGGTGCTCGTGCATGCGTGGCCGGGCTAAGGGCACGTATGAAAAGAAGGTCCGACGCTGCCGTCCACCGTCGGACCCTGACAAACGGCACGCCCGCACTCGCTGAACCGGCGGTGCCAAACGCAGCGAGACCAAGCACACATACGCAGGGCCCCTCGTCCCCTTACGTTCGGTGCGCGCGTGCCGTAGACTAGACGGGTTGCTGTGTGAACGCACCCAAAATCCGCAAAGGTTGGCGGGTTGCGCCACTGAGCACAGGACCCGGTCCTCGGGCCCCTAGTGGGACCCATCCCAGCCGGAGACCTTGCATCGCCTTTCGGCAGTGCCTGAGTCCGGCTCGGGGTTTTTTGATGCCCGGGAACTGGAAGCCGCCGCGCCCACTCGTGAGCGTGGTGGAAAACAAGTCCGATATCCGTTCCGCAAGGCTCAAGGCAAAAGCTAAGAGAACCGGCGAGACGCAAGGAGAACGTTAGTGATTCAGCAGGAGTCGCGACTCAAGGTCGCCGACAACACCGGTGCAAAGGAAATCCTCTGCATCCGTGTTCTCGGTGGCTCCGGTCGCCGTTACGCCGGCATTGGTGACACCATCGTTGCGACCGTCAAGGACGCAATCCCTGGCGGAAACGTCAAAAAGGGCGATGTTGTGAAGGCCGTCGTGGTTCGCACCACGAAGGAACGCCGCCGTGCCGATGGTTCATACATCCGTTTTGATGAGAACGCCGCCGTCATTCTCAAGAACGACGGCGAGCCGCGCGGCACGCGCATCTTCGGCCCCGTGGGCCGCGAGCTGCGCGACCGCCGGTTCATGAAGATCATCTCGCTGGCACCGGAGGTGCTGTGACATGAGCATGAAGATTAAGAAGGGTGACCTCGTTCAGGTCATCACCGGTCGCACGAGCGACGCAGACAAGATCGCCAAGCGCAACGAGACCCGTGCAGAAAAGGGCAAGGGTGAACTCACCGCTGGCGATAAGGGTAAGCAGGGCCGCGTGCTCCAGGTGTTCCCCGACACCCAGCGCGTGCTCGTCGAGGGCGTCAACCGCATCACCCGCCACAACAAGCCCGGCTACAACGGCCAGGCTGGTGGCATTGAGCAGGTCGAAGCCCCGATCCACATCTCGAACGTTGCCCTCGTGGCTGACGACGGCAAGCCGACCCGCGTGGGCTTCCGTGAAGAGAAGGTCGAGCTCGAGGACGGCCGCACGAAGACCATTCGTGTGCGTTACTCGAAGCGCACCGGGAAGGACATCTGATGACCGAGACGACCACCCCGCGCCTTAAGACCAAGTACCGCGACGAAATCAAGGATTCGCTCCAGAGCGAGTTCAACTACGCCAACCCGATGCTCATTCCCGGTCTTACGAAGATCGTGGTGAACATGGGTGTCGGCGATGCCGCACGTGACTCGAAGGTCATCGATGGTGCCATTGCGGACCTCACCGCGATCACCGGCCAGAAGCCGCAGGTGACGCGCGCTCGCAAGTCGATCGCGCAGTTCAAGCTTCGTGAGGGTCAGGCCATTGGTTGCCACACGACCCTTCGCGGCGCCCGCATGTGGGAGTTCCTCGACCGCCTGCTCTCGACCGCACTTCCGCGTATCCGCGACTTCCGCGGCCTCTCGCCGAAGCAGTTCGACGGCAACGGCAACTACACCTTCGGTCTCACCGAACAGGTCATGTTCCATGAGATCGATCCGGACAAGATCGACCGCGTTCGCGGCATGGACATCACTGTGGTGACCACCGCCAAGACCGACGACGAGGGACGTGCGCTGCTTCGTGCGCTCGGCTTCCCGTTCAAGGAGAACTGATATGGCCAAGACAGCGCTTAAGAACAAGCAGCAGCGTAAGCCCAAGTTCGCTGTGCGCGCCTACACCCGGTGCCAGAAGTGCGGTCGTCCGCACTCGGTGTACCGCAAGTTCGGCCTTTGCCGCGTGTGCCTTCGCGAGATGGCTCACCGCGGTGAACTGCCCGGTGTCACCAAGAGCAGCTGGTAAGGACTATCGCCACAGGTCCCCGCTCCTTGCGAGGGAAACCACGGTGAGAAAGAAGCATTCGACATGACAATGACTGATCCGATCGCGGACATGCTCACGCGAATCCGGAACGCCAACACCGCGTTCCACGATTCCGTGACCATGCCGTACTCGAACCTCAAGTCCCGCATCGCGGACATTCTGAAGGCCGAGGGGTACATCAAGGACTGGCACGAGGAAGAGGCCGAGGTTGGCAAGAACCTCGTCATCGAACTCAAGTACACCGACGATCGCGAGCGTGCGATCTCGGGCGTTCGCCGTGTCTCGAAGCCCGGCCTTCGCGTATACGCAAAGTCCACCAACCTGCCCAAGGTGCTCGGCGGCCTCGGCGTGGCCATCCTGTCCACGTCCTCCGGTCTCCTCACCGATAAGCAGGCCACGAAGAAGGGTGTGGGTGGGGAAGTCCTCGCCTACGTCTGGTAACCGGAAAGGAGAACCGTAATGTCCCGCATTGGACTTCGTCCGGTTTCCGTACCGGCTTCCGTCACTGGTGTGACTATCGACGGCCAGCACGTGCAGATCGCTGGCCCGAAGGGCGAGCTTCAGTACGACGTTCCGACGCCCCTCAGCGTTGAGCGCGCTGAAGATGGCTCGATCATCGTACGCCGCCCCAACGAAGAGCGTGAGAATAAGGCCCTCCACGGCCTTGCACGTACCCTCATCGCGAACATGGTTCAGGGGGTCACGGAGGGCTTCGAGAAGAAGCTCGAGATCGTGGGCACCGGCTACCGTGTTGTCGCGAAGGGAACCGACCTCGAGTTCGCTCTGGGGTTCTCGCACCCCGTGCTCGTGAAGGCCCCGATGGGCATCACGTTCAACGTGGAGAGCCCCACCAAGTTCTCGGTGTCGGGTATTGACAAGCAGCTGGTCGGCGAGACCGCCGCGAAGATTCGCAAGATTCGTAAGCCCGAGCCGTACAAGGGCAAGGGCGTGCGTTACGCCGATGAGACCGTGAAGCGCAAGGCCGGAAAGGCTGGTAAGTGATTATGGGTTTCGCTGAAAAGCACACTCGCGGTGACCGCAAGAGCCGCGTCCGCGCACGCGGCCGCCGTCACCTGCGCCTCCGTCGCCGCGTTGCGGGTACCGCTGAGCGTCCCCGCCTCGCCGTGACCCGTTCGGCGCGCCACATGTACGTTCAGGTCATCGACGATACGAAGGGTGTCACCCTCGCATCGGCGTCGACCATGGAAGCAGACCTCCGCGCGTCGGAGGCCACGAAGACCGAGAAGGCCAAGCAGGTCGGCTCGCTTGTGGCGCAGCGCGCGAAGGAAGCCGGTATTGACGCCGTGGTCTTCGACCGTGGCGGCAACAAGTACCACGGCCGCGTGGCCGCCGTTGCTGACGGCGCGCGCGAGGCCGGACTGACTCTGTGACCACCCCCCGGAAATAGGACGAGAAGAGGATTCACATGGCTGCTGAGCAGCGTAACAATGGTCCCGCGGCCTCCGGTCGGAGGGGCGAGAACGAGGATCGTAACAACCGCGGTCGCGGCAACGACCGCAACCAGGGCGGGCGCCGCGGCGAGGGTCGTGGCGGTCGTCAGGAAGAGAAGTCGGCTTTCCTCGAGCGCGTTGTGACCATCAACCGCGTGTCGAAGGTCGTCAAGGGCGGCCGCCGCTTCGCCTTCACCGCGCTTGTCGTGGTGGGCGATGGTGACGGCACCGTCGGCATCGGCTACGGCAAGGCGAAGGAAGTTCCCGCCGCCATCTCGAAGGGTGTCGAGGAAGCAAAGAAGAACTTCTTCCGCGTTCCCCGCATCCAGGGCACGATCGTGCACCCGGTTCAGGGAGAGGACGCCGCTGGCGTTGTCTTCCTCCGCCCGGCTGCTCCCGGTACCGGTGTAATCGCCGGTGGTCCGGTGCGTGCGGTTCTTGAGTGCGCGGGCGTCGCCGACGTTCTGTCAAAGTCGCTCGGTTCCTCGAACACGATCAACATCGTGCACGCGACCGTCAAGGCCCTCAAGCAGCTCGAAGAGCCGGAAGCAGTGGCGGCTCGCCGTGGCCTTCCCCTCGAGGATGTTGCCCCCGGCTACCTGCTTCGTGCGCAGGCCGAGGGCCGCGCAGCGGCTCGCGAGGCGCGTGAAGAGAAGGTAGGTGCCTGATGCAGCTCAAGGTTACTCAGGTCAAGTCTGTAATCGGCGGTAACGACGCGCAGCGTTCGACGGTGCGAGGCCTTGGCCTCAAGCGCATCGGCGACGTCGTCGTGAAAGAAGACCGCCCCGAGATTCGCGGCATGATCAATGCCGTCCGTCACCTCGTGACGGTTGAAGAGGTGGACTGATCCATGGTTAACGAAAACCCGCTTAAGCTTCACGATCTTCGCCCGGCTCCCGGCGCGAAGACCGCAAAGATCCGCGTTGGCCGCGGTGAAGGCTCGAAGGGTAAGACCTCGGGTCGCGGTACCAAGGGCACGAAGGCTCGCTACCAGGTGAAGGCCGGCTTCGAGGGTGGTCAGACCCCGATGCACCGCCGCCTTCCGAAGTTGCGTGGCTTCAAGAACCCGTTCCGTGTGGAGTTCCAGGTTGTCAACCTGGACACCATCGAGGCGCTTTTCCCCGAGGGTGGCACCATCACGGTTGAGGATCTCGCCCAGAAGGGTGCTGTGCGCAAGAACCAGCCCGTCAAGGTGCTCGGTTCTGGCGACATCTCCGTGAAGATCGACATCACCGCCCAGAAGTTCTCGGCTTCGGCCGAGGAGAAGATCACCGCCGCTGGCGGTTCGATCACCGTGGCGTGAGTTGAAGCAAATTTCATAGTGCTTCTTTGACCAGGCGCCGCGACTCGAGATATTTTGAGTCGCGGTGCCTGTTTCTTTAGGCCTTTAATCCCTTGCTCTAATGCGCCCCGTGTGCATTACTGGCCCACCCCTCGGGCCACCCCGACAGGAGGAACCTGGTGGACAACGCCTTCGTGCGCGCCTTCCGCACCCCTGAGCTGAGGAACAAGCTTTTGTTTGTTCTGGGAATGCTCGCCATTTATCGCTTCGGTGTGCTCGTGCCGACCCCCGGCTTTGATTTCACGAACATCACTGCGTGCGCCGATCAGGCGCTCAGTAGCGGTGGCGGCGGCGTGCTCGGCATGGTGAACCTGTTCTCGGGTGGAGCGCTCTTGCAGATGTCGGTCTTCGCGCTTGGCGTGATGCCGTACATTACGGCCTCGATCATTGTGCAGCTTCTGCGCGTTGTCATCCCCAAGTTTGAAGAGCTTCATAAGGATGGCCAGGCTGGGCAGGCCACTCTTACGCAGTACACGCGTTACATGACGATCGGCCTCGCCGTTCTGCAGTCGACCACCGTCATTACGCTCGTGCGCAGCGGCGCATTCTTCGCGGGGTGCAACCTTCCTCTCGTACCGAACCAGTCCTGGTGGATGCTCGTGCTCATGATCCTGACGATGACCACGGGAACCCTCGTCATCATGTGGCTCGGTGAGCTCATCACGGAAAAAGGCGTCGGCAACGGTATGTCGCTGCTCATTTTCACGTCGATTGCCGCGGGCTTCCCGGCTTCATTCGGCCAGATCCTCAAGCTCCAGGGGTGGATGACCTTCGCGATCGTCATGCTCGTGGGCATGGTGATTGTTGTCGCCGTGATCTACGTCGAGCAGTCGCAGCGTCGCATCCCGGTGCAGTACGCGAAGCGCCAGGTTGGCCGCCGTCTCGTGGGTGGTTCTTCCACCTACATCCCGATCAAGGTCAATCAGGCGGGCGTCATTCCGATCATCTTTGCGTCGTCTCTTCTTGCTTTGCCTCAGCTCATCGCGTCCTTCGGTGATCAGACCGCGGGGTGGGTGCAGTGGATTCACGAGCACTTTGTGCTCGGTCAGGGAGTGTCATGGCCGTACGCGGTTGTGTACTTCGCTCTCATCGTCTTCTTCGCGTTCTTCTACGTGTCGATTACCTTCAACGCCGAAGAGATCTCCGACAACATGAAGAAGTACGGCGGTTTCGTGCCGGGCATTCGTGCCGGCCGCCCGACCGCGCGTTACCTCGAGTACGTGATCAATCGCGTGCTTTCGGCGGGATCGCTGTATCTCGGCATCCTCGCCCTTGTTCCGCTTCTTGCCTTCGCGCTTATCGGCGCTGACCAGAACTTCCCGTTCGGCGGAACCTCGCTCCTCATCATTATCGGTGTTGGCCTCGATACCTTGAAGCAGATCAGCTCCAAGCTTCAGCAGCACCACTACGAAGGGATTCTCCGATGAACGCCTCCACACCCGCACGTCGTCTCCTTATCGTCGGCCCTCCCGGTGCCGGGAAGGGAACGCAGGCCGAGCGCATCGTGGAGAAGCTCGGTGTTCCGGCAATTTCGACCGGCGATATTTTCCGCGCGAACGTCTCGAATGAGACCGAACTCGGTGTGCTTGCCAAGTCTTATATGGATAAGGGCGAGTACGTGCCCGATTCGGTGACGAACGACATGGTAGAAGGCCGCCTCGGTGAGGCGGACGCCAAGGATGGTTTCCTCCTCGATGGTTATCCCCGTACGGTGGCGCAGGTCGAGGCCCTCGACGGGATCCTCGAAAAGCTCGGTGTTGCACTCGATGCCGTCATTCTCCTCGACGTGGAGAGTGAAGCCATCGTCCAGCGGCTTCTTCAGCGCGGTAAAGAGCAGGGTCGCAGCGACGACAACGAAGAGACGATTCGCCGCCGCATCGACGTGTACGGCGAGCAGACCACGCCTCTTATCGACATTTACGACAAGCGCGGCCTCGTGAAACGCGTGGACGGCATGAAGGATATCGACGCTGTGACCGCCGATATCCTCGCCGCGCTCGGAGCCTGAACCCGAATGTCGTTTCGACGTAGGCCCCGCGTGAGCCTGAAGACTCCGGAGCAGTTCGGGGCGATGCGCCGCGCGGGGCTTCTGCTTGCGCGCATTCATGACGAGATTGAGAAGAATCTCCGTGCAGGCATGACGACCGCGGACATTGACCGGGTCTCTCGCGACGTGATCAGTGGCGCTGGCGCAAAGTCGAACTTTCTCGGTTACCAGGGGTTCCCGGCGACGGTGTGCGTGAGCGTTAACGAAGAGATCGTGCACGGCATCCCCGGCTCACGCGTCCTCTGCGAGGGTGACGTGGTGAGCGTGGACGCCGGCTGCATCGTAGATGGTTGGCATTCCGACGCTGCCCGAACGCACATCGTGGGGACGGCGAAAAGCGATGCTGATCGCGAGCTCGTCGACGTGACACGAGGAGCCATGTGGGAAGGCATCGCCGCCCTCGCAAGGGCGAAGCGCGTTGGAGAGATTGGCGCCGCGATTGAGGATTACGTTGCCGAGCGTGCGGGGGAGCGAATCCAGCACCTCGAAGAGTTCGGGGGCCACGGGATTGGCCGGGCTATGCACGAGCCGCCGGACGTCATGAATTTCCGCACGCGCGACCGCGGGCCGAAAGTTGTACCCGGGATGGCACTGTGCATCGAACCGATGCTCATTCAAGGCGACGGCGACTTCGAGATTCTCGAGGACGACTGGACCGTCGTCGCGACCAAGGGGGGCCGCGCCGCTCACTTTGAACACTCCGTTGCGGTCACTGAATCGGGGATCTTCGTACTCAGCGCCGTTGATGGTGGCAGGGCCGAACTCGAAAAGCGTGGCATCGCGATAGCCAAGGAACCGTCGGACCTCGCTGCCACCGGAAGGTGAGCGAACCCACG
The DNA here is from genome assembly GCA_001403775.1 of Dermabacter indicis. Classification (GTDB taxonomy): domain Bacteria; phylum Actinomycetota; class Actinomycetes; order Actinomycetales; family Dermabacteraceae; genus Dermabacter; species Dermabacter indicis. The sequence continues at coordinate 378,931 of CYUG01000012.1, forward strand.
CGCAAAGCCACTTATCGTGGCCCCTTCGCGCGTGTACGATGGACAATCGAGTGCGCTCTTTGGGGCTACCCCCGTTAATTCAGGCGGTTCGCCGCCCGTGAACGTGCGCTCGAAGGTAGCACATGCGAGACCAGTCCCCGAAAGGGGCAGAGGGACAGTAGAGACTATGGCGAAAAAAGACGGCGTGATCGAAGTCGAGGGCACCGTGACCGAAGCGCTCGCAAACGCGCGCTTCCGCGTTGAGCTGGACAACGGCCACAAAGTACTCGCGCATATCTCGGGCAAAATGCGCCAGCACTACATCAGGATCCTCCCCGAGGACCGCGTCGTGGTGGAGCTTAGCCCGTACGACCTTGAAAAGGGTCGCATCGTTTACCGATACAAGTAAGCCGGGCCGCGCATGCGGTCAGCTACGCTCCCGGGCCGTGAGGGCCGAGAGCAGATCAACTGTAGAAGGGCATCATGAAGGTTTACCCCAGCGTGAAGCGTATCTGTGACAACTGCAGGGTGATTCGTCGCCACTCGCGCGTCATGGTTATCTGCACGAACCCGCGCCACAAGCAGCGCCAGGGCTGAGTGCACCGCCTCTCCACGAGAGGCACCCCGCGGCCGAAGCCGCACCTTATAAGTAAAGAGACAGCATGAACCTCATCTCGAGGATCACCCGCGGGCCAGGGGCCGCGGCGCACCGCTAGTGCGGGAGCGACATGCTGGATCAGGCCCCTGAGGAATAGTAGGAGAACTGCTCATGGCACGTCTCGTTGGCGTCGACCTCCCGCGCGAAAAGCGCCTGGAAGTCGCCTTGACGTACATTTACGGCGTGGGTCGCACCCGCGCAATCGAAGCTCTCAACGCCACCGGCGTTGACGGCAACCAGCGCGTCCACCAGGTTTCCGATGAGGACCTCGTGAAGCTGCGCGACTACATCGAAGAGAACTACCAGGTCGAAGGTGACCTGCGACGCGAGGTCGCAGCGGACATTCGCCGCAAGATCGAGATCGGCTCGTACGCCGGTATGCGTCACCGCCGTGGTCTCCCGGTTCGCGGTCAGCGCACCAAGACCAACGCCCGCACCCGCAAGGGCCCGAAGCGCACCGTGGCCGCCAAGAAGAAGGCGACTCGCTGAGCCGCAGTTACTCCACGGGCGGTGCCTCGCACTGACCCGTATCGATCACCTCTTACGAACTCAAGGAGTTTTGGCACATGCCTCCCAAGTCACGACAGGCCGCTGCGGCGCGTAAGCCCCGCCGCAAAGACAAGAAGAACGTCGTTAACGGCCAAGCACACATCAAGAGCACCTTCAACAACACCATCGTGTCGATTACCGACCCGAGCGGTGCCGTGATCTCGTGGGCCTCTTCGGGCCAGGTCGGGTTCAAGGGCTCGCGTAAGTCCACCCCGTACGCCGCGCAGATGGCCGCCGAGGCCGCTGCTCGCCGCGCCCAGGAGCACGGCCTTAAGAAGGTCGACGTCTTCGTTAAGGGCCCGGGTTCGGGCCGTGAGACCGCGATCCGTTCGCTTACCGCAGCGGGCCTCGAGGTCGGCTCAATCCAGGACGTCACCCCGCAGCCCCACAACGGCGTTCGCCCGCCGAAGCGTCGCCGCAACTGAGCATTGCTCGGGTGCGCGAAACGATAACCGTCATCCATCAGTGTCGTACCGCCACCGCGAACGTCATATAGCGGACGTTCCAAGAAAGGACACAACGTGCTCATTGCACAGCGCCCCACGCTGACCGAAGAGGTCGTTTCTGACTACCGCTCACGGTTCGTCATCGAGCCTCTCGAGCCGGGCTTCGGCTACACGCTCGGCAATTCGCTGCGCCGCACACTGCTTTCGTCCATCCCGGGCGCGGCAGTGACGTCGATCCGCATCGACGGCGTCCTCCACGAATTCTCAACCGTTCCCGGTGTGAAGGAAGATGTCACCGAGCTCATCCTGAACATCAAGAACCTCGTGGTGTCGTCGGAGAACGACGAGCCGGTCGTCATGTACCTGCGCAAGGAGGGTGAGGGCGTCGTGACCGCCGCCGACATCACCCCGCCGGCAGGCGTCGAGATCCACAACCCGGACCTTCACATCGCGACCCTCAACTCGAAGGGCCGCCTCGAGGTCGAGCTGATCGTGGAGCGTGGCCGCGGCTACGTTTCGGCTCAGCAGAACAAGGGCGCCGAAGGCGAGATTGGCCGCATTCCGGTCGACTCGATCTACTCGCCCGTCCTCAAGGTGACGTACAAGGTTGAGGCTACTCGTGTTGAGCAGCGCACCGACTTTGATCGACTCATCATCGACGTCGAGACGAAGCAGGCGATCGCTCCTCGCGACGCGATCGCTTCCGCCGGCAAGACCCTCGTGGAGCTCTTTGGCCTCGCCCAGGAGCTCAACCAGGAAGCCGAGGGCATCGAGATCGGTCCTTCGCCGACCGATCAGGCTCTCGCAGCGGACCTTGCGCTTCCGATCAACGACCTCAACCTCACGGTTCGTTCGTACAACTGCCTCATGCGCGAGGGTGTGTACACCGTCGGTGAACTCACCAACCGCTCCGAGGCGGACCTGCTCGACATCCGCAACTTCGGCCAGAAGTCCATTGACGAGGTCAAGGCGAAGCTCGCTGAGCTCGGCCTCTCGCTCAAGGATTCCCCGGCCGGTTTCGATCCTTCCACTGTTCTTGACTCGTACGGCGACGACGAGTTCGGCGAGCAGTTCTGATTTCCATCTTTTTCTTCGAGGAGAAACAACATGCCTGCACCCACTAAGGGCGCTCGACTTGGCTCGTCCCCGGCTCACGAGAAGGCCATTCTCGCGAACCTCGCGACCGCCCTGTTCGAGCACGGTGCCATCACCACGACGCAGACCCGCGCGAAGCGCGTTCAGCCCCTCGCTGAGCGCCTCATCACCCAGGCGAAGAAGGGCGACCTCGCCAACCGCCGTCGCGTGATGCAGACGGTCAAGACCAAGGAAGCTGCGCACCTTCTTATGACCGAGATCGCTCCCAAGTTCTCGGAGCGTCCCGGTGGCTACACACGCATCACGAAGCTCGAGAACCGCAAGGGCGACAACGCCCCGATGGCCCTTCTTGAGCTCGTGGACGAGGAGTACTCGCCTAAGCAGGCCGTCGTGAAGGAAGCAGAAGGCGCTGCCAAGGCTTCCGCGAAGACTGACGAGGCTCCTGCAGAGGAGACCAAGGTTGAGGAGAACGTCTCCGAGGAGACCGCTTCGGAGGAAACCGCGGTAGAAACCGCGGAGAAGACCGAGGACTGAGCGACGGCTTCTCTTCACGTAGAGGAAACGGCCCGACCCCCGTAAGGGGAGTCGGGCCGTTCTTCTATGTGCGACTGCGCTCGTAAGAGAGGTCCCGGAAACGCCTTATTTCGCGTAGAGCGAGTCCGCCTCTCGACGCTTGCGTGAGTGGGCATCGCCGAAGCCGCTTTGCCCGCGCGTGTCTGAAACGGCGGGTACGCTTGCGCCGGGGTGCGCCGGAAGCCACCCAGAGCCGAGCTCGATCAGGGAGCCGTGCTTCGTGGAGTAGTATTCACCGGAATCGACGAGCGCGAAGCCCCGCGCTCCGTGCGCGGCAGCCACGAGGTGATGATGAAAGCGTGTGGAAATCCAGAACTGTCCGGGGCTGAACCGGAATGGCGCAGTCCAGAAGTCGGTGAAGGGGATGAATCGACTGAAGGCCACGCCCCGTGAGGTGAGCGCGTCGTAGCCTCGATAGTCGGCGCCCGGGAGCGCTTCGACGTACGTGAGCCGTGCGTGGCCAAGTGCCGGGTCCTCGAGGGCGCTTTCGACCGTGTCGAGAAACCCTTCGAAGCTTTTCTCATCGACAGCGTCGGATTGCACGCACACGACTACCTCGTTGACGTCTCCGAGCGGGGTGCCGGCTCGCGTAAGGCCGAGGAAAGCGTCATCGAGGCCCTGGTCAACGGAAGCGAGTTCGGAACTTTCACGGTCGCGCACGCTCACGTGTTCGAAGTTCGCAAAATTGGCTCCGGCGCCGGGCATAAGCCCCTGCCCAGTGGCGATGAGTCGTGCACCGGAGACGGCTGCCGAAGCGCGCATTCCTTCGAGGAGTCCGAGGTTCATGGGCCACCGGCTATTGAGGAAGCCGCCGCCGAGGAGATGGAGCGTGGTGGCACGATTCATCTCAGCGATTTGGAGGTCGAAGCGCGGGCTCCCGAGGTTCGTGACGATCTCGGTGATGCTCCGCGGCTCCCATTCTTGCGAGGCAAGGTCGAGCACGCGATAGAGGGTGTCTGTCGTCGTGAGGCGGGGATGGTTGCCGCGAAAGAGCACCGATGCCGAGGCAGGCTGTCGGCAATCGAGCCACACGTCAGCTTCAGGCTTGACCTCGGCGAGATAGCGAAGCCAGCTGCGGGCGATGAGTTCGTCGCCGTAGTTGGGGTAGCTCGCCATCGACACGAGGTAGATCCGCTCGCCGGCACCGCGGGCGGTGTGCTCGGCGGGATTGGAGTTGGTTTCAACGGCGGAGGGGTGCGGCTTCCTCCGACCGAGAATGTTAGAGAAGGCCACGGCGATCCATATAGCGGTAGAGGAAGGCGGCGAGTTCGGCGCGCGTTGTGTGGTTGAAGGGGCGGTAGGTGCCGTCATCCCACCCGCGTGAGATTCCGGTCGAGCCCATCCATTTGATTTCCTTCTCGAATATGAGGGAGGAATTGACGTCGTTGAACCCGTTGTAGTTCACGCCCCTGAGGCTTTCGCCGGAAGCGCGGAAAAGAAATGTTGCCATGGCATCGCGGAGAATCGGCTGGAAGGGTCGGAATTCCCATCCGCCTCGAACCTTCCAGCCCGTCGTGAGTCCGGTTGCCTGGGCCCAGCAGATCTCCTTGTAGAAGGGCTGGCTTTGGTCCACGTCGAGGAACGGGGAGCGCCGTGGAGCCGTGTATGCGGGCTCGCCGGCGATGCGGTACATGTAGGCGATGACCGCGTCGCGCCACACAGGAATCTGCGGGCGGAACGTTCGGTCGGGCCATCCGCGAATCACTCCGTGGTCGGCGAGGGTGTTGATCTCGTGGGCGAAGATGAGGTTGTCGGGGACGTCGTTGAAGTGCTTTGTACGGGGTGCGCTATCTGAAGCGCGGACGAAGGTGACCTTACCGTTGACCTTTTTCGCGGTGCCGTTTTCGAAGCGCTGCGTCTCGCCTGCGGTGCTTTGCACAGGGCGGCCCCACGAACCCTTCCAGTCGGCAGCGAACGCGCTCTTGTGCGCCGTGGTGCGTCCACCTGCCGTGAGGATCAGGCCTTTCGTGAGGCGCGTGGCGTCGAAGCCGCCTTCGGGGCGCCGCACGTGGGTGACGGTGCCGAACGCGGCTTTACTGCCACCGTTCACGAAAGCCACGAGATGCTCGGGGTAGCGGCTCTTGAAATCCGTGAGTTTTTGCTGCACGAGCCTGCGCAGGGCGGGGAGCTGGCCGTAGTACGTGTCACCCGGGCAGTCGGTGTAGTTAACGTCGCGGTGGGCGAACACGTGCGGCATGGAGAACGTTCCGGTGCGCTTCACGCGAGAGATGGTGACGGTCCACTCTTCGCTTCCGTAAACGTCCTGGATGAAAGCGCTGCCGAGCTTCCACGCGGCGGCCGTCGCGATAGCGTTGAGCGCGGCGGTGGGAACGGGAATGTCCATGTAGTCGCCCATAACGGAGATGCCACACGAACCGGTGTTGAAGCCTCGCGCATGGGCGCCGGCGACGTTGCGGTGGAGGCCGCCGCTGCGGCCTTCGAAGATTTGGCCGTATTTGTCGACGACGATGTTGTAGCCGAGGTCGGCCCAGCCGAGCGTGTCGTGATGGTAGGCGAACATGCCGCGCACGATCTGCGGGCTTTGCGCCTTCGAGTAGTTGTTGGAGCCACCGGTGTGGTGGATGCAAATCGCTTTGATTTCCTTCGCGTAGCTGAGGCGCGCGGCTTTCACCGATCCCGCATTCCACTCCTTGCGGGTAATGAACGTCGGTGCACCGGTGCCGGGCGTGACGGTCGCGGGGAGGATGCGGGTGATGCCGGTGTCGCCGCCGCTCGAGGCGAGGCGTACGTCGCTTCCAGCTTCGGAGGTCGTGATGAGGTGCGCGGTGAGCTGGTCAGAGACGTCGTGCCCGTCGCGGAATGCGCGTACGTTGACTGCGCTCGAGGGGCCGAGCCACACCGCGTCGGTCGCGTTTTCGTCGATGTCGGTCATGAGCTCTGCGCTGATCCAGTCACCCCAGTCACCAGTGTTGATGTCTTGGCCCTGGAATTCAACGACGTCGGGGGCGTCGGTGTCATTTGGCCATGTTGCCGCAGCCATCGTGATGTAGCCGGCGACCTGTTTTGCGTCGGTGCCGTCAAGCTCGGGGCTCTTTTCCGAGCGGCCTTGGGTCTCCACCGTGTCGGTGCGTGCGAGGTCGCGGTCCACGACGGCCGTATCGCCGCCGCTCGGTGCGGGGGCACCGTCGGCGAGGGCGAGGCCCATGCCTGCTGCGCTCACGCCTGCAACGGCAAGGGGAGTGACGACGCCGATCTTGAGAAGGGCGCGACGGTTGACGGGGGATTTTTCGAAGCTCATGGGGAAGTGCTTTCGTGTGTGGGGGAAGTCGGCTTCACCATAGCCCACGCGGCCCTTCGTTGGGAAGGCCCGCGTGGGCTATTGCGCCCGCGGTTTAGGCGAGGTGCTCGGGGAGCGTGCGTGCGCGGCGCTCGTGAAGCTCCGCGAGGGGGAAGGTTCCGACGCTCGTGAGCTCCAGATCGTTGCCACCGCTTGTGCCGATGCGCACCGCGGGTACGGCGGCGTTGCGCGCGAGCTCTTTGAGGGCGGGGGCGTCGTCAGCGCGCACGGCGATGATGGCGCGCGCATGCGATTCGGAGACGAGGGCGGTGAGCGTGTCGATGCCGTCGCGCTCGGTGATTGGTGACACGTCGATCGTTGCCCCAACGTCGAATCGTGTCGCCGATTCGACGAGCGACTGGAAGAGGCCGCCTTCGCTCAGGTCGTGGCTCGCGCGCGCGAGGCCCTTTTCTGCGGCGGCGATAAGCACGGAGGCGAGTCCCTTTTCCTTCTCGAGCGACACGTGAGGGGGTGTGCCGCCGAGGTGGGAGTGGGTGGCGTCGGCCCATGCCGAACCCGAGAGTTCCTCGCGGGTTTCGCCGAGGAGATAGATCTCGAGGTCGTCTTCGTGCCAGCCGGAGGGCACGCGTGTCGCGACGTCGTCGAATACGCCGAGAACGCCGACGACAGGGGTCGGGTAGATCGCGGAGTCGAGGCGTCCGGGTTCGCCCGTGGAGTTGTAGAGGGAGACGTTGCCGCCGGTCACGGGAACCTCGAGTTCCTGGCAAGCGTCGGCGAGCCCCGTGATCGCTTCAACGAATTGCCACATGCGGTCGGGGTCTTCGGGCGAGCCGAAGTTGAGGCAATCGGTTACGGCGAGGGGACGTGCACCTGCCGTGGCGACGTTGCGGTAGGCCTCGGCGAGTGCGGCACGGGCTCCTTCGCTCGGGTTGAGCATGGTGTAGCGGCCGTTGCCGTCGGTCGCGATCGCTACGCCGCGTCCGGTTTCCTCGTCGATGCGGAGCACGCCCGCGTCGTCGGGGGACGCGAGTGCGGTGTTGCCGCCCACGTAGCGGTCATATTGGTCGGTGACCCAACCGGTGCTCGCGAGGTTCGGGGACGTCGTGAGGTTCCACAGTTGCGCCACGAGCTCTTCGGCATGTGCGGGGCGGGGGAGGTCCTCGGCGCGGTTGGTTTCGAGGTCGTCCTGCCACGCTGGGCGCGCGAAGGGGCGCTCGTAGGTGGGGCCCTCGTGCGCAACGGTTGTGGGGTCAACGTCGACGATGCGCTTGCCGTAGTGGTCGATCGTGAGGCGGCCTTCTCCAGTGACCTCACCGATGACGGCGGCTTCGACGCCCCATTTCTCGGTGATCGCGAGGAAGTCCTCCAGGTTCTCGGGGGTGACGACGGCCATCATGCGCTCTTGCGATTCACTCATGAGAATCTCGCCCGCGGTGAGCGTGGGGTCGCGTAGAAGCACGTTTTCAAGGTCGATGTGCATGCCGGAGCCGCCGTTGGAGGCGAGTTCGCTCGTGGCACACGAGATGCCCGCGGCGCCGAGATCCTGGATGCCCTCGACGATCTTCTTAGCGAAGAGCTCGAGGCAGCATTCGATGAGGAGTTTTTCCATGAACGGATCGCCGACCTGGACGCTTGGGCGCTTCGCGGGTCCTTCGTCTTCGAAGGTTTCGGAGGCGAGGATCGACGCGCCGCCGATGCCGTCACCGCCCGTGCGTGCGCCGAACAGGATGACCTTGTTGCCGGCTCCAGTCGCGGAAGCGAGGTGGATGTCCTCGTGCCGTAGCACGCCTACGGCGAGAGCGTTGACGAGGGGGTTCGTTTGGTAGGCAGCATCGAACACGGTTTCGCCGCCGATGTTGGGAAGTCCAAGGCTGTTGCCGTAGCCGCCGATGCCGGTGACGACACCGTGGGCGACACGTGCCGTGTCGGGGTGGTCGATGGCGCCGAAGCGAAGCTGATCCATGACGGCGACGGGGCGTGCACCCATCGAGATGATGTCGCGAACGATGCCGCCGACGCCCGTGGCAGCGCCCTGGTAGGGCTCGACGTAGCTCGGGTGGTTGTGCGATTCGACCTTGAATGTCACTGCCCAGCCGTCTCCGATGTTCACCACGCCCGCATTCTCGCCGATGCCAACGAGGAGGTTTTCCTTCATCACGGGGGTCTGCTTCTGACCGAACTGCTTGAGGTGCACTTTCGAGGATTTGTAGGAGCAGTGCTCCGACCACATGACGGAGTACATGGCGAGTTCGGCGTTCGTGGGGCGGCGGCCGAGGATTTCGCGGATTTTTGCGTACTCCTCTTCCCTGAGGCCGAGGTCGGCCCACGGCTGCGTTTCGTTCGGGGTTTCGCGTGCCCGTTCGATCGTGTCTGGCTCGTGGGTGTTCATGCGCGCGGCTGTCCTCCGTGTCGGTTGTTCTCAGCACCTTGTATTTTACGACCTCGCGCGAAAGAGCATGGAATGAAAGAGTGGGGGTATGTCGCCCACCACGAAGACCCTCGCGCGCGTACCGAGCGCTGCGGCCGCGTGGGCGGCAATTCTCACGCGTCCTCCGCGCGTCCGCTCCGAGAGCCTTCCCGATCTCCGCTATGTCGTGCGTGAGGTGAGCGTGGACCGAGCGCGTGCAGAGCGCTTCGCGCGCCTCGTTTCCGCTCCTCGCCTGGAGCCCTGGCCGAGGGCGCAGATCGTGCATCCCGGTTTTGTGCATGCGCTCGCACAACCGCTTGGCCTGGCGCTCATGGCGCGCCCGCGTTTTCCACTTCCCGCTCTCGGGCTCGTGCACGTCAAGAATTCGCTTCTCTTGCACAGGCCCGTGCGTGTGGGGGAGAGGCTCGATATCGAAACGCGCGTGGGTTCCCTTACGAGCACGCCCGAGGGCCGCACGTGCGAGGTCGTTTCGGTGTTCACGCGAGGGGAGGAGATCCTCGCGACGGACGTGTCGACGTACCTTTTGCGTGGCTCGGCGGCGCGCGGGGCTCGAGAGAGTGCTCAGGGGTGGAAGGAGTCGCGCCCTCTCGCTTCGCATGCGCCGCGCTCGCGGTGGAAGCTTCCCGCGGGGATCGGGAGAGAATTCGCGCGAGTGAGCGGGGATGCACACCCGATCCACGTGAGTACGCTCAGCGCACGCGCGCTCGGGGCACCGGCTCCGCTTGCGCACGGTATGTTTCTTGGCTCTCGTGCGCTCAGCGAAATCGGCTCTGGCGTGCGCTCACCGCTGCTGTGGGAGCTGGAGTTCCCCTCGCTTCCGCCTCTTCCCGCAACCGTGTGGGTGCGATACGAGCGCAAGGAGAAGGCGGAGCCGGCAGGCGGGTCGGTGGTGTTTTCGGGGTTCAGCCTTCGGGAGCCGACGCCCGCCGAGCGATCGGCGCACCTCAACTTTTTCGGGAGTGTCCGCACCCTCGTTTTGGCGTGATGTCGTCGTGCGACCCCCACGAGAGGAGCGGGGTGCAGCCGTGTTCAGGAGGGTAGAGGGTTCAGGAACGCGGCGAGAGTGCGCGTTAGTGTGAAATCCGCAGAGAAAAAGGAGCGGTGAGCACGTGCCCCGCTCGAAGGTGCGGACGAAGGAGTGCCATGCCCCTGTACGAGTTCCGGTGCGGTGAAGGTCACCTCAGCGAAGCACTGTTGCCCATGAGCAGCACGACTCGAGAACGCCAGTGCCCCGAGTGCGAGAACCCCGCAAAGCGCCTCGTGAGCGCCCCCGCGGTGCGCTCGCTCAACCCGGCCCTGACGAATGCGATTGATTCGGCGAACCGCAGCGCGTATGAGCCTCAGGTTCATTCGTCGCTTCCCTCTTCGCCTGGCGCGAAGCCCACCCCCGTGTCGCACGACCCGCGCCATCGTGCACTTCCGCGTCCCTGACGCACTCGGGTAGGCGAGCAAAGGAGCACACGCAATGCCTAAGAATCTTTTTCCGCTTGATTCCACCAAATCGTTCAAAGACCAGGACATCGTTGGTCACAACCGCTGGCACCCGGACATCCCCGCGGCCGTCACGGTGAATCCGGGTGACACGTTCAGGATCGATTGCCGCGAGTGGTTCGATGGCGACATCAAGAATGACGACAGCGCCCAGGACATCCTGGAGGCGCCCGTGAGCAAGGTACACGCGCTCTCGGGCCCGTTCCACATCAAGGGCGCGAAGCCGGGTGACTTGCTCATCGTCGACATCCTCGACGTGGGCCCGATTCCGCAGGAAGACGAGGGCCCACTTGCGGGGCAGGGCTGGGGCTACACCGGTATTTTCGCGAAGAACAACGGCGGTAGCTTCCTCGTCGATCAATTCCCGGATGCGTACAAGGCCGTGTGGGACTTCAACGGCCAGACCGCCACGTCGCGCCACGTCCCCGGCGTGTCGTTCACGGGCCTCATTCACCCGGGCCTCATGGGCACCGCGCCCTCGCACGAGCTGCTCAAGAAGTGGAACGACCGCGAGGCCGCTCTCATCGCGACCGATCCGAACCGCCTGCCTCCGCTCGCGCTTCCGCCCGAGCCGAAGGACGCCGTGCTCGGCACCCTGACAGGCGAGGATTTTGACCGCGTCGCAGCCGAGGGCGCGCGCACCGCACCCCCTCGTGAGAACGGCGGCAACCAGGACATCAAGAACCTCTCGAAGGGCACGCGCGTGTTCTATCCCGTGTACGTGGATGGCGCGCACTTCTCGGTTGGCGATCTGCACTTCTCGCAGGGCGACGGCGAGATTACGTTCTGCGGCGGCATCGAAATGTCGGGCTTTATCGACGTGCATGTCGATGTCATCCCCGGCGGCATGGACAAGTACAACGTCAAGGAAAACGCGATCTTCATGCCCGGCAACGTTGAGCCGCGCTACAGCGAGTGGATTTCCTTCTCGGGCACGTCCGTGACGCTCGATGGTGAGCAGCGCTACCTCGATTCGCAGCTCGCCTATCAGCGTGCATGCCTCCACGCGATCGACTACCTCACGACCTTCGGCTGGAGCCCCGAGCAGGTATTCCTCATGCTCGGTGCCGCCCCGATCGAGGGCCGTTTCTCCGGTGTCGTGGACATCCCGAACTCGTGCGCGACCGTGTACATCCCGACCGCAATCTTCGACATTGACGTGCGCCCCGGTGCGGGAGACGTGCCGAAGATCGATCCGGGCATTGGCGCACCGCGCGCCGCGAACGCGTAACGCACGCGCGTGACACCGCCGAGGGCGGGAGGAGCTTCGAAAGGGGTACACCTCTCGCCCTCGCGCGATGTCGTAGTCTCGAAGACATGACCTTCGCCCTTGACGAGAATGCCGACGCACTTGACCGCCTCATTGCCCACGATGCCGCGGAGTATGCGGAGTACGTGGAGGGTGTTGCCGGCGACATTCTCGTCCTCGATGACCGCTCGGGTGCACTCACGGCCTGGGCGCTGGAAAAGGCGGGGGAGCGCTCGCGGGTGTTCGTACGCGCGGTTTCGCGGGCGCACGCAGCAGCGGCACGCACCGCAGGGGCGAAGTGCGGGGAGTCCGACGCTCGCCTGCTCATCGCCGGTGACAATTCTTCCGCCCTCGACCTCGGTTCCTTCCTCGCGGAGCACGATTTTCGCGGGAGCCTCGCGCTCGGGCGGCTTCCGAAGTCCCTCGCGGCGCTCGAAGAGAACGCGCGCAGCCTCTCGCGCCATGCGCGTGGGGCAGGTACGGAGATGACGCTCGTCCTCGGCGGTGCGACCAAACACATGACGAGGTCGATGAACGACGCCCTCGCGACCGCTTTTGGTGACGTCCACGGCCTGCGTGGCAAAGGCAAGTTCCGTTCGCTTTACGCCTCAGCTCCGCTCAAGGGCGTCGCTCCGCCGCTCGCACGTCGCTCGGCGTGGAACAACGGTGAGCTCGTGGCTTGCGGCGGAGTATTCTCCGGCGCGAAAGCTGACCGCGGGGGACAAGCGCTCGCTCGTGTGGCTTCAGCGTGGATCGCGACTGCTGTCGAGCGTGGGATCATCGCCTCGCCTCGCGTTCTCGACCTCGGCAGCGGGAACGGCATGCTTTCCCTCGCCGTGAGTGAGGCGGCTGCGCGCACCGGAGCGGCCCTCTCCCTCACGGCAACCGATGTCGATCTCGACGCGGTGCGCTCAACGCACGCTACTCTCGCGCCCTATTCGTGGCAGCCGGGGATCGACGTGCGGGTCACGTGGGACGATGCAGCGGCGCAGGAAGCGCCGGAATCCTTTGATCTCGTGATGCTCAACCCGCCGTTTCACGACGGTACGCGCGTAGACGCAACCCTCGTCGAGCCCCTGCTCGAGGCGGCGCACCGCGTCCTTGAGCCCGGCGGGGAACTGCTCCTCGTGCACAACTCGCACCTTCGCTACCGGGCGCTGCTCGAACGGCGCTTTTCCGCGACGAAAGAGGTGAGCCGCGACCGCACGTTTACCGTGCTGAGCGCGACGAAAGCGATCTCGAAGGGCGAGCGTTAGTCGAGGATCGAGTTCATGACGGACGCGAAGAACCCGAGGCCGTCCACGCCCGTACGCGTGCCCTCGCCGGGAACATCCGGGCCGAAACCGGCCTCAACGGCGTGCTCGGGGTGGGGCATGAGGCCCACGACGTTGCCGTATTTGTTCGTGATGCCCGCGATCCCTCGGTAGGAGCCGTTCGGGTTGTCCTCGAAACCTGCGGGGCCGCCCTTGGCGCCCTCGGCGTAGCGGAACACCACCCGGTTCTCGGCCTCGAGTTCATCGAGCGTTTTTTCGTCAGCGACGTAGAGCCCATCCTGGTTCTTGAGCGGAACCGTGATGACCTGGCCCTCTTCGTACGCGGTCGTCCACGCCGTGCGGTTGTTCTCCACTCGAAGCGGTTGATCGCGGCACACGAACGTGCGATGAGCATTCTTGATCATCGACCCCGGAAGAAGGTGGGTCTCGGTCAGAATCTGGAAACCATTGCAAATGCCGAGCACAGGCATTCCCCCCTTCGCGGCATCGACAACGCGCTCCATGATCGGGGCGAAGCGCGAGATTGCGCCCGCACGCAAGTAATCGCCATAGCTGAACCCGCCGGGCAAAATGACCGCATCGACATCCCGCAGATCGTCGTCCGCGTGCCATAGCGCTACGGGCTCGGCGCCCGCAATTTTTACGGCGCGCAGCGCATCGCGATCATCGAGCGTACCCGGGAAGGTCACCACACCGATTGCGGGCATCAGGCCTGCTCCTCCTCGACGCGCACAGAGACGACATCCTCGATCACGGGGTTCGAGAGAAGCTCGGTCGCGGCCTCCCGGACGCGCTCGAGAACTTCGTTCGTCACCTCACCCTCAACTTCGAGCTCGAAACGTTTGCCTTGGCGAACCGAGGTAATCTGCTCAAAATTGAGGCGCCCAAGGGCGCCGAGAACGGCCTTCCCCTGCGGGTCAAGAATCTCGGGTTTGGGCATCACGTCGACGATGAGACGGGGCATGTCATCTCCAGAAAAGCAGTAGGCACGAAGGTGTCGTCGAAAACTGCGCAGGGTGCGCACTTCCTGATTCTACCGGCCCGTGCGGCCTGCGCTCATCTTTCGCCCCTACGGTGGCGGTATGGACATCACACACTTTGGTCATTCAGCCCTGCTCGTCACCTACGCGGGGGAGGGCGGGGCCGACGCCTGCCGTGTCCTCTTTGACCCAGGGAACTTGAGTGACCCCCTCGTGGCAGGGCTCGAGGGGCTTGATGTGATTGCGGTGAGCCATCAGCACCCCGACCACGCGCACCCACCCTTCCTCGAAACGCTCTTCGAGAACAACCCCGAGGCGGCAATCGTGCTCGAGTCGCAGACAGCGACCGTGCTGAGCGAAGCTCCCGAAACCTCACGTTTTGGAGAGCGATTCACGCCTCTGGCACCCGGTGAGCGAGCAACCGTCGGACCCTTTCCCGTGACCGTGCGCGCTGCCGGTGGCGCCCACGCGACGATCCACCCCGCGATCCCGCCCGTGGGAAACGTGGCGTTCATTCTCGAGGCCCCGGGGGAGCGGACCTTTGCCCACACGGGAGACTCGCTCGTGCCGCATCCCGAACTCCTCGGCGTCGAGGTGCTCTCGTTCCCCGTCGTTGCACCGTGGTCGAAAATGCAGGAGACGATCGATTTCCTCCGAATTGTGAAACCGGAAGTGGCGATTCCCGTGCACGATGGGGTGGCCTCGGCCGCGGGGCGAGCGATCTACCTCAAACAGTCGAGTGCGTGTAGCCCCGATTCATGCGAGGTGAGGGATTGGCCTCGCGGAACGGAGCCTGGAGAAGGGCGAGTCCTGAGTTTCTCGCGGCGCACCCGCGAAGTTCGCTAATGAACCTCGAAACCGCCGCGCGCGCGGAACTGGTCGCGCACGCGCTCTACGAGTTCCTTCTCGGGCGGGCGAGTGTCACGCAGCTTGTAGTCGAGGCCGAGTGAGTCCCACTTGTCGGTGCCCATTTGGTGGAAGGGCAGCACCTCGATACGGCTCACGTTCGAGCGCCACCGCTCAACGATGTCGGCGACTTTCTCGACGTTGTCGTAGCCGTCGGTGAGGCCGGGGACGAGCACGAAGCGTGCCCATACCTCGATGCTTTTCTCGTGCAAGCGGTCGCCGAAATCGATCGTCGGCTGCAGAGCGCGGCCGGTCGTGCGTGTGTACACCTCGGGATCGCCGCTCTTGACGTCGAGGAGAACCAGATCGACTGATTCGAGTAGTTCGTCGGAAGCGTTGCGACCGAGGAAGCCAGAGGTATCGATCGCAGTGTGAACGCCCATGTCTTTCGCTGCCTCGAGGAGACGCTTCGCAAACGCCGGCTGCTGGAGAACCTCACCGCCCGAAAGAGTGATGCCGCCGCCTGAAGCCTTGAAGATACGGCGGTAGCGTTTGATCTTCGCGATGAGCTCATCGGCGGTGACGTCCTGACCGTTCTTTGCTTCGAACGTGTCGGGGTTGTGGCAGTACAGGCAGCGAAGCGGGCATCCGCTAAAGAAGATGGTGAGTCGTGTGCCCGGGCCATCGACCGCCGTCACGAGTTCCCACGAGTGGATGGAGGCGAGCTCGCCCTCGCGCACCGCCTGGAGGCGATCGGGGCGTTCGAGATGCGACTCTTCGAGGCCCTCAATACCGGCGCCCTGGCGCCTCTTATGAAGCGGAAGATCAACCTGGGTGATGCTCGCGCCCGCGGACTCGGTCATGGATCGCCTCTCGTCAAAGTCGTGGTAGGCGCGGAACCGGAGACCCGCATGGGTCGGGGGACACGCCCTAAAGAGTTGGGCCCGGAAACCGGAGCTTCCAGGCCCAACAGGTGAACGCTTCGATGCGCTTAATTATTGCGCATCATGCGTGTGAAGTGATGTGTCTCAGGCGCCCTGGTGGAAGGTGCGGTTGAGAACGTCGAGCTGCTGCTCGCGGGTGAGCTTCACGAAGTTCACGGCGTAGCCCGAAACGCGAACGGTGAGGTTCGGGTAGTTCTCCGGGTTCTCCATCGCGTCCACAAGGGTGTCCTTGTTGAGCACGTTGATGTTCGCGTGGTAGAGGCCGGACTCCATGTTGTTCTCGGCGCGGTTGGTCTTCATGGACTGAAGGCGCTCATCGAAAGTCTTGACTGCCATTGTTCTCTCCTCAATCAGAGTGATGGAAATGTGGGGGTGAAAACCGGTCGGGCCCAAGGGGGCTTGCGCCCGACCGATTCACGATGTGGGGATTCAGACGATCAGTCTTCGTCATCCATGATGAAGCCCGAGTCGAGAATGCCGACCAGGTTCTTGACCTGTTCGTCCTTCGTGCGACCGAGGCCCTGCGGGGTGATCGTGTTGGTCAGCGAGATGCCGTCCAGCGCGTCGTTGTAGTCGAGCTTGCCAACGGAAAGCATCGAGGCCACCATGCCGTGGCTATCCATGCCGTTCTCCGGGTTAGCGCCCGGTGCGAAGGGCGTACCCTTCTCGTGGCCCGAGGGGAACGAGCCGGTCGCCTTGCCGTATACGACGTTCGACGTAATCGTGAGCACCGACTGCGTCGGGATTGCGTCACGGTACATCGGGATCGCCTTGATCTTCGACATGATCGTGTGAACGACGGTTGCGGCGATGTCGTCGGCGCGGTCATCGTCGTTGCCGTAGATCGGGAAGTCGCCCTCGGTGCGGTAGTCGACCACGAGGCCCGACTCATCGCGAACCGGGTAGACCTTCGCGTACTTGATGGCGGAGAGCGAGTCGGCAACGATCGAGAGGCCAGCGATGCCACAGCCCATCGTGCGCGTGATATCCGAATCGTGAAGCGCCATCTCGACTGCCTCGTAGGCGTACTTGTCGTGGCAGTAGTGGATGATGTTGAGCGCCTCAACGTAGGTGCCCACAACCCAGTCCAGCATCTCTTCGTACTTCTGCCAGACCTCGTCGAAGTCGAGCGGGCCCTCGCCCTGGATGGGCTCGAACAGACCGGCTTCGGTGACCTGCTTGCCGCTCATCTCGTCGCGGCCGCCGTTGATCGCGTACAGAAGTGCCTTGGCGGAGTTCACGCGAGCGCCGAAGAACTGCATCTGCTTGCCGACCTTCATCGGGGACACGCAGCACGCGATGGCCGCGTCGTCGCCCCAGCGGTTGCGGATCTGCTCATCCGACTCGTACTGCACCGAGCTTGTCTCGATCGAGATTGCCGAGCAGAAGTCCTTGTAGCCCTGCGGGAGACTCGGATCCCAGAAGATCGTGATGTTCGGCTCGGGAGCCGGGCCGAGGTTACGAAGCGTCTGGAGGAGGCGGAACGAGGTCTTCGTGACGAGCGTGCGGCCGTCCTCGCCGATGCCGGCGTCGGACCAGGTTGCCCAGTAGGGGTCGCCGGAGAAGATCTGGTCGTAGTCGATCGTGCGGAGGAAGCGCACGATGCGGAGCTTGATCACGAGAGCGTCGATGAGCTCCTGCGCGTCGGTCTCCGTGATGCGGCCTTCGTCGAGGTCGCGCTGGATGTACGAGTCGAGGAACGGCGACAGGCGGCCGATCGACATGGCGGCGCCGTCCTGGCTCTTGACCGAGGCGAGGTAGGCCATGTAGACCCACTGCACGGCTTCCTGAGCGGTAGCGGCGGGGCGGCGGAGGTCGAGGCCGTAGGCGTCACCGAGGTTCACAAGCTTGTTGAGAGCCTTGATCTGCTCGGCGTGCTCCTCGCGGAAGCGGGCCCAGTGCTCGCTGAACGGCTGATCCGAAACCGCGTCCTTCGCGGCCTTCTTCTCGGCGATCAGGAAGTCCGCGCCGTAGAGCGCGAGGCGGCGGTAGTCGCCAATAATACGGCCGCGGCCGTAGGCATCGGGAAGACCGGTGATGATGTGCGAGCTACGCGCTGCGCGGATGCGCGGGGTGTAGATGTCGAACACGCCATCGTTGTGGGTCTTGCGGTACTTGGTGAAGATCTTCTTAATCTCCGGATCCGGTTCCTTGCCGGCTTCCTTGATCGCGGTCTCCACCATGCGCCAGCCACCGAAGGGCATCATCGCGCGCTTGAGGGGGACGTCGGTTTGAAGGCCGACGATGACGTCGTCATCTTCACTGATGTAACCAGCGGGGAAGGCGTCGATGTCGGCGGGGGTCTTCGTGTCAACGTCGTACACGCGGCGGCGACGTTCCTCCGAGAGGTACTTCTTCTCAAGGGTGTCCCACACGCGAAGAGTCTTGTCGGTTGCGCCCGCGAGGAACTCGGCGTCGCCCCCGTAGGGGGTGTAGTTGAGCTGGATGAACTCGCGAACGTTGATGTTCTCGTTCCAGTCGCCGGTCTTAAAACCGCGCCACGGGTCGAGTTGTTCGCCCTGGGTTCCGGTGTTCTTTTCTTCCACAGCAGTCATGTGAGCCTTCCTTCCATGGCGGGGGCTAAGCCGCATGCTCGTGAGGTGTGCTGGTAGTTCAACCGTAGGAGAGGGGCCTATATTCGTATGGGACGTAAAGCCCGTTCCGTGGCGGCGGTCACATGCTACGCCCGGGCCCTGGCAGCAGTGTGGGCGCCCTAGAATTTTTCGCCCGAGAGCCGCTCGTAGGCTTCGATGTATTTTGCGCGAGTAGCGTCGACGATCTCCCGGGGGAGGGTTGGGGGTGCGACCTGGGAGTTCTTGTCCCAGCCGCTCTCTTTCGCGAGCCAATCGCGCACGAATTGCTTGTCGAAACTCGGCTGCGCGCGACCGGGTTCGTACTGGTCAGCGGACCAAAATCGCGAAGAATCCGGCGTGAGAACTTCGTCACCCAGAACAATGTTTCCGGTGTGTCGAGAGCGGCCGAACTCGAGCTTGGTGTCGGCGAGGATGATGCCGCGTTCCCGGGCAAAACTCTCCGCCGCTCGGTACACGGCGAGGGTGCGCTCCTCGAGCTCGGTGATGAGTGCGGCGCCGAGCCGATCGCGAGCCTCGTCAACCGTGATGTTCTCGTCGTGCGCGCCCTGCTCAGCCTTGGTTGAGGGGGTAAAAATTGCGAAAGGCAAGCGCGAGCCATCAACGAGCCCCTCGGGCAGGGCATGGCCGCCCACGGCGCCCTCGCGCCGGTAGTCCGCGAGTCCAGAGCCCGTGAGGTAGCCGCGCACAACGCATTCGAGCGGGACCATATCGAGTGCTTCGCACCTGAGTGCACGACCGCGTACCGCTTCGGGGACATCGCTCGCACTCACCACGTGGTTCTCCGTTACGCTCGCGAGCTGCTCGAACCATAAAACGGACATGGCCGTGAGAATGCGCCCTTTGTCGGGGATTCCCGGGGCGAGCGAATAGTCGAAGGCGCTAAGGCGATCGGTTGCAACGACGAGCACCTCGCTTGCGGTCTCGAGCGTGCACCCGTGGGGAACGTAGAGCTCGCGCACCTTCCCGCTCAGGGCATGATCCCAGCCCTCAAGCGCGGGGGCTTCCACGAGGGCCTCGCTTTCGCGTGTACTCACAGCTGCGTCATCCTTTCGATCTCGCCGTGGGCGGCACGCTCGGCGATGTCCGTGCGGTAATGGGAGCCTTCGAGCAGGACCTTCGCGATGGCCGATTGTGCTCTCACGCGGGCCTCGTCGAGTGTGTCCTCGCGGGCGACGACGCTCAGTACACGGCCGCCGCTCGAGCGGAGGGTGCCGTCGGAATCTCGCGTGGTGCCCGCATGAATCACTGCGCAGCCTTCCAGCTGAGCCTCCTCGAGACCGGTGATCTCGCGCCCGGTCTGGGCCCCGAGCGGGTAGCCCTCGCTCGCGAGGACAACCGCGACTGTGCTGTCGTTGCGCCACGTGGGCGGATCAATCTCCCCGAGGCTGCCCGTCGCGGCGCCGTAGAGGAGTGTGCCGAGGTCGCTTTCGAGGCGGTCGAGCACGACGAGGGTCTCGGGATCGCCAAAGCGCACGTTGAACTCGATGACTTTGAGGCCCTCGCGCGTTGCCGCGAGGCCGCAAAAGAGAAGCCCCGTCAACGGTGTTCCTCGCTCGCGCATCGCAGCCACGACCGGCTCGGCGATCTTCTCGACAGTCGCGCGCATTGCGGCCGCTTCCTCGAGCCAGGGCAGTGGCGAATACGCGCCCATGCCGCCCGTGTTGGGCCCCTCGTCGCCCTTGAACGCGCGCTTGAAATCCTGCGCGGGAACGAGCGGAATGACCCGTTCGCCATCGCTCACGCAAAACACCGAAAGCTCGGGCCCGTCAAGGAACTCTTCGAGCACCACCCGCGAATCGTGTGAGGCGCTTGAGAGGCACGCGCGGGCGTGCTCAAGCGCCTCATCGCGTGAAGTCGTCACGACGACGCCTTTGCCTGCCGCGAGTCCATCGGCCTTGACGACATAGGGGGCCTCCCCGCCGGGATTGAGGGTGTCGAGAGCCTCCTCGAGCGAGGTCGGATCCTTCACGGTGATCGAGCGCGCCGTGGGGATGCCCGCGTCTTTCATCACGCGCTTTGCGAAGTCCTTGGAGCCTTCGAGCTCAGCGGCCGCCTTCGAAGGACCGAAAACGGTGAGGCCTGCCTCGCGCATGTGGTCAGCCAGACCCGCCACGAGCGGCGCTTCGGGGCCGATGACGACCAGTTCGATACCGAGATCGCACGCGAGACGGGTGAGGGCTGAGCTATCGGTGAGAGCGACATCGTGAAGGGTCGCGTGTTCGGCCATGCCCGGGTTGCCGGGTGCGGCGTGGAGGTCGTGAGAGGAGGAGTCTTGGCTGAGGCGTCGCACGAGGGCGTGCTCCCGCGCGCCTGTGCCCACTACGAGAATTTTCACGCCCTCTAGCCTAGCGGCTCGGGCTAGGCTTCTCGCGTGAACACCGAGCCCACAGCCCCAGATTCCCCGCCCGCATCGAAAAGGCGCCTTCGCGTTCGCCTCGACCTCGCGTACGATGGCACCGCTTTCAAGGGCTGGGGGATCCAGCCGAAGCTTCGCACCGTGCAAGGGGAACTCGAGGCCGGTCTCGCGAAGATCGTGCGCGAGAACGTGCGCGTGACGGTCGCGGGCCGTACCGACGCCGGGGTGCACGCAAGCGGCCAGGTGGTGCACGTCGACATCCTCGATGAGCAGTGGCGACGCATGCCAGGGCGCAGTGATCGCACGAGCGAAGAGTCAATGATTCATCGCCTCGCCGCCGTGCTCCCCACCGATATTGTCGTGCGGAGCGCGCGAGTCGTGAATGAGGATTTTGATGCACGCTTCAGCGCGCTCGCTCGCACCTATCGCTACCGCATTTGCGACGATTACGCGCGGCGCGATCCGCTTCGGCGCGACGTTGCCTTTCACAAGCGAGCCCTCGATGCAACGGCGATGAATGAGGCGGCCCGCGCACTCGTTGGCGAGCACGATTTTCTCTCCTTCTGTAAACCCCGCGAGGATGCCACGACCATCCGCACGCTCCACGAGATCGCCTGGGAGCGCCCGCGCGAGGGCAAAGATGCGGGATTCGTGGTGGCGACCGTGAAGGCCGACGCCTTCTGCCACCACATGGTCCGCTCGATCGTCGGTGCGAGCGTCGCCGTGGGGGAGCACCGCCTAGACGCCGAATGGATGGCGGCGCTCGTGACGATCCCGCGTCGCGATGAGGCTGGAAGCGCCCCCATGTTCTCTCCGTCGGGCCTCACGCTCGAGGCGATTGATTATCCGGAGGAGTCTGCCTGGGCGGCGCGCGCCACCCAAACGCGCGGTAAACGCGGGGTCCCGTTCAGGCGCGAGTGAAGGTCCGACGGTTGCTGGAGGCCAGCGACGCCGCATCGCGCAAATGTGAGGGAAAACAAGGGTGAGGCAGCCGTCGGACCGTTGCCCTCGTGGCGGATCCGGACTAGAGTTGAGGGCTGTTGTGCCATAGATGCGCGCTCTGCCGCTGCCGCTTTCTCACGCTCGGCGCGAAAGAGCTCCTCACACGCATCTGAGCTCCACGCCCGCTCCTAAACCCGGGCGGCCGGCTCAGCACGGCATTTCTTGGTCATGCTTTAAACCAAAGGAAGCGTGTCCACGGTCCATTCGAACCGTGCTCTCGCACGCCCACAAGGGGCGTCGCGGGGCACTTAAACGAGAGAAGAAGGCACGAGTGCGTACGTTCACCCCGAAGCACGACGACGTCGAGCGTTCCTGGTACGTCATTGACGCAACTGATGTCGTCCTCGGCCGGCTCGCTTCCCACGCCGCTCAGCTCCTGCGCGGCAAGCACAAGCCGGTCTTCGCACCCCACGTGGATGCGGGCGACTTCGTCATCATCATCAACGCTGAGAAGGTTGCCCTCACGGGCAAGAAGCTCGAGCAGAAGCTCGCATACCGCCACTCGGGTTACCCGGGCGGCCTGCGCGCGACTCGGTACGCCGAGCTGCTCGAGAAGAATCCCGAGCGCGCGATTGAGAAGGCTGTCAAGGGCATGCTCCCGAAGAACAAGCTTGCCACCCAGCAGCTCAAGAAGCTCAAGGTGTACGCGGGTCCCGAGCACCCGCACCAGGCTCAGAAGCCGGTCCCGTTCACCATCGACCAGGTGGCGCAGTAACGGGCCCCGCCCGGCTACGCCGATACGAGATCTGAGGAAATCAAGTGGCAGAAACCACCCCCGAAGTTGAGGAGTTCGAAGGCGAAGCCTCGAACTACACCACCGAATCTACGAACGACGCGCCCGTCGGCAAGGGCTCGTCGATTTCCGCTCCCGGCTACGGCACCGGTCGCCGCAAGCAGGCTGTTGCCCGCGTGCGCCTCGTGCCCGGAACCGGCGAGTGGAAGGTCAACGGCCGCACCCTCGAGGAATACTTCCCGAACAAGGTGCACCAGCAGGAAGTGAACGATCCGTTCAAGCTTCTTGACCTCCAGGGCCGCTTCGACGTTGTTGCCCGCATCACCGGCGGCGGCCCCTCGGGCCAGGCCGGTGCGCTGCGCCTTGGCGTGTCGCGTGCGCTCAACGAGATCGACTCCGAATCGAACCGCCCCGCCCTCAAGAAGGCTGGCTTCCTCACGCGCGATGCCCGCGTCATCGAGCGTAAGAAGGCCGGTCTCAAGAAGGCTCGTAAGGCCCCGCAGTTCTCGAAGCGCTGATTTTCAGCCCTTTGCACTGCATCGAAGGCGTCACCTTACTGGTGGCGCCTTCGAGCGTTAACGGTGTCAGGGGCCTAAGGTGATAACCGTGGTCGTTCTCGANGGCTGGCTTCCTCACGCGCGATGCCCGCGTCATCGAGCGTAAGAAGGCCGGTCTCAAGAAGGCTCGTAAGGCCCCGCAGTTCTCGAAGCGCTGATTTTCAGCCCTTTGCACTGCATCGAAGGCGTCACCTTACTGGTGGCGCCTTCGAGCGTTAACGGTGTCAGGGGCCTAAGGTGATAACCGTGGTCGTTCTCGATATTCTCGCCGAGCAGCCGCTTCTCGCGCTCTTTCTCGTGATGGCGCTCGGCACCCTCCTTGGGCGCGTGCGTTTTGGCCCGGTCCAGTTCGGCGCGGCGGGGGCTCTCTTCGTGGGGCTTTTTGTTGGCGCGCTCGACCCGCGTCTTGGCGAGGGCTTTGGCGTGTATCAAACGTTTGGGCTCGCCCTCTTCGTGTACATGATCGGGCTCAGTGCCGGCAACGGATTCTTCCGCGACATGCGAAAGCAGTACCGACTCATGCTGGCCGCCGTCGGACTCTACGCCTTCTATGCCGTGGGTGTGAGTGTCCTTGGATCCCTCGCGGGTCTTGGTAAAGAGCTCACTGCCGGAACATTCACGGGCACACTTACCTCGACCCCGGCCCTCGCTGCCGCGAGCAGTGCCACCGGTGGGTCCACGATCCCCGCGTTGGGCTACGCGATCGCGTACCCGTTCGGCGTCATCATCCCGATGATCCTCGTTTCCCTCATGACGGCGAGCCCGTGGGCTCGCTCGAAATTCGCCGCGCGCAGAGATCCTGGTCGCCCACGCGGCGCTCAAATCCGCGACATGAGCGTACGCGTGACCTCAACGATCGCCCTCATGGATGTGCCCGGGGTTCGCGAGGGCACCGTTTCCGCCTCGTACCTGCTTCGCCGCGGCATGATGACGATCGTGCGCACCGATACTGTGCTCCACGAAGGCGATGAGATCGTGCTCGTGGGCTTCCCCGAATCCCTCGAAAGGGCGCTCGAGGTGATTGGCGAGCGCGCCGAACACCGACTCCTCGACGATCGAAGCGCCGTCGACTACCGCCGGATCCTCGTCTCGAACCCACGCCTCGAGGGGCGGCTCTTGCGCGAAACGCGCATCGCTTCGGGCTACGGTGCGATCGTGACGCGCCTTCGCCGCGGCGACGAAGACATGGTCGCTTCGCCCTGGACTCGCCTTGAACTCGGCGACCGCGTGCGCGTTGTGGCGCCCCGCGAGGAGATCAGCCGCATTACGGAGTACCTCGGCGACAGCGAAAAGCGCATCAATAGCGTGGACTTTCTTGCCCTCGGCCTCGGCATCTCCCTCGGCCTCCTTCTCGGCCTCGTGGGTATCCCGCTCGGCGGGGGAGCAACATTCTCGCTTGGAAGCGCCGCGGGGCCGCTTGTCGTGGGGCTCATCCTCGGCAGGTGGGAGCACACGGGGCCGATCTTGTGGACCCTGCCAAGGCCCGTCAACCTGACGATCCGCCAGCTTGGCCTCTCCGTGTTCCTCGCGGCGGTCGGTGTGATCTCTGGGCCGTCATTCGCCGAGAACGCCTTGACGATGACGGGCCTCAAGGTCGCACTCGTCGCCGCGGCCTCGCTCATGCTCATGCTGCCCCTCGTTCCCATCGCCGGGGCCCTTCTTGGTGTGAGCCTCGAGCGAGCCGCGGGCGCCGTCGCGGCCTTCGTGGGGCAGTCGGTCGTACTCGAGCACGCCCTCAACCTCGCTCACGACGACGAACGCACGGCATCCGGTTACGCCGCGGTGTACGCCCTCGGCATCGTCGTGCAGCTCTTGCTCGTGCAATTCATGGTCACCTAAACCCGCCCCGCTACACTCGAAGAGTTTTCGTGCACGCCTCGTGCACCCCGATGAAGGAAGAAACTACATGGCACGTTTGTTTGGAACTGATGGCGTTCGCGGAGTCGCGAACAAGGACATCACGGCGGAACTCGCGGTTGAACTCGCCGTTGCGGCGGCCCACGTTCTCGGGCAATTCGGCGCGTTTGAAGCAAGCGAAAGCGACGACCGAAAGGAGAGGCCTCGTGCGGTCGTCGCCCACGATCCGCGGCCCTCGGGCGACTTCATCTCCTCGGCGATCTGCGCGGGCCTTGCGTCCGCGGGTGTCGATGTTCTCGACGCCGGCGTGCTTCCCACCCCGGGCCTTGCCTATCTCGTGAAGGATTCGGGTGCCGATCTTGGCGTCATGATCTCCGCGAGCCACAACCCGCACCCCGATAACGGCATCAAATTCTTTGCGCGCGGAGGCACGAAGCTCCCCGACGAGGTCGAGGACGCGATTGAGGCGCGCCTCCACGAAGAATGGGCCCGCCCTCTCGGCACAGAGGTGGGGGCGATCGCTCCCTACGAGAACGCCGTCGATGCGTACGTCGAGCACCTCCTGTCGACCCTCGAAGCGTCCCTCGAAGGGCTCAGCGTCGTCGTGGACTGCGCGAACGGAGCGTCCTACGAGAGCGGCCCGAAAGTCCTCGAACGCGCGGGTGCGACTATCCACGTTCTCGGCGACCGCACCGACGGCCGCCAAATCAACGAGGGGTGCGGCTCGACCCACCTCGAGCAGCTCCAGGCAGCCGTGGTCGAGCACGGTGCCGACATCGGCGTGGCTTTCGACGGCGACGCCGACCGCTGCCTTGCCGTCGACGCGGAAGGTACGGTCATTGACGGCGACCAGATCATGGCAATCCTTGCCCTCGCACTCAAGGAAAAAGGCAAGCTCGTCGACGACACGCTCGTCGTGACCGTCATGAGCAACCTTGGCCTCAAGCTCGCGATGCGTGAACACGGCATCCAGCTCGGCCAGACCGCCGTTGGCGATCGCTACGTTCTCGAAGAGATGACGCTCGGCGGCTACTCGATCGGTGGCGAACAGTCGGGCCACGTGATCCTCCTCGAGCATGCCTCGACGGGCGACGGCGAGCTCACGGCTCTCCACCTCCTCCAGCGCATGAAAGAGACCGGAAAGAGCGCACGCGAACTCGCGAGTGTCATGACCCGCATGCCGCAGGCCCTCATCAATGTGAGCGGTGTCGATAAAAACCGCGCTCAGATCGACGCGGTCGTGACGAAGGCTGTCGAGGAAGCAGAAGCCGAACTCGGCGATACCGGTCGCGTGCTGCTTCGCCCCTCGGGCACGGAACCAGTCGTGCGCGTCATGGTCGAGGCTGCCGAGGACGAGCTCGCCCACAGCGTCGCCGAGCGCCTTGCCGGCGTCGTACGCGAGCGCCTCGCACTCGAGGGCTGATTCCCCGACCGAAAGCGTTTCGCCCTAGAAAGAATGTGGGGTCCGACGGTGGCTGAGCGGCCGTCGGACCCCATTTTTTCATGAAAACGAGCGAAAGGAGCGGGGAGAAACCCGGGCCTGAAGCCGAAAGGGTTGTCTGGGGAGGCAGCGTGCGTGGCGCCGTCGCCGTTGCCGGCTGCTAGATGCGGCGGAGCAACACCGAGTGAATTTGGTGATTCGGACCCTTGCGGAGGATGAGGTCGGCGCGGCCGCGCGTGGGTTGCACGTTTTCCTTGAGGTTCGGTCCATTGATCGTGTCCCACACGTGACCGGCGCGTTCGATCGCTTCGCTGTCGCTAAGGTCGGCGTAGTTGCGGAAGTACGATTCGGGATTCGAGAAAGCCGTTTCGCGCAGGGTGAGGAAGCGGTCGATGTACCAGCGGCGGATGTCGTCCTCTTTCGCATCGACATAGACCGAGAAATCGAAGTAGTCGGAGACGGCGACACCGAGGCGACCGTCGGCGCGGGGGCGGGCCGGTTGGAGAACGTTGAGACCCTCCACGATGAGCACGTCGGGGCGTTCGACAATGATCCGCTCACCCGGGACGCGGTCGTAGGAAATGTGGGAGTAGACGGGCGCCTCGACGCGGTCCTTGCCACTTTTGACATCGGCGATGAAGCGCAAGAGGGCGCGGCGATCGTAGCTTTCGGGGAAGCCCTTGCGCTCGAGGATCCCGCGGCGTTTGAGCTCGGCGGTGGGGTAGAGGAAGCCGTCGGTTGTGATGAGCTGGGCGCGCGGAGTCTCGGGCCACCTGGCCGTGAGGAGGCGGAGCAAGCGCGCGGTTGTGGACTTGCCGACCGCGACGGACCCGGCGACGCCGATCACGAACGGGGTGCGGCGGAAGTGTTCCTGGAGAAAGCTCTGACGAAGATTGCGCAGGTGCTGCGCGGTCATGACCTGCAGGTTGAGGAGCCTCGAGATGGGGCGGTAAATGTCGTTGACCTCGGCGTAGTCGAGGGGATCTCCCTGGCCGCGGATCTCCTTGACTTCCTCGGGAGTCATGGGCAGTGGAGTTTGGTCGCTGAGCCTCGCCCAGTCTGCGCGGCTGATCTCCGTAAAGGGGGTGAGATGGGAGTCATCGACAGGTGCGCGCCCCTGGTGCGGGTGGGGAGCGAGGTGTGCGGCGGAGTCCAAATGCTCGAGCATTCCTTAAGTTTACGGTGACGCGCGGGAGCCGAGCAGCGTTTTTTCATCGGTGGGGCGCTACTCTCTGTGGCATGTGTGGAATTGTTGGATATGCAGGACCCCCCGCTGCGGGCACGACAACCAGGCCGAGTGAGGTTGTCCTCGGCGGGCTCAGCCGCCTCGAATACCGAGGCTATGACTCGGCGGGAATCGCCAGGTGCGGCGGGGGCGAAATCGAGCTCTTTAAGGCGTCGGGCAAGATCCGAAACCTGCGTGAGAAGCTCGCCGGGCACGAAGCCTCGACCTCGAATGTCGCGATCGGCCACACGCGCTGGGCAACCCATGGTGCCCCGGCCGACGTGAATTCCCACCCGCATCTCGGCGGCAAGCACGGCGAAATCGCGCTCGTGCACAACGGCATCATCGAAAACTTCGCCTCCCTCAAGAAGAAACTTTTTGAGGCGGGCTACGAATTTGTTTCGGACACCGACTCGGAGGTCGTCGCGCATCTGCTCGCGCGCGAATACGAGAACGCCGAAACCCTCACCGAGGCGATGCGCGCGTGCGTCGCCCACCTCGAAGGTGCGTTCACGCTCCTCGCGATTCACAAAAATGCCCCGGAAACGATCGTGGCGGCAAGGCGCAACAGCCCGCTCGTCGTGGGCCTCGGCGAGGGAGAGAACTTCCTCGGCTCCGATGTTGCGGCATTCGTCGATCACACGAAGAGTGCAGTCGAGATCGGCCACGACCAGATCGTGACGGTCACCGCCAACAACGTCGACGTGATCGGCTTTGACGGCACGCCCGTTGCCGAACCGAAGCAGTACACGATCGAGTGGGATGCGGCCTCCGCTCAAAAGTCCGGATACCCCTCCTTCATGGCCAAGGAAATCCACGAGCAGGCAAAGGCGATCTCCGATACCCTTCTCGGGCGCCTCGAGAACAACGAGATCGTTCTCGACGAAATGCACATTGACCCCTCGCACTTGCGCTCGATCGACAAAATCATTGTGGTCGCGTGCGGCACTGCCGCCAATGCCGGCGAGGTCGTCAAGTACGCGATCGAGCACTGGTGCCGTATCCCGGTCGAAGTCGAGCTCGCCCACGAGTTCCGCTACCGCGACCCCATCGTTCACGAGCGCACCCTCGTCGTCGCGATCTCACAATCGGGCGAAACGATGGATACGCTCATGGCGGTCCGTTACGCCAAGGAGCAGGGAGCGAAGGTCGTCGCGATTTGCAACACGCGCGGCGCGACCATCCCGCGCGAGTCCGATGCCGCCATTTACCTGCACGTGGGTCCGGAAATCGCCGTGGCGTCTACGAAGGCGTATCTCGGCCAGATTGCCGCGTGCTACCTTCTTGGGCTCTTTCTCGCGCAAGTGCGCGGCAACCTCTACGGTGACGAGATCGAGGCGATCATGCGCGACCTCGAAGAAATTCCTGGCAAGATCCAGGATGTTCTCGACTACTCGAGCCAGGTAGAGAAACTCGCGCACGACATGGTGGAGACCACGAGTGTGCTGTTCCTCGGCCGTCACGTGGGCTTCCCGACCGCGCTCGAGGGCGCCCTCAAGCTCAAGGAAATCGCCTACATTCACGCGGAAGGCTTCGCCGCGGGCGAACTCAAGCACGGCCCGATCGCCCTCGTCGAGGAGGGGCAGCCGGTGTTCATCGTTGTCCCGAGCCCGCGCGGTCGCGACTCGCTTCACGCGAAGGTCGTCTCGAACATCCAGGAAGTGCGCGCACGCGGCGCTCACACTCTCGTGATCGCCGAGGAAGGCGACACCGATGTCGAGCCCTACGCCGACGTCGTGATCCGCTACCCGGAAACGCGTACGCTCTTCGCGCCGCTGCTGACGATCATCCCGCTGCAGATTTTCGCGTGCGAGCTGGCGACTGCGAAGGGGCTCGACGTCGATCAGCCGCGAAACCTCGCGAAGTCGGTCACGGTCGAGTAGGGCACTCGGGTCCGGGTACGCGCCCCGACCTACAATGGGGAGCATGTCGAGCCCCCCGAACGCGCGTGAGCGCAGCTTCGTACCGATAGGTGGCGACGCGATTGCGGGGATCGGTGTGGACATCGTTGATATCGAGCGCCTCGGGGATCGCCTCAAGCGGCACCCGCGGCTTCGCGAGAGGCTTTTCGCCCCCGAGGAACGCGAGCTGAGCCTCGCGTCCCTTGCCGCGCGCGTCGCGGCGAAGGAGGCGCTTGGAAAGGCGCTCGGGAACCCGGGCGACTTGTCGTGGCACGATGCGATTGTGCGCCGCACCGAGCAGGGTCGCCCCTACCTCGTGCTTCGCGGCGCCGCGCTCGAGACCGCGAATGCGCAGGAAGTACGTTTCGCGCACCTCTCCCTTTCGCACGACGGCCACCTCGCGACCGCCATGGTCGTGTTGGAGGCCCGCGGAAGCCGCGGGAAGGTGCACGGGGATGAGGAGCCCCAAGAATGAACCTGACACCCGACATCGACCCTCTCATGAGCCCTAACCGGGCGGAGGTCTCGCTCAAGGCCATCGCGCATAATGCTGCGCAGCTCCGTGCCGCGATTCCCGACTACATCGCCCTCATGGCGGTCGTGAAGGCCGATGGCTACGGGCACGGCATGGTGGAGGCGGCACGCGCGGCGATTGCTGGCGGTGCGACGTGGCTTGGCGTCGCGCACCCCGCGACAGCCCTTGACCTCGCTCGAGCCGAGCTTGAGGTGCCCATCCTTGCGTGGCTGCACGAGCCGGTTTCGGCGAAGGAGGTTCTCCCGCATGCGATCGGCGCTGGGGTGGACCTCGCGGTGAGTTCCCTCGAGCAGCTTGAGTCAGTGATCGAGGCGGCGCGATCCATTGAACGCCGGGCTCGCGTGCATGTCGCGCTCGATACGGGAATGGGGCGCGAAGGAGCGGGTCACGAACAGGTTGAAAAGATCGGCGCGGCGATAGTCGAGAGTTCGCACGTGTCGCTCGCGGGCGCCATGAGCCATCTGTATAACGCGGATGTGCCGGGCGATGGGAGCGTTCGCGAGCAGGCTGCGCGCTTCGATGAGATGTGCGAGAAGCTTGAGGCCGCCGCTGGCCCGATTCCGCTGCGCCATCTGTCGGCAAGCGCGGGCGCGCTCGCGGGTGAGGAGTTCCGCTACGACATGGTGCGCCCGGGTATCACAATGTTCGGCTACTCGCCTCTCAAGACGGACCTGGATTTGCGTCCCGGCATGTCGCTCACGTCGCGCATTTCGCTTGTGAAGCGCGTCGAGGCGGGCCAAGTGGTGGGGTATGGCGCGCGGTACGTGACCGAACGCCCGACTACCCTCGCGCTCGTGCCGATTGGCTATGCCGACGGTCTGGACCGCCGGCTCACGAATCGCCTCCGAGTCCTTGTGCAAACCGGTTCGGCTTCGACGCTTGTTCCGCAAGTGGGCACCATCTCGATGGATCAGATCGTGCTTGACCTCGGCCCCGACACCGATGCCGCACCCGGTGATCGTGTCGTCATTTTCGGCGATCCGAAACGATACCCGGGCGTGTGGACCGCGGAGGACCTCGCGCGCGAAGCCGGAACGATCCCGTACGAGGTCCTGACGTCGGTTTCCTCCCGCGTTCCGCGCGTGGTGCTGCCCCTCGCAACTGGCTCGGCTGAACGCACCTGGTGCGTCGAGGGTGAGCGTCCTGTTCCAAGTTCGTTCACGGTGCACACGAGCGGAGCGGAAGCCACGAGGCGTGCGGCTCGCGCGATTGCACATCATGCGAAGGCTGGCGACTTGTTTGTGCTTGACGGCCCTCTCGGTGCAGGAAAAACGACGTTCACGCAGGGATTCGCGCGCGAACTCGATGTGCGGGGCAACGTGGCGTCGCCGACGTTCGTGATTGCGCGCGTGCATCCCGCCAACGCGGAGGGGCCTGACCTCGTGCACGTGGACGCGTACCGTCTTGATGAGGATTGGGATATCGAGGATCTTGACCTCGATTCGGATCTCGACACGTCGATCACGCTTGTGGAGTGGGGGCGCGACCGGGTGGAGCATCTCGCGAGCTCGTATGCGATTGTCGAGTTGCATCGCGAGGAGAGCCTTCAGAGTGGTCCGCTCGGCGACGACCCGGATGACACGGATGAAGAGCGCAGCCTCACCGTGACGTTTGTGGGTGAACGGTATACGCGCGAAGAGCTTGTGCGCATTGGCATTGATCTGCGCGAGGCTGGTTTTAGCCCGGAACAGGGCGGGGAGTGACATGGCTAATCTGACTCTTGGTATTGATGCGTCGGGTGCGGTGAGCGTTGCGGTTGCCGACGGTTGCCGAATTTTGGCGCGCCGCATGGATGAGCGCGCGCGGCACCACGATGAGGCGCTGCTTGAGATGATCGACGCGGCACTGGAGGCGGCGGGGGCGTCACGCACCGAGATTTCGTGCATCGTCGGAGGCCGTGGTCCAGGTCCCTTTACCGGGCTGCGCGTGGGGCTCGTGACCGCTCGTTCGATTGCTTCCATTCTTGGCGCGCGCCTCATTGGCCTGCCGAGCCTCGATGCGATTGCCCTTGAAGCAGCGGAAGAGCGCCCCGAGGCAAAGACTATCGCGGTTGCGCTCGATGCGCGTCGTCGCGAGGTGTACTGGGCGCTCTATGAGGTGAGCGGTGAAGGTTCCGACGCTTCCGGGCGGCAGATTGTTCGCACGTTTGAGCCGGGTGTCGCCGCGCCCGCCGAGATTGCCTCGAGCTTGACTGCCGCCGATGTCCTCGTGGGTAGCGGTGCGCACCTCTACCCGGAGATCTTGCCACCCACAGGCGAACTCCGCCATTCCGATGCCGGTTTTTTGATCCGCGCAGCGCTGAGCGCTGAGGCTCGGGGTGAGGATCTGTCGTCGACGGAGCCCCTTTACCTGCGTGAGGCGGATGCGGCGAAGCCCAAGCGTCGCAAGTCGGCGCTCGGCCTCGGCGATCGACCGGCCTAGTCGTGCCTGCGATCGGGAGGCCGCTCGAGCCTTCTCGCGCGCGGCCAGGTTCGGGGCCGTGGTCGCTCCGCCCGGTCGCGCGTGCCGATGCTCCCGCACTCGCGCACCTCGAGCGTGAGCTTTTTCCCGATGAGGCGTGGAGTCTCGAGATGGTTCTCGAGGAGATCGCGCATCCGAGCCGTGCCTATGTTGCCGCTGTAGATGAAGATGGTGGCGTTCTGGGCTACGCGGGGATTTTCCTCGCGGGGGAGAGCGCTGACGTACAAACGATCGGTACCGTTCGAGAAGGTGCTGGCATCGGCCGTGCCCTTCTCGCGTGGTGCGAAGATCGTGCGCGCGAGGAGGGCGCCGAAAGTCTTTTCCTCGAGGTCCGGCGCGACAACACTCGCGCACGAGAGCTGTATGAGCGAGCGGGCTTCGTCGAGATCGGGGTACGCCGCGGCTACTACCGCACGCCGGCAGGCCCGGTTGACGCGATCGTGATGCACAAACCCCTCGACTCTCCCCCGATTGCAGAGGAGTGGTGAGGACATGGCGCGCCGAAGCCGGGCGCCAAACCCCCACACCCCCTATGCAATCCGGGAAGTTAGCTAGCGAAAGCCCGCACCTTCTGGAACTCGTCCGCGTAGTGCGCATCGAGGTGCTTGACCGCAAACCTCTGGCCGAGATACAGCGTCACGCCACCGATCACGAGAGCGAGCACCGCCCCCGCGTATTCGAGTCCCGGCACCACCTTGAGGCCCACGACGATGAGAATGATGCTCGGGGCGAGAGGGAGCCACGTGCCCACAAACGTCGCGAGGAACGTGATCCACACTTGTCCGCTACCGCCGCCATTGCGGGAATTCTTCATCGTGCCGGGCTTAGGCGCGGGCATGGGAAGGAACGCCGTGGTGAGCAGCGAGATGCCCCACGAACTCGCGACGAACCCCAGAGCCGCTGGCAGTGTCAGGGCGATGAACTGCGGCTGCGAGTGGAGGAGCGGAGCGGCAATGGCCACGATCACCACGAGAGGAAGCATGAGGACGCCGAGGGCAACATAGCGGCCGAGAAGGTTGGCGCGGTTGTTCATGCCGGCAACGATATTGACCCACGAGGAGGGGCCGTCGAAGCCGATCTCGTTGCTGACGGTGATGCCGGCAAGCCACGCCACGAGTGCCACGGCGAAGTACGCCATGAAAGCGTTGTCGTTGACGACGACACTCATCGCGAGCATGAAGATTGCGAGGATCGGCGCGATCAACAGCGCTGTGGAATAGCGGGTATCGCGGCGCCAATACTTGAGCGAACGGCCGGCCGAGGCGCCGAGGGCGTTCGGTTTGAGGAAGCCCGGCACGAGAGGCTTGACCTTGGCGTCCTGCTCCTGGCTTGCGCCCTTGAGCGCCTGGAGTTGCCCCTCGGCGAAGCTCAGCCCCCACCATTGCCACAGCAGCCAAATCGTGGCAAGCGTGAGAACAAGGCGGATGAGCGCGGCGAGCCACAGCCCCTCGGCGAGGTCCATGGGGACGGAAAACGGAGCTCCGAACGGGGTCCACAGGAGGAACTCGTACACGGGGCCCGCGAGGCGAGCGAGCCCATCGACGATGCCACCGCCAGAGTTCAGCAGCAGGTTCGCGCCATAGGCGATCACGAGGACGGCGATAAGCAGCAACGCCTGAAGACGTTCCTTCTTACGCTTCGCAATGCGGATCGTCGAGGTCCACGCGAAAATCGCGCGCGGGATGAGCACGCACAGGAGAAGCCCGAGTGCGGTCATGGGCACAAGCGCGATGAGGGCGATGATTGCCCCGGTGGTGGAGATTGCGGCGCCGTTGTTCGACACGAGCGCCCCGATGAGCCAAATGGCCTCAAGCACCACTGTCACGAGTGCGGCGAGCGCGGTAAAGATGAAACCAACTGAAATCAGTGAGCTCACGAGGATCGGCTTCAACAAGTCCTTCGGTCCGCGCCCAAACTGTGCGAATCGGGCCGGGGAGAGCGTGTCGTCAACGCCGAAAAGGAACAGCGACTGGAGGGTCCACACGACCACGGCGCCGAGACCCACCGCGCGAATCACGAGGGCAAATACTCCCGACTCGGCAGGAACGAAAAGCAGCCCGGCCATGAAGATCGTGAAGAACACGAGTGCACCGATGCCGTACAAGAGCGCAAAGCCGAGCCCGATGATTTTCGCCCAGTTCTTATGGAAGCTTCGCTTGAGGAGCGTCCACTGAAGCTTGGGGAGTACGCGCATGAGGCTCGATGTCTGCTGGGAGCTCGCCTCCGAACTTCCGCCGGTGGCCCGGGAGCTTTCTCGGTCCAGGTTGTCGAAAAACTCTTCGGTTCCGACGCCTGCCTGGGACTGATCGTTCACTGGTTCAGCCACGAAAGATCCCCCTGCGTATCGTCGACACCGGCGATTTCGATAAAACGATCGGTGAGGCTGCCCCCGCGGCGCACCTCGTCAATGGTGCCCTCTGCCCGCACTTCGCCCTCGGCAATGATGGCAACGTGCGTGCACAGGCCCTCCACGAGTTCCATGACGTGGCTTGAGATGACGACGGTGCCGCCGCCCTCGACGTAAGCGCTGAGGAAGCTCCGGATACCGTGCGCGGACACGGGGTCGACGGCCTCGAGAGGCTCATCGAGAACGAGAAGGCGAGGCGCGTGGATGAGGGCGCACGCGAGCAGGATCTTCTTCGTCATGCCCGCCGAGTAGTCGGTGACGAGCTTGCCTTCGCTTTCGGCGAGGCCGAGCGCGTCGAGAAGCGACTGCGTACGCGCATTGACGGTCTCAATATCCATGTTTCGAATGAGGCCCACGTACGTGAGAAGTTCGCGCCCCGTGAGGCGGTCAAACGTCGGAAGGCCATCCGCGAGAACGCCCATCTGAGCTTTTGCCTCATTCGGGTGCGACCAGACGTCGGTCCCGAGTACCTCGGCGCTGCCGCCGTCGGGGCGGAGCAAGCCGGTGGCGATCGAGAGGGCGGTGGTTTTACCCGCGCCGTTGGGACCAACGATCGCGTAGAACGATCCGCGCGGCACGTCGAGGGAAACACCGTGGAGAACCTCGGTGCCATCGAAGGATTTGCGCAAATCGCGCATCGAGAGGGCAGGGGCGTCAGCCTGGTGATTGACCGATGTGTCAATGGAAGTCATTCCACAAAGGTAACAGGGGGGAATGTGTGCGCTCAGGTTTGACGGGAGTGTCTGGATTCCGCTCCGATATTGCCGCGCACGCGCACGAGCGTAAGGGCAAAGGCGCAGAGGAGTACGAGGACGGTGACGATGCCCGCGAGATATGGGTTGGAGAACACCGACAGCACACCGATGAAGGCGATGAGGAGCACGAGGATAAGCTCGCGAAGCTCATCGGCGAGTGCCGATTTTCGGCTTGCTCGCAAGCGCACGACTCCGAGTTGCGAAGAGGAGAGGTTCGGCCTGTTGCGCAGGCTTTTATCGAGCAGAATCGGTGCGAGGTCCGACGTTGCACCGAAGTGAGAAGTCGGGTTCGCGTAGAGGCCCGTCTTCGACTTTGTGAGAGCGCCGGGGCGAGCTGCACGTATTCGCCGAGTCCCATCCCAAGGGATTCGCGCACGGTCTGGTCGGCCTCAAGCGTCCCCTCGGGCAGGTCGTCCCGATACTCGACCGAAGCGATGACGCCCGGGCGGGTTTCCAGTTCACCGTTGTTGCGGAAGCTCGGGTACGTGGTGAGCACCGAGGCGTGAGTACCGATTTCTTGGCGGAGCGATGGGTGGGCCACAACTTTCGTTTCGCGTGAGCGGTCGAGCTCATCGCGCGTGGACGTCACGCGCAGCCACGGTGTGCGGCCGCTTCCTTCCCACTCGGGCGGCGCGAGCGAAGGGATTTTCGCGTACGTCGTGTAGCCGTCCCTCGCGTGCACGACAGCCCCGTCGGAAGCAAGATTGGGGAGCGCGCGCAGTTCGTGTTCGATAAGGAGCTGCTCGAAGTGTGCAATCGCCTCCGGCGACGTGAAGCCCTCCTGGACCTCACGATCCTCGCGTGCAAAGAATTCGCTGAAACTCGAGTATTCGCTTCGCTTCGAAAGCTCGCGGAAATACGCGAAAATTCCCGACTGAGTCGTGAGAATCTTCGGCTCGCGCGTATCGGCGTCGAGGATGTACCCCTGATCCGCGTCATACACGTAGAACGATTCAGGGCTTTCGGCAACGACTTCGCTGCCGTCCTCGGCAATGGAAAGGATTTCGAGAGGGAACTCCTTCGCGCTCACCTCGCGGCACGAGTACCCCGGTTCCGTGGAATTGAGTGCGAGGAGCTGATCGGTCGTGAGCCACGAGGCCCACACGATTGTTTCCGCGCCCCTTTGTCGAAGTGGCGTCGCGGCGATATACCCGCGCGGTGCGACGGAGGCGAAATAGCCGATCGCCATGTTTGTCACGCGGGCCTTCACGATCGGGAAGAACTCCGAACCGTTCCAGTTGCGCTGTAGAACTTATTGCACATGACCGACGGCGCTGCGTTCGAGCCGACCGCGACGACGAGGTGGCGAAACTCCGCCCACGGCTGATGCTTGAGCTTCGCGAGAGAGTCGAAGGACCACACATCGTCGTTGTAGCGCACGTTCGCGAAGCCAAACCGACGCCCCTTAACGGGGTTGAGAGGGGCTCGTTTTAAAAGACGTGGAACTTTCGATCTTGTGCACGAGGAGGCTTCCACTAGGCGGCTCCCACGGGTACAGGAGCGGGTCATTCGTGGCGGAGATCGATTCCCGACGTATGCCACCAGTGTGGCATATGAGAGGAGGCACATCAGTGGTAAGAAGAGACCGTTCGGTACGATACGTTGTGGACCTTCAGTGTCGGCTGCCCTTGGCGCCGGACCCCACCTCTTTGGAGTGCATATGCAACCGCCTAGGCGCGTCAACCTTCCCACCGAAAAACCCACAGGCCGCAAGGGTCAAAATCTCGCTCTTCCCCTCGAGGTGGAGGAGCTGCCCATGGGGCTGCGACGAGCAGCGTCATGGAGCTGGCGCTTTATCGTCGTCATCGGCGCCCTGTGGCTGATCTTCACCGGTTTCGGGATGGTCTCGACTCTCTTCATTAGTGTGCTCGTCGCGATCCTGCTCGCGTCGATGCTCCAGCCCTTCGTCAAGCTCCTCACGAGCCACACGTTCCTCCCTCGCATGGCGTCCGCGGCGATCGCGCTCGTGGGCCTCATCGTCGTTGTCGTGGGCATGTTCGTGCTCGCGGGCCGGCAGCTCGTGGACTCGTGGGACGGAATCGCGACGGCCGCCGTCTCGGGCTTCACACAGCTGTGGAACGACATCACGGGCTATTTCAAGATCGACCTTGACTCGCTCGGAAACCTCGGCAAGCTCCAGCAAGAAGCACTCGACCAGCTCCAGAAAAACTCCTCGAGCATCATCTCCGGTGCTTCAAGCGCAGCGAGCACCGTGGGCAATCTCGGCACCGGTCTGCTCGTGTGCCTCTTCGCTCTGTTCTTCCTCCTCGCCGACGGTGGGAACATTTGGCGCTGGTTCCTCGGCTTCGTTCCCTCGCACTCGCGCCACGTGACGCACGAGGCGTTCCGCCGTGGCTGGAAGGCTCTCTCGTCGTATTGCCGCACGCAGATCCTCGTTGCCGCGGTCGACGCGACGGGTATTGCCTTAGGCATGGTCGGAATCGACATCGTGAGCGGCATCATGGGGCGCTCAGCCGTGGCTCTTTCGCCCTACGCCGTGCCGATCTGGCTCATCGTGTTCCTCTTCAGCTTCATCCCGCTCGTGGGTGCATTCGTGTCGGGCGCGATCGCCACTCTCCTCGTGTTTGTTCTCCAAGGGTGGATCCCCGCCCTCATCATGCTCGGCATCGTGATCCTCGTGCAGCAGCTCGAGTCGAACATCCTGCAGCCGATTCTCATGGGTAAAGCGGTCGAGCTCCACCCGCTCGCGATCTTCCTCGGTGTATCCGCAGGTGCGGTCGTCGCGGGAATCCCCGGGGC
Source organism: Dermabacter indicis (assembly GCA_001403775.1). Classification (GTDB taxonomy): domain Bacteria; phylum Actinomycetota; class Actinomycetes; order Actinomycetales; family Dermabacteraceae; genus Dermabacter; species Dermabacter indicis. Next base: position 417,285 of record CYUG01000012.1, read on the forward strand.
GCTCTTCTCGATTCCGCTTCTCGCGTTCCTCAACGCGCTCTATTGCTACCTTGATGGCCGCGACCCTGATCCATCACTTGGCATTGACACGAAGACCATGGCGTACTTCGAGGCTCGCGAACGCGAGCAAAAGAAGACCTTCGCAGAGCGCGCGCGCTTGATCGCGAACAAGTAGGCCAGTGGGGCGCCGCTATCGCGAAGTCGACGGGCGCTGGATGCAGTCACGAGAGCAAAGGAAAGGGCGTGAAGCGCACTCCCGTGCGGGAGGCTCCACGCCCTTCGTCCTCGCGGAAAATCCGGCGCTCAGGCCTTGTAGGGCTTCGCGGCCTTGATCTCGATTGGGATCGACTTGCCGTTGGGTGCGGTGTAATCCACCGTGTCGCCGGCCTTCGCGCCCGTGATGGCGGCGCCGAGGGGAGACTCGGGCGAGTACACCTCGACATCCTTGCCCTCGGCGATTTCGCGGTTGCCGAGCACGAACGTGCGCTCCTTGCCGGCCATCGTGATGGTGACGAGCATGCCGGGCTCGACAACCCCGTCGTCTGCGGGGGTCTCGCCGACGACGGCGGTCTTGAGAAGGGCCTTGAGCTCGGTGATGCGAGCTTCGAGTTTGCCCTGTTCTTCGCGTGCGGCGTGGTAGCCGCCGTTCTCTTTGAGGTCGCCCTCGTCGCGGGCGGCCGCGATGCGCTCAACGACCTCGGTTCGTCCGGGGCCCTCGAGGTGCTCGAGTTCCTTGACGAGGCGGTCGTAGGCGTCCTGAGTGAGCCAGGTGCCCTGGTTGGGTTCGCTCATGGTTCTCCTTGGGATCAAAAAAAATGCGGACCCCATGGCGGCCATGGGCTCCGAATCCACGTCTCAGTGGTCGTACAAGTATACAGCGGCCCTTCCCGAAAAGGCGTGAGGCACTCGCCACAGCGATGCGTGATCGCGAAGCCGGGGCAGCCGTGCTGCTTCACCGCGCGGCGGCACGTCGAGCGGCTATTCCGCTTTCTCGCATTTCCTCACGACCCCACTCACGGCGCTTCCCTGTGTGGTGATCGTCGCTGAGTGGGTCGTCAGGCGTTCCGATTGCGCCGGGATGTGCACAACCTTGTAACCGACCTGGGCGCGGACCGAGTTGAGTGCTTCGAGCGAGCAATCGAGGGGAGTTCCGGGAGCGGCGTTTGCGGAGAACGTCACCGAGATCTCGGAGTCGCTGATGTGGGTGTAGGAGAGCGTGTTCGTTTTGATCGATTGCGACGAGACGAACGCGAAGGCAACCCAGATCACGGTCGCGATGAAACCCACGGCGACAACAACGGTTCCCACGAGGGCCCAGCGGCGTTTTTGCGGGGAATTTCTCACGCCATAGCGTTCTTGAAGTGTGCGTTCGTGGGAACTCATGCCTACATTGTTTCATGTGTGTGAACTTTGCGTAATGACGACGGGGCGCTACCGCGCAGGTGTGGCGCCTGAGGATACGGGTGTGCCGAAAGCCGCGCTCGCCCCGAGCGACGAGGCCTTCAAAGCGCTCCTTGAACATGGCGACCACCCGGAGGCAGAAGTCGAAAAGAACCCCTGCCGCTTACGGCTCATGGCGGTTCACGCGCACCCGGATGATGAATCTTCGAAGGGCGCCGGGACGATGGCCCGCTACGTCAACGAGGGGGCCGAAGTCACCGTCGTCACGTGCACGGGCGGAGAACGGGGCGACATCCTCAACCCGCGCCTCAAGGACGATCCAGAGGCCAATGCCGACTTGAGTGCCGTGCGCCATCGCGAAATGAATCGCGCTCGCGAGATTCTCGGCATCAACCAGGTGTGGCTTGGCTACATTGATTCTGGCCTTCCCGAGGGCGACCCGCTTCCTGCGCTTCCGGAGGGGTGCTTTGCCCTCATCGATCCCGAGGAGGCTGCCCGGCCCCTCGTGAAACTCGTGCGGGAATTGCGCCCTCACGTCATGCTCACCTATGACGAAAATGGCGGCTACCCCCACCCCGACCACATCCACACCCACAAGATCAGCATGCTCGCCTACGAACTCGCGGCGGATCCAAACTATATGCCCGAGCTCGGCGAGCCGTGGGCCGTGGCAAAGATTTACTACCAGCTGCTGTTCCCGCCCGCCCAGATGATCGCCTACGCCAAGTACATGCGCGAGCACGCTCTCGAGAACCCGTTCGAGGCGCAGATGGAGTACTTTGAGGGGCTTGACCAGCGCCCCATTACGACGAGGATTAACGTTTCGCGCTATCTTGAAGTGCGTGACGCCGCGTTGCTTGCCCACGCGACCCAGGTGGATCCGGATGGCTTTTTCTTCGCCGTGTCCAACGAGATCAAGCGCGAGGCGTGGCCGACCGAGGACTTCCAGCTTCGCCAATCGCGCATTGGCGTGACTCTCCCGGAGTCCGACCTGTTCGAAGGGATTCGCCAATGATGCTCGCGCACCTCACACCCGCGTTGCTTCTCGCCGATGGTGCGACGACGCCTCCGGGTACGGAAGAGATGACGACCGCGACGGTGACGCCGGGGCTGCCTGGCTTCTTCGTGTTTCTCGCGATGGCCGTCGCGATGCTGCTGCTCGCGCTCGATCTTTCGCGGCGTGTGCGCCGTTCGAGCGCTCGTGAGAACGTGCGGCGGCGCATGGAGGAAGCGGCGAAGGCCGAGCGCGGCGAGGCTCACGAGGAGACCAGAAACTCCAAGTAGGCGGAGTTTTTAAACGACCGAGAGCCACACGGCGATGAGGTGGCACACGAACCCGACGACCGTGAACGAGTGGAAAATTTCGTGGAAGCCGAACCACGCCGGTGAGGGATCGGGCTTCTTCGTGCCGTACACGACTGCCCCGAGCGTGTAAGCGATGCCGCCCGCGATGATGAGGGCGATGACGGCCGCGCCTCCGCCCGCGTACAGTTCGGGCATGTAAAAAATTGCGACCCAGCCGAGAGCCACGTAGGCGGGCACGTAGAGCCAGCGCGGAGCGCTCGTCCATAAAAGCCTGAACGCGACACCGATGAGGGCACCCACCCAACAGACAGTGAGGAGCACGGTCGCATCGTGGGCGTTGAGAAGTGCCACGGCGAGGGGGGTGTAGGTGCCTGCGATGATGAGGAAGATATTCGCGTGGTCGAAACGCCTGAGCACGAGCGTGCCGTGCACCGACCAGGTTCCACGGTGGTACGTCGCGGAGACGCCAAAGAGCATTCCCGCGGTCACGATAAACACCACGGTCGCGAGCCGCACCGCGAGGGAGGACCCGGTGGCGATGAGGAGCATTCCCGCGATGAGCGCAGCGGGGAAGGCCACGAGGTGGATCATGCCGCGCAACTTTGGCTTATTCGGCAACGCGGGGAGGTGGATGCCGTATGCGCCGAGGAGTTCGGGAACGCTCGTGCCCGCCCCGGCGGAGGGAGCTTTTTCGCCTGTGGCGGGGGAAGGCGGGGTTCCGACGCTTGCCTCGCTTCGCTGCGTGTTCCGCTGGTCAGTGCTCATAACGGTAGCGTAACTTACGGTGACGTAGGTGTCACGGTGCATGCCAGATATTGACGCGTTCGAGCACCTTTTGTGAAGGAGTCGTGGCAATCCTTTGGGGTGTGCGCGAGAGGTCGCGAGAGCCTGTCACAATGGTGGACGTGAATTCTTCGAGACATGACGATGCCCCGCAGCCCGCAGCTCCCTCAGTGGAGCGTGGGCCACGCCATGTCGGCATCATTCTCGATGGAAACCGGCGCTGGGCACGCGCGAGAGGGCTCGAGGTTTCCGAGGGCCATCGCGCAGGTGCCGCCGTCGTTCTCGACGCTCTCGACTGGGCGCGCGAAAGCGGTGTGGAGACTCTCTCGCTGTGGCTGCTGTCGACCGATAACTTCCGCCGACCCGAGGCCGAACTCACGCAGCTCTTCGCCATCATCACCGACCTTGCGCACGCGGTTGCGCGCAAGGGTGCCCCGCTGCGCATCCTCTGCGCCGATGGGGTCCTGCCCGCCTCGCTCGCGGAGCGCCTCGAATCGCTCCATTCCGCTGGCAACGCGCCTGAGGGTGCAGGGTCGCCCGCACCCTTCGAGGTCAACCTCGCGATCGGGTACGGCGGGAGACGAGAGATCATCGACGCCCTCCATGCCCTCATCGACGAGGAAATCGCACGCGGGGGAGACCTCGCGAGTCTGCGCGACGCCGTGAGCGAAGGCAGCGTCGGAACCCACCTCTCCACCGCCGGCCAAAGCGCACCTGACCTGCTCATTCGCACCTCCGGTGAGCAGCGGCTCTCTGGTTTCCTTCTGTGGCAATCTGTGCACTCTGAACTGGTATTTTGCGACGCCCTGTGGCCTGATTTTACGCGCGCCGATTTTGATGCGGCACTCGAGGAATTCGCGAGCCGCGAGCGTCGTTTCGGCGCCTGAACGCCGCCATCCAGCGCGCGACCTCCCCACTTCGTGCCGCGGGTAACGCGAGAGTGAAGCCTCGGTGACCGTCTTGCTCGCCCGGCGCGCCGGGCGGTTTAAGCCGCGAAACGTGGTGCAAGGATCGAAGCGATAGCCGGTCGTGGGTGACCGGAAGGACTTCGAAAGCGAGAGACCATGAACGCGCCGCTTACCTATGTTCTCGACACGTCCGTTGTACTGGCGGATCCCCACTCGATCTTTCGATTCGCGGAGCATCACGTTGTGCTCCCCATCGTCGTGATCACGGAACTCGAAGGGAAGCGGCACCACTCGGAACTCGGGTACTTTGCGCGTCAGTCGCTCCGCATTCTCGACGAGCTGCGCGAAACGCACGGCAGCCTCGCCGAGCCCATTCCCCTCGGTGACCAGGGCGGGACGCTCCGCGTCGAACTCAACCACCAGAGCCCCGAAAACCTCCCCGACGGCTTCCGCCTCGGTGACAACGACACGCGCATCCTCTCCGTGGCGAAAAATCTCCAGGTCGAAGGCGCCGAAGTTGTTCTCGTTTCGAAGGACCTCCCGATGCGTATCAAGGCGAGCGCATCGGGGCTGAAAGCTGAGGAATATCGCGCGGAACTCGCACGCGACCGCGCCTACACGGGCATCACGTCCGCCGAGATCACCGAAGAGCAGATGGCAGCACTGTGGAGTGAGGATAACGGCGCGCGCCACGTGGGCGTTGACATCCCGGGGCTCGCGGAGCTTGGCGCCCACACCGGCCTCAAGCTCACGTCCCCGCGCGGTTCGGCGCTCGCGCGTGTGCTTCCGAGCGGCAATGTACGTCTCGTTCCGGGAGATGGCAATGTATTTGGCGTGACGGGACGCAGCGCCGAGCAGCGCATCGCGATCGACCTGCTCCTCGATGACGACCTCTCGATCGTGAGTCTCGGCGGCCGTGCTGGCACGGGTAAGTCGGCGCTCGCCCTGTGCGCGGGGCTCGAGGCAGTGCTCGAAAAGCGCAATCAGCGCAAGATTATGGTGTTTAGGCCGCTGTACGCCGTGGGAGGCCAGGAGCTCGGCTACCTGCCCGGTGATCACGACGACAAGATGGGCCCGTGGGCGCAGGCCGTTTTCGACACGCTCGGCTCGATGGTTTCCGGTGCGGTCGTGGACGAAGTGCTCGGGCGTGGCCTGCTCGAGGTGCTGCCGCTCACCCACATTCGAGGTCGTTCACTCCACGACGCTTTCGTGATCGTCGACGAGGCGCAGTCGCTCGAGCGCAATGTGCTGCTCACAATGCTTTCGCGCATCGGCCAGAACTCGCGGGTTGTCCTCACCCACGACGTCGCCCAACGCGACAACCTCCGCGTTGGTCGTTACGACGGCGTTGCCTCCGTGGTCGAAGCGCTCAAGGGTAATGAACTCTTCGCCCACGTGACGCTTCAGCGTTCCGAGCGCTCGAAAGTCGCCGAGCTCGTCACGCGCGTGCTCGACGCACCGATTTCGTAAAGCAGCGGCTACTTCTCCCGCCCAGAGCGGGGAGTGGTCATCGTGAAGACGTCGAGCGCGGAATCGAGCTGCTCTTCGGTGAGTTCGCCGCGCTCGACGTAACCGAGCTCAATCGCCGCCTCGCGAACGGAAACGCGATGCGCGACCGCATGCTTTGCGATCGCCGCGGCATTCTCGTAACCAATGAGCCTATTGAGAGGCGTCACGATCGAAGGCGAAGCCTCCGCGAAGAATCGCGCACGCTCGTCGTTCGCTTGAATTCCCTCAATCGTGGTTGTCGCGAGCACACGCACGGAATTCGACAGAAGCGAGATCGACTCGAGGAGCGCCGTGCCCATGAGGGGGATCTGAACGTTGAGCTCGAACGCCCCTTGCGCGCCACCCCACGCGATCGCCGCATCGTTGCCCACGACGCGCGCACACACCATGAGCACAGCCTCGGGAACGACGGGGTTGACCTTGCCGGGCATGATGGAACTTCCGGGCTGAAGATCAGGCAGGGCAATTTCGCCGAGCCCCGTGTTGGGGCCCGAACCCATCCACCGCACGTCGTTGCAAATCTTCGTGAGGGACACCGCGAGAGTGCGGAGCGCGCCGCTCATCTCGACGAGCCCATCGCGTGCCGACTGCGCCTCGACGTGATTGCGCGCTTCGGTGAGGGGAAGGCCCGTGCGTTCGCAAAGAATCTCGATGACACGAGGGGCGAAACCCTGAGGGGTGTTGATGCCCGTTCCCACGGCGGTGCCCCCGAGGGGCAGCTCGGCGGTACGGCCAATCGCGGCTTTGACGCGCTCGATCCCGTAGCGCACTTGCGCGGCATAGCCGCCGAACTCCTGACCAAGCGTGACGGGAGTTGCATCCATGAGGTGCGTGCGTCCGCTCTTGACGATGCTCGCGAACTCTTGCGCCTTGTCTTCGAGGGTGTTTGCGAGAGTCTCGAGGGCAGGAATCAGGGACTCGGTGACCTCGCGGGTGACGGCGAGGTGCACCGACGTGGGGAACGTGTCGTTGCTCGATTGCGAGGCATTGACGTGGTCGTTCGGGTGCACGGGTAGCTCATCCGTGCTTGCGAGGTGGGCGAGCACTTCGTTCATGTTCATGTTTGAACTCGTGCCCGAACCCGTTTGGTACACGTCGATCGGGAAGTGGGAATCGAACTCGCCTTTGCTGACGCGCTCCGCGGCTGAGGCGATGGCTTCCGCACGCTCGCCGTCGAGGACCCCAAGCTCGGCGTTCGCGAGCGCGGCGGCGCGTTTGACTTCCGCGAGGGCGTGAATATTGGAAGACTCGAGACCCCGGTGGGAAATGGGGAAGTTCTCGACTGCGCGCTGGGTTTGCGCGCCGTACAGCGCCGAGGCGGGTACGCGCACTTCACCCATCGTGTCGTGTTCGATGCGGAAATCCTCGGTGCCTGTCATTGATGCTCCCTTTCGAGTCACAGCGTGCAGCGATCGGCGATGTCGCGCGTCCACGGCGGGTTCGCGCCCGCGCGCGACACGGTCACCGAGGCGAGGAGCGCCGCGTGCGCGAGAATCTCCTTGATCTCAGAAGCTTCGAGCTGGTCGATTTTTTCGCGGCCCTCGGCGCCGAGTAGACCCTTGCGCGAGAGCGCATCAAGAATGCCAGCGGAGAACGTGTCGCCTGCGCCGACCGTGTCGGTGACCGCGACGCGAACGCCGGGAATGTCAACGCGGCCCTTCGCCGTCAACGCCGTTGCGCCCTGTTCACCACGCGTGATGACCGCGAGTCTCACGCCGCGGCGGAGCCACGACTCGGCCGCCTGCTCAATGTCGCTTGTTTCGTAGAGCCACTCGAGATCTTCGTCGGAGGCCTTCACGATGTCGGCGAGAGCAATGTTTTCCTCGATCGGTTCACGCACGATCGACGGATCGCCCATGAGGCTTGGGCGCGCATTCGGGTCATAGGAGATGAGGGCGCGCTCTCGGAGTGAGGACACCACCCTGCGAAGCGTGTCGGCGCCGGGCTCGAGAGTCGCGGCAATCGAGCTCGTATGCACCGCCTCGACCTTCGTGGGAATTCCCTGCGGGTCCGGATCCCACGTGATGTCGAAGTTGTAGGTCGCGGCGCCGCCCTCACCGATCGTGGCGGCGGCAGTCGACGTCGGTGCACCGGGCCGCACCGAACCGGGTGTGAGTGAGACGCTTGACGCCTTCACATGGCGTTCAATCGCGTGACCGCGCTCATCGTCGCCGATGTGCGTGAGGAGGTGCGAGGTATGCCCCAAGCGGCCGAGGGCAACGGCCACATTCATGGGTGACCCACCTGGGAACTCGGCCCGCGGGGCGTCGGTACGGATCACAATGTCTGTCAGCGCTTCGCCGATCGTTAGATAAGTACTCACGTTCCGTATTGTTTCAGATCACAGCATGAGCCGCATGGTCGGAAGTCACGGGGCAGGGCGCGGCGGAATTTGGAACAATGAGGCCATGTCCGAATCGCACGAGAGCCCGCAGCGCAAAAAACGCGAACTACCCACGAAGAAAAATACGTCGGTACGAAACCTCGTGTGGGCGATCGGGCTCAATATCATTGTTGTGGCGATCGCCGCGGTCGTGATCGTGGGGCTTGGGCGGAGCGACAGGGACGCTTCCTCTCAGGCCGCCTCAACCGTCAACGTCGGCGAGAGCGCCGCGCGCGCGAGCGAGGCTCTCGGGTTTCGCGCGGCCGATGTCGAGCCGGGAGGTTGGAGCGTGCGGGACGCGAAAATGTCCACCGCAGAACCCCCCTACTGGGAAGTGCGCTATACGTCACCTTCGGGTGCGCTCGAGACGCTGCTTCAGTCTCGTGCGGACTATCCCGCTCTCGCGCCTCGAATTCGCGGAGAGGCGGCGAAGTCGGGCCACTTTGAAATCGAGGGAACAGAATGCGCAAATCTCGAAATTCAGGCGAACTCGAACGATAATGGTGTGGAAAACACAAAAGGCACCTCAGGCCTCGTGTGTTCGGTGCGAGAGACGACGCTCATCATCTACGGGGCGGGGAGTGAGAAAGAGCATGCCGCGCTCATGAAGGAAACCCTCGACCGCGTAAAGAAGTGAGGAACCATGAACGAGGATTCCCACCGCGCCCGGCGCATCAACGCCGAGGCGACCGAAAAGCTCGACCCAACCGAGAAGCCTGACGCCCCGATTGGGGCTGACCCCACCGAGGTCCTCGCGCCCGTTCGCACCCCCGCCCCTGCTGCGCCTCCATCCATGGCAGCATCGGCACGTTCGGCTTCCCCCGCCTCCCAGCGGAATGTTCAAGCGTCGATTCCTCAATCCGCAGCCTCGACCCCTACTCGAGCGCCGAAACAGCCGGCTCGCCGCCGGCGCTCAGTCGCTGCGCCCGTCATCGTGGTGCTCGGTCTCATCGCATCCGTGCTTCTCGCGATGTATTCCTGGGGAGGCATCTTTACCACCGCACACCTTGCGTGCGTCATCGCCGGGGCCGTGCTCTTCACCGTTACCGGTCTTGTTGCACTGCGCACGTGCAGGGGCACGGTAGGCCTGATCGTTGCGTGGATCCTTGCCTTCGTGCTTCTCTTCGCGCCGCTGCTCGTGTGGATCATTGCGCAGGGCGGTGCCGCGTTGACCAGTACTCTCCTCTTAGGCGCCATCGGCATGTGGATTTCGGGCGTCGCCGTGGTCGCGCTCGTCGTGGCCGTGCTCTGCACCTACCTTCACGCGCGAGCGGCGGTGCAATAAGATCTCCACGCCGCCGCTCCGTGCGCGGTGATCGTTAGTGCGTGGCGCCTTCGGCGGTCGCCACGTCGCGCTTGTTCTCGACGATCGCGGCGATCGCAGCGGCCAGCCCCTTCGTGATGGTCTCCGTGGAGAGCGAAGGTTGGCCGGGTTTCGCTACGGTCTGCTCGGGAATGAAGGGCACGTGCACGAATCCGCCGCGGCCGTCACGGGGTCCGACGGTTGCCAGGTGGTGCAGGACGCCAAACATAATGTGGTTGCACACGAACGTTCCCGCGGTGTTGGAGACGGACGAGGGGATGCCCGCATCACGGATTGCCTGTGCCATCGCCTTAATCGGGAGCGTCGCAAAGTACGCGGGAGGTGCGCCTTCGACCACGGGCTTGTCGATCGGCTGGTGACCTTCGTTGTCGGCGATGCGCGCGTCATCGATGTTGATCGCGACGCGTTCGGGCGTGATGTCGAAGCGCCCGCCTGCCTGACCTACGCACAGGACGGCGCTCGGCTGGTGTTCGTCGATCGCGGCGGTCGCGGCCTCGATCGCTTTGCCGAACACGGTGGGAACCTCGACTGTGACCACCTTTTCGCCGGCGATGTCGGAAGGCAGCGCTTTCACGGCTTCAAGTGCGGGGTTGAGGCTTTCTCCGCCGAAGGGGTCGAATGCGGTGACGAGGATAGTCATGGTGGTTCCTCCAGTTAGAACGCGAGCGTGTACATGAGCACGATGTGGACGATCAGGAGCGTGAGCGCTGTGGGCGCTTGCGCCTTGATGACACCGTACTTGTCTTTCATTTCAAGCAGAACCGAGGGGACAACGTTGAAGTTTGCCGCCATGGGCGTGAGCAAAGTTCCGCAGTAGCCGGCCGTGAGGCCGAGGGCCGCGACAATCACCGGGTTCCCGCCCTGGGCGATGACGAAGGGAATGCCGATGCCCACGGTGATCACGGAGAAGGCCGCGAAGCCGTTGCCCATGATGACGGTGAAGAGGGCCATGCCCACGCAGTAGGCGACGACGCCAATGAAGGCATTGTTTGCCGGGACCACGGTCGCGACCGTGTCGGCGATGACGGTGCCCACGCCTGCGGCAGTGAAAACTGCGCCGAGCGCAGCAAGGAGTTGGGGGAGGATCCCCACGGGGCCCACGTCCATGGTGAGGCGCGCGCCATCGATGGCGACAAACTTCGCGGGGGCCTTTGTCACGACGAGTCCGACGATGGTCGCGAGCACCGCGCCCGAGCCCACCGCAAGGTAGGTGGGCATGTCGAACTGCTGGTAGACGGTCGCGGCGATGAGTGCGAAGACCGCGAGGGAGAGTGCCGGGATGAAGACCTTGTAGCCGAGCTTCGATGCGCGCTTTTCCACGCTTTCGGGGTCCGGCTTATCGACGGCTGCGGGCTTCACGCCGCCAAAGGCGGTGATTGAGGCGAGCGCGATGACACACAGGCCAATCACCCACGCGGGCAGCCACGGGCCCGTGATGAACGCGAACGCGAGGATGAACCAGAACGCTGCGGAAGGGATGCGGTTCTTAAAGCTGCGGTCCCGCGCGCACAGCGCACCCGTGATCACGAAGATGAGACCGACGAGGATAAAGAAGACTTCACTGAGGACGACATTGATGCTCATGCCTTCACGCTCCCTTCACCGGAGGCGGGTGCCGACGCGGTGGTCGTCGCGCCGAGGCGTCGGTCCAGGATGTAGTTCCGGACGAGGCCGAACACGAGCGATACGACGGCGACGGGGATCGACTAGAGTGCGACCGAAAGGGGAGTGACCTGCGTGTAGCCCTGCTCGGCCATGGTTGCGACGATGAGCAGCACGCCGGGGGCCCCGAGGAACAGGTTTTGAGCGAAGAAGTTGCCGAAGTTATCGGCGGCTGCGGCGCCGCCCTTAATCGAGTCGCGCTGCTTTTCGGTGAGGGAGCCGAGCTTCGCCTCCGATGCGCCTTCCGCCATGGGTGAGATGAGGGGGCGCACGAACTGCGGGTGGCCACCGAGCTGCACCGAAAAGGCGATCGCAACGGCGCGGATCAGCTGGTAGAGCGAAAGGACCGTGCCGGTCGTCGCATTCTTGACGGATCCGATGAGATCCACGGCTTTCTGCTTGAGGCCGTAGCGCTCACAGATGCCCACGACGGGCAGGGTCAAAACGAAGAGGGTGGCGACGCGTTGGTCCGTGAATGATTGCCCGAGGAGGTTCAGCAATTCCAGGGGGCTGAGGCCCGCAACAAGGCCGGTGACAACACCGGCAACGACGACAACGGCAAGCGTGTCTCGCTTGAGCACGAATCCCACGACGATAATCACGATGCCGATGAGCTTGAGGTACTCCATGAGCAACCTTTCTCACGACTGAACAGACGGAAAGTTAGACGATAGAACCCGCGAGGGTACTCCTCTCGCCTGTGTCCACATGTGAGAAGCTGCAAAGTGAGACGGTGTCCGTCCGGCTCAGATCTGCTCGGAACTTTCGTTCTCGTCGTCCTTACCCTGGCGTTCGATCGCCCGCTCGAGACGCTCGCGCGCGCCGTCGAGCCACTCATCGCACCGCCGTGCGAGAAGCTCGCTGCGCTCCCACAGCGCGATCGATTCCTCGAGCCCACTCTGATTGCGCTCAAGGGTTTGCACGATTGAAAACAGCTGGTCGCGTGCCTCTTCATAGCCGAGGTCTCGAATATCCTCGGGAAGCTGCTGAGCCTCGTCGGTGGTGTTGTCCCTGGCCATCTTCATTCCTTTCGTCTCTTGCTATTCCTCGCCGAGCGACGTAGCGCCTACGCGACCGCCCGCGAGCCTGATCGATACGTGAGTACCCTCGGGTGCCTCGCTCGGCTGCGTGAGCGCCGTGCCGTCCGCTCCTTGTACGACCGCGTATCCGCGCTCGAGCGTGTGGAGGGGCGAGAATGCTCGCGCCTGGTCGGCAAGCGCCTTCACGCGCTCGCGGGCGCGGTCGAGGGCGATGGCCACAGACGTGCGTGCCGAGGCGATTGCTCCGTCGATCACGGCGGCGTGGCTCTCGAGCATTGTGTGAGGCTCGGCAAAAGCGGGCCGCGCGCGAACCGCGGCGATCGCATCCTTCTCCCGTTGGATGCGCGCCGTAAGCGCGGCGTACGCGCGCCTGCGGCCGTCTTCCAATTGCCTCCGCTCGAGCGCCATGTCGGGGACGACAGTTTTCGCGGCGTCGGTGGGGGTCGAGGCGCGATAGTCGGCAACGAGGTCGAGCAAGGGAGTGTCGACTTCGTGCCCGATGGCCGACACGATCGGCGTGCGAGCCGCCGCGGCGAGCCTCACGAGGGATTCGTCCGAGAACGGCAGCAGATCTTCAAGTGAACCACCGCCGCGGGAAATAATGATGACATCGACGTCCTCACGTGCCTCGAGTTCACGAAGTGCAGCGCTCACTTCGGCGACGGCTTTGACGCCCTGGACCGCGACTTCGCGGGTCTCGAAACGCACCGCTGGCCAGCGCTTTTCGGCGTTGACAATCACGTCGCGCTCGGCGGCGGATTTGCGACCGCAGATGAGCCCAATCGTGTGCGGGAGGAACGGTAGGGGGCGTTTGCGCTCGGCGTTGAACAAGCCTTCGTTGAAGAGTTCGCGCTTGAGGTGTTCGAGGCGCTGGAGAAGGTCGCCGATCCCCACTGGCCTGATGTCGTAGGCGTCGAGTTGGAGGCTGCCGCGCCGCCCCCAGAATGTGGGCTTGCATTGGACAACGACTTCGCTTCCTTGCTGCGGCTCGAGGTCGAGGCGGGCAAACGCGCTCGCGCGCATCGAGACCGAAAAGCTCGCGTCAAGCTTGGTGTCGCGAAGCGTCATGAACACGAGAGCGCCCTTGCCGCGGCTCACCTGCACGAGCTCGCCGCGCACCCACACGATGCTCATGCGGTTCACGTAATCGCGAACCTTCTGGCTCAAGAGTCCCACGGGCCACGGGTGCTCTGCAGTCGTTTCCGCTGCAGTCGGGGGGAGCTGCGCCGAATCACCCATGTGCGCGCCCATTCTGCTTTCGCCCGTGCCTTGCTCGTTCATGCTTCTACTGTGCCAGAACGGCGGCGGTTTCCGTGAGCTCCGCTCAGAGCTGTGGAAAAAGTGAGCAAAGTGAAGGCCGACGCCACCCGGGTTGGGCAGCGCCGGCCTTTCGTTCATCGCCCGCTTACGCGGGGCTCATGCTCTTCAGCGCGTGAAGCGACGCGAGCGGAGAACGGCGATGCCGCCTGCCACGAGTGCGAGGCCCGCCGCGAGAATTCCGGCCGTTTCGGCGCCCGTGCGCGGGAGACCATGCGAGGGCTTCGTCGGCCTGGTGGCGGAGGAAGCGTCGGACCCGTGCGATCCCTCGCCCGGATGCCCCTTGCCAGAACCAGTGTTGCCGGCGTTGCTGGTGTTGCCCGTGCTGCCGGTTTCAGTCTCGCCGGGCTTGCCGGGATTGCCTCCCTCACCGGGCACGACCGTGCCATCCGGGTCGACTGTCGTGCCGCCATCCTGGCCGCACTCGGTCTTGGTCACAGAAGCGTTGCGCACCTCGCTGTAGTGCTTCGCGCCGTACGGGTCGGTCGTGAGCGTGTACCACGAGAACTCGCCCTCGGGCAGATCGCTCGCGGGGACGCTCACGGTGTCGCCGGAGGCAACGCCGTCTTTGTGGCCGAATTCCTTGGTCGTGAGCACGTCGATGCGAGCTTCGGCGGTCGTGAGGGTCTTCTTCTCGGGCGTGAGGCCAAGATCGGCGTAGCTCACCTCGAACTCCTGGTCGATCGGCTCGAAGCTCGGATCCTCCGAGTCATAGTCCTTGAGCGACGGCGAGTAGGTGCGCACGATCATGCGGCCCCTCTCGTTGTCGAAGTGCATGAGGCGGAGGTAGCCGAGGCCACCCTCGGCGAGACCCTGGTAATCGAACAGCATCTGAGTCACGGTGCGGTCCGGGGTGCCGTCGCCGTTGTCATCGAATTTATCCACGCGCGTGTGAGCGTCGTGGTAGTGGCCGCTCATGACCGCGCGCACGTTCGGGTTGGTCGCGATGACTTCGTCGTAGATCCGCTGCGGGATCGGGCCGAGGCCACCGGTCGTGAGCATGTACTCGTGAAGCTCAATGAAGGCGATGCGCTCCGGGTATTTCTTGAGCACCTCGTTCATCCATTCGATCTCTTCATCGCCCGGTCCCCATCCCATGTACAGGACGATGTAGTCCTGGCCCCCGGCGCTGATGAGGTCGTAGTGGCCGCGGTTGTCCTTGTAGCTACCGCCGTACCACGGGTTGCCGCTGTAACGGCTCTCGCCGAAGTATTCGCCGTACTTCGAATAGTCGTTGGCATGGTGGCCAACGTCGTGGTTGCCTGCTAGAACGCCATAGGGGAGCTTCGCGTCGTCGAGCGTTTTGTAGGACTCATCTGCACGGACCCAGCCCTCGGCATTGTCGATCTTGTCGACGATGTCGCCCGTGTGGAACAGGTACTGCAGGTTCATCCTCTCGCGCACGCGCAGAAGGTAGTCGTGGATCGCGACCTGGTGGTGGTAGATCTTCGCATCGTCGTTGTAGTACTGGGTGTCCGACTCAACGGCGAAGGTGTAGTCGTAGTCCGCGCGCTTGGTGTCCTCTGCATGCTCGCCAGGCTCCGCTCCTGTGCGATCGGAGAGGTCTGCACCGGCGTATCCAACACCCTGCTGAACGAGAGCCTTGATCTCCCCATCCACGTTGTGATCCTTGAGCGGGACGATCGCTTCGAGCTTCGCCTCGCCAGATTCGCTATCCGTGAGGAGCGACCGGACTTCTTCCCAGCCGTTCGTCTCGGTGTTCCACACGAGAAGACGCACGCGCTGTCCCTTGTTGGAGGCACCGGTCCAGCTCACGCGAACCTCCGAGTCTTCGCCTGCGCCCTCGGGCACGGCGGTCGAGAACTCGTGGAAGGGAAGTGCCGAACCTGCGGTCGTCGTCTCACCCGCGTTGAGCGCATCGCCCTTGCGATCTGCTTGATCGGCGTCGTGGACGCTTCCCGCAGTGCCCGCGAGCGTACCTTCGCTTAGCGAGGTCGAGTAGCCTTCACGGAAGGAGACCGAGAGGTCATCCTTGCTGGGGTCGGTCGCGGTCGCCGAGAGCGAATCGTCCACGCACACGTTCAGACCCGCGCCATCCGCCGTATCGAGGGTGGCCGACGGTTGCTCGACGGGCGTCGTGAACGTGATCGTCTTCTTCGACTCGTTACCGAGCTTGTCCGTCGAGACGATCGTCAGCGTGTGCGTGCCCGCCGCGAGGGTCAGCGACGAGAACTTCGTGCCGGATTCAACCTTCTCGCCATCGAAGATCGCGGACGTGCTCGCGACGCCGATGCCGGCGTCGGTTGCCTCGAAGTCCACGGTGAACTCGCCGCGCTGCTCGGAGCCGTCGGCGATCGAGGAGGTGATCACCGGGGCGGTGTTGTCGACGATGACGGTGGTCTCCACTTCGGAGGTGTCGCTGTTTGAGTCGGCAGCGAAAGTGGCGACTCTGTTCGTCGAACCCGAACCAACGAGCGTGCCCTTCACCTTGTGCTTGCCGTCAGCGACCTTGGTGGTGTCCCACTGGTAGGCGTTCGCGGTGAACGCATCGTCCGGGATCGAGAACGTCGCGTTGAGAATCTCGACCTTCCCTTTCGAATCGCCCATGTTAATGATCTGGGTGGGGTCGCTGACGGGGACCGTCTTGCCCTCGGCGTCCGTGTAGTCGGCCGCGCGCAGGGTGCGCCCGTCCGGGAGAACCAGGCGTGCGTTGCGGGCGTTGAAGTCGTCGTTGTTTTCGTTCGGGTCGATGCCGGGCTTTGCCTTGGTGCCCGCCGCGACGTCAACCTGGAGTGACTCGCCCTTCGTGACGTACTTGAGCGGGACATCGGCAGTCACGGTTTCCCAGTTCTCGTAGAAGCCCTTGTCGAAGATCGTGAGGACCTCGTCCTTGACGAGCACGCCGTTGCGGAAGTACGCATCGGTTTGCGTGGCGTCGATGGCGAAGACGGGCTCCTTCTCGAGCGAGGGAATATCCGCGTGGACCTCGGTCCCGTCAACGGCAAGCGCTCGGGTGTCGTTCTCGTTATCGCTCGAAACCGCGAGGCGGGTCGTGCCACTCACGTACTGCTTTTCCGAGACGTTGAGGCGAACCGGGCCTTGCTCGGCCCCTTCGACCGCAACGCGAGTCACCGGAATATTGGCGATGTTGGTGCCGTCGGAGGCCTCAACCGAGTACTCGAAGTACTTCTTCCCCGTGAGGTCCGCCTGGGCGATCGTGAGAGTGAACGTGCCATCCTCGTTCGCGAGGAGGTCCTTGACCATCGGCTTATCGTCGGTGTTCGACCGGAGCGAGACGGTGAGGCGACGGACCTGAACGTTATCGGTCGCCTTGATCGTGATCTGGGCGTCCTTTGTCGGGTCGAGGGACTTTGCAGTCTGATCCACCAGAGCTGGCTTTTCGGTGTCCTCGTTGAGGTTGACGAGCTTCGAGGGAACCTTCGCGGGAGCCGCCTGACCCGGCGTCGCTTTCGAGATCTCTCCGATCTCGCTCACCTGGAAGTTCTCGGGGTTGACCGCAAAGTGGATGCCCTGATTCGCCTGGGTGTCATCGCGACCGTCCTCGTTGTAGAAGACGCGGCTTACGGTTTGGCCCGTGCGGGTCTGGATCTCCATACCGCGAAGCGAGCCGTTGGCCATGCCGCCCACGTGGGACTCGACAATGGTGAGGGTGTTCGGATCAACACCGTAGTTCTTGGCGAAGTCTTCGACGGTCTTGTCGTCGTTGTGACCGTTCTTGATCCACACGACCACCGTGCCGCCGGGCTCGACGACCTTATCGGCAGGCTCCATGGGCCACACAACCTGGTTGCCCATTTTACGGCCCGCCCCGGGGTATTGATAGGCGACCTGGTAGTCAGCGAGGCTGATCGGTTTGGTAGTGGGGTTGTAGATTTCAATGAATTCGTAGCCGTCGCCCTCGCCGGTGTTGGTGGAATCGGGAACGAGCTCGGTAATGAGGAGATGGCCAACGGTGGTGTCAGCGGCCGGGCCGGGGATGTCCTCTTCAGGTTCGGGCTGCGCCGGTTCCTCGGGCTGAGGAATGTCCTTGCGGTCCTCGAGTTGCTCGGGGGCGATCGTGCCTGCGGTGGGAGCAGCCGGGCCTTCGAGAACCTCGAGACTCTTCACGCTCGAATCGGCAGGGGTGCGGAACTGTGCGGACTTGTCCTCAGCGACCGAGCCTTTCGGGTAGAACGAGTGCGAGACTTCGGCGCCGTTCGAGTTGAGAAGGCGAATGCCGCGGTTGCCGCCGTTCGCCATACCCGTCTGGCCGGTGATGCGCTCGACGCGCGCGTTCGAATCCATGCCCCACTGCGTGCGGAACTCTTCGACGGTATGCGCGGCCGAATCGACCTTGCCGTCATCACTCGTGTAGCTCAGCCACAGGGTTACGGTCTCCCCAGCGGCCAGTTCGATCGGCTTCTCGGGTGCGAGGGCGACGTCCTTTGCGGTGTTAGTGCTGTCTTCGTAAATGTAAGCGAACGAGTAGCCACCCTCACCGATCGTGAGAGTCTCGCTGCTCGTGTTCGTGACCTCGAAATACTCATAGTGGTCCGGGCCCGCATTGTTCGGGGCAATTTCAGTGACGACGAGAGGCCAGGTGCTCGCGGGGGCCGCCTCGGCAGCGGTCAGTGCCGACGGAGCGATGCCGGCAGGAACGATTGCCGGGCTCGCGACGAGGGTGACGCCGAGCGCTGCTGCGGCAAGAGACTTGGAGTAGAGGCCAGGAGTGCGGCGGACACCGCGTGACTGAGGAGCCATACCCTTCACTTTCGCTAAGTGCTTGCTGGAAATTTCGGGGAAGTGCCTTTCAAGCTGCTCCTGGAAAATAACGTCAAGGTTAAGAAACGGGGGTTATTCGCTTTCCTCGCCATGTACGAGTCGAAATCAGACATTCAGGTTTTGTGAATCAACTTCGCGTGCGAGCTGGGTCACGGGCTCGACGTTCTCGAGAGTGCCACTGACGACATGGAGCTCTTCCATGGCACGCGCCGCCGGCAGCACGCGCGCTTCGTACGACCCGACCGAGCTATTGAAAGCACGCACCGACGAATCGAGAGAGCGGCCGAGTTTCGCGAGATGACCGCCGAGAGTTCCGAGCCGCTTGTGCACTTCACGCCCCGCTTCGAGGACGCGAAGTGCGTCCTGGTTCAGTGCGTCCGTGCGCCACGTGTGTGCGACGGTGCGCAGGAGTGCCATGAGCGTTGCGGGGGAGGCGATCACAACGTCGAGCGTGAAGGCGCCATCGAGCAGCCCTGGGTCCGCCTCGAGCGCTCCCGCGAGAAGACCGTCGCTCGGCACAAACAGCACCACGAATTCGGGGGAGTCGCCGAGCGACGCCCAGTACGACTTCGAGCTGAGGTGTGTGACGTGCGAGCGCAATGCCCGCGCGTGTTCCGCGAGGTATTTCGCCCGTTCGCTCTTCTCCGTGGCCTGGGCAGCACGCAGGTACGCATCCATGGGAGCCTTCGCATCCACGACGATCGTGCGCCCGTGGCTCAAATGAACGACGAGATCGGGGCGCTGGTTCTTCTCTCCGCTCACGTTTTTCCCGCTGAGCTGTTCGGTGAAGTCCGTGTGCTCGAGCATGCCCGCAGCCTCGACGATGCGCCGCAGCTGCACCTCCCCCCACTGGCCTCGGCTCGTGGGGGCTTTGAGGGCGGTGACGAGGGCGTTCGTCCCCACGCCCAGATCGCGTGTGCGCTCCGAGAGATTCTTGAGCTGCGAGGCGAGGTCACCGTCGGCCTTGTGCCGTGCCGCCTCCGTGCGCGCAACCGAGCGTTCCAAACTCGTGAGGGTTTCCGAGATGGGGGAGAGCGTGCGGGCAAGCTGCTCCGAGCGTGCCGCATCGACTGCTTCGCGCCGAGCCGAATCGCGATCGAAGCGTTCCGAAGCGAGCTGCAGCAGTTGCGTGCTCGAGGCGTTCACCGCGCGTGCCGCGAGCGCTTCGATGTCGGCTCCGCTCGCGGAAGCCCTGGCTTCAGCCGCGCGAACCCGCTCGCGCATGAGGATCCACATGACCGCGGCTCCGAGAACAGCCCCGATGAGCAACGGAAGGAGAACGGTCACAAGAGTCGAAAAGTTCATGCTTCTACCTCACCACGGGGGTGAGACATTTAAAGTGCGGCACGCCCTGAGGAAGGCAAGCGTCGGACCCTGCCCCTAGAATGAAGGGCGTGGCTTTGACAATTGGAATCGTTGGCCTGCCCAACGTTGGTAAATCGACCCTGTTCAACGCGCTCACCCGTGCGGAGGTGCTCGCGGCAAACTATCCGTTCGCGACGATCGACCCGAACGTTGGTGTGGTGCCGCTTCCGGACTCCCGCCTCGCGCGACTCGCCGAAATCTTTGGCAGCGAGAAGATCCTGCCCGCAACCGTGAGCTTCGTGGACATCGCCGGCATCGTGAAGGGCGCGAGCGAAGGCGAAGGCCTCGGCAACAAGTTCCTCGCAAACATCCGCGAGGCTGATGCCATCTGCCAGGTCACCCGCGCCTTCAGTGACCCTGACGTCACGCGCGTTCCCGGCTCCGAGACCCCCGCGGGCGACATGGAGACGATTTCGACCGAGCTTATCCTCGCCGACCTCCAGACGATCGATAACGCTCTTCCGCGCCTCGAGAAAGACACGAAGCGCAAGGTCATCGATGCCGCGATCCTTCCCGAGGTACTCAAGGCCAAAGAGCTCCTCGAATCCGGGAGCACCCTTTTCCAGGGGGCCGACGGTGCCGGGATTGACGTGTCGCTTCTGAAAGAGCTGCAGCTCATGACCGCCAAGCCGTTCATTTACGTGTTCAACACCGATGAAGAGGGGCTCGCGGACACCGCGATGCAGGAGGAGCTGCGCAAGGCTGTGGCGCCTGCCGAAGCGATCTTCCTCGACGCCAAGTTCGAGAGCGAACTCATTGAGCTCGAGGCCGACGAAGCCGCGGAGATGCTCGCCTCGACGGGCCAGGAGGAATCCGGCCTCGACCAGCTCGCCCGGGTCGGCTACGACACCCTCAACCTGCAGTCCTACCTCACGGCTGGACCCAAGGAATCGCGTGCCTGGACGATCCGCAAAGGCTGGACTGCGCCCCAAGCCGCAGGTGTGATTCACACCGACTTCGAGCGTGGCTTCATCAAGGCCGAAATCGTCTCCTTCGACGAGCTCGACGACGCCGGCTCCATGCAAGAGGCGAAGGCCCGCGGCAAGGTGCGCATGGAGGGCAAGGACTACGTTATGCAAGACGGAGACGTGGTCGAGTTTAAGTTCAATGTTAGCTAAGGGCCTTATTAAAAGCGTTTGGCAACACGCGCTCCTATTTACCTTCGTATCTCGCGAGACGCTGACGTGGATGGCCTCACCATCGACCGGCAGCGTCAGGACTGTGAAGCCATTGCAAAGCAGCGTGGCTTGGACGTTGGACATAGGACATAACTACGTCGATCAGTCCATTTCCGCGTCAAAGAAGAATGTGGCTCGCCCCGACTACGACGCCATGGTGGCATCCTTTGAACGCGGCGAAATCGACGCGATCATCTGCTGGGACCTCGAACTACCCGCCCCACGTCGGTGGGTAGTCCGATCAGTCGGACAAAACTACTCCCGCACCACAGCGTAATAAGGGGTGCACCTTAAAAACATCCGGAGGTGGGGGTAACTCCCCCTCGTTGCCCAGAGACAAAATACGCCAGTGGCGTCTGTACGACGAGCCGAAGGTAGGACAAATTCCAATCCAGAGAGGTCTTGCACTGTTGCGGTGCGGTTGTCTTCTTTCTCACCCTATTGGACCCTGCGAAATCAATTGGATACGATAGGCCCATGTTGATTTCAGGTTCCGTTTTCATGCGGCCGCTCACCAGCCGCTAAGGCGGTTTTCTCCCTCCCGCAGGTTAGAAACCGCTCCGGTCCTTTAGCCGGGCGGCCATTTGCCATGCCCGGCTCCGTTTCAACTCCACGGAGCACACCTGATGTCTACATACGGATACGGCCGTCACGAACATGGCCAAAATTTTCTCACAGACCACAAGATCATCAACTCCATCGTCGATCTTGTAAAACAAACCTCCGGCCCCATCATTGAGATCGGGCCAGGAAGCGGTGCCCTCACTCACCCGATATCCCACTTGGGGAGGGCAATAACGGCAGTTGAGGTAGACGCAAAACTAGCTGCCAAACTCACAAAAAAGACCGCCTCGGCGTCGGTCGAAGTGGTCCATGATGATTTCCTCAACTTCCCGTTACCCGCCACTCCCTGCGTCATTGTGGGAAACATTCCCTTTCACCTCACCACTGCCATTCTTCGAAAGTTGTTGCATGCGCCGGCATGGACTGACGCTGTACTCCTCATGCAGTGGGAAGTCGCTCGCCGCCGGGCCGGGGTAGGTGCAAGCACGATGATGACGGCTCAGTGGTCCCCATGGTTCACGTTTCACCTTGGTTCCCGAGTACCAAGGTCTGCTTTCCGGCCACAGCCAAACGTTGACGGGGGGATCTTAGTGATCCGCCGGGTGGGTGACCCGAAGATCCCGATAGAGCAACGCAAAGCCTTTCAGGCGATGGTGCACACCGTTTTCACCGCCCGGGGACGCGGGATAGGGGAAATTCTCCGAAGGGCAGGGTTGTTTTCATCACGTTCAGAGACACAATCATGGTTGCGCTCGCGAGGAATCGACCCCGCAACCCTACCTCCCAGATTGCACACCAGCGACTGGATCGATCTCTTCCAGGTGACTGGTTCCTCTCCACCGCGCCATCGGCCCATTTCACAATCGGGAAGTAGTCAACGCCCTCCTCAACGGAAAAATCGAGGCCGGCGGCGGTAATCCCCCCACCACCAAAACCGAAATCCACCAGTATTAGTGAACGACCCATGTTCGTCTACCGTGGGCCGCGTTATGGCAGTGACGTGTTCTCGCCGGGCACAGTCATAGTTCCCGGCGTTGCCAGCGACAGGGTTCTACACCCAGCAGCGGGACCGATCAAAATCGCCCGCACGGGGAACGACCCTGCTGGTGGTTTCGATTTTGATGAAAGCGAGGAGACATAGCCCCTCGCCAACTCCCCGTAGCTGGCGAACAGTAGCTCCTGGCGCTGGCGCTCGTTGGTGAGTTCGCGTGCCACATCGAAAGCCTTATCGACTTCCCGGTCCAAGTTGTTGTGAGCCTTGAGCAGAATTGGGTCCATCGATAACGGGTTGTAGTGCTCCGCGAGTGACCGCTGGGGGTGCCGCTCGCGTGCCCGCAGCACCAACTGTCCAGCGTCGATGATTCGCTGCTGCGCCTTCTCATCTAGTTCACACAGAGCTGGTCCGCAGTTGTAGCTCCCGATGTACTCCGAAAAACGGAAAAAAATAGTGGGGATACATCAACCTTCCACTTTCCATTCTTCCGGCTCAGAGTATTGAGGGGTCTGGGACCGGGTCCGTAAACCCTTTATGTTTTTCGCGCACAGCGGTTTTTAGCGACGCACCCTATAGGTTTTCCGCAGAACTTATATGTGTTTCTGTGAACCACCATATGTTGTCTGTTTTTAGCAGTATTTCGTTGTAAATTCCGCTACAGCACATCGGATACCGCATTTACGCATCGAGCGGTTATTTATCGACGACACTCCGTGGAGTTCCGGTTTAACGTCTAGCGTTAATAACGGCCTCCGTTATAGACTGGCTCCATGATCAGATCGTTCGGCGACAAGGCGACCGAACGGCTGTGGCGTCGTGAGCGCGTGCGGTCCATCGATCCGAGGATCCATCGCGTCGCACTGCGCAAGCTGCGTCAGGTGGGGTCCGCGGAGTCTCTCGAGGACCTCCGGGTCCCGCCCGGCAACCGGCTCGAGGCCCTCAAGGGTGATAGGGCCGGGCAGTACAGCATCAGGATCAACGACCAGTGGCGTATCTGCTTTGTGTGGAGCGACGCCGGACCGGAGGAGGTGCAGATCGTTGACTACCACTGACAGGATCGAGCCGATCCATCCGGGTGAGATCCTCATGGAGGACTTCATCGAGGGCTTCGGCATCACGCAGAACAAGCTCGCCGTCTCGATCGGGGTTCCGCCGCGGCGGATCAATGAGATTGTGCACGGCAAGCGGGGCATCACTGCCGACACCGCGCTGCGGCTCGCGAAGTACTTCGGCACGTCGGCGGAGTTCTGGATCAACCTGCAGAGCCACTACGAGCTGGATCGTGCGGAGGACCTCGCGGAGGAGCAGATCGCGGCGATCACGCCCTTGGAGCGGGCGTCGTGAAATCCAGCGATGAGTGCATCTTCTGCGACATCATAGCTGGTTCCAGCCCTGCGACCATCATTGCGGAGAGTTCGCAGGCACTCGCCTTCTTGACGTTGACTGATTCTGCGCTGTCGGCCGGGCATACGCTCGTCGTGCCGAAGCAACACTGCCTTGGGGTACTGGAGGCGACGTCCGAATCTCGCGCAGCGGTGGTTGAGCTGTGCAGCGTTATTGGTTCAGCGATGGTGAAGGCGAGGCTCGGTACGGGGGTTAATCTGCTGAGCGCCTGTGGTCCGGGGAGTGACCAGTCGGTCGCTCACTGGCACGTCCATGTGGTGCCGCGTTGTAACGGAGACGGCGTGGATACCTGGCCCGAGACGAACTCTGCTGTCACGGCGATCGATCAAGCGGCGGCTGGTGCTCGTCTCAGTGCGACGCTAGCGGCTGCCGTCTGAGCTTCCACGGTCCGCATTGGAGACCCGGAGCGCTCGGAGGCCTTTGGCCGGCTGGGGGAGCGTGCCGGGCGGCGGCTCGCCCACAGCTCCCGTGCCCGCACGCATCGAGAAGGGCCAGGTGGCCGAGTACGATCCCGATTCCACGGATGCAGACCGTGAACTCGAATGACGTGCCTGGTCCAAGGAGCGTCCGCTCGACGTGTGGTTGAGTCCCTATCAGACTTGCCGATCAAAGCCTCAGCGCTTCGCTTGCGCAGCCCGCAGGCCGTTCAAAATCACGATGACTTCAGCGACCTCGTGTACCAACACGACGGCGGCCAGGCCCAGCACACCGCTGATCGCCAGTGGCATCAACACGATGATGATGGCCAGAGAGAGCACGATGTTTTGGTTGATGATCCTGCTGCCTCGGCGGGCGTGCTGCAGCGCCTGCGGGATCAGCCGGAGGTCGTGGCCGGTGAAGGCGACGTCAGCGGACTCGATCGCGGCGTCAGAGCCGGTTGCTCCCATCGCAATGCCCACCGTTGCGCCCGCCAGTGCCGGCGCGTCGTTGATGCCGTCGCCGATCATCGCTGTCGGCGTCTTAGAGGAGAGCTTGGCGACGATGCTTGCCTTGTCCTCCGGGCGTAGCTCAGCGCGCACGTCGTCGATTCCGGCGATTTCAGCCAGCGCCCGGGCGGTGCGAGTGTTGTCGCCGGTGAGCATGCTTACTTCCACGTCGTTGGCGTGCAGGGTCTGCACGGCTTCGGGCACCTCGGGCCGCAACTCGTCGCGGACCCCGATTGCCCCGGCGAGAGCGTCATCGACGGTGACCAGGACGCAGGTCTGGCCCTCGGACTCCATGCGCTCAACGTCCGCTTTCAGTGGCCCGGCGTCGATCCATCGGGGGCTGCCCACAAGTACCCGTCGACCTTCGACGGTGCCACCGATGCCATGCCCAGCTTCCTCGCTGATGTCCGAGGCGGTGGGCGCTTCGGGCCCCGCTGCCGCTATCGCCGCGGCGAGGGGGTGCGTCGATTGCTGCTCAACGGCCGCCGCGAAGGAGAGCACCTGCGTCCGATCGAATCCGTCTGCCGGGACCACTCCGGTAACCTCAGGCTGGTTGCGGGTAAGGGTTCCGGTTTTGTCCACTGCCAGGTGACGGATGCCGCCGAGTCTCTCGAACGCCGCGCCAGACTTGATGACCACTCCGAACTGGCTGGCTGCGCCGATCGCGGCCACGACCGTCAGCGGCACGGAGATTGCCAGCGCGCATGGCGACGCTGCGACCAGGACCACCAGTGCACGGGTGATCCATGTCTCGGGGTCGCCGAGCAGCGAGCCGACCACGCCGACCAGCACCGCCAGGATCATCACCCCGGGCACTAGGGGTCGGGCAATCCGGTCGGCGATCCGGGCGCGGTCGCCCTTTTCCGCCTGCGCCTGCTCGACCAGGTCCACGAGTGTGGTCAGTGAGTTGTCCGTTCCAGCTGCAGTCGTCTCGACCTCCAGAACGCCGGCGGAGTTGATTGCTCCCGCGGGTACCTCGTCGCCGGGCGCAACCTCCTCCGGAATGGATTCTCCGGTGATCGCTGAGGTGTCAAGGCTGGAGCGCCCAGACCGAATGATGCCGTCCGTGGCGATCCGCTCCCCGGGGCGTACGACCATGAGCTCGCCAACCTCAAGGTCCTTCGCAGCGACCTCGGCCGTCGTACCGTCGCGCAGCACGGTCGCGGTTTGCGGTACCAGCTTCAACAGTGCCCGCAGTCCGCCTTGGGCCCGGTCCATCGCCTTGTCTTCAAGCGCCTCGGCGATCGAGTACAGGAACGCCAGCGCCGCGGCCTCTCCGACGAAACCAAGGATCACCGCGCCGACCGCGCTGATCGTCATAAGCAAGCCAATGCCGAGCTTGCGCTTCGTGACAAGGTTCCGGATCGCTCCAGGTGCGAACGTGTAAGCGCCCAACAGCAGGCCAAGCCAATACAGTACCGTTGCGGGCGTCTCCAAGTCGGACCAGTCCAGCGCCAGCCCTGTAATGAGGGCTACGCCGGAGAAGATCGGCAGTAGCAACTCGGGGTCCTTCCACCAAGGCCGATCGAGATCTTCGATCTCCGCGGCTGGTTCGTGTTCGCATCCACATGCTGAACTCATGCGTCCGTTCCTTTCTCGCCGCAGCCGGGCACCGAGCACTCAGGGGTGATGCACGGGGCGTTTTCGTCGATAGCCAATGTCGCGTTCACTAGCGCGTCGAGCGCTGCCGCGAGGTGTGGATCGGCGATTTCGTAGCGAGTCTTGCGGCCCTCCGGCTCGGCGACGACGATGCCACAATCGCGCAGGCAGCTCAGGTGATTCGAGACGTTCGAGCGGGTCAGGTCCAGGTCGCGCGAAAGCACGGCCGGGTAGCTCGGGCCGTCTAGTAGGGTCATCAGGATTCGGGAGCGCGTCGGATCCGCCATGGCCCGGCCGAGCCGATTCATGACGTCGAGGCGTGAAGCAATAGTCAGCATGTACTGAACTATACAGTATCCACTGAGCTGACATTGAAGCGAAGAGTTTGCGACCTGCAGGAATCACTCGATGGGATAGCCGGTAACTGGGCCTTCGCGGTTCGGCTGCCAACCGAAAGCGGGGGCAACATGCGTGGCGAAGTTGTCCAAGATCTTCACGTTGACGTCCACGCCCATCCCGGTGGGGATGATGGTGAGCAGGGCGTCGGCGGACATGACGGCGGGACCGGCTTTGAGCTGCTCAATGAGCTTGTCGGGCTCAGGGGCGAAGGTGCGACCGAAGGTGGAGGCGTCGACGTCGGGAAGCATGCCCAGCTGATCGGAGCCGGAGGCCTGCATGCCGAACATCTGCATGTCCGCGCCGTCAGCGATGGGGAAGACGGAGCGCGAAACCGACGCGCGCGGCGTCCAAGCATGGTCCGCCGTCTTCCATGCGGCGCGGTAGCGACTGATCTGGTCTGCCTGGATTTCGCTCAGGGGCTCGGCGTTGGTCTCGGAGACCAGAGTGGACGACATCAGGTTGAGCCCGTCCTCGGCGGTTTGCTCGACAGAAGCGTGGGTGCCGGAGCCGTAGGAAATGTGCTAACGCAGCTCGGGCACCATGGGGACGACCGGCAGGGCGGAGCCGGGCTGGAATATGTTGGGCTACTGCCGGTCCAGCGGTGCGGCGGTGGCGAATCCGTTGCCGTCCACTGTAGCCATGAACGCTTCGAAGTGGCCTCGCTGGCACAGATAGCGCATCGTGTGTCTGTTTCGACTCAGTCCGAGGAGTGCGCGGTGAGCAGGCCGATGAACTCGTCAGCGGCGTCAAGCTGCTTGGCAAGCTTCGCGCGGCGTTCCTCCGCGTCGGTGCGGAAATCGTTCAGCGCCCGCCGGGCGCTCTCGGCGGCAGCACCGACGCCATCTGCGCCGTCGAGCGCCCGGAGTAGGTCACCCATCTGATCGAGCGAGTATCCCAGTGGCTTCATGCGCCGGATCAGCAGGAGTCTGCCGAGATCGCCCTCAGTGTAGAGCCGGAACCCGCCCTCGGAGCGTCCGGAGGGCGTCAAGAGTCCGATCTCGTCGTAGTGGCGGATCGTGCGCTGCGATAGAGCTGTCCGCTCAGCCAGCTCTCCGATGTGCATCATTCCCGCTTCGGGCACGAGAGCCTCCTCATCTCATCGTCTCAGTTCGACACAACTCTCACGTTACGTTAGTGTTGACTCTCGTGTCCACATGAGACTGGACATGCCTCCGCCGTGGCGATCTATCGCCAGGCGAAGCCGCGCGTTGTCGCGCACCACCAGACATTCTCCGCTCCTGGCCTGAGAGCGCCGCCCTGAACAGATGGAGGTACCGCATGGCCTTGCCCACTGCGACCAAAGAAGACAAGGGTCGGTACCGGCCCGAACCGTCGGTGCTCACCGCACTGAAGACCCCGCGCATCCTCACTCGCGAGGTTCTCGCAGGCCTGGTCGTGGCGCTGGCGCTCATTCCCGAGGCGATCTCGTTCTCGATCATCGCGGGCGTCGATCCACGTGTGGGCTTGTTCTCCTCATTCGTGATGGCAGTGTCCATCGCGTTCCTCGGCGGCAGACCCGCCATGATCACCGCGGCGACGGGCGCTATCGCTCTCGTTATCGCCCCCGTCGCCCGCGACTACGGCTTGGACTACTTCATCGCGACGGTGCTTCTGGCTGGGGTCTTCCAGATCCTCCTCGCCGTCTTCGGAGTCGCCAGACTCATGCGATTCATCCCGCGCAGCGTCATGGTCGGCTTTGTCAACGCGCTGGCGATCCTCATCTTCATGGCACAGGTGCCCGAACTCATCGGCGTGCCCTGGATGGTCTACCCTCTCGTCGCGGTCGGGCTGCTGATCATGGTCCTCATACCGAAGATCACCAAGGTCATACCGGCCCCACTGGTCTCGATCGCTCTGGTGACCGCCGCCGCGGTCGTCTTCTCGATCAACGTACCCGCAGTCGGCGACAAGGGTGAGCTGCCGCGCAGCCTTCCCGAGCTGTTCATACCGAATGTGCCGCTGACATGGGAGACTTTCACGATCATCGCGCCGTTTGCCCTCGCGATGGCGCTGGTAGGCCTGATGGAATCGCTCATGACGGCGAAGCTCGTGGACGATGTGACCGACACCCACTCGAACAAGACCCGGGAGAGCTGGGGGCAGGGCGTCGCGAACCTGCTCTCCGGCCTGTTTGGCGGCATGGGTGGCTGCGCGATGATCGGGCAGACCATGATCAACGTGAAGGCGTCCGGGGCCCGGACCCGCATCTCGACGTTCCTCGCAGGT
This sequence comes from Dermabacter indicis, assembly GCA_001403775.1. GTDB lineage: Bacteria > Actinomycetota > Actinomycetes > Actinomycetales > Dermabacteraceae > Dermabacter > Dermabacter indicis. Next base: position 446,315 of record CYUG01000012.1, read on the forward strand.
GTGTTCCTCTTGGCCCTCATCGTCGTCCTCGGCGACATTGTTGCGATCATCCCCATGGCGGCGCTGGTCGCGGTGATGATTATGGTCTCCGTAGGTACCTTCGACTGGCACTCCATCAAGCCCTCCACCCTGCGCCGGATGCCTAAGAGCGAGACGACCGTCATGGTCATCACCGTCGCCGTCGTCGTCGCCACCCACAACCTCGCCGTCGGTGTCGTCGTCGGCGTGTTCGTCGCCTCTGTGATGTTCGTGCGCCGCGTCTCCCACCTCATCGACGTCAGGCGTGAGATCACTGAACAGGATGGCGCTCGGATCGCGCATTACACAGTCGAGGGTCAGCTCCTGTTCGCCTCCAGCAACGACCTCACCACCATGTTCGAGTACGCCGACGACCCTGACCGAGTCATCATCGACCTCACGAGATCCCACATCTGGGATGCCTCCACCGTCGCGGCGCTCGACGCAATCGAGACCAAATACGAACAGCACGGCAAGACGGTCGAGCTCGTCGGGATGAACGAGTTCACGACTGGGTTCCACGCCCGACTCACGGGAGGACTCGGCAACGGTCACTGACAGGGCTCGGGTGGGCCAGTCGGTCACGTCGGGGGCAACCGCGGCGCAGCCGCGGGCGGCAGCCGCTATCCAACGTCACAACCATGAGATGCGCTAGCGCATGTCGATGACACCGTTGGCCACCTCGATGTGTTTGGTGGTGGCCGCGACAGCACCGAGCAGCGGCATCGGGGCGGAGGCCTGCGGCACGAAGTAGTGGACTCGGAAGGACGCGTCGTTCACGCCGATTTCGTTCGCAGCCTGGGCGATCCAGATGAGTCTTGGCGATCTTTTCCGCGGATGACCCGCGCTGGCCACCGAAGGCGTAATGCCCGAAGCTTAAGAATCGGAACGCTTCATTGGATAACGCTCCTTTTGGTGGTGTTAACGAGAGAGTGACTTTGTAACGAGATATCGTGGACTTCAAGTTCAACGTCTAGGTCCGTGGCAAGTCGGTAGCACGTTTTTCGATTCGATGCTTCGGGGCACTATCGGGGTTCCCGGTGGTCTTCTTAGATTGAGGGGTTCAGATTTCCTAACCTAAAGCTCGTTTGAGCGTGCTATCCACTGGTGTGCCTCCGATGCTGCTGCTCATAAGGGGCGGGCGCTCCATGAATACAAGGCGTAGGTCGCGCCTGAGGCATAGTCCGAGTTTCCGCACCCCTGGCCTCTGGGGTACGCGCTAGTCCCGCTCGGGGTAGCGCACGAGGAGATCGTTGCCGATGACTGCGCCGTCGTTGAGCGTTGCCTCGTTCACCGTCGCCCCGGCTGCCCCCAGGCCCATAATGTGGCCAACCTCGTCACCGCGGGCGATGAGGTGGTCGGCGATGATACGCCGGTGGCAGCGCCACCACACCGCCTCGGAGCACATGATCGCGGTGGGGGTTTCGGCGGCGTTCACCCGTAGCTGCGAGAGCGCGTCCGAGAACTCCCCGCCCAGCGCATGGTCGGCGTAATTGTGGAAACTGCGGTTACGCCAGTTGCCGTTAACCTCAAACGGCACCGAGTGGGACACGTTGCGCCGCCCGGTGAGGCCCTCACTTCTGCTGTAAGTGATGCCACATGTAGGAAGGTGTTCGGCAAGGGGGTCGCCGTTGAACCACGGGTACTTCCTGGACCCGGGCAGCTTGCGCACATCCACGATGGATGCCACACCGGCAGCCTTGATCATTTCAGCGAAGTCCTCGAACTCGAGGTTGGAGTGGCCCACGGTGAAAATGCGCATGTCGCCAATGCTACGCGTCAAGCGGTTACACCAACATTGGCGTCCAGGTATCGTGCATCGGCAGGTGGTCGGACCGGTAGAACGCGGAGGTAGCAGACAGGACGTTTGATGCATTCGCGCCCACCTTTCCGCCGTATAAATCCCATTTATGGCCGAGTATTCCGCACGGACCGTTCGGTTAAGTTTCAACGGATCGCTTTGGTGACATCGGAAGCCTGAGTTAATCGTATGTGGGGCGAATCCCATGTATGTCTTGTTTAAGGATGCTGCTGCACGAGGAGCGGGGCTGAGGCTACCTGGTGTGCACTCTATCTTTGCCGCACATAGCGGGGTGTGGTGGTTTTTAGCTGCTATTCACGAATGAGAAGGTGTTTTTGCAACGATACGTCGTCGAATTTAGGTTCAATGTGTAGTTTCGGTTTGCTGAGCCGTCGAGCGATGGTGCTTTCACCATCTGGGTGAGAGACGAAAATGCCTGATGTCTCCAGTCTCGGCCAAGGTAGGCTGGCGCAGTGAATGTGACTCTCCGGCCGGTGAGTGCCGATGATCTCGACTTTTTGTGGGCCTGGCAGCACGCGACGCCGGATGCCGAGTGGAAGCTGTGGGATGGGCCCTACTTCGAGGCCCCCGCGAACCCCAGCCGTGAGGAATTTGATCAGCGGCAGCGTGCAGGATTGGGCAGTCATGATCGTCGGATCATCGAGGTCGATGGGGAGCCGGTTGGTTTCGTTTCGCGCTTTGAGGAGGAGCCCGCAGGCGGCGGCTGGTGGGAGCTCGGCATTGTGGTCTTCGACCCACGTTGGTGGGGGAGAGGGATCGGCCGAGCAGCGCTCACCCAGTGGCTCGACCTGATCTTCGATGAGACTGACGCTCACGTCGTTACCCTTCAGACGTGGTCAGGCAACGAGAGGATGATCGCCTCAGCGAGACGGTGCGGCTTCGTCGAGTGTGGCCGGATTCCCGAGGCGCGGTCGTGGAACGGCCGACGCTGGGACAGCGTGAAGATGTGCGCATTGCGTCCTCGTCCATCACTCTGGGAGTGCCGCAGAGACACTCAGCTTGCGGATGACGTTGCGCGGCTTTTGGCGACAGTCCCGGAGTGGTTCGGACTGGAAGAGGCGAATCAAGAGTACGTCGACGCTGCCCGGCACATGGAGACGTGGTCTGTGCGCGACGAGCACGGAAGGGTCATCGGAGTGACCTTAGTCGACCGCGACTTCCCGGTATCCGCCGACATTCACCTCATGGTCGTGGACCGAGCCTGGCATGGTCGGGGCGTTGGATCGGCCATGCTCAGGGCCGTGGCGTCCGCCTCCCGTGCCGATGGTGTCCGGCTGCTCCAAGTGAAGACCTTGGGGCCGTCGCATTCCGACGCTGGATATGCCCACACCCGCCACTTCTACGAGAAGTGCGGTTTCCTGCCGCTGGAGGAGACTGATCTGTGGGGTGATGACAACCCCTGCTTGTTCATGGTCATGCCCTTGTAAGGATCGCTGAGCTTCACGACCTGGGCTGCGGTGATCCGTCATGCTTATCGGTGCCGGAACTCGGATGAGTTCAGGTTTAACCTGTAGCGCTGTTGAAGCCGTGCAATTGAGTTCCGTATCTCACTCGATGCTGCTGCTGGCGTTCTACGGAACAAGAACGAAAACGCTCGCACCGTCATAATCGGGCGATTGGGTCTTTGGCGTCGAGATTCTCAGGCTCAGTTTATGCCGGCTCGATCGGCCAACACCTTGGCCGTTACCGAGCGCGAATCCGGATGCAGAGCATGCTGAGCGACCGCCGCCGGTGTGCCCGTGACCAGGATCTGGCCACCCTCATCTCCGGCTCCCGGGCCGACGTCGATGATGTGGTCGGCTTGGGCGATCACCCGGAGATCGTGTTCGACGACGACCACCGTCGCGCCGTCGTCAACCAGGCGACGTAGCTGGCTCAGCAATAGATCAACGTCCGCCGGATGCAGCCCCGTCGTAGGCTCGTCCAGGAGGTACAGGCTGTGCTTACGGCTGGAGCCGCGTTGCATTTCGGAGGCGAGCTTGATGCGCTGCGCCTCCCCGCCCGAGAGTTCCGGGGAGCCCTGTCCCAGCCGCAGGTAGCCAAGGCCGAGTGCGTGCAGGAATTCGACGGAGCGAAGAATCCTCGGCTCCTCGGCGAAGACCTCGAGCGCCTCGTCCACGGTCAGCGCCAAGATATCGGCGATGCTGCGGCCACCCCACTGCACCTCGAGGATCTCCGGCTTATAGCGCTTGCCGTGGCACACCGGGCAGGTGGTGTACGTGCCGGGCAGGAACACCAGCTCGACCTCGATGCTGCCCGCGCCATCGCACTCCGGGCAGCGGCCCTTCTTCGTGTTATAGGAAAAGTCCGACACCGACATATCCCGCTGCTTCGCCTCCGGGGTGTCAGCAAACAGCCTGCGGACGTAGTCGAAAAGGCCCGTGTAGGTCGCGACGGTGGAACGCACCGTGCGTCCAATCGGCTTCTGGGTGATGTGGACCAACCGACGGATGCTATCGATCCCCGTTGCGCTCTCCACCCGGAAATCCCGGGTCGGGTCAGAGCCTGCCGTGAAGTCAGCATCCGGATCCTCGTCCGAGACCTCGTCGGCGCCGACCACCTGCTTAGCCGCGCGGGATGCCACGTCGGCCAGCACCCCGGTGACCAGGGTGGATTTGCCGGAACCGGATACCCCCGTGACTGCGGTGAGCGCCCCTAGCGGGAAGTCCACGTCGACCCCATCGAAGGCGCGCGCGTGCACGCCGCGAAGGCCGATGGATTCACTACTTCCGGCCGGGGTGTCCGTCAGCTCGGGGAAGCCCTCGTTCAGGGCGGTAGCAGTGGGCGAGTCCAGCTGCTCGGCGTTGGCGCGGAACTGGTCAGTGGGGCCGGAGAACACCAGCTCCCCGCCGCGCTCACCGGCGCGGGGGCCGATATCGACGATCCAATCGCATTTCGCCACCAGCGACATATCGTGCTCCACGAGAAGCACCGAATTACCCGCGTCGATGAAGCGCTGCAGCAGCTCAGAGACCGTCTTCCGCTCCACGACGTGCAGGCCTGCCGAAGGCTCATCCAGCACATAGGTGGTGCCGAACAGGTTCGAGTTCAACTGGGAGGCCAGTCGCAGGCGCTGGTGCTCGCCCGCTGACAAGCTCCGTGCCGGGCGGGAGAGGCTCAGGTGCCCCAGCCCCAGCTCGATCGCCGCACGCACCGTGGGCAGCACCTGATCGAGCAGCAGTTCTTCGGCCTCGTCGTGCTCGTTCCACTGCTGCTTCGCGATCATCGCCAAGTGCTGGAGGCGGTCCTCCAGTACAGTCAGCAGGTCCTTCAATGCCAAGTCATTGAATTCGTCGATGGCGTAGCCGGCGTAGGTGACCTTCAAGGTATCCGGCTGGAAACCGCGGCCCTCGCAGGTGGGGCACGTCGATGAATGCATGAAGGAGAGCACTCGGCGGCGGGTCTTATCCGATCCCGTCTCCGCCAGGGTTTCGGTGAGGTAGGTGGCGACCGAGCGCCATTTGCCTTGATATGACAGATGTACGGCGTTTTCGTCCCGAACCGGGTGGACGGTGACTACCGGCTTCTCATCTGTGAACAGGATCCAGTCGCGGTCCTCTTGCGGGATGTCCCGCCACGGGATGTCGAGCGGGTAGCCGAGGGCGCCCAAGATGTCCCGGAAGTTCTTTCCGAGCCACGCTCCGGGCCACGCGGCAATCGCGCCGTCCCAGATCGACAGGCTGGGATCCGGCACCATCGACTCTTCCGTCGGCCGGTGCACGGTGCCGGTTCCCTGGCACTCGGGGCACATGCCGGCAGTGGTGTTGGGGGAGAAGGCGTCGGAGTGAAGCCTGCCGTATTCCAGCCGCTCGCGCATGCCGTCCGGGTAGCTGCCCGAGCGAGAAAAGAGCAGCCGAACACTATTCGAGATATTCGAGACCGTGCCCACGGAGGAGCGCGCCCCACCCAGGGTGGTGGACTGCTGCAGGGCCACCGTCGGTGGCAGACCTGTCACTGACCCCACGCGCGGGTTGACCGCGCCACCGATGAGACGGCGCGCGAAGGGGGAGACAGATTCCAGGTAGCGACGCTGCGCCTCCCCGTGGATGGTGCCGAAGGCCAAGCTGGACTTGCCCGAACCCGACACACCGGTGATCGCCACGAGGGTGTCCCGGGGCAGGTCGACGTCGACGTGTTTCAGGTTGTGAAGGTGCGCATCACGCACCCGGATCATCGGATCATGATCTGCACGTGTCGAAGCATGCGGAGTCTGGGACTCGGAAGGGGAGTGGGCCATGCTGGCTAGTTTAATCTCGCGTACTGTGCCCCTTATCGATAGAGGTTGCCATCGGTGTGGCATCACGCTTTCGCGATCTGCCCGACTCGGAACGAGATAGTCGGTTGTCATCAGTTGAGATCTGTGAGGGCTTCGTTTCCCGGGTGCCGTTGCGGCGAAGGGTGCGAATGAATTAAGTAAGGCGAGCCTTGCCTAATTGTGGTACGTTGTGCGGCATGCGATCAAAGCTCTCGTATACCGCGGTTGAGGTCCGCGTCGACGCAGTGCGCGACCTGTGCCCCTCGATGCGTCGAGTCACCCTAAGTGGAGAAGGACTGAGGAAGGCTGCTCCGCTTTGCCTTGATCGTCGGATCAAGCTCGTGCTGCCCCGATACCACGGTGACGCACTGGAGGACATCCCGCGAATCCCGGGCTGGTATGCCGCCCTCGTGTCTTTACCGCCAAGTGATCAGCCGCCCGTGAGGACATACACGGCACGGGCAATGCGTCCAGACATGGCCGAGCTCGACGTCGATGTGGTTCGCCACGGCACCAGCGGCCCCGCGGGGCGATGGATCGAAACCGTAACTGTTGGCGATCGGCTCGTCGTTGCCGTCCCCCGCGCCGAGGTCAAGGACATTGACACGATTGGCCTGGCTTGGCATCCGGGCAGTGCCAAGCAAATCCTGGTGGCTGGCGACGAAACCGCGGCACCGGCTATAGCCAACATCGCCGCCTCGCTGGCCCCAGATACCGTCGGCACCATCCTGGTCGAGATGCCGACCCCCGAGGACACCTGGCCTCTCACTGCCCCGCCCGGGGTTGACGTGAGAGTGTTGTGCCGCGAAGGTGAGGCTCCCGGAAGCCTGCTCGAACGTGAACTTCGCACGCTGACGTGGCCGCCTGAAGCGCCCGAAGCGCCCGAAAGCGTAGCGACCGGTGACCTTGACGATGATGCTGGGATCCTATGGGACGAACCCGCCGGTGATGTCGACGGCGAGCATTTCGCCTGGTTGGCAGGTGAAAAAGGGGCAGTGCAACGTATGCGCCGCTTCCTCGTACGCGAACGCGGCTGCCCCCGCGATCGGGTGGCCTTCATGAGCTACTGGCGTCAAGGGCACGCTGAATCCTAGCCATCCCGGCGCGACCGCGTCGGTTCCGCATAACCCCAAAGGAACACCAGAAATGTATCCCTCAGATCTGCATCTCCGCATGCCTCGTCGCGGGCTGCTCGCCCTGGCCGGAGCCGTCTCGTTGTCTGCCGTCACCGGTTGCGGCAGTAACCGTTCGAGTGCTGGGTCAACGTCCACCGAAACCGCGTCGGCGGGCAGTTTCCCCGTTGTGATTCGCCATGCCTTGGGATCCACGACCATCAAGCAGGCGCCTCAGCGAATTGTCACCATCGGGCAGGGCGCCACTGAGGCCCTCATCAGTATGGGGGTCTACCCGGTTGGCGTTGAAACCTATGCCTGGGGAGCTGACAAGGATGGACATCTACCCTGGAACCGAGAAGCCTTCGAGAAGGCAGGACGGCCCCTTCCAGCTCTATTCGCCGGCGGTGAGCAACTCGACGTCGAGGCCATTGCGGAGCTCGAGCCCGACCTGATCCTCGCTCCATGGTCAGGGCTCACCCAGAAACAGTATGACCAACTGACCGCGTTCTGCCCGACTGTCGCCTACGAGAAATCCGCCTGGACCACTACTTGGGACGGCGAGATCCGCATGGTGGCCAAGGCGCTGGGGCGCCCCAGCGACGGCGACAAAGTCATTAGCGACCTCAAGAAAACCCTCGCCGACACTGCTGCTCAGCACCCACATTGGGAAGGCACGACCTTCAGTTACATCTACACTGAAGGCCAGGGAACGCTTGGCATTTTTCGTCCCACGGAACAACGCGTGGCCTTGATCAGCATGCTCGGCCTGACGGTCGACCCAATTGTCGATACCATCACGGCCAACGATGGGTCCGATTGGGCGCTCATCAGCCTCGAGAATGCCGATAAGCTCAAGGATTCTGACCTCATCTTCACCTTTCATCTGGATGCCGCGACCAAGAAACAGGCCACCTCGCAGCGGCTCTACTCGTACATCCCTGCCATCAAGCGTGACAGCGTGGTGGCCCCGACTGACCCGCAGCTCGTCACAGCGATCAGCATGATCAACCCGCTCACCGTGCCGTGGAGCCTTCCACGTCTCACTGATCTCATCGACCAGGCCGTCGCGAAGGTGACGGACTAACTCTTGCTGGCTCGTCGACGTACTCTGGTCGCCACCGCTCTCGTGGCGGTGGTGCTCGGTATCACCTGTGTGCTCAGTCTTGCTCTGGGCAGTAAAGCCATCGGACTCCGTGACCTGGCGGAAGCCATCCACAGTGGCGGCGATCCCCACGTGCGGGAGGTGCTGGCAGCACGTGTCCCACGCACCTTGTGCGGGCTGGTTGCGGGCGCTGCCCTCGCCAGTTCTGGCGCCGCGATCCAGACAGTCACTCGTAATCCCCTCGGGGATCCGGGGGTTCTGGGGCTGACAAGTGGTGCAGCAGCTGGAATCGTTACCGTCACGTCGATCCCCGGGCTCGCTGGCCTCCAGCTCGTCGGGGGAGCCTTCGCCGGAGCAGCGGCGGCCACGGTTGCAGTGATGGTACTTGGCAGTTTCGGGCGTGGCACCGATGCCACCAGGTTGGTACTCGCCGGGGCCGTGACGACAGCCGTCGCCGTTGCCTACTCGCAGGCCGTGAGCCTACGCCACAAGGCAGCCTTTGACGCGTTGCGCTATTGGTCAGCGGGATCGCTGGCGGTAGGCGACTTCCTCGATTGGTGGCCCGTGGTGGTGATCGCAGTCGCGGGCGCGGGGCTCTTCGCCGTGGGACGTGGGCTGGATGCCGTGGCTCTTGGCGACGAAGTTGCCGCGGGCCTGGGACACCATCCCGCACGTGTGCGCGCTCTCACTCTTACCGCGGTGGCTCTGATGACCGCGGCCGCGACAGCGATTACTGGCCCTATCGTCTTCGTCGGTCTCGCTGCACCGCACTTGGCCCGACGATTCGCTCAAGGCTCGGCGCGTGCGCTCATCGGGTTGTGTTGTCTGATTGGGCCGGTACTCATGCTGCTGGCTGATGTGATTGGACGCCTGGTCCTGCGTCCTGCTGAGGTACCTGTTGGAGTCGTGACCGCACTCTTGGGTGCGCCTTTGCTGCTCGCAGTAGTCCGCCGCTCACGAGGCGTGCTGTGAACGCGGCCCCTACCTCCCTCGCCGCGAATCAGGACCGCGCCGCCCGTCTCGCCCAGCGCAGCCGTACCCGGCATGTCCTCGCGGTGGTGATTCTGGTGGTGGCTCTAGTGGCATCCTGCGCGTGGACGCTGGCCGTTGGCAGGCTCGGCACTCCCATTACACGTCAACCGCAAGCTTTGCTCGATCTCCTCACCGGACGCGGGAGCCTCGCTCTGACGACACTGCGCGGGCCGCGCCTTGCCGTGGCGGTCGGGGCGGGTGCGGCGCTGGGACTGGCAGGAGCATTATTCCAGCGCGCTACTGCGAATCCACTTGTCACCCCCGATGTCATTGGGATTACCACCGCAGCTGGAGCTGGAATGGCGGTGGCGAGTGCGCTCAATGTTCCGACCAGTCTCGGCGCGCTGGGCGGTGCCATTGCGGCCGGCCTCATCATCCCGTGGGCCACGACAACAGGCTTCCGTAATCCCGGCGCGGTGATCGTCGCAGGGATCGGTGTTGCAGCGGCCTCCACCGCGTTGACGCAGTTTGTCTTGGTTTTCTCACGCCAGTCGGAGGCCATGGCTCTCGCGGCCGCACTCACCGGGTCGCTGACCGCGCGAACCTGGGGTGATGCTCTGGTCGTCTGGTCAGTGCTCCTCCCGCTGGGTCCGGTGGCTTTGGCGCTGCGTGTTGACCTCGATCTCATCAGCCTTGGCGACGATGTGGCTCACGGTCTCGGATCGCGCCCGGCCAAGACGCGTTCGTTCGCGCTGTTAATGGGAATTCTGCTGACTGTGGGCGCGGTGGTAGCAGCAGGCCCGCTTGCCTTCGTGGCGCTCACTGCCCCTCATTTGGCTCGTGGATTGACCGGGCGGCCGGCGATGGGATCCGCTGCGTTAGTTGGCGCGACGACGGTGTGCCTGGCTGATCTCGCCGTTCGACACGTGGCATTCCTGACCGGGCTTCCCGTGGGTGTACTCACAGCCCTGATCGGCGGGCTTTTCCTGGGCGCTGTTCTCATCTCACAAACCCGGGAGGGCTCACTATGACCAGTTCGGCGATCGACATGAACGAGCTCACCATTCGCTTCGGTGGCCTGACCGCTGTTGACCGTCTTAGTGCCACGGTGCCGAAGGGAAGCTTCAGCGTCGTCATCGGCCCTAACGGGTGTGGCAAGTCGACCTTGTTGCGCGCCGTGGCACAGGTGCGGCCGGCCGACGAGGGTAGCGTGACGATGCTCGGCCACGATGTTGCCCGCATGGGACGTCGACAGCTGGCTCGTACCTGCAGCCTTCTGCCGCAGACCACCGTGGCCCCACGAGGTCTGCGCGTGGGCGAACTCGTGGCGCGTGGCCGCCACCCCTACCACTCGTTCCTCAGTAGCAGTGCACCCGGTGACAGTGAGGCGATTAACCGGGCGGTTGAACGCGCCGGAGTTGCCGACCTCGTCGGCCGGTACGTGCACGAGCTGTCTGGTGGCCAGCGGCAGCGTGTTTGGTTGGCGATGGTCCTTGCCCAGGACACCCCGGTCATCCTGCTGGATGAGCCGACCACATTTCTGGACCTCTCGGCGCAGTACTTACTCCTCGATCTATGCTCCGCCCTGGTCGATGAAGGTCGTACGGTCATGGCCGTGCTGCACGATCTACCCCAGGCAGCTGCCTACGCCGATCACGTGCTTATGTTGAACCAAGGGCGAATGGTTGCCGCGGGGCCTCCTGCCGAGGTGATCACTGAGGAGAATGTGGAGGAGACCTACCGAATCAAATGCCGCGTGGACCTCGAGGATCCGCGTGGGCCGGTGGTGCTTCCGCTTGCTCGCAAACATCGACTGTGAGCCAGCCGGGGCAGCCCCGTGGGCCGTTCAAATCCGACGGCTCTAGGCGCTGAGATGCTGATCCCAGGTTCGGTATGCACGCAGTGGACTGCGGTCTGAAACAAGGAAGTGTTGAACAGTTCCGATCTGGGGCTAACCAGGGGTAGGGTCGCCCACGCAGAACTCGTTGCCTTCCGGATCCTGCATAACGGTCCACACGAGTCCCGGTGCTTCATGACTGCCGAGTTCGGTGGCGCCTAGCTTCTTGAGGCGCTCTACTAAAGCTTCGCGTTCAACCCCGCCGCCGTCGAGATGCACGCGGTTTTTACCGGGAGTGGGGTCTTCAACGCGCTGAAAGCCTAGTGCCGGAGTGGAGTCGAGCAAAACGAAGTCTCCGTAGTCGGCGGCGATAGCGCATCCTGTGGCGGACGCCCAGAATTCAGCGAGCTTAGAGGGATCGTCGCAGTCGAAGGTTATCTGGCGGATAGCAAAGGGGGCGTCACGCATAGTCCGCATCGTACTTGTGTGTCGTTGTTTCTGCCTGTTAATCGCAGGTAGGTAAATGCCCAACGGTGCGCCGTGGAATTCTGCTTTAATGCCTCGGTCGTTATCGGCCCGTGTCACGTCGACGCTGGGCAGTGACAAGTGCGTAACCGGTCGAGGAGTCGATCCGCCCGGAAGCATCGGCGTGGGCCTCGAGGTGATCGCGCAGCGCGGTCCAAAGAGCCTCTCGGCGGGCACCGGCATTGTCGGCCATCCAAGCGTGCGTCGGGCTTCCTTCCCGGTAAAGCTGCATACCCTCTTCGACACTTTCGAACGACCACTCCAGGTCGAGGTGTTCAATGCTGATGTGGTCGAACCACGGCGACAAACGCTCGCGCGCCACATCGTCGACGCCCCAGGCCATGTGGGGTGGGGTTTGCGTCGAGGAGCCGGGGCTCACGGCTTCCGACATTGCGTCGGTCATTGTTGCGAGAAAGCCTTCGAGATTCCACGTGGCCATCACAAGGGTTCCGCCAGGACGAAGGATCCGAGCCCACTCTTCGGGTCCAGCTACGGGATCGCAAAACATGGAGCCAAACGTGCTTGTCAACGCGTCGTAGGCGGAATCCTCTAGCCCGGTTGCCTCCCCTTGGGTGCCAAGCCATGTGGCCCCAGGTGCGCGCCGCTGCCCGATCGTGCGGATCCGTGCGGTCGGCTCGATGGCGGTCACGGTGTAGCCCTGGGCAAGGAGTGCCGCGACACCTTCCCCGTGCCCAGAGCCGATGTCAGCGACGGTCGCGGGGTTTTCCACGAATTGAGCCAGTTGGGTGGCAACGAAGGCGGAGACGGGCTGCAGGCGTGCGGCGGTCGGGGCGTAGTCGCTTGCGGACCAAATATCGGTGGGAGAGCTCATACGCCCACACTACATGAGAAACGTTATCAAGTATCTTTTGCGAAGGGCTGAGCAGGACCGTTCAGTTTAAGTCGAAAGTCACGATGTCGACACTGTCGTCCATTGCGAGGCCCGGGTAATGCCTATCGAGGGCTTCGTGCAACTCCGTTAGAGACGCAAAACCGTCACGCTTTGCATGCTCCTCGGTGAGACCGCCGCGGCGAGTGGGCTTCACGGAGGTCACGGAGGCATCGATCGTCGTGACCTCACCGCTCTCTTTTTCGAAAACGAGCTGCGCGGGGCCGGGGCGGAACGGGTCGTCGACTCGGATGGTCTGCCGCTTATCTCCCTCCCTAATCGCGCGCTCGTAGCCTTCCCACATGAAGATCTTTTGCGGCAGCTCCACGGTGCGCCAGTCGTAGGCATGGGGGAGTAGGTCAGAAACGCTTACGGCCTCGAGCCCGTTGGAACCGCGAATCACGCACTGAATCGCGGGATCACGGTCGAAAAGCACCTGGCGGCACTTGCCACACGGCGAGATCACTTGCCCGGTCGGACCGTAGACGGCAACGATGGCGACTACGGGATCGTTGGCGCATTCTGCGGCGTGGTTCGCAAGTGCCGAGATTTCGCCGCACGGACCGCCAAGAAAGTGGAACGCATTGAGCCCAAGGACCGTGCCACCAGACTTGGTGAGGAGAGCGGCAGCCACGGTGTGATCGCCGTTGTCATTGCACCGCTTGGCACGGTCGGTTGCATCGCTGACGAGCTTTCTGAGCGAGGACGTAATCATGCCCTCACCGTATCAACGCCGTGGCGGAGCATTTCCTCATCTAGAAGATCTCTGCCGGAGCTTCCTCGACTCCGAATTACGTCCAGGCTTTCTTGTAACGCTGTCCTCGCAACTCCGCACGGAAGGGGAACACAATGGGTTGGGAAGAAGAAATCGACGCACTCGCCGAACAGGGCAATGACCGCATGGATGCGGAGGACTACGTAGGCGCGGTGGAATTCTTCGATCGCGCGTGGCTACTGCTCCCTGAGCCGAAAACGCAGTGGCCGCAGGCGACGTGGCTGCTTGCGAGCATCGGCGATGCGCACGTGCTCCGCGGGGATTTCGAGACTGCGCACGCGGCGCTCACGACGTGCATGCACTGCCCTGAGGCTCTCGGCAATCCGTTCATTCACTTGCGGCTCGGCCAGGCGCAGTTCGAGCTTGGCAACGAGCCGAGAGCGGCGGATGAACTCATGCGTGCGTACATGGGGGCTGGACCGGAGATTTTTGCCGACGAAGACCCGAAGTACATCGAATTCTTGGCGAGCAAGGCGCCGCATATCGAGCGGCCGCGCAGCTGAGGCTCACGAAAACGCCTACCGGCTCGCTGAGCCACCTCGCCCCTGCGCGTATGCCATGAGCGCGAGTCCACCGTCGGAATTAGTGAAGCCCCCGCCTCCTCGCAGATACGCGAGCAGGCGGGGGCTTCTTCGAGCTTTAGTGCTTCACAGCAGCTCAGATGGTGTCGCCCTTGCGGTTGTCCTCGGCGTCAACGCCGTCCACGGCAACCTCTTCGTGCGCAACGTCGGTCGCGACCTTCTCGGTGTCCTGCACGGTGCGGGTGCCCACGCGGACGTCCTCGGATGCAACGGTCTCCTTGTTCACGACGGGACGCTCTTCGGAGATCGAAACCTCGACCTCGTCCTCGCCGAGGGGAGCGTCGGTTGCGGTGCCGGTCGCGGGGGTGCGCTCGACAACGAACTCTTCGCGCTCAACGGGAACCTCGACGGTCTTGGTGTCGGTCACGACGTGCTTGCGGAGGCGCACGCGGCCGGTCTCGACCTTCTCGGTGCCAACGTTGACCTGCTCCTCGTGGAGCGTGATCTTCTGCTCATCGTTCACGTCGCCAGCTTCGCGGCGATCCTGATCGGCGGCAACGCCCTCGCGCTCGTTGCCAGCAGCGCCGGCAACGCCCGCGGTACCTGCAGCGCCGGCGGTGCCGACGCCTGCCGTGCTCTCGTTGCCCGCAGCGTTATCCGCGAGGCCCTGCTGGTTGCGGTCGCGATCCTCGCGAACCTCGCCCGCGTTACCGGTGGTCTCGGTGCCGTAGCCCGGGTCCTTCACGCCGTAGTAGCGGTAGAGCTCGTTCTCCTGCTCGGGAGTGATCTCGCCGTCTTCGCTGATGTTCGGCGCGTCCTTCACGAAGTCCTTCTCGTAGGGGACGGTGATCTCGTCGCCGGTGAGCTTGGCATCGTCGAGGGGAATGAAGGTCTCGTTCGAGCCGAAGAGGCCCGTGTTGACCGTGACCCACGAGGGCTCGCCGCTGCTGTTGTGGAGGTAGACCTGGCCGACCGAGCCGATCTTGTTGCCGTCGCGGTCGACGACGGTGGCCTTCTGAAGAGTGTCAATCTGATCGCGGAGGTTCATGGTTGTTGTCCTTTCCTCGAGCTTTGTCTTTCTCAGACTTACGAGACACTGTGGGAAGCTCTTGAGCATCTCTTGTGGAGCGCCCGGAGCCCTTGTGCCCCAAGCGAGATACAACTTTCCATGAGTACCTTGAAGCTTTTTCCACGTAGGCTGACCGGTGTGTGGGAGTAACCTTGTCGCAAACTGAGCGTAACGGCGTGAGCCTGAGAGGCTCACGCGTACGCTTTCAGTTTCGCGTGCGGAACAATGGAGATATGACCTTTAATGTTCGAGATGCGCACCCTTCAGAAGCGTTCGCTGTTAGCGAACTTGCGGCCCGCACCTTCCCTTTGGCGTCTCCTCCGACGCTCGCTCGGGCCCACCTGGACGCCTATATTCGCGAAAACCTCACTCACGAACATTTTGCTGCGCACATCGATCACCCGGGGCGCGATGTGTTCGTGGCAACCGTCGGACACGAACTGCGCGGGTACGCGCTTGCGTTCTATGGGACGGACGGTGCCCCCGCCCCAACCCTTGGCGTGACGCTTGACCCGGCGGGGCTCCTCTCGAAGTGCTACGCCGTTCCCGAAATGCACGGAAGAGGAGTCGCAGCGAGCCTCCTCGGCGCCATCGAAGAGCGGGCTCGCGAACGCGGCGTGGCGGGCCTATGGCTCAACACCAACGGTGATAACCACCGGGCGCAGCGCTTCTACGCCAAGCACGGATGGGTGCGCGTGGGCGATATCGATTTCGTCGTGGGTGAGAGCGTGCACCACGATCCCGTGTTCCAAAAGCGGGTTTAGCCGAAAACGACCCTCAGGATCACGATGCCCACCGCGCCGATGGCAGCCGCCGCCGGAAGCGTAATGACCCAGGCGAGGGCAATCGGTTTCATGAGTTTCCAGTTCGCCGCCTTATTCACGAGACCAATGCCGAGGACTGCGCCGATGAGGATGTGAGTCGACGAGACCGGGATACCCACCATCGACGCGCCCATGACCACGCCCGCAGCGGACAGCTCGGCGGCGAAACCTGAAGCGGGGTGCATCTTCGTGAGACCCGTACCGACTGTCTTGATGACGTTACGGCCGATGAACCAGAGGCCACAAATGAGGCCTACGCCGGCGCTTAGCATGAGCGCAGCGGGCACTGTTGCATCAGCGGAGATCGCCCCGGTCTTGAGAACGTCAAGGACCGCGGCGAACGGACCGACTGCGTTCGCGATGTCATTCGAGCCGTGGCTGAAAGCGAACGCCGAGGCGGTAAACACCTGCATCCACGAGAACAGGAGGAAGGTTGAGCGGGAGAGGTCCTCGTTCTTAAGCGTCTTCGCGAAAATGAACACGGCCATCCATACGGCAGCACCCACCATCGCCATGATGAGGATGTTGCCCGCACCGTTGATGTCGAGGTGGAGGTTCTTGAGGCCCTTGAAGAGGAGCATTGAGGAGATCACGATCGAACCGGCGGCTGCGAGGAGCGGCACCCACGTATCGAGTGCGCGGTGGGCATTGATGTGCTCGGAGCGCTCCTCAATGTCGTGGAGTTCGCGGTAGTAGTCCGAGTCAAGATCCTCAACGTTGTAGTCGGGGTCCGACTGAATTGTCGACGCGTCGCGCGCCATCGCGTTCGTGTAAGCGATTTGCTGGATCTCGGTGAGGCGTTCGAAAGCTTTCTTGTGTTTGTCGCGGTGCGCAGCGCGGTCGGCCTTGAGCTGACGAAGCTGTGCGTCAGCTTCCTCGTTATACACGAGGATGTAGCGCTTGATCGCCCCGAACAGAATGTAGGCAACAATTCCGCCGAGGAGCGGGGAAACAACCCACGAAAGCGCGATCTTGCCGATCTCGCCCCACTGCACCATCTCGAAACCACCGGTGCCCGTGACGAATCCGAGCGTCACGGCCGCACCAACGATGCCGCCAACGATTGAGTGGGTCGTGGAGACGGGCCAGCCCATCTTCGTGGCAACGAGTAGCCACAGTGCTGCGCCGAGGAGCGCTGACATCATGATGAACGCAAAGTCGAGCGGCTGCACCGAAAATGCCTCAAGGTCAACGATGCCGCTGCGCACAGTTTCGGTCACATCGCCGCCAGCGATCACGGCGCCGCTCACTTCAAAGATGGCGGCGACCATGAGCGCTTGCTTCATGCTGAGCGTTCCCGCACCCACGGACGTGCCGAACGAGTTAGCGACATCGTTGCCGCCGATGTTGAATGCCATAAACAGGCCCACGACGATGGTCGTGATGAGGATGCCCCACGATCCAGTGCCGGTGTAGCCAAGCGCCCAGTAGATGCACAAGATGAGCGCGCCGAGTGTGAGGACACCGAAGGCGAGGTGCCAATTGCGATCGGGACCGAGGAACTGGCGCTTTGGTTCGAGGACGTCGTGAGACATGAGGGAAAATCCTTCGAGGGGGAGGGGCGGACCGCCTCATGATGCGCCGGCAGTGCAACTGAAAGGTTACGCTCACCTTGCTTTTGGGTGGATTTTTCCAGTCGATCGACGAAGTTTTGATAGGGGAGTTTCTCGGTAGAATACCGCTATGTCGCCACCACCCTCGGTCCGTCCCGGCAGGGGAGTGCGCGCGCGAACCCTGATCTTCATCCTCGGACTCACGCTTACGGGCCTCGTGCTAGCGGGCTTTGCGACGTTCTCGGTCATGATGGCGAACACCGTTGAAAGGGTCGATCGGGAGCTCTTGCAGGAAATCGATGAGCTTGAGGCTCTCGCCGCGCGCGAAACGGCGAGCGGATCCCCCTACTCCTCGGTGACGGAGCTTTTGGAAACGGCGACGGAATCGGCAGTTCCAAGTCAGTCAGAGTCGGTTCTCGCGATGGTGGATGGCCAGCCGAAGTTTCGGCCGCTGCATCAGGACTTCGAACTCACATCGCCCGAAGTGCTGAGCGCCATTCGCGAGGCGGAGGTCGACGGTTCCACGGTTCTGACGACCGTTGACAGTCCGGTGGTGGGGGACCTCCGGGTTGCTATTGCCACCGTGAAGGTCGATGGCGACCCAGCCCGCGGCACCTTTGTGGTGGCCCACGCGGTCGAACAGACACGGGGGATCGTTGCTTCTACGGCATGGCTTTACGCCGTCGTGAGTCTCGTGACGCTCGTGGTGATGGGAGCGATCGCATGGGTGGCAACGGGGAGGCTTTTGCGCCCCCTGGAGCGGCTCACCACGGCGGTTGAGGATATCTCGGTTGACGACCTCTCGCATCGAGTTCCCCCGGTTGACGGGGATGACGAGATTGCGGTTCTCTCGCGACGCTTCAACCTCATGCTTGAGCGCATCGATGAAGGCTACGAGGCACAGCGGCAATTTCTTCGCGACGCGGGGCACGAGCTGCGCACGCCCATTACGATTGTCTCGGGAACGATCGAGATGCTCGATCCCACAGATGAGGATTTTGATGAGTCTAAAGACATTGCGCTCGACGAGCTCGAGCGCATGGGACGCATCGTGGGCGACCTCTCGACCCTCGCCCGATCGGGCGAACCGACGTTTGTGGATGCCGAAATGGTGGATCTCGAGGCGTTTATCCAGTCACTCAGGGGGCGCCTCACGAAACTTGCGGAGCGTCCGTGGAACGTGACATGCGATGTGTCGGGCGCCGCGTACTTCGATCGCCAGCGCATGATGCAGGCCCTTGTGCAGCTCAGTGCGAATGCGGTGGCCTACAGCCCCGAAGGCACAGCAATCGACGTGTCGGTGCGTGCGCTCGAGCGCGGCACCTCGCTTTCTCTCGAGTTTGCGGTCCGCGATCGAGGAAAGGGCCTTTCACAAGAGGACCAGTCGAGGGTATTCGAACGCTTCGTGCGCGTTGACCCGCATGCGACCACCCAGGGATCGGGTCTTGGGCTGCCCATTGTGAAAGCCATTGCCGAGGCTCATCACGGGCGGGTGGAAGTCGAGTCGGCCGTGGGCCACGGAGCAACCTTCACGATCGTCATTCCCTTCACGCACGATGACCAGCTTCACTCACCGACCCCTAGTGAAAGGCCGAAGAGTTGAACATTTTGATCGCTGAAGATGAAGCACGCATCGCGCGCTTCATGCACAAGGGGCTCACTGCCAACGGTTTTGTGTGCACCGTGGTGAGTGACGGTATTGCCGCGCTGGACTACGCCTCGAGCGAGGATTTTGACCTCCTGATCCTCGATGTGGGGCTGCCACGCATGGACGGTTTCACGGTGCTGCGGAATTTGCGTGACATGGGCAGCGTCATCCCCGTCATCATGGTGACCGCGCGCACGGCCGTCGAGGACACCGTTCAGGGCCTCGAGGCCGGCGCGAACGATTACCTCGCGAAGCCCTTCCGGTTTGAAGAACTCCTTGCGAGGGTCCGGGTGCGAATTGCCGAGACCGGAAACAGGGGGCGGGCCGAATCGCCGGATCTGAGCTGCGGCGGTTTGAGCCTTGACGTGCGCAAGAGGGTCGCGACCCTCACTGACGAACCGGGGAGCCCCAGTGTGGAGCTGACGGCTCGAGAATTCGCACTCGTGAACGTCTTCCTCGAGAACCCCGATCAGGTGCTCACGCGCGAAACTCTTCTCTCGCGAGTGTGGGGTTTCGATTTCGACGGTTCCTCCAACATCGTTGATGTGTACGTGCGCACGCTACGCTCAAAGCTCGGTGCGGGACGATTCGTCACCGTGCGCGGCGCGGGATATAAGCTCGTTGACCCCGCTTCTAGCGGTCCCTAGTCGTCATCGTCGTCGTCATCGTCATCGTCGTCGTCATCATCGTTGTCGTCATCGTCGTCGCACTCCCATTCGCCGTCGTCCCACTCGCAGACCTCACGAGGGGCGGGCTTGCGCTTTGGTGCGGGCTTGGGCTTCGACTTTGCTTTGGGCTTCGACTTCGATGAGGCTTTCTGCTTCGACTGCGTGGAGGTTTTGGACCCTGACGAGGACGTGGACTTCGACGAGGACTGCCGTTTCGCCGACGCCTGCTTGTCCGAGGACGATGATGATGACGATTCTTTCTTCGAAGATTTTTTAGGAGAGGATGCCGCTTTGCGCTCGGCTCTGTCATCAGCTTCTGGAGCGTGTGCCTGGGCTGCCTTCTGTGCTGCCGCGTCCTTGGCTGCGTTGGCTCGCGCCTCACTCACCGTCTTTTCGATGTCACCAACGCGTTTCGCCGTGAGAGCTCCGATCTCTTCCACGTTGCTCTCGAGTGTGGAGTGAGCCGACGCGGGGTCGTTACCGGAACGGGTGCTGCCCTCGTTCTCGGAGTGGGCGACAACGATGCCATCGCGCTCTGGTGAGGGGGCGTCGATTTGGGAGAGCCCAAAGAGAACGATGCTGAGCGTTGCTGCTGCGGCCACGAGAAGTGCGGTCACGGACTTTTTCATGAGTAAGCCTCCTGCTTGTGGGGGCGGATAACGGGAATTTCTTCGGTCGGTGTGCGGCCACTACGGTCATCAACGTGGCGCACATCGATGACGCGTGCGTGGAGGTTGCGCGCGGTATCCGGGCAATTGAGGAGGATACAAATCCCCTCGTAACGCCCGAGAACCATGCTCAGCGACTCGCCGGCGTTGCGGTCCCACCCGTGTTCGAGACCATCGACGATAAGAAGGGGCGGGGTGCCGAGCATCGCCCGCGCGAGAAGAAGCCGCGCACGCGTGTCGGCGTCGAACTCCTTGCCGCCTTGGCGGATCTGCGTATCAAACCCGCGCGGGAAGCATTCGCTGCTGAGCCCCACGGCCTCGAGCACCTCGTGAGTTTCCGCTTTGCTGGCCTTCGGGTATCGATATCGCACGGCACGCCACACGCTCGAACGCTCGAAGGGACTGTCGTGCTTGGCAATACCGAGGTAGTCGCGACGTTTACTCCCCGGCAGTGCCGCGAGGTCGGTGCCGCCCACCACGATGTGGTCCGTGTGCCCTTCAGGGGGAAACTCCAGCCCGCCAACGCGAGCGAGTGCAGTTTCAAGAACTGTGCGCTCGCCACTGAGTGCAACGATCTCTTCATCGTCGATGCGAATGCTTGAGCGCAGCAGCCCACCAAGGGAGATGGTCGTGCCCTTCGTGTTCTCCGAGGCGGTGGGGAACTCGGAGCTTTTGCGCTGGGTTCGCTCAACGGCGGTGTCCGACGCTTCCCTGCGCTCGCGCGCTTGCCCCAGGTGGGGGTCGAGCACGGCGAGGGCAGCGAGGTAGCTCTGCCTGAACTCCACGATGCGGCCCATGTCGGTGAGCGAAGTCGAGGCAATGCCCGCGATCGCCATGGCGGCGACCACGACGGCTGGATCGAGAGATACGAGCGTGCCCGTGACGGCCACGACGAGGGGCATGAGGCTGGCCGCGACGACACCGGAGGAGCGCAAGAGCCCAAGCGTTTCGGCCCGTTCAACGGCTCGTGTGGAGACCTTCTGGGAGACCTTGTCGATGTTGCGGATTTCTCGATGTTCGCCGCCGGCCATGACGATCGAGTCGGCTGCGGTCACGGTTTGAGCGATCCTGGAGGCCATGGCGCCGCGTGTTTTTCGCAATGCGCGCGACTGAGTGTAGGCGCGCCTGGCCCACAGGAGAATGCCGATGACGAGAACGACTACGGGAATGAGGGCCGCGCACGCGATTCGCCAGTCGAGAAAAGCGAAGCCGGCGATCACCCCGATCACTAGCGGGATCGTGACGGCGAGCGGGGCGATCCCCTGAGATACCCAGTTCTTGACCGACGTGAGGTCATTTGTGGTTCGCGCGACAGTGATGCCGAGCGATGTTGTGCCTCCGGGGGTAAGAGACGCGCGTACGAGCTCGCGCCGGATCTCCTTGACGTAACTCTGCCCCAATTTTTCGGACACACCGCGTTCGTGAACACGTAGCGCACCGATCGCGAACGTCGCGCACGCGAGGGTGGCGATCGCGACCGCGAGGACGGTGGACGTCGCAGCATCCTGAAGCGAAATCATGGCCCAGGCCACGGCGATGCCGAGCGCCGCCTGCGCGAGGCCGAGACCCACGAGAACGAGAAGGAGGCCTCGGCGCTCGCCGACGAAAAATTGCGGAAGATTTGTCTTCTTCACTTGCGAAGCCCCACGGCGCTGCTGGCAGTATTCCCGTCGCAAAGGTCGAACGTCGAGATCACGGGGACGTTCAGCGCAGTGATCGCTTCGCGCTTGGCGAGCGGGGATGACGTGAGAACACCTGACACGAAGATCGGCGTGTGGCCGAGCTCGGTGAGGGTCGTGAGACCGCCAACGGCACCGAGAGCATCGCCTGCAGAGAACACGAGAGAGTCGATAGCATTCACGAACTTGGGATCGGCGAGAAGATCGCGCGTCTCGCCCTGGAAGATGCCATCCGCAATCTCAACGATGACCACATCGGGCGCGCCTTCGCCCGTGTCCTTCGAAAGTTCGTCGACGAGCGAAGTAAAGATGTCGCGAACTTCGCTTTCGGAAAGTCCGAAGGTGGTTGCGTGGCCGAAGTCGGTGAAGTCGAGAACCCGCTGGGCACCGGCGTCTTCGAAAAGACGGGAATCGTTACCGGCACCCGTGCCCGTTGCCTTCCCGACGTGCACGCGAAGGCCCGCCTTGACGAGACCGTGCGCAAGGCATGCGAGAGTCGTGGATTTGCCCGAGTTCATCGACGTGCCAAGAACGCTGATCACGGTCGGGCCGCCTTGCTGAGAAGCGGCGGCGCGGTCGTCGTTGCCGCTCGTCACACCGTAGGGGGCGTAGTCGAGAAGGTTCACGCGCGCGCCATCGCGATCGACGAGGAGACCAACCGGTTCGATGAGGGTGGCGTCGTCCATCCGGTCGTGCTGGTCGATCACGCGGGAGGCGAGGCCGCCGGCTGCGGTGAGGTGGCACGGGCCAAGGTCGGTGGGGATAAGGCTGAGGAATTGGTCGGCGGCGTAACGGCTGCCGTAGGCCACGACGATCTCGTCGCCTTCGAAGAGTTTCTGGCGGCGCGAAACGGGGCTTTCAAGTCGCTTATGCTGTCCAATCTCTACCACTCGCGCGAGCACAACGTCACCCGCCTTGGGAGCCTGCAGAAGATCGTACGAGAGGTCGAACTCGCCGCTCTTTGCGGCCTCCTCCACAAATCGCGTGGAGTAGGCGTACTTCGCGCGGGCCAGTGCCGAGGCGGGATCGATAGCAGCGAGGGCCTGGGGGACGATCTGGAGCGGGGTCTGGGCGGTGAGGGTCACGGGATGTCTCCTTCTCGGTTGTGCTGTTATCCATAACCGTGCCCGTGCTGCATGAAACTGCCATGAGGCGAAAATGAAGAAAACTTCATGTAGTGCGAGCGCTAGGGTTAAAAGGACGCACGCCCCGGTCTTTTCCGGTGCGCGACGCCGCTCATACACGAGACGCAGCGAAGAGAGAAGGACCCATGCGAGATGAGAGAGTGCGGGCTCTCGCGACGACAGCCGGGACTCTCGTGGGATTCGGGCACCTCACGTCGGAGGCAATCTCCGCGGTCGAGTCCCTGAGCGCGCGGCTCGGCTCGCCGGTGCGGTGCGTCGTGGAGTGGAATCGCGTGGTGCTTGTTGACCTTGATGGCCACGCGCACACGACCGTGCACGTGCGACCCGAGGCAATCAACATGGCGCGCGTGAACGCGACGCTGCGGGCTATCGACTCACTCCCGGTCAGCGGGGACATCGGCGATCGTGACCTCGCGCGGCTCAATTCTCGGCTCGACGAAGCGGCTTCGATTTCGCACGCCCCGCTATGGCTTTTCGTCCTCGCCTGTATCGCCGGCGCGTGGGGGCTTGCGCTCATCTACGGGGCACGGAGCCCCCTTTCCTACGTCCTCATCGCGATTGCCGCCGGTATTGGCGGTGTGTTGCGGCGCTGGCTGGGCTCCCACGGCATTGCCGTTCCCGGGCAAGCTCTGGCGGCAGCGATTCTCGCCGGTATCCTCGGTGGTCTCGCCGACCATCTTGGGATAGCGTCCACTGCGCGCCTCGTGGCAGTGTGCCCCGCCATGATTCTCGTGCCGGGCCCTCACCTCATTAACGGCGCCCTTGACGTTACCGGTAAGAACGTCACGGTGGGGTGGCATCGCCTCGTGTATGGCGGAATTATCCTTGCGGCCATCAGCGGCGGGCTGGTCGTGGGCCTCCTCTTAGTAGGGAGCGACTTGCCCGTAACGGCCGGCGCACGCACTCCGATGCTCTGGGTCGATGCGCTCGCCGCAGCCCTTGCAGCAATGGCCTTCAGCGTGTATTTTTCCATGCCGCTGACGCAAGCGGCGTGGCCGATTCTTGTGGGTGGTTTTATCCACGCAGGACGCTGGATCCTCATGGTGGTGTGCGGCGTGAACGTGATCAACGCCGATCTCGCGGCCTGTGTCGCTGCGGGGCTCATACTTAGCGTCGTTGCTTATCGCAAGCGTTTGTCGTTCGCCGGCGTCGGCTTCGCCGCGATCGTTTCTCTCGTGCCCGGCATCTACCTTTTTCGCGCCGTCGCTGGAATGGTGCAGCTGACGACGCGCCCCAACACGGTTGTCGTCGTTGGCGTCGCCCAAGACTTTTCCACGGCTCTGCTCATCCTCGCAGCGATGACCTTCGGGCTCATCGTGTCCCACGGGTTCATGATGAGGGCGAGGGAAGACCCGAGGTAGCTCTATCTCAAGGCGGGTTCTACCTGCGCTTCTGATCTCAATCTTCGACGGTTCGTTTCGCCTCGCGCATAAGCACCGCATATTCGATCGCGCTCATCGATACTTCCGGCATGTTGCGAAGCCCGTAGCGAGCCTTGCCGTCGGGGTCGTGCTCGAATTTCCACGCGAGCGGGAAACCCGCACGGGCTGCCTTGCGGCGCGGCCACGCGAGAACTCCGGGTATAACGCGCTCGCTCTTGAGACCAAGTTTGGTCACGATTTCTGCCGCCCCCAGCGTTTGTGGCGCGGCATCCATGAACAGGGTAAAAATGTCCCGCTCGTTGCGTTTGAGGGAGCGCCACCATTCGATTGCGCCATCGAGCAAGTCATCATCCTGCGAACCGACTCGGTCCGACGCTTGCCGCGCCGCCTCCATGCCGCGGCCCCCGCTGCTCCCTGCGGAGAGTTCCTGAGGTGAGCGTTCGCTTGGTTCGGAATCGTTTTTGGCTCGTACGTGCGTGCCGGCTACTCCCGCGACTGTGGTCGGGCGGGTTCCCGTTCTGGAATCTGTGCGGCTCTCCGCACCTGAATCCGCGCCGCTGTCTGCTCCTGAACCTGCGGGGTTCTTTGCTCTTGATCCTTCGGGGCTGCCTGTTTCTGAGCCCGCGAGCCTGCCCGCCTCTGAACCTGCGCGTGCGCTCCGGCTCGCTGCTGAATCTACGCGTGCGCTCCGGCTCGCTGCTGAATCTACGCGTGCGCTCCGGCCCGCTGCCGAATTTACGCGTGCACCCCAGCTCTTCGCAGTTGACTTGCCTTTTTCGACGGTGTCTTCCTCATCAAATGCTGCGCCACCTCCGGCGAGCCACGCGCCAAAACGCGCGTAGAAATCGGCGAGCCTTTCCTCGGGGACGAGAACCTTTACCTCATGCATGGCCATGAACCGATTCTAAGCTGCCCCTAGTGGTGTCCGCGGTTCAAGAGCGCGCCGGTCGTAGTCAAGAAAGTTCTCGCTGCAGTAGAAGCGAAAGCTCGAAGCCCTTAGCTCCGGCCCATGCATTCGCCAGATCTTCCGAATGCCGCGATCGAAGGCGCATTGCTTGCGTCTTCTCCTTCCCTTCTGATCGGGGGTGAGGTTCCCCCCGGAGCGTAGAGGCATCCACAATGAGGATCGAGATGCCAGAGAAGCGCAAGAAGTACGACCGGGAGTTCCGTGAGGGAGCGGTCCGGATCGTCGAGGAGACGAACAAGCCGATCACGCAGGTCGCTCGAGATCTGGGCGTGAACGAGGGCACGCTGGGCAACTGGGTCCAACGCGCTCGTGCCGCACGCGAAGGTCATGGCGAGCTGTCCAAGGACGACTACAAGGAGCTGAAACGGCTCCGCGCCGAGGTCGCCGAGCTGCGGATGGAGCGCGATGTCCTCAAGCGATCCGTGGTCCTGTGGGTGAAGGAGGCGACGAAGTGAGCGTGGCACGCTTCATCGCCGACCAGAGGACCAACTACGCCGTGCCACACACGACCGTCTGCGCGCTGCTCGGAGTCTCCGAGGCGTGGTTCTACAAGTGGATCAAGCGCGCGGACGGCCCGGGCGCCGCGAGCGGGCTGTTCACCGACACCGCCACCACGATCGAAGACCTCGACGCCCACGTCGCCGCCCTCGAACAAGCCGCCATCCAAGCCAACTGCGAAACCCGACTCCTCGCCGGACAACAAGCCAAAGCCTTCACCGCCGCAGCCCTCCCACTCTGCCGCCAGGTCTGACGACTAGGAAGGGGTCATTCGGGCACTGTGACGAGGCAAAGGGGTTGGCCCGCGGGGTCAGCGTAGATGCGCCAGGCTTTCGGGCCGGGATCCAAGACGTCAGTGAGTGGGTGGCCGCCTGCTACCTCGACGGAGGCACATGCCTCCGAGAGGTCATCGACTAGCAGGTCAAGGTGAACCTGCAGCTCGCCTCTGTGGCCCGGCCACTGCGGGGGTTCGTAATCGGAGACGCGATGGAAAGAGAGGCGTCCAACAGGCTCCCACTCCAGCGTCAACCACTGGTCATCACCGGTGGCCGGTGCAAGATCCAGGACTTTCTGCCAGAAGAGTGCTTCCGCTGTGGGGTCCTTGCACTCAAAGACGAGTTGCGTGAAGCGTCCGATTGCTGGCATCTCTCCATGCTAGGACACATTACCTGACCAGCCGAACGGTTCTATCGGGGTGCAGGGTGCTCACCGCGTGCTGCCTGATCGATCGCATGGGCAAAGCGGGAGTTCATCGGGTCGTGCAGGTCGAACCACTCGATCGCTGCGAGGTCGTCGACGTGCGCTCGATACAGCTCAGGCCGCGCTTCGCCAAGAACGTCGGTGTTGGTCGGTGTCGCGTATCCCAGTGCATCGCTGGCGACGGGAACCAACCGATCGCCAAAGTGCGTCAACGTGTTCCAGAGACGGTGCCGCCCGTTGGTGATGGGCTCGAACCAGGGGTCGACGCACACTGCTTCGCCGGCAGAGAACCATGAGGTCACGATGTGCCGCTCAGTCTCCGTCAGTGGTTCCGGTACCGGAGCCGCCACCATGCCGTAGTACGTGTCGTCATCTTCATCGATGGTCCACCGCCCCGCGGCAAGCTCGTCTCCGACGAGGGCAACGGTAGAGGCAATCAGTCTCCAGCGCTGCTCGGAAGTGTCACTCCAACGAGGTTCACGGTGATCCTCCTGGTCCGGGTCTTCGAGCACCCATTCTCGGACATGCTGCGCTGCGCCTCTCCACCAGAACGCGGGCATCCACACAGGAACTGACAACTCCATGAGCACCTCGCATCCGTCGATTCGGCTGTCCTCCATTACAGCCATTAGAGGACACCATCGCACACCTCCCTCATAGGCGTACCTCCGTTACGTAGAGAGGACTGTTGGGATGGCGACGTTTGTTGATCCGATTGCGGATGCTGCTGAGGCCTATGAGGGATTGCGCGGGTTGGCACACGCCACTCGCACCTTTGAGGATCCGGCTGACACGTACCGGGTCTTGGGCGAGGTATCAGGGGCTGTGCGGCTGTTACGGCAAGTGCTGAACCAGCTGTCGTGAGGTTCCCCCCGGAGCGTAGAGGCATCCACAATGAGGATCGAGATGCCAGAGAAGCGCAAGAAGTACGACCGGGAGTTCCGTGAGGGAGCGGTCCGGATCGTCGAGGAGACGAACAAGCCGATCACGCAGGTCGCTCGAGATCTGGGCGTGAACGNCTCTGCGCCGACCTCGGGATCCGCCAGTCGATGGGCCGGGTCGGCTCGTGCTTCGACAACGCCGCCGCCGAGGCGTTCTTCTCTTCCCTGGAGTGGGAAGTCCTGTCCCGGCACGAGTTCGACACCCGGGCCCAGGCCCGGGCCGTCGTCATCGACTGGGCCTACGGGTTCTACAACCACCAACGCCGACACAGCGCCGCTGGCATGATGTCACCGGTCAATTACGAGCAGACCACCGCGACGCCCGTCCCGGACGCCGCGTAGCCGCAAGCCCTCCACGATCTGGGGGGAACCGCAGGGGCGTGTTGTTTGTTCGTGCGTTCTTCTATGTGTCGTATTTGGGGGTGGTGCTGGTGTAGGTGCGGCCGGTGGGGGTGGTCCAGGTGGTGGTTGTGGTGTCGGGGTGGTGTGGGTTGCTGTTTGTTTTTGTTGTTGCGTGCTTGTGGTTTTCGTTGGTGGCTTTTTCGTGGTGTGGGTTTTTGTTGGTTTGGGTGACGGTGAGGGCTTCTTTGGCGAGGTTGCATCGGGTGCAGAGGCCTTGGGCGTTTTCGATGGTTGTGGGGCCGCCTTGGGCGTGGCGGTGGATGTGGTCGATGGTGGTGATGGGTGCGTCGCAGTAGGGGCCGCGGCAGGTGCGGTCCCTGAGCCTCACGAGTTCGGCGAGGGCTTTGGGGAAGAGTCTTGAGCGGGAGTCCATGGCGAGGACTTCCCCGGTCGTGGCGCTTGTGAAGATTCGTTTGTATTTGACGAGGATGTCGTTGTCGAACAGTTCGTTGAGGTAGTCGAAGCCGGTTTTGGCGGTGATGGGTCCGGCCTCGGGAATATAGCCGCTGGAAGTATCGGGGTTGACGGGGACGAGTAGCCCGATCTCGAACCTGCGGGCACGGCTTGATCCGCGAACACCCCAAGATGTTCCTTGTGTTTTGCCGGTTTCGGTTTCTGTGTTGTGTGTGGCTTCTTTGGTTTGTGGGGTGTTGGGTGGTGGATCGGCCTTGGTGGTTTCCCTGTTCTCGTTGTTGTTGTGTGGGTGGGGTAGTGGTGTCCAGGGGTCGAGTGTGATGCCGGGTGCTTTGGTGGGGGGTGCGAAGTATGTGGCGGGGTGGTCGGGTCGTGTGTTGAGGAGGGTTTCGACGAGGGTATCGATGGCGAGGTTGTTTGTGGTGTGTGCTGGTGGTTGGTAGTGGCGCCGCCACGCCCCAGCACGAGCCACCACGCTCACCTCTGGTGAACCGTCGCTGTTGTTCGTGATTGTGAGGCGGAGTTTTTCCTGCTCGAGCTTTGTGAGGAAGTCTTTGGCTTTGCTGCGGGCGGCATCGTCGGCTTCTTCCAGCTCGAGTTCTTTGATCCTGGTGGATTTTGTGGGGCGAGTGAAGATGCCGGGTTGTGGGGTGGGGTGGGTTTCGGTGAGGTGGCTCAGGGTGAAGTCGCCTTGTGCGAGAAGCGAGTGGAGCTTGGTGGTGGTGTGTTGGGCGTGGTTGTCGGCTTCTTTCTTAGCGGTGGTGATCTCGTGCTGACGGAGAGTGTTGTGGGCGTGGGCGGCGTGGGTGTTGAGCAGGTCGTGGATTCTTTTGGCGTCGAGGGTGCGCAGGGTGAGGGTGAGGCTACTCATCCCGTTGCGCAGGGTTTTCAGGGTGAGGCGGCGTTTGGTGAATGCTTTCTTTTCCCGCTCCAGCGCAGTCGCCGGGTCGAGAGACAGTAGAGCGCTACTGGTGAAGGCGCGCCAGTGTGTTTTCCCGGCGTGTGGGGAACGCTCCAACTCCCGCGCAATTGGGTGGTCTAGTTGTTGGGCGTGGGTGCTTGTGGCATCACGCAGACTGGTCGTGATCGCGTGGGTTTCATTGATCGAGATCCGGCCCGCCTCCAGGTTTGCGAGGAGCATCGGCAGGTTCTTCGTGAGCATCCGTGCGCGAGCAATCTCGACACTGGTCGCGTAGGGGGATTGTTTGAGGATCAACGACACCTCATGCGCGAGAGCACGACGCGCCGCAAACACCCTTGCCCGGTCCTTATCACTAAGCGAATCCAAGCCGTCAGAAGGATCAAGACCAGCAGCATCCACGTTCTCGGTGCCGACAGTAGCGGGGGAAGGCTCCTGCACGCTTTCGGTGTTGTTAGGAGTGGTGGGCGACTCATCAGAGTTCACGCGCGAGGAGACATCAGCGGTACTTGCAGCGACCTCTTTGCTGTTGAGGTGGCCGATACCGTCGGTCTCATCAAGCTCGCAAAGAATATGCGCTTTGACCGCTTCAGTCAGCTCCGCAATCCGCGTGAGTGACTCCAACACATCCAGGCGCGTCAGCAAATCCTGCCCATCAAGAACACGCGCAGGCGTTGTTGCTGGGTGGACGGACCTGGCATCACGAGAACTACCGGAAGAAGGCGTGACGGGTGCGGTGGGGAAGGCTTCCAGCATGCCCGAAAGCGAAGCCTGCCAACCCTCAGAACGAGCGAGAAGAAGGTTCAAAACATCCGTGCGGGTGGGAACACCGGAATCAACAAGTTCGCGAGAGACGGGCAGAACATTGGGTGAATCAGTCGTGGGGGAAACGATGCCAGTGGACCCCGCAGCGCCAACCGCAGCAGCAGTAGTGCCATCCATGCTGATCGCATCAACGGCAGTGGCAGTGTGGTCGAGTGTTGGTGCACTCATAGCTCCTGAATCCCCCTTCCCCTTAACAGTGAACTTCTTGAGACCAGAGTTCGTGTTGTTCATTGATGCCTCGAGCCTAAAAGAAGGGTGAGACATTTAAACTCGCCCGCCCCGAAAAGAACCCTGCTACCAGCCCAAAGAATGTGGATAACCGGCAACCACAGAATTCCTGCATGTGGAAAACCCGAAATGCTTGTGGATAAAAACGAATTGTGGAGCACCGATCACCACACAAAACCCCTCCCCAAGAAACACCGCACACCAAAATCGGGGATACGAGTGTGGATAAACCTAGCCTGAAAAACAGCAGAGTGAGGTGCGCCACGGTGACTCTGACGGGTGATGGAACAAAGGGGGAAAGGCGCGAAGAGGAGAGAAGGGCACCGCGGAAGGAGTGGCTGCCGGAACGGAAAGCAAAGCACTGCCGAGGCGGCCAGGGAGTGAAGAAAGGGAACGGGGCGGCTACGGCAAAGGCAGAAAAAGCACCGCCGAGACGACCGGGGGAGTCAAGAAAGGGAGCGGGACTGCTGCGGCGAGGGAAACAAAACCGCCGCCGAGATGGCGGAGAGTCAAGAAGGGAAAGATCGCGGCTTCGGCGAAGGTAAGAGAGGCGCGGCCAAGAGCGTGAGGACGTGAGGGGGTGGGGGCAGGAGGCGACCAATTCTGACCGTGCATCGCCTTTCTTGTCGCCCTTACTATGGACCCACGACCGGTTGGCCCCGTGGGGCGGACGGGGAAGACGAAAGAGAACACGCCACCGGGCCAGCTCCGGTGTGATCCGGAGATGCCGGGGAAATGAGGACACCGTGACTGGGGCCTACCACGCCGATTCGAGCGATCTGCAGGTCAAGGAGGTCCTCACGTGGGACACCTTCGGCACCGCGAGTCGAGAGCTCGCGCAAGCTGTTGTGGATTCGGATTTCGAGCCCGAAATCATCATTGCCGTTGCACGTGGCGGCCTTCTTCCCGCGGGTTCACTCGCGTACGCACTCGGCCTTAAGCTTGCCGACGCCATCAACGTCGAGTTCTACACCGATGTTCACGAGACCCTTCCCGATCCGGTCCTTCTTGCCCCGCTTCTTGACACGGAGGCCATTGAAGGAAAGCGCCTGCTCGTTGTCGATGACGTCGCCGACTCGGGTCGCACGCTTGCCCTCGTGCTCGAGCTCCTCGAGGCACAAGGCGCCGAAGCCCGCTCGGCTGTGCTGTATTCCAAGCCGACTTCCGTCGTTGAGCCCCACTTCGTGTGGAAGCACACTTCCGATTGGATCGTCTTCCCGTGGTCGGCCGAACCCCCGGTGACCGCTCAAGAAAAATAGGGGAGCGGCCAACCGTCGTCATTGGGGTTCCGACGGCTGCCAGGCCCCTAGTGTGCCTTTTTGCCCCACGGCGTGAGCGCCCACAGTCCTGCGATGATCGCGCCCCACGCGATCCCGAACACGAGCGCGCACAGCGTATCGACGAGCCATGCGAGTACGCCGCCCACGCCAGCTACGCCCTCAACGCCCTCGGCGAGGTGATGAACGAAACCGTAGGGCGCGTGGAAGCCGAGTTCATCGAGTCCCGTAAGCATGATGTGCCCGCCGACCCACAGCATCGCGAACATGCCCACGTAACTGATGATGGTCATGACGACGGGCATGGCCTTCACGAGCCACGCGCCAAAGGCCTTCACACCCTGCGAATCACGCTTTGTGAGGGCGAGGCCTACGTCGTCCATCTTCACGAGGAGACCGACGACGCCGTAGACAGCAAGCGTGATGAGAATCGCGACGACCACGAGGATAAGTGCGCGATCGATCAGCGGCTGATCAGCGACTTCATTCAGCGAAATGACCATGATTTCCGCGGAGAGAATAAAGTCGGTGCGCACGGCACCCGACACGACTTTCTTCTCGGCCTCTTCTCCCTGCACGACGGCGGGCTCCGCTTCCTTCGCGGCCTTATCGCCGGTCACGAGCTCCCAAATCTTGTGGGCGCCTTCGAAGCACAGGTAGGTTCCGCCGAGCATGAGCAGCGGCGTGAGAACCCACGGTGCAAACTGTGAGAGGAGAAGTGCAAAGACAAGGATGATCGCCTTGTTGAGCAAGGAGCCCTTCGTGATCTTCCAGATGATCGGCAGCTCCCTCTTGGGGTTGACGCCGCGTACGTATTGCGGAGCCACGGCCGCGTCGTCGACGACGACTCCCGCAGCCTTTGCACTCACCTTCATGGAGGCGGCGGCGACATCGTCCGCGTTGGCGGCGGCCATGCGCGCGAGTGCGGCGATGTCGTCAAGTAGCGCGGCGATTCCAGCGGCCATGAAGTAGTCCTCTCAAAACACGTGTGTGGGGCGGGTCCATCTTATGGGCACGTACCCGGTGAATCCTGCCACCAGAACTTGGAGGCCCCGTGCCCTATTTCCTAGAGTGATGGACGCTGCGCGGGTCAAGATCCGTGAGCCCAGGCACCTCGGGTGTCTGCCGCACAATGAGAGAAGGAGTGTGCCGTGTCGGCAGTTCCTCCTACCGTGACAGGCTCGATTCCCGCCATCAATCCCGAGGTGGACCCTTCGAGCCTTCCTGAAGCAGCGCCGAGCAATGAGAACGAACGCTCGAACTGGATCGCCGTCGTCGCGCTTGCCCTCGGCATTTTTACCCTCATCACGATCGAAGAACTCCCGATCGGAGTGCTCACGCTTATCTCCAATGATCTCGGTGTGAGCCGAGGAACCGTCGGACTTGCCGTAACCCTCCCCGGCATGATCGCGGGTGTTGTGGCCCTTCTCGTACCGAGCGTGACCAGGCCCTTGAACCGCAAGACCGTGCTGGTTCTCGCACTCCTTTCCGTCGTGGTGAGCTGCACCGTCTCTTTCTTTTCAACATCCTGGCCGCTGTTTCTTGCTTCGCGTATTTTCACCGGAATTGCGATCGGAATGAATTGGCCAGTCCTCCCACTGGTGGCGACAGGGCAGGTGAAGAAGAAGGACCGCACGACCGCAATGACAATCGCCTTTGCTGGAAACGGGAGCGCGCTCGTACTCGGCCTCCCGCTCGCAACGTGGCTGGGCACCGCTTTTGGATGGCGCGGTGCCTTTGCGGCGACTGGAGTTTTTGCACTCATCGTTGGCATCGTCATGATCTTGATCGTGCGGCCCGTGCAATCGGCTTCGGCGGAAACCTTGCGCTCGACACTCGGCGCAGTGCGAATCCGCGGCGTGCGCTATGCATTTGCGCTCACGCTCATTATCGTGACGGGGCAGTTTGTTTCGTACAGCTATGTGAGCCCAATCCTGCAAGATTTTGCCCACGTAAATCTGGAAAAAATCAGCATGTACCTGCTGCTTTACGGCGCGTTGGGTCTTATCGGAAACTTTGCCGCAGGGCCGCTCATCAAGCGCTCCGCCGCGCTTGCCGTCCTCGTGCTCGCGGTCGGATCTGCGCTGGCTCTCACGCTCGTCGCGACCGTCATGTCTACGCCCATGAACGCCCTTGTCATTATCGCCGTGTGGGGATTCTTTGGCGGCATGGCCTCGGTGTCGATCCAGTCGCTCGTTAATGCCGAAGCAGGTGACCGCGTGGAGGCAGGCACGGCGCTCAATAGCGCGGCATTCAACATCTCGATCGGCGGTGGCGCGATCATCGGTGGCCTCATTGTCGATAGTGCCGGGCTTCACGCGGCAGTGTGGGTGTCGGCGGCTGCCATCGCCCTCGGCGCTCTCATCGTGGCGCGGTTCATCGCGCTCACGCACAAGCGCGCCTCGGCATGAGCAGGTTCCCTGGGAAAGAGACGTACCACTTCTTAGACTGGGGAAATGGCGAAGAAAGACAAGAAGTCACAGAAGAGCAAGAAGAACCCGGCGAGGAAGAAGGACTCGACCACGCCGGCGAAGGTGCCCGTACTGGAGCAGCGCGAGAAGATCGTCCTCGACGAGGCGAAAAAGCATCTTAAGGTGAGCGATGCGGCCCTCGACATCGTCGAGGAAGGGAGCTTCGTTGACGCCCGCCCCCGCGGTCACGAGCTCGCGCCCGACCTTGAGGGCTTTACGTCGGTGCGTGATCTGTCGACGAAGGCACGCGTCGAATTTGACGGCGACAAGCAGGACGGCAAGGCCATCCTCGCGGCCCGCACGGCTTACCTGAGTGAACTTCAGGAGCGCCTTTGGGCTGGGCATCGCGGAAAAGAGAACGGCCGCCGCGTGCTTCTCGTTATCCAGGGAATGGACACGGCCGGCAAGGGCGGGATTGTGCGGCACGTCGTCGGCGCCGTTGATCCGCAGGGTGTGCGGATTAAGGGCTTCAAGGCTCCGACGGCAACGGAGAAGAACCGCCACTTCCTGTGGCGTATTCGCCGCGCTCTTCCCGAACCGGGTTTCATTGGCGTGTTTGATCGCTCGCACTACGAGGATGTGCTCATTCACCGTGTGCACGGTTGGGCTGACGAAAAAACCCTCGCGAAGCGCTACAGCGACATCAATAGGTTCGAGAAGCAGCTCGTCGAGGAGCGGGGCTACGAGGTCGTGAAGGTCATGCTTCACATTTCGAAAGAGGAGCAGTGGGAGCGGCTCTACGAACGCCTTGAACGAGAAGATAAGCACTGGAAGTTCAATACGGGCGATCTCGATGAGCGCGAACACTGGGATGAGTACATGGACGCCTACGACGCGGCGATTCGAGAGACTCACACGCCGTGGGCTCCGTGGCACGTTGTTCCCGCGGATCGCAAGTGGTACGCACGCCTCGCCGTTCAGCAGCTTCTGACCGATGCGCTCGAGCGCATCGCCCCCGCGTACCCGAAGGCTGATTTCGACGTGAAGAAGGCCATCGCCCGCATGCAGGCAGAAAAAGAGTAGGCGGGCCACCGACCGCGTGGTTTTCTGGCAACGGTCAGATCCCGGTTCTACTGTACGGAATGTACTGGGCCGCAAACTGCGGCTGGACACAAACGACGAAAGAAGGAATTGGCGATGGCAGAAGTCACCATTGAAGGTACGACCGTGTCGACGACCGGAGACCTCCCCAAGGTTGGCGATCAGCTTCCCGCATTCACCCTCGCGAATGCCGAGCTCGGCAACGTCACTCTCGAGGATTTCGCCGGCAAGCGCGTCGTGCTGAACATCTTCCCCTCGGTGGATACCCCCACGTGCCAGGCGCAACTGCGCACGTTCAACAAGAAGGCCTCCTCGCTTGACAACACCGTCGTTCTTGGTGTGTCGATGGATCTCCCGTTCGCGCAGGAGCGTTTCTGTGGCGCCGAGGGCCTCGATGATGTCCACACGTTCTCGGCTTTCCGTTCGAGCTTCGGTAAGGACTACGGCGTGGAGCTTTCCGACGGCGACTTCGCCGGCCTGTTTGCCCGTGCCGTTCTCGTTGCCGACGAAAACGGCAAGATCGTGCACGCACAGCTCGTGCCGAGCGTCGACGACGAACCCGATTACGAGGCTGCGCTCGCGGCGCTCTGATAGTGCGTTCGTGATGAAGGCGTCCCGGTTTCGGCCGGGGCGCCTTTCTCTGTGCAGGCATGCGGCTGTACGGCCTGACGGATGCGTGAGGCACGAGACAGCTCTTGCGGCTTTGTGACCGGTCGGGCGGGTCTAGACTCGTCGATCGTGATGACAACTCACGCCCGTCAAAGCGGGATTTTTGCACTGTCCGTCGCCGCCCTCGGCGTCGTGTTTGGCGATATCGGCACCTCGCCCATTTACGCCTTCCAAGCTCTCTTTACGGAGGCTGATGGCCACCCGCTACCCCCCGATCCCGCGCATATTTTCGGTGCGCTCTCGCTCGTGCTGTGGGCGGTCACCTTCACCGTATCGATCAAGTACGTCGGCGTGCTGCTTCGGGCCGACAATGACGGCGAGGGCGGCGAACTTTCGCTCACCGCACTGCTCACGTCCGTTCTCACGAGCGCGCGTTCTCGTGGGCTCCTCGGTGTCGTCATGGTGCTCGGCATGTGCGCCGCGGGCCTGTTCTACGGCGATTCGCTCATCACGCCCGCGATCTCGATCCTTTCTGCCGTCGAGGGGCTCGAGGAGGCCTCGCCGGCACTTGAGCCACTCGTGGTGCCGATTGCCCTTGTGCTCGTACTCGCGCTTTTTAGCATTCAGCGCTGGGGAACCGGAGTCGTGGGGCGAGCCTTCGGACCCGTCATGATCGTGTGGTTCCTCGTAATCGCCACGTTCGGTGTGCTCTCGGTCGTGAAGACTCCGCAAATCCTCTGGGCGCTTTCGCCCCATCACGCGCTCATGTTCATCACCTCGGAGCCCCTCGTGGCGTTCTTCGCCCTCGGTGCCGTGGTTCTGACCGTGACGGGTGCGGAAGCCCTCTATGCGGATATGGGGCACTTTGGTCGAGGCCCGATCGCGCGGGCGTGGTTTGCGCTCGTGTTCCCGTGCCTCGCGCTCAACTACCTTGGCCAGGGCGCGCTCGTGCTTCGCGAGGGCAATGCGAGCCACCCGTTCTACGATCTTGTGCCGCACGCTCTTCAGTTTCCCGTCGTGATCCTCGCGACGCTCGCGACGATCATCGCGTCGCAAGCGGTGATCGCGGGAGCCTTCAGCGTGTCGATGCAGGCGCAGCGCCTCGGGCTTCTCCCGCGGCTCTCCCACACGTACACGAGCGAACACAAGGGGCAGGTGTATGTGCCGGGTGTGAACTGGCTTCTGTGCGTTGGTGCGCTTGTGCTCATCCTCGCGTTCCGCTCCTCGCAGGGACTTTCGAGCGCGTACGGCATCGCCGTGTCGGGTTCGTTCCTGCTTTCGACCTCTCTCCTGTTCCTCTACTTCCGTCACGTGAAGGAATGGGCGATGTGGAAGGCAATCCTCGTGTGTGCGATCTTCGCGAGCGCCGAACTCTTCCTGTTTGCCGCGAACGCCGCGAAAGTCTTCACGGGCGGCTGGATCCCGCTTGTCGTGTCCGCGCTGTGCATCGCGATGATGCACGTGTGGCGCACCGGCGCTGACCGGCTTCGCGAGCGCCGAAAGGAGCTGAGCGGCACGTGGGAAGAGTTCGTGGCGCGCACCGAAAAGAAACAGCTCCACAAGCTCCCGGGAACCGTCGTGTACCTGCACCAGGACGTGACCACCCCGCCGCTCGCGCTTCTCACGCAGACTCGCGTGAACCGCGCTCTTCACTCGCGCGTGGTGATCGCCGAGGTCACGACCGAGCCGGTTCCGCGCGTGAGTTCCCAGGAGAGAATCCAGATTGTCGACGTCCCGGGCGTTCCCGACGGTGTCGAGTGCGTTCACGTGCACTTCGGCTTCAAGGAGCATCTCGACGTGCCGAAGGCGATGCGTCTTCTCGCCTCGTGCGAGGACGCGACCGAGCGCTGGAGCAATCAACGTCTCAAGACCACGTGGTTCATCACGGCGCGCGCAAACCTCGTGCTCGCGCCCGCGTCGTTCGCGACGCTCGTCGCGAAGAAGCTTTTCCGCGTGATGTTCAAGAATCAGGCGCGCGCAAGCGACCACTTCCACCTTCCGGTCGCGCGCTCGATGGGCGTTGAAACCGACCTGCGCTTCTAAAGGCCGGGCATCGAGCGCGGACCGGTATTAGCGCGTCGCGAGTGCGTCGATGATCGAATTCAGCTTCGCGGAGGGGCGCATGACCTCCTCGGTCTTAGCGGCATCAGGGCGGTAGTAGCCGCCGAGGTCGGCGGGCGAGCCCTGCGCGTCCAGAAGCTCGCGTTCGATCTGGTCCTCCGCGTCGTTCAGCTCGCGCGCGAGGGGCGCGAAAGCCTCCGCGAGCTCGGTGGATTCCGTTTGCGATGCGAGTTCGCGCGCCCAGAAGAGCGCGAGGAAGAAGTGCGAGCCGCGGTTGTCGATACCGCCGAGGCGGCGCTCGGGAGACTTGCCCTTGTTGAGGAGAGTCTCGGTCGCGCGGTCAAGGGCGTTTGCGAGAACCGCGGCATCTCGGTTGCCATCGTGGCGCGCGAGGTGCCGGAGCGACTCGGCGAGGGCGAGGAATTCGCCGAGCGAGTCCCACCGCAGGTAGTTCTCGCTGACGAGTTGCTGCACGTGCTTGGGTGCGGAGCCCCCGGCGCCCGTCTCAAACAGACCGCCGCCCGCCATGAGCGGCACGACCGAGAGCATCTTCGCGCTCGTACCGAGCTCCATGATCGGGAAGAGATCCGTGAGGTAATCGCGAAGGACGTTCCCCGTGACCGAGATCGTGTCGAGCCCCGCACGCGTGCGCTCGAGGGTTTCCTCCATTGCCTTGACGGGGCTCAGTACCCGAATATCGAGACCATCCGTGTGTTCCTCGGCGAGGTAGCGCTCGACCTTCGCCGCGACTTCGCGATCGTGTGCCCGCTCCGGGTCAAGCCAGAAGAAGGCGGGGGTGTTGCTCAGGCGCGCGCGGCGTACAGCGAGAGCGACCCAATCGCGCACGGGCGCATCCTTCGTGTGGCACGCGCGGAAAATGTCGCCAGCTTCGACCTCGTGCGACGTGAGCGCCGCATCGGCGCACCCGCACGTCGAGCGGACCTCGATACGCCCCGCAGCGGGAGCGATGAAGGTCTTGTCATGGCTGCCGTACTCCTCGGCCTTTTGCGCCATGAGCCCCACGTTTGGGACGGTCCCCATAGTCGTGGGATCGAATGCGCCGTGGCGACGGCAATCGTCAATCACCACCTGATAGATGGGGGCATAGGAACTGTCGGGAATGACGGCGAGGGTGTCGTGCGTGGCACCGTCGGGCCCCCACATCTTTCCGCTCGTGCGAATCATGGCAGGCATGCTGGCATCCACGATCACGTCGCTAGGGACATGGAGGTTCGTGATGCCGCGATCGGAATCGACCATCGCGAGCTCGGGGCCTTCGGAGAGACGTGTGGTGACGAGCGCACGAATAGACTCGGCGGTGCCTGCGTCGAGAGCATCGAGGCCCCCAAGAATAGCGCCGAGGCCGTTGTTCGCGGAGAGGCCCGCCGCCTCGAGTTCCGCTCCGAAACGTGTGAAGACCTCGGGGAAGAAGGCGCGCACGGCGTGGCCGAAGATGACGGGATCGCTCACCTTCAGCATCGTGGCCTTGAGGTGGAGCGAGAAGAGGACGCCGCGCTCGCGGGCCTCGTCGATCTGCGCCGCGAGGAAGGCGTCGAGGGCGCAAGCGCCCATGACACTCGCGTCGATGATGTCGCCCTCCGTGGCTTTCACCTCGTCTTTCAGGACGGTCTCGGTGCCGTCGGGCGCGACGTGGACGATCTGGAACGTCTTTTCGCCGCGCACCACGAAGCTTTGCTCGCTCGTGTGGAAGTCGCCTTCGCTCATCGTTGCGACCTGAGTGCGGGACTCGCTGCTCCACTCGCCCATGCGGTGCGGATGCGCTTTCGCGAAGTTCTTGACGGCGCGCGGGGCGCGGCGATCGGAGTTGCCCTCGCGCAGCACGGGATTCACGGCAGAGCCCTTGACGGCGTCGTAGCGGGAGCGGATTTCGCGCTCGTCTTCGCTCGAAGGGGATTCAGGGTAGTCGGGGAGATCGTAGCCGCGTGCCTGGAGTTCGGCGATCGCGGCCTTAAGCTGTGGCACCGATGCCGAAATATTCGGAAGCTTGATGATGTTCGCCTCGGACGTTCGGGCGAGGGAGCCGAGATCAGCGAGGGCGTCGCCTTCGCGCTGGTCCTCCGGGAGGCGATCCGCGAAAGCGGCGAGGATGCGGCCCGCGAGCGAGATGTCCCGCGTCGCGACGTCAACGCCCGCCTTCGAGGCGAAGCCGCGCACGATCGGCAGGAGTGATGCGGTCGCAAGCATGGGGGCTTCGTCGGTGATGGTGTACATGATGGTGGACATCGGCATCTCCTCGCGGTCACGGGCACGAACCCCTCAAACGTACCAGGAGCAAGGCACGGCGAGAGGGCATGCTCAACCGCCGAGTGCCCAGAGGCTCCCGGCCATCACGAGGCAGCCGATCGCGCACCACGCAAGTGTGCGCGTGAGCCTCGCGTGCGCAAAGGCGAGGGGGAGGAGCTCGACCGTGCTGATCGCGATCATGACACCCGCAATCAAAGGGGTCGCCCATTCGAGGTTGGCGGTGTGTCCCGTGAGGGCAAGCAGGCCGTACAGGGTGAGCGCCCCGATGGGCTCGGATAGCCCCGAAAGGGTGGTCGCGAGGATAGCCTTCGTGCGCGAGCCGGTCGCGTGGAGGATGGGGGCGGCGATCGCGACGCCTTCGGGGACGTTATGGAGCGCGATCGCGGCCGCAAGCGGGAGCGCGAAGGCGGTATCTTGCAGGGCGCTTGAGAAGGTCGCGAACCCCTCGGGGATGTTGTGCGCGGTGAGGGCGAGTGCGGTCATGAGCCCCGTTCGCAGGAGCTGGCGTGTGGAGGCGGGGTCCGACGGTTGCCCGACCGTCGTAGCGGCGATGGCGGCGCGGCGTTCCCACAGTCGGGAGCCGAAGTCGAGTACGCCCACGATCACGAGACCGCCGGCGGCAAACGCGAGCGCTGCTCCCACCCCGAGTTCCTCGAAGGAATGGGGGAGGAGCTCGAGTGCGCTCACGGTGAGCATGGCTCCCGCGGCGAAAGCGAGGGCCGAGCCAAGGGCTCTTGGCTCTCGGGCGCGCTCGCGCAGGGCGATGAGGGCACCGAAGGTCGTCGCGAGCCCGGCGATGGTCGTGAGGGTGAGCGCGGTCAGCATATTGAGAACATTTATCAAGAATCTGGCCGTCGAGGCAAGCCCGCGGCGTGTCTAACCGAAGAGGACGCGTACCTCATCCCATCGCGCCTTCGGCACGCGTTTGACCGAATCGATGGCTTCGGTGAGAGGCTCGTTGACGATATCGGTTCCGCGAAGCGAAACCATGCGGCCGAAGCCCCCTTCGTGGACGAGGTCGATTGCGGCCATGCCGAAACGGGTCGCGAGGACGCGGTCGTACGCATTTGGTTCGCCACCGCGCTGGATGTGCCCAAGCACGGTTGCACGGGTCTCGATCCCCGTGGCTTTTTCGATGTAGGGGGCGAGGCGCTGGGCGACGCCACCGAAACGCGGGCGGCCGAACTCGTCCATTTCGTAGTCCATGAAGTCCGCGGGAGCATCCTTGGGGACATACCCCTCGGCGACAACGACGAGCGGCGAGCGGCGCTTCGAACGGGCGGCACGCTGCGCGACATACTCGCAAATCTCCTCAATCGTGAGCGGGTACTCGGGAATGCAGATGACGTGCGCGCCCGCGGCCATCCCCGAATGTAGCGCGATCCATCCGACGCTGCGGCCCATGACCTCAGCGACCATGCAGCGGTGGTGGCTGTTCCCGGTCATGCGCAAGCGGTCCAGGTTTTCTGTGGCAATGTCAACGGCGGTGTGAAAGCCGAACGTGTAGTCGGTCGCGTCGAGGTCGTTATCAACTGTTTTTGGAACGCCGACGACCGGGATTCCTGCTTCTGCGAGGCGATTGGCAGTGTAGAGAGTGCCATCGCCGCCAATCGCGATGAGCGCATCAACCTCGTGATCCTCGAGCACCATACGCACGCCGTCGGCGCCACCGCCGTCCTCATGAAATGGGTTCACACGCGAAGTCCCAAGGATCGTGCCGCCCTGACGGCCGATACCACGCACGAGGCGGCGCGGGATGGGGATGAATTCATCGTCCCGTACGCCTTTCCAGCCGTCGAGGTAGCCCACGAACTCATCTTCGTAGATCGAGTCCCCCTTGAGTACGGCCCCGCGGATCACCGCGTTGAGCCCTGGGCAATCGCCGCCAGAAGTCAGAATGCCGACCTTCATGTCACTCTCTTTCGGTTGTGCCTTACGCCACGTCCATCCTAATGAATGTGGT
Organism: Dermabacter indicis; assembly: GCA_001403775.1. GTDB lineage: Bacteria > Actinomycetota > Actinomycetes > Actinomycetales > Dermabacteraceae > Dermabacter > Dermabacter indicis. The sequence goes on from CYUG01000012.1 coordinate 488,362, forward strand.
GCGGGACCCTAGATCGTGCCCACGAGGCGAAATGTTCTACTTTTACATGTTTCGGTAGTCGAGATCCTATGGCCCTATTCGGACGAAAGACATAGTCTCATAGAGCACCGGCATCGGAAGTAAGGAGAATCCCCATGAATGCTGAAAAGAAAGTTGCCTTCATTACCGGCGCGGCCCAGGGCATCGGTCTTGCGATCGCTCAGCGTCTTCACGCGGACGGCTTCCGCGTGGCCCTCGCGGACTTCAACGAAGAGGCGGCCTCGAAGGCTGCCGCTGAAATCGGCGACGATGCGTTCGCCGTCAAGGTCGACGTGTCGAGCCGTGATGCCGTTCATGCCGCGGTTGACGCGACCGTCGAAAAGTTCGGTCGCCTTGACGTCGTCGTGAACAACGCGGGTCTTGGCCCCTCGACCCCGATCGAGGGCATTACCGAGGATGTTTACCGTAAGGTGTTTGACGTGAACGTCGGCGGCACCCTGTGGGGCATCCAGGCCGCGCTCAAGCACATGAAGGACACGGGCGGCAAGATCATCAACGCCTCCTCGCAGGCCGGCCAGGTGGGCAACCCCGACCTCGCCGTATACGGCGGCACGAAGTTCGCGATCCGCGGCATCACCCAGACCGCCGCCAAGGACCTCGCGAAGTACGGCATTACCGTGAATGCCTTCTGCCCGGGCATCGTTAAGACCCCGATGATGATGGGCATCGCCCAGCAGGTTGCCGATGAAAACGGCAAGCCGTTCGAGTGGGGCCTCGAGCAGTTCTCGAAGAACATCACGCTCGGCCGTCTCTCGGAACCCGAGGACGTCGCTGCGTGCGTCTCCTACCTTGCGGGCCCCGATTCGAACTACATGACGGGTCAGGCCATCATCATCGACGGCGGCATGGTCTTCAACTGATCCTCGCTACTCGCAAAAATGGGGCTCCGCCACGGCGGAGCCCCATTTTCTACGCAATGGGTTTAAGCGCGGTTCGCGCGGTAGTACTCGATGAGCTGGCGCGTCGAAGCATCTTGCTCGGCAAGAACCGCCTCGTCGCCGGCAACGGCGCTCGTGAGCTGCTTCGCGAGCTGCTTACCGAGTTCGACGCCCCACTGGTCGAAGCTGTTGATGCCCCACACGGCGCCCTGTACGAACGTGATGTGCTCGTAGAGGGCGATCAGCTGGCCGAGAACGCTCGGCGTGAGCGCGCTCGCCATGATCGACGTGGTCGGACGGTTGCCCGAGAATACGCGTGCCGGAACGAGCGAGCCCGTCGTGCCCTCTGCCTCAACTTCCTCGGCAGTCTTGCCGAACGCGAGGGCTTTCGTCTGTGCGAAAAAGTTCGCGAGGAAAAGCTCGTGGACGTCGGTTTCGCCATCCTTGAGCGCGTAGGTCGGGTTCGCGAACGCGATGAAGTCCGCGGGGATGAGGCGCGTGCCCTGGTGGATGAGCTGGTAGAAGGCGTGCTGGCCGTTCGTACCGGGCTCGCCCCAGAAAATCTCGCCCGTCTCAGCGGTCACGGGGGAGCCGTCGTAGCGCACCGCCTTGCCGTTCGACTCCATCGTGAGCTGCTGGAGGTAGGCGGGGAAACGGTGAAGGAACTGGCTGTAGGGGAGAACCGCGTGGGTTTCCGCACCGAGGAAGTTCACGTTCCACACGTTCACGAGCCCCATGAGCAAAGGCACGTTTTCCTCGGGAGCTGCTGTGCGGAAATGCTCGTCCATCGCGTGGAAACCACCGAGGAATTCCTCGAAGGCCTCGGGGCCGAACACGACGGCGAGGATCGTGCCGATCGCCGAATCGACCGAGTAGCGACCGCCCACCCAGCTCCAGAACCCGAAGGCGTTGGCAGGGTCAATCCCGAATTCCTCGACCTTGTCGAGCGCGGTCGAGACCGCAACGAAGTGCTTCGCGACAGCCTCGGCATCGCTCGACTCGGCGACGCCGGCGGCGTGGAGGCCTTCGAGAAGCCAGGCGCGCACGAGCTTCGCGTTCGTGATGGTCTCGAGGGTCGTGAAGGTTTTCGACGCGACGATCACAAGGGTCGTCTCAGGGTCGAGGTCGCGAGTCGTCTCACCCACGTCGGTGGGATCAATGTTCGAAATAAAGCGCGCTTCGATGCCCGCATCGGCGAGCGGACGCAGTGCCTCGTACACCATCACGGGGCCGAGGTCGGATCCGCCGATGCCGACGTTGACGACGGTCTCAATCTTCTTACCCGTGACGCCGGTCCACTCGCCGCTGCGCACCTTGTTCGCGAAGGCGTAGATGCGCTCGAGAACCTCGTGAACGTCGCCATCAACATTCTGACCATCAACCTCGAGCGCGGGCGTTATGCCCTTCGGGCGGCGCAGGGCCGTGTGCAAAACAGCGCGGTCCTCGGTCGTGTTGATGTGCTCGCCAGTGAACATCGCGTCGCGGCGCTCGGTTACGCCCGTTTCCTTCGCGAGATCGAGAAGGAGGCCGATTGTGTCCTCGGAAACGAGGTTCTTCGAGAGGTCGACGAAGAGATCCGCCGCGTCAAAGCTCAGATTCTTGGCGCGATCGGGATTCTCCGCGAAGGTTTCGCGCAGGCCTTTATCGAGCATGCCGTCATGCTCTTCGAGGCGCTGCCATGCCTCGGTGGTGGTGGGATCGATGGGTGCGGGTGCAGGGTTGGTATTTTCGCTCATGCTTCCATTGTGATCCCTCAGCCTGTGAGGCAGATTTCTATTAGTCCCGTGAGACCCCGCGCGCACGGGGATTGAGGGGTGGGACGCGCTACCATGAAGCGGGCGCGCGTGGGCCAGGCAAGCGTCGGACCCCCACACCTCATCAAACTTCCGCCGATCCCGAAGAGATAAGGCTCCCATGACCATTCAGCACCGTTCCGACCTTCGAAACGTCGCGATTGTTGCGCACGTTGATCACGGCAAAACGACCCTCGTGGACGCCATGCTCCGCCAGGGCGGCGCGTTCGGCGAACGCGACAAGGTGGACGAGCGTGCGATGGACTCCGGTGATCTCGAGCGTGAGAAGGGCATTACGATCCTCGCGAAGAACACCGCGATCCACTACTCGGGCCCCACAGCCGCGGAAATCGGGCACCCCGAGGACATCACGATCAACGTGATCGATACCCCGGGGCACGCCGACTTCGGCGGCGAGGTGGAGCGCGGCCTCTCGATGGTCGACGGCGTTGTGCTTCTCGTGGATGCGTCCGAGGGGCCGCTCCCGCAGACCCGTTTCGTGCTGCGCAAGGCTCTCGCCGCGAACCTTCCCGTGATCATCGTCGTGAACAAGGTTGACCGCCCCGACGCCCGCATCGACGCTGTCGTCAACGAAACGACCGACCTCCTTCTTGGCCTCGCGGAAGATCTCTCCCAGGACAACGCCGACATCGACTTCGACGCGCTTCTCGACGTCCCCGTGATCTATGCCTCGGGTAAGGCCGGGCGTGCGAGCGCCAACAAGCCCGCCGACGGCGAGCTTCCCGATTCCGAAACCGTTGAGCCACTGTTCAAGACGATCCTCGAGTCGATCCCCGCTCCCGAATACGATGACGAGATGCCGCTTCAGGCACACGTGACGAATCTCGACGCCTCCCCGTTCCTCGGCCGCCTCGCGCTCCTGCGCATCGAGAACGGCGAGCTTAAGAAGGGGCAGCAGGTCGCGTGGGCAACCCGCCACGGCGACATCAAGAGCGTCAAGGTCACCGAACTTCTCGAAACGAAGGGCCTTTCGCGCGAGCCCATGACCCGTACCGCGCGCCCCGGCGACATCGTCGCCGTCGCAGGTATCCCCGACATCATGATCGGCGAGACTCTTACCGATCTCGAGGATCCGCGCCCGCTCCCGCTCATCACCGTGGATGACCCCGCGATCTCGATGACGATTGGCATCAACACCTCGCCGATCGCCGGCAAGGTCAAGGGACACAAGCTCACGGCCCGCCAGGTCAAGGACCGCCTCGATGCCGAGCTCGTGGGCAACGTGTCCCTCAAAGTTCTGCCCACCGATCGCCCCGACGCGTGGGAGGTGCAGGGCAGAGGCGAGCTCGCGCTTGCGATCCTCGTCGAGCAAATGCGCCGCGAAGGTTTTGAGCTGACCGTTGGCAAGCCGCAGGTGCTCACGCGTGAGATTGACGGCGTGAAGTGCGAGCCGATCGAGCGCATGACGATCGACGTGCCAGAGGAGTACCTCGGGACGGTCACGCAGCTCATGGCCTCGCGCAAGGGCCGCATGGAAACGATGAACAACCACGGCTCCGGCTGGGTGCGCATGGAATTCCTCGTGCCCGCCCGCGGCCTTATCGGCTTCCGCTCGCGCTTCATGACCGAAACGCGCGGCACCGGCATAGCCTCGTCGATCGCCGACGGCTTCGAACCGTGGGTAGGCCCGATCGAGTTCCGCAACACCGGCTCGCTCGTTGCTGACCGCGCGGGTGCCGTGACTCCCTACGCAATGATCAACCTCCAAGAGCGCGGCTCCTTCTTCGTGGAGCCGACCTCCGAGGTGTATCAGGGCCAGGTCGTTGGCGAAAACTCCCGTAACGAGGAGATGGACGTCAACATCACGAAGGAAAAGAAGCTCACGAACATGCGCTCCGCGACCGCGGACGCGTTCGAGAACCTCATCCCGCCGCGCAAGCTCACCCTCGAAGAGTCGCTCGAGTTCGCCGCTGAGGACGAATGCGTCGAGGTCACGCCCGAGATCGTCCGCATCCGCAAGGTTGTCCTCGATCCCACCGAGCGTGCCCGTGCGCGCGCACGCGCCCGCAATTCCTGACTCGAGGCGCGAGCGATGAACGCGAAAGATCCGAACGGCGGTGGCATCTTTTTTGATGGCACCACACCCGCGTCGCGCACGACCGAGATCGTCGTCGGCGCGATTGTGGGTGTGCTCGGCGGCCTCGTCGTGATTGGGACGCACCGCATGCGCTCAACCGTCGGAGGCGTGCAGGTTCCCTGGGGTCTTGTTCTGGGCTTCGCCTTCCAGGCGATCGCGACCGTTGGGCTCGTGGCCCTCAGCGGGCGCAAGCTCCCGCTCTTCATTGAGGCCCTCGCGTTCACACTCGTCGCCATGTACTTTTCTGGCACGTCACTCGGGGGTGGCCTCCTCGTTCCCGCACAGATCGCCGGCGAAGCACAGTGGCAGGGTTGGGTAGCGCAGTTCCTCGGCGTGATCGTGCCCCTCGTGGGCGCCGCACTCGTGTGGATCATTCAAATCAGAAACATTGCGCGCGCGACCAAGCGCGAAGAAAGGACAGTGAAGCCATGACCTACGTCATCGCCCTCCCGTGCGTGGATGTCAAAGACCGCGCATGCGTCGACGAATGCCCCGTGGACTGCATCTACGAAGGCGAGCGCTCGCTTTACATCCAACCCGACGAATGCGTCGATTGCGGCGCGTGCGAACCCGTGTGCCCCGTCGAAGCGATCTACTACGAAGACGACCTCCCCGATCAGTGGAGCGAGTACTACCGCGCGAACGTCGAGTTCTTCGACGAGCTCGGAAGCCCGGGCGGTGCCGCGAAGCTCGGCCCGCAGCCGTTCGATCACGAGGTCATTGCGAAGCTTCCGCCGCAGGAGAACCCGCTCGAGGGCTGAGGCACCGTAAGATGAGGGAGTGAATACGCGCACTTCCCTCGTTTCGTCCTTGCCCGCCTTCCCCTGGGATTCGCTCGCCTCGGCGCGTGCGAAGGCCGAGAGCCACCCTGGTGGGATCGTCGATCTCTCCGTTGGCACTCCCGTCGATGAAACTCCGGACGTCGCGCGAGAAGCGCTGGGCGCGGCTTCCGATGCCCACGGATATCCGACGGTTGCTGGCACGAGCGAGCTGCGTGAAGCGATCGCCGAGTTTTGCCGCATGCACCGCGGTGCGCCTTCCTCCTTTGACGTGAGCGGCGTACTTCCGACCATCGGCTCGAAGGAACTCGTCGCGCACCTCCCATTCCAGCTCGGCATCGGTGCGGGCGACTCGGTCGCCTTCCCGAACATCGCCTACCCGACCTACGATCTGGGCGCACGGCTCGCGGGAGCCCGGCCCGTCCCGCTCGATGTGCGGGCGCTTGCACGCGAGGGGGAGGGGGCGCTCGGTTCCGACGTCTGCCTCGACTCGGTGCGCCTGCTGTGGCTCAATTCCCCTTCGAACCCAACCGGAGCCGTTCTTCGCGTCTCGGAGATGCGTGCGCTCGTGGCGTGGGCGCGCGAACGCGACATTATCGTCGCCTCCGACGAATGCTATGCGCCGCTCACGTGGGAGGTAGACGAGGCCCCCTCGATCCTCGACCCCCGCGTCAACGACGGCGATCTCACCGGGCTCCTTTGCGCGTACTCGCTCTCGAAGCAGTCGAACCTCGCGGGCTACCGCGCGGCCTTCGTCGCGGGCGATCCGGCTCTCGTGGGGGAGCTCCTTCAGGTCCGCAAGCACGCCGGACTCATGATGCCCGCTCCCATCCAAAACGCTATGGCGGCGGCGCTCGGCGAGGAGGCGTCGGCCTCCCACCAGCGCGAAATCTACCGCGCTCGCCGTGAAACCCTCGCCCCTGCTCTCGAGGCGTGTGGAGGGAAGATCGAACACTCCGAGGCGGGCCTTTACCTGTGGACGACGTTCGGTGAGGCGAGCGAAGAGAGCATCGCGCGCCTCGCAGAATTGGGAATCCTCGCTGCCCCCGGTAGCTTTTACGGCGAGGCGGGCGCGCGCCACGTGCGCATCTCCCTCACTGCGACCGACGAACGTATCGAGAGTGCCGCTGCGAGGCTGCGCGAGGCACGCTAAAAGCGCCGCGAGAGACACGAAAGGATCACGATGACCGCACACTTCAGCGTCAACGACCGAAACCTTGACCTGCCGATCGTCGAACCGACCGAGGGCAACCTCGGCGTGTCAATTGCGAGCCTTCGCAAGGAAACGGGGGCGGTGACGTTTGACCCGGGGCTCATGAACACGGCGCCGACGACGTCGGCCATTACGTTCATCGATGGCGAGGCGGGGATTCTCCGGCACCGCGGCTACCCGATCGAACAGCTCGCCGAGCATTCGAGCTACCTCGAGGTCGCGTTCCTCCTGATCTTCGGTGAGCTTCCCACGAAGGGGCAGCTCGACCAGTTCGTGCACTCGATCGAGCAGCGGACTCTTCTCGACGAAAACCTCAAGCGCGTGTTCATCGCCCTTCCGCGCGATGCCGCCCCCATGGCCGTGCTCCAAGCGGGCGTGAGCGCGCTGTCGACCTTCTATCAGGACTCGCTCGACCCGAACGACCCCGAGCAGGTCCGAATTTCGACCTTGCGCCTTCTCGCAAAGATGCCCACGATGGCCGCGTACGCGCACCGCGTCGCGAACGGGCAGCCGCTCATGTACCCCGATAACTCGCTGAGCCTCGTGCAAAATTTCTTGCGCCTCATGTTCGCGTTCCCCGTTGAGGATTTCGTCGCGGACCCCGTCGTTGTGCGAGCGCTCGAGCAGCTTTTCATTCTTCATGCCGATCACGAGCAGAATTGCTCGGCAACGGCCGTGAGACTCGTGGGATCGGCGGGCGCGGACCTCTTCTCGTCGATCTCCGCGGGCGTTGCTGCGCTCTCGGGGCCGGCACACGGTGGCGCCAACACGCGCGTCATGCACATGCTCGAGGACTTGCGTAAAACCGGTCAGGATCCGCGTGTGTTCATGGAAAAGGTCAAAAGCAAGGACGATTCGACCCGGCTCATGGGCTTTGGCCACCGGGTGTATAAGAATTACGATCCCCGCGCGAAGTTCGTGAAGGGCATTGCCGACACGGTTCTCGAACGGCTGGGCATCCACGATGAGCGACTCGAACTCGCGATGAAGCTTGAAGAGATCGCGCTCAACGACGACTATTTCATCGAGCGCAACCTCTACCCGAACATCGATTTTTACACGGGCATCATCTACAAGGCGATGGGTTTTCCCACGCACATGTTCACGGTGCTGTTCGCGATCGGGCGCCTGCCCGGGTGGATCGCACAGTGGCAAGAAGCGATTGCCGACCCCGACACGAAGATCATGCGGCCGCGCCAGATCTACACGGGGGAAGCGAAACGCGACTTCGTTCCGCTCGAAGATCGCACGGGCACGTCGGAACTCTTGCTTCACGACCTCCACGAGGAGCTCAAGGCTCGCGAGGACCGGAAGTAGACACGGCGCGCCGAAAAATTCGAGGGGTCAGGCGCCCTTCGCGAAGTAGATGACGACCGCGTCGGTGACGGCGTCATCGCCGCCCGTGGCGTCGGAGCTCCACTGGGAGGAGTCCGTTGTGACGTGGCGCGAGCGATCCCAGCGCTTGCCGGCATAGTCGACCCCCACGATGTTCTCGTTCGCGGCGTGCCCAACCGCCCAGTTGGCGAGTGCCCAGCCCCGCCGTTCGCTGCCCGGGGTGATGACGACCGTCGTTGCACCGGCGTTCTTCGGCGCGCCTTTTCCTGCCGAGCCCAGGGAGCTCGAAACCTCGCCCGCCTCGATCAAACGCGGAAACTCCCGCGCGAGAGCCTTGCGCAGGCTTTCGGGATGCGCGGGGCCTCCGGCGGGGGCGAGATCGCATTCGAGTTCGGGGCCGCTTTGGCCGGTCAGGGCCGAGGCAAAGAGGCGCCCTTCGACTTCGTGATCCCCGTAGGCATTAGGGAAAGCCGAGCGTTGAACCTTCTGCGCCGCGACCGTGATCTTCATGGACTCGTATCCCTTGACCTTCACGAGCTTTTCGTAGAAGGCCGTCGAGGCATAGACGGGGTCCATGATCTGTTCCTCGGTGCCCCATCCCTGCGAGGGGCGCTGCTGGAACAGGCCCACAGAGTCGCGGTCGCCGTAATCGATGTTCTTGAGCTTGGACTCCTGGTAGGCCGTTGCGAGGGCGATCGACGCCGCGCGCGGGGGGAGCCCCATGTCGATCGACACCGCGGCGATCGTCGCGGCGTTGAGCGTTTGCTCGGTCGAATACGAGCGCTCAGTCTCGAGCCCTCGTGCTGTGCACTGTCCCGTGCGCTGACCGTCATCGAAAAGCGTGAGCGCAGCGAAGCTCCCGCCCACGACCGCGAGAAAGACCGCGAGAAGCGTGAGCGGGATGACCACGCGCGAGAGCGCGGGGCGTTTCGCCATCGTTAGTTCGCGTGGAGGTCGGAGTTGAGTTCAACCCGCTTGTTCGAGCGCGAGACGGCCTCGACGGCGCCCGTTTGCGAGTTGCGGCGGAACAGGAGACTCGATACCCCTGAGAGCTCGCGGGCCTTGACGACCGAGCGCTCGTCGCCGTCGATGAGCGTGACCTTCGTTCCCGCCGTGACGTAGAGGCCGGCTTCGACGATGCAGTCATCACCGAGGGCGATGCCAACGCCCGCTTCTGCGCCGACGAGTGAGCGTTCCCCGACGCTCACGCGCTCCGTTCCACCGCCGGACAGAGTGCCCATGGTGGAAGCGCCGCCTCCGATGTCGGAGCCATCGCCCACGACGACGCCCTGGGAGATGCGCCCCTCGATCATTGAGGTGCCAAGGGTGCCAGCATTGAAGTTCACGAAGCCTTCGTGCATGACGGTCGTGCCGCTCGCGAGATGCGCGCCGAGGCGCAGACGATCGGCGTCGCCGATGCGCACGCCCTCGGGAACGACGTAGTCCACCATGCGGGGGAACTTGTCGATCGAGTACACCGTGGGGCGGCGACCTTCGCTCACGAGACGTAGGCGCGTGTCTTCGAAACCGTCAACGGCGCACGGTCCCTCGGAGGTCCACACGACGTTGGTAAGCGCGCCGAAGAGGCCCTCGAGGTTCTGCTCGTTGGGCTTCACGAGGCGGTGCGAAAGGAGGTGGAGGCGCAGGTACGCATCGGACGCGTCGCGCGGCGGTTCGTCAAGGGAGATCACGCGCGTGACAACTTCCTGGCGCGTGCCGCGTGCGGCGTCTTCGCGTGCGGCCTTCGCGAGGGCTGCAGTGAGGGGATGGCTTTCGATGTCTGCGGGGGCGGCCCCGAGCTCGGGAGTCGGGAACCACGTGTCGAGGGTCGTGCCGTTTGCCGCGATCGTGGCGAGGCCGATGCCCCATGCGCTCTTGTTCTCAGTCATGGTTCACAGGCTATAGGGCGCCTCTTCGCTTTTCGTTAGAGCCCGCCGAAAACCTCTAGGCTTGTGAGCATGTCGAACACAACACCCCTGCCGCTCGATGCGGGACTTCTTGAACTCACGCGCGCGATCGTCGACACGGAGTCGGTTTCGGGCAACGAAACACGCCTCGCTGACAGGGTTGACGCGACTCTTCGCGGCGCCGGCCATCTCGAGGTCATGCGCGATGGTGACACGGTCATTGCGCGCACGCGCCTGGGTCGCGATGAGCGCATCATTCTTGCGGGGCACCTCGATACGGTTCCCGTCGCAAGCAACCTCCCCTCGCGCCTCGAGGTCGTTGATGGCGAGGAGCGCCTCATCGGTCGCGGGACGTGCGATATGAAGGGCGGCGTGGCCGTTTTCCTCGCGCTCGCGTGTGCGCTCGAGAACCCGCGCCATGACCTCACGTGGATTTTCTACGACCACGAGGAGGTCGATGCGAGCCTCAATTCGCTCGCGCGCCTCGCACAAGAGCGGCCCGAGCTGCTCGAGGCGGATTTCGCGATTCTCGGTGAGCCCTCGAACGGGGGAGTGGAGGCAGGGTGCAAGGGCACGATGCGTGTGCGACTCACGGCGCGCGGCGTCGCGGCACACTCGGGCCGAGCGTGGATCGGGAAGAACGCGATCCACGGCCTTGCCGGGGCACTCACGCGACTCGCCGAATACGAACCGAAGGACGTCGAACTCGACGGTCTCCTGTATCGCGAGTGCCTCAACGCGGTCGCGATCGAGGGCGGGATCGCGACGAACGTCATTCCCGATCACGCCTCGATGCTCGTGAATTATCGCTTCGCGCCGAACACGACCGAGGCTGAAGCGCTCGCGCACGTGGAGGAAGTCTTCGCGGGCCTCGATCTCGAGCTTGAGGTCACAGACTCCTCGGGTGGTGCCCTCCCCGGCCTCACGCGGCCTGCTGCACAGGATTTTCTTGCCGCCCTCGGTGACGGCGTGAGCGTGGAAGCGAAGCAGGGCTGGACCGATGTGGCGCGATTCAGCGCGCTCGACACGCCGGCCGTGAACTTTGGCCCGGGTGACCCGTTACTTGCTCATACGGATGGGGAATTCATTCCGACGGTTGCTCTCACTCAGTGTTACGAGTCTCTTGAGCGGTTCCTCCGCTAACGTGGAAATCATGAAAAAGCATCATCACGGCTCTGGGAGCGACTACCGAAAAGGCCCCGTGTTCCTCCGCGGCAAGCAGCGACCCACCGAAACTACCGATCAGCGCCTTCTCCAAAACGCGGAGAAGGGCGATTGGGTGCACACGGATCCCTGGCGGGTGATGCGCATCCAATCGGAGTTCGTGGAAGGTTTCGGCGCACTTGCGGAACTGGGACCGGCTGTCGCGCTCTTCGGGAGTGCGCGCACAAAGCCCGAGCATCCGCACTATGAGCTTGCGCGCGAGGTCGCAAAGCGCATCGGTGAGATGGGCCTCGCGGTGATTACCGGCGGCGGCCCGGGCATCATGGAGGCCGGCAACCACGGCGCGGTCGAGGCAGGCACGACGAGCGTGGGGCTTGGCATCGAGTTGCCCTTTGAGCAGGGGATGAACGAATACGTTGAACTCGGTGTGAACTTCCGCTATTTCTTTACGCGTAAAACGTGCTTCGTGAAGTACTCGCAGGCCTTCGTGGCGTTCCCGGGTGGTTTCGGCACGTTCGATGAGCTCTTCGAAGCGCTTTGCCTCATCCAGACCCACAAGATCAAGAAGTTCCCGCTCATCCTCGTCGGCAGCGAGTACTGGAGCGGTCTCATGACGTGGCTCGAGGAAACCGTTCAGCAGGGTTACGGGTACATCTCGCCCGGAGATACCGACCTCATCAACATCGTCGATACCGCCGACGAGGTGATTGAGGTTTTGAATCGCGAAATGGAATAGCTGCTCAGAGCGCGTGTCTCACGCTCTCCCAGGATCGAGCGAATGGTAGTGGAAGAATAGAGGGGATAGATCCATTGCCAGAGAAAGGGCGAACGATCATGGCAGCGATGAAGCCTCGTACGGGCGACGGCCCCCTCGAAGTGGCCGAAGAGAGCCGGAGCCTCATCATGCGAGTCCCGCTTGAAGGCGGCGGTCGTCTCGTCGTCGAGATCTCGGCAGATGAAGCGCGCGACCTGCGCGACGCCCTCAACAAGGTCGTTCCCGCCTAAGTCCCTCCGGAACTTCCCGGATTGCATCGAGGTTGTGGGGGCTATCTTTTCCCCACAACCTCGTGAAGCTGCAGCCTCACCGTTCAGAGAGGCTTTTCCTCACGGCGGTGAGCACACCGTCGCCCGCGGGTGACATCGCCAGCACGAGATCCTCGCGCTCTTTGAGCGCGGCCACCACGTCCCTAATGTGCACCGTCTGCGGATCACGTGCAGAAGCATCGCCGAGTCGGTCGTGGTGCATGACATTCATGATGAGGAGCGCCCCTCCCGGGCGCAGAACCTCGAGTGCCGCTTCGACGAGCGCGTCGAGTTCTCGTTCGCTCGCATTGACGACAATCATGTCGTAGGCGCCGCGCGTGAGCCGCGTAAACACGTCGAGGGGCTCGGCGTTGATCGTCCGCACGCGCGCCTCGGGGATCGCCGCTTCCGCGCAGGCCTTTCGCACGAGCCGCACATTTTCGGGTTCGGGATCGATCGCAGTGAGGGTGGCGTCGGACCCCATGGCGCTCGCGAGGTAGAGGCTGAGCGCTCCTGCCCCCGCTCCCACCTGCACGATCGCGCGTGCACCGAGCATCGCGACGACGCTGCGCGCGTGTGCGGCCGATCCCGCGAGAACAGGCGGAAGGCCGATCGCACTTCCGCGCTCGCGTGCCCGCTCGCACACATCGGGCACGGTGAAAAGGCGCTCCTCGTCGAGGAATTCCTCGCTGAGCGCCCAGCTCGCCAACTTGCCCGTCGCCATGCCCACTCCTTTTCTTGCCGTGAATTTCGTGGCACTCAAGCTTAGGCCACGCCGCGCGAGTTTCCCACCCGTGCGTGCAATAATGGCGGGGCACTATTTTTTATGCGCGTAATGAGACAAGGCAGGCACGGCGATGGGTCAAGAGGTCTTCCTCACCTTCGGAGGATGGGAACTCCTCATCATCGCCCTGCTCTTCGTCATTCTTGTTGGCCCGCAGCGACTCCCGGAATACACCCGGAAAGTGATCCATTGGGTGCGTGACCTGCGCAAATGGGCGGATGAATCGCGAGCGTCGATCGAAGACGAGATGGGTATCGCAGTCGACGACCTCAAGAAGTACGATCCGCGCCAGTACGATCCGCGCAAGATCATTCGCGAGGCCTGGGATTCGACCGGCCTCGAGGATGATGTGAACGATTTTCGCGACGCCGTGAAAAGCTCGACCAGCGCTACGTCAGCGGCGGTCGCAGGCGTGGGTGCGGCAGCCAAGGGCGGCTCGAGCAGCAAGTCAAGCGCGAGCAAGGCGGAGGAGAAGGTGCCCGACGGTACCCCGTTCGACCCCGAAGCTACATAAACCGATGGAGTATCCCTCGAAGGAGCGCGCGCTAGGCGAGGGAGAGCGGGAGCTTGCGGCCCGCAAGACCGCGCGGCTTCGCCAGCTGCTCGGCGATCGTCATGAATGCCTCGTAGGCCTCGCTTGAGGATTGGGAAGCGGTGAGAGGCTCGCCGGCGTCGGACCCTTCTCGCACGCGCGGAGAAAGGGGAACCTGACCGAGCAACGGGACATCCGAACCCTGATCTTCGCTTAGTTGGGACGCGACGCGCTCGCCGCCACCCGCTCCGAAGACCTCGAGACGCTCGCCGCCCTCGAGGCTCAGCCAGCTCATGTTCTCGACGACTCCGATGATTTTTTGCTCCGTTGAGCGCGCGAGCGAACCGATGCGCGAGGCGACGCCGCTCGCGGCTGAATCGGGAGTCGTAACGACGAGAAGCTCGGCCGTGGGCAACACTTGCGCGACGGAAATGGCAACATCGCCCGTACCCGGCGGCAGGTCAAGCAGGAGAAAATCGAGATCGCCCCAGAACACATCCGTCGCGAACTGCTCGATCGCGCGGTGCATCTTCGGGCCGCGCCACACAACCGCCTGATGCTCGGGCACGAAAACACCGATTGACATCACCTTCACGCCGTGCGCGATCGGCGGCATGAGCAGGTCGTTGACGCGCGTCGGCTGCGTGGCCACGCCAAACATGCCGGGCATCGAGAAGCCGTGAATATCGGCATCGAGCACGCCCACGCTATACCCGAGGCGCGTGAGGGCGAGGGCCAGGTTCGCGGTCACGGTGGACTTTCCGACGCCTCCCTTGCCCGAGCTGACCGCTATGACCCGCGTGAGGGAGCCGGGCTTATTGAACGGCACCTCGCGACGCTGAGCCCGCAGGTCCTCGACAAGAGCGCGGCGCTGCTCCTCGCTCATCGTGCCCGAGGTCACCCGCACTTCCGTGAGGCCCGGAACGCGAGAAGCAGCCTCAGCGGCATCCTTCTCGATGCGCGAGCGCATGGGGCAGCCCTCGACGGTCATGACGAGGTGAATGAGGGCAACGCCGCCCGCCGTAACCTCGACAGATTCGACCATGCCCACATCGGTGATGGGGCGGCCAAGATCAGGGTCAATCACGCGTGCAAGCGCGGAATGCACCTGTGAGGTGAGGTCAATCGTCACGTCGACTCACTTACCGGACTTGCCACTCATCTGCTCGAGCTCCTCGCGAAGCACCGCGCGGATATCCTCGCGGATCAGCGAGCGCAAATGAGAGTGATCGTGCGAAGGTTCGATCGGGTCCACGTCACCGTCGGCCTCGGTTTCCGGCGCCGGATCGTCGTCGCCAGCCTGGATCTCCTCGAGAAGATCGCGAAGCTCGCCGCGCACGTAGTCGCGGGTCGCGACATCCGCCATGGCGATGCGCAGGCTCGCGATCTCACGGGTGATGAACTCGGTCGTCGCGTGCGCCTTTTCATTCGACTGACGATCCTGCTCGGCCTGGACGCGGTCGCGGTCAGCCTGGCGGTTATCAGAAAGGAGCAGGAGGGGAGCGGCGTAGGACGCCTGGAGCGAGAGGATCAGCGTGAGGAGCGTGAAGTTAAGCGCGCGGGGGTCGAACTGGATTGATTCGGGTAGGAACGTGTTCCAGCCGAGCCACACGCCACAAAAGATCGTCATGCCCACGAGGAAGGCGGGCGTGCCCATGAAACGCGCGATCGCTTCGGCCATGCGGCCGAAACCGTCGTTGTTCTCGTCCTTCGGGCGGCGCCCCGAAAACACGCGGAAGAGCCCGCGCTTTGTGCGAGCCGGGTCGTCGAGCTGGGGGCGCTTCTTCTTGCTGCGTGCCATCGCTCTCACCCCTCCTGATCCGAAATAGCCTTCGCGATCCCCGTGAGGTCAATCTGTCCGGTTGTCGTCGCGACGGGCTCGTCGCTCTCGCGCCAGTCCTCGGGAAGAACGTGGTCGAGAACGTCGTCGACGGTCACGGACCCCAAAAGGCGGGAGTCCTTGTCTACCACGGGAAGCGACACAAGATTGTACGTCGCCATCTCGCGCGTGACGTCATGCAGATGGCTCGTGGGGGCCATCGTCACTTGATCCTGGTCGATAATCTCACCCACGGGGCGCTCGGGGCGCTCGCGAAGCAAGTGCTGGAAGTGCACGCCCCCGAGGAGTTTGCCCGTGGGAGTTTCGAGCGGCTGGCGGCACACGTACACCATCGACGCGAGCGCGGGGGAGATCTCTTCGCGGGAAATGAGGGCGAGGCAGTGCGCAACCGGGGTCTCGGGAGCAACGATCAGTGGCTCGGTCGTCATGAGGCCACCGGCCGTGTATTCGTCATACGCGAGGAGTCGGCGGACGTCCTCGGCTTCCTCGGGCTCCATGCGCGTCAGGAGATCCTGGCCCATCGGTTCGGGGAGCTCCTGGAGGAGGTCAGCTGCGTCGTCCGGGTCCATCGCGTCGAGGATGTCCGCGGCGCGCTCGGATTCGAGGCCCTGCATGAGTTCCACGCGCGTGTCCTCGGGGAGCTCCTCGAGCACCCAGCCGAGACGCTCGTTCGAGAGGTCGCGAACGATGTCGGCACGGCGCTTCGGCTCCATCTCCTGGATGAGATCCGCGAGGTCAGCGGGCTTGAGATCCGAATATGAGGCGAGCAGAATCTGCGCGGACTGCTCGGCCTGCGTGCCAAAGAGCCCGAGCACCTCGTCGATGCTCACCGTCAACGTTTCGTTTCGGCCCACGAGCTTCGAGAGCGCATTCTTCGCCTTCGAGCGGCGCACATACAGCTTCGTGATCTCCCATTCTTTGGAGATCTGATCCTGTTCGAGAGCGACGTCCTCGACGAACGCCTCGCCCGTGCCGTCCGAAAGACCCACCTTGCGATCGAGAAGGTCGCCAACCGCGAGCAGCTCGCTCTTGCGCATCTCGAATCGACGCATGTTGAGGGAACCGTCGGAAATCACCTGGCCAGTCGAGATCGAGGTGACCTTCGTGATGGGCAAGAAGATGCGCTTCTTGCCCGGAACCTCGACCACGAAGCCAACGGCGCGCGCCGTCTGCGACTCCTGGGGGATCAGAACGACATCGCGGACCTTACCGATGCGGTCGCCGAGCGGGTCGAACAGGCCCGTGCCCGCGAGACGCGCGGCGAAAAAACGCTCGTGCGTGCTCACTTAAGCAGCTCCGCCATCCAGGCTTCGATCGCGTCAATCTCGCGAGGAAGCTCGCGCGAAAGGTTCTCCACGCCGTCCTTCGTGACGAGCACGTCGTCCTCGATACGCACACCGATGCCACGCAGTTCCTCGGGAACGAGAAGGTCGTTCCCCTTGAAGTAGAGGCCCGGCTCGATCGTGAAGATCATGCCCTCTTCGAGCGTTGCATCGAGGTACATCTCGCGGCGCGCCTGCGCACAGTCGTGGACGTCCATGCCGAGGTGGTGACTCGTGCCGTGCACCATCCAGCGGCGGTGGTACTGCCCCTCGGGCTTGAGGGACTCCTCGGCGCTCACGGGGAGCAGGCCCCACTGATCGAGGCGGTCCGCAATAACTTCCATCGCGGTCGCGTGAAGGTCGCGGAACTTCATGCCGGGCTTCGCGACGGCGAAGACCGCGTCGGCAGCGTCGAGAACGGCCTGGTACACCTTCCTTTGAGGCTCGGTGAACGTGCCCGTCACGGGAAGCGTGCGCGTGACATCCGCGGTGTAGAGGGAGTCAACCTCGCAGCCCGCGTCGATGAGGATCAGGTCGCCCTCCTTGACGGCGCCGTTGTTGCGCACCCAGTGGAGCGTGCACGCATTCGCACCCGAGGCCGCGATCGTGTCGTAGCCAACCCCGTTGCCATCGGCGCGCGCCGTGCGATTGAAAACGGTCTCCACGACGCGTTCGCCGCGTTCGTGCGCGATCGCTTCGGGGAAGTTCCTCACCACCTCATGGAAGCCCTTGATCGTCGTGGCGACCGCGCTTCGCATCTCCTCGACCTCCCACGCGTCTTTCACGACGCGCGACTCGGAGGCACTCTGCTGGAGGAAATTATTAACGGCGTGGGCCTTTTCGCCGCCCTCGAGACCGTTTTGCTCGCGCAGCTCGGCCACGAGCGAGTCGATGCGCTCATCGACACCTTCGATCACGGCGAGGTCGAGATTGTCGCCGAGGTCCTTTGCGAGCGCGTCGCGAAGATCGTCGATGTGGCGGCACGGCACGCCGATCTGTTCCTCGACCTCTTCGAGCGTGGGGCGACGTCCCACCCACATCTCGCCGTAGCGCGAATCGGCGAAGAACTCGTTCGTTTCGGGGCCCGAGCGCGGCTTGAAGAAGTAGGTCGCACGGCTCTTGCCGGGGCGATCGGCATCGGGCTCCACAACGAACACAGAATCGGGTTCCTCATCGGTGCGAAGACCCGAGTAGTAGGCGAACGCCGTGTGGGGGCGGAATTGGTAGTCGCAATCGTTGCTCCGCACCTTGAGGCCGCCCGCGGGCAGCACCATGCGGGTCGCGGGCATCGTCTCCACGAGAGAGTCGCGGCGCGCGGGTGTGTAATCGGCTACAGCGCGGCGGCCCGACGGTGGCCTGGTCTCATCCCATCCTTGGGTGAGGAAGTCGAGGAAGGCCTGGCTCGTGGGGCGCTGGCTACGGGTATCGCCCCTCGACTTCAGATCGTCGGTCGTGTCGGTGGTGCTGGTTTTTGAATTCTTGATCTCACTCACCCTTCGATATTCTCACGGGGGAGGCAAGAGGGCCACCCTGACCCCCGATCACGAGGTGTGAGAGGAAGAACGATGCGCGCAATAGATCTTCATACCCACTCGGCAGTGTCCGACGGCACGGAAACACCGTCGGCCCTCATCGAACAGGCCCGTGTTGCCGGTCTCGACGTCCTCGCCCTCACCGACCACGACACCGACCGCGGCATCGCCGAAGCACACGACGCGGCGGCACGAGCGGGCCTCGGGCTCCTCCCCGGCATGGAGGTATCCGCGAAGCACCACGGGCGCAGCATTCACATCCTCGCCCTCGGAAGTACCCCCGCCGTCGGCTCCGAGTTCGCACGCAAACTCGACGAGGTGAGGGAATCGCGCGAAAAGCGCGCCCAACGCATCGTCGAACGCCTGAGCGAAGATTTCCCCATCTCCTGGGAAGCCGTGCTCGAGATCGCGAGTGGGCGCGGTGTGAGCGTGGCAAGCGTCGGACGCCCCCACATTGCCGATGCCCTCACGCGCGCCGGCGTGGTCAAGGACCGCACCGAGGCTTTTGCACGCATGCTTGCGCCCCACTCGCCCTACTACGTGCCCTATCGCGCGCTCGAAGCAGCCGAAGCAATCGCCGGCATTCATAGGTCCGGTGCGCTCGCGGTGGGTGCGCACCTCATGACCTGCACGCGCGGTAAAGGGCTCAGTTCCGACGCTTGCCTGGAACTCGTCGAATCCGGACTCGACGGCTTCGAGATTTTCCATCGTGAACACGGCGAGGCCGAACGCGCGGCGCTCCTGGAAATCGCGCGTGACAAGGACCTGATCGTCACGGGCGGAAGCGATTATCACGGGAGTGGTAAACCGAATCGTCTTGGCGAGAACACCACGAGCGAAGAAAGCCTTGAGCGCATTCTCGAGGCGACGTCCGCAAGGCTGTGATGGGGGATGGCGAGCTCTCAGCGCGCACGGCGCACGAATGATTTTCGTGAAATGGCGCGGGTGATCATTGGGAAGCCAACGGTGGCGATCCCGGTCACCGCTGTCACCTTCGCACTGATCATTCTCGCCCTCGCGGTGACGTCGGGTGTGTGGATCGGATGGGGACCGAGTGTTTTCGTCGCGACGCAAAACATTGCGTGCCTCATCGCGAGCGTGGCTGGTGCACTCGTATTTGCGTGGAGGAGCCTCGCCGACCGCGCCGCAGAGGAAGAGCGAGACAAACGCAATTGGCTCGAAAGGGGAGCGGGCCGGGTATCCCGACGAATCTCCCCGGCATTCGTGATCGCGTCGATCCTGTGGGGTGCACTCTTTACTTTCGTCCCGACGCTTCTCGTATTTGCGCTGAGCCTTGCCTCGTGGGGCGTGGGCGATATCAACGCCATCAACGTGCTCCTGTGGGTGCTGTGGAGCATTGGCACATGGGCGTTCATCTCGAGTCTCACGCTCGGGGGCGCCGTGCTTACCCTGCTCCTCACTAACGCTCTCGCGATTTTGGCCGCGGGCGTCGTCGCGTACCTTCTTGCTTGGTGGACACTCCTGTTTGGCGCGTCCGCTGCACTGCCGGCCCTCGGCGGGTACGTGGACACGCCGTGGTTCTTCTATGAGCCGACGCTCACGAGTGCGGCCCTTCGCGCGCTCTTATGGCTCGGCGTGGGCATTATCGTGCCGGCGATCGGCGAGCGCTCGCTCGCGTGGGCAAGCGGGGGAGTGCTCGTGGCAGCACTCGCGCTCGCGGGGGGAATCTCGAATGACGGGCGCGTGCAGCCCGTGGCGACGGCGTTCGAGGCGAGCTGCGCGGGTGAAAAACCAAAGGTGTGCACGCCCCGCCCCTTTGCCACGTCTCTCTCGAGGCTGCGTTCGCAGCTCGCGCCCGGGGTTGAACTCCTCCCGAGCGACATGATCCCGAGCGTTGTGGGAACACACCGCTTCGTCGAATCAGACGTGTCGACCGCGACGCTTCTCGTGGACCCGAGCGACCGTGAGGCGCTTCCCTCGAACAGGCCCAACCTCGTGCAGACGGCGGGTGCGCTCGGCATGAGTCAATTCATCGACCCGTGCGGCGGGTTCTCTAAAGCGAGTACGACAAACCTCGCGGCCTACCTCGCGTTCCTGAACCTTGCGACGGGCGGAGCCATCGATCTCGACGCGATCGATTCGGCTCCAGCCACGATCGTGCCTCACACGGACGCCGTGAACGCGGCCCTCCCCGAAGCTCGTGAGAGGGCCGCGCTCAATCCGAGTGAGTTTACGGCGTGGCTCGCGAGTAACCGCACCGAGATTGCGAACTGCGGTTAATCGCGAAACCGAAAGGTGCCCTAGTCGTTCTTGCGCTCGACGACCTTGCCGTTGACGCGGCGCGTGCGCGAGCGGCGGCGCTTCCGAGGTGCCTTCTCGCCCTCGGCCTTTGCGCCGTTCTCGGCGGTGTCCTTGCGTCCTCGGCCTTGTCCGCGGCCGCCGCGACGGCTACTTCCGCGCCCGCGATCTTCCCCGCGGCTTCGGCCACGGCCATGAGCGCCGCGACCCTCACGCGAATCGGGCCCGCCGAGATCTTCAATCTCTTCGGCGTCGAGACCCGCGCGAGTGCGCTTCTCCTTCGGCAGCGTGCCCTTCGCGCCCTCGGGAATGTTGAAGTCGCTGAACAGGTGCGGCGAGGTGGAGTAGGTTTCGCGTGCCTCGGTCGATTCGAGACCGAACTGGCGGGCGATGAGCGCCCAGCGAGCGAGATCTTCCCAGTCCACGAACGTCACGGCCGTTCCGCGCTTGCCGGCGCGGCCCGTGCGGCCCGTGCGGTGCAGGAAGGTCTTGTCGTCCTCGGGTGCCGTGTAGTTGATGACGTGGGTGACATCGTCAACGTCGATGCCGCGCGCCGCGACATCGGTCGCGATCAAAACGTCGATCTTGCCCGTGCGGAACGCGCGCAGTGCCTGCTCGCGCGCGCCCTGGCCGAGGTCACCGTGGAGGGCCGCGGCGGCGAATCCGCGCGACTCAAGGTCGTGAGCGGTACGGTCGGCTTCGCGCTTCGTGCGCGTGAACACGATCGTGAGCCCGCGACCCTCCGCCTGCAGAATGCGGGCTAGAACTTCGATCTTGTCGAGCTGATGCGCGCGGTACACTACCTGGGTGATGTCGGCCTTCGTGCGGGCGGTGTCGCCAGGATCGTGGGCGCGAATATGGGTGGGGTGCGTCATGAAACGGCGCGCGAGCGCCATGATCTGCGCGGGCATCGTGGCCGAAAAGAGCATGGTCTGACGCTTTGCGGGGGCTGCCTTGAGGATTTTCTCGACGTCCTCGAGGAAGCCGAGATCGAGCATCTCATCGGCTTCGTCGAGAACCGCGACTTTCACGTGCGAGAGGTCGAGGTACTTCTGGCGCATGAGGTCGATGAGACGACCCGGAGTGCCCACGACGATGTCGACGCCCTTGTTGAGGGCCTCGATTTGTGGCTCATACGAGCGGCCGCCGTAGACCGTGAGCACGCGTGCACCGCCGCGCTTGCCCGCGGCCTGGATGTCGGTGCTCACCTGGACGGCGAGCTCACGCGTGGGCACCACGATGAGGGCCTGCGGTTTGCCAAATGCCGAGTCGGTTTCGGCGATCTCGCGATCCACCGTTTCGAGGGCGGGAATGCCGAAACCGAGCGTTTTGCCCGTGCCGGTTTTCGCCTGGCCGATGATGTCCCGGCCCTTCAGGGCGATCGGAAGGGTCATGGCCTGGATCGGGAAGGGGGTCGTAATGCCTTTCTCGGCGAGCGAGGAGACGATGTCCTCGCGCACGCCGAAGTCGGCGAAAGTCTGGTTGTCAGTCACGTTCCGGTACTACTTTCCGTTAGCCCAGGAATCCGACGCGGCGCGGCTCTTCGGTCGAGTACTCGACGTAGTTAATGCGCGCCCCGGGCACGAGAACCGTGCGTCCCTTGGTGTCCTTGACCGTGAGGAGCGAGTTCTCAGCGATGGCCTTTTCCACGAGCGCGGAGAGATCCTCTGCGCTCATGTCGGTCTCGAGCGACAGTTCCCGCGACGAATGCGTGACGCCAATGCGAATTTCCATGGGGTGTCCTTTTCTCATGTGCGCACTGAGCGCACGGTTTGCGAGCCGCACACACCGCACGAGCCTCGGTGATATCGCTTCGAGGGTCGGGGGTGCGGCAAAAGGTCAGCGGCGCTCGGCGGGCTGGCCGCGCAGCGCACACTCCTCCCAGTGTATCGAGCGCGAAAGAAAAAGCGTGCAGCGTTCGCTGAGAGCGCCTATTCGGGGTTCTTCGTGAGTTCCTCGTCGCGAGGTTCGAATGCCCGAATGCCGCCCGTGAGCAGATTCGCGAGTGAGGAAAGCATCAGTTCGCGGCGTTCCTCCGAGGCGCCGTCCGCTTCACGCGCGATCGCTTGCACGGACGTGACGAAGGTTCGCCCCACAACGACAGCCTGCTCGGGGGAGAGCTCGCGAGCGCGAGCAAGGAGCGCACCGACCGATTCTGCGGCGCGCGAGGTTGCGCGCGTAACTTCCTCTTGCACGCGATCTGTCACGTACTCGCTACCGAAGAAGAGCTTGAGCATGCTTGAGCGAGCGTCGAACACGCCGAAGAACACTTCGATGCCTTCGCGCACGCGATCCTTGGTTGTGACGCCCTCGAACGCGAAGTCGTCGATGCGGTCGCGAAGAACCTCGCCGATCTGCTTGATCACGGCGATGTACAGATCCTCTTTAGAATCGAAGTGCTGATAGAGCACGGGCTTCGTGACGCCCGCGGCCTCCGCAATGTCGTCCATCGAGGTGGGATGGTATCCGCGCTCACCGAAACATGACGTAGCAACATCGAGAAGTTGGGCGCGTCGTTCTGCGCGGGGGAGGCGGCGGCGCATGGTATCTCCTGGTGAATCGGGCGAGCGTAGACGGCTAACGCGAGAAATCCTTATCTGAGTAGTTTAATTGTCCCACCCCCGTGATGGGCTGAAATCGTTCTGAACACGGTGATTCGAGTACGGAAGTGAAGGGGAGCATCATGCAGGAAAAGTCCGTGGACCTGCGGCTTGCGCCCCTTGCGTCCCCCGCGGCACTTGCGGATTTCGCGCGCGTGACTCCGGGCGTGGCGCAAGCGCACGCGCTTGCGTTAGTCGGGCGAGGGGGCCCGACGTTTGCCTACGGTCCACCGAGAAGCGGGAAGTCCTCCCTGTGTGCCCACGCCGCATGGGCAGCGATGCGAGAGGGTGCCGAGCCCCGTTCGGTCGTGCTCCTCGCTCCCACGAGGGAGCGCGCCCGGCTCCTTCGCGAAGAGCTCTCCCGGCGGGCCATGGCGGCCCGCGGTGCGGGCGATGAAGGGCAGCTTGACCTTCCTACGATCATGACGCCGCTTGCGTACGCGTTTGCCCTCGTGAGTGAAGAGGCGGCGCACAAGGGACTCGCGCAACCGAGCCTTGTGACCGGCGCCGATCAGGACGCGCTTCTCGAGGAACTTCTCGCGGAGATCCCCGCGGCGTGGCCCGGGTCGATCGATCCCGCTGCGATTCCGCTCGCGGGGTTTCGGGCCGAGCTTCGCGACCTCGTGAGCCGCTGCACCGAGCGCGGGATCACGCCCGCTCGGCTCGCTGCCCTCGGCGCGGAACACGGACGCGAGGAATGGCGCTCCGCCGCACCGATTTTCGAGTCCTACCTCGACTCGCTCGCGCTCGAAGGGTCCATGGCGATCGATGCCGGTGCGCGACTCGACTCCGGCGTGCTTGTGGAGCGCGCGTGTGCCCTCGCGGAGAAGGGAGAGACGCTCGATCTCCTCGCGGTCGACGACGCGCAGGACTACACCGCGAGCGGCGTGCGGATCGTTGAAGCGCTCGCGGCACGCGCCTCGCAGGTTCTCGTGACATCGAGCCCCGATGCGACGGTCGAGGGATTCCGCGGGGGTATGGCTGATGCGGCCTCGCGCATCGCGAACTCGCCTGCGCTCGCCCACCGCGAATGCGCGTCTATCGCGCTCAACGTCAGCTTCGACCACGACCCAGCTCTCGCGCGCGTTGCCGCGTCGCTCGCCTCGCGCCTTCCGCTCGAGGGGGCGCCGAGTTCCCTGCGGAAAATAGAGATCGAGGAAGGCGAACCGGAGGCCGTTGCACTTGCCGTCGCCGCGAGCGAGGAGGGCGAAGCCCGCGACATCGCCACGGCGATTCGACTCCTCGGCGCCGTGCACGATGTGCCGCGCGATGACGTTGTCGTCGTCTGCCGCTCCGCCTCGGCGGCACGCGCCCTCGCGGAACGCCTCACGCGCGTGGGCATTGACGCCCAGGCTTCTCTTCGCGCAACCCCGCTTAGGGACGAACCCGTTATCCGTGACCTCTTCACCATCCTTGCGTGGGGGCTTGGGCTCGAGCAGCTCCGCGCCGAGCGCCTCGTGGAGATTCTGCGCGGACCGTGGGGCGGGATCGACGACGGAATGTTGCGCGAACTGCGACGCTGGGCACTTGCGCACGGTACGCACTCGCTCGGCGACGCGGCGATTCTCGCGATTGTTGACGACACCGACGTGCCGCTGCCGCCCGCGTCGAACGGCAATGAAGGCGCCTCCAGCGGCAGGGAGCGCTATCTGCGCGCGGTGACATCGCCTCTTCGCCGGCTGCGCCGCATGCGCGAGGCCATCGCTGCCGCTCNCGATGCCGGTGCGCGACTCGACTCCGGCGTGCTTGTGGAGCGCGCGTGTGCCCTCGCGGAGAAGGGAGAGACGCTCGATCTCCTCGCGGTCGACGACGCGCAGGACTACACCGCGAGCGGCGTGCGGATCGTTGAAGCGCTCGCGGCACGCGCCTCGCAGGTTCTCGTGACATCGAGCCCCGATGCGACGGTCGAGGGATTCCGCGGGGGTATGGCTGATGCGGCCTCGCGCATCGCGAACTCGCCTGCGCTCGCCCACCGCGAATGCGCGTCTATCGCGCTCAACGTCAGCTTCGACCACGACCCAGCTCTCGCGCGCGTTGCCGCGTCGCTCGCCTCGCGCCTTCCGCTCGAGGGGGCGCCGAGTTCCCTGCGGAAAATAGAGATCGAGGAAGGCGAACCGGAGGCCGTTGCACTTGCCGTCGCCGCGAGCGAGGAGGGCGAAGCCCGCGACATCGCCACGGCGATTCGACTCCTCGGCGCCGTGCACGATGTGCCGCGCGATGACGTTGTCGTCGTCTGCCGCTCCGCCTCGGCGGCACGCGCCCTCGCGGAACGCCTCACGCGCGTGGGCATTGACGCCCAGGCTTCTCTTCGCGCAACCCCGCTTAGGGACGAACCCGTTATCCGTGACCTCTTCACCATCCTTGCGTGGGGGCTTGGGCTCGAGCAGCTCCGCGCCGAGCGCCTCGTGGAGATTCTGCGCGGACCGTGGGGCGGGATCGACGACGGAATGTTGCGCGAACTGCGACGCTGGGCACTTGCGCACGGTACGCACTCGCTCGGCGACGCGGCGATTCTCGCGATTGTTGACGACACCGACGTGCCGCTGCCGCCCGCGTCGAACGGCAATGAAGGCGCCTCCAGCGGCAGGGAGCGCTATCTGCGCGCGGTGACATCGCCTCTTCGCCGGCTGCGCCGCATGCGCGAGGCCATCGCTGCCGCTCGCGGGGCCGGAATCCTCCCGCTGCTCTGGGCCGCGTGGGAGGCCTCGCACCTCGCTTCCCGCTGGCAAAATGACGCGATCGCTTCGGTTTCAAGCGTGCAGGCACGCTCGCGTGCGACTCTCGCGAACGTACGCCTCGATGCTCTCGGAGCACTCTTTACGGCCGCGGATCGCTATGAGGAACGTCGCGGAGGCGACGACATCGCCGTATTCATGGCACACATCGAATCCCAGGCTGTTCCCGAAGATTCGCTCAGCGCTCGCGGGAGGATCGGCGGGATCGTTCGCGTGCTCACCCCCGCCGCCATCGCAGGGGAGAACTTTGACACCGTGATCCTCGCGGGACTCAACGAAGGTGCTTGGCCGAACCTTCGCCTTCGCTCGGGAATCCTCGGCGCCGCCGACCTTGCGCTCCTCCTCGACGAGCCCGGCCTCGCGCCGAACCGCACAGAAATGCGCGCGATTCGGCGAAGGGCGAACCTCAACGACGAGATCCGACTTGCAATCGCGGCGCTCTCACGCGCGCGAAAACGCATCCTCGTCACCGCGGTGGAAAACGAGGACACGTCACCATCGGGCCTATTCCGGGTGCTAGAGAGCGCCGCGCGAGGTGAAGGGGTGCCGCGCGGCTGGGTGGCGTCGGCCCTCGAAAGCCGAAGCCCCGGCCCGTTTCCCGAAGCCCGCCAGCTCGTTGCCGCACTTGCCCGGGCTTTTCCCGCCGAGCCGCCCGACGGCGCCAATCGCGCCCACGTCGCCGCACTCCTGGCTGCTCTCGAGCGCGAAGGAATCGAGAGTGCGAACCCAGAAACGTGGTACCACCAGGCGCTGACGCGGAACGATCCCGCGCTTCCCGCCGGCGGCATGCTCACCCTTTCCCCGTCGAGCCTCGCAACGGCTTCGCAGTGTCCGCGCGCGTTCCTGCTCGAGAGCGCTGGCGCGCGCAAGGCCGGGGGAGCGGCCCAGGAAGTCGGCACCCTGATACACGCGCTTGCCGAGGCCCACCCGCGAGCCGGTGCGGCTGAACTCGTCGCCGAGTTCGAGAAG
Source organism: Dermabacter indicis (assembly GCA_001403775.1). GTDB lineage: Bacteria > Actinomycetota > Actinomycetes > Actinomycetales > Dermabacteraceae > Dermabacter > Dermabacter indicis. Next base: position 515,164 of record CYUG01000012.1, read on the forward strand.
GCCCAGCCCGCTGGCAATGTGGAGGCGCAGAACTGGCGCACGCGGGCCGAACGTGCGCGCATCATTCAGATGCTCGAGAAGCTCGGTGCCTATCAAAGCGCGCATCCGGAGGTCGACGCAGTCGAAAAACGTTTCTCGGCCACGCTCGGCGAGAACGTCGAGATCCGCGGCTCGATCGACCGTCTCGAGCGTGACGCGGGCGGTGTGAGGGTTGTGGATTACAAGACGGGGAGAACCGCGAAGTCGAAAGCGGATGCCGAGCGCGACCCGCAGCTTGCCGCCTACCAGTACGCGCTTTCGCAGATCGAAGGTGAAGACAACGTCGAGGGGGCGAGCCTCGTGTACGTTGGCACGGACGCAAAGTCGACCGCGGTTCGGCACCAGCCGCCGCTCGGCGAGGGCGATGACCCGGAGTGGTTCGAGAAGCTCGTGCGCGACATCGATCTGCGCTTGCGTTCCGCGCGCGTGAACCTCGTGCGCAACCCCCATTGCACGGTGTGCCCCGTGAAGCGTTCGTGCCCGCTCTTCCAGGAGGACATGTGAGAGAGGTGCGCTTTGGCGCGCGCGAGGTCGCCCGCTTGCTCGGCCAGCCCGAACCGACCCCCGAACAAGTCGCGGTGATCGAATCACCGCTCGCCCCGGCCCTCGTTGTTGCGGGGGCTGGGAGCGGGAAAACTGAGACGATGTCCGCGAGAGTCGTGTGGCTCATCGCGAACGGACTCGTGGAGCCGCGCCATGTGCTCGGGCTCACCTTCACGAAGAAGGCCGCGCACGAGCTTGTCGAGCGCATTGATCGAAGGCTCTCGAGCCTCGCCTCGGCGATGGAATCGGCCGGGATTGAGCCGCCGGCGACACTCGCGGCAAGCACCGTGCAGCTTGGCGGGCAATCCCCGCGCGTTGCGACCTACAACGGGTTCGCGCTCGATCTCGTGCACGAGCACGCACTCCGCGTTGGTGTCGATCCGGACTTCACCGTGCTGCCGCCCGCGGCCGCGTGGCAGATCGCCTATGATCTCGTCGAATCGTGGCAGGGTGAACTTCCCTTCGACCACTCGAGCGGGACGGTGGCCTCCGCCGTGCTCTCGCTTTCCGGAGCGCTGAGCGATCACCTCCGCACCGCGCGCGACCTTGACGAGTACCTCCGCGAGATCGAGGTCGAGACCATGAATCTCCCGCTCCAGGGTGAGGGCGGCAAAAAACGCACCGCGCCCGCGAGCGTGAAGCGCCTGTGGCGTGTGCTCGAGCAACGCCGGGCCCTCGTACCTCTCCTCGAAGCGTTCGCGCGCGAAAAACGCGAACGCGGCGCAATCGACTTTTCCGACCAGGTGAGCCTCGCCGCGGCCATCGCCGAAGCAAGCGGCGAGGTGCGGGAAGACGCTCGTGCGCAGCATCGAGTCGTGCTCCTCGACGAATTTCAAGACACCTCCGTTGCTCAGCTTCAGCTGCTCGCGACGCTCTTTGGCGCGGGACACGCGACGTGTGCCGTGGGCGACCCGAACCAAGCGATTTACGGGTGGCGCGGTGCCTCGGCTGCCTCCCTCTCTGCGTTCGTTGAACGGTGGGGAAGTGAGGAACAGCCAGTGCGTCAGTACACGCTCAGCACGTCCTGGCGCAACGACGCGGCCCTGCTCGCGGGGGCGAACGCGATCAGTGGGCCCCTTGCGGGCAGCACGGCCGGGGTCACGGTTCCGACGCTTGCCCCGCGCCCCGGTGCGGGCCCCGGCGCGATCACCGTTGCCGCGCACGCGAATGAATTCGACGAAGCCGACTCGATCGCCGAGTGGATCTCAAGCATCCGCGCCGCGCACGAGGCCGAGAGCGAGGCTCTCGACGACAAGCCTCTGAGCTTCGCTGTTCTCGTGCGTTCGCGCTCGCGGATCCCGACTCTGCATTCGGCGCTCGAATCGGCGGGACTGAGCGTAAGCGTTGCCGGCGGCGATT